>DXMW01000009.1 GCA_019414045.1 Collinsella sp. | reverse complement strand
GCGTCGTAGCCCTCGTCGGCGACCTTGTCGGCGAGCGCGGTCATCTTCTTGCCGGCCTCGTAGACGTTCTTGCCGTCCTCGACGTAGCCCTCCTGGCTAAAGTGCATGATCTCGATCTTCTCGGTTTCCTTCATGGCTTTTCCTTTCTGTCCTGCACGCAACTCTATACATCGCGTTTCTTTTCGATACCAATTATAGACATACACCTAATGTGTTTTTAATACCACTTATCAATCTGCTCCAATCCTCGGTGAACGGTCGAAATTCTCTGGTGAGTGGTATTAAATTAGAATTGAATGTATAGCTAACGCCTCTGGCGCCTCCCTTGTGTGACAAAGAACAGCGTTCCTACCAGCGCAATAATGGTCGATGCCCCAAACAGCACCGCCTGAACGCCCAAAGCCTCCGCCAAAAACGGAGCCGCCAGCAGCGGCAGCACGCCGGCGCTCATCAGGCCAAAACGCACAAAGCCGGTAATGCGCCCCAGGTATTTGATGTCGGCGCGCTCCTGAATCAAGATCATCTGCAGCGGTTCCAGGAATCCCCAGGCCAGACCGTTAATCGCCTGACCGATAATCGCGACCCCCAGCATATCGGTGCCCACGTACACCATGGACCCAATGCCCACGGCCATGAGCGCGCCGAGCAGCAATCGCAGGTTGACATGGCGGGCAGAAAGCTTGGTCAGGATGAACGCGCCCACCGAGGAAGTGAGGCCCACGACCGAGGACAGCCAGCCCAGCCAGACGATATCCACGTTGAGCACATCGCGATAGAACAACGACTCCAGCGAATCGAACGCGCCAAACGCAAAGAAACCCAAAAAGCCCGAGATAAAGATGAGGCGCAGGTCGTGGTCGCGAAACGTAAGTCGCGCACCCTCGGCCATGCCGCCCAAAATACCGCCCTTCGGCTTCTCCCCTTTTGCGGGAGCAACACACTCGTGACAGCCCAAGGAGAGCACGGCCGCCACACCCATCATGCCCGCCATGAGCAGATAGACCGATTGCGTGGCAAAACAGCTCACGATGGCACCGCCGAGCAGCGGGCCAGCGGTATAGGCGATATTGCTGTAGAACACCATGAGGCCGTTCACGCGGGTACGGCCCTCGGTGGTCGACTCCAGGTATCCCGGAAACGCATGCGTGCAGGTGTTGATAAAGCCGCCCGCAAGTCCCAAGACGCACGCGGCAAACACAAGCCCGGGGACAGACAACGGCGCCAACCCCACGCCAAGCGATAGCACTGCCGTAATCACGCACGTCACAAACGACGTCCGGCGCGGTCCAAAGCGATCGATGACCGAGCCCGACACCATATTGCCCACCGACGTCATAAGATTGCGCACGAGCGTAATGGCGGCAACCAAAAAGGCCGTGCCAGCCAGATCATACGTGGCCGCACCGATAAGCCCCAAAAAGTAGACCGCGTTGTTGGCGCACCACTGCAGGGACTCAATAAGAATCAGCCTGACCTCTGCCGGCGTCAGGCGCATTGCTTCGCGATCCTTCGCGAACATACGAACTCCTTCTATACAAAAAGGGGATGGAGGGCATAGGCCTGCTCCATCCCCTTTCCAGGTTGCAACGAAAATCTATGCAGCCGGGCCCTTACGCCAGCACGCCGAAGAACGCGCCGATGATGCCCACGACCATG
>DXMW01000008.1 GCA_019414045.1 Collinsella sp. | reverse complement strand
AATCCAAGTTAGACCATTTCAAATGGTTCGATGTCTGCCCGGATGCGACACTGAAGTAAGTGTCCATCCTCGCAGTATCCGGTTCTCAAGGTGCACGCTTAGCGGCTGATCCGGTCCGACCGGGCCGCGCGGCAAGGAGATATATTGCCAGACCGCGAAGCCCTGTGGGACGTCAATTCCACTCTTCACAAGTCCTACACAACATATTGCTTTCTATAGGTAATAGAAAGACTGGTGTGGATCTTCCGCACGTATCAGATGATGACCCTTTGGTTCAGGAATATATAGAGATCGGTCACCTGTAAGTGTTTATCTACCCGCGCTTTTAGCAATGTAGACCAGCGCTTTCGATAAAAAAGAGGGAGCGCCGCGCACAACGCGACACTCCCCTAGCGATTCAAGAGAACCTATTAGGCCTCGAGAGCCTTCTTGGCGATGGTAGCCAGCTCGTTGAAGGACTCGATGTCCTCGTAAGCCATCTGAGCCAGGACCTTGCGGTCGAGCTCGATGCCGGCAACCTTCAGGCCGTGCATGAACTGAGAGTAAGAGATGTCGTTCAGACGAGCAGCAGCGTTGATACGAGTGATCCAGAGAGAACGGATCTCGCGCTTCTTGTTGCGGCGATCACGATACTGATACTGCAGGGAGTGCTGGACCTGCTCTTTAGCATGCTTGTAAGTACGCGAAGCGGCACCGTAGTAACCCTTCGCACGGTGCATAACGGTACGGCGCTTCTTCTTGGCGGCAACAGCGCGCTTAATACGTGCCATGTTCTATCAACTCCTAGACGGTAAAACGAAAAACGGGAACGCGAACTTAGGCGAGACGCGACTTGACGACCTTGCGGTCGGCAGCGGCGATCTCGGTCTCCTGACGGAAGCCACGCTTACGCTTGGTGGACTTCTTGCTCAGGATGTGGCTCTTGAAAGCCTTGGCGCGCATAAGCTTGCCGGTACCAGTCTTGCGGAAACGCTTCTTGGTGCCGCTGTGGGACTTCATCTTAGGCATGAAATACTCCTTAATCGGTTACAGAACACTAGTTACTTGGTATCGCTTGCCGCTTTATCCTCATCGAAGGCGCCCTTAATCGGGGCGAGCAGCATAAGCATGTTACGGCCTTCCATTTTAGGCTTGGACTCGACCGTAGCGTAAGGCTTGAGATCCTCGGCGAGACGCTCGAGAACGTTAAGGCCCTGCTCCGGGTGAGCCATCTCACGGCCGCGGAACATGATGGTGATCTTAACGCGTGCGCCCTTCTTGAGGAAACGCAGAACGTGGCCCTTCTTGGTCTCGTAGTCGCCAACGTCGATCTTGGGTCGGAACTTCATTTCCTTGACCTCGACCTTGGACTGGTTCTTACGAGCAGCCTTGGCCTTCATGGCCTGCTGGTACTTGAACTTACCGTAGTCCATGACCTTGCAGACCGGCGGCTCCGCGTTGGGAGCGATCTCGACCAGGTCGAGACCCTGATCGTCGGCGACGCGCTGGGCATCGCGGATGGCGAACAGGCCGAGCTGAGAGCCATCGACGCCAATCAAACGGCACGAAGATGCAGTAATCTCGTCGTTGATGCGGGTGTCATCAGACTTAGCTATTTTCCCTACCTCCATTCATAAAAAAATAACCCGGCGCTTCTCAGCAACCAGGTCGTACACATAGACATCCTCGATTTGAGGAAGAGAATCTAATTTGTATGACCAGTCAGCTGCTCATTGGCGCCAAAAGGTGGGAACCCTCGGGTTCCTCTTTAGGGCATTGCGGGAACAACGCCTTGCGAATAATAACACGTACAGCGCGTTATCACATTACGTACACGAAAAAGGGGCCTTGACCCCCTTGAACGCTCGCTTGCATGTATGGTGCCCGAGGCGAGACTCGAAGGGCCTTCGCTTCGCGAAGCCCCGGGCTTCGGGCGCGTGGCGCCCTCGCCACGCTCCGCTACAGACAGGCCACAGGCCTGTTTACTTAACGCTTCGCGCGCTCACGCGAGTTCGGCACGAAAAAGGGGGCCGCAACCCCCTTGAACGCTCACTTGCATGTATGGTGCCCGAGGCGAGACTCGAACTCGCACGTTGTTGCCAACGGTGGATTTTGAGTCCACTGCGTCTGCCAATTCCGCCACTCGGGCACGCAATGCGTGAGTTAGTTTATCACAGCTTTCTACCGATTAGTCCGAAAATGGAACTTCGAGCATTTCGATGAGTTCGACCCTTGATTATCGACTTTATCCGAACACCTCCCACATTCATCCGTACATGTACG
>DXMW01000007.1:65642-93689 GCA_019414045.1 Collinsella sp. | reverse complement strand
GAGCGCAAAATGGATTCTAAAAAACACCTTGCCAAATAGGAGCGTCAGGACGCAAGAAGCCCTCGCCGCACGAAGTGCGCAGCGAGGGCTTCTTGCATGTCCGAGGACGTGCCTAAAAGTAAACTAATGGCGGGCCCGGACGACTACAGGGCTATCGATTACCCCGTGTTCTGCAATCCTGCCGAGACGCCGGTCACAGTCGAAAGAATCAGGCTCATGTACTCGGCCTTCTTCTCCTCGGCCATCTCGTCCTGATTCATGCGCACCTCGCGAAGGGCGCGGACCTGGGCGATGGACAGAGCGTCGACGTAGGGGTTACGCACGCGAACGGCGCAGCCGAGCACGCGACGACGCTGCAGCGGCCACTCATCACCGACGATGGCAAGGACCCACTTACGCGTGAGCTGCATCTCGGTGAAGACCTTCTCGGACAAATCATCGCGGTCGCCCAGGTGCAAATACATCTTGGCGATGCGCTGGTCGGTCTTGGCGATCGACATCTCGATGTTGTCGATAAAGGTGCGGAAGAACGGCCACTCCTGGTAGGCAGCCTTGAGCTGGTCAAGATCGCCCAGCTGCTCGCAGGCGGTGCCCAGGCCGTACCAAGCGGCCAGGTTAATGCGCGCCTGGCTCCAGCTGAAGATCCACGGAATGGTACGCAGGTCATCGAGCGACTTGGCGCCCAGGCCGCGCTTGGCGGGACGCGAGCCGATCGGCAGCAGACCGACCTCGGTCAGCGGCGTCACGGTCGAGAACCACGGTGTAAAGTCCTCGGTGTTCAGCAGGTCCAGATAACGCTCGTGGCTTGCGGTGTTGAGCTTCTCGGCCATATCCCAGAACTTCTGAGTGGTCTCGGTGTTAGTCTTCTCGACACTCGGGGCCGACTGCAAAAGCGTTGCGGCGGCAACGGACTCAACATGGCGCTGAGCCAGCGTGCGGTTGCCGTAACGGGCAAAGATGACTTCGCCCTGCTCGGTAAGCTTAAAGAAGCAGTTGACCGAACCCTTGGGCTGCGCCAGCACGGCCTTGTTGGCCGGGCCGCCGCCACGGCCCACGGCACCGCCGCGACCGTGCATGAGCACCAGGTCGATATCGTTCTTCTCTGCCCACTTGGCGATGCGCTCCTGCGCGGAGTGCAGCGCGAGCATGGCCGTGGTAGGACCGGCATCCTTGGAAGAGTCGGAATAGCCCAGCATGACCTCCATGCGGCGGTTGGTCTGGGCAAGGCGCTTTTGCACCACGGGCAGCGTAAGCATCTGATCGAGCACGTCGACGCAGCCCTCGAGGTCCTCGAGCTGCTCGAACAACGGGATCACGTCGAGCTCGGGGACATCCTCCTCGTGTGCAAAGGACAGGTGCGCCAGCTCAAAGACGTCGGCCACATGCTGAGCGCTCTTGGTAAACGAGATGATGTAGCGGTGCGCCATCTTCTTGCCGTAGCGCTTTTGGATGGAGCCGATAGCGCGGAAGGTATCGATGACCTCGCGCGTCATGGGCTGCAGGTCGCCATGGATACCGTTCTCGTGGATATCCTTAAGGGCGCGGGCATGCACCACGGAGTGCTGACGGAACTCCATCTCGACCATATGGAAGCCGAAGGACTCGACCTGCCAGATGATGGTTTGGACCGGGCCGTAGGCAGCACGGACGGCACCGCAGGCGGCCAGCGAACGCTGGACGACGCGCAGGTCATCCAGGAACTCGTCGGCGCTGTGGTACATGGTGTCGGTGATACGACGGACGGTGGCGTTCAGGCGGTCGGCCATGACGAGCATGACGGCGCGATGCGGCTCGTGCTCGGAGATCAGCTCGGCGCGGGCCGTGTAACGAGGGCTCATCTCGACCTGATGGTTCCACAGGTTAATGAGCTCGGCCGACGGCTTGCTGTAGGTAGCCTCGAGCGTGAGGTTGCGGCCGATGTGGCGGCACTTGTCCTCGAGCTTGAGCACCATGTGCGTAAAGTACTTGGCGGCGACCTCACGGCTCACCTTGGCGGTGACGTTGGGGTTACCGTCGCGGTCGGAACCGATCCAGCTGCCGGGATGGAAGAACGCCGGGCACAGCGGCGGCACAGTACCGGCCTTGTCGCCCAGCACCCAATCGTCAAAACGACGATAGATAACGGGGATAACGTCGAACAGCGTGTTATCGAAGATGTCGATGATGGTATCGGCTTCCTCGACCGGCGTGGGCTTCTTGAGCGCGATGGGACTCGTACGCACCAGGGCGTCGATCTCCTGCAGCATATGGCGCTCGTTCTCCACCAGGTCGGAGCCGCCCAGACGCGGACGCTCCTCCAGCAGGTTGGAGATACGGCGGATCTTGCCCTCGACGGCCTTACGACGGGCCTCGGTGGGATGTGCGGTAAAGACAGGGTGGAACTCGAGCTTGTCGAGCAGCTCGTTGGCACCCTCGACACCCAGCTCATTCACCAGCTGGTGATAGGCAACGGTAAGCTCGTTGGCAGGATCGACCTCGGTATCGGTCGACGCACCGGCCTCGCGCTCGCGCAGCTGCGCCACACGGTAGTTCTCCTCCGACAGGTTTGCCAGATGGAAAAAGCTCGTAAAGGCGCGAACGATGACCTGCTGCTTATCGAGCGGCAGGCTGTCGATCAAATCGACGACCTCACGAAATGCCACGGCAGTGGGCTCGTCGGCGGTGGGCACGCCCTGCTCGTCGACGGCTTCGTCGGCAGCGCAGGTACCGGGGTTGCCGGCATTGACCACAATCTCGGCTGTCAAAATCTTGTCGAACAGGTCCGCGATCTCGGGATCATACTCGCTAAGCACACGGCGCTCCAGGCGCAAGAACAGCGCCAGATTGTCGCGCAGCTCCTCGGGGATCTCGATCTCGGCGAGACGCTCCCTGGACTCGGCATTCGAGCCGATTCGGTTAACGAGGCGGTTGACCACGGCAGCGACGCGCGCCGCGGCTTCGGGTACAGACTGGTTGCTTAGGTTCTCAGCCACGTTTCCTCCCATTCCTCCTTCTATGCACGTAACATGCGGTATTCATTATAGGCGCTTGAGAAATACTTTCGACACTGATTGCGCTTTACCACACAAAAGTATTTTCTGCATTGCAAAGGTTTTTGCCCTAAATGGTCGTATTTCTCGGTGGGCGGCATACGTAAACGGGGGCATTCCGCATAAAAGCGAAACACCCCCGTAACAATCGCTCTCCATGAGCAGGGCACGTTAGCAGGCCCGAAGCTCAAAAAGATGCGCTACAGGCGCTCGCGAACCGCCTCGACGACGTTGTCCAGATCGGCGAGCACCTCGTCATGGCTCTGCATGTCGCGCACTTTGACCTTGCCGGCGGCAAGCTCGTCGCCACCCAGGACCAAGATGAGCTTGGCGCCTACCTTATCGGCTTGCTTAAACTGGGCCTTGAGCGAACGACCCTGATAGTCGGCCTCGGTCACGATACCTGCGGCGCGAAGCTCCTGCGTAATGGCAAAGACGTTCTGACGCAGCTCCTTGCCGGCGTTGGCGACATAGACGCACGGGGCCTCATCGGCACCCAAATCGCTGCCAAAGGCCTGCAGGGCCAGCAGGGCGCGCTCAAAACCGACAGCAAAGCCGACGCCCGCCGTGGGCTTGCCACCCTCGAGCTCGACCAGGCCATCGTAGCGGCCGCCGCCGCCGATGGAGCCGACGCCGGCGCCAGGGGCCTCGACCTCAAAGACAGTACGGGTGTAGTAGTCCAGGCCGCGCACCAAGGTGGGATCCTCGACATACTCGATACCGGCGGCATCCAGATAGCGCTTGACCTGCTCGTAGTGCTCGCGGCACTCATCGCACAGGTTGTCACCCATCAGCGGAGCCTCGGCCATGATCTCGCGGCAGTGGTCGTTCTTGCAGTCAAAGGCACGCAGCGGGTTGAGCTCGGCGCGCTCGCGGCACTCGTCGCACATCTCGTCGGCGTGGTCGAGAATGAACTGCTTAACCTGCTCGCGATAGGCCGGACGGCACTGCGCATCGCCCATCGAGTTAATGAGCAGACGGAGCTTGGAAAGATCGAAGCCCAGGCGCTTGTAGAACTCCATGAGCATGATGATGCACTCGGCGTCGGCAGCCGGATCGGGAGCGCCGAGCCACTCGATGCCCACCTGGTGAAACTGGCGCAGGCGACCCTTCTGGGGACGCTCGCCACGGAACATGGCCTCGGCATAGTACGCCTTAAACGGCGTGGAGCCCTGGGGCACCAGGTTGTTCTCCACGACGGCGCGCACCACACCGGCCGTGCCCTCGGGGCGAAGCGCCAAGCGCTGCTTGGGCTTGAGCTTGGTGTCGGTGCCCTCGGTAAAGACGCGCTCCAGGTTGGCGCCGCTGAACACGCGGAACATCTCCTTGCGCACGACGTCGGTCGACTGGCCGATGCCGTGGACAAACACGTCCACCTGCTCGATCGCGGGCGTCTCGATGGGCTTAAAGCCAAACGGCTCGAACACGCCGGCCGCAATCTGCTGCATCTTCTGCCAGGCGCGCATCTCGGCGCCGATAAGGTCGCGGGTTCCCTCCGCCTTCTGTGCCTGCATGGGCAAACACCTTTCTTTTGTATCGCGTCATAGGTAGTGGTCATTATACGGCACAAAAACAAAACGCGGCGGCGCGTCTGACCGAACGAGGGTATGGGGACTCGTTCGGCCAGACGCGCCGCCGCTGTTTGTGATCCGTTTTCCTCCGTCCCCTTCGGATCACGCGACCCCTTGGGGACGGAGGAAAACGGATCATTTCGTAGGCCCGTGGCCGCCTTGGAAACAGAATGATGGTACGAGCATCCATTCGGCTTCCAAGGCGGCCACGGACAGAACGGGACGAACAGAAAAGAGCGACGGACGCCTACTCCCCCGCCACGCTCGCGCGCAGCTTGGCGGCGATGGGCTCGGATACCAGCAGGAACACGAGCATGACCACGGAGCACGCCAAGCACACGATCCAGGTGCTCGCAAAGGAGCCCGAAACGGCAAAGAGCACGTAGACCTGCCACAGCTCACCGACAAAGCTCATGCTGGCAAGAACGGCAGAGGTAGCGATAACGGTGAGCGAGCCCAATACGCGGCCACTCACCTTATCGGCAACATGGCCAATGACAAGCGATCCGATAACGCTCACCACGGTAGAGATCGCATTGGAGATGTTGTACTGCGCAAGAGATATTCCCAAGTCGCTGACGATGAGCGGCTGGAACAGGCTCATGCAGTTGACGAAAATCGTGTAGCACGTGGCCATGATCACGAAGCCGGAGGCCACCACGAGCCAGCCGGGGAAGAACTTACGCTGCTGGGGCATACTGCTCCTTATTTAACAAACGAATAGCCGGCGCCGGGCGCCGGTAGTGCCCAAGATTGCCTTGAAAGACAAGGGCATAGGCCTTACGGCCATGCCCGCAGGCTTGAAAGGCAAGGTTGGGTGCTACCGGTGGTCGGCGATATAGCCCAAAGCGACGGCGGTATAAGCCGCAGCACCGAGCGGCAGCTCGGCATCGTTAAAACGTGCCTTGGGATGGTGCTGGGCAAAGTGTTCGTCCGTGTCGGTTACGGCCGCGCCCACGGTAAAGTACGCACTCGGAATCTCGCTCGAGATAAGCGCGAAGTCCTCACTCGCCATGGCATGGAAAAGCGGCAAGAAAGCCGCCTTGGGCAGCACTGCGCCCACGTAGCCAAGCGACACCTGAGTCATATCGCTGTCGAGTACAAGCGGCGGAACATCCGAAAGCGTCTCGATGGTCGCCGACGTACGATATGTTGTGGCAACGCCGTTTACGACCTCCGCGATGCGGGTCTTGAGGTGCTCCATGAGCTCGACGTCAAAGCCGCGCAGCGTGCCTTCGAGCACGCAGGTATCTGGGATGACGTTGGCCGCTTGGCCACCGGCAAACTTACCCACGGTCAGTGCGACCTCCTTGGCCGCCGGCACTTCGCGAGCGATAAGCTCCTGGAGCGCCAGATGCACATGCACGCCGGCCGTGATGGGGTCGATGCAAATCTCGGGGCTCGAGCCATGGCCGCCCTTGCCCTGAAGCGTGATACGAAAACCGTACACGCCCGAGAGCGCCGGGCTGCCGTAGAGCACCAGGCCGAGCGGCGACTGGCTATTGACATGCATGGCAAAGGCGACCTGAGGACGCGGGTTCTGCAGCAGACCGTCGGCGATGGCGGCGCGGGCACCCTCAAAGGTTTCCTCGCCCGGCTGGAACAGCAACTTGACCGTAGCGTTGGCATCAACAAGCTCTGCCTCGCGCGCTTTGAGCATACGAGCCGCACCAAGCAGCGCCGTCGCGTGCATATCGTGACCGCAAGCGTGCATGCAGCCGTTGGTGGATGCAAAGGGCTCGCCGGATTCCTCGGCAACGGGCAGGGCGTCCATGTCGCCACGCAGCATGATGACCGTACCGGCCTGCTCATTCGTGCAGATGCCATTGCCTTGGGCCGCGGCGGCACCGGCGCCGACAAGGCCCACAACGCAGGAACCATCGACGAGCGTAGCAAATGGGATGTCCATCTCGGTCAGGCGCGCTTGGATATACGTAGAGGTCTGCGGGAGGCTATTACCCAGCTCGGGCATCTGATGTAAATCGTGTCGCCACGCAGCGAGCTCGTCTGCAAAAGCCTGAGCTTCTGCAACAAGACCGTCACCGATAGCGGTCTGCGCCGCCGCGGTGGCCTTGGGCGCTGATTGCGGTTGAAGATCGGACAGTGCTGGTGCCATAGATGCCCTCCAGTAACGTTTTTGCAGCAAGCACTTTGATAGCGTAAAGTGCAAGGTACTACTTTAAGGGCGACGCATAAAAAATGCCGCCCCGGGAGGCGGCGCAACAAATTGTTTACAATTGCGGACGCGGCTTTCGACGCAAAAAATCGAAATGCGTCTCGCTCAAGATAATCGAAAGAAAGATGAGCGCGAAGCCGGCGAGCAGGCGCGAGGTGAGCGCCTCCCCCATCAGCAGCACCGAGAACAGCACACCCGAAGGCGACTCCATCGAAAGGAGCAGCGAGCCCGTTGAGGCCGGGACATGCGCCAGGCCGACGTTTTGGATGAGCAGAGCCACACACGTACAGCCCACCGATAGAAACGCCATCACACCGATAAAGCTCGGCGTCCACACGGACAGCGGCGCTTGGGTCTCGAATAACAGCGACGAGATCAGGCTCAGCACGCCGTTGCCCACAAACATCCAAAACGTGATGACGTTGATGTCCATCTTGCGGCCATACTTGGCGGTCACCGCCATCTGGATGGCAAAGAAGACCGCACCGCCCAGTGTGATGACATCGCCGACATTGAACTCGACGCTATCGAGCGCCACCAGACCAATGCCCGCCAGGCACAGCAACGCGGCGCCCAAGTTGTAACGAGTAAGCTTTTCGCCGCTTAGGACGTAGCTCGCAAACGGCACGAAGATGCAATAGGTACCCGTCAAAAATGCACTCTTGCCCGCCGTGGTCTGTGCCAGGCCAATCGTCTGCAAACCGTACGCGCCCCACATAAGTGCGCCCATACCAAGTCCGACGATAAGGTTGCGGGCATTAAAGTGCGCGATGATGCGTTTGTGGAAGATGGCGAACATAACCAGCGAAGCCGGAAGAAAACGAATATAGAGCAGTTCGAACACCGGAATGGTGTCGAGCGCATCTTTCATGGTGGTAAAGGAATAGCCCCAGATGACCGCCACCGATAGCAGCAAGACCTTCCAGAAGAACGGGGAACGCGCGCCGGCGCCGCGGGAGGTGCCGCCGGCGCCCAGGTCCTCCCGTGCGACAGGGCTATCGGGCATGTTTTCGATTTCGTTGGCAGCGTATTGGGCCATGGAACATCCTCACACT
Organism: Collinsella sp.; assembly: GCA_019414045.1. GTDB lineage: Bacteria > Actinomycetota > Coriobacteriia > Coriobacteriales > Coriobacteriaceae > Collinsella. The sequence continues at coordinate 85,858 of DXMW01000007.1, read as the reverse complement.
CAATCTGGGCGTGGTGTCCGCACGCGTATGGCTGCGTGCCGCCTCATGGTCAAATAAAAACGGGGCGCACCGGACCCCCGGCACGCCCCGCTACTGTAGCAACAACCGGCGTTGCATCGCAATCCAGCCCACTAAAGCGTTTTGTTCCGCCGTTCTACCGAACGGCGGACCGGCCGACGCTGCGCGAGCCGCATTCACGCCAATCTGACGTTCAATTTCAAGGGCGCGACCAGAAGGTCAGCGCCCTTTCATTTCACGTCACCTTGGCGCAAATGCGGCTCGCTCGCTGGCATTAGTGCTACATCAGCGTTAACGTTGCCGCACTAAATTAGCTTTGTCGACTCCAGCTTTTCGATGATCCAGTCGTTGGCTTTGATGACCGGACGGCGGAAGACGACGCCCAGGGCCAGCGACGGAATCAGATAGCTCGCCAGAATACCCAGCTCAACCCAGTACTCCATATGGTAGGCGCCTGCCATGGCAGCATGCATGGCGTTGATGCCGTGAGTGAACGGCAGGAACGGATAGATCGCCTGGAACACAGGACCGGTCATCTCGATGGGGAACGTGCCGCCCGAACCGCCGACCTGCATGACCAGCAGCACAACGGCCAAAGCCTTGCCGATATCGCCAAACGAAACCGTAAGCGTGTAGACGATATTGGAGAACACGAGACTCGCGACCCAGCCCGCCAGCACAAACTGCAGCGGGTTGTCGCACTGGATGCCAAAGAACAGGATGTCGCCCGCGCACACGAGCGTTGCCTGCAGCAGAGCCAAACCGCCAAAGAACAAGTAACGACCCAGGTAGATCTCGTGTAGGCGTACGGGGATGAGCTCGTTGATAAGCTCATCGTCAACCGACACCTTCATCATGGCCGCCAGCACGATCGAGCCGACCCAGAGCGACAGAATCGTGTAGAACGGCGCCATGGCCGAACCGTAGTTGCGGATCGGATAGACCGGCTTGCGATCGAGCGCGACGGGGCCGGAAAGCGACACGGCCAGACCCTCGGGATCATTGCCGATCATCGTCTTGATCGTAGCGAGGTCATCCGACATCAAGGCGCCGTCGAGCTCGTCCTTAAACGCACTGATCTTGTCCGACGCCTCGCCCAGCTGATCAGAAGCCTTGTTGACCAGCTTTGCAGCTTTGGAGAGGCCCTTTGCCAGCGAACCGGATGCGTCGGTCAGGCCAGCAACAGCACTATCCAGATCGTTCGAAATACCGTTCAGCGAATCCAAAACGCCCGAGATGGTCTTCTTGAGCTCCTTTGCCTTGGCCGAAAACGTAGAGTCGTAGTCAGTCTTGGCGCCCGAGATACCAGCCTTGGCATCCGCGATTGCCTGATCGACCTCGGCACGCGACTTATTAACCTCTGCCATGCTGTCAGAGAGAGACTTCGCGGTGGCCGTCAAGTCCTTGGCGTTGTTGCGATACTCCACAGCAATCCTGCTCAGCGATGTTGCCACAGACTTGAGGCTGTCCTGGAGTTTTTCGTCAGTCACCTGATCGGCAAAGCCGCGGAGCTGGTCGGCCGTGGCGTCGATATCGTCGGCACGCGTGTTGAGCGCCGCCGCGGCATCGTTGAGCTGGGACACTGTAAGGTCGACATGTTGATTCGCGGCATCAAATGCCTTCGCAAGCTCGGCGGACACGTTGTCAAACGAGCCCGCGCTTCCGTCAATCGCGGCATTGATGGCGTCGTTGGCGTCCTTCAGCGCTTCCTTGGAATCGCTAATACCGCTTTTGACATGCTCCATCAGCTGCTTCGTTGACTCATCGACCGTGCCCGTCTGCTTGAGCATGCCGCTCGCCGACGTCAGCGAATCGGACGTGGAGCTCAAAATGCCCGCCAGCGACGAAGCATTTGCCCGAACGTCTCGCAGGTCCTCAATCGAATCGCCGAGCGTCGAGGACAGGTTGCCGATAAAGTTACCCACCTGGTCGGTGCTCATGTAATCGAGCAGGCTGGACACCGTCTTAAGACCGATCGTCGTAATGGTCTCGGTAAAAGTTTTGTTAACCTGGCTCTGGACGGCGCTCGAACCCTTCTCGGTCACGATCTGCGCAATGGCGTTGGCCTTCTGATTCTCGTAGAACTCGATATCGGCATGCTTCACGTCGGTCGAGAAAAGCGTCATCATGTCAGCGCTAAACGTTTTGGGGATAACGACGGCAGCATAGTACGCGCCCGACTTAACGCCCTCGATAGCCTTTTCGCGATTGTTGAGCACAACCCAATCGAAGCTCTCGTTGCCGCGTAGGGTGGCGGTCACGTTTTCGCCCACGTTAACCTCGACGGGGATCAAATCGCTCTCGTAACCCTCATCGGTGTTGACCACGGCGATCTTAAGATTGCCGGTGTTGCCGTACGGATCCCAGCTGCCGGCGATGTTAAACCACGCGTACAGACACGGTACGATAATGAGGCCCATCACGACAACCAAGCCGATCACGGAGCGAGACACGTTTTGGACATCGCGCTTAAACAGATGCAGGATGTTCTTCATTTATGCCTCACCTCCTTTGGAGTGCTTGCCAAGCGCGGTGGTATCTCCATCATTTGTGGCTGTGCTGTCGCTGCCCTGAGATTTATGGTGCGAGCCGATATGCGGCAAGCGGCCCGTGGACTGATCGCCGCCCTTGGCACCACGCTCGCTGGCGTTGAGGCCAAACATGTGGCGGGCGGCAGGAATGGCGGCCGTGTGTTCGCGCATCTCGCGACGCAGGTCCTCATCCGAAAGCGCCGAGATGCGCATCTGGGTATTGAGGCTCGCTCGGATATATTCGATATTGATAAGCCAGCCGCAGATGGCAATAACCGAGATGATCCAAATGACAAGCAGGATGATCTTGCCGTTATTGTCGATATCGAGAACCGTCGACAGGACAAAGAGCAGGACCTGAACGCCCACCACGGCGGCAAAACCGCCCTTGATGTAGTACGGGTAGCGATGTTCAAAGGCGACCGCATGATCGAGCAGTTCGCGACGGTACGAATCGGAATCGAGCATGACGCGCATGGCCGTGCGCAGCGAGTAGCGCTGGCGCGGCAGGTCGTTGGACTCGCAAATCATCATACCGGTCGTGGAGAGCTGTTTATCAAAGAGCAGGTTAAGGTTGAGCAGCAGCGGACGCAGCTGCAGGCCGATAAAGAGCGCCACGATCAAGAACACGCCCAGAATGCACAGGTTAAACAGGTAGTTGAACGAATACATGCCGCCGACCGTCTCGCGCAGCAGATTGATGCCGTAGGTAAAGGGCAGCAGCGGGTGCAGCCACTGGAAGAAGCCGGGCATCATCTCGATGGGGTACATGCCCGACGAACCCGGGATCTGCACGATGACGAGAATGACGCCGATAGCCTTGCCGATATGCTTAAACGTGGTGGACAGCGCATAGATGATATTGACGTAGGTGAACGAAATGGCGATGCCGCCCAGCACGAACAGCAGCGGGCTGACGCACTGCACGCCAATCACCAGATCGCCTACCGTAACGATGATGGCCTGCAACGCGCCCAGGATCACCATGAGCAACCAGCGGCCAAAGTAGCCTTGGCGCGCCGTAAAGCTGCCAACACCTTCACGGTCGACCTCGAGCTTGTAAATGGCGATGAGCACATAGCCGCCCACCCAAAGCGCCAGATTGGTGTAGAAGGGAGCGATGCCCGAGCCAAAGCTCTTGACCGGATAGATTGACTTGGACGTCAACTCAACCGGAGACGCCATGAAATCTGCCACGTCATTGACATCGACGCCCATCAGATCGGCCAGCTCGCCCATGGACTCGGAGGTCTGCAGCGCCGCGATGTCATTGGCGGCGGTTGCAAGCTTGTCCTGGACCTTGGCAAGCGAGGAATCGGTCTGGGACAGCGTGGTCTTGGCCTGGCCGAGCGTAGCGCTAAGCTGCGCCAACGTGCCGCGCGCATTTGCAAGTGTAGGTGTCATACCCGAGACGATACCGGTCAGGTCGCCCGAAACGGCAGCAAAAGAGTCGAGCGCGCTCGAGGCCTTCGGCAGCGCGTTTTGGCCCAAGTCCGTCTGGGCTTGGCCAAGGTTGGTCGCACCGGTATGAATTGCGTTATTGATAGCGTCACTGGCACCCGAAACAGCCGCTGCGTCATTCGCCATGGCGCTCGACTGCGCGGACAGACCGTCCTTGATGCTCTGAAGCTTTTCATTCTGCTCTCGAAGCAAATCGATGGTCGATACAATGCGCGCGTCAATTTCCTCGGAACCTGTCGACGTGTCATTGGCGAGAATCTCTAAGTGCCCGATAACGGCCTTATTGTGGTCGATCGTCGCTTGGAGAGACTCGAGCGAGTTGTCGATACGGGTGGTCGTAGATGTGACCGTGCCCGTCAGCTTGCCGATGGCAGCGTTCGCAGAGGCTGACGTCTTGGTGAGCGCAAGGCTGCCTTCCGAGAGCGCCTTGGAGAGCGAGGCGACAGAGTTGCCCGCCGTGGCGCGAGCCTCGCCCAGCAGGTCATTGCCCTGGGAGATCGCCTGCGTCAGCGACGGCGCCTGACCCTGCAGACCGGCAAGTGCCGCATCTGCCGAGGCAATGGAACCACTCGTCTTATCGATGGCGGCATTCATGTCGCCAATCGAATCACGCACTTCGCCCAACGTATCGGAAGCCTCTGATACCGAACCGGCCAACGAATCCTGAGTCTGGGTTGCCTTGTCCTTTAAATCGACTCCGGCATCCTTGGCAATACTGGCAACGGTCTCGCCCACCGTGGAGACAAATTCCGAGTTGATCTGCTCCTCGATGGTGTTTGCACCGGTGTCGGTAACCTTGGGCGCAATAGCGCTCTTCTTCTCATTGACGTAGTACGTAAGCTTGGGCTGATGGTAGTTGCCGTCGAGCATCGAAACCAGGTTATCCGAGAAGTTCTTGGGGACTACGATGGCCGCATAGTACTCACCGCTCTCGACGCCCTCTTTGGCATCGGCCGCAGAATCGACGAAGGTCCAGCCCAGCTGATCGTTCTCCTTGAGCTGATCGACGACCTGATCGCCCGCGTTGAGCTCGCCCACCAGGTCGTTTTGGGTGCCCCGATCGTTGTTGGCGATGGCAATCTTGATGCCCTGGGTGTTTCCGTACGGATCCCAGTTGGCCACGATGTTGTACCAGGCATACAGCGAGGGAATAACGCACACGCCAAGGGTAACCACCAAGGCGACGGGGTTCACAAGCAGTCGCTTAATGTCGCGCTTAAATATCGCAAAGGAGACCTTTGCATTGGATAGTTTGCTGCCGAGACTCACGCTTGGACCATCCATCCTGTCGTTGAATCGAATCGTACTATCGACAACCATTGTAGTAGGCGCTTTAACGACTCAAAGCACAATGGTGTTGAGTTTTGCGGGTAGCAATATACTACGAAGATGAGTTAACGTACAGTTGTACAGTATCTTAAATTTCAGCAGGTCACAAAACCACAACCCGCACAAATAAATGATCCCTTGGGGACGGAGGGATCATTCAAAAGGAAACGAGAGTGGAAAATCTCTCACTTCAAGCCCGCATTCGAGCCAAAAGTGGGAGATTATCCACTCTCGTTCTAATCTAGTTACGGTGCCGTATCCCCGAACTACATCAAGTTGCAAACAGCCGCCGCGAAGGCTACGGGATCCTCGGGGAGGATGCCCTCGACCAGCAGGGCCTGGTCATAGAGCAAACCGGAGTACTGCTTGATCTTGTCGGCGTCGCCCGCCTTCTGAGCGGCGACGAGCTTGGAAAAGACCGGGTGCTTGGCGTTGAGCTCGAGCACGCGCTGGCTCTTGGGCATACCGTCGGGCGCGCCCTCGGGACCCTTCTGGAGCACCTTCTCCATCTCGAGCGAAAGCGGGCCCTCGGTGGTGATGCACGCGGGAGCATCGGTCAGGCGCGCAGAGACGGCAACCTTCTCGACCTTGTCGCCGAGTGCCTCCTTCATGGCGTTAAAGAGGTCCTCGTTCTCCTTGGTGGCGTCCTCGGCCTCCTTTTTCTCGTCCTCGGTCGCCAGGTCAAGATCACCGGTTGCGACGTTCTTGAGCTCCAGGTGACGATCCTCAACCTCGGGCTCGGCACCATCGGCCACGGCCTTCTCGGCAGCCTCGCGGGCGGCATCGTCCTCGTAGATCTTGGGCATATCGGCGGCAACGTACTCACGCATAGCCTGGAAGGTGAACTCATCCACGTCCTGCGTCAGCAGCAGCACGTCATAGCCGCGGTCGAGCACGCCCTTTACCACGGGCATCTTGGCCAAGCGCTCACGCGAGTCGCCGGCGGCGTAGTAGATGGCCTTCTGATCCTCGGGCATGCCCTTGGCATACTCGGCCAGGGTAATCATCTTCTGTTCCTTGGCAGACCAGAACAGCAACAGATCGGCGAGCTCATCGGCCTTCATGCCATAGCTCGAGTAGATGCCGTACTTAAGACCGCGGCCAAAGTTCTCAAAGAACTTCTCGTAGGCCTCGCGGTCGTTGTCACGCATATCCTCAAGGTCGGCGGTGATCTTCTTTTCCACACGCTTGGCGATGGCCTTGAGCTGACGGTTCTGCTGCAGCGTCTCACGCGAGATGTTGAGCGACACATCGGCGGAATCCACGACGCCGCGGACAAAGTTGTAGTAGTCGGGCAGCAGGTCGTCGCACTTCTCCATGATCAGGACGTTGGAGCTGTAGAGTGCCAGACCCTTCTCGTAATCCTTGCTGTACAGATCGAACGGCGCGCGGCCCGGCACAAACAGCAGGGCATCGTAGTCGAGCGTGCCCTCGGCATGGAAGCTGATGGTGCGCGCAGGATCGTCAAAGTCGTGGAACGTGGACTTGTAGAACTCGTCGTAGTCCTTCTGCTCGACATCGGAGCTGCGCTTCTTCCAGATCGGTGTCATGGAATTGACGGTCTCGAGCTCCTGGTAGTCCTCGTACTCGGGCTTGTAATCGTCGCCGGCGTCCTCGGGCTTGGGTTTCTGGCGGCTCTTGGACACCATCATCTGAATCGGGTAGCGCACATAGTTGCTGTACTGCTGAATCAGGCTCTTGAGACCCCACTCGGTCAGGAAGCGATCGTAGGTCTCGGCCTCGCCGTCGGCATCGAGCTTCTCGTTCTCGCGCAGCGTCAGGATGACATCGGTACCGTGCTCGGCGCGCTCACCGTCCTCGATGGTGTAGCCCTCAAGACCGTCGGATTCCCACACATGGGCGACATCCTCGCCATAGGCGCGGCTGACGACCTTCACATGGCTGGCAACCATAAAGGCAGAGTAGAAGCCCACGCCAAACTGGCCGATGATGTCGACATCGGAGCCCTGCTGCTCGGCGTTCTCGGTCTTAAACTCCTCGGAGCCGGAATGGGCGATGGTGCCCAGATTGCGCTCGAGCTCCTCGGCGGTCATGCCAATGCCGTTATCCGAGATGGTAATGGTGCGGGCGTCTTTATCAAAGGAGACGCGAATGGCCAGGTCGCCCTGGTTGATCTTGACGCTCGGATCCTGCAGGCTCTTAAAGTTGAGCTTGTCGACGGCGTCGCTCGCGTTAGAGATAAGCTCGCGCAGGAAGATTTCCTTATTGGTGTAGATGGAGTTGATCATGAGGTCGAGCAGTTTTTTGCTCTCGGTCTTAAATTGACGCATGTGCAGTCCTTTCGCGCTACCCCCGTCCGCAAAAACGGCCCGGTTGCCCGAGCCGCATCGCAGACCTGCTATGTTCAGACTTAGATTTTATAACCCAATAGCGCGCATATATACATACGGAATCGAAAAACTGTATGTCCGAGCGCTCCAATGCGTCAATTGCCAAGGAGTGTCCCCAGCTGCCGGCAGAAAAGGAACGTCCCTATCTGCCATCTACGCGCTTGGCCATCCAGACATGGGGCTGGCCCTCGTCTTCGTAATCTACCGGGGCAATTTGCGTGTAGCCCGCCTTTACATAGAGCGGCAGCACGTATTCCTGCGCATGCAGCTTAATAAGCTTGGCGCCGGCATCGCGTGCACACGAAGCACTGGTCTCCACGATCGCACTCGCCAGTCCGCGACGACGCATAGCCGGCAGCACGGCGACGCGCCCCATAATGTAGGTCTCCCCCGCCGCAACGCCTTCGTCCATGTCGCATGCCGGCAACACCGGGGCCTCTGCGTCAGCCACGCGCTCAAGCTCTTCGGGAAACACGCGCGAGCAACCGGCAAGCTCGCCGTCTACATAGAGCGTCACATGAATGCAGTTTGGATCCTCGTCGATAGCGTCGAACTCATTCTCGTAGCCCTGCTCGTCCATAAAAACGACGCGGCGCACCAACGCCGCGTCATCAAAGCATCCCGTCTTAAGTTGGATATCCATGGCTGCCCTTTCATTCAATGCGAACGTTAGGGACAGATTTTAGCGAAAATGAGCTCCGCGTACGCTAAACTTCGCGCGAGCCTTCGCCAGGCAGTCGTAATGACCCACGTTATGGGCATCGCTCGCGATGAAGCTGTACAGGTTCTGATCGAACAGGCGCTGTGCCGGCTTTTTCTCGCGACCAAAGCGACCGCCGGCAATAAAGTCCGCCGAAGCCTGCAGCTTGCAGCCCATATCGACCAGACGCTCCGCCACGCTTACATCCTTTTGAACCGCACGATAGCGCTCAGGATGAGCGATGATCACCTGGTAGCCACGGCACTGCAAATCGTAAATCGTGTTCTCGTACTCTCTAAACGCATACGCATCGGCATGCGTCGAAAGTTCGAGCAGAAACTCGTTGGTCCCATCGAAATGCAAGTGCTCCGCGGCATCGATACCAAGCTCAACGAGCTTTCGATGGTTGACCTCGAAGCCCATCTGGAGCGGAAAACCGTCAGCGTTATCACGCAGCAGCTCAAAGGCATCCCACATCTTGTCGTAATCAAAATAGGGATCACGGCAGTGAGGAGTGCAAACGATTCTGGTTACACCGGCCCGCTTGGCAGCCTCGAGCATCGCCAAGCTCTCATCGAGATCGGCGGCGCCGTCGTCTACACCCGGCAAGATATGGCAATGAATGTCACGCATAGGTCAGCCTTAATCAACTAAACGTTTGCTCGGTTGGTGAAGATGCCCTTTTTGGAAGTCCCCTGATCGTCGGAGCCCTTCTTAACCTTCTTACCGTCCTTGGTGTAGTAGGAGTAGTAGTACTCGCTGGTCTCGGTCTCGCAGTAGTTCATAACGGTACCGATGAGCTTGACCTTCTCGGACTTCTTAAGCTGACCGATGGCGTTGAGCGCCTCCTCGCGCTTGGTGAAGTCCTCGCGCACCACGAACAGCGTGCCGTCGGTCAGGCTGGCAATCTCGGCAGCATCGATGAAGGTGCCGACCGGGGGAGCGTCGAAGATGACGTACTGGAACTTAGCAGACAGTGCCTTTACCAGCTTGGCAAAGCGGTGAGAGACGATGATGTCGGCAGGATTGGGAATATGCGGCTCGGCATCAAGGAAGTAGAAGTTCTTCTGACCCGTCTCGACAATTGCCTGGTCAATGGAGATCTGCTCGGAAAGAACCGCATAGAGTCCGCCGCGCGAACGAACGCCGAGCATATCGGAAAGGGACCTGCGGCGCATATCGGCCTCAACCAGGAGCACGGACTTGCCACTCGTGGCAATTGCCTGAGCAAGGTTAATGGAAACCGTAGACTTGCCCTCGTTGGGAATCGAGGAGGTAACGGTGATGGTGCGAATGGGGTCGTCCACGCTCGCAAAGCGGATGTTGGCCAGAAGGGTCTTGGCGGCATTCTGTACAACGAGCTTATCGGTGTTCTTTGCCTTAGCCATGCCTATTTACCACCTTTCATAGCCGGAATTCGGCCAACAACGGGAATGCCCAGGAGCTCTTCTGCCTCTTCGGCACCGCGGATGCGGGTGTTGAGCATGTCTGCCAAAACGACATAGGCAACTGCGATAAAGATGCCCGCGAGGAACGCGACAGCAACGTACAGCATACGCTTGGGGCCGCTGGGGGCTTCGGGGGTCTTAGCCTCGTCGATAACGTTGATGCTCTGGGCAGCGCCGACGTTCTGAGCGACCGTACTCACCGAGCTAGCTATGGCCTTTGCGACCTTAGCCGTCTCCTTGGCATCGGTGCCGGTAACCGAAAGCGTAATGACACGCGTGGTGGTCTCGGAGGAAACAGACACCTTGTAGTCATCCAGATCGGTGAGGCCCAGTTCATTGGCTGCGCCGCTCTTAACGCTATCGCTATCCAGCAGCGTGGCGATATCGTTGGAAAGCATCTGACTCGCCGAGAGATCGTTGTAGCTCATCTGACCGCTATCGTCGGTCTTGGCGAGAATGTACATGCTCGTCGTCGCGGTATAGGTGTTGTCCATCGCAACGAAGGACACGATGCCCATGGCGATCGCGCAGACCACCGGAAGGGTGATGACCAGCTGAAGGTGCTTCTTCAGCAGCTGGAACAGTTCGAGAAGGGTCATGCAGCTTGCCTTTCATTTCCCCAGTTCGGATTGACAAAACTGTCCGTATGTTATCGCATCTTTTTACCGAGACCAAACTCTATACATAAGAAACAGGCTCTCCTGTAAAAATGTCGGAAGCAATCGTAAAATTGCACAACAACGCCGCACCCGAAAGTCAAATGCGGCGTCTGCATCAATATCTATGTTGTGTCGCTATGCGAATGGCTCGTCCTGCTGTATGGGAAACGCCACCGTAATGGTGGTTCCCACGCCCAACTCGCTCGATAGATCGAGCGTGGCGTGATGATACAGGGCCGCATGCTTGACAATGGCAAGCCCCAGGCCGGTTCCGCCGCGTGCCTTGGATCTACTCTTATCCACGCGATAGAACCGCTCAAATACCTTGCCCTGTTCTTCAGGCGCGATACCGATTCCCGTGTCGGCGACCGCGAGGAACGGATGGCCTTCGTCGTTGGTGCCGCACTGCAGCGTAACCGTACCGCCGGGTCGATTGTAGCGGATGGCGTTGCTTGCCAGATTGTAGATGAGCTCGTCAATCAAGCGCGACACGCCTTCGATGACCACAGGCTTGGTCTCATGACTTATCGTCACATTCGCCTGACGGGCGACCTGTTCAAGACGCTGCTCAACCGTGTAGATGGCACGCGAGAGCTCAATAGGCTCCGTGGACCCAATGGGCACCGCCTCGCCCTCAGTTGCACGCTCGGCCTCGTCCAAGTTAGACAGCGTAAGGATATCGTTGACAAGCGCTGCCAAGCGGCCCGCCTCACGATAGATGCGACCGCCAAAGTTGCGCAGGTCATCCTCGCCCTCAACCATGCCGTTTGCGATGAGCTCGGCATAGCCCGAAATCGCCGTAAGCGGCGTCTTGAGCTCATGAGTGATATTCGCCGTGAACTCGCGGCGCATACGGTCGTTGTCCGCTAGCACCGCCATTTGGCGCTTGAGTTCCTGGCGCTGCGACTCGATACGCTCAAGCATGGGGACCATCTCGGCATAGGCGTGCTCATAGCTACGGCGCGGGTGGTCCAAATCCACCTCTTGTAACGGCGCGATGATGGCACGGGACTCACGGCGCGCCATAAAAAACGAGAGTACTGCACCCGCTGCTGCGATAAGCAGCATCGGCGCCAGCATCGACAGCAAAATCGCCGCAACGCCAGGCTGGGCCTGCGCCAAGCGAACGACCTGGCCGTTATCAAGGGTGACGGCGCGATACAGCATAATCTCGTCGAGTGTAGAGCTTGCGCGCTCCGCGGAACCCGAACCACTCTCAAAGGCCTCGATGACCTCGGGGCGATCGCCATGGTTGGGCAGTGTGGAAGGCGACGCCTCGTTGTCGTAGGCAACAGATCCGTCCTTATTGATCAGCGTGATACGAAGATCCTCGCGATCGAGGCTTCGCAAGAACGGAATGGGCTCCTGCTGCTCGTCGAGGGCGGCAGCAATGAGCTCAGTTTCCTGCGCCAGATTGGCACTCGTGGCATCCGCCAAAGTGTTTTGCACAAAGAACGCACCCAGCACCGTAAACGCCACGATAACCGCCATGGCGCAGACAAAGATCGTCACAAAAACGCGGTGCGACAGCGTATGTTTTCCCTGGGGGGCGAAGACCACGGGTTACTCCCCCGATGCGGTGGACGCGGTGTCGTCACCTTCGGCACCATCACCGGCAGAAGGCTCGGCCAGGCGATAACCCACGCCGCGCACGGTCTCGATGGCGCTGGCATGCTCGCCCAGTTTTTGGCGAAGCGTCTGCACGTGCACGTCAACGGTGCGCGAACCGCCGTCGAAGTCCCAGCCCCACACGCTCTGCAGCAACGACTCGCGGGTAAAGACCACGCCGGGCTTGCGCATGAGGTACTCGAGCAGGTCGAACTCGCGCAGGGTGAGCTTAAGCGGCTCGCCGGCAACGGTCACCTCGCGATGGCTGGGCGAGAGCACGATGTCCCCCACGCTGAGCACATCGCTCGCCTGCTTGACCATGCCGCCGCGACGCAGCAGTGCGCGGCAGCGGCTCGCAAGCTCCATGAGCGAAAACGGCTTAGTCAGGTAATCGTCGGCACCGCCATCGAGCGCCATCACCTTGTCGAGCTCGGTGTCCTTGGCGGTAAGCATCATGATGGGCACCGTCGCCGTCAGGCGATCGGCACGCAGGCGGCGCATAATCGCCAAGCCATCGGTGTCGGGCAGCATGATATCGAGCAGCACAGCATCGGGCACCCGTCGCGCCACGGCAGCTTTAAACTCGCCATCGCACGAAAAGCCCTCGGCCTCGATTCCCTGCTTGCGCAGCGCGTAGACCGTCAAATCCCTGATGTTGTCATCGTCCTCGACGTAATAGATCATGTTGAACCCCTTTGCGGCCGGCATGACCGCATCTTAACTCTAAAGGTACCTTTACTAGATGGTATCAGCCAAAACGCCCCGTCAAATAATCCGCCGTGCGCGGATCGGTCGGATTCTTGAAGAGTTGCGCGGTGGGCGCGTGCTCCACCAGCTCACCCAGCAAAAAGAATGCGACCGAATCGGAGATACGCGCCGCCTGCTGCATATTGTGCGTAACGACCACGAGCGTGCAGGTCTCTTTGAGCTCACAGGCCAGCTGCTCCACCACCAGCGTCGACACAGGGTCGAGTGCCGAGGTCGGCTCGTCCATCAGCAGAATGTCGGGCTGCACGGCCAGCGCGCGGGCGATGCACAGACGCTGCTGCTGGCCGCCCGAAAGACCCAGACCCGACTCTTTGAGCTTGTCCTTGACCTCATCCCATAGCGCAGCGCGACGAAGGGAGTCCTCGACCAGCTCGTCGAGCACGACGCGGTCGCGCACACCCATACCGCGCGGCCCATAGGCGACGTTGTCGTAGATGCTCATGGGAAACGGGTTGGGGCGCTGGAACACCATGCCCACGCGCTGGCGCAAACGGCAGATGTCGTAATCGCCCAGGATATCTTGACCATCGAGCGCAATCTTGCCCGCGATGCGGCAATCCTTGATGCCGTCGTTCATGCGGTTAAAGCAGCGCAGCAACGTGGACTTTCCGCAGCCCGAAGGCCCGATAAATGAGGTGATCTGCTTGTCGCGGATCTTGATATTCACGTCCTTGAGCGCATGATGGTCGCCATAGAACAGGTCGAGGCCCTCGACGTCGATGCGCGTCGGCGAGGCGGCAAGATCCTCTGCCGTGGGGCGAGTCGCATCCCCAACCTCGCGCTCGTGCGCGGCCTCGGCCTGCGCTTCCATGAGTTCTTCAAGCTCCGTGGGCTCCACAGCCGCAGCAGCCGTCATACCGCATACCTCCACATCGATATCAATTCAGCAGTATCGATAGTAGAAATCGCGGCTCATATGCACGTGAGCGCATTGTCAAGTGTTTGTAAGGGCACGCTGGCTATGCGGCGGGCAGCTCGATGGTGAATATCGTGTGTTCGGGCGTCGATTCACATGCAACGGTACCGCCGTGTGCCGCGATGATCTCCTTGGCAATAGCAAGGCCCAGACCGGCACCACCGCGATTGGTCGCACGCGCCGCATCCAGGCGATAGAACTTCTCAAAGATCACCTTGAGCTTAGCCGCAGGGATAGGATCGCCCTGATTGATAAAGCGAACGCGCACGCCGCCATCGTCTTGGCGCCCGGCCTCAATCGTGATAGTCGAGCCCTCATAGCTATAGGCAATAGCGTTTTTCATGATGTTGTTGAACACGCGAGCCATTTTGTCGCCATCCACGAGCACCGTCAGGTCCTCGCGAATATCAACTTGGACTTCCTTATGCTGCTCGTTGAGGATGGGATAGAACTCGTCAGCCACCTGAGCCAGCAGCAACCCCAGATCAACATAGCCGCGCGTGAGCACGATATCGTGGAAGTCAAAGCGCGTGATATCGAAGAACTCTTCGATGAGCGCATCGAGCCGGTGCGCCTTGTCGAGAGCCACGCCCGTAAAGTGCGCACGTTGCTCAACCGGCAGCTCAGGAGCCTCTTGCAGCAGCGAAAGATAGCCCACTACGCTCGCAAGCGGGGTGCGTAGGTCATGTGCCAAGTACGTAACCAGATCGTCCTTGCGATGCGACTCGTCACGCAGAGCTTGCTGCACCTTGCGCTCACGGTCACGCACGCGGTTAAGGGCGCCCTCGGCCTCCAAGAAGTCGCCGTCGATGTTGTCCCAGGTGTCGGGGTGATCGATCAGGCGATCTTGAATACGAGCGGCCAGCACACAATCGGCATGCTGCTCGCCCTGTTCGTAGCCCTGGTAGTACAGGGCACGGCCGCACAAGAACAGCACGCACGCGGCAAGCGCCAGCACAAAGCCAAGCATGTTGAATACAAAGCCGGCATCGAACAGCACCGGCCCTTCGATGCCGCCGAGCGCCATGGCGCCAATCGCCAACGTCATGGCCCACGCGGCGCCGCCAATCACCACGCAGCGGCGCACGATCTCAAATCGATCGATCAGCAAAAAGCCAACAAGCAGCACCGCCAAGATTCCGACGATGTTGTCGATGCCAATCAGCAGCAGGCTCAGCAAAAAGAGCAGCACCGTTGCAAGCGCACGGTTGTCGACGACCGACCTCACGTAATCAAAGAGCCGATCGGGTACCTCGAATGCCTGCCTATCGTCTTTTGTCATATCCACTTCCCCACCATCAAAGGCGTTATTCGATTATGTAGCCGACGCCCCAGACGTTTTTGATAAAGCGCGGCTTTTGTGCGTCGTCGCCGATCTTTTCGCGCAGGTGGCGAATGTGCACCATCACCGTATTGTTGGAGCCGGGCATAAAATCCTCGTTCCACACCGCACGGAACAGGTCCTCCACGGCCACCACGCTGCCGCGATGCTCGACCAGATACAGCAAGATTGAATACTCGGTGGGTGTGAGGCGTACCGGTGCACCGTCCACCGTCACGGAACGAGCGTCGCGGTTGATCTCCAAGCCGTCGAGCTGAATGGTCGGCGACTCGGCCGCCTGTGCACGGCTACCGTAACTGGTGTAGCGGCGAAGCTGAGCGTGCACGCGCGCGATGAGCTCCAGCGGGCGGAACGGCTTAACCACGTAATCGTCCGCGCCAAGCGAAAGGCCCTCGATCTTGTCTTGCTGGGCATCGCGCGCCGTCAGCATGATCACGGGATAGGTATGGCTGGAACGGATCGTACGCAGCAGCTCAAAGCCATCGATATCGGACAGCATGACATCCAGCAGCGCCAGATCGAACTCCTGCTCCAAGATTGCCTTGGCAGCATCGGCCCCGCTATAGGCAATCTGGACATCAAAGCCCTCTTTTGTAAGGTAGATACCAACCAAGTCGGCGATGGCCTTTTCGTCATCAACTACCAAAATGCGCTCGTTCATGCGTGCTCCTCTCGCGCTCCATTATGCCCGAGGGGGTGCCCGTCACACACAACAAGCGTGGGTGATTAAGTCGGCCTTAAGCACCCTTGCGCCCGTTCGGGCGCGGATGTGGGCCACGCACGCACGCGATGATCGCCGACGCCGGCAAACGATATACTCTTGTTCCAGAAGAGACCATCCCGTCGAAAGCGAAATCCGTGAAGTCCCTCACCTCTTTTGCAAAGCGCTTAGCCCAGCTTGCCGCCGGCTTTGTCTGCGCTATCGCCCTTGCCGCTGGCGTGCCCACCGTCGCCGGCGCCCAAGTGCTTACGACCGACAATGTTTGCGGCAAAACCGCCGATGCGCGCGGCATCACGGCCGAAAACCTGCCCGATATCGATGCGACCAATGCCCTCGTCATGGGCAAAGACGGCACCGTCTACTATGGGCGCGGCGCCGATGAGCAGGTCAAAATCGCCTCGATCACCAAGGTCATGACCGCAATCCTAACCGTCGAGAATTGCAAGATGGACGAGAAGGTCACGGTGAGCAACGCCGCAGCCACCGTGGGTAATTCGACCGCCGGCTTGCTCGAAGGCGACGAGCTTACCGTGGAGCAGGCACTGCGCGGCCTGATGATTCCCTCGGGCAACGACGCCGCCATCGTGCTCGCCGAATATGTGGGCAAGAAAATCGACCCTAAGACCAAAGACGCCGAGGCCACATTTGTGAAGGCCATGAACGAGCGCGCTAAGAAGCTCGGCTGCACCGGTACGCTTTTTGAAAACCCGCATGGTCTGGACTTTGATGAGTGGGCTGGCGATATGCACTCAACCGCACACGACGTAGCGCTGATGATGCAGGAGGCCATGAAAAACGACACGATCCGCGAGGTCGTAGCGAGCGAGGATTCCTGGATCGAAGTCACGGGCGCCGACGGCACCGACCATTCGCATTCCATGGACACGCATAACTATTTGCTGGGCCAAGATGGCAACATCGGTGGCAAGACCGGCACCACCGACGACGCGGGCTATTGCTTTACGAGCGCCTACAACCGCGACGGCGACGAGATCTACACCGTTATTTTGAACTCCACCACCACCGATCAGCGCTTTACCGATACCGCCACCCTTGCCAACTGGTACTACGGCCACAAGGTGACGGTCGCAATCGCCAGCACGCAGGAAAAGACCGCCAACGGCAACCCGCTTATGGCGCGCATTGGCCAAACCGACTGGACGGATAAGACAATCGACGCCACACTCGCCGATCCTACGGCGCAAGCGACCGTGTTTTCCCTTGCCGGCGAGGTGACCGAAAAGGTTAGCTACGACGATCTTTCGGGCACGGTGCATGTGGGCGACAAGGTGGGCAGCGTTACTCTCAAGCAGGACGGCACCAAAATCGCCGTTATGGACCTGGTTGCCGACGAGGAAGGCGCAGGGCCGAATCCCATTGAGTGGCTCCTTTTGAAGCTCGACCGCCTGGGCCGCCGCATCGACAACCGCCCGCTCACAGCCGAGAGCGAGACCGTAGCCAAGGCGCCCGAGATGTAAGATCGAAGAACAATACACTCGCTGAAAGGAGGTGTCCGAAAGGATGCCTCCTTTTTTTGAGGGTTCGAATCCCCAGCGCCCTTTCTCGATAATAAAAAAGGGCCCCCGATGGGACCCTTCTTTAAAGTTAAACTGGCGGAGAGCTGGGGATTCGAACCCCAGATGCCCTTTTGGGGCATACTCGCTTAGCAGGCGAGCACCTTCGGCCTCTCGGTCAGCTCTCCGTAACAGCCGTTCTATAGTAACCAAACAGCCAAGGATGGGCAAGAGAAAATTTTCTAATTGCCTAGCATCCTTTCCTCCTTGGAAGCTTCGCCTACCCCAGCGAGCGGTTGAGGGAGCCGAGCTCGTCGTTGCCCATGGTGCGCCACATTTGGAAGATGCAACCGCGTGCCAGGAAAAAGAAGCCGTTGTCGACCAGTTGCACAGCGGCATCTGCCAGCTGATTCGTCACGGCGGACACTGGCGGCAACTCAAGTCCAGCCTTGTGGATGGTCTCGACCGCTTCTTCGAACGTCGGAGGCTCGCTGACGCCCATCTCGTTCATAAGGCCCTGCATTTCTTCCAGCGCGCTGCCGCCCGACTCCTCGCCGCGCGGCACTAGACGGTAACAAGCCAGCGCCAGGTCGAGCTGATCGCAATTCCAATAGGCAAACGCCAAGCGGTAGAACAGGTAGCCAATTGCAGAACGATCGCTGGCAATACGTAGGCCGTGGCGCGCCACCTCGATAATCTCGTCAAAGCGCTCCAGACGCGCAAGCACGTTGATGAGCGCAAAGTGCGATTGCATGGACGAGCGCGCCAGATCGTAAAGATGGCGCACCTCGGGCAGTGCTCGTTCAAAGTCCTCTTGCTCGGCGTAAAAGCTGCAAATCTCGTGCTGGGCAAAGTACAGCGCATCGGGCGCACGAAGGATCCGCACCGAGCGGTCTTCTTCCAACACCGGTAGCACCATGCGCACCAGCTGGTTATCGCAAAACTGCGTTTGAACCGGACCTGTCGCCAAAAGCTCGGCGACGGCGCACTTAGCCTCCAACTCCTCGACAAGACGGGAAAAGCCTTCAAAAGCACCTGTACGGTCGACTTTTGCCTGCTCGCGCAATTCAACAACACGGGCCACGTATGGGTCGTCGTCCTCTTCCATGACCTCCAACTCGTCAGCCGTATCGGCAAGCAGCAGATTGCGCAGCGCCGGCGGCAGCGTGCGATGGTCATCACGCGGACGAGCATGAACCTCCGCAGGCTCAATCGTCTCCGGAGCGGTTGACTCATACGCCTCAAGCACACGCTTGCACGGCATATCGTCCATGTCCATGCTCTCAAGATCCTTGGCGACAGGCACGCAATCGGCCAGATAGGCCGCACGCCCAAAGAAATACGTTGCGACAACGCGCTCGCCCTGCTCACTGTCGGTAGCAGCAATCTGCACATAGCAGCGCGTGATGCAGGTGCCCGCGGCAAAACACGCTGCCGCAAGCGTGAGTGCCACGCGCGCATCGTGCTCCGCGGCCCAGATCGCCCGCGTGTCCTCGTCCAGCTCGCGCCAGGCGTCATCCTGAGCGTCGTATTCACGTTGCGGCATGGCATCAACGACAGACTGCCCAAACCGAACGAGCATAATCCCCTCGGCAACGTTTGCCCGATAGGTATAGTCGAGCCGCGTGACCACGTTGAGCGCCTCAACGATTCGCGCAAAACGGGTGCGCACGTCCCACTCGCCGCCCGGCTGGCAAGCCACCGTACCCGGCTTGCCCCACGGGTTATCGCTCGAAGCCGTATCGAGCAGTCGGGGAACATCGTTGGTCGTCTTGGCGATATGCCACGCATCAAAGAGCGCGCAGCCCTCAAGGCTCGGCGAGGATGCCGTAGGGACCAATCCGGCCCCGATGCGCTCAAGGATGCCGGAGAGGCGGTTGAGACGGCACTCGACGGCAAGCAGCATGTCAATCTCGTCCTGGTCCAGCAGGCTACGATCAAAATTGAGATAGAAAATCTTTGAGCGATCAATGCGAGCCAGGCTCATCTCGGACTTGGCAGCGATGGTGCGCAGGCGGGGCAAGTCAATTTCGCTCATAAGGGCGGCGGCATAGCGCTCGATACCGCTCGGATTCTCGGCATGGTCAACGCGGTAAAGCAGCGTCTCGATAGCATCGGGGAGCGGTGCCGTGTTAAAGCCCAAAAACACCTCGACCGGCTCGGGCAACTTTACGAGCTTGATCTTGTCGACTACGTTTTGCATACCCTCGTCGAGTCCGCCGGCGTCCGCCGTGTTCACAATAGCGCTTTCGGAGTTGGCAAATATCACGTAGCGCAAGAACATCGAGGCCATGAACTCGCCGTAAGGAAGGGCGCGGGTCGAATTCCATGTCTCGTGGTCGGACTGCTCGCGCATGGGGCCTTCGGGAGAGCCGGCAGTTTGCGCACACGCGCGCATTGCACCGTTGGCTTCCCTTACCATAATCTCACCAATACTGGAATCCGACTCGTCAAGGACCAGTTCCATGTCGGGATCGTTGGGCAGCGGAGCCTCGCAGACGGGGCGGTCCACCTTGTACACCTCACCCGAAACGCTTACGTAGCCCAAAAGCGACACATGACTTTTGCCAACGAATTCGACGACATAACAAGATTCATGCTGGTCCTCGCCAAAGAGTTTCCAGACCACGCCATATGAGCGCCCCGCAGGCTGCTCGGGCATCGCCGGAAAGCGCTTTTTGGGATCGAGAAACCTGAGCCTGTATGTCGGACGCTCTGCCACGAAATATCACCCTGATCGGTCGTTGAGAGAAGGAGTGGTCGCGGATGGGCCGCGACACCTACTCGGAATCTTACACGAGTCGACAGGAAATCGTCCCTTTGGACGAAAGCACTCAAGCTGGCGTAAAA
>DXMW01000007.1:53784-65542 GCA_019414045.1 Collinsella sp. | reverse complement strand
GAAAAGCCCCCGTTGCCGGGAGCTTTAATCTCAAATGGTGCGGCGTATAGGATTCCGCGCATCCGCTGCGCGGATCCGCACCGGCTTCGCCCGCCTGCCGGCGTGCTCGCCCGCAGGCTAAAAACGCTCCGCGTTTTCTTTACGCCCGCGCCTCGACCGAGGTTCGAATCAATGCGGTGTTTACGTAAAAGAAAAGCCCCCGTTGCCGGGAGCTTTAATCTCAAATGGTGCGGCGTATAGGATTCGAACCTATGACGTTCTGATTCGTAGTCAGACCCTCTATCCAGCTGAGGTAACGCCGCAACTTGTTGATTATTATGCACAGGGACTGAATAATGGTCAAGCATTTTTTCAAAAAAAGTTATCGAATTTGATTTTTAATCATTTGGAGGGCTTGGCGCGATCTTCGACGCATCGCGATATAAGAAAAGCCTCCGTTACCGGAGGCTTTAAAGTTCAGTTGGTGCGGCGTATAGGATTCGAACCTATGACGTTCTGATTCGTAGTCAGACCCTCTATCCAGCTGAGGTAACGCCGCAACGCACGGATTATTATGCACGTGACCCCTCGATGGGTCAAGCGACAATTTGGAAAAATTTTACGAAGTGATGATTAAGATGCTCGCACCTCGACCGAGGTTCGAATCCGTGCGGTGCCGGCGTAAAAGAAAAGCCCCCGTTGCCGGAGGCTTTCGATTTCAATTGGTGCGGCGTATAGGATTCCGCGCATCCGCTTCGCGGATCCGCACCGGCTTCGCCCGCCTGCCGGCGGACTCGCCCGCGGGCTGAAAACGCTCCGCGTTTTTTTGACGCCCGCGCCTCGACCGAGGTTCGAATCCATGCGGTGCCGGCGTAAAAGAAAAGCCCCCGTTGCCGGAGGCTTCAAGTTCGATTGGTGCGGCGTATAGGATTCGAACCTATGACGTTCTGATTCGTAGTCAGACCCTCTATCCAGCTGAGGTAACGCCGCAGCGCAAGATATATAAAACCACTTTAGCTTATTGGAGTCAAGCTCAATCTCAAACTTTTTTGTGAAACGCAGTTTTGTCATGCTGCTCCGCATATACCGCCGTTCCCCGTACGATCGATTGGCTTTTCGATCACGTCAAACTTGGCATCAAGTTCCCTCAGGAGCGATCTCACCCGCTGGGCACAATCATAATCGGCAAACGAGATGCTCAGCATGCGCGCGACCTGGTTGGAAGTCCCAACTCCATAGAAGTGCTCCAGCGCCACAAGCCCCACGTGCGTCACAAAGGTCTCGACCACATGCGGCGACTCCTCAAAACACCATTGTGTCAACGGACCCTCACTCGTCTGTCGAACCACCAGGCCACCCATGCCAGACGGCTCACACGTTACAAGCAGGTACTCCCCACCCTCGTCGCTCTCAAACAAAACCACCCGATCATCAAACAGCTCCATCGCGTCCCCTTTCTCTCGCTCTTATTTAGCAAAAGCATAACAGGTAGATAGCTGTATACAGAACAGTTGTTCGTGTGTTTTCTATTGAGCTGTCCGCACGGCATGATATGGACCTGCGCACGAAATAGGGCGCCCCCGAAGGAGCGCCCTTGCATATCCCCTATGCAGCCAAGTTACGCGACCGGCTCGATCTTCTCGAGACCGCCCATGTAAGGACGCAGAACCTCGGGGATCGTGATGGTGCCGTCGGCGTTCTGGTAGTTCTCCAGAATGGCAGCCATGGTGCGGCCGGCCGGCAGGCCAGAACCGTTGAGCGTGTGCAGGTAGCGCGAACCCTTGAAGTTCTCGGGGTCGCGATACTTGATGTTGGCGCGGCGAGCCTGGAAGTCACCGCAGTTGGAGCAGGAGCTAATCTCCTTGTAGGCGTTGTAGCTCGGCAGCCAGACCTCAACGTCGTAGGTCTGACGGGCAGAGAAGCCCAAGTCGCCGGTGCACAGGCTAATCACGCGATACGGAAGGCCCAGCTGCTGCAGCAGGTACTCGGCCTCGGCGGTCATGCTCTCGAGCTCATCGTCGGACTCCTCCGGCTTAGCGAACTTGACCATCTCGACCTTGTCGAACTCGTGCTGACGGATGATGCCGCGGGTGTCGCGACCGGCGGAACCGGCCTCCTCGCGGAAGCAGGGGGTGAAGGCGGTGTAGCGACGCGGCAGAGTGTCGGCATCGAGGACCTCGCCGGCGTGCAGGTTGGTAAGCACGACCTCGGCGGTGGGGATCAGGAAGTTGTCGCCCGAGACGTGGTAGGCGTCGTCCTCGAACTTGGGCAGCTGACCCGTGCCAAACATGGTCTGACGCTTGACGACGATGGGCGGCCACCACTCCTTAAAACCACGGCTGGTGTGCGTATCGAGGAAGAAGTTGATGAGGGCGCGCTCCAGGCGGGCGCCAGCGCCACCGAGAACGGTAAAACGGCTGCCGGAGAGCTTGTTGCCGCGCTCGAAGTCGAGGATGTCCAGATCGGTGCCCAGATCCCAATGCGGCTTAAAGTCGAAGTCGAACTCGCGCGGGGTGCCCCAACGACGGCGCTCAATGTTCTCGTCCTCGTCCTTGCCGTACGGCGTGGCCTCGCAAGGAATGTTGGGCAGGTGAGCCATGAAGTCGTACTGCTCCTGCTCGAGAGCAGTACGGCGCTCGGCCAGACCGTCAATCTTCTCGTTGACGGCGCGCACGGCCTCCTTGGCGGCCTCGGCCTCGTCCTTCTTGCCCTCCTTCATCAGGGCGCCGATCTTCTTGGACTCGGCATTGCGCGTAGCCTGGAGCTCCTCGACCTCGGTGATGACGGCACGGCGCTCGTCGTCGAGCTCAAAGAACTTCTCGCGATCCCAAGACGTCTGGCGGTTAGCCATGGCGACATCGATGGCATCGGGGTTCTCGCGAACAAACTTGATATCAAGCATTAGATCCTCCGGCGATATACATTCCATTTAGGTTGCAACCTTGTACATGTATGGGCAAGTATATACTTATGAGCGTTTACGACCCAACTCAACTACGCAAGAAGGCACCCAATGGACGCAGTTTTTTCCTTTTTGTTTGGCACCCGCACCGGTTTTGCCATCCTTTTCGCCGGCGGCATCCTGTTATTTGCGATTCTTGCCTTTGTAATGGAGAAGCGTACCCATAAGATGTACGTCGACCGCGGACCCAAGTCCGAGGATGAGGAAGACAGCTTCTGGGACTAACCTGCCAAAAAGGGACAGGTTTATTTTGGTCTGTTTTATCTGGGCAAACGCAAGCGCCCCGCAACTGGAATTGAGCCAGTTGCGGGGCGCTTTTCGCTAAAAGGACAAAACCGCAGAAAATACCTGCCAAAAATAAACCCGTCCTTTTTTGGTCGGTTTTACTGGAGAGTTGCGTCGATTGCCTTGACCAGGGCGCTGCGCATGCCGGCGTCCTCGAGCGCAACGACGCCCTTGATGGTGGCACCACCGGGCGAGCATACGGCATCCTTCATCGCCGCAGGATGCTGGCCAGTTGCAAGCTGCAGCTTTGCCGTACCTAGCACCATCTGGCTCACAATGCGATAGGCATCGGCACGCGGGATACCGTGCTTGACCGCCGCATCGCCCAGGGCCTCGATTGCCATGGCGACAAATGCCGGAGCGCAACCACCCACCGTGCCTCCCACAAACAGCAGACTCGTATCGAGCTCGACCACCGCACCGAGTTTGCCAAGCAGATCAAGCACCACGGCGCTCTGCTCATCACTAAGCGTGGAAGCCTTCTCGCAAGCGATGACGCCCTCGCCCACCGAAACCGGTGTGTTGGGCACCGTCGAGATATGCGCGACGCCCGGCAGGACCTGCTCCCACTTGGCACTGTCCCAGGTCCAGGCAACCGACAGAACGACCTTTTTGGCAAGAGCATCCTTGAGCGGGGCGAATACCTTCTCGATCATGTACGGTTTGACCGCAGCGACCACGATATCGGATGCGGCGACAACCTCGGCGGCATCGTGGCAGGCGACCATGCCGCGCGCCTCGCAGCGCTCAACCAGTGCGTCGTAGCGACCCGCGCAGGCGCACATGTCGCTCGCAGCTACACCGGCAGCGATCCAGCCATCGGCCATAGCGCTCGCCATATTGCCAAAACCGACAAATCCAATCTTCATATCTCATAGTCCTTTCAGACACATTCCTCAAAACGAAAGGTATTGTCCCACGCCATTGTTTCGTATTGCCGACCTATTTGTGATACGGCTCGCCACGACTGATCTTGCAGGCACGGTAAATCTGCTCTAGCAGCACCACACGCGCCAGGTTATGCGGCAAAGTAATGCGTCCAAAGCTGAGCATCTCGTCGGCGCGGGCGCGCACCTCATCACTCACGCCGTCCGAACCGCCGATTACAAAGGCAATGTCGCTGCTGCCTCGCAGCATAAGATCGTCGAGCCTCGCCGAGAGCTCCTCACTCGAACGCTCCTTGCCCTCGATAGCCAGCAGGATCACATGCGCTCGAGACGGCAAGACAGCAAGAATCGCCGCCCCTTCCTTGTCACGCGCGGCATCCACACCGCCCGCCTTGGCCGGGTCGATATCGGCCACCTCGCGCATATCCACCTTGGCATAGGCGCCCAGACGCTTCGTGTACTCAGCGCAGGCATCCTTCCAAAAGCGCTCTTTGAGCTTGCCAACACAAACGACGGTGTATTTCACGCGTGCCTACTCCTTTGAATCGTTTTGAACTTTGCCGGCGGCCAGCATCTGCTCGAACATCGAGGCCGACTGCGAAAAGTCGCTCGGCAGCACGACCGTCGAGGTTTTACCCGTGCGAGCGAACTCCGTCATCATCTCGGACCACTGCGTAAACATGAACAGTTGGTTGGCCTCGTCATTGCCGACACCCGTCTCCTGGATGATCTCGAGCGAATCTTTGATACCCAGTGCGATGGCCTTGCGCTGGTTGGCGATGCCCTCGCCCGCCTTTTCCATTGCCTCGGCCTCGGCGGTCGCCTCGGTAACGCGCTTGATGCGGTCTGCCTCGGCGAGCTCCTGTGCCGCAGCGCGCTTGCGCTGGGCGGCGTTGATGTCGTTCATGGAGTTCTCAACCTCGGTCGGCAGTGCGATTTTGGTGATGAGCGTCGACACGAGGGTGAAGCCGTAGGCGGCCATCTGCTCGGAAACGGTAGCGTTGACATCCTTGGCGATGTCATCCTTCTTGGCAAAGACCTCATCGAGTGTGTAGACGGGGATGGAGGAGCGCAGGGCGTCGGTGATGAAGTCGCGCATCTGGTCGACGGGCTCCTGCAGCATGTAGTAGCTCTTGTAGATGCCCGAATCTGCCGGGCCGGCGCCCATGTCATAGCTCACGTGGTACTGAGCGGAGACCTCAAGGCCAATGGTCACGTTGTCCTGGGTCTTAACGTCGATGCCAAAACCATTTTTCATGGTGCGCAGACTCACCGTGGCGGCCTTGCGGTCAATCACGGGCACCTTCACGTGGAAGCCCGCGTTGACGATACGATTGAACTTACCCAAGCGCTCGATGATCACAGCGTGCTGCTGCTCAACGACGTAGCAGGCGTTGGGGAGCAGCAGCAACAGGATGATGATGGGAATCAAAAGGCTGGTAAGGGCGGCGATGATACCGGAAAACAGCATGGTCTCTCCTCTGATAGGCACACGTTGGCATTAGGATACCCGTCCAAGGAGATCGTGCATAA
The DNA here is from genome assembly GCA_019414045.1 of Collinsella sp. Taxonomy (GTDB): domain Bacteria; phylum Actinomycetota; class Coriobacteriia; order Coriobacteriales; family Coriobacteriaceae; genus Collinsella. Next base: position 59,896 of record DXMW01000007.1, on the reverse strand, counting down.
CAAAAAAGCTCCCATTGCTGGGAGCTCTTTCAATCAATGGTGCGGGCGAAAGGACGTCCGCGTATCCGCTTCGCGGATACGCACCGGCTTCGGCCGCCTGCCGGCGGACTCGCCAGCTCGCTAAAAACGCTCCGCGTTTTCTTGACGCTCGCTCCTTCGCAGGTTCAAGTCCCCGCGGTGGGCCCATAACAAAAAAGCCCCCATTGCTGGGAGCTCTTTCAATCAATGGTGCGGGCGAAAGGACTTGAACCTTCATGGGGTTGCCCCCATACGGACCTGAACCGTACGCGTCTGCCAATTCCGCCACGCCCGCGTGCAGGAATTAGAATAACGGAGCGCCACCGCGAACGCAAGAACTATTTTTGAAAAAGTTTGCAGGCATTTTCCCAAGCGGCATGCGCGATTGTTTCGGCGTCCTCACCAGTGCGATCGACACGGTCGTTAACCAGCGCGTTTGCCGTAATGGAGATCATTGCGGGCTCGCATTCAAGACCGCGGATGGGCTCCGGAGCCATATACGGGCAATCCGTCTCGAACAAAATTCGATCGAGTGGGGTTGCCGCAAATGCCTCGCGCACGTCGTCGTTGCGCTTAAAGGTGGCCGCACCACCATAGGCGATATAGCAGCCCAGCTCCACAAAGCGCTCCATCGTGGCGCGGTCCTCGCCAAAACAGTGCAGCACACAACCGGCCTGGGGCACGCCCACCTCACGAAGCACGTTGTAGGCGTCCACGTGCGAGGTACGCTCCTGGTCCATGTCCTCGTGACGCAGATGCAGCTCCACCGGCACGTTACGACACACGGCAAGCTCGAGCTGGCGCGCCATGCAATCAATCTGCACGCTGTGGGGCGCCGGCGTGATGTCGTCGTCGTAATCCATGTGGTAGTCCAGACCGATTTCGCCAATACCGGCACACAAAGGGTCATCAAGCGCAGCAACAACCTGCGCGTGAATGTCGTCGGTATAGTCCGGCGCGCCATACGGATGCACGCCGGCAAGATACTTGATCTGCGGGATATCCTGCATCGGCAGAATTTCGCGCACGAGCCAGTCGCTATAGTCCGTCACGCTGCGCTTGTCGGCGATGGGGTCGAAGACCGTCACCAACAGGTCGATGCCTGCCGCCTTGGCACGCACGAGTGTCTCGGGCACATCCTTGCCCCAGAACGAAAGCAGATGCGCATGTGTGTCGGCAAGCGGTGCCAAGGGCACGGGACAAGCAACCGTCTTCTTTTTCTTGGTAAACGTCACGCGTTCGGCATTAAGCGTCATGGGAAAGCTCCCGAGCCAGGCACACAAAGTCGGCGACGCCGAGCGTCTCGGCGCGCGTGGTGGGTGCGATACCGCAAGCCTCAAAGGCGGCATCGAGCACGTCCTTGGCAAAGCCGTTGGCGCTCATGGAATTGCGGATGGTCTTGCGACGCTGAGCAAATGCAGCGTCAATCACGCGGGCCACAAATTCGCGATCGAGTCCTTCGGGCACCACACCGTCAACACGGTCGATACGCACGACGGCCGAGTCCACGTGTGGCGCCGGCATAAAGCAACGCGGCGGCACCTCAAAGCGACCCGTTACCTGCGCATACAGGCCAAGCTTTGCCGTATAGCCGCCATAGGTCTTGTTGCCCGGCACTGCGGCAATGCGATCGGCAACCTCCTTTTGCACCATGACGACGGCGCGCTTGAGCGCCGGCATCGTCTGGAAAAATTGCAAAATGATCGTCGCCGCCACGTTATAGGGCAAGTTCGCGACAAATACCGTGGGCTCGCCGCCGGCGGCCTGCTCAATCTGCTCCGGGCCAACCTTAAGCGCGTCGCCCATGATAAAGCGGAAGTTGGCATAGTCGGCGGCATGGGCGTCGAGCACCGGTTCGAGCTCAGGATCGGCCTCAATGGACGTAACGCACGCCGCTTCCTGCAGCAACGCAAGTGTCAACGTACCGCAACCCGGACCCACCTCGAGTACGCGCTCGTCACCTGCAAGCTCGGCAAGCTCGCAGATACGCTCGATCACATGATTGTCGATTAGAAAGTTCTGGCCCAGGCGATGCTTGGTCGCAAGGCCAAACTCCTCCAGCAGCTCCCTGGTGGCCGTGGGGTTTGCCAAAGGCGAAGTTGTCATGGTTGCCTCCTTAGCATGATGGCGGCGTCTTGAAACAAAAGGGCATGGACCGTGGCGGCCATGCCCTTACAGCTAAACAGCAAATTGCCGATATGGCGCTCGCGCGGTCTCTACGCCAGACGCGGGAACAGCGGATCGCCCTTCTCGACGGGCTGACCACCGGCAAGCAGGCCCCAAGTGCAAATGCCCTTGAGGTCGTCGCTCGCGGCCTCGCCCTCACAGGACAAGCGGCGCAGAGCCTCAACAGAAGTCTGGGGCATGAGCGGCATCAGCAGGTGGGCGGCGATGCGGATGGCCTCGAGCAGGTTGTAGATCACAAATGCCAGCTCGTCAGCTTTGGCCTCGTCCTTGGCAAGCGCCCAGGGCTCGGAGTCCTCGATGTAGTGGTTGGCGGCATGGATGAGCTCCATAACCTCATCCTTGGCTCCACCGTAATCGAGCACGTCCATCTTGGCCATGTAGCGCTCGACCAAACCGTCGGCAATCTTTGCCAGCGGGTTATCGAACGCGTCGGCAGACGCCGGTTTAGCCGGGGCGCAGCCGTCAAAGTACTTTGCGCTCATGTTGAGCGAGCGCGAGATGAGGTTCCCCCAGCTGTTGGCCAGATCGGCGTTGTAGACCTGCTCCATACGATCGAAGCTGATGGCGCCGTCGGTGCCGGGGACCACGTCGGTCATAAAGTAATAGCGGTAGCCCTCGACGCCCAGCATGTCGATAACATCCTGCGGAGCGATGGCGTTGCCGCGGCTCTTGGACATCTTCTCGGCCTTACCGGTCTCGGCATTGCGCACGGTCAGGAAGCCGTGGGCAAAGACGTGCTCGGGCAGGGCCTCGCCGATGGCCATGAGCATCGCGGGCCAAATGACGCAGTGGAAGCGGATGATGTCCTTACCCACGATGTGGAACTGCGCGGGCCAGCGATAGGCCAGCTCGGCACGGGCCTCGTCGGTGTCGACACCGTAGCCGACGGCCGTCATATAGTTGAGCAACGCATCGAACCACACGTAGGTCACGTGACCCTCGTCAAACGGGACCTGAATGCCCCAGTCAAAGCTCGTGCGGCTCACGGAAAGGTCGTTAAGGCCGCCCTCGACAAAGCTACGTACCTCGTTCATGCGGAACGCAGGCTCGACAAAGTCGGGGTGCTCGTCATAGAGCTTGAGAAGCTTGTCCTGGAAGGCGGAAAGCTTAAAGAAGTAGGACTCCTCCTGCACGCGCTCAAGCGGACGGTGGCAGTCGGGGCATAGATGCTGGCCGACGCTGCCGTACTCCTCGTCGCCCTTCTGGACCTGCGTATCAGTGAAGTAGGTCTCGTCAGGCACGCAATACCAACCGTCGTAGCTGCCCTTATACAGGTAACCGGACTCCTTCATGCGCTCCCACAGGTACTGCACGGCATGATGCTGGCGCGGCTCGGTGGTGCGGATGAAGTCGTCGTTGGAAATCTCGAGCTTGCTCCAAAGCTCCTTGAAGTGCGGGGCCTGGCTATCGGTCCACTCCTGCGGCGTCATGCCATGCTTGGCTGCGGCCTCGGCGACCTTCTCGCCGTGCTCGTCCATGCCGGTCAGGAACTTGACGTTATAGCCGGCGGAGCGGCGATAGCGAGCCTGAACGTCGGCGATGATGGTGGAATAAGCCGTGCCCAGGTGCGGATCGGCGTTGACGTAGTAGATGGGCGTCGTGATAAAGAACGAAGGCTTGCTTTGATCCATGGGGTTTGTCCTCCAGAAAAACGTTGCATACAGGGGATGATTCTAGCGCAAGGGCTGGATATCCTCCATCTATTGCATATCGAGCACCATGGCATAGACATCGCGCTTGCGGCGCGAATACTTCTGAGACAGGCGCTTGGCCACCGCAGAGGCGGGCTCCCCCTCCTCGAGCGCGGTGCGGATATCCTCGCGCAGGGCATCGTCGGGATCCGCTACCGCAGCGCCAACCGGCGCGATGCCGGCCTCCTCGTCCTCGCTCGGCGGCGCGATGACCAGCGCAATCTCGCCCTTTACCTCGCCGCGAGCACGCAGCTCCTCGGCAAGCTGGTCAGCGGGCCCGCGCAAGACCTCCTCGTGCAGCTTGGTGAGTTCGCGGCAGACGGCGACCTCACGCTGGGGAAAGACCTCCGCCACGGCCTCGAGCGTCGCCACGATACGATGTGGAGACTCGTAGAAGATGAGTGCGCCAGGCACCACGGCAAGGCGCTGCAAACGGCGCACACGGTCGCCGTGCTTTCGGCCCAAAAAGCCCTCGAAGAAAAAATGCTCGCAGGGAATGCCGGACGAAACAAGCGCCGTGACGCAAGCAGAGGGCCCGGGAATAACTTCGACGGGCACATCGGCCTCACGCGCCGCCTCGACCAGCGCCTGGCCGGGATCGGACACGCTCGGCATGCCGGCGTCCGAGGCAAAGGCGAGGGTCTCCCCCGCCAGCAGACGGTCGACCAGGCCGGCAGCGCGGCTAGCGATCACATTCTCGTCGCAACGGACAAGCGGCTTGGAAATGCCCAGGTGCATCAGCAGCTTTGACGTCACACGCGTGTCTTCGCAGCAAATGGCATCGGCGGCGGCAAAAGCCTCGCCAACGCGCGGGGACAGGTCGCCTAGGTTGCCGATGGGCGTGCCGACCACATAGAGTTTGCCCGTATGGGCGCTGTTTTGCGTCATATCAACCTATTCAATCATGCCGCGCTCGAGCGTACCAAGCGCCGCGCGGGCGTCCCATGCTGCAATGCGCTTCTCGGTCTTCCACGTTTGGAAGAACCAACCGGCAGCCGGCGCAAACGAAGCCAGCTGGTTGGCGATAAACACGCGCTCGTAGGCATTGCGGCCCTCGGGCGTAACCGACGAGTTGGCAAAGATCGCCGCACCCGACCATTCGCCCACCAGCACGGGGAACCCAGTCGAAATCGCTTCTTTAAGCTCGCGCTTGTTACGCGAAATCGCCGTCGTCAGCCCGCGGGGGCTCGTAATGTCGAGCGCGTACTCGTCGCGGTAATGGTACAGGTGAAGGTCCATGTAGACGTTCTTGTACTTGGCGCCGCGCATAAAATGCTTCCACTCGCTGGGATGCCCCGACGACGAGAAGACGACGATCTTATCCTCGGGCATATACGAACGAACGAGCTCGTAGGCATCGCGATAGAAATTGCGCAGGTAGTGGGCCGGAATGCCATCCGTCATGGTGAAGAGGCTCTTGCGAACGCTCATCTGCGGCGTGTCCAGCAGCTCAATGCCCAGCAGGCTCTCGGCCTCGCCATAGCGATCGGCCAAGCGCTCGAGCACGTCGAGTGCGACATGACGGCCGTTGGTGGACGAATGCCACTCGGCGACAGCCTCCGGCGTGGTGGGCGAATCGTTGGAATCGCCCTGGCCACCGGGCACGGTTGCCAGATCGAGCAGCACGCGGATGTCGTACTTGGCAGCCCACTCAATTGCACGGTCAATGTAGTCGACAACCGAGATGTAGGACGCATCGGACCCCTGTGAGCCAAAGGCATACCAGGGCACCGGCAGACGCACGGCATTGAGGCCAATCTGCGCCATGCGGCGAAAATCGTCCTCGCTCACAAACGTCTCGTAATGGCGGCGCATGCGCTCGTTATAGGCGGCGGTACCCATGGCCTCCTGTAGCTCGGCCGCGTTGGATGCACCGGTCGCCGCGTACAGCGACGGGGTCACCCAAGGCTCGGGAATAAACCAGCCAGAGAGATTAACGCCGAGTATCCTCTCCATCACTGCCCCCTTCGGATCATGCAGGTCGAACCCGCATCGTATTGCGTAGGATAATTATCGTTTTGAGTATACCCGCGTGTGCGGACAGGCGACCGAACGGTCTGCAAAGTGACGCGAAAGTGGGAGGAATGTCTGGGAGCAGACGGGCTCGGAATGGTGCGACGAGGTGTGTACGCGCGCCAAAGGCAGGCACCGGAAAGCATGTCCCGTTCTATCGCTCAATAATGGGGCGCATTTTCCGCAGAACCCTACATAAAAGA
>DXMW01000007.1:0-53684 GCA_019414045.1 Collinsella sp. | reverse complement strand
AAAGGACCCCTTTGCAGAGGTCCTAGTCAATTCAAGGTGGCGGGGAAGGGAATCGCGTCCGCGCGCTGCGCGGACGGACCGCTGCGGCGCTTACGCGTTTACTCAGCTCCGCGCCCTCACGGGGTTCGATTCCATGTAGGGGCTGCATAAAAGAAAAGGACCCCTTTGCAGAGGTCCTAGTCAATTCAAGGTGGCGGGGAAGGGAATCGAACCCCTGACACGAGGATTTTCAGTCCTCTGCTCTACCAACTGAGCTACCCAGCCATTTGAGGTGTGCCTTGTTTCAAGGCTTGATTAGTATAACCAAGGACGCGTTCCGGTCAACCGAGAATTTTAAAAAAGTTTTTGAGCACAGCCTCGGTTCTATAAATCGGCACGTCAGAGACATCAGCCGGCAGCAAGAAGTTTTTCGCTCAGAGCCGCACGGGCAAACTCACTTGGCGTCATCCCCTCGGCAGCCGCCCGTCGACGAATGGCCTCCTTCATTCCCAGAGGAATCTTGACCGACAACGTTGCCGTCCCCTCACCTGAGAGCGGGGGCCGTCCATGCACGATCCCACCAACGGTGTGTTCGCCATCCGGAAACTCTCCGCGCTCGTACGACTCGCACCACGCGTCAATCATTTCATCCGTTACAACCTGACCATTAGCGGCCGTATACGTCTTGCCCATCATCGACCCCTTTGCCGAGCCTGTTCAATCTCCTGCCAAAATTTCTTCTGGACTGGAGACAAGGCATGAATGATAAGCCACCCACGGACAAGCTCGACCGCGACAAGCTCCACGCTTCGTCCGTCTGGGAGCCATCCAATCGCAAGCCATCTCGGCGGCTCGTCCTTCGACTCGCGACGAATGCACTCAGTAACCGCAAGCCAAGCGCTAAGCACCTGCTTTTCCGTCAGGTGCTTTTTAGCGTTGGGATGGATCTCAACATCCATGCATCTTCTCCTCCATCTTACCCAATTTCGTATGACGAAAGTCCGCTGTCGCCAATTCTTAAGCCGGCACGCGTTGGAGAGCAGGGATCGAAACAATGATTGAAGGACGCTCTAGTACGGCCCAGGCGCCGGGGCAGGAGCACGTGCGCCAAGGACGAACGCTTTCGTAGCGCGTGAGGATATTGCCGTCGCGATCGATGAAGGCGATGTCGATGGGATAGGCCATAAAACACGTATGGACCGAAGAGCAGCGTGGAAACGCCATGACGAGCGGCAGACCGTTGGCGGCAACCGGACACCGTCCCAGCATACCGCGCAGGCGCACGGCAAACGACTCCGCCACCACAAACTCGGCCGGCGTCCAACCCAGCCTGTTGAGCGCCCGCGCGTACGCGATGTAGGACGAGACCGCGGTCACATGACCACCCCCGGACGCCATGGATCGACCGTCACCGCGCGCTCGTGCGACAACGTTGTCGGCGCCCCCAGCGAAACGCCAGCGATGCTGAGAGAAGTCGGCCACGGCTCATAGTGCATGGTGCAGGTGTAGGTCCTAAACGTACCGGATAGGGAGAGCAGGCCACCATCCGATGCCTCCGCGCCTTGCTCGCTCGACACTTCGATCTGCAAGCCATAGCCTTCCATGGCATTCAGAATTTGAGTCTGAACCGTCGCCGAGGCATCGGCAGAGCTTTCGTCGCCCTCCCCCTCCGACGCCACGGCGTGCGCCAACACGATGTCGGGCACCACGCGGTCGAAGCGCGCGACAGCGCTGGCAAAGATCATGACGTTGTACACGATGAGTGCCAGCACCAGCAAAACGGGCGTAACCACTGCCATCTCCACCGTCGCTTGGGCGCGCTCCTCGCGCAGACGCATGCGGATACTCATTACGACCCACCGCCCAAAGCGCCAACCAGCGTGGCGACATCGACGGTGAGCGGGATGGAGCCGCCGCCGGGCAGAGGAATCTCCGCAAGCGTGAACACCGTACCGCTAATGGTGCGTTCGACTTGATATTCCAACGCCTCGCAAAGCGCCTTGGGATCGGTCACGCCCAACGGAATACTTCGCAGTTTGTCTTGCGCTTGAGAGAGGCCAGCAATGTCAGACCCCGGGCTCTTAATGACGTTGGCGGAATCAGTCAGCACCGGCTTTCGCAGGCGCAAGTCGCACGGCTCCAGACCCAGCGCCGCCACGGACGCCGAAACGGTATCGCCGAGCCACGATGCAATGGAGCCCAACGCGCCGCTGCCCCCTCCTAGGCCTTTAATCATCTCGTCCATAAGTTCGTCGGCCGAACCTTGGATGTCTCCGTATCCCACAAGCAGCCGTCCCCAGACATCCATGACGCCGTCGAGCACGCCGGCAACGCCGCCCGAGCGTTCCTTCAATGTCGAGAAAAATCGCGAAAGCACGTTGTTTTGCGCCGTCGCCCCATCGGGCGCCAGCACCGCGGCAGAGATGGCACCGCGATCGCCAAGTCTGACTGCCGTGTTAAACGAAGAGTTGAGTTCATCGGAGCTCGAGATGGCACCCGAAACCGCAAAGGCAACCACGCCGTTGCGACCGGGCGGAGCGATACGCGGGCGCTCACCGGAAAGTTCTTTGATGGCGGTATCGAACGCATTGCCCGCACGGTCGGCTTCGTCCTCGGTCTGACGCTCGAGCTCGAGCTCCTTGTTGCGACAGTCGACGTAGTCCTCCAGGGCGTCTTTAAACTTGTCAAAGTGATACTCGAAGCCGTTTTCGATAGAGGTTGAAGGCGCCGCAACAGCACCAAGCGACAAAACGCCAAAATGGCATTTGCTGCATTTATCCTGTCCATCGTAATCGGCAACCGAAGCAAATCCGCTCGGCGTCCCTTTCTTATAGTTAGGGCAGGTCGTCCCGTAATGCAGATACGCCTTGTCATCGTTCACGCTAGTCGGCCACACCGCATCGGTATAGAGTTCCGTCGCCCGAACCTCATCAGAGTTGCGCGGCAGCAGCGGAATATAGGAGGAAACCCTGTCTCCGTTCTCGGTTATATATGCCCGATCGACCTCCGCGTTCGCATAGGTATAAAACGCCTTACGCGCCGCAGACTCTGCCTTCATCTCGACACTCGAGCCCTGGGGCTTCTCATTTGTCAGACGCCAATGGTAGTAGTCCTTCGCGCGATCAAGGGCAACTTGAGGCTCCCACGTAACGCTCGATGAGTAATGCGGATTTTGAACACCGGAGAGATCCGTTAGGCTTTTCGCGCGCTCCCACATGCAAGAACAGCTGCCGACCGAGCCCTTGTCAGACCCACCACAATCCGCCAGCCAAGCACGCTCTTTAGCCTTCGCCGTGTCCTCAGAAGCCTTCCGCAGCTCCTCGGCCGCACGCTCTAAATCATCTGATGTGTCTTTAATGGTATCGGTCGAGATCTCTGACCCTTTGATCGCAGCGAAGTCCGACTCGGATGTCCTGGGCACGGCAAGCGCCGTACCGGTATAGGTCACACTATCGGTATCCTGCGCCGACACCGCCTGCGTGGCACGCGCGGCGATCAGATACGGCAGAGCCGTCTCGATTTTCTGTAAGCCTTCCGATGCGCTTTTGGCAAACTTGTTGCGCGTTTTAATGATCTCGATCCCGGTGTCGACCATATTGCCGGCAACCGGCTCGGCACCCGGGATGAGGATGGCGACCAGGCCCGTCCCGATCGTGGCAAACCCCGCCAGCCCCAGACTCAAGATACTCGCATCAACCACCGTGGCAGCCGTGTGATAGGACGACACCACGTTGGCACCCGCCAGCGCGCCGCTATCAGCCGCCACCTGGGTGTCCCCGGCACGCGACATGCTCCATATCGCCGCGGTCGACGAAAACAACAATGTGAGCACCACTAGGATGACCACGGCAGAAGAAAGCGTGGTATAGGCACCGTCTTCGATAAACAGATCGACACCGGCTCGACCCATAAAGCCACCTCGCTTGCAATGGCAACTCGGACGGCGCGTCAAAACGCGTCTAGACCAGAAACGCTTAATCCCATGTAGCAATCCACGAATCATAATCTCCCTCCAGCCATTCGGGACGCGATTGATACGAGACATCGACCTTGAGCTCAACGTAGCCGCCCTCGGCGGTACCACCCATAGCCTGCGCAAACGCACCGATCACGGGCAACGGCTTGACCTCGCCGGAAACGGACACGGACGAGACGCCACCCGCACCGGCCCGGCCAAGCTCGATATCCCACGACAGCGGCCCGCCGGCATGAAAAATCGAAACGTTGGGCACTGCGGCAAGCCGGCGGCGGGTGAACTCCTTAAGATCGTCGTCCTCCGCCGTCGTCGTGGTCATGAGCCGCGCGGTCTCGGCGGCGGCAGACTCCATGACCGCGCGCGTATAGAGCAGGCACACCGGTTGCAGTGCGAGAAGGATGAGCGTCAGAAACGTCGGCAGCAAAAAAGCGGCCTCGACCGTAGACTGCGCCCGGTCCTCGCACGCGATATCAATACAACGCGATGTCCTTAGCGCCCGCAGCGGCGTCGATAACCGACATCGAGGCAACGCCATGGGATGCCGCCCGCTCAACCAGCGCCGCCAAGCGCCCATCGGTGCCAGCACGCCAAAGTCCCGCAATCGCCAGCACGATCGATAACAGCGCCACCGTGACGATGGCGTATTCCACAGTCGCTTGGGCAACCTCCTCACGCAGAACGCCATGCATTTCACGACCCCTCCTTTGAGCTTATTGTTTGCGGGACCAGGCGCACGGCGCGCAGACGACACGAAGCATCGCCAGTATCCGCGGCAACCGTCACCATATCGACCCAGCCGCGTCCGTCGCGCACGATAGCGCCCCACACGTTGCCCTTGATATCGAGATAGCCGCTCAGAGCAAGTTGTGCCGTGGGTACCTCGCGATAGGCACGCAGCATATCCGCTGCCGCTTCGGTCATCGGTCGGTCCTCGGACCATGCAAGCCGGACCGCAATCGCGTTGCCCCCAGGCGAATCCGTCGCAGTGCCAGACCGCTTGTCGAGCGTCCGCAGAAAGGTTTGCGCCGTGACAGCGACATCCGAATCGTCCGCATCTCGCATCTCATCTTTTTGAAACGCCACCGCCGAATCTGAGCCCAAATCGGAGGCGGTCCCAGGACGCTGCTGCCGCGCGGCGTTAAGCCCCCAAAGCACCGCCGCTATCGCCACGGTCAGGCAAGCAAACACCAGCAGCACCCCGACGGGGCGCTCGCCCTCTACAGGCTGTTGATGCCCTCGCTGATAGCGTTCCATAGATCTTGGACCTTGCCCTTAAATGCGACGATGGCGATAATCGCGATCACCACGAGCACGCCGACCAAGATGGCATACTCGGTGGTACCCTGCGCACTCTCCTCCTGCAATAGTTCCTTGGCGCGCTGACGAACATGTGCCGCCCGGCAAAACGCCCAGCCCTGCACCTTGCCAGCAGTGTCAGTCATCGTGTTCATGTATTCCTCCCTACATCATCCCGCCTGCTCCCAGCAGCGGGCCCAATATGGACAGAAGCAACGCCGGCAAGATGAGCGTGCCGGTGGGAATCAGCAGCTTGACGGGCGCACGCTCGATCTCGCGCTCGACCGCGGCGCGATGAGCCGCACGGATCTCGCGACTTTGAGCGGCCAGCGTCTCGGCAAGTGGGGCACCCAGGGCGAGCGCCTGCCCCACCGTGATGGCAAAGGTCTCGAGCGCTCGCACGTCCAGGTCGCGCGCGGCGGCCAACAACTCGTCCTCACGCGTGCCCACGCCCACCTGCCACGCCATGCAGGCGCGCTCAAGGCGAAGAGCCAGCACTGACCGGCGGTTGGCGCAGAAAATCTCAAGCGCCGCATCAAACGAAAGACCGGCCGAAAGACCCAAGCGCACAACATCGATCATCTCGGAAACTTCGCCGAGCGACACTCGCGCCGGGCCGCCCGCTCCAACCGCGCCCTTCACTCGCGCGGTCAGAGCATCGACCACCGAGCGACCCGCGGCAGCGACCAGCACCGCCTCGCGCTTGCAGGCCCCTGCGATCTTGCGTGCATCCGCCCGATCCAAACCCGTCGCGACAAATACACTCAGGGCGCACAGGCAAGCCGCAACTGCAACCGGGGCGCTCATAGCTCCACCCGCATAATGCGCCGGATAACCACCAGGGCAACGGCGTTGAGGGCAAGACCCAGCACCACAGCGCCCGCGCCGGCGGGCGTCGCAAGACCGCGACGAAAATCTGCCGAAAGCAGCGCCAACCCCGCGCACATGCCCGCCGGCATCGCCGCGACCATATGCGCAGACATGCGAGCCTGCGACGTCTTAACATCCAGGCGGCGCTTGAGCTCGATGCGCTCCCCCACCATGCTCGACGCCTCGGACAGTAAGTCGGCAAGCGGAGCGCCGGTGCGCTGAGACACCTTAAGCGCCAAGGTCACAAGCGAAAGACCGGGGGCGTCGATACGCACGAGCAAGTCATCGAGCGCGTCGGTCGCCGAGATGCCGCAATCGATCGCCGCCGCCACCCGCAAAAACTCGGTATGCACTGGCTCTTGCGCATGAGCGCCCACAAAGCGCATGCCCTGGGCCAGCGAATGTCCCGAGGCAAGCGACATGGAAAGTGCGGTAAACGCCTCGGGCATTGCCTCTTCTGCATCGTGTTGCTCGCGCCGGCTCTCAAAGCCATCCCAAGCGGCACCAACGGCAAACGGAGCAACAAGTCCCAAGGCAAATCCGAGGGGCGATAACGACACCATCGTTAGTAAAACGCAGCAGACACCGCTCGATAGCAGCAGAAACGCCAAACGTCCCGAAGCATCTTCGATCACGAGGCCAAGGCGATGCGCCGGAGCCAGCGATGCCCACGAACGGGCGATCTTTTTCAGCAGATCGTTTTCCACCAGCTCACGCGGCAGCTTCTCTGCCACCGTCTCGAGCGCCTGACGTGCCAGCTCCGCCGGCGGTACCTGCGGCACACGAGGTTCCACTCCGCACGCCGTCGCGACAGAAAGCCCTGCCAAGCCCCCTACGACGAGGGGCACAGCGATCTCCATTCGTCCACCTCCTCTTGTGTGAGCGTCCCCGACCGCAGGCCTTCTGCGATAAACGGCGGCTCGCGGTCAAGCGTCCAGGTGCGCTCGGCAGCATCGAACGTCACATAGCGCTCGAGCTCTACGCCACCCGATGCGGCGCGTCGCACCCCCGAATACGAGGAGACGAAACGCCTGCCATCGGCGTGGCGCTCGGACATCACGATGCCGTCGAGCGCCATGGCAATCTGCTCCTCGATGAGCTCGCTCGGCAGATCGATGCCATAACGTGCAAGCAACGTCAGACGCACCACGGTCTCCTGTTCTGAACCCGCATGAAGTGTGGTGAGCGACCCGTCGTGGCCCGTGTTCATGGCCTGCAACATGTCGCAGCACTCGGCACCGCGCACCTCGCCCACCACGATGCGGTCGGGGCGCATGCGTAGGGCATTAGTTACCAGGTCGCGGATCGTCACCGCGCCCTCGCCCTCAATTGAAGCCTCGCGCGCCTCTAAGCGCACCACGTGCGGATGATGCGCAAACTTGAGCTCGGCAGAGTCCTCGATCGTCACGATGCGCTCGCCGGTGGAAATCTCACATGACAACGCGTTGAGCAGGGTGGTCTTACCAGATCCCGTGCCTCCCGCAACCGCCAGGTCCTGTCGCAGCGACACCGCACACGACAGCAGCTGCGCATACCAAAGCGGCAGCGATCCCAACCCCACGAGCTCGTCCAGCGAGCAGATACGGTCCGAGAACTTTCGGATGGTGAGAATCGGTCCGTCAATCGCCACAGGCGGAATCACCGCGTTGACGCGATAGCCCGTTTTGAGGCGGGCGTTGACGATGGGGCTGCGCTCGTCGATACGGCGGCCAAGTGGCGAGATAATGCGGTCGATAAGCACACGGATCTGCTCATCATCCTCAAACGCATGCTCGATGGGGTACAAGACGCCGCCGCGTTCAAAGAAAGCCGAGCGGCAGCCGTTGATCATGATCTCGGTAACGGTGTCGTCCTCGATGAGCGGCTGCAACGGCCCCAAGCCCACCACGTCATCCAAGATCTCGTCGATGATGGTCTCGCGCTCGGGCGTCGCGAGATCGGTCGACTCCTCAACATTGAGCGCCGCCTCCACCGCAGGACGCAATTCCGAGCGGGCAAGTGCCGGGTCGATATAGGCGCTGATACGCGCCACTTCGTCGTAACCCATGCGGTCCATCACGGCGCGCTTGGTGCGTCGTTTCACCGCGCGGCGACGCCCCGCATCTACAGGCGCTGCCGCCGCTGCAGCGCCGGCAGCCTTAATCCTCGTTTGCAGGCTCATCGCTGATCACCCTCGCGCGACCAGGGAAGGCGGATACGCGGGCGTTCGGTACGCGTTGCACGGTCGGCGACCATATCGCCCCAAGGGCCGACGGCGCACCCCAGTTCCACGAGCATCTCGCGCGTGGCCTCGCGCATGCTAGTCGCAAAAGCGCTGGTCTGCCCCACCGCCTCGTCAGCGCGCCCAAACGCCATGAGCGCGGCGAGATCCTGCCCGCCATCGGCGATACGAATCTTGGAGCTCAACGCACAGGCAATCTCAAAGCGCATGGCGACGTCCTCGTCTGCCCCGCGCGCACCGAACCGGTTGAACACGGCGCTCATGCGCGTGCGCGGCACACCTACTCGACTTGCCAGTTCGATGACGCGCGACGCCGATGTCGCGGACGACACCGCCGCATCGCCAACGACCAGGCAACGGTCGCTCGCCGCCACCGCAGCCGCCACGGCGTCGCCCCAAAAGACCGAGGTATCGATAAAGACCACGTCGGATTCGCGACGCAGAACATCAAGCAGTAGCTCCACCGGACGCGCCATGAGCTCGGCTTGCTCGGGCGCCGCGACGGGACCCCAGAGCGTAACGCCCGGCGCCACGCGCATCGATGTGGCTACGATATCCGGCTCGGTGAGCGTGCCCGCCGCCGACGGCTCGATAAGTGCCGCCATATCGCGCGGAGCATCGACGCCTAACAAGTCGTAAAGGTTTCCAAACATCAGGTCCAGGTCGAGCACGGCGGCACGCAAGCCCAACAGCGACGATGTGTGTGCCATGGCGGCAACGATCGTCGACTTGCCGCAACCGCCCGAACCCGAAATAGCGCAGATGACCGGAGCTCGATGCGGCGGAGCGGCAGCGTCTGCCGGCGGCATCGGAGGCGGCGGGGCGGGCGTCGGTGGCAGCGCACCCGTCTCCCCCGCCGCAACCACACGCTGCGTCCAAGCCGGCATGGCAGCTTGTTCGGTCTGCGAGGCAGGCTCGTTCTGTACAATCTGCTCATGCTGCATCAGCGACAACTCGCCGCACCCGGCAAAGCCCTCAACTTCGTCGAGTTCATCCGCCAGATTCACGCCGTGCACGTATCCCATATCTACAGCCGGGGAGTCGCCAGCATGCTGCGCCGGCCCTCCAGCGTCATCGTCTACAAGGGGGTTCCGGGGGCGCCGACCATGCTCGGCTTCCGCTTTTCCATAATCATCAACACGCGGGCCTCTTGTAGCGCGAGGCGCCCCGGGTTCCCTATCAACAAAAGCATCGGGCTCAATCGTCATGCGCCGATCGGAATCAACCGCTCCCTCGCCCGCACGCCCGTTGCCGCATATACTGTGTGCAGCGATGACCTCGGTCGCCCCCGCGCGAAACAGCCCCTCGATATCCGACGGATCGAGCGCTTCTATCAACACGACCACGCGACTCACGCGGCCTTCGGCCGTCAGGCGCGCAACAGTCTTGCGCACATCTTCAGTATCAAACAGAGACGCCGCGATGATGGCAGCCCCGCGGCGCGACGGAAACGCCCGCGCCATGGAAACCAGCCCGTCCAGGTCACCCACGCGAAGCACCTGTGCACCCACATCACGGCCCTCGACTTCCCGCTGCAACAGCCCGTAATCGCCGCACGCGCAGCACGCAAGCCAGATCGCCTTCATCACTCGTCGCCTCCGCTCTTTTTGCCGCGCGCCGTGGCGGGAATCGTCAAGCTGACCGTTCCCTTGCCCGAGGCTCCCAGCAGTTCCTTGACGTCTTCGGGGTCAGCCGCCAGCGTCACCCATTCGATCTTGCCCTCGCGCGTGGAACCGGAATCCTCACTGGTATCGATCACGTACGCACCGCACAGCCGATCGGTTACGCCGTCTTTTTGCACGTACACGTCCACGTAGCTGCCCACGCCCGCAGCACCGCCGACCGAGTGCTCGGCATCGACCGCCACCGAAACGGCGACCTTGCCCTTAGGCACCTCGAGCATGTGGCTCTCGGCCTTGGTGTAGACATTGCAGATCACGGCGTTTTTGGGAATACGCGAAGTCGTCACGTCGCCGCGCACCTGGCGTAGCTCGGTCGCCGCGTCACGCGGCAGCAGACTCGTCAGCCACTCCTGGGTTATGACATTGGTCTCATCGAGGGTCTCACCCACATCGATATCGCGCGCCGCGACGCATACCTCGACGCGATCGCCACCGTACTTGGCCAAGGTCTCAGCCTGGACCTGTTCGGCTTGCGAGCGGATCGACGAGCCGTAAACCATGCAGAGCAGAGCAGCGAGCACGCCCGCGACCAGACTGATGGCGATGCGCTTGCTCTTGTTCACGGCCGCTCCTCTCATGGCAGTGCCGGGCGAATGCCCGTACCACCATTGTCTGAGCGGTCAGAGTGCAAAGCGGCGCAATCGCAATCTTGGTTTTCGATGTCAAACCAATCGCTGACCAAAAGCTGACCAGCCCGTCAAGCTCGTGGCAAGGTTTTGGTCAGCACGTCAGCAAACTGCATGTTTCGAGGCTTTTCCGCAGCAAAAAAGCCGTCTCCCGAACAGTTGGGAGACGGCTGTCATAGGAAAAATCAATTACAGATGGACATCGGGATCGAGCATTTGAGCACTCACGCGCATGGATGACGCCAGGTTTTGGAACGTTTCCAGACGCAGTCTATCGATCTGCCCGGCGTCCTCGGCCTCGCGAACGGCGCAACCCGGCTCATGGGTATGCGTGCAATCGCCAAACCGGCACGCGCGCGATGCCTCGACAATCTCGGGGAAGGCGCGGGCCAGTCCCCGCTCGTGACCCACGAGCGGTAGGCTGCGCAGGCCCGGGGCATCGGCGATCACGCCGGCGTCGCCCGGCAGCGTCACCATCACGCGCGCGACGGTAGTGTGACGGCCCTGGTCGTCGCGTTCACGCACACCGCCGGTCGCCAACGTATCGTGGCCCAGCAGTGCATTGAGCAGCGTCGACTTGCCGGCACCCGACTCGCCCAGAATCATGGCGCAGCTCCCGGCAGGCACGCAGGCACGGACCTCGTCCAGGCCGCGGCCCTCGGCAGAAGACGTCACGATCACGCGCACGTCCGGACCCACCAGGCGGCGCACGCGGTCCAGATCGCGCTCGAGCTCCTCGGCATCGCAGCGGTCAGCTTTGGTGAGCACCACCACCGGCTCGGCATCGCAATCGAGCGCCAACACCAGCGAGCGCGCCACGCGGTCGAGCAGCACCTCGCCGGCACCGAGCGCCTGCACGATTAGCACGCTATCCACGTTGGAACAGAGCACCTGGCGCTCTCCGCGGGCACGGCCGCGCCAACGCTCAAAGCTCGTACGGCGCGGCAGCACGCACTCAATCACGCCCATATCGTGCCCGGGAGCGCGGCGCACCGCCACACGATCGCCCACGGCAGGCAGCAAAACCTCGTCCTCGCCACGAGACTTGGCAAATCCTACGGCATGCTCGGCGCGGAAGGTATCGTCGGCAGTCGCCACCAGCGGAAACCCGCGATCCAAGCGCACCACGGCGCCAAGCTGCATCTGCTCGGGCTCCTCGGCATGTGCGCAGAAATCATCAAAGGCAGTCTGCTGAGCTTCATCGACCGGCAGGTCATCAAACGCCGGAACATCCTGCAGCGCGTCGAGTCCCGGCACGCTTGCCAGCAGTTCCTCGGCAGACGCGGGAGCTTCGGTCGCAAGCTTCCGACGACGATCGCGCTTAGCCCGCGCCCCCGTCGTCTTTTTCTTCGCCTTAGCCTTAGCCTTGCCCACAAGCGCCTCCCAGCACCAAAAATCAAAACTGAGCAGGTATTTTCCCACAAAAAGAGCCGGTCGAGCAAACGCTCGACCGGCTCACACACTTTCCCCCAGCCTTTATCATCCGCGCGAGGAAAGCCAGCAGAGTCACCGCAGGGCCCGCCCCGGAAGCCCTTTCTCCCGAACGATCCCGCAGCGCAAAGCGCGAGGACCAGTGAGGGAGAAAGGGCGTGGGGCGGGCCCGGACAGGTTAATCTACTCCTTCTCCACAGCGCGCATGATCGCCTTGTAGATCTCCATCAGCGGGATGATCAGGAAGGCCAGGCCCAGGGCAGCGACAACGCCCTTGAGCTCAAGCGTCACGGGGCCAAAGAACATCTCGGCAAGCGTCGGCTGCACGGTTACGATCACCGTCAGCACCAGCGCCAGCGCGGCGGAAGCCCACAGCCACTTGTTCTGCTTCTTCATGGTGAACAGCGACGCACGACGGCTGCGCATATTGAAGCAGTGGAAAATCTCGACCATGTTGAGCGTGATGAACGCCATCATCACGCCTTCCTCGTCGGCATTGCCGGCGATCATATCGGCGATGTGGATGTAGCCCATGTCAAAGTACACGCCCACAAAGAAGCTCGCCAGCACCAGCACGGTGATGATTAGGCCCTGGACCACACAGTCCAGGCCCATATTGCCAGCAAAGACGCCGTCCTTGGCGTTGCGCGGCTTGCGCTTCATGATATCGCCCTCGGCATCCTCCATGCCCAGCGCGAGCGCGGGGAAGCAGTCGGTGACCAGGTTCACCCACAGCAGCTGCACCGGCTGGAAGATAGTAAAGCCGATGAGCGTGGCGATAAACACCGAGAACACCTCGGCAAGGTTAGCCGAAAGCAGGAACTGGATGACCTTGCGGATGTTGTCGTAGATGCGACGGCCCTCTTCGCAAGCACCGATGATGGTGGCGAAGTTGTCGTCGGCGAGCACCATGTCGGCGACGTTCTTGGTGACGTCGGTACCGGTGATGCCCATGCCAACGCCGATGTCGGCGCGCTTGATGGACGGGGCATCGTTGACGCCGTCGCCCGTCATGGCCACGATCTGGTCGCGCGACTTCCAGGCCTCGACGATGCGGGTCTTGTGCTCGGGCTGGACGCGGGCGTACACGCCGTAATCCTCGATGTGCGCGTCGAGCTCCTCGTCGCTCATGCGGTCGAGGTCGGCGCCGGTGATGGCCTGGCTGCGATCGGCGACGATGCCCAGCTGCTTGGCGATGGCCACGGCGGTGTCGATATGGTCACCCGTGATCATGACGGTGCGAATACCGGCATCGTGGGCCTCGCGGATGGCGTCGGCGACCTCGGGGCGGACCGGGTCGATCATGCCGGACAGGCCGCAGAAGACCAGGTCGTGCTCGAGCGCAGCGGGGCTGCAGTCGCTCGGGACCTCGGTGTAGGTGCGGCTTGCCAGCGCCAGCACGCGCAGGGCCTCGTCGGCCATGGCCTTGTTGGCGGCCACGAGCTCGGCACGGCGCTCCTCGGTCAGGGGGACGACCTTATCGCCCTCGTAGATATGGGTGCACAGGCCGATCACCACGTCGGGCGCGCCCTTGGTGTACTGCTCATACTCGCCGTCAAGGGTCTCGACGACCACGGACATCATCTTGCGGCCCGAGTCAAACGGGGCCTCGCCCACGCGCGGGTGCTCGGCAGTCAGGCCAGTGAGGCCCGCCTTGCCGGCATCGTTGACGAGCGCACACTCAGTCGGCTCACCCACGGCCTCGCCCAGCTCCTCGTCCCACTGAGCATCGGAGCACAGCGCCATGCCGGCCAGGAACTTCTCCTTGGGCGCAGCGAGCTCGTGCTTGACGACGGTCATCTTGTTCTGGGTAAGGGTACCGGTCTTGTCGGAGCAGATGGTCTGTGTGCAGCCAAGGGTCTCGACAGCAGAGAGCTTGCGGATAATCGCCTGGCGCTTGGCCATCTTGGTCACGCCAAGCGAAAGGACGATGGTCACGACGGCAACAAGGCCCTCGGGGATGGCGGCGACGGCGAGCGAGACGGCAACCATAAAGGTGTCGAGCAGGGCAGTCGGATCGGTAAGGACGTTGCCCACGCCGTGGCGGAGGATGTCAACGCCAAAGATGACGACGCAGATGACGATCACCATGATGGTGAGGATGCGGCTGAGCTCGGCGAGCTTCACCTGCAGCGGCGTGAGCTCTTCCTTGGCCTCGGCCAGGGCGCCGGCGATCTTGCCCATCTCGGTGTTCATGCCGGTGCCGACCACGACGGCGCGACCACGGCCGTACACGACGGTGGAGCCCATATAGCACATGTTCTTACGGTCGCCGAGCGGCACGTCGTCGGTGCCGGCGGCGAGCTCGATCACGTTGGCATGCTTCTCGACGGGCACGGACTCGCCGGTGAGCGCGGCCTCTTCGATCTTCATCGTGGCGCTCTCGAGCACGCGGCAGTCGGCCGGGACGGAGTCGCCCGCCTCGAGCATGATCACGTCGCCGGGCACGAGCTCGGCGCTCGGCAGGTGCACGAGCTTGCCGTCGCGTAGCACCTTGGACTGCGCCGCACTCATCTCCTGCAGGGCCTCGAGGGCCTCCTCGCTCTTGGCTTCCTGGACCACGCCCAGCACCGAGTTGACGATAACGACGAACATGATGATGGCAACATCGGCAAAGTCCGCCTCGCCCTTGACCATGCCCGTAAGCGCGCTGATAACCGCGGCCGCGATCAGCATGATGACCATGGGGTCTGCCATCTGCTCAAAGAAGCGCTTCCACAGCGGTGTCTTTTCGGCTTCCTCGAGCTTGTTAGGGCCTGTCTTGGCGAGACGCGACGACGCCTCGTCGTTGCTTAGGCCGAGGTTCTCATCGACGCCCTGGTCGCTGAGTACCTCCGCCGCGGCGGACAGGTATTCCTTTTGCATATAGAGTCCCCTCCTGGGATTCGGGCCACTCAGCAGATTGATGCCCGATCATAATTCCCAGGAGAAGGGCAAGGGCTCATCAAGGCTGCCGTGCTGAGCGGCAGTTGATAGTGGAGCTATGGTACCCCAAAGCAACGCGTCTAGCCAAAACAATCCATTTGGAAATATGGTCCATAAGCAACGATGCAGACCGTATGATGCTCAACATTGATAAAACGTTTTTTCTTCGGTGCGTCGCCAAACTAAAATATCGCCCAGATAGCAGCGGTTAGAACGGTTGGTAAAGTTTTTGCATATACCGTTTTTTCGCAAAAAATGAACTTCTAATTCGGCATACGGTCGATTTTTTGGGGTATTCGGTCGGCATTTCGTTATAATCATCTCAGTTTTATTTCTTATGGTTTATCTATCAGCGCAAGACGATGTCAGATGGAGGTCTGAATGTACAAGCGCACCAAGATTGTATGCACCATGGGTCCCGCCTGCGATAGCGACGAGACCATCCGCGAGATGATCAAGGCGGGCATGAACGTCGCCCGTTTTAACTTCTCGCACGGATCCTACGACGAGCACCACGGTCGCATCGAGCGCGTCCGTCGTATTTCCAAGGAGCTCGGTCTGCCCGTCGGCATCCTGCTCGATACCAAGGGCCCCGAGGTCCGCACCGGCCTTCTGGTCGACGGCAAGAAGGTTGCCGTCAAGACCGGCGACAAGATCGTCGTCACCGCTCAGCCCACGTCCGAGGATTTCCACGGCACCGCTGAGCACATCTCCCTCGACTACCTGGCTCTGCCCTCCGAGGTCGAGAAGGGCTCCCTCATCCTGATCGATGACGGCCTGGTTGCCCTCGAGGTCGAGTCCGTCGACGGCCAGGACATGACCTGCGTCGTCAAGAATGACGGCCTGATCGGCGAGCGCAAGGGCGTCAACATGCCCAACGTCAACATCTCGCTGCCCGCCATCACCGAGCGCGATCGTCAGGACATCCTCTTTGGCCTGACCGAGAACATCGACTACATCGCCGCTTCCTTCATCCGTGACGGCGAGTCCGTCCGTGGCATCCGCAAGCTTTGCCGCGAGAACGGCGGCGAGCACGTGACGATCTTCCCGAAGATCGAGTGCGCCCTGGGCGTCGAGAACTTCGACGAGATCCTCGAGGCTTCCGACGGCATCATGGTCGCCCGTGGCGACCTGGGCATCGAGATCAAGCCCGAGCTCGTTCCCCACATCCAGAAGGAAATCATCGCCAAGTGCAACGCGGCCTACAAGCCCGTCATCACTGCTACGCAGATGCTCGACTCCATGCAGCAGAACCCGCGCCCGACGCGCGCCGAGGTTGCCGACGTTGCTAACGCCATCTACGACGGCACCGACGCCGTTATGCTCTCTGGCGAGTCCGCTGCCGGTAAGTACCCGGTCGAGGCCGTTAAGATGCAGGCCAGCATTGCTCTCGAGGCCGAGAAGTACCTCCCGGCCCACGCTCCGCTCGAGGTTCCGGCCGATGCTCACGGCACCCGCGTCGTCAACAACGTTGTGGGTATGTCCGCTGTGAACATGGCTACCACCGTTGGCGCCAAGTGCATCACCGTGCCGACGACCACCGGTCGTACCGCTCGCCTGATCTCGCACTTCCGTCCCAACATGCCGATCTGCGCGTTCTCCCGCCACGAGTGGGCCGTCCAGCAGATGATTATGTACTGGGGCGTTATCCCGCATCAGGCCGAGATTACCCAGGGCACCGTCAACGGCACGATCGTCAAGGCGATCGAGACCGCTAAGGAGCTCGG
Source organism: Collinsella sp. (assembly GCA_019414045.1). GTDB lineage: Bacteria > Actinomycetota > Coriobacteriia > Coriobacteriales > Coriobacteriaceae > Collinsella. The sequence continues at coordinate 36,951 of DXMW01000007.1, read as the reverse complement.
CTACGTCGAGGCCGGCGATTTGACCGTCGCCACCGCCGGCGATCCCCGCATGAGCGTCCAGCTCGAGGACAAGGTCTCCTCGACCAACGTCGCTTACGTCGCTCAGGTGCGCTAAATCACACTTGCAAGCACACTGCATTGCAAAGGGCCCGGAAGGCTTCGCCTTCCGGGCCCTTTTTCTGTGCCAGTGCCCACTGCACAGCATGACACGCACTCATTTCTTTACCAAATGAGTCCAAATCGCCCCTCCAAGCCCTAAAAATGAACTTTCTTGCTGCGGAAATGTTCGCCCGATGGCGAAACCACACCTTACCCGACGCTGCTAAATCGTTTTAGCAGGAGCCAGATCGACCTGGTTTTCGGAAGTATGCGGCAAATTCTGAGACCCCCGAGCACGCCCTGTTTTTTCGCAACAAAATGCCTGATAAACTGGCCTTAAAAGCCAGGTCTGCTCATAGGATTCAGATTTTGCCGCATACTTCCGGATTGACGCTGGCATCGCACGGTCCAAAAGCACATTTCGACCAGGAGGATATCATGGACCTGACGCTATGCGGTCAATCCGCTTTTTACTATCACCGTATCCCGCCGCAGGTATTAGGCCTTTACCCCGCCATTAGCCTTGGCAATATGGATCGCAGATGTTGCGGCCTCGGAAGTCATGCAGTTGTAAAAGACCTGCTTCACACACCGCTTCACAGGCTTGTATTCACTCGGGCACAATCCGGGTCGCGAAGCCTGTTTAAATCGCACCTCCTGACCCAAGAGCCGCCTCCTGGGTCGTTTAGGCAGACTGAGCATGGGTTTGATGTCACTTCACCGGAGTTCACGCTGCTCAGCCTTGCCACGCAGGTCTCACGCAGCCAGTTACTCATGGCTTGCTACGAGATGTGCGGCTCCTTTGCAGTGTTTAAGCCCTGCGAGCGAACGCGACAACAACTCGATGAAGCTATTTCGCTTAAGCTCATTCCGCCCAACTGCGGCTGGGAGCGAGTTAACGACACCAAGGGCAATGACACCAACTTGTGGAAGCGCACGCCGCTTCTTACCGCAACGGATATCGCCGCGTTCGCCAAGCAAGCCGCAGGCCTGCGCGGCGTCAAACAACTGCGTTGGGCGGCCGAGCACATGACGGGGCAGACCGCCTCGCCCTTCGAAGTCCAGACGTCCATACTCATCTCGCTCCCCCGCGACGAGGGCGGCTTGGGCATCGACATCACCAATAACGCGCGCATCCCGCTCAGCGAAGCTGCACGTTCGCTGTATAACAAAACCTGCTGTTACGCCGATATCCTCATCGAAAGCGCCACCGACAGCATGGGCGTCATTCTGGAATGTCAAGGCCGCTTAGCCCACGACAGCGAAGCCGCGAGCCTCTCCGATGCCGAACGTGCCACCGCACTCACGAGCATGGGCTACGACGTCATCCAAATCACCTATGACCAGATTAAGGATAAGAAAAGCTTCGACCACATAACCGAGCTCATCCATAAAAAGGCTGGGCTTCCCTACACCCCAAAGACCAAACAGGAGCGTACTGCCGAAGATACCCTGCGGCGGGAGCTATTGGTCGATTGGGATGAGCTGTTCGCCGTCAAGCCGGCCGGCTAGCAGCTAGCGATCAGGGGGACTGCGGGAACGTCAGAAGCAGCAACGCGAGCCGCAAATCCCGCCTCGGTCAGCTCGATGACCTCGGTAAACGTTGCATCGAAAAACTCCTCGGTTAGCAGGCGATACGGCGGATGATCGGGCTCGCCGGGGTTTTCGCGTACAATCTCGTGCATGACGCCGATAGTCTTGAGCACATATTCTTTATGGATGGGATACTGCCCAAAACGCGTCGCAGCGGTATAGAGGCGATCGGTCGCACGCGGAATGGAAACGATGCCCAGCGTCTTGCCAAACCAGTCAAAATCGCCCTGCTTTTTAATGCGGAATTCCTCGCACGGCTTGCCGCCGTGTGCTTCCAGATACTGGTTCACACGCGTGTTCCATACCGTGTCGGCCACCAGATGCGACCAGACGCCCAGCGTTAAATCGAGCAGCGACTGCGCCACATCTTCGGACGCAAGCGAGAACTCACAGGCGCCGGGACCGACAACCGGCTCGGCATCCCTGTAGCGCTGAGGATAGTGCACGCGGTTCAGTCGCTCGCGCTCCTCGACAATCGAGGTAGCCTCAGCAGGTTCGCCCGCGGGTGCGCCTTTAAGCAGCGGCGCCACATAGGTATCCCAGAACTCGTGCTCGCGCGGCTTAGGGATAGGCTCGGGCTTTGCAAAGTGCGTAATGCGATACGGAATGGGATCGGCGATGCCAGGGACCATATAGCCCACGAAGATATCCGGAACCACGCAGCCAAACAAAAAGGCATTGCGGTCGCGCACGCTATCGGCAAGCACGCTAGCACGTGCCAGCAAGCGCTCCGTTTGAGCGATATGAATGTTCCAACTTGGCATAGCCACCCCCATAAAACCTGGTTAACTATACCATCACGGCAGAGTCGCACAGGCGGCCATACATACCCTACGCAGCAACTATTCCGCAGCACCGCTTTCGGTTCCATACGACGGCACGGGCGCCTCGACCACATGGTGATATCGATCGATATAGATGGCACGGGCCTCCAGGCGGCGCACCAAATCTTGATGGTGCGTACTCATCAAAACCGTCTTACCGGCAGCAACGTAGGCCAGCAAAAAGTTGACTACGATGTCGCACGAGTCCTCATCGAGCCCGTTGGTGGGCTCATCGAGCACTAGGATATCGGGGTTCATCGACACCACCGCAGCCAGCGCAACGCGCTTCTTTTGCCCGCCCGAAAGCTGATAGGGCGAGGCATCGACCAGATCGGCAACCTGGAACAGCTCCATGGCATCGCAGACGCGGCGCTCGAGCTCGTCTGTCGGCAGCCCCATCTGCGCGGGGCCAAAAGCAACTTCCTCGCCCACCGTAGCGCAGAACAGCTGGGCGTCGGCATTCTGGAACACAAAGCCCACGCGCTGATGAAAACGCTGAGCGGCTGCGGAATCCTTGAGATATGCCGCATCGATCACGTGCCCGTCAAACAGGTACGCACCCGCGTCCGCTAGTTCAAGACCGTTGATAAGGCGCATAATCGTCGTCTTACCGCAGCCGTTGGGACCGAGTAGGGCAACGAGTTCACCACGATCGACCTGCAGCGACACACCATCGACAACCGTATGCCCCGCATAGGAGAACAGCACGTCGCGAAACTCGATGAGCGGCACGCTCTTGGCGCCAGTAGCACCGCTCGCGCCCATCACGCCATTCGTATCGTTTGCCAAAACGTCGCCCTTCCCTATCCACATCGACGGCTCGGCCGCCCGCGCTACAGCACCGCGCACAACACGGCGAGCAGCACCACGACGACCGCATAGACCGCATCGCGCCAGCCAAAGCCGCTCCGCGCGGGAGTCGGATACGCACCGGCAAAGCCACGGCAAAGCATAGCCTCGTCCATCGCGCGGCTGCATTCCATCGCCTTGATAAAGGTCATGCCCATGATACCCGCGATCGAATCGGTACGCGAAAAACCCGCAGGCGCGGAACCGACGCTGCGCAGCATGACCGATTCGCACAGATCGTGCGCTGTGCGTCCCAGCACCTCGATATGCTTGAGCGCCATATCGAAAGTAAAGATGACCTCGTCGGGCAGGTGCAGCATCTTAAGCGCCGCCGACATGCGGCTCCAGGTGAGCGTCCACGAAACACCCAGCACCAGCGACACGTTAATGAACGTCTTGAGTGCAATCTTGAGCATGGCGCCCGAGGCAGAAGCACCCAGCAGCAGGGCAGGCAGCGCCAGAACCACGGCAAACCCCGCGGCAGCCAACGCCGGCACAAAGGTAGCGCGCAGCCCGCGTACGGGGCGCACCGCGACCAGCACCAACGCGATCGCCGCCATCAACATCAGGTACAGCGGGCTTTGCGTCAGACACACGCACAGGACGCAAACGAACATCCCTAACAGGCGCACCGGAGCCGAAACGCAAGAAAGGGCGCGGTCGACCATCGACCCGCCCTTGTTCGCGCCTCCACCCAGGCGAACCCGCTCAAGCAGGCTCGCCAGGTGCAGGACGTTCTTTTGCATTACACGATGCCGAGCCCCCGCGGGCTCGTATCGCTCCTCGGCCGCAAGCCAACTAGGCAGCTCGGCTATTGCCATGAGCACCGCTTTCCTTGACCGTCAGCGAGACCAGGCGGAATGCGATGGTGAGCACCGCCACGCCAATCACGCCCGAAAGAATATACATCGCGGCCTGGCCGGCAAAGCCAAGGCCCTGCTCCTCGGAATAGGCCTGCAGATAATCGCCCGTGGGCAGGGCATCGGCAAAGGTCGGAGTGTCGAGACCGACCGAAGCCTGCAGACTGTCGTCACCAGCCTCCTGAACGGCGATCGCGGCGCCCTCGGCGTCCCACTCACCCCAAGCGTCACCGGTGGCAAGCAAGCCGAGCGGCGTAGCCACGACAAGCACGGCGACCAGGATGAGCGTGGGGACCAGCGAGGTCTTCTTGGCGGTTGTGCCCTCGGCAGCAAGCTGGCCATCGACGGCCTCGGGCCCGACGATAACGCTCGGCGCCGTCTTCTTGATAAAGCCGTAGATCGCGGCAGTCGCCACGCCCTCGACCACGCCGGCAACCAACATATGCGGAATCATCATGGCCGGAATGGCAATGGACAGCGGGAAGGGGCAGTACAGCGGCGCGCCCGAAGCGTTAGTAAAGAGCATGGGCTGAATACCAAACTCGACCGCCGCGCACAGGGCCGCCAGGCACAGGCCGACCCAGCCGCTTACGATGGCCGAAACCGAGGTGCCCCAGCTCTTGTCGTGCAAACGGCTGTTGAGCGCACGGAACACGATAGCAGCGGCAAACGGCAGCACGAAGGCCATGTTAAAGCAGTTGGCGCCAAAGGACAGGATACCGCCGTCGCCAAACAGCAGCGCCTGCAACGCCAGCGCGACCGAAACCGCGATGGCCGCGGCCTCCGGGCCTAGCAGCAGCGCGATGAGCGCGCCGCCGACGGCGTGACCAGTGGTGCCGCCGGGCAGCGGCACGTTGAACATCATGAGCAAAAAGGAGAACGCAGCGCAAATACCCAGAAAGGCCATATGCTCGCGATCGAGCGTGGCGCGCACTTTCTTGATGCAGTGAACCCATACGGGCACCATCGCCACCGCCATAACGGCATCGGTCTGCGGGGACAGATAATTATCGGGAATATGCATGAGCCCTCTCAATCAGAACGTTGCGTATTACGTTTCTAACAATCCGTAACACCGACTCTGCATACTAACAAAAAGGCGCCCCGCCCACAACGCAGCACGCCCTTGCAATACGTACGTTATTAACCCAGGCCCACGCACCGCCCAAAAAAGGGCCCTTGCACTCCCAACTATCCGGTCACCCGGAAGAAGGTGCGGTCCGCTCGCAACAAGGTTAGCGCAGGAACCCGCCCCCGAGAGGGGTTTTCTAAGGCAACATCCCGCAGCCGCGAAGCGGCGAGGACGTTGCCGTGAAAACCCCGCAGGGGGCGGGTTCCGAACAGCAAAGATTACGAGCGGACCTCGCCGTTTACGCCCTTGCACACCTTGGTGACAATCTTCTGGTGCGCTTTCTCGACCTCTTCGCTGGTAAGCGTGTGGTCGTCGGAGCGATACGTAAGCGCAAAGGCCATGGACTTTTTGCCCGCTCCGATGCGGATGGGATCGCGGTAGACGTCGAACAGGCGCACGCCCTCGAGCAACTTACCGCCGGCGCTCGTAATGCGGCGCTCAAGATCCTCACAGGTCACGGAGTTGTCAACCACAATGGCAAGGTCGTGCTCAACGGCCGGGTACTGCGAGAACTCACGGTAGTTCTCCTGGTTGCGGGCGCCCTTGATCAGCTTGTCCAAGTCGAGCTCAAAGGCAACGACGACCTCATCGATGCCCATCGCCTCGCGCGCCTCGGGGTGAATCTCGCCGACCCAGCCCAGCACGGTTCCGCCGGACAGAACCTCGGCCGCACGACCCGGCTGCAAGAAAGCGTAGCCCTCGCCCTCGACGGGACGGAAGCGAACCTTCTCGATGCGCAGCTGGGCGAGCAGCTCCTCGACAATGCCCTTGCCAAAGAAGAAGCGCAGCTTACGGTACTTCATGTTCCAGGACTGCTCGCTCCACTGGCCCGAGAGCACACCCGCCACGGACTTGGTCTCCTTGGGCAGGCTGGCGTTCTCGCGACCGTGGAACAGGCTGCCGACCTCGTACAGGTGCACGTTGGGCGTGCCGTGGGCCTCGTTATAGGCAACGGACTGCAGCAGGCCTGGCAACAGCGAGCGGCGCATCTCGGTCTGCTCGGCTACCAGCGGGTTCATGAGCACCACGGGGCAACCGCGGCCTTCGGTGGACATGCCGATCTTCTCCAGGTCGCCCGGGGCGGCAAAGCCAAAGGTCGTGGTCTCGTTGAGGCCGCAGGCGCGCAGGATCTCGCCGACCTTGCGGGTGAGCTTCTGCTCGCGGGTCAGGCCGCCGATGTGGTTCTTGGCAGCCGGGATGGTCGCCGTCACACGGCCCATGCCCCATAGGCGCAGGACCTCCTCGATCAGGTCAATCTCGCGCGGCAGGTCGGGACGGAAGCTCGGCGGGGTAACCATAAAGTCCTCGCCGTCGCGCTCGACGGTGCAGCCCAGACGGGTAAGCGAACGCTCGATAAAGTCGGGCTCGATGTCGGCACCGCAGATGGCATGCACGCGGGCCAGGCGCAGCTTAATGCTGTCGATGGTCTTGGGCGCGGGGAAAACATCGACATAGCCGGGAGCAACCTCGCCGCCGGCGATCTCCTCGATGAGCGCGCAGGTAACATTGGCGACATCCACGCAGCCAGTCTCGTCAACCTGGCGCTCAAAGCGAATGGAGGCGTCGGAGATCAGCGACAGATCGCGGCTGGTGTGCGAGGTGCGACCGGCGTTGAAGCAAGCGCTCTCGACCATCACGTCGACGGTGTCGTCCTCGATCTCGGAATCCATGCCGCCCATAACGCCGGCCAACGCCACGGGGCGCTCGCCGTCGGTGATAAGGCCCATGCCGGCGTCGAGCACGCGCTCTTCGCCATCGAGCGTCGTGAATTTCTCATCCTGCTGGGCGGCGCGAACCACCACGCGACGGTGGCCATCGCGCTCGGCAAAGGTGTCCAGGTCAAAGGCGTGCAGCGGCTGACCGGTGAGCATCATCACGTAGTTGGTGATGTCGACGATGTTGTTGTGCGGACGCACGCCCAGGGCGTTAAGGCGCTTGACCATCCAGTCGGGCGACGGGCCGACCTTCACGTTGCGCACGATGCGGGCGACATAGCGGTCGCACAGGCCCTCGTCGGCAATCTCGACGGAAAGCTCGTCGTCGGTCGCGCGGCCAGTCTCCGCCTTGATGGCGGGCAGCTCAACGTGGAAATCGCGATCGAAAATGGCGCCGGTCTCGCGGGCCATGCCGATCATGGACAGGCAGTCGGGGCGGTTGGGCGTGATCTCGCAGTCGAGCACAGTATCACTCGAGCCCACATACTCGGCAAACGGCATGCCGCAGGGCGTATCCTCGGGCAGGATCATAATGCCAGAGTGGTCGCCGCCCAGGCCGAGCTCGCGTGCGGAGCAGTTCATGCCCATGGACACGACGCCGCGAAGCTTGCTCTTCTTGATCTTGACGTCGCCGGGCAGAACTGCGCCGATCATGGCCGTGACGATGTGGTCGCCGGCCTCGAAGTTCTGCGCGCCGCAGACGATCTGCAGCGGAGCGGGATTGCCGTCAGCGTCGAGGTTCTTGTCACCCACGTCGACCGAGCACACATACATATGGTCGCTATCGGGGTGAGTGGTCTTGGTGAGCACCTTGGAGGTCACCACGTGGTCGAAGGATTCTCCCACGGTGTCAATCGCCTCGACCTCGGTGCCGGTACGGATATATTCGTCCGAAAGAGTCTTGGGATCCTCCAGAATATCGATCATGGTCTTGAGCCAGTCGTAAGAAACGCGCATCTAACTGGTCTCCTTTCATAAATGCGGCTTTGAGCCAAAAAACTGCAACGGAGACGGGTTTTCCAAGTGCCGCAGATTGCCTTGAAAGAGGAGGGCCGCGTACTTAGGTACGCAACCGACGATTGAAAGGCAAGGTGCGGTGCTTGGGAAAGCCGCCGGGCCTAGAACTGATTCAAGAAACGCATATCGCCTGTCATGAGCGTTCTGAGGTCCGGCAGGTCGTAGCGCAGGGCCGCGACGCGCTCGGCGCCAATGCCAAAGGCGAAGCCGGTATACTTCTCGGGATCGATGCCGCAGTTGATCAGGACGTTGGGGTCGACCATGCCGCAGCCCAAGATCTCGATCCAGCCGCTGTGCTTGCAGAAGTTGCAGCCCTTGCCGCCGCACACGTGGCAGCTCACGTCCACCTCGCAGCTGGGCTCGGTGAAGGGGAAGAAGTGCGGGCGGTAACGCGTCTTGCGATCCTCGCCAAACATGCACTTAACAAAGTAGTCGAGCGTGCCCTTCAGGTCGCCAAAGGTGATGCCCTCGTCGACGACCAGGCCCTCGATCTGGTTGAACTGCGGCAGGTGGCAGGCATCGGCCGTGTCGGGACGGTAGACGGTGCCCGGGCAGATCATGTAGATGGGCGGCTTCTGCGACTCCATAGTGTGGATCTGCACGCCCGAAGTCTGGGTGCGCAGCAGCACGTCGGACTCGCCGTGGGCGTGAGCCTCGGGGTGCGCGACGCTGCCGGGGTTGTTGTCGACCACGTAGAAGGTATCGTGGGCCGAGCGGCTCGGGTGATCCATGGGAGCGTTGAGCGCGGTGAAGTTGTAGTAAGAGGTGTCGACCATGGGGCCGGACTCGACGGTGTAGCCGATGCCGCAGAAGATGTCCTCGGCCTCCTCGATGATTTGCTTGATCAGGTGCTGGTGGCCGATCTGCGGACGGATGCCCGGCAGCGTGATGTCGACGGCGTCGTGCTCGAGTGCGCGCTTGAGGGCGGCGGCCTTCATCTCGGTGTTTCGCTCGTCGAGCATGCCCTCGATCAGCTGGCGCATCTCGTTGGCGCGCTTGCCCATCACGGGACGATCCTCGGGGGCGAGCTTGCCCATCATGCGCATCAAGCCGGTGATACGACCCTTGCGACCGAGCAGCTCAACACGCGCAGCCTCGAGCTTGGCGGCGTCATCGGCGCCTGCGACGAGCTCCTTGGCCTCTTCCTCGAGTTTGACCAGATCATCAATCAGACTCATGTCTTCCCTTTCGTCTCTCGCGCATCCACTTGCCGCGGCGGCTGGAGCCACCCGGAGCTGCGGATGTGCGGCCCGGTTCGGTAACAAAAAAACCGCCCTCGGGCATGTGCATTGCCCAAGGACGGTTGAATTCCGCGGTACCACCTTGTTTGACCCGGCGGATGTCTGGCCCGCCGCGCCCACTCTGTGCCCCTTGTCGCGAGGCTCACGGCTTCCCTACTGGGGCTTCGCCGCCGCTGGCCGCGTGCCCGTTGAGGTCGCTGCTCGGGAGTGAACGCTTGGCCCTTGTCACCGCAGGAAGGCTCGCAGCCCATGACCTTCCCTCTCTTGCCGGCGACGCGGCGGGCAAAACCCTCTCCGTCAACGCATTGGGCTATAGGATAACACATTCTGCGTGTGCATCGCCGCGTTCCGTTTTGTTCGCACTGGGTACAAGGCAGGTAGCTGTGCAAACTGGCCGCGCGCCCACCCGAAGCGCTCGGCTCACGAGATCAAGGATATGGTATGGGAAAGAAACTCGATAAGAAGGCCGAGCCTGCAGCGGGCAAGACATCCAAAGGCATGAAGGTCGATAAGGCCGTCAAAAAATTCCGCAAGCTCGAAGGCAAGCTGTGGACTCGTGAGTACCTGCTCAAGATTGCCGAGTTTGACGGCGCGACCATTGCCCCCGCCAACGGCGCAGCAGCGCGTGCCGACGCCATAGGCACGCTTGCCGGCGAGCATCACAAGCTGCTGACCAGCGAGAAGTCCGTTGAGCTCGTACGCTCGTTAGCGCGCGAGACCGTCGCCGGCGGCAAAATCGACGACCCTCAGCTGCTCGACGAGATCCGTGTGCTCGGCCGCGATCAACGTGAGGCCAGTGCCATCCCCACCGAAGAAGCCGAGGCCTGGACCAGGCTCACCTGCGAGGCGGACGCCGTGTGGCGCAAGGCCAAGGCAGCCAACGACTGGGCGAGCTTTGAGACCTATGTGGATAGAATCGTCGCCCAACTTAAGCATCAGGCCGAGCTCATGGACCCCAAGCGCGATCCATACGACGTTTGGCTCGACCAGTATGAGCGCGGCCTTTCCGCCAAGAGCTTCGACGCGTTTTGCGACGAGGTCAAGGCCACGGTCGTGCCGCTCGTGCACGCCATCGGCGAGCGCGGCCAGCAGCCGGCTGCCGACTTTTTGCACGCCCACGTGCCCGAGGCTGCCCAGCGCGCCATGAGCTTCGACCTTATGAAGCTTGTCGGCCTGGACCTGGACGACACCACGCTTGCCTTTACCGAGCATCCGTTTAGCGAGGGCTTTGCCGTGGGTGATGCGCGCATCGCGACGCACATCTACGAGGACGACTGCATCTCCAACGTCTACAGCATCATCCACGAGGCGGGGCACACCATGTACGAGCTGGGCGTCAATCCCGCCTACGCGCGCACCTGCCTGGAGGGCGGCACCTCCATGGGCATCCACGAGAGCCAGAGCCGCTTTTTCGAGAACACCGTGGGTCGCAGCCGCGCCTTTATGGGCCCGCTGCTCGAGGTGCTGCGTCGTCACGCGCCCGAGGTCTACGGCGACGTCGACGAAGACACGCTCTACCGCGCCGTGAACATCGCGCAGCCGTCGTTGATCCGCACCGAGGCCGACGAGCTCACCTATCCGCTGCATATTATGGTGCGCTACCAGATTGAGCGTATGCTGTTTGCCGGCGAGGCTGCGGCCAAGGACATCCCCGCGCTTTGGAACCGCTTTATGGACGAGTACCTGGGCATTCCCGTTCCCGACGACACGCACGGCTGCCTGCAGGATACGCATTGGAGCGGCGGTTCGTTTGGCTACTTCCCCACGTATGCGCTGGGTAGCGCCTACGATGCCATGTTTGTGCCGGCCATGTGCCGCGACGGCGTCGACCTTACCGGTGCCTGCGCGAGCGGCGATCTGGCGCCCGTCCGCGCCTGGCTGGGCGAGCACATTTGGCAGTGGGGCCGCGCCAAAGACGCGCCGGAACTCATCAAGGGCGCCTGCGGCATGGCCTTTGACGCCCGCTACTACTGCAGCTACCTGCAGGACAAGTTCACCACGCTGTACGAGCTGTAAGGATTGACCAGCGCGCCATCGCCAACGCCAACTATGTTGACGCCAATGTCTTGGCAACGTCAGCGAAAACGACCCTAAGCGAGCAAGGTGACGTGAAATGAAAGGGCGCTGACCTTCTGGTCGCGCCCTTGAAATTGAACGTCAGATTGCCGCTTAGGGGCGTTTGCAGCGTCGAGCAGTTACGCGGTTTGGTAAAACCGCGTAACTACAGAGCCTCGAGTGCGTTGGCGATGCGCTTCATGGCGGCATCGGCGGATGCTTGGTCGGGCGCCTCGGCCAGCACGCGGATAACCGACTCGGTTCCGCTCTTGCGTACGAGCACGCGGCCCTCGCCTGCCAGCGCAGCCTCGGCCTCGGCGATGGCGTTCTGCACGCCCATGTTCTCGAGCGCGGCGTCCTTGTCCGCCACGCGCACGGCAACCTGCGCCTGCGGCAGCAGCTTGCACGGGGCCGTGAGCTGCGAGAGTGTCTCGCGCTCGGCACGAATCACTTCCATCACGCGCAGCGAGGTCATAATGCCGTCGCCCGTGCGCTCGATATCGCCAAAGATCGTATGGCCCGTCTGCTCGCCGCCCAGGCTGTAGCCGCCCTCGCGCATCTTGGCATACACGTGACGGTCGCCCACGCCGCTGGTCACGGCGCTCAGACCGGCAAGCTCCAGCGACTTGACCAGGCCAAAGTTGCTGGCAATCGTCGGAACCACGGTACCGCCCGAAAGGCGACCGTGCTTGTTCAGGTACACGCCGCACACGTACAGGATCTGGTCGCCATCGACCACGCGGCCGCGCTCGTCCACGGCCAGGCAGCGGTCGGCATCGCCGTCATAGGCAAAGCCCACGTCCAAGCCCTGCTCCACCACGTGGCGCTGCAGACGCTCCATATGCGTGGAGCCGCAGTCGACGTTGATGTTAAAACCATCAGGCGCGGCATTGATCACGCGCACGTCGGCGCCCAGCGCGTCGAACACCGGCTTGGCCACCGAGGACGCCGAGCCGTTGGCGCAGTCGATGCCGATCTTGACGCCCTGCAGCGAAAAGTTCGCGCTGGCGATGAGCGAGGCAATGTAGCGGTTGCGGCCCTGCATGTAGTCCACCGTGGCGCCGATGTGGTTGCCCGTGGCCAGCGGCACCTCGCTCTTGCCATCGACGTAGTCCTCGATGAGCTCCAGTACGTCCTCGTCCATCTTAAAACCGTCGCTATTGACGAGCTTAATGCCGTTATCGCAAAACGGGTTGTGGCTCGCGCTGATCATGATGCCGCAATCGAAGCAGCCTTCCACGGTCTGATGCGCTACACCCGGTGTGGGGATCACGTGCAGCATATAGGCGTCCGCACCGCTCGCGACCAGGCCACTCACCAGCGCCGCCTCGAACATATAACTCGAGCGACGCGTGTCCTTACCCACGATGACGCGCGCCTTGCGCTCGCGGTTGGTGCCGTAATACCAGCCCACAAAACGGCCAATCTTATAAGCGTGCTCTACCGTCAGCCCAACGTTAGCCTCACCGCGAAAGCCGTCGGTGCCAAAGTACTTCATGCGCTCTCCTTACAAAATAGGGGCGAACAGATTGCCTGTCCGCCCCAAAATGGTACTCGATTATCTGCGCTACCAGAAAAACCCTACGCCGACGCGCTGTCGCGAGCCGCCTGGCATGTAGGAGTCTGACGCAGCGTAAGCGGCTTGTCCCCCGCCTCGGCTGACGTGGTCAGCGTATACGTGATCGTCGTCGTCTCGCCAGCATGCAGGTCAACGGTGCCCGAATAGAAGGGGATTCCATGCCACGTAGCGGCGCCAAGACCAAACTGGGTGCCCTCGACGGTCAGATCGGTAATGTTGCCGCCCGTCGGGGCAAACAACGAGACATTCAGACGCTCGTCGTCGCGCGCGGCATCGGGCGCGCTCGCCGCGACGTAGTCGGGCAGCTTGCCGGCCTCCTCCTGCGTCATGATGTTCGTCAGGGTAACGGTGATGCGATACGAGCACGTGCCGTCACCGTTCTTGATGCCCTGGCCAATCTGCGTGTCGACATTCAGGTACCAGTCGAGCTTGGAGAAGCTCAGGTTGTTAAAGTAGACACCAGCAACGGGATCTTCACTTGGGTCATCCGGATCGGGCAGCGAGGCGTCGATGTTCATCTCCTTGATAGCGTTCTGCTCATCATCGTTTCTCATCCACGCAATCAGACGACCCTCTTCGGCACCGCGCTCGAATGCACCGACAAGCTTTGTAACGTCGACGTCACCGATGCCACCGAGAATCTTGTCGAAGGCAGCGCTGGCGACGGATGCAAAGATGCCGTCCGACTCCTCGACCGGATAGTTCCAGTACACATCGTGCATGAGGACCTTTGCGGCGTTGGTGCCGTCGACAACCGTTCCGTCGGGCAGCGACACGTTACCGACCAGGCCCAGCAGATACTGCAGGAACACCGGGTCGATACCCACGACGCCGTCAACGTCCTGGCCATATTGAGATTTCCACAGGGCTGCGACACGCTGCGAGTTGCGGGGCCAATCGGGCGAATACGCGTTACCAGAGTTGTACAGGTTACTGTGGTCACCAAACAGTGCCTCGTCCTCTTCGTCGACGCTCTCAACCGCCTCGTCCTCACTGAGTCCAATGCGGGGAACAAAGTCGCCGATTGACATCTGGCCATCGGTAACCGAAATCAGGCCCTGCGAACCACCAAAACCGCCGCAAGCACGGATCTCGACGTTGTTCATGGCATACACAAGATAGTTGCGCGTCTGGCCGTTGGCGCCGAGCATCTGGGGCAGAACGGGAGCGACCTTCTCCGCCGCGTCGACTGCACCGTCCAGGGTGGCAAAGCCGTCCTTTGCCTTATCGACCAGCTCGGTCACCTGGGCGATATGCGTATCGCCAATACCCTGGATCTTTTCGTTGGCGCTCTTGAACACCTTTGAGCTGCTGGAAAGCGAATCGGCGACCGCCTGCAGCGCGGACACGTTGATTGTCCCGTCCTGGAACAGCTTGCCGGGCGTTGCCTGGGCGAGATTGTCGGCCATGGGAACCAGCGCGCCGCTCGAAACATCGGACAGAGCGTCGACCATGGTGCGGGCGGCGTTAATGTCGCTGCCGTACACTGGGATGAACGAAGCCATCGTCCACACCGGGCTCGAGGTCTCCTTCTTCATGCTGCTGCAGAGCTCGTCGATCTTTTTCGCATCGTCGGGCAGGGTCGAAAAATCGCCCGACGTGACCTTGTCCTTAAGGCCACCGACAATCTCGACAGTTTCCTTTGCCTGACTCTTCACGGTTTTTGCCGAGTTAAGCAGCATGAAGCCGCTCACGCCAAACGCGACAAGAACCACCGCGACGATGGCAGCGACAACGGCTGTAACGCGGCGCTTCTTGCGCTCGCCTTTGCGATGGCGATGGCGAACCAGGCCGTTCGAGGTCGGGCTCGTCGAGGAATCGCCGCCGTAGTTCAAGCCAAAATCGTAATAATCTTCTTTAGAGCCCGAACCCTTAAACTCGGCACCGTCGTCATTGAGACGGGCAAACGTGCCGGTTTCGGAAGCGCCCGTATAGATGGTGCCTAGGTTACCCGTAAGCCCTGCGTCTCCAGCAGAAGAAGCACTATTGGCGGGATTGGCAGAGTTGATGGGGCTGGCGTTGTGGGCGCGATTTGCGTTGTTAGCGGGGGCAGTGGGACCGGCAACATTCGCACCACCCGTTGGCGCCGGACGGACCCCGGCCGACGAAGCCGCAGAACCCGCCCCGCCAGGAAATGCCTGCCTGCCTACGCAACCAGCCTGTTTTGCCTTTTGAGACTGTTCGTACAGAGCGGCAAACATCGCCGTTTCGCTCGGAGACGTACGGTTGCCAGCACCGTTTTGGCTGGATCCACCCGGTACGCCAGCGTTTCCAGCCCCATTTGAACGCGGCGGAACTGCAGAGCGCTCGCCGTCGCCGTTCTTAAAGTGGTTACCAGCCATAGAGGAGTCCTCACAATACTAAAAGTCAATAACGCTATTAGTTTATGACATATTTGGCATCGTCAGTTAAACTCCAGATGCAGGCACCAATTCGCGGAATTGTGGTGCAACACCGCGTCCGTCTAGGCAGCGGCGTGAGCTATACCGTCAGGAACATCATCACGATGATCATGGCAAAGCCAATCAGGTCGGTCGGCAAAAACACCGTGCCCAGCATAACGGCGCTGGTAATGGTTGCCGAGACCGGCTCCACAGTTCCGATGAGACTCGCGCGTACGGAGCCAATATCCTTGACGCCCTCCATATAGAGCATATACGCCAGGAAAGAGCCCACGATCACAAACACCGCGAGCGCTTCGACGCCGGCAGCATCGAGGGCCGGCATATGAGCCCACGGCTGCACAAAGACACTCGAAACGACACCCGCCGTGAGCATAGCCGAGCCCGTAACAATAGGACTACCGTATTCGGGCAGAATCTTGGCGGGAATCACCGCCATGCAGGTGGCGCTGACCGCACACATAAGGCCTGCGACCAGGCCAAGCGGCGATATGCTCAGGCTGGTCGGGTCGCCGCCGGTAGCGATTAAAAAGGTGCCGCCCAAGGCCAACCCAATGCCAACGGCCTCACGCACGCGAGGCATGCGATGGTCAATCACGCAGGTGTAACCCATAATGATGACCAGTTGCAGGCACTGGAGCACCGTTGCGGTTCCGGCATTGGTCAGGCGCACGGCCGAAAGATAACAAAACTGGTTAAAGAGCAGACCAAAAGCGGTAAAGAACAGCAGCTGTTTGCGATCGGCGGGCGTCGTCCAAAGCTTGATCAGGCGTGCGCGGTCGCGTGTGACAACCACAGCCATAAAGAGCAGGCCGGCGAGAATCTGCCGTATGCTCATAAGCCACAGCGTATCGACATGGTAGGTATCGAACAAAAAACTCGCGCTGGTGCCCGAGAAACCCCAAAACGAACCGCCCACCAGCGTGGCTAAAACACCCGTAATCACCTTGCGCGTCTGGGCGTCGTTGAGGCGGTCGCGCCAAGCGCGGCGGGTGCTACGGCTGAGCTCATCGGTGCCCTCGGGCACATCAATGTTCGATATATCGGTCATCGGCACCGAAGCCCCTGCGCCTTCGACCTGCTCGACACGCTCTTTGCTCATTCCATTCCCTCGAAGCAGCCTGGAAACAATTCGGCTTACCTTACCACGGCGAAGGCACCAGCTGGAGGCTTGTCCGCTTATCGGTAGGACAATTCCGCAGACGTCTTTCCATAGCTCGATACCGCAATGGCCTTGCATTATGCGACAGTCAAATCGCGGCAGCAGGCTCTTTTGAAATGGATATGACAAAGCCCCCGAATTCCACAATGTAAGCGATTTTTAAAAATGTTCTTGCCACCGAGTTCAGGCTCCGTTATATTATCCCTTGCGCGCTTGCGCACCCTTGATCGGGCGTTTAGCTCAGGGGGAGAGCGCTTCCCTGACACGGAAGAGGTCAGAAGTTCAAATCTTCTAACGCCCACCAAATGTTCGCAGCTCAGAGGCTATGTCCTCTGGGCTGTTTTGTTTTTTGTCGCTAAATCCGCTGGCAGTTCCAACCGTCATCGCAACGTAACAACAATTCACCTGACGAATGGCAGCCAAATATATTCAATACCCCAACATCAACAATAGCCAGGCACAAAACTGCGCCGCAAGCTGCTCCAACCGCCCAACTGGTCAAAAGCCGACCATCTACTTGCCAATTTATCTAACGGCGTAACCAAGCAGTCCGCGCCGCAACTTCTCAACAAAACGCCGCGATGTCTGCGCCCTGCGGTATCCTTGAGCCACTCGCACCTGCAGCACCAAGGAGCCGCCATGCGCACCGAGCTCGATGTCCCCTTTTCGCACAAAGAAGAAGCCAAAGCGCTGGGCGCCAAATGGGACCGGACCAAGAAGATCTGGTATGTACCCAGCGGCGTCAACCCCGAGCCCTTTGCCGAGTGGCTGCCCGGTGTTGACCGATCCGACCCCTCAGCGCCGTATATATATCTAGTACTGGGCAAGCGCGAGTGCTGGAAGTGTCACAAAGAGACCTCGGTCGCGGCCTTCGGCATTCCCTATCGAACCGATAACGACGAGAGCATCGCCATCGCGCACGCGCCCAACGAAGCCGGGCACATTGCCATCGACACGGCCAACGCCAACGCACTCGCCATCGTGCCCGCTCTTGGCTGCGTGCCGGGCGAGATCCGCGACTATCTTTCTAAGCGCTGCGGCTACAAGCCCGTAGGCGCGCGAGCCTCCAAAGCCCCGTCGCTCGGCAACACGTGCACCATTTGCGACACGCTGCAAGGCAGCCGCTATCTGTTCGAGGAGCCCTCGTCCCCGTTTGCCCTCACTGCCATCAACAAGCTGCCGGCACTGGAGTTTGTACGCGTCGAAGTTGCCGGCGTCTTTGGCGTCCCGGCCACGCGCACCGACTTTGACCAGGCGCTCTTTACCTGGGCACGCGACCATCACGCCAAGTTCCACAAGCAGCTCGGTGAGGGGATTTATTTATAGGGACAGAGATACCTTCACAGCCAGCTCCTCCGCATCACCTATCCCTCGTCGCCGGCGTCGTACACGATATCGAGGCCACAAACAGGGCATTTCTCCTGATACACCGGCATATGAACGCCTGTCCGTTTTCTCACTTCGTCGCTAAGTCTGTCGCACGCATCGATGAACCGAATGTCGAGGCACGGTATTTGCGAGCCGCAGCAAGGACAGGCGACGACAAACGACCCGCAATCAACTTCTACGCTCGGAAACATTTTGTTGTCTATAAGGGCGCACGGCAGTTTTCCGTACTTCCCCATCGCAATATCGCCTCGCCAGCTCACGTTCGCTCCCCTCTCGCTATACAAATCAGGAAGAGCATGCACCGGCAGGCGTGTGCGAGATTGCATCGCCACGCGATCCGATCAAACAGCACGATCGTAAAAGACCGCCAAAGCCAAATTTCATCGTCGGTCGCACCCTGTCCGGCAAACTCAATATCGACGGGTATGTGCTTCAGATAACTCATGTCGGGCGCAAAACGAGGGTCCGGTCCGCCTTTATGAACAGGACCGTGCAGAACAAACCATCCGTTTTCGGGCTCGAACCGCTCAACAAACGCAAGGCCGAGCACCTTATAGCCCACCTCGGTTGCAAATATGACTCCGACTGGGACGTCACATTCCATGCAGTTGAGCATTTTACGGTTGTAATTCTGGTCTCGAAAACCAACGGTACCCGGCGCTTGAACCGAGTACTTAATGACCCACGTACCATCGTCCAAATAGAGCGGAGGCACATTGTTGATGCTCTCGGTTTGCCGCTGGCGCGCTTGTACCCCGCTACCCCACTCCCCTGTATACTGATGTAGCACGTGTTTCATCCGGGCTTGTTGGGCCGGATTGTTCATGGGAGGGTCTTATGGCTGCTTCGAATCCGCCTAAGGGGAGCGTTTCTTCTTCGTCCATCAAGCCGGTTACGCGCAAGGCCGTGCGTTGCCAGCGCGAGGTCGCCTGGCTTGTCACACAGGCGGCGGGCAAACTCGTGGCGAACACGGAAGACGTCAATGCGCCCACACCGAGCTTTGTGCTGGCAGCGGCGCTGGATCGAGTACGCCAGCTGGAACTCGCCGCACAAGAAGACGGCGGCCATCTTGGCTACCAAGACGCTATGGCGCCCGACCTGTTGACCTTTTGTCGCATGACCAAGTTGCCCGCCGCACCCAATGCGCTTTCGGACGCAGGCTACATGTTTACGCTTTCGGGCGCGGACCTTATCCGCGATATCTACGCATACTGCAGCGAGCTCGCCGAGCGCCACGTCTTTGGCACGGCTGAAGTCAAACCGGGAAATGTCATCAAGCTGGTTCTCAGGCTGTTCCTGATGGACGGGTTCGGGGCCATGCCGGCGTAAGCCGAGTCTTTAGCATCACCGTCGACTGGGCAACAACCGCTTTACCTTAGTGGGCGCCAATCGAGGGTCGATTATTGGGTCGCCTCGTCCACTAACGCATTTATTCCACGCGCTCTGACAGTCGATATTTGCGGTTGCGGCTTGTCGACGGCGCCGTGGGCTCAAGCTCGCCTTGAGCAATGAGCGCGTTGACGCGCGACCTAACCTGGGAAATTGTAAGCCCCGTGCGTTTTGCCAGCTCACGCGTCCCCAGCTCGCCGTAGTGTTTGAGTGCCGTCACAATTAAGCCTCCGCCATGATCGACCGGCTCGATCTTTGAACGGTAAAGTACGACCTTGAACCGATCGAACCCCGGGCAGAACAGGGGCTCGGCCAGACCATGCGCGCGCATGGCATCGATCATCATCGGGATGCCCGAGCCATTGCCCTCAGCCGGCGAACCTGCGCCATCCGGAAGCGGGACAATCGACATGAGTTTCACGAGCGTCGCGTTACGGCATCGGGAGCTGCCGTCAAACAAGTTCTCTCGAGTCTTTCCCCCGTAAAGGCCGCCAGGATTCGTCACCTCGACACGATCGTCAAAGACGTCGACGGCGATCGATTGCCCACAGAACCGATCCCCGTATTCCCTGTGGATAACCGCGTTGGCGACTGCCTCGCGCAGGACCTCCTCGGGGATCTCCAGCGAGTCGATACGCGAGACGCCTTGGACGGTCGAGATGCGGCGCAGGTTTTTGGCGACAGCTGCGACGGCATCCGAAATCATCTCGCCTAGGGTGCCCTCGCAGACTGTGCGGTCCATAAACCTTAGTGGCCCCGCAAGTCCCTTTTGAGTTCCCACGTGGACAGCCACATCAATGAAGAGCTTGGGATAGAACTGCTGAGGGTAAACGCCCGCGGCAAGGAGGCCGGCCTTGGTAACATTGCCCTGGAAGTCGAGGAAATTCAGACGCTCCATCTTTGTCTTCTTGTCCGCCGCACCGCGCATCGCTCGAGGCGTCAGCGAATAGGCACGCTCTATCGTGCGGTCGACCATCGACTCGTCGAGATCGCCCACACTCGTACCGGGCACCGCATCGCGATCGCTAGGACTCGTCCGTTCATATGACGACAGTGCCAAAACCTCGGTCGACGAAAGCGGGACATCTTTGTCATCGATGCGTTTGTAGCTGCCACCTTGAGCGCCCCGCTCTATGACATAGCAAGGCTTGCTCGACGGGTCGAGCTCCTCAATCGTGATGACCAGAACCACGGTGCCCTGGAGCTCCACGCACTCAATGGTGTATTTGGGCGGATTGGCCAGCTTTCCACGACCGCCGGCATCGCCCATGCCCGCCACGAATTGGTTGAGCACTTTCTCGGTCTCAAAGTTTGCAACTGGGACAAAACCCGCGCGCTCGCTCACTCCGAGTACGATGATGCCGCCGGCGGTGTTTGCGAAAGCGCTGACTGTTTCCCATACGTCGCGGGAAAGCGTCATGGCGCTCTCTTTTACTTCGACGCTAAGGTCATCCGAACCCATTCGCTTTAAAGACTCGAGCAAACCGGCCAGCTCGTTTTCGTTCATCTGCACGTCCCTTCGCTCGGTCCTGCGGAGAATGCCGCAGACGGATTTCCCTCGTCTCTCAGTTATCTCTCGTAATTATCTCTCATCTTTCTATTGTCTCTCATATTAGAGATGAGTGAGAGATAAAAGATAAGATGTCTGCCATCTGTTTCATTTAAACATGTTTTCGCTGGTAAAACAATCTATATTGAAACAATACCATGGTTGCCTGTCTCTTTGCAGCATTGTTATCTCTCATATTTATCTCTCATCTTTCTGTTATCTCTCATATTAGTGATGAATGAGAGATGAGAGATACGTGAGTGATGCATGGGCCTGGACTATTGGACGGTCAGAAAATCCCTCAAATAAAAAACGGGGCCGGCCTTACGCCGAGCCCCGTTTTCAAACGGTCAGTTAGTTATCCAACGCGCGAGCATAGCAGTCAATATTACGCCGCCGCGAACACTCCCAAACCCGTTCCGATGATGCAGATCGCGAAGATACCAATAATAATCCAAATGGTCTTGACGCCCTTTTTGTACAGGGCAACGCAAGCGAACGTTGCCAGCAAGGGCAGCAGACCGGGGAAGATCGAATCGAACAGATCCTGCAGGACAATCTCCGAACCACCCACGTCAAAGGTCAAAGCCGTGGACAGCGAGACCTGCGCCGCAATCATCGCGCCGATAACGGTCATTCCGAGGACACCGGCTGCATGCGTCATGCGAGACATAAGGTTGTTCTCTTCGGACTGCTGCAGGAACTTGGTTCCCAAGTCGTATCCCAGATGGGCGGCGACGATACGCGTTGCAAAGTTAATCACCGAGTAGATGAGCGCATACACGATGGGGCCGAGCGGGTTGCCCGTCGAAGCGATACCGATACCAATGCCGGCGGCGACCACGCGGAACGTACCCCAGTAGAACGAATCGCCGATGCCGGAAAGCGGCCCCATGAGACCAACCTTCATGGCGTTGATCGAGGACGTGTCAAAGTTCTTATCGGCAGCCGCCTGCTCTTCCATCGAAACCGTTAGGCCGGCTACAAACGGAAGCACATGAGGCGTGATGTTAAAGAACTCTGTATGGCGATCGAGCGCCGCATAGTAATCGTCGTCGTTAGGATAGATCTTTCGCAGGGGCTTCTGAATGGTGTACATGAAGCCCATTGCCATCATCTTGTCGTACGACTGCGAGCACTGGCTCGTAAACTGGCGAAGGAACATGCTCCGATACATATCGGGAGTCATAATCGCATCCTTCTTGGCCTCTTTGAGGTCGGTGTTCTGGGTAGCCATTAGAAGTCCTCCTCTTCATCTGCAGCAACCGCCTGCGGACCGGACGAACCCTCGCGGAAGGCCAGGAGCAGCGCGACGCAAATGGCAGCTGCGGCGACGCCGACAACGTCCATCTTGAGGTAGATGACCATAATGAATCCCAGGAACAGCCAGGGAAGAAGCTTGTTATCGCCCATGGTCCTGATAAGAAGTGCGAAGCCGATGCAGACCATGACGCCGGATGCAACGTTGAGGCCGTCCATCACAAACTGCGGAATCGCATTGAGCGCATTGTTGATGAGGTCGGCACCAAAGAACAGCGAGCCAAACACCAGCAGTGCAGACGGAATGCCAATCGACAGCGGCACGATGGTCAGATGGTACAGATTCGCCTTGGCAAGATCGCGATTTGCCAGAGCGGTCTCAATCTTCTTGCAGGCAAAGGCACCCGGAACGGCGTAGCAGAAGTTGCGCCACACCTGAAGGAAGACGGAGACGGGAAGGGCGAGCGCGACGGCAGTTGCCGTGCCCGTACCCGTAATGACGGCAAACGCGCAGCCAAGCACACCGGAGGCATAGACCTCTGGAGGAACCGCCGCGCCGACCATGATGGCGCCCATGAACATGGACTCCAAAGCAGCGCCGACGATAACGCCCTGCTGGACATCGCCAAGGATCAAGCCGACAAACAGGCTCGTAAACAGCGGACGACCAAGCATCGTAATGCCAAATAATTGCTCGTCCATGGACGCAATAAATGCGACCAGTGCAACTAGAAGATACTGGACAACCATTTCGATCAACCCCAGAAATAGGTCTGCAAGCGAGGCGTTCTGCGCAGCTCGCCTGCAGACAATCGCAGCAATTTGAGAGGATTAGTAGTTCATCTGGTGATAGTAACGACGCGTGGTGAGCGGGTGGTTACGGACGTGCTCGAGATGGCAGCTCAGACGCTCGGTGATGGTGTAGGTGACCATCGGGGAGACGATCTTGCGGAACTCGGGGTCGCTGAACGGCAGCTCAACCTCGGCGGTGTCAAACTTGTTCACGCGGACGTTGACGCCCTTCTCGTCGGCGAGCATGTGAGTGAAGTTGTCCACGCGGTCCATGAGCTTACGGGTGTCGTCCTCGCCGTAGAGCATGATGAGGCTCGTGCCCTCCTCGCACAGCTCGATGGTGCCGTGGAAGAACTCGGCGGCGTGGATGGACTTGGTCTTGATCCACTGCATCTCCTCGAGGATGCACATGGCGTAGTCGTAGGCCTCACCCCAGAGCATGCCGGAGCCGATTACCATGTGGTAGTCGGTGTCCTTGAAGTCCTCGGCCATGGCGGCGCAACGCTCGTCCTGGGCGTCCTTGGCCTTGATGAGGAACGGGGCGATCTTGCCAAACTCCTCCATGAAGGTGTCGTACTTGGGGAAGGCGCCGGCGTTCTTGAGGAAGCGAGCGACCAGCGTGATCTGGTAGGTGTAGATGGCCTCGCACAGAACGTCGTCCTCGGCGAAGCTGAAGAACTTGTAATCGGCGTACTCGGTGGCCGGGGTGTTGTCGTTGGAGACATACATCAGCGTGCGGGCGCCCTGCTCCTGGCAGAACTTGGCAGCCTCAATGATCTCGGGGGTGGTGCCGGTACGGGTGGAGAAGACGCAGACCGAATCCTTGTTGAAGGTCTTGGGCGGGCACGCGAGGAACTCGGCGGCGATCTCGCAGTGGACGTCGACGTCGGCCGTGGTGGTCTCGACCCAATACTTCATCGGGAGCGTGTGGGCCCAGGTGCCGCCGCAGCCAATGAAGAAGATGTTGGAATAACCCTGCTCGCAGACCTCGTCCACGGCAGCCTCAATCTGAGGACGGAGAGCGAGGGCATCGCTCACAACCTTCTCGTAACGAGGCTCATCGAAATTGAACATCCCTTACTCCTAACTCACTTGGATGAACCCTTCATTCATCCCATGACGTTATAATACTTTATATAACTAACTATGCAAGAACTATTTCAAATTTTTTTGATTTTTCTTCAATAAAAAGCCCGTCGATCAAATGATCGACGGGCTTAGACATAGAGTATCGGTTCAATAAATACCGAGCACCAGCATGTTTTCGGCTAAAAAACGTCCTTGGCAAACACCTTAGCGTCATTGGGAACCTGACGGATTTCGATGGCCACGCCATCGCCCAGGAGTTCTTGGATATGCTCGGCATCTTTCTCGGTCGCGAAGATTGCAGGGGTCGGATGAAGCGTGGTCTCGGGGGTCTTTCGGGTTCCACCCAGATTGATCTCTTTGATGTCTTTGCAACCCTTAGCGAGACGATAGACATCTTCAATCGTCTCAGCGATGATAAACAGCGAATACTTGTCGGTAACGCCGCTGTTGAGCGCCTCGATAGCAGCGTCAACATCCTTGATGACGAGTTTAACGCCGTTGGGGCGGGCGAGTCTCAAGGCCGCCTTCCTCATGTCGTCTTTTGCCACAGCATCGCTGGCGAGCAGGATGCAATCTACATCCAAAGCGTGAGTCCAGGACATGGCAACTTGGCCGTGAATCAGTCGGTAATCAACTCTCGTAAGCTTAATCATCGTTATCATCTCCGCACGTGATAAAGGGAATGACAGGTGTGACCCTTAGCTAGGGCTCGAACCAGAACTAACTAGAAATCTTCTTCCTCGGCGCCGGCAAGCATGTCCGCCGCCTCGCAAAGCTGAATAAACGAACGCGATCCCTCGACCGCGGCTTTGGCCTTGCCCGCATCCAGGGAGTCCAGCTGTGTAACCATTTCCACCAGCAGCGGCAAGTTCATTCCGGCGATCAACGTAAACGATTCGGCAGTCTGCCTCTGAATGAATTCGTTGTTTACAGAGCCGCCAAAGACGTCAGTCACGACAAACCAAGAGTCGGCAGGGTCCCTCGTCTCCATCCATGCATCAATCAACGCCGCGACGTCCCTTGAATCGTCATCGACATAGGCGCACAGGCACTCGATTCGGTCGTTGGTGCCCATCAGAATCTCCAGAGAGCTTTTCATGCCTTGGGCGAGATAACCATGACTCGCTAGCAATATCTTATTCATAGTTCTCCAATACCAATAGGACGTACTATATTGTCATAACAAAGTATATTAGCAATCTACCCTACGCGGCGTGTCTATTTTCCAAATCCGCGAACGGTAACAATTAGTCGGTAAATCGACCAATCTATCTCTAATTTACAAGTAGAACTTCAGTCGCTCGGTGCAGTACACCTGACGGGAGATGAAGAGCGGCTCGCCGCTTGGGGCATAGCGCCTATCGACAAACAGAAGCAGCGAAGAGTCCAGCTCCACGTTAAGGTATGCCGCCTCGAGCTCGCTCGCATAGCAGACCTCGAGCGTACGCGTGTTGGGGCCCATCTTGATCCCCTGGCGATCGAGTACCGCCATCAGCGAATCCTCGAGGGACTCATGCTCCAAAAAAGAAAACGCAGCGGAATAGCTATTGGTTTCCAGCATCGTGGGCTTGCCATCCACAAGGCGCAGACGACGACTACGCAATACCTTTTGGGTATCGTCTACGCCCAGGAACTTCGCGTCTCGCAGGCTTGGGAAGTCCCAGCCCATTTCGAGAACCCTGGTAGACGCCTGTTTGCCCGCAAGTTGGCACGAATGGGTAAAGCTCTCACGGTCGTCCGCGGCATACATCTGAGTGTCCGACGAAACGAACGTGCCCTTGCCGCGGGCCCTCTCAACAAGCCCAGCATCTTCCATTTCTTTAATTGCGGAGCGAACCGTTATTCGGCTCACGCCAAATTGCTCGATAAGCTCCGCCTCGGTCGGGAGCTTATCTCCCGGGCGGTACGTGCCGTTGGCGATTGAATCAGAAAGCGCACGGACAATCTGTTTGTAGAGGGGGATAACGCTATTTGCTTCAACCATATCAACCATACCTTTACAAGGGATCAGCAGTTTATAGATAGATGACTTATATTGTATTAGAATTTTTTAGGAGTCCATATATTTCCTAAATGATTCGGTAAACGGGGTGTTGTTTCACTTTATCGGGGTGCAGCGGCTACCCGCGGCATTCGTTATCAACCTAGCTAGGCTAGTCCACCCACATCGTCTTCAGTTCGCTGCAGAGCCGCGGCCCCATATGGGTATACTCTCGGGGATTCGACTCGATTCGCCCCCGCTGGGGCGTCAAAGGAGACTGCATATGCCCACTACCTCAACCGACCCGCGCGCCGCTGCCGCCACGCTGCTGGTGCCCGGCACCACCTGCCATGACTTTGCCGTCGAGCGCCGCGAGACCGTACCCGAGCTCGACTCGGACGCCTACGTGCTGCGCCACACCGCCTCGGGCGCTCGCCTGCTGTACCTGGCGTGCGACGACGAGAACAAGGCCTTTGCCATTGGCTTTAAGACGCCGCCGGCCGATTCCACCGGCGTGTTCCATATTCTTGAGCACTCGGTGCTGTGCGGATCGGCCAAGTTTCCCGTCA
The DNA here is from genome assembly GCA_019414045.1 of Collinsella sp. GTDB lineage: Bacteria > Actinomycetota > Coriobacteriia > Coriobacteriales > Coriobacteriaceae > Collinsella. The sequence goes on along the minus strand of DXMW01000007.1, from coordinate 10,405 downwards.
AGGAGCCGTTCGTGGACCTGATCAAGAGCTCCATGCAGACGTTCCTCAACGCCATGACCTACCCCGACAAGACCATCTACCCCGTTGCCACCACCAACGAGCAGGACCTGTACAACCTGATGGACGTGTACCTGGACGCGGTGTTCAACCCGGCCATCTATACCAAGCCCACCATTTTTGAGCAGGAGGGCTGGCACTACGAGCTGGACCTGCCGGAGGGCGTCGAGGGCGAGCGCGGCGACAGCCCCGCGAGCCTGCGCGAGGGCACGCTGCGCTATAACGGCGTGGTGTTCAACGAGATGAAGGGCGCGCTGTCCGACCCCATGAGCGTGCTGGACGACGCCGTCAACGCCGCGCTCTATCCCGACACCGCCTATGCGCACGAGAGCGGCGGCGACCCGCGCGCGATTCCCGCGCTCACCTACGAGCAGTTCCTGGACACGCATGCGCGCCACTACAATCCTTCCAACTCCTATATCACGCTCTACGGCGACCTGGACGTGGACCGCGCACTGGCCTTTTTGGACGAGCGCTATCTGTCGCAGCCGAGTGCCGCGAGCCGCCGCATGGATGCAGCCGTCGCTGCCGGCGAGGACCCGTCCACGCTGGCACCCAATCCGCTGGGCGTGCAAGCGCCCGTGACCTGCGAGTATAAGCGCGTCGAGATGGCCACCACGCCCGAAAACGCTTTGGTGGGCCTGGGCCTCGTGCTGGGCAGCGCACTCGACCGCAAGCGCACGATCGCCGCGGACATCCTGTTCGAGGCGCTGCTGGGCTCCAACGAAGCACCGGTTAAGAAGGCCATTCTGGCCGCCGGCCTGGGCGGCAACGTGGTGAGCTACACCGCGGCCGAGAGCCTGCAGCCCTACGAGCTCATCATGCTGCAAAACGCACAGCCCGGCGTGGCGCGCGAGCTGCGCCGCGTGTTCCAGGACGCCTGCCGCGACTTGTGCGAGCACGGCGTTCCGCGTGAGCGCCTGGAAGCTATCATCAGCAGCAACGAATACGACCTGCGCCAGCGCGACTACGGTATCGCCGACGGCGTGGCCATTGCGTGCGACGCGCTGAGCACCTGGCTCTACGATGACGATGCCGCGACGCTAGCACTCAAGTACGGCCCGGTGTACGAGGAGCTGCGAGGCGAGCTGGACGGCAGCTATTTTGAGGACCTGCTGCGCGAGCTGGTACTGGAAAACGATCACATGGCGCTGGTCGAGCTGATGCCGGTGGACGCCGCCGAGGGCGCAGAGGGTGCCGAGGCCGCCGAGCTGGCAGCCAAGCGCGATGCCATGACCGATACCGAGCTGGCCGATGTGGTCGAGCGCACGGCCGCGCTACGTGCCGCGCAGGAGGCCGAGAACACGCCCGAGGCCAAGGCCACGTTGCCGCGCCTGCGCGTGTCCGACATTGGCGAGGCGCGCCCCGAGCCGCCGCTGGTCGTGGACACGACCGTGCCCATCCCCTGCCTGCGCCACGGCATCCCCACCAACCGCCTGGCCTACGCCATGCAGTATTTCGACCTGAGCTGCATCGTGTTTGAGGACCTGCCCTATGTGACACTGCTCTGCCGTCTGCTCAAACAGCTGCCCACGAGCGAGCACTCGGCCGAGGAGCTCGACAACTTGCTCGCCGGCAAGCTGGGCTTTTTGAGCTTTACGACCGAGGTCATGACCCAGCCCGACGTGGACGGTGTGCGCCCCTACCTGCTGGTGAGCGCCGGCGCCCTGTCCGAGAAGATCGATGCGCTAGCGAGCCTGCCGCGCGAGGTGTGGTCGAGCACGCTTTTGCTCGATGCCGACGCCGACCGCGTGCGCGACGTGCTCACGCAGATTCGCATTGGACTTGAGCAGGGCTTTATCAACAACGGTCACTCGGCGGCGCTCGGTCGCGCGATGAGCTACAGCTCGCCTTCGGCCGTGGTGCGCGAGCAGCTTTCGGGCGTGGACTTCTATCTGTTCTTGCGCGATCTGCTCGACCACTTTGACGAGCGACTGGATGACCTGCGCGCCAAGCTCACCGAGCTGGCAGACCGCATCTTTGTGGCCGACGGCTGCCTGGCGAGCTTTACCGGCAGCGATGAGGACTTTAACGCGTACTGGGCCGCCGCGGGCGACCTGGGGCTGGACGCTGGCGATGGCGCCGGCCGCGACGCGCTCGTGGTGCCGGCGCCGTGCGACCGCCACGAGGCTTTCGTGATCCCCAGCGACATCTGCTTTGCCGCGCGTGCGTGCGATCCACGTCGCCTGGGCATTGACGTGACAGGCGCTTGGGCCGTAGCTGCCAACGCGCTCTCCTACGACTACCTGTGGAACGAGATCCGCGTGAAGGGTGGTGCGTACGGTTGCGGATTCCGCGCAGCCGGCGAGCGTCAGGCGGCGTTCTACACCTACCGCGACCCGGCAATCGACCCCTCGATTGAGCGCGTGGCGCGCGCAGGCGAATGGCTCGGCAGCTTTGAGCCCGACGAAGCCGCCTTTGAGGGCTTTATCGTGAGCTGCGTGAGCGGCATGGACGCGCCGGTGAAGCCGTACGCGCTCACCAAGCGCCGCAACACGACCTACCTGGCCGGGCTCGATCCGCATGCGCGCGAGGAGCGTCGCGCCCAGATGCTCGCCGCCACGCCCGGTGAGCTGCGCTCGCTCGGCACCGACGTGACGCGCATTGCGGCCGAGTCGCCCACCTGCGTCTTTGGCGGCCGCGACGTCATCGCCAAGAGCAACGCCAACTTCAACGTAGTCGACCTGCTGGGCTAAGGCACGGCAAGCAAAACTACCACTAAGGTCGCAGTTCACAGGCGCCCTTAGTGGTAGTTCGAACACTTGTTCTATACGCACACATGTTCTATAGTAGAGGTGCTTGCAACGAACTGAAATTGCAACTAGGATATAGTTGCAGAATGTGAGGCGGGATGACTCGGACCGATAAACTCATCGCCCAGCTGCTTAGCTGCCCTTCGACGTATCGGTATACCGATTTTTTAAAAGTCATGGCTTCATATGGCTTTGAAATGGACAACAAAGGCAAGACATCCGGATCGCGCGTTCGTTTCTACAGGCCATCAGATGGCAGGATGTTCGTAATGCACGCGCCGCATCCATCTGACGAATTGACAGCGGGGACCATTCGAAACATCGTTCGATTTCTGCAAGATGTCGGAGGTAGTCATGAGTAACGTTTTGGCATACAAGGGTTATTTCGCCCCAGTCGAGTTCGATGCCGAACAGCATGTGCTAACAGGCATGGTCACCGGCATTAGGGACGCAATCATATTTGAAGGCTCCACGGCTGAAGAAGTGGAGCAATGCTTCCACGACGCCGTCGACGATTACCTTGAGTTTTGTGCCGAGAAGGGCAAGGAACCCGAGCGGGCTTTTAAGGGCTCGTTCAACGTAAGAACGGGCTCTGAGCTCCACAAGCAAGCAGCGCTGGCGGCGGCAAAGAAGGGTGAGTCACTCAATAAGTTTGTGACTGAAGCGATCGCTGCGGCGCTGTGAAGCCAACGTCGAGTCGAAGCCGCCACAAAGGGCGCCTTTGCGGCGGCTTCGACGTTTGCCCAGATAAAACCTGCCAAAATAAACCTGTCCCTTTTTGGTAGGTTTGGGAGAGGGAGCTGGGATGGATAAGGCTGAGTTGCGACGGGCGGTGATTGCTCGGCGCGATGCTCTTGATTTGGACTTGCGCGCGGCGAAGTCTGCCGCTATCTGTGCGCGGCTGATTGAGCTGCTGGGCCGCCTGGATGCCGCGGCGCCGCACACCGTTGCCATCTATGCCGCGATGGGTTCCGAGGTCGACCCAGCCGCGTTTGCCGCTGCGGCCGTCAAACGCGGCTGGCGCGTGGCCTATCCGTGCATGCTCTCGGCAATTGATGCCGCAGCTTGTGGCCAGCGCATGTGCATGCGGGCAGTTGCTGTCGACGATGCGTCCTCGGCTCCGTTTATCGCCCACCCCACGCGGGCCTTCGCGGCCATGGACATCGACAGCGACCACTTCCCTATCGTGTCTGCAGAGGCCCTCGACATGGCCATCGTGCCACTCGTAGCCTTCGACCGCGCCGGCGCGCGCCTGGGCTACGGCGGCGGCTGCTACGACCGCTACCTGCCCATGCTCTCGCCCGCATGTCAAATCATCGGCATCGCCTTTGACGAACAGCGTGTCGACCACGTTCCCACCGATACCCACGACCAGCCGCTACCCCACATCATCAGCGCCTAACGGCTGGCACACCTCCCGACGGCCTAGTGCTCCTCGCCGGCGCGAGCCAGGTCGTAGGGCGTGGTCTGGTAGACGTAGTAGTTGAGCCAGTTGGTGTAGAACAGCTGAGCCTGGCTGCGCCAGACGTTGCGCGGCTCGGCGGTAGGGTCGTCGCCCGGGAAGTAATGAGCCGGCACCTCGGGATCAAGCCCGCGCTTCACGTCGCGCTCGTACTCCAGGCGTAGCGTGTCGGTGTCGTACTCGGGGTGGCCAAAGACAAAGAAACGGCGGCTGTCGGTCGATTTGACGATGTACAGGCCCACCTCGTCGGACACGGCCACGACCTCAAGCTGCGGCTCGGCCTCCACGTCCTCGCGGCGCACATCGGTGTTGCGCGAATGCACGGCATAAAAGCGGTCGTCAAAGCCGCGGACCAGCGGGCTTTGCGGCTTCACCAGATAATGCTCAAAGACGCCGCTCGCCTTTGCCGGCAGGTCGTACTTCTGGATACCGTAATGATGGTAGAGCCCCGCCTGCGCGCCCCAACAAATGTGCAGCGTGGAGTGCACGTGCGTGGTGGACCAATCCATGATCTGGCAGAGCTCGGGCCAGTAGTCGACCTCCTCGAACGGCATCTGCTCCACGGGCGCGCCCGTGATAATCAGGCCGTCGTAGTGGATGTCGCGGATGTCGTCGAACGTGCGGTAGAACGTCTCCAGGTGACCGGCGCTCACGTGCGTGGCCTCGTGCGTCTTGGTACGCAGCAGGTCCACCTCCACCTGCAGCGGCGTGTTGGAGAGCTTGCGCATGATCTGCGTCTCGGTGGCGATTTTGGTGGGCATGAGGTTGAGGATGAGCACGCGCAGCGGACGGATGTCCTGGTGCAGTGCGCGGTACTCGGTCATGACAAAGATGTTCTCGCTCTCGAGCTGCGCGGCAGCAGGGAGGGCGTCGGGAATGCGAATGGGCATGGATGCTCCTTACGAGTCAGTTGCAGTTATGGTACAACGAGCGGCCCCATCCGCGCGAGCACATCGCCCGGCGATGTCACCAGCGGCCCAAATCACTCCAAAAGTAGAGATTAAAGCATGTCCCAAAAATCTACGACGCTTTAGCCTAGCAAAGTGACGGCAGGAGGCTACAATGGTTCGACGCGAGAAACTCGGCCGAAAGGATACATATATGTACCAGACGCGTAAGATCGGTGTGGTCGGCCAGGGCCACGTAGGAGCACATGTCGCCAACAGCCTGCTTATGCAGGGCATTGCCGACGAGCTGTACCTGTGCGATATCAACGAGGCCAAGGTGACGTCCGAGGTCCAGGACCTGCGCGACTCCCTTTCGTTTGTCCCGTACAACACTAAGATCGTCAACTGCTACGACCATTACGAGGAGCTGGCCTGCTGCGACGTCATCGTCAACGCCGCTGGCAAGGTCGCACTGGCCGCCGGCAACCGCGACGGCGAGCTGTTCTTTACCACCGACGCCGCGCGCACCTTTGCCAAGCGCATCGTCGACGCCGGCTTCGACGGCATCTTTGTCTCCATCTCCAACCCCTGCGACGTCGTGTGCACCGAGCTGTGGCACCTGACCGGCTACGATCCCAAGAAGATCATCGGCTCGGGCTGCGGTCTGGATTCCGCCCGCCTGCGCACCGAGATCTCCAAGAAGGTCGGCGTGAGCCCCAAGTCCATCGACGCCTACATGATCGGCGAGCACGGCTTTAGCCAGCTTGCCGCCTTTAAGACCGCAACCATCGCCGGCAAGAGTCTCACCGAGCTTCAGACCGAAAACCCCGACAAGTACGCCTTTGACCACATGGAGGTCGAGGAGCTCGCGCGTAAGGGCGGCTTGCCCTTGCGAATCGAAGGTGAATACTTTTCCGCGAAGTGAACGAGCAAAAACGAGCCCCCGAAGCATCGACACTTTTCAGACGCCGTTTCCTGCGGTTTCGCCGAGTTTTTCCTGCGGTTTTGGCGCCAAAAAATGTCGATGCTTCGGGGTTCCAAAATAGGTCGTTCACTTCGCGGAAAAGTATTAGACTTCGTTTTCGCGCAGACACGAATCCGGCCGCCACAACGCAAAACGGGGCCCGCGCGCAGCGCAGACCCCGTCAAAAAAGATAATTCCCGGTACCTAGTACTGCTCGATGCCCATGTAGCGACGAATCTCGGGGCTGTGGTCGAACACCTTGCCGCGGGCTGCGCGCAGCTCGCAGCTCATCGCGTAAAAGAAGATCGGCTCCAGGTACGAACGCACGCTGGCGGGCACGTCGCCCACGCCGTACTCGAGCGCATCGAGCACCATGATCGTATCGGTGTGCGTGTTGAGGAACGCGAGCGCGCGTTCCTCCATGGGGCGGCACTCGCCCGATCCGAGCTGCACAAAGTAGAACACGCCGGGCTCGGTGGCCTCGAAGGGACCGTGGAAGTACTCGCCGGAATGGATGTAGCAGCAGTGCTGCCACTGCATCTCCATGAGCGAGCAGATGGCCATGGCGTAGGTCTGGCTAAAGTTGGGGCCCGAGCCCAGGATGTAGAAGAACTTGTGCTTCTGGCAGAGCTCGGCAAAGCGATCGCCCAGCTCGGCGTTGACCTTCTCGCGGGCGGCGGGCAGCAGCGCGTCCATCTGCTTAAGGCCGGCGTACATGTCGGCAAGCGCCTCGTAACCCTCCTGCTGGTGGAGCAGTTCGGCGGCGATCAGAGCGCCGATGCCCTGCGGCACCTCGGCCTGCGACACGCCCTCGCCCCAAGGGTAGACCCAGGTGGTCCACTTGCCGTTATCAATCTTGGAGCCCTCGCAGTCGGTCATGGCCACGACCTCGGCACCGGCTGCCAGCGCCATCTCGCAACCGTCGACGACCTCCTGCGTATTGCCGCTGTGGCTGCAGGCGATGACGAGTGACTTCTCGCCAAGACTCTTGGGGGCCATCAGGCAAAACTCGCGCGCCGTGTAAACCGTCGAGGTAAACGTGGTCGCCTCGCGCTTGAGCAGCTCGTTGGCCGGCATCAGGTCGATCATCGAACCGCCGCAGGCAATCCAAAAAACGTTCTCAATCTTGCCCTTGCGCTCGATGATTTCCTGAACCAAATCATGTGCGTTCATCCTGATGCTCCTCCTTGTATGGCAGCTTTGAACGACGACAGCCTGTACCTGCGGTCGTTCTATGTTGTTCCATTTATAGCACGTGTAACAACGCCCGTGAAGTCATCACGGCAAATTTGTTCTATGTTGTTCTATCTATGAACATTAGATGTCGAACACGTAGCGCGAACCCACGATCTTTTGGCGCCCGAGCAGCAGGGGCCGCCCGTCCGCATCGGTAAAGTACGCCTCCATATAGAAGAGCGGCTCGCCGACCGGCACCTCCAGCAGCGGGGCCGCCTGAGCATCGGCAAGCGTAATCTCCACGGTGCAGGGGTCGGATTTGAACGGCGCGCGGCCCGAATGCTCGGCAACGAGCGCAAAGATCGAGTTATCGGCGAGGTCCTTATCGGCAAGCGTCTGCAGATAGGGATGGTCAGCCAGCACAAAGGCGTTGTTCTCGAGCATGACGGGGATACCGTCGGCCGTGCGCACGCGCTCGACCACGATAAGCTCGCAGCCGGGCTCCACGCCAAAGAACGCCGCATCCTCGCGCGTCGCCGCGACCACCGTGCGCGACACCAGACGCGCACCCGGCACCATGTCGTTGGCAGCGCAGCCCTCGGAAAAGCTCTGAACGTCACCCTTCTGGCGAATCTTGCGCTTGAGCTTGGGAGCGCACACAAAGGTGCCCCTCCCCTGCTGGCGGTTGAGATACCCCGCGCGCGACAGCTCCTCGATGGCACGGCGCACGGTGATGCGCCCCACGCCGTAGGACTTCGCGAGCTCCATCTCGGAAGGAATGCGCGAGCCGGCCACGTACACGCCGCGCGCGATCTCGCCCTTTAGGTCGTCCATGACCTGCTGGTACAGTGGCACGGCGGGCACCTCGGCGCGCTCGGAACGTTCGGTCTTGCTATCGGCTACCATCGTTACGCTCCATCCCGCGCATGCTCGGACTCAAATTCTTCAATCGCCGCCATAAACTGCTCGCCAAAGGCGTCGGCTTTTTTCTCGCCAATGCCGTTGACCTGGATCAGCTCATCGCGCGTCTGTGGACGTAGGCGACACAGACCGCGCAGGGCCTTGTCGGAAAAGACCATGTACGGCGCCATCTCCAGCTCGGTCGAGATCTCCTTACGCAGGGCGCGCAGGCGCTCGAACAGTTCAGCGTCGTCGCCCACACGCGGGCGCTGATCCAGCTCGGCCTCCTCGCGCAGCAGGTCCACCGCACGGCGGGCGCGGGCCGAGGCCTTGTGCTTGGACGCGCGACGCTTAACGGTAAAGGCAAACGCCTCGTCCTCGACCTCGCCGGCGCGCGGACCGAGTCCCACGACCGGGTATTGCCCCTGCGATGTGACCAGATAACCGCGGCCGCACAGCTGGCCGATGATGTCCTTGATGCGCCCGACCGATTCGCTCGACAGCTCACCATAGCCGCGGTCCTCGTCCAGATGCATCTGGCGAATGCGCTCGGTGTTGCCGCCGTGGAGCACATCGGCGATGAGCGACTTGCCAAAGCGCATGGGACGCGTGGCAACGTAGCGCACAGCGGCGTGGGCCATATCGGTGACGTCCTCGACCTCGAACTGCGTGAGGCAGTTGCTGCAGTTGCCGCAGCCCTCGGCGTCGTCTGCGGTGCCGCCCGCAGCAGCCGCGACAGCATGCTCGGCCGCGGCCTCGTCGCCAAAGTAGCGCAGCATATATTCGCGCAGGCAGCCGGTGGTATTGCAGTAGCCCTCCATCTGGCTGAGCAGACGATATCGATTTTGGAGCGCCCACGCGCGTTGCTCGTCGTCGAGCGCCTCGTCGGCCGCATCGCCGCGGTCGATTAAAAAGCGGCGCATGCGAAAATCGTTGCCGTTCCACAGTAAGTGGCAGCTGGCCGGATCGCCATCGCGGCCGGCGCGGCCCGCCTCCTGGTAGTAGGCCTCGATGCTCTCGGGCACATTGTTGTGGATCACGTAGCGCACGTTGGGCTTGTCGATGCCCATGCCAAAGGCGTTGGTGGCAACCATCACCTGAAGATCGTCGTCAATAAAGGCACGCTGGCTTTGGCGGCGGGCGTCATTGCCCATGCCGGCATGGTAGCGGCCAACGCGAATGCCGCTGGGGCCCAGCGCCTCGGCAAGCTCGCCTGCCAGCGCATCGACCGTCTTGCGGGTCGAGCAATACACGATGCCGCTCTCGCTCGAATGCGCGATCACATAGTCACGCACCCACGCGGCCTTGGCCTTGTCGCCCATCTCCTCGCAGCCAAAGTAGAGGTTCTTGCGATCGAAGCCCGTCACCACCGTCGCGGGGTTTTGCAGGCCGAGCATCTGCTGAATGTCCGCACGCACGCGCTCAGTCGCCGTAGCGGTAAAGGCCGCCACGATGGGGCGCTGCGGCAGCGAATCGATGAACTCGCGAATCTGCAGGTAGGCGGGGCGGAAATCCTGGCCCCACTGGCTTACGCAGTGGGCCTCGTCAATGGCCACGAGCGGCACGCCAATGCCGCCGTCCGCCGCGGCCTCCTGCGCAAAGGCCAAAAAGCGCGGCTCGAGCAGGCGCTCGGGTGCCACGTACATAAGCTGGTAGCGGCCCTCGCGCGCCCGCTTGAGCACGGTGTTTTGCTGGGCCGGAGTAAGGCTAGAGTTGAGATAGCTGGGCCGCGCACCCGCCGCGAGCAACGCACGGGTCTGGTCCTCCATAAGCGACAGCAGCGGACTCACCACAAAGGTGATGCCGGGCAGCATGAGCGCGGGCACCTGGTAGCAAATGGACTTGCCGGCGCCCGTGGGCATAACGCCCAGCGCGTCGCAGCCGGCAAGGATCGCATCGACCATACGGTCCTGCCCCGGGCGAAACGAGGTGTAGCCAAAATAGGCGCCGAGCGTGTCGAGCGCCGTCTGCTGCATGCTATCGGTCATGGTTTCCTAACGTCCAAGTCATCTGCCGCCGATTATACGCCGCCACGCGGACCGGTGCCGCACGGCTGTCAGCAACGTTCATTCTGCGGTCAGTCATTGGGGACGTTCTTGAATGACCAGTCGTTTAAGAACGTCCCCAATGACTAACCGATGTCTTGGCAACGACAGACACTATGACCCAATCCGAGGGCACTAAAAAGATAGGAGCCCCCGCTCGT
>DXMW01000006.1 GCA_019414045.1 Collinsella sp. | reverse complement strand
GGTCGAGGAGATGGCAGACGTCCAGATCATGCTCGACCAGCTCCGCATCATCTTCCACCGATCTACCGAGGAGGCAGAGGAGGCGAAACTGGAACGGCTGAAAAACCGTCTTGACGGCCGAAACAACTGGCAAGACTCCAGCCTCCACAAGTGGATCGAGAAGTAATTCTCAGCAGGAGGTGACGGCCATGAATAAAGCAACCTGCCGGGGCTGCGGCGCTCCGATTGTCTGGATCAAGACACCGGCCGGGAAGGCCATGCCGTGCGATCCGGCGCCGGTCTACTATAAGGCAGCGCCCGGCGGGAAGGACAAGATCGTCACCACCCGGGGCGAGGTCGTGAGCTGCGAGATCGTGCCCGGAGGTGAGGCCACAGACGCTGGATACCGGCCCCACTGGGCCACCTGCCCGCAGGCCGGGCAATTCAAGAGAGGAGGCCGAGCCCGTGAATAAGATCATCATAAACACCGGCATCACAGCCGGGGACGTCTGCCCCAAATGCCTCGGATCTGGAAAAGTAAAAGCGATGCAGATGGCGAGGTGCATCAACGGGCCGACCGTCCGCGCCGAGGACGCGCGAGTCGCCTGCGACCTCTGCGGAGGGAGCGGAAGGCTGAAAGGAGGCAAACATGGCAAAGAATAAACCGCAGCCGCAGGACGGGCCGGAGCTGTCCGAGTACATCACCACAGCGGAGCCGAAGGCATACGCCGACGGCGTCCCCGTGTTCTGCGCCCATGACGCCATCGTGCCGATCAAAGACCTCCGGCCGAACCCGAAGAACCCGAACCAGCACCCGCCGGAGCAGATCAAGCTCCTCGCCTCTATTATCAGAGCGACGGGCTGGCGCGCCCCGATCACTGTCAGCAAGCGCAGCGGGCTCGTCACAAAGGGCCACGGCCGTCTCATGGCCGCGCAGCTCGACGACCTGACCGACGCCCCGGTCGACTATCAGGACTACGCAAGCGAGGCCGAGGAGCTGGCCGACCTGACGGCCGACAACCGCATCGCGGAGCTCGCCACCACCGACAACAAGATGCTCGCCGAGGTTTTCGCCGACATCGACACCGGCGAGATCCCGTTCATGCTCAGCGGCTACACCGAGGACGACTACGGCAACATCGTGACGGCCCTCTCTGAGGCGCTGCACACCAAGGAGCCGAGCAGCGACCCCGACGCCGAGATCCCGGCCCCGGCCGCGCCGGTCACACAGTACGGCGACCTCTGGATCCTCGGCCGGCACCGCGTCCTCTGCGGAGACTGCACCCGGCCGGAGGATCGCGCCCTGCTGCTCGACGGCAACAAGCCCGAGATCCTGCTGACCGACCCGCCCTACTGCTCGGGCGGCAGCAAGGAGTCGCAGAAGTCGACCGGCAGCATCGGCACCGAGAGAAAGAACGGCAAGGCCCCGAAGATTGCCAACGACATCCTCAGCACGCGCGGCTACCAAAACCTGATCCGCGGCGCGCTCACCGACATCCCCTGCCTCTACGCCTACATCTTCACCGACTGGCGTATGTGGGTATATCTGTTCGACCTCGTCGAGGCGGCCGGCTTCGGCGTCAAGTCTGAGATCGTATGGGACAAGGGCACGCCGGGCATGGGCGTCGGCTGGCGCTCGCAGCATGAGCTCATTCTGTTCGGCGCCAAGGCTGCCACCCACTTCGACGGCCACAAGGGCTACGGCAACGTCCTGAGCATCTCCCGCTCCGGGAATGAGCTGCACCCAACACAGAAGCCCGTCGAGCTGCTGGAGAAGCTGGTCGACAACACGGACTTCGCCACGGGCGTCTATGATCCCTTCGGCGGCTCCGGCACGACGCTGGCCGCCTGCGAGGCATACGGGCAGCCCTCCTACATCATGGAGCTGACGCCCGCCTTCACGGACGTGATCGTCAAGAGGTACATCAGAATAACAGGAAAGACAGCCGTGCGCTGCGTCCGTCAAGGCCGAGAGCTACCGCGCGAGGAGATCGCCGCGATCTTCGAGCCTGACGAGGAAGGAGGTGAGCAGGAGTGACGCCCTGACATAATGAGCGAGAAGCCGATCACACAACGGATCAAGGACAGGCTCGCGGCCTACACCGCCATGC
>DXMW01000005.1 GCA_019414045.1 Collinsella sp. | reverse complement strand
GAGCGCAAAATGGATTCTAAAAAACACCTTGCCAAATAGGAGCGTCAGGACGCAAAGAGGCTCGCCGCACGAAGTGCGCAGCGAGCCTCTTTGCATGTCCGAGGACGTTTTGGGAGGTAGCCCAAACAGCCCCGGCGATCCTGCGGGAGTTGAGCCCCTTTAGAACTTGTCGTGGAAGGTACGCGCAATGACCTCGTCCTGCTGCTCCTTGGTGAGCGTGTGGAAGTTCACGGCATAGCCGGAAACGCGGATGGTCAGCTGCGGGTACTTCTCGGGGTGAGCCTGAGCGTCGAGCAGCGTCTCACGGTTGAAGACGTTGATGTTCAGGTGGTGGCCACCCTTCTCGGCGTAAGCGTCGAGCATGTGGACCAGGTTATCGGCCTGGGTCTCGGAAACTTCAGAAACCTTCATAATGTGTCTCCTTCGATTAATAGGCGCCGGCCGAAACCGGCGCACTAATCAGTAATCGTTATTGTTAGTATAGCACTAACAATAGTTACTCGCCCAGCTGATCAAGGTCGATATCGCCAAAGAACACCTGGTCCTCCTTGCCGAGCGCACTCGGGATGATGGAGAAGGTGTTGGAGATGCCGTCCTGAGCATCGCGGAACGGGAGCTTGGAAACCGAAGACAGCGAAGCGATGGCGCCGTGGCTATCGCGCTTGTGCATGGGGTTAGCACCCGGGGCGAACGGCTGGCCAGCCTTGCGGCCGTCGGGCGTGGAGCCGGTCTTCTTACCGTACACGACGTTGGAGGTAATGGTCAGAACCGAGGTCGTGGGCACGGAGTTGCGGTAGGTGTCGTTCATGCGGATGTACTCCATGAACTGGTGCACAACGTCGTGAGCAATCTGGTCGACGCGGTCGTCGTCGTTACCGTACTTGGGGAACTCGCCCTCGGTCTCGAAGTCGACGATGATGCCGTTCTCGTCACGGACGGGGTGAACCTTGGCGTACTTGATGGCGGACAGGGAGTCAGCCACGACGGAAAGGCCAGCGATGCCCGTAGCGAACCAGCGGTGCACGTGCTTGTCGTGCAGAGCCATCTGGATGCGCTCGTAGCAATACTTGTCGTGCATGTAGTGAATGATGTTCAGCGAGTTGACGTACACGCCAGCGAGCCACTTCATCATGTCGTTGTACTTGGCCACAACGTCGTCGTAATCGAGCGTATCGCCCTCGACGGCGCGATACTTGGGGCCGACCTGCTTCTTGGAGACCTCGTCAACACCGCCGTTGAGTGCGTAGAGCAGGCACTTGGCAAGGTTGGCGCGGGCGCCGAAGAACTGCATCTCCTTGCCGATGCGCATGGAGGACACGCAGCAGGCAATGCCGTAGTCGTCGCCGTGATAGACGCGCATGAGGTCGTCGTTCTCGTACTGGATCGAGGAGCTGGCGACGGAAGTCTTGGCGCAGAACTTCTTGAAGTTCTCGGGCAGACGGGTCGACCACAGAACGGTCATGTTGGGCTCGGGGCTGGTACCCATGTTCTCGAGCGTGTGCAGGTAGCGGTAGCTCATCTTGGTAACGAGCGTACGGCCGTCAACACCCATGCCGCCGATGGACTCGGTGACCCACTGCGGGTCGCCGGTGAACAGGGCCTGGTACTCGGGAGTACGGGCGAACTTGACCATGCGGAGCTTCATGATGAAGTGATCCACGAACTCCTGGATCTGCTCCTCGGTGAAGGTACCGTTGGCAAGGTCGCGCTCAGCATAGATGTCGATGAACGTAGAGGTACGGCCGATGGACATAGCGGCGCCGTTCTGCTCCTTGACGGCAGCAAGGTAGGCGAAGTACATCCACTGGATGGCCTCCTGCGTGTTGGTAGCAGGGTTGGAAATGTCGAAACCATAGGTCTCGGCCATCATCTTGAGCTCGCCGAGGGCGCGGATCTGCTCCTGCAGCTCCTCACGGTCGCGGATGTTGTCGGCGGTCATGACCGTCGGGGTGGAAGCCTTCTGGGCCTCCTTGTCCTTAATCAGGTAGTCGACACCGTACAGGGCGACACGACGGTAGTCGCCGATGATGCGGCCGCGGCCATAGCCATCGGGCAGACCGGTGATGATGTGAGCCGAGCGGCAAGCACGCATCTCGGGGGTGTAAACATCGAAGACGCCGGCGTTGTGGGTCTTGCGCTCGAAGGTGTAGCGCTCGACAACGTTCTCGTCGACCTTGTAGCCGTGCTGGCTGGCGGCCTGGCAAGCGATGCGGATACCGCCGTTGACGTGCAGAGCGCGCTTGAGCGGCTTGTCGGTCTGGAGGCCGACGATGGTCTCCTTCTCGCGGTGGGCGTTATCGATGTAGCCAGCGGGGTGGCTCACGATACCCGTGACGGTCTTGGTGTCCATATCGAGGACACCGCCCTGCTCGCGCTCCTTAAGCAGCAGGTCGAGAACCTCGCCCCACAGCTCCTTGGTACGCTCGGTCGGACCTACGAGGAACGACTCGTCGCCCTCGTAAGGGGTGTAGTTCTTCTGGATGAAGTCTCGGACGTCAACCTCTCCCGTCCAAATGCCTTCCTTGAAGCCTTCCCATGCCTCCTGCATTGTGTAACCACGCTCCTAGTTACGTGTAATGCGGCGCTCTCTCACACCGCTGCTTATTGAATTCTTGAATGTTAGACCTGCATGACCGGCTTCATTCGCCTTCCGTCGCGCGTTAGCGCAGGGAAAAACGTTTATTCACCTTGGTCTTGCAACCCTAAACCCAAGATTTCACCCGTTAGTGAAGGATAACATAGCCACCCCCTTCATCAGGGCTGTTATATGTTCCTTTTTTTGTGTCATTAGAGCGTTTTCAACAAATCCGCAGGAAACGCGCCCGCCATCATCTACCGTTCACCGAATTATTTGATATTTCCCCTTGCCTTTATACGTCCTTCACTCTAGCTGTTATGCCAGCTTTAGCAGGGTAAAGTACCCACCGATAGATTTTTGGGACATGCCTAGAAATCTACTTTTTCGCCGCGACGGAGGCGGTGGCATGAAATGCCCACGAAGGTAGATTTCTAGGCATGTCCCAAAAATCTACTGTATGAGGTGTGCATACAGGGGTATCATCTTTCACCAAAAATAGTTTCTAGTGTTAGGGGTTTTCGGTGGAAGATACCGATTTCCATGAGCTTGGGCGTCAGCTCTTTACCGAGTTTGGCAGCATGCACCAGCACGTTTCGCGTTTTGTCGACCAGGCGATGAGCGGCGAGATGGCCGTCATGCGCGCCCTCATGCTCGCCGGCGGTTCGCTTACGCCGAGCGAACTCGCCGATCGCGCTTGGGTCTCGAGCGCCCGTATCGCCAACATCCTGCGCGCCCTCGAGGGCAAGGGCTGGGTCGAGCGCGAGCACTCAAAAACCGACCGTCGTCGCGTACACGTCACGGTGACCGACAAAGGCCGACAAGACCTCGAAATCAAACGTCGGGAATTCGAGGACCGCACCGCGGCCTTTCTCGAGCAGCTCGGCGAAACGGATACCCAAGAGATGGTGCGCCTTCTAAGGCGTGCCAACGAAATTATCGACCGCAACCAAGAAAGGAGAGATGCCGAGTGAGGATTCTCAAGCTCTTTAAAAAGCATGTCCTGGCGCTGCTCACGGCTATCGTACTTATCGTAATCAGTTGCAATGCCGACCTAGCGCTGCCTACGTATATGAGTGACATCGTCGATGTGGGCGTGCAGCAAGGCGGCATCGCCTCACCCGTGCCCGACACCATTCGCGCCGAATCGCTCGATGACCTCAAGCTCTTTATGGGCGCCAAGGACGCCAAAGCTGTGGATGCCGTGTTTAGCAAGGCGGACAACAACGGCATTCGAACGTACAAGGGCACCGAGGAGGAGCGCGCCGACGGCGGCAAGATTGCCGACATCATGAGCCTGCCCGAGACCGTCGTCCTTTCGCTCAACCAGGGCATCGACGCCAGCTCCATGGGCGACATGATGGGCACGTCCAGCGAAAAAGACAACAGCGCCGCCCAGGCCATGCCCACCCCCGAGCAAATGGCAGCGATGACGCCCGAGCAGCTCGCCGAGATGCAGCAGAAGGCCGCAGCGGCGCAGAACATGCAAAAGCAGATTGATGCCGACGGCGGTAAGATCACCATGAAGAGCCTGCGCCTGGGTGTCGAGGGCGGTCTGGTAGACCAAAGCAAGCTCGTCGAGGGCGCCAACCAAATGGCGGACAAAATGGGCTCCATGTCGGGCTCCATCGTGACCCAACGCGCCGTGAGCTATGTGCAGGACGAGTACAAAGCGCAGGGTATCGATCCCGCCGACGTGCAGAACGCCTACCTGAGCCGCATGGCGACCACGATGTTTGGCCTGTGCCTGATCTCGCTGGTCGCCACCATCCTGACCGGCGCTGTGGCGTCGCGCACCGCCTGCTCCATCGCCCGCGACCTGCGCCGCGAGACCTTCAACAAGGTCATGCACTTCTCGCCGGCCGAGGTGGGCAAGTTTAGCCAGGCCTCGCTCATCACCCGCTGCACCAACGACATTCAGCAGATTCAGATGGCCGCAACCCTGTTTATCCGCATGTGCCTGATGGCCCCCGTCATGGGCATCGTCGCCGTCATGCGCGTCCTGGCCAACCACACCGGCCTGGAGTGGACCATCGCCGTGGCCATCATCGCTGTCTCGGCCGTCGTCGGCGTGCTCATGGGCCTCACCATGCCCAAGTTCAAAAAGATGCAGAGCTTTGTGGACCGTGTGAACCTTACCGCCCGCGAGCTGCTCGACGGCCTTATGCCTATCCGCTCGTTCAACCGCGAGGAGCATGAGCTCGAGCGTTTTGACAAGGCTTCGCTCGACCTGATGACCACGCAGCTCTACACCAACCGAGCCATGAGCTTTATGATGCCGCTCATGATGCTCGTCATGAACTGCATCACCGTGCTTATCGTCTGGTTTGGCGCGCAGGGCGTGTCCGACGGCGTGATGCAGGTCGGCAACATGATGGCGTTTATCTCCTACACCATGCAGATCGTCATGGCGTTTATGATCCTCACCATGGTCTCGGTCATCCTGCCCCGCGCCGAAGTCGCAGCCGAGCGCGTGGAAGAGGTCATCACTTGCCCCACGAGCATCAACGACCCCGCCTCGCCCAAGCTGCCCGCGGCCAGCGCGCCGCGCGGTGAGCTCACCTTCCGCGACGTGAGCTTCCAGTATCCCGATGCCCGCGCCGACGTCATTAGCGGCGTGAACTTCACCACGCATGCCGGCCAGATGCTCGGCATCATTGGCTCCACGGGCTCGGGCAAGTCCACGCTTGTGCAGCTCATCCCGCGCCTGTACGACGTCACGGGCGGCAGCATTTCGCTCGACGGCATCGACGTGCGCGATATGACCCTCTCCGAGCTTCGCCGCCGCATTGGTTACATCCCGCAGCAGGGGCGTCTGTTCTCGGGCACTGTCGAGAGCAACCTCAAATTTGCCGGCGACATGGTGAGCGATGATGACATGCGTCAGGCGGCACGCATCGCACAGGCCGAGGACTTTATCGCCGAGCGCGAGGGCGGCTACGACTCCCCCATCAGCCAGGGCGGCTCCAATGTCTCGGGCGGCCAGCGCCAGCGTCTGGCCATCGCCCGCGCGTTGGCCAAAAAGCCCGAGGTCGTGGTGTTCGATGACTCGTTTAGCGCCCTCGACTACAAGACCGACGCGCGCCTGCGCGAGGAGCTGGCCAAAAACGTCACCGACGCCGCACTCGTGGTCGTGGCCCAGCGCATCGCGACCATCATGCACGCCGACCAGATCATCGTGCTCGACGACGGTCACGTAGTGGGCACCGGCACGCACGAGGAGCTGCTGCACGGCTGCCTGGCGTACCTGGAGATTGCACAGTCGCAGCTTTCCGCCGAGGAGCTGGGGCTTACCCAAAAAGAAATTGCAGCCGTCATGGAAGGAGGCGAGCGCTAATGGCAGACGAGACCAAGACTCAGATTCCCAAGCCCACCCGCCAGCGTGGTCCCATGGGCCGCGTGGGTGGCATGCGCCGTGGCGAAAAGGCCAAGGACTTTAAGGGCACCATGAGGCAGCTGCTCGGCTATATCGGCCAGCACAAGATTGCCGTGTTTGCCGCCGTCGCCTTTGCCGTGTGCTCGGTCATCTTTAACATTGTGGGGCCCAAGGTGCTTGGCCAGGTTACGACTAAGCTGTTCGAGGGCTTGGTTGCCAAGGTCAACGGCACCGGCGATGTCGACTTTGCCTGGATCGCCAAGACGCTCGGCTTTTTGCTCTGTCTGTATCTGGCGAGCTCTGCCTGCAGCCTGATCCAAGGCTGGCTCATGACCGGCGTCACGCAGAAGATCTGCTATCGCATGCGCAAGGAGATCGCCGCCAAGATCGCCGTCGTGCCGATGAGCTATTTCAATGGCCACAGCAAGGGCGATGTGCTCAGCCGCATCACTAACGATGTCGACACACTCGGCCAGAGCCTCAACCAGTCCGTGACGCAGCTCATCACCTCGATCACGCAGATCGTGGGCGTGCTCGTGATGATGCTCTCCATCAGCCTGCCGCTCACCGGCGTCGTCGTGGTCACGCTGCCCGTCGCCGCCGTGATCATGGCCGTGATGATTCACTTCTCGCAGCCGTACTTCCGCGAGCAGCAGCAGGTCCTGGGCACCGTCAACGGCATTATCGAGGAGGACTTTGCCGGCCAGAACGTCATTCAGGTGTTCGACCGCGCCGAGGCCTCGATCGAGGAGTTCGACCGTCAAAACGACCGTCTCTTTATTAGTGGCTGGCGCTCGCAGTTCTTGTCGGGCCTGATGATGCCGCTTATGAGCCTGGTGGGCAACATGGGCTACGTGGGCGTCGTCGTGGTGGGCGCGCAGCTCGCGCTGACCGGCAATGCCACGCCCGGCGACATTCAGAGCTTCATTCAGTACGTGCGAAACTTTACGCAGCCCGTGCAGCAGCTGGGCAACGTGAGCAACACGATGCAGTCGATGGCCGCCGCAACCGAGCGCGTGTTTGAGTTCCTGGCCGCGCCCGAGGAGGAGCAGAAGGCCGACGCGCAGATTCCCGAGAAGCGTCCCGGCCACGTGGAGTTTGACCACGTCAAGTTTGGCTACACGCCCGACAAGACCATCATCCACGACTTTAGCTGCGAGGCGCAGCCCGGTCAGACCATCGCCATCGTCGGCCCCACCGGCGCCGGCAAAACCACGCTCATTAAGCTGCTGCAGCGCTTTTACGACGTGGACGACGGTTCGCTGCGCGTCGAGGGCGTCGACGTGCGTGACTGGGACCGCGCGGCGCTGCGCGGCGAGTTTGCCATGGTGCTGCAGGACACCTGGCTGTTTAACGGTACCATCCGCGAGAACATCCGTTACGGACGCCCCGATGCGAGCGATGCCGAGGTCGAAGCCGCCGCACGCGCCGCACGCTGCGACCACTTTATCCATACGCTCGCCGGTGGCTACGACTTTATGATCAACGAGGAGGGCACTAACCTGTCGCAGGGTCAGCGCCAGCTCGTGACCATCGCCCGCGCCATTTTGGCCGACCGTCCGGCGCTGATTCTGGACGAGGCGACCTCCAACGTCGATACCCGCACCGAGGAGCTCATCCAGCGCGCCATGGATGCGCTGATGCAGGGCCGTACAAGCTTTGTCATCGCGCACCGCCTGTCCACGATCCGTAACGCCGACGTGATCTTGGTGATCCGCGACGGCGACATCGTCGAGAAGGGCACACACGACGAACTGCTCGCCCAGGGCGGCTTCTACGCCGACCTGTACAACTCGCAGTTCGACGAGGCGGCGTAAAACCGGCGGCAAACAACCGCAATACCCAAAGAATGGGGGCGCAGGACAACCAGCGCCCCCATTTTTCGTTCTGCGGCCCTTGGACCGCATCCCCTGGAGCCGAATTGACGGTCCTTTCCAGCCCCTGTGGGCAAAAAATGGCAAATATGAGTACTGTCACCTTTTTAGTAACAGCCAAAACTGCCCCAAACGACCTCATTGCGGCCTAGATATGCCTTCAAATTGATCAAAATGCCCGGTAGCATGCTTCTGTGTGCCAACGTTAATGAACATATTTACTGTTGTGTCTATTATCTTGTAAGATCGATATGATACTACGCTAGCAACAGTACTCATATTTGCCATTTTTTGTCCACAGGGTATGCCGCAGAAGATCCAACTTGCTCCAGCGTGCCGTACGTTGGCCCTCCCCTTCCGGCGAGCGCCGACATTTCCCCAGATAAAACCGACCAAAATAAACCTGTCCCTTTTCGGCAGGTTTCACTTGCACTTTAGCGTGCGACAGCGGATAATGCCGAGCATTCGAGAATTCGCCAATTGTTGCCGTTAATTGATAAAGGAGGCCCCATATGGCCATGGAATTCAAGCGCAGGCTGCCGATCCCCATGGAGATCCGCGAGGAAATGCCGCTTCCCGCCGAGCTTACCGCCAAAAAGCAGGCATTCGACGCCGAGGTCGCCAAGGTCTTTACCGGCGAGGACGCACGCAAGGTGCTCATCATCGGCCCGTGCTCTGCCGACCGCGAGGACTCGGTGCTTGAGTACATGAACCGACTGGCCAAGGTCGCCGAAGAGGTCAAGGACAAGCTCATCATCATTCCGCGTGTCTACACCAACAAGCCGCGCACCAAGGGCACCGGCTACAAGGGGCTGCTGCACAACCCCGACCCCGAGGCGCCCGATGACCTGCTTGAAGGCGTTAAGGCCATCCGCCACATGCACCTGCGCGTCATCGAGGAGACTGGCTTCTTTACCGCCGACGAGATGCTCTACCCGTCCAACTACCAGTACCTCGTCGACCTGCTGAGCTACGTCGCCGTGGGCGCGCGCTCGGTCGAGAACCAGGAGCATCGTCTGGTGTCGAGCGGCATTTCGGTGCCTGTGGGCATGAAAAACCCCACCGCCGGTTCCACCACCGTTATGCTCAACTCCATCTACGCCGCCCAGGCACATCAGAGCTTTATCTTCCGCAACTGGGAGGTCGAGTGCGACGGCAACCCGCTCGCGCACGCCGTCATGCGCGGCTACATCGGTCTCGACGGTCGCACCTACCCCAACTACCACTACGAGCACCTGGAGCGCCTGGCCGAGCGCTATACCGAGCATGCCGGCTACGCCAACCCGGCGGCGGTCATCGACTGCAACCACGACAACTCGGGCAAGCGTCCGCTGGAGCAGTACCGCATTTGCAAAGAGGTGCTCGACAGCTGCCGCCGCAACGAGTCCATCTCCAAGCTGGTCAAGGGCTTTATGATCGAGTCCTACCTGGAGGACGGCAACCAGCCGGTCGACGGCGGCGTCTTTGGCAAGTCCATCACCGACCCGTGCCTGGGCTGGGAAAAGACCGACTACCTCATCCACGAGATCGCAGAGCGGGTTTAGTTACGCGGGTTTACCAACCCGCGTAACGGCTCGACACTGCAAACCCGCCAGAGCGGCAATCTGCCTTTCAACTTCGGCGGCATGACCAAAAGGTCAATGCCGCCTTGTTTCAAGGCACTTTGCTCGCTCTGGCGGGTTTTCGCTGTCGTTGCCAAAACAACGGCATCACCTTGGCTGCACACTCATTGGGGGCACTCATTGGGGACGTACTTAAATGAGTAGTCGTTGGGGACGTTCTTGTTTGCCTAGTCGTTTAAGAACGTCCCCAATGACTATCTCTCCGCCCCCGTGGAATCGGGGGTCGTCTACCGAATGGTTGATGCGGCGCCCCTGCGGCCATGCCACACTCATAGATAGCCTGACCCAACTTGGAAGGAGCCTCCATGAGCCTTGACAACGTAACCCTGCGCGCCGCCACGCTCGACGACCTGGATGGTATCGCCGCCATCTACAACCGGCTGTGGTGCAACACGCTACGCAACCGCGGCGACGTCGAAGCTGCCGATTTCTGCGCGCGCTTCAACATTGCCATGCAGCTGCAGCGCTCCCCTATCGCGCTCGTTGCCGAGGCAGAGGGCCGCATTATCGCCGCCTGCTGCATCGGCATCTTCGAGGACGGCAAGCCGCGTACCAACCCCACGTGGGTACCCTGCTACGACGAGATGTTCGCCCAGGCAACCGAGATGGCAAAGACCGCCGATGCCAAACTCGAGGGCTCGCTCTTTGGCGACAGTCGCGAAAAGGCCACGGCCGATCGCTTTGCCGCCACGGGCAACGAGTATGCCCAGGGCCAGCTCAACCTGATCATCATTGTGCCCGAGTGGCAGGGCAAGGGACTCGGCCGCGAGCTCATCGACCTTGCGCGCGCCGAACTCGCCAAAGCCGGGTGCACCAAGTTCTTCCTGATGAGCGACTGCAACTCTGACTGGCAGTTCTACGAGCACCTCAACATGAAACGCATCCTGGAGGATCACAGCCAAGACACCGGCGACGGCTTTATCGTCTACATGTACGGAGGCGACACGCAGGATTAGCCTGTGTGCCGCCTCACGGGCTTTCTCCAAGACAGCCCAAAGCAATCAGCCACGCCAAAAGGGACATGCCAAAAAGAGACAGGTTTATTTTGGCAGGTTTTATCTGGGCGAACGCCAACCGCCGCGAGGAAGTTGCCTTCCCTCACGGCGGTCTTCTAGCAGCCAAAACCAAGTGAGTAGACTTTTTGCAGGAGGCCGAGCACACCCCGAATCGCCACAGCGCTGACCTGCGGTTTTATTGAGCACTTGTCGTGGTGTGCTCGACAGATCCAAAAAAGTCTACTCACTTGCATCTGAGAGGCATCCGATAGACAAAAAAAATCGCCGCGGAAGGGGGCCGACTCCCTCCGCGGCGGTTGTTTGCGTTGGTTTTGCGACGGTTTTGCCCGCTTGCTACTCGCTGTAGCGGGTGGCGATGGCGGCTCGCACCATGCCGGTGCTCATGAGGTAGGTCACCAGGAAATAGCCGCCATAGGCTGCCAGGAAAATCGCACATGTGAGGCCCACCGTGCCGCCGATGCTCATGTTGCCAAACGTGCTCACCAGCTCGATGATCACCTTGAGCGCCACAAAGGAGTGCGCCAGACCCACTGTCAGCGGGAACAGGAAGAACACCGCTTGCTGCGCCATCACCGAATGGCGAATCTGGCGGTCGTCACAGCCGATCTGCGCCAGCACGCGATAGCTGCGGCTTCCGTCGGCCACATTGGAGAGCTGCTGGATCGACAGAATTGCCGCACATGCAACGACCAGTACAAAGCCAATATAGATGGCTAGATAGCTAATCATGCCGTTCATCTGCGCCGCCTGCGTATAGATCTCGGAGCGTGTCATGAAGATTCCCCACGACCCCGGCTCCTTGCCGTCAACGAGCAGATTGTCGAGCATGGTGTATTTAATGCTCTCGTCTGCCTTGGTCACATCCATCCCCTGCTTGTAGTTAACGAGCAGATTACTGGAATACGGCTGCAGGTTAAGCTGGGACAGCAGCTCGTCGGCTACGACCACGGTACCGGGATTGCTGCCGAGTGCCGAGTTGGCGATGGCAGCCGTGTCCTCGTCCGACTTATCGGCTGCGGGCTTGAGCTCATGTCCGCCCAAGGTGAGGGTATGGCCCCCAGCCATGTACTTGGTGTACAGGTCGCCCAACTCGCCGCCCATATCGCACGTAAGCAAGTACTGGTCGCGGCCAATGTTCACCGGCTCCTCGCCCATCATCTGGCGCAGTTTGTTGTACTGGCTCGCCGGCGTCACAAACAGGCCCATATCATCGGCATTGCTACCCTCGAGCGCCTTGGGGAGCTTTTCGCCCATGGCCTTGCACATCTCGCCCGCCGTCACCGAAGGATCCGAGCCGCCAAGCGTATAGCTCAGATACGAATCAATCTGCACATGCTCGCCGGCAACATCGGCGATATTGACCTTCTTTCCGGCCTCGTTGCCATTATCTGCCGACTTGCCCTTGATACTTTCCGCAACGTTATCGGGATCGATACGGTCACCGTGCCATGCAGAGTACAAATCGACCGTTGCGTCTGCCAGCACCATGCGATCGGCCTCGGAAGGATTGACATACTTCTTGTAGTAGTCGAGCCTATCGGACGCGTAATAGATATACGTCTGCGACATATCCGCCGGCGTATAGCGCTCCAGGTTCTCGTTCATCACGTTGGCGATCGACATGCCGCAGGTCACCGAGGTAATGGCCAGAAACAGGATCATCGCGATAACGCCCATCGAAAAGCACACCGTGTTGACCTTGGCCGCAAGCTGGCGCACGGTAAACATGTTGAGGCCGCGCCAATACACGCTGCGCAGGCTCTGCAGCAGCTTGATGAGCATGCCCGAAAGTCCCCAAAATAGGGCAAAGGTACCCACCGTAACCATGGCCGTGGTGATACCGAACTGGCTCATGGCCTCCTGCAGCTTACCCTCCGTCGCGGTGAGCGGGAACCCGTCGCGCAGCAGACGGTAATAGGCCACGCCCACCAGCACCACGCCCACGACAAAGATGGCAATCGCGATCCAGGGGTTGCGCGTCTTGATGCTCTCGTTGCGACGCTCGGCACCCATAAGCTCGATGAGCCTGGTGCGGCGCACGGCGCGAAGGTTCAGCAGCAGCGTGAGCACAAACATCACGAGCATGCAGGCAAGGGTCAGGTTGAACGCATGCACCGAGAAAAAGAAGTGGAAATTAGCGATCTGCGTCTTAAAGAGCGAGGCCGTAAAGAATGTCATGAGCTGGGAGAGCCCCACGCCCAGCACAATGCCGGCGACAAAAGCGCCGACCGAAACAAATACGGTCTCGAGCGCCATGATCGTGGCGACGCGCCCGCGGCGCATGCCGAGCACCTGGTACAGGCCGAACTCCTTTTTGCGGCGCTTCATGATGAAGTTGTTGGCATACACTATCAAAAAGGCCATGACGCCGGCCAAAAAGTACGTCAGGTAGCCGAGCATGCTGCCCATGAGCTCGGACAGTCCCTCCTCCTTGATGCCGGCAATGTCGACCTGCATCGAGACGGTATTGAAGGCATAGAAGACCGTGACACCCAGGGTGAGCGTCAGCAAGTAGACAAGGTAATCGCGGCCGGCGCGGCGGACGTTGCCCCAAGCGAGTTTACAGAGCATCGGAGCCCTCACCGCCCATCATGGCAACGACCTCCATAATGCGGTCGAAGAACTCTCGGCGGTCGGTGTCGCCGCGGCGCAGCTCGGTGAAAATCTTGCCGTCGCGGATAAACAGCACACGGCTCGTGTAGCTGGCGGCAAAGCTGTCGTGCGTGACCATGAGCACGGTGGCGCGCAGACGGCGATTGAGCGCCTCCAGGCTCTCGAGCAGCAGGCGGGCGCTCTTGGAATCGAGGGCGCCGGTGGGCTCGTCGGCCATGATCATAGTTGGGTCGGTGACGAGTGCGCGAGCCGCGGCAACGCGCTGTTGCTGACCGCCGGACATCTGGTAGGGATACTTGTCGAGCACCTGACTGATAGACAGACGCGCGGCTACATCCTGCACGCGGGTCGAGATCTCTGCCGAGTTTGTGCGGGCGATGGTGAGCGGCAGGGCGATGTTCTCGCGTGCTGTGAGCGTATCGAGCAGGTTGGAGTCCTGGAAGATAAAGCCGAGCTCCTCGCGGCGGAACTGCGAAAGCTTGGCCTGCTTCATGCGCGTCACATCCTGGCCGTTGATGCGAATGGTGCCGCTCGTGGCGCTATCGATGGTCGACACGCAGTTGAGCAGCGTCGACTTGCCCGAGCCCGAGGCGCCCATGATGCCGACGAATTCGCCGCGGTTGACGGTAAAGCTGACATCGTTGAGCGCGCGGGTCACGTTGCCCAGTGCTCCATATACCTTTTCGAGATGCGCGACCTCCAGTACCGGGGTCGCCGTTTGCGTGGTTTGCATACCGAGTCCTTTCTTGCGATTAGTCTACGGCATCTATAGTCGCAAGGAGCCGAGTCGGCTACCATCGATATGGCTTACGCTTGCCTTACCGTTGTGTAAGGTAGTGCAGGGAACGTTTTGATGTTGAGGAAGGGCTCCTGTTGAAGACTGTTCATGTTGCCGCTGGGATCATTCGCAAGGAAGGATCTGACGAGCTGCTTGCCGTGCAGCGCGGCTACGGCAACATGCAGGGACTATGGGAGTTCCCGGGCGGCAAACTTCTGCGCGGCGAGACACCCGAAGACGCCGTGCGCCGCGAGCTTATGGAAGAGCTACAGGTAAAAGTCACCAACCTGCGTGATTTCTACACCGTTGAGTATGACTACCCCGATTTTCATCTCTCCATGGAGTGTTACTACTGCTCGCTCGCCGATGAATCCGATGAGCCCCAGAAACACGACCGCCAGCTTGATATCCGCTGGATTCCACGCACCTCGCTTGCCACGGTGAAATGGATGCCCGCCGACAAGGGGCTCATTGATGCTCTGATTGAGTTAAAGGAAGATCGGCTTGAGGCAAGCTCCGCCGATGACGCCGCGCCCAACACAACCGACAAACCCGCCACCAAACCCAAGCGCGCACCTAAACGCCGCAGCAAAAAGCGTCCCAAGCCCGGTCTGCTCGACGGCATCGATACCTCGGACCTCTCCGCTGACGAGCGCGAACTGGTCCGCCGTCGCGCCGCCATCAAAAAGTCCATGAAGGGCAACAAGCGCGCCAATACCAAGCCCGAGCTGCTCGTACGTCAGCGCCTACGGGCCGCGGGCCTTACGGGCTATCGTTTGGAATAGAAGGTACCCGGCAAGCCCGACATCGCCTTCCCCGGCCGCAAGATCGCCATCTTCGTCAACGGTTGCTTTTGGCACCGCTGCCCCAAGTGCAACCCAAGCCAGCCCAAGCGCAACGTTGAGTTTTGGGAGGCAAAGTTCCGTCGCAACGTCGAGCGCGACCGTGCTGCTGTGGCAGCGCTCACTCAAATGGGCTGGACGCCCATAACCATCTGGGAATGCGAACTCAAAAAAGACCGCATCGACGCCACGATGGAAAAGGTCATCGAGCAGGTGCGCGCCACAGAGCCGCAGCGCTAACAGCGAGCATTCACACGCTCCGCACGTCCGCGCCACATCCACGTCACAAACCTTAGAAAGCCCTTAAGCTCAAAACCTTTCAAGAGTGTTACTCGATACCTCTGACCTGCAGTTTCATCGTAACACTAAACCAGGTTAAGCCTTTCTTTAGCGCTTCTTTGCGGCAGCCGCGGCATAATACTGCCAACGCACGGGACCTAGCAGCAAACCTCGCGCGCAATCTTTTGGTGGACATCGAGGAGGCCGCATAAGCATGCATTCTTCCAATGACGCAGCACAGCAGCCATCCCTAAAACATGCAAACCTTTTCTCCTTCCCCCCGACACAGAGAAACGGCCTCCCCGACTCCCCCACCACAAAAGCCAAACGCTCAACCGACCAGAGCCACAACTTGCGAGCATCCTTCGATAAGCTCCAAGCATCCCTAGACAAGGCGTTCCCCGAACAGGCAAGAGCAATCTAAGCCCATCGCGCTTTATACTGATGCCATGCGAAACATGGATCACATAGAATTGCACCGCGGAGGACGCGAGGAAGCGTTTCCCGAGACCGCCGAAGACTGGCCCTATATTGCCGAACGCGCAGAATTCGCTCGCTATCCGGGCAATTCCGTCCCCTGGCACTGGCATTCCGAAGTTGAGCTTTTCTACATGGAGCAGGGAGCGATCGACTATCGAACGCACGCGGCTCATGAGCACGTACGCTTTGAGGAAGGGTCCGCCGGCTTTATCAACGGCGGCGTTTTGCACAGCACGCTGCAATCACCCAATTCGGCGCCAGCCATTCAAATGCTGCATATCTTTCAGCCGTCGATGCTCGGCGATCCCGCGGGGCGTCTCCAAAAGCGCTACATCAACCCATTGCTTCAATGTCGAGGCGTCGATGTGCTCAAATGGTCGCCCACCAATCCCGACGATATGCCCTTTATCGATTTGCTAAAGAGCTCCTTTAGCCACGACCTTCAACGGCCGCAGAACGAGATGGCGCTTCGAAATAGTTTGTCAGAGCTCTGGATTCAGATTAACGCCAAGACCGAACCGCTCTTTTCTTCCGACGGCGCCTCTTGGATGACCAGCCGCGACGTACAGTTCAAGGCAATCCTGGACTTTATCCGCGCAAACTATGCAGCCGCTATAGATGTGCCCCAGATGGCATCTGCAGCCGGCGTAAGCGAAAGAGAGTGTTACCGCATTATCGAAACTTGTGCAGGAACGACCCCGGCGGCATATCTACGCGCATACCGCATAAACCGTGCTTGCGAACTTTTGGCACACACCACGCGAACGGTACAGACAGTCGCGCGCCAATGCGGATTTATAACAGCAAGCCATCTTGGCCAGGTATTTAAAGAACAAATGGGGTGCACTCCTTCGAGCTATCGAGCAGCGAGGCAGAATCTCGATAGCACCAGGCAGAAATCCCGCTAGCCCTTCTTCTGTCACTGCATCAAACTTGCAGGCAAACAACAGAGAGGAGCAATCATATGAAGCACTTTGACCATATCGTATTTGACGTTGATGGGACATTGGCAGATACAGAAGAAAGCGTTCTGTCATCGCTTGTCCAGATTGTCCAAGAAGAGACCAGCAAAACGCTTCCCCGACACGAGCTTGACTTTGCCCTCGGCATACCCGGCAAGGATGCCCTTGAGAAACTTGGGATCTACTCGCAGGCAACGTTGGATCGCTGGTGCCAAGTTGCCGCCAGCTTTAAAAGCACCATCAGCGTGTTTCCAGGTTTGCTTGAAGTCATCGCAACGCTCGCCGATAGCGGCTGCAAACTTGGCATCGTCTCCTCACGTGCGCGCGACGAATACGCAAAAGAAATTGCACCCCTTGGTTTCGATAAGTATTTTGAGCACATCATCCTTGTCGAAGACACAACCGAACATAAACCCGCACCCGCACCCATGCTCGAATATCTCCGACGTGCGGGCGCGAATCCTGGCAACGTCGTCTACGTTGGCGACACCGTCTACGACGAACAATGCGCAACTTCAGCAGGGGTCAGTTTTGCCCGAGCAGCATGGGGATCACACCAAGATATCCCAAACGCCACCTACAACCTCAAAACCCCCAACGACCTACTAACCCTAACAACCAAATAACCCACGCGTCCCACCCTTTCAGCCCCAACACCACAAGGGCGACGACCTCGAGTAGGTCAACCTGGGAGGGATGAGGGCTTAGTTCCCCAATCTTTCCGCAGGGGGCAAAAAGCCTCGCCGCACGAAGTGCGCAGCGAGGCTTTTTGCATGCCCGAGGACGATTGGGGAACTAAGCCCTCATCCCTCCCCGGGATATGTAGCGAGTCGGAGTGCCCTTGCTGTTACTCTGCTTTGCCCACAGAGTTGAGGTTGGTCATGCGGATCTTAACCAGCTCGGTGATCTCACGCATACCCTCCTTGGCCGGCTTCTTGGGGTCGAAGCAGGCAGGATTCTCGGCCATGTAGGCCATGAAGCCCTTGGTGTAGGCCTGACGCAGCTCGGTGGCGTAGTTGACCTTGCAGATGCCGTTCTTCACAGCCTCGGCAACCTGCTCATCGGGCACACCGGAGGTGCCGTGCAGAACCAACGGCACGTCGACGGCGTCGCGAATGGCCTTGACCACGGACTGCTCGATGTGAGGATCGCTCGTGTACACACCGTGGCTGGTGCCAACGCCAATTGCGAGGGAGGTGCAGCCGGTGCGCTCGACGAACTCCTTGGCCTCGGCAGGATCGGTGTAGGGGCTCTCGCCCTCAACCGCGGGACCGTCGTCCTCCTTGCCGCCAACCTTACCGAGCTCGGCCTCGACAGGCACGCCCATGGCGCGGCCAGCGTCGGCGACGGACTTGGTCAGGGCGATGTTGTCCTCGAAGGACTCGTGCGAGCCGTCGATCATGACGGAGGTGTAGCCCGTGCGGAAAGCCTGCATGCAGCGGTCATAGCCATCACCGTGGTCGAGGTGCAGGGCGACGGGCACGGAAGCGCGCTCGGCAGCGGCCTTGACCATGCCGTAGAAGTAATCCAGGCCAGCGGTCTTAATGGTGCCCGGGGTGGTCTGCATGATGACGGGGGACTTGGTCTCCTCGGCAGCGGCCAGAACGGCCATAACAAACTCGAGGTTCTCGACGTTGAACGCGCCGACGGCGTAGTGGCCGGCCTGAGCGTCCTTGAGCATCTTTTCGGTGGTAACAAGTGCCATGAGCGTTTGCTCCTCTCCCTCGCCCGCATCTGGACATCGGGCGTACGTGTCCGCAAGGCGTTTTACCTTGCGTTTTGCTGCGCTCATTGTATGAAAATCGCATCTGTCGCATGTACGAGATATCGCCGGCACGCAGGCCAAAACGCTCGTTTTTGAAAAGCAAACGGAAGGGATTCAGGCTAAATTCCCCTATCCGACATTACCGTTTTCAAGCAATCATCTTTCTTTTATAGAGAAGATAAGTAATCGAAAGGCGTTTACTTGCTCAAAAAGAAAATGAACGAAAATAGACTCAACACAATTCCTGCAAATTTAGATTGAGGATGGAGCAGCTATGGCCCACGCAGCAACCCGAGCTTTCGCCGATGAGCGGCGCGCCGCCATCATGGAGATGCTCGAACATAACGCCTCGGTGCAGGTGGCAGAAATCGCGCAGACCTTTGGCGTGTCCTCCGTCACCGCCCGCGCCGACCTGGACGCGCTCGCCGAAGCAGGCAAGCTACGCCGTACGCATGGCGGCGCTGTGTCGCTCCACAAACGCCTAACTGTCTCCACGCAGGATCGCCGCATCAATGTCAACGTCGCCGCCAAGCAGGCCATCGCGCAATGCGCCATCGAGCTCGTCGGCAATGGTGACACTCTGCTCGTCGACTCGGGCACCACCGCTCTCGAGTTTGTCCGGCTCCTCGACCAGCGCGACGGCATCACCGTCATCACGGCAGACATTACCATTGCCGATTACATCGACGAGAGTATGCCCTCGGTTGATGTCGTCATGCTGGGCGGGGCACTGCGCAAAGGCCATCGTTATCTGTACGGACCGCTCACTATGCAGGCGCTTCAAACGGTTCACGCCGACCTTGCCATCGTATGCCCCGGCGCTTTTGTCCCCCGTTGCGGCTTTACGACCGACTTTCCGCAGATGGCCGAGACCAAAACGGCTATGATCGCCGCAGCCCATCAAAGCGTCGCCCTCATGGACGCCAGCAAGGTTAACGGGCGCGGCATGTACCGCTTTGCCGAGCTTGTCGACGTCGACACCATCGTGATGGACCGTGATCCCGATGGCGCCGTCGCCACCTCACTCGCCGAGACCGCCGACGAGGCCCGCCCAAATCTCGTCATCACCGGCGCTTAAACAAAAACCACCACAAAGGTGTCTGTCCCCTTTGTGGTGGTTTGAGCGTCAAACGTGAAAGAATCGCTACTTGGAAAGCTCGTCGGCGAGGGCCTCGATCTGAGCGCGCGAGGCGTCATTGAGCGAGCCCAGCACGGTCACCTTGTTCTGTGACAGGGTGATGTCCTTCATGCCCTCGAGCTCCTTGGTCATAACCTTGGCGGCAGTGGGCGCCCAGGAGCCGGCCTCAACGAGTGCCACTGTACGGTTCTGATAGGCGTGCTCGACAAGCGTATGGATAAAGGCGCTCATGAACGGGAAGATCTCGCCCTGATAGGTAATGGAGGCAAGCACCAGACGGTCATAGCGGAACGCGTCCTCAACGGCCTCGGCCATATCGTCGCGAGCTAGGTCAAAGACGGAAACCTTCTGGCCGCGGGCCTCGAGCGCAGAAGCGAGCTCCTCAACGGCAGCCTTCAGATGGCCATACACACTCGCATAGGCAATCGTGATGCCCTCGTCCTCGGGCTGATAGCTCGACCAGGTGTTGTAGGTGTCGAGGTAATAGCCCAGGTTCTCGGTAAGCACGGGGCCGTGGAGCGGGCAGATGATCTGGATGTCCAAATCGGCGGCCTTCTTGAGCACCGCTTGCACAAACTTGCCGAACTTGCCCACGATGCCAAAGTAGTAACGGCGCGCCTCGCAGGCCCAACCCTCGGGATCCTCGATGTCGTTGGCGCCAAACTTGCCAAAGCCGTCGGCACTAAAGAGCACCTTGTCGGTGGCCTCGTAGGAGAACAGCACCTCGGGCCAGTGCACGTTGGGGGCGCCGACAAAGGTTAGGCTGTGGCCGCCCAAATCGAGCACGTCACCCTCCTTGACAACCATCTTGCGCTCGGGGAAGTCGGTGCCAAAGTAGTTGACCATCATGCGGAAGGCGCCCATGCTTGCCACAATCTGTGCCTGGGGATAACGCTCCATAAAGGCGGCGATGCCGGCGGAGTGATCGGGCTCCATGTGATGGATGACCAGGTAGTCGGGCGTGCGGCCGTCGAGTACAGCCTCGAGGTTGCCGAGCCACTCGTCGACAAAACCGCCATCGACCGAATCGGCGACAGCGATCTTCTCGCCCAAGATAACGTAGCTGTTGTATGCCATACCGTTCTCGGACACGTCGTACTGGCCCTCGAACAGGTCGATGTCGTGATCGTCGACGCCAATGTAGCGGATATCCTTGGTGATCTCCATCAGGCAAAGCCTCCTAGATAGACAAATGAACCCGTCTATCATAGCACTCGCCTTCATAGCCACGGCTATCCGCCGGCGTCCTTACCGATTGTTATTGAAGCGCAACGCCGAGCCGTTGACCTGCGAAAACTATGCGCGCGGCGCTGAGGTGGTATGTCGAACGATGAGCTGACCGGGAATGCGAATGGCGACGGGTCTGTCCGATGCCCCCGCCTTGGGAACCGCATGCTCGAACACCTCGCGTCCACGCTGATGCAGATCGAAACGAACGGTCGTGAGCTCGTTATGCGCGACAAAGTCGTCGAGCGAGTCATCGACGCCCACCACGCTCACGTCCTCGGGCACGCGCAAGCCACTATCGCGCAACGCGGCGATGGCGCCGTTTGCCATTTGGTCGTTTGCCGCATAAATCGCCGTCATGGTGCGGTCGTGCTCAGCCAGGTACCGAGCGGCCTCGTAGCCGCTGTTGGCAGACCAGTCGCCCTCGAGTGGCGCCTGCGGCTTAATGTGCTTACGCTCGAGCGCATCCTGCCAACCGGCGCGACGAAATTGCTCGTCGACCGAGAACGACGGGCCGCCAATATAGCGAATCTGCTCGTGCCCCAGCTCAAACAGATGATCCATAAGCAATAGCGAGCAGCCGTAATGGTCGGAATCGACCGTGGTCACGCGCGGATGCGCGTACATGGTAACGATGACCGTTCCAATGCCCGGCAACGGATCGAACGTCTCAAAATCGGGCGCCATGCGACTCATGCCGATGATGATACCGTCCACGGGCAGCGCGGCCATACGACGCGTGGCCTCGGCAAGCGAAAACTCCTCGGTCTTGGACATCTCGACCAGCGTGATGGCGCAGCCGCGCTCGCGGGCCGCGCTGGCAATGCCGTCGATCATCGTAAGGTTGCCAAACTTGGTGACATCGTTGACGCACAGGCCGACCGAATGGTAACGGCCGTCGCGCAGCGAGCGACCGGCATAACTCGGACGAAAGCCAAGCTCTTGCATAGCGGCCTGCACGCGCTGGCGCGTCTGTTCGTTAACGTTGGGCAAGCCGTTGGCGACGCGCGAAACCGTCTGCTGCGAAACGCCAGCAGCGCGGGCGACGTCGGCCATGGAGACCGGACGCGAACTGGTATCGTTGGACGGGCGCCTTGCCACAGGATCACCTTCACCCTTGAGAGATCTGAATAGCGTGAATGCCGGCCCGGGCAGAAATACATCCCGCGCCGAGGCCCGCTATCGTCGGACGCATGTTAACGTACTCTACTTTTTCTATCTGCATCTCTTCTGCTTTATAAGTCCATACGGCAGTACCGTTCACGGCTGTATTTCTACCGATTACCAGATTCTCAAAAAGTGACAAGCGATGTGTTATGAGTACGTTAACATAGCCCGTAACGTGCGGTATCGTGAACACTTGGTTCATGCCGCTACAAGTTGTTAACGTACTCATAACGACGCAAAACTCACCCGTGCGCGCCAAGGAAAGGACTCCCATGACCACGCCCGACGAAAAGACATTCGCCACACTTACCAAGCTGTTTGAGGAGGAGTTTGGCCCCATCGGCGACCGCCAGGTGCTCTACGTACACGCGCCCGGCCGTTCCGAGATCAGCGGCAACCACACCGACCACGAGGGTGGCCACGTTATCGCCGGCTCGCTCGATGTCGCTGTCGACGGCATCGCCGTGGCAACCGATTCCAACAAGGTTCGCGTAGCCGACGAGGGCTATCCCACGTTTGAAATCGCGCTCGGCACGCTAGACGTTCGGGAGTCCGAGAAGGGCACGTCCGCAAGCCTCGTGCGCGGTATGGCCCACGAGATTGCAGCCCTTGGCGTTGAGCCTCACGGCTTCGATTTCGCCTTCACCTGCTCCGTCCCCTCGGGCGGCGGCCTTTCCAGCTCCGCTGCCGTCGAGGCCGCATACGGCCGCGCCATGGAGACGCTCTGGGGCGCGCCCGCCATTGAGCCCGTCGCGCTCGCGCAGATGAGCCAGCGCACCGAGAACAACTACTACGGCAAGCCCTGCGGTCTGATGGACCAGGCCGCCGTGTGCCTGGGTGGCCTCGCCTACATGGACTTTGAGGACCAGGCTCAGCCTAAGACCCAGAAGCTCGAGCTCAACTTTGAGGATCACGGTTATGCGCTTGTGCTCGTTAAAGTGGGCGCCGACCACGTGGCAGCCACCGATGACTACGCCGCCGTTCCGCGCGAGATGCAAGACGTCGCTGCCGAGTTTGGCAAGGCGCGCCTGTGCGAGGTCGACGTTGCCGACTTTGACGCTAAGCTCCCCGAGCTGCGCGCCAAGCTGGGCGACCGCGCCTGCCTGCGCGCCATTCACTACTGGTACGAGAACGGCCTGGTCGATAAGCGCTGGGCAGCGCTCAACGCCGGCGACATTGACCAGTTCCTGGTCCTGACGCGCGAGTCCGGCGCCAGCTCTGCCATGTACCTGCAAAATGTTGTTGCCAAGCTGGGTTCCGAGCAGCCTTCCATGTATGCCCTGGCGCTGGCCGAGCACGTGCTCGACGGCCGCGGCGCCGTCCGTATCCACGGTGGCGGCTTTGGTGGCACCATCCAGGCCTTCGTGCCGCTCGATCTGGTCGACACCTTCATTGCCAAGATGAACGGCTGGCTGGGCGAGGGCTCTGCCCGTCACTACGCCATCTCTGACAAGGGGGCTTACGCGGCATGGCTGTAATGACTGACGTGCGAGAGGCCGCGCAGAACCTGATCGAGTACGCCATCCACCGATCGATGATCGGCCAGGACGACCGGATCTGGGCATACAACACCATTTTGGAGTGCATCGGCGCCACGGGCCCCGCACTCGACATGGCTTGGGCACTCAAGACCGAGAAGATTTCGCTCTTGCACCCCGATACACTCCCCGACTTTGACCTGGAGGGCACGCTTGCCGCGCTTTCCGAGGCCGCCGTTACCAACGGTGCCGCCGAGGACACGGCGTCAGGCCGCGACCGCATCGCCATGCGCATCATGGGTGCGCTCATGCCGAGGCCTTCGGTTGTAAACGAAGAGTTCAACGGACGTATGGGCGTCAACGAGCCCCGCGCCGCGACCGACTGGTTCTACGGCCTGTGCTGCGACGCCGGCTACGTGCGCCGCGCCGCCATCGCGCGCAACATCAAATGGAGCACCCCCACCAACTGGGGCGATCTTGAGATCACCATCAACCTGTCCAAGCCCGAGAAGGATCCGCGCGATATCGCCGCGGCAGGTGCCGCCAAGAACACGGGCGAGAAGTATCCCGCCTGCCAGCTCTGCATCGAAAACGAGGGCTATCCCGGACGCTCCGCCGCAGCCGACGGCGGCGCTCACCCCGCTCGCCAAAACCTGCGCATTATCCCCATCCAGCTCAACGGCGAGCGCTGGGGCTTCCAGTACAGCCCGTACGCCTACTTTAACGAGCACTGCATTGCCATGAGCTCCGAGCATCGTCCGATGCACGTCGACCGCAAGGGCTTGACCTGCCTGCTCGACTTTGTGGACCTGTTCCCGCATTACTTCATCGGCTCCAACGCCGACCTGCCTATCGTGGGCGGCTCGATTCTGTCGCACGACCACTTCCAGGGCGGCGCGCACGAGTTCCCCATGATGCATGCCGCCGAGGTCTCGCAGTTTAGCATGCCCGGTTTTGACCAGGTCACCGGCACTGTGCTGCAGTGGCCACTCTCGGTGCTGCGCCTGCGCTCGCATGACCGCGCTCAGCTGCTCGACGCTGCCGAGAAGATTATCCTCGCCTGGCGCGAGTGGACCGACGAGTCTGTGGGCGTTATCGCGCACACGGCCGACGGCGTAGCGCACAACACCGTGACGCCCGTCATCCGCCGCGTCGACTCCCGCGGCAACGCCGGCGGCGAGATTTACGAGGCCTACCTGGCGCTTCGCTGCAATATCACGACCGACGAGCATCCGCTGGGCGTTTTCCACCCGCATGCCGAGTATCACCACATTAAGAAGGAGAACATCGGCCTGATCGAGGTTATGGGCCTGGCTATTCTTCCGCCGCGCCTGGTTCCCGAGCTCGGCGCTGTCCGCGAGCACCTGCTGGCAGCCAAGGCTGATGCCAGCTACGACCTTGCCGCAGCGCTCGAGAGCGACGATCTTTGCCGTAGCCACGCCGCATGGACCGCGGATGTCTTTGCTCGCCGCGCGAACGAGCTTACGGTGGACAACGCCATCGGCATCCTGCACGAGGAGGTCGGCGTGGTGTTTGGCCACGTGCTCGACAACGCCGGCGTCTTTAAATGGGACGAGGCCGGCCGCGCCGCCCAGCAGCGCTTTATCGACTCACTGTAGAGCACAGACCCGGACGCTCAACGGCAGTCCACACGACATAACCGCCCACACGACAACGGCGCCCGCCGGCAACATCGCCGACGGGCGCCGTTTTTGAGTGTAGCCATTGGGGACGTTCTTAAACGACTAGTCAAACAAGAACGTCCCCAACGACTAATGACTCGAGCGTGGAAAATCTCCCACTTTGAGCTCGCATGGGCACCAAAAGCAGGAGATTATCCACGCTCATTCTATTAGGAGTCGCAACCGCTACAACTCTACGACCTCAACGTTGTTGTAGATCTCGTCCCAGCGGTCCATGACCAGGTGGCCGGTCTTGGGATCCATGGCGTTGAGCTTGCCGCAGGTATTGGCGGTCTTGAGCACCGTGACGTCGTCGGCACCAGCAGCAATGGCATGCGCAAAGCCGGCGATGGTCGAGTCGCCGGAACCCGTCGCGTTCACAGCCGCAATCGCGGGCGTCTTGGCGCGGAACGCGCGGCCCTCGTGGAAGCCCACCGAACCGGCAGCGCCCATCGAAACGACGACCCAGGGAATACCGGCAAAGCGGCCATCGGCGGCAAGCGCCTCGCGCAGGGCATCGACATCATCGGTCGTAAAGGACGTACCCAGCAGGCCGTTAATCTCGGTCAGGTTGGGCTTTACGAGCTCAGGCTTAGCGTCGGACTCCAGCGCGGCCTCCAGCGATGCGCCCGAGGTGTCGAGCAGCACCTTGGCGCCCGCCTCTTCGGCGATCTTGACGAGCTCGGCATAGTAGCCGGCATCGACGCCACGCGGCAGCGAGCCCGAAAGCGTCACAACGTCAGCCTTCGCTGCAAGCTCGGCGAACTTGGCCGTAAAGGCCTCGAGCTCGGCTGGGACGATCTGTGGGCCGCTCTCCAGCAGCTCGGTCTGATTACCCTCGTGCAGAATATTCAGGCAAATGCGCGTCTCACCGGCGATGGGCACAAAGTCATTCTTGACACCATCGGCATCCATGAGCTCGGCCATATAGGCACCCATGTGCCCGCCAAGCAAGCCGGTTGCAAGTACGTCGTCGCCCAGCTGCAACAGCACGCGGCTCACGTTGAGGCCCTTGCCGCCAGCGGTCTTTTCGGGCGTCACGCGGTTAACATCGTCGATGATCAGCTTGTCGAGCTGATAGCGCGTATCGATCGACGGGTTCATGGTAACGGTCAGAATCATGTTGGACTCCTGTTTAGAAAACCGGCCCGCGCCCCCTCACAGAAACGCGAGCCGTCAATTAAAAAGCTGCAGAATGCCAGGTGCCGCCAAAACGAAGCACCCAAGCTCAGCAAGCAAAAGTGTTATCAGAGCAACTCGCCCGCCAGATGGCTTCGCAGCGTCGACTGGTCTGGCGTTCGGTAGAACGCCAGAACCTCCTTAGTCGTGGTATTCGCCGCGGTCCCACTTCTCGAGAAACTCGTCAAAGAAGTGCGGGTCGGCCTGAGCCTCGGCGTCGGCCTTATTGCAGGCATCGATCTTGGCAATCAGGGCATCGTGCTCGGGAGTCTTGTCGTAGGGCTCCTCCAGGAAGGCAAGCATGATATCGGCCATCAGGAACTCGCCGGTGATCTTACCGCCAAAGCCCACGATGTTGGCGTTGAGCTCGCGACGGGCATACAGGGCAGAGGTCATATCGCGGACCAGGGCGCAGCGGGCGCCGGGAACCTTGTTGGCGGCGTTGGTGATGCCGATGCCGGTGCCGCACAGGGCCACGCCAAAGTCGGCCTTGCCGCTGGCAACGGCCTCGCCCACGGCCTTACCGTAGATGGGATAGTGCGTACGGGTGTGGCTGTAGGTGCCGCAGTCGAGCACCTTGTAGCCAGCCTGCTCCAGGCGGTCGGCCAGATAGATCTTCTCGTCCGTAACGATATGGTCGCAACCGATTGCGATGGTCTTCTTCATCAGAACGTCCTTTCGTCTGAATTCACAAGTTGAGGTAGAAGTTCGAGTTCTCGGTGGCTCTCGTTAGGCCATCTTGTTGAGCATGTCGACACGGATCTGGTGACGGCCGCCGGCGTACTGGGCGCGCAGGAACTCGCGGGCGATCTTCTTGGCGACCTCGGTGCCCACAACGCCCGGGCCCATGGTGACCATGCGCGAGCCGTTGTGCTCGCGGGTCATGTAGGCGGAACGCTCGTCGGAAATGTTGGCGACGACCATGCCCTTGATCTTGACGGCGGCCATATAGGAGCCGACGCCGTACTTATCGAATGCGAAGCCCTGGGAATCCTTGTGCTCCAGCAGGTCCTTGGCAACGGCGGTCGCGGAATCGACAAAGTCCGCGGCAGGGGTCTCGGAATAGTCGACGACCTCGTGACCGTCGGCGATGAGCATCTCCTTGATGGACTCCTTCATCGACATACCGTCGGCATCGGAAGCGATTACAACTCTCATGACATCCTCCTTGAGAGATACGCAGGTGCGTAGTTTCTGTTTGGAAGTGTTGAATCGCGTTCAGGTCCGGGCATCTGAATGTGCGGTTCTTCACTGTTCATGTTTATTTGAACACATTCGAACAGTAACTGCAACAACTATTTGTTTATCTGCGTTCTTTTTTGAACAAATATCGTTCACGGATGATTGCTGACCGTTTGAGCCGGGCGCGGACGTAGCGACCATGTGTTCAACAAATCAGAACCACCCTTAAAAAGGGTGGTTTGCTCTTAGGGTATAACCCACGGGCC
>DXMW01000004.1 GCA_019414045.1 Collinsella sp. | reverse complement strand
CGGTCTCACCGGGCCGCGCGGCAAGGAGATATATTGCCAGACCGGAGGGGCGCCGTGGGCGGGAATCTGGGCGTACACATTTCCTGCACATTTTGGGATCCGGCTAACGTTTGCCAGCCGTTACCTACCGCTCGCCGAGCATCTCTTTATATAAGGCAGCCTCATGGTTAAAGCGGATACGTCCCCCTAGCTAAAGCACAGCCAGCATCGAGCAACTCATCACGTTCTTCCACCGAGAACCCCTCGGCGTAGACGCGCACCACTGGTTCGGTCCCGCTAGGACGGACCAGCAACCACGTGTCATCCTCGAATGCCAAACGCAAGCCATCCATATGACTAACGTTTTGCGGCACCTTGCCACAAATCGACTTGGGGTTTACGCCCGGCAGCAGGGTTCGCAACGTTTCGGCATCTTCGGCCTCAAGGCGCAAATCGCGTCGACCGTAACTCGTCTTACCAAAACTGTCCTCGAGTTGGTCGACCAGAACGCCCAAAGGCGCGTCCGTCTTTGCCATAAGCTCGCACAGAATCAGACAGGCGAGGATTCCATCGCGCTCGGGCATATGCGCGGCGATGCCGATACCACCGGCTTCTTCGCCGCCCATGAGGACGCCGCCCTTCTTCATCTCCGCCGCTATATATTTGAAACCGACTGGTTTGACGGTCACGCGGCAGCCAAGCGCCTCGGCAATGCGACGCACGAGCGTCGAGCATGAAAGATTGACAACGACGCGCCCCTCCAAATTACGAAATTGAACCAAGTCGCCCAAAACGAGCGCCATGATCTGATGCGGATGTATATATCTGCCGCGCTCGTCAACCGCGCCGATACGGTCGGCGTCGCCGTCGGTCACCAGGCCAGCGCAAGCTCCGTCCTCGATAACCGTGCGCTCGCAAGCGTCCACCCACGGCTCAACGGGGTCGGGGCAGATATCTTCTTGGTCAGGTGCCTGCCCGGCATGAATCT
This sequence comes from Collinsella sp., assembly GCA_019414045.1. GTDB lineage: Bacteria > Actinomycetota > Coriobacteriia > Coriobacteriales > Coriobacteriaceae > Collinsella. The sequence goes on along the minus strand of DXMW01000004.1, from coordinate 124,450 downwards.
CGTGCACCTCAACGCCAAGCTCGCGCAGCAAGTCGGCTAGATAGCCCTGGGCTGCGCCGCCCATGGGATCAACAACCACGCGCAAGTGCGCGGCACGGATGGCTTCGGCATCAACAAACGATGCCACCGCCTGCATATAGTCAGGAATGATATCCGCGGTGCGATATTGCCCCTCGATCCCCATTGGCTCGGGAGCCATGGTCTCTTCGAGCTCTTCGATGACATCCTGGTTGGCGGTCGAGCCGTCACCCATGCGAATCTTGAGGCACAGATAACCCTGCGGATGATGGGACCCCGTCACCATGAGCGCGCCGCACGCCTCACCGTCATAAGCCGCCGCCCACGTAAGGGCAGGGGTCGGAACAGGTCGCGAAGCGAGCACGGCGTCTAGCCCGTGCGCTGCTAGCACACCCGCCGCAAGCTCAGCGAACTCGCGCGCCAGGGGCCGAGTGTCGAACCCTATATATACCGTTTTGCCCGGATTGGTCTTTTGCCACAACTCGCCGACGGCATCGGCGATACGGGCAACGTTATCGGCAGTGAAGTCCTCATCGACGCGAGCGCGCCAACCGTCAGTTCCAAAATGAATTATCGCGCACACGCGCAGACACCTCACAGTGTTTGGATCATGGTACGCATGAGGTATACCCGCGATACACACTCGGCAACCTGCCGGCACCAGCATTCACCATTTGGGCAAATGCTGCCGAGGACATGCAAGCAATAAAAAACCGCCCCGTATGGAGCGGTTTTGCCCTTTATATATCGAGCGCCTCGGCCATCGCTGCCGTAGTGATTGCCGTGGTTCCACAGCAACTGCCCACCATTGCGGCACCGGCATGTCTCCATTCGATGCATGCGCGCGCGAAAGCCTCGGGGTTCTCGTGCCATACGGGGCCATCCTGAGTCTGGACCGGATCGCCCACGTTGGGACGCACCGTGACGGGAGTAGTCGCCGATGCAACCATCCTGGGCACTGCCGCGTTCGCAGCCGCAAGCGAACAGCAATTAACACCAACCGAGTTTGCGCCGTGTTTTTCGGCGTACAAAACGGCTGCCTCGATGTTGAGGCCATCGCCCAACAGGTCGCCTTTATCGTCAACGACAAAACTCACCAGGACAGGCATGCCGTCGGCGGCATCTCGGGCGCCGGCAAGCATGGGCTGCAAATTACGGATAGACGTCACCGTCTCGATCAGCAGACCGTCAACACCGGCATTGAGCAAGGCGTGCGCCTGTTCGCGCGCAATGCCTCGGATTTCACGATACTCGGCAGAGTCTTCGGCAAACCACTCAATACCGATCGGGCCCATCGAGCCCAGCAGCAGCTGAGGGTGCGCCTGGCGGGCATCGTCAACGGCCCCTCGATTGACCTCCGCCACGGACGGCGCAATCTGGTCGTGCTTGAGGGCATAGCTTGATGCCTGAAAGGTGTTGGTAATGAGCACCTGCGCGCCGGCGGCGACATACAAGCGATGAATACGAGAAACGGTCTGCGGCTCTGCCAGATTCCAAAACGCCGGTGGAATGTCGGCGGCATCGTACTCACTCAACAGAACACTGCCCATGGGGCCCTGCGCCAACAAGGTCTCGCTCGACAAGCGGCGCGTAAGTTCCTCGGCACCAAAGCGGTTGTAATAACTCGTATCCATATATATCCCGCTATTCCTCGACGCTGATTCCCTGCTTTTCGAGATAGGCGAGCCAGCGGTTCATCGTGTCCTCGGATAGCGCATGCTCCATCATGCAGGCCTCGGAATCGGCTCGCTCAAATTCGACACCGAGCTCCTGAACCAAAAACGTGCGGATGAGGCGATGACGGTACCAGATAGCCGTACCAACCTCGCGGCCGCGATCGGTCAGGACTACCTTGCCGTAGTGCGATTGCTCGACAAGTTCGGATGCTTTGAGCGCCGAAACCGCTTTATTGACCGATGCCTTGGAGACACCAAGGCGCTGCGCGATGTCGACCGATCGCACGCCGTTGGTTTCCCCCTCTTCGCTTTCAATGCGAACCATGCACTCCAAGTAGTCTTCGTTCGCCACCGTCAGATGTAGTTCGCGCGAGCTATTTGTCGTATCCATGATCTTCCGTCCCTTCTGCATTCATTGGCTGATTCTACCCCATCCAAGCGTCGCGGTATGCCGTGGCATACCGTGCTAGAGTTCTTGTTGCACACGACGACCAAGATTGGAGCGGTCTTTATGGAAAACACCACCACGAACCCCGATGTCCTCGAGCGCTTTTTGCGCTACGTCCAGATCAACACGCAGTCCGAGGATGCAAACTGCGACCAGGTACCCTCGAGCGCCGTTCAGTTTGACCTTGCCAACGTGCTGGCTGAAGAGCTGCGCGAGCTTGGTGCGGAAGATGCCCACGTGACCGAGCACGCCTATGTCTGCGCGCATATCCCCGCAAGTGTGGGCGCTGAGGACAAGCCCGCCCTGGGCCTGATCGCCCATCTCGACACCACCGAAGTTGCACCGGGCGCCGGCGTGAAGCCGCACATCGTGCACTACGAAGGCGGCGACCTGGTCTGCGGCACGGTTGACGGTAAGCCCGTTGCCATGAGTACCGCCAAGCTTCCCGCCCTGAACGACCTCGCGGGTGAGGACCTGGTCTGCAGCGATGGCACCACGCTGCTGGGCGCGGACGACAAGGCAGGCGTCGCCGAGATCATGTCGCTTGTCGCGCGTATCGCTCAGGACCCTTCTCTGCCCCATCCCGCACTCGGCATTTGCTTCTGCCCTGACGAGGAGATCGGCCACGGAGCCGAGCTGTTGGATATCGATACCTTTGGCTGCAAGTATGCCTACACGGTCGACGGTGGCCCCATCGGCGAGCTGGAGTGGGAGTGCTTTAATGCCGCTGAGGCGACCGTCTGCTTTGAGGGCCAGTCCATCCACCCGGGCGACGCCAAAGGCCGTATGGTTAACGCAGGCAATCTGTTCTGCGACTTCAACGCGTTGCTCCCCTACGTGCAGCGCCCGGAGTATACGGAAGGCTACGAGGGCTTTTATCACCTTGAGGGTGTATCTGCAACCGTCGATCACGCCACAGCGCGCTATATCGTCCGCGACCATGACGCAGCCAAGTTCCAGCAGAAACTCGACCTTATTGATGCCGCCGCCTCGATGCTCAACCAGCGCTTGGGTGACAAGCGCGTGACGGTCGAGATTAAGCAGCAGTATCGAAATATGGCCGAGATCGTTCGTGACTATCCCGAGCTTATTGACGTTGCCAAGGAAGCCTACCTTGCCTGCGGCGTTGAGCCCCAAGTGCTGCCGATTCGCGGCGGCACCGACGGCGCGCAGCTGTCGTTCCGCGGTCTGCCCTGCCCCAACCTTTCCACCGGCGGCTATTGCTACCACGGCGTCAACGAGTTTGTCCCGGTCAGTTCGCTCGTCAAGATGACCGACGTCCTGCAGGAGCTCGTCGCCCGTTTCGCATAAGCCTGGCTGCATAAGCCCAAAAGACGAATCGCCCCGTCCTCTACAGAGAACGGGGCGGTTTTTGATACAAGGGGAGTAGTCAACATCGCAGGTTGAGCCAACGTCAGCGAGCGACGTCCAAGGCGAACAAGTTGGCATGAAAAAGGCAGGGCATTGACCTTCTGGTCATGCCCTGCCTTTTGAATGACAAATTGTCGCCTTGGGCGGCGCGCAGCGTCGAGTCGTTACGGCGTTTGGTAAAACGCCGTAACTTAGTAGTTGGCCTCGTAACCGTTGCCGTCGCCGGTGGGCTCTTCGTAGTAGTCCGAATCGCTCGAATCGCTTGAGTCATCGGAATCGTCAGAGCCGACCGATGAGGTTGCGGTACCGTTTGCGTAGTCGTCAGACGTGTTGTTGCTGAGGTCACCGATCGTAGAGCTGGAGCCGTCGGAAAGACCCATGGTGTTGGGACCCTTGGGATCCTTGCCGGCATCGACGCGCTCCATCATTTCCTTGAGCTCGTCCTCGTAGACAAAGACATAGCTCACGCCGTCGATCATGGTGCTGTCGTCGGCGTACGAGGGCAGGTTGGCCGAGTAGATACCGTCGACATCCATACCGCGCATGGCATTGACCGTAGCCACGATATCCTGAACGCTCATATCGGTTACGAGCATATCGGACAGCGAATTAACCAGGCCAAAGATCTTCGTGGCATCGAAGTTATTGAGAATCTGGTTGGCAAGGGCGCCAAGCACCTGACGCTGGTGGCGCATGCGCGTGTAATCGCCGTCGGCATAGGTGTAGCGGCAGCGGGCATAGGTAAGGGCGGTGGCACCGTCCATATGCTGCTGGCCAGCGGTAATCTTAATATCCAGGTGCTCGGGGTCGTCAACATCATCGGTTGCGTTAATGTCGATACCGCCAACCGAATCAATCAGCGCCTGCATACCGTCGAAGCTGACCTCGGCATAGTGGGAAATCTGAACACCGCACAGCTCGTTGACCGCCTCGACCATGGCCTCGGCGCCGCCAACGGTATGGCAGGCGTTGATCTTCATGGTCTCGCCCTTGTACTCGACCTTGGTGTCGCGCGGAACGGAAATGAGCGTCGCCTGCTTTTGCGTGGGGTCGATGCGTGCCAGGATAATCGAGTCGGCACGATACGTATCCTCGCCCGGACGGCCGTCGGTGCCAAGAAGCAGCACGTAGAACGGATCCTTTGCCTCATCGGTGTCAACCAGAACCCGACGCAGATTGTCGGTAATGACATTAGAATCGCCGAGCTTGCCCATAATGGTGGCAAACCACAGGCCGGCAGCGGTAGTGGCACTCAGCAGCACGCCAAGCACGACAATGAGCGCGACGTGACGAATCATGTGGCTACGACGACGTTGGCGAGCGCGCTCGGAATAGCGAGCCACGTTATCGCGACTGTAGATCTTGGCCTGCGCACCAGTTGAGGGTCTTCGGGTGGTGGTATCCGCGAGGGGCTTTTTATTAAACATAGGCAACCTGTATTAGTAGATGACGGGATCGGGGACGGTAGCATGCTCGACATGCGCGCCGAGCGCCTGCAGCTTTTCGACAAACTGCTCGTAGCCGCGCTTGATGTGATGGATAGCCGAAACCTCGGTCGTCCCGTCGGCGATCAAGCCCGCTACGACGAGGGCCGCTCCGCCACGCAGATCGGGCGAGGTAACCTGTGCGCCCGAGAAGCCCTTGACGCCATGAATCATGGCATGATGGCTCTCGATACGAATGTCGGCACCCATGCGCACCAGCTCAGAGGCAAACATAAAGCGATTCTCGAAGATGTTCTCGGTAATAACGGAACTGCCGTCGGCAAGGGCGGAGAGCACCATAATCTGCGCCTGCATGTCGGTCGGGAAGCCGGGGAACGGAAGCGTCTGGATGTCGACCGGCTTGATATGCTCGGCACGGTTCACATGGACGCCATCCTCGACGCGCTCGCAGTCGATACCCATGAGCTCCATCTTCTTGAGCACCATGCCCAAGTGAATGGGGCAAAAGCCCGTGACATCGACACCGCGATCGTCTGCCATCAACGCACCGGCGACGATAAAGGTACCGGCCTCGATGCGGTCGCCCACTACGCGATGGGTAACAGGATACAGCTCTTCCACGCCCTCGATGGTCACGACAGGCGTACCGGCGCCAACAATCTTGGCGCCCATTTCGTTGAGCATGTTGGCGAGATCGACGATCTCGGGCTCGCGGGCGGCATTGTCGATAACCGTGGTGCCCTGCGCGCGCACGGAGGCCATGATGAGGTTCTCGGTCGCACCGACGCTGGCGAACTCGAGCGTGACGGTGGTGCCGCGCAGGCCCTGAGGCGCGCTGGCGTTGATATAGCCGTGGGCGGTATCAAACTCGACGCCCAGGGCCTCAAGACCAAGAATGTGCATATCGATCTTGCGAGCACCCAGATTGCAGCCGCCCGGCATGGCGATCTTGGCGCGATGGAAGCGACCCAGCAGGGGCCCCATGACGGCGGTGGAAGCACGCATCTTGGCAACGAGCTCGTAGGGGGCCTCCCAGGAATCGACCTGAGAGGTATCAATCTCGAGCGTGTGCTCGTCGAGAACATCGATCGTAGCGCCCATGCCCTTGAGCACCTTGCCCATCACGTGGACATCGGAAATATCGGGCACGTTCTGCAGCGTCGTCTTGCCCGGCGCCAGAAGCGTTGCCGCCATGAGTTTGAGCGCGGAGTTCTTAGCACCCGAGACGGGCACGGAGCCTCCGATGGCGTGGCCACCCTCAACGCGGATAATATCCAAGGTCTACCCTTTCAAAAAGCATGCCCGGGGTGGCTAGGCCATCCCGGGCATGATGTGTTCGCAAATGGTCGAACGCTAAATCGTTTGACTATTGGGCAAGCTTGAGCTTACACCATGCGATTTCATTATAGAGGTAGGCGCGGCGTGCATCATCCTCCGACAAATTACCCAGCTTCTCTTCAAAACCTTGAATATCAGCTTTAAGCTTGTCGGCATCGACGGTCGCCAAATCGCAAGCGCGCTCGGCGAGAACGGTCACGACATCGTCCGCAACCTGGGCATAGCCGCCGGCCACGGCAAACGTGTGGTCGACAGTGCCCATGGCCTTATCGGAAACGCGAACGTAACCGCGGTCGATCGTGCAGATCTCGCTGGAGTGAGCAGGCAGAACGCCAAACTCGCCATCCGTGGACGGAATCGACACAAACGCAGCGTCGCCCTCATAGGCGCAGCTCACGGGGCACACGATGCGGATACGCATAACCTACTTCTCCCCCATCTTGCGGGCGCGCTCGCGCACGTCCTCAATCGTGGAAGCATAGCGGAAAGCCTGCTCGGGCAGGTCATCGGCCTTGCCGTCGACAATCTCGGCGAAAGAGCGGACGGTATCCTCGACTCGGACGTAGACACCGGGGTTACCGGTGAACTTCTCGGCGACGTGGAAGGACTGCGAGAGGAACTGCTGAATCTTACGGGCACGGTTGACCGTAAGGCGCTGCTCCTCGGACAGCTCGTCCATACCCAGAATGGCGATGATGTCCTGAAGGTCGGAGTACTCCTGCAGGAGCTCCTGGACCTTGACGGCGACACGGTAGTGCTCCTCGCCGACGATCGAGGGATCGAGAGCGTCGGAGGAAGACGCGAGCGGGTCGATAGCCGGGAACAGGCCGAGCGACGAAATGCTACGCGAAAGAACCGTGGTGGCGTCGAGGTGCGTAAACGTCGTGGCAGGCGCCGGGTCGGTCAGGTCGTCTGCGGGGACGTAGACAGCCTGGACGGAGGTAATGGAGCCCGTCTTGGTCGAGGTAATGCGCTCCTGGAGGTCGCCCATCTCGGTAGCCAGCGTAGGCTGGTAACCAACGGCGGACGGCATACGGCCCAGCAGTGCGGAAACCTCGGAACCGGCCTGGGAGAAGCGGAAGATGTTGTCGATGAACAGCAGAACGTCCTGGCCGCGATCACGGAAGTACTCAGCGGTGGTAAGGCCGGCCAGACCGATGCGCAGACGCGCTCCGGGCGGCTCGTTCATCTGACCATAGACCAAGCAGGTCTTGTCGATAACGCCAGACTCGCTCATCTCGAGGAACAGGTCGGTGCCCTCGCGGGTACGCTCGCCGACGCCGGTGAACACCGAGGTGCCGCCGTGCTCCTGGGCGAGGTTGTTGATGAGCTCCTGAATCAGAACGGTCTTGCCGACGCCGGCGCCGCCGAACAGGCCCGTCTTGCCGCCACGGATGTAGGGCTCGAGCAGGTCAACGGCCTTGATGCCGGTCTCGAAGATCTCGGTCTTGGTGGTGAGTTCGTCAAAGCGGGGCGCTGCATGGTGGATGGGGTAGAACTCCTCCACCTCGGGCATGGGCTTGCCGTCGACGGGCTTGCCCATGACGTTCCAAATGCGACCGAGCGTCTTGGGACCAACGGGCATCTTCATGGGCTCACCGGTATCGGTGGCGATGAGGCCGCGCTGCAGGCCGTCGGTCGAGGACATGGCGACCGTGCGGACGACGCCGCCCGGAAGCTGGCTCTCGACCTCGAGGATCGTGCTCAGATGACCGATCGGGGTCTCGGCCTCGACCGTGAGCGCGTTGTAGATCGGGGGCACCGCGCCGTCAAACTTGACGTCGACGACAGGGCCGATGATTCGCACGATGCGACCATCACCGGCAGTCGTCTTCTTGGTGGCTTCCTCGACCGCAAGCTTTACGGTGTTATTAGCCATTACTGTTCCTCCAATGCTGAGGCTCCGCCGACGATCTCGTTAATCTCGGTCGTGATCGAAGCCTGGCGCACGCGACTATACGTGCGGGTAAGGGTCGAGATGATCGCGGTGGCGTTTTCCGTTGCGGAGTGCATGGCCTTGCGGCGTGCACCCTGCTCGGCGGCCGCCGAATCGATCAGGGCCTGGTAGATGACCGTCAGGATATACGACGGTACAAGCTTGCCGAGAACATGCTCGGGAGAGGGCACGAACTCGAACGTGGACGAGATGCGCTTAGGGGCGTCGGTCTCGTTCTTACGCGGACCGTGGGCCATAGCGATCATCTCGGGATCGAGCGGCAGCAAGTGCTCGACGCGAAGCTCCTGATCCACGCGGTTCTTGGCGTGGTGGTAGACAAGCTCGACACGGTCAAGCTCACCGGCACGATACGCATCGCAGATATGAGAGGAAATCATGCGAGCCTGATTAAAATCGGGCTCGGAGGAATTGCCCTCAAAGTGCATGATGACGTTTGCGCGGTCGCGGAAATACGTGGCCGGCTTGCGTCCGCACGCAATGATCTCGCACTCGATGCCGTCGTTCGCCCAAGAAGCGGCGAGCTTTTCGGCCGTGCGCTCCACCGTCGTATTGAAACCGCCGGCAAGGCCGCGGTCCGAGGCAATGACGACAATCAGGCCACGCTTAACGCTCTCATGCTTCTGCAGCATGGGATCGGTGCCCGAACAGGAGGCGTCGCCGGCGACCGTCAACATGACGTCGGTCAGCGCCTCCTTATAGGGCTCGGCCTGCTTGGAGCGATCGAGGGCACGACGGATCTTGGCCGTAGAGACCATCTCCATCGTGCGCGTGATCTGCTTGGTCGTGGTAACCGAGGAGATTCGCTTCTTAATGTCGCGAAGGTTGGCCATAGGGCTTAGTTCTCCTCTGATCCAGTCGTATCGGCATGGTGCTTGGCCATGAACTGCTGCTTGAAGTCGCCGATGACGCGCAAGAGCTCAGCCTTGGTGTCATCGTCGATCTTCTTGGCGCGAACCTTGTCGAGCAGCGAACCAAAGCCATTGTCCATGTACTCGATGAGCTCGGCACGGAAGGGCAGCACGTCGGCGATCTCCAGGTCATCCAGGAAGCCCTCGTTGCCGGCAAACAGCGTAACGATCTGCTCGCCAACCTCAAACGGTTTATAACGCGGCTGCTTAAGGAGCTCGGTCATGCGGGCACCGTGGGTAAGCTGCTTCTGCGTAGCCTCGTCAAGGTCGGAGCCGAACTGCGTAAAGCCGGCGAGCTCCTGATACGAAGCGAGGTCCAGGCGAAGGTTGCCGGCAACCTGCTTCATGGCCTTGGTCTGAGCATCACCACCGACGCGGGACACGGAGATGCCCACGTCGACTGCCGGGCGCTGACCCTGGAAGAAGAGCTCAGACTGCAGGTAAATCTGACCGTCGGTAATGGAAATGACGTTGGTCGGAATGTAGGCCGAAACGTCGCCGTCCTGGGTCTCGATGATCGGCAGGGCCGTCATAGAGCCGTAACCGTTCTTCTTGGACATCTTGACAGCACGCTCGAGCAGACGAGAGTGCAGGTAGAAGATGTCGCCAGGATAGGCCTCGCGTCCGGGCGGACGATGTAGCGTCAACGACATCTGACGGTATGCCACGGCCTGCTTGGACAGGTCATCGTAGATAACGAGCACGTGACCGCCGGGGTTGGTCTCGCTGGCGGGCTTACCGTCCTCGCCGTTGTACATGAAGAACTCGCCGATAGCGGCACCGGCCATAGGCGCGATGTACTGCATAGGGGCAGAATCGGCAGCGGTGGCCGAAACGATGATGGTGTAGTCGAGCGCACCGTGCTGAGCGAGGGTCTCGCGGATGTTAGCAACCGTGGAGGCCTTCTGGCCGATGGCGACATAGATGCAGACCATGCCCTTGCCACGCTGGTTGAGGATAGCGTCGATGGCGATGGCGGTCTTACCGGTCTTACGGTCGCCGATGATAAGCTCACGCTGGCCGCGGCCGATAGGCACCATGGAGTCGATAGCCAACAGGCCGGTCTGAACCGGCTCGCACACCGGGGTACGGTCGATGACACCGGGGGCCTTGAACTCGATGGGGCGACGATGCGTGGCGACGATGTCACCCAGGCCGTCGATAGGCTGGCCGAGCGGATTGACGACGCGGCCGAGCATGGCACGGCTCACGGGGATATCCATAATGCGGCCAGTGGTGCGGCACTCGTCGCCTTCCTTGATGGCGTCGACGGCACCAAACAGAACGGCGCCGACCTCGTCACGGTCAAGGTTCTGGGCGAGGCCGAAGATGGTCTCACCGGTATCGGAGCTCTTGAACTCCAGAAGCTCGCCTGCCATGGCGCTCTTGAGGCCGGAGACGCGCGCGATGCCGTCGCCTACCTCGTCGACCGTTGAAACCTCATGCGTATCGACCGTCGCGGAGAGGCTCGTGAGCTGCTCCTGCAGTTTCTTGGCGATATCCTGGGCATTGAGGGTTTCGGACATTAGGCTTCACCTCCGTACGTATTAGCAGAGTTTGCGAGGGTCTCCTGCGCGACGCGCAGCTGCGTCTTGACGGAGATGTCACGACGCTCGCCGCGGGCCTCGAGCACCAGGCCGCCCACGATAGACGGATCGACCTGCTCGATAAGGAACACCTTGCGGCCGAAGTCCTGCTCGCATTTCTTAGTGATGGTTTGACGCAGCTCGTCGTCGAGCGGGATCGCCGTGGTGACGGTCACGCCCACTACATCCTCGTCTTCCTCGGCAACATACTTAAAGGCAGCTGCCACCTTGGGAAGAAGGTCGAGCTGGTCGCGCTTGGACATGGTGTCGAGCACGGCGATGATCTCGGGGCTGGCGGAAGCCAGGCGCTCGATCATCTCGAGGTCCTCGAACACATGGTTCTCGGCCTTGGCGGCTTCCATGAGGGAGCGCGCGTAGGTCTCGAGCACCTTGTCCTGATAGCGGCTAGTCGGCATTCAGGCTACCTGCTTCCTGGATGTAGCGCTCGATGAGCTTCTTCTGCTCGGTCTCGTCCTCGAGTGCCTCGCCCACGATCTTGGTGGCGACGGCGACGGACAGGTCGGCGATGGAGCTCGCGGCACCGGCGTAGATGGACTTGCGCTCGTCCTCGACGGTCGTGTGGGCCTTAGCGATAATCTCCTCGGCCTCCTTGTGAGCAGCCTCGATGATACGGGCGCGCTCGGACTCGGCGTCCTTACGGGCCTCGAGGACGATGTCGGCAGCCTGACGACGGGCGTCGGTGACGATCGAGTCAGACTCAGCGCGCTTGGCGATAGCCTCCTGCTTGGTCTTCTCGGCCTCGTCGAGGCTCTCCTCGATCTTCTTGCCGCGCTCCTCCATGGTTTTCATGATGCCCGGCAGGGCGACCTTGGCCAGCACGATCCAGATGATCAGGAAGGCGATAAGCGCCGGGATGAACTCCGCCATCTTAGGGATGAGGATGTCCGCACCGGCAGCGCCGTCCTCGGCGAACGCAGAAACCGGCATGAGCAGCGCGGCCGCGGACGCGGAGAGTGTGATCGCGCTCTTCTGGGATGAAAGATTCATACTTGACGCTCCGTGCTATTTAACGATCAGCGCGACAACGAAGCCGATCAGAGCCAGAGCCTCGCCGAAGGCGGAGCCCATGATGAAGACGGTGAACACGCGGCCCTGGACCTCAGGCTGACGGGCCATAGCACCCGTAGCACCCAGAGCAGACAGGCCGATAGCAAGACCAGCGCCGATAACACCGAGACCGTAACCGATAACTCCCACGATTCCTCCTTTGTCGTGCGTGTCTTATTTCACGCAGGATAACCTTTTTATAACTGCCGGGCTCCATGGGTACGGGCACCGGCGGTTAAACGAATTGCCTTACCTTTAAGACGCGAACGGGAGACTACTCCTCCTCCGCGACCTCCTCTGCCTCGGAGACATACACGGCGGTAAGGACCGTGAAAACGTAAGCCTGGATGGCACCGACCACAAGCTCGATCGCGTAGATCAGGATGAGAATGGCAAGCCAGGCAAGCGAAGGCAGGGCGCCGACGGCGTGGGCCGCGGAAACCTGCTGAAGCAGCGGCTGCATGAACATGCTCGCCATGATGGCGAACGAACCCATGACCACGTGTCCTGCGAACATGTTGCAGAACAGACGGACGGCGAGCGTGATGAGGCGCAGGAAGGTCGAGAAAAGCTCGACGACCCACACGAGCACGTTCATCGGGAAGCTCACGCCCTCCGGGGCGAGGCTCTTAATGTAGCCGATCACGCCGTGAGCCTTGCATCCGTAGTAGATGAAGTACACGAAGGCGAAAATGGCGAGTGCGGCGGTGGAGCCGATTGCACCGGTGCCGGGCTTCATTCCCGGGATCAGGCCGATCATGTTATTGATCAGGATGAACAGGAAAAGCGAGCACAGGAACGGGAAGTGCTTCTTCCAGTTCTCACCCACGACGCCCTTGCCGATATCGTTCTCGACGTACTCGATGATGTACTCGAAACCGTTGACGAAGAAGCCCTTGGGAACCAGGGTCTGCTTCTTCTTGAACACGGCCAGGACGATCAGGAGCACGATCGTGGAGACGATCAGCCAAAACGAGTACTGCGTGATGCCGCAGCTCAGATCGCCCACGACAGGGGTGGAGCTGAACTCGCTGACCAGATGATTAATCTCATCAGGCAGCTTTTCAAAAATTTCCACGACTTACCTTTCGACCTCATGAGGATCTCGCAGCGCCTTGGCGACGCGAACCGTGCAGGCGGCCATAAAGGCCACGAAGCCGATCGCCTCGCCCAGGAGGAACATGCGAAATGCCTCTCCGAACAACACAAACACAACCAAGGTAAAGACGAGCAGGGCGATTGCCGAGACCGCCAGACTCACCATACCCTTGAGCATGTCCGCATTCTGTCTATCGTCAAGAACCGGCTTGAGCGTAAAGACAAAGGGAAGGAAGGCAATTGCGCCCGCGATGGCGCCTGCAACGATAGCGAGCAGATCGGCTATCTGAAACACTGGCGTCCTCACTTTCCTTTTTAACGCTTCATAGAACAGTTCCCGCCAAACATTGGTGACTATTGTACGAGCCAATCGCTAAAGTACAACCGAAAAAGCATCGGTTAATACGCACCTGTTCGTTTTCTTAAGACCTTCTTTATGCCGCAGGTACGGTAATACGTTTTTCTCGAACCCTGCAGGGCAAAACGTCCGTTAACAGGAGTGCGCGCGGTCGCCTTTTGTTCGTCCGCGCGCACCGTTTCTTCGTATTTGCAGCCGCGGCCGTTTAGCCCAGCGACTAGAGCGTGCCGTAGATGCGGTCGCCGGCGTCGCCGAGGCCGGGAACGATGTAGGCAGCCTCGTTGAGATGGTCGTCGATGGCGCAGGTATAGATATGCACATCTGGGTCCTTCTCGGTCAGCGACTTGAGGCCCTCGGGGGCCGCGACGATGCACAGCATGCGGATGTCCTTGACACCGCGCCCGCGCAGGTAGCTGATGGCCATCTCGGCCGAACCGCCCGTGGCGAGCATGGGGTCGACGACCAGGCAGATGCGCTGGTCGATATCCTTGGGCATCTTGCAGTAATACTCGTGCGGCTCGTGGGTGACCTCGTCGCGCTCCATGCCGATGTGGCCCACGCGAGCGGAGGGCACCAAGTCGAGAATGCCGTCGACCATGCCAAGGCCCGCGCGCAGGATGGGCACGATGGCGAGTTTCTTGCCGGCGAGCCGTTTGAACGTGGCGGTAGTGATGGGGGTTTCGACCTCGACGTCTTCCATAGGCAGGTCGCGCATGGCCTCGTAGCCGTCAAAAAGCGCGAGCTCGCGCACGAGCTGGCGGAACTGGTTGGTGCCGGTGTTTTTGTCGCGCAGGATCGACAGCTTGTGCTGGACGAGCGGGTGATCGACAAGCGTCACGCGGGACGCATCGTAGGTGACGGTCATGGGTTGATTGCCCCTTTCGTTGCGGCCGCAAAACGGCCTTGCTGACAAGGCGCGCAGCAATGTTGCCGCCGCACGCCATGCATTAGTTTAGCGGTTTGTTGTATCGAGCAGCCCATCGCAGCCCTACCGTGAGGAGCTGAGCGAGCGCCTGACTGCATCACGCCAGCCCGCAAGGTTTTGCTCGCGGCGCTCGGCGGACATGTGGGGAAGGAAGGTCCTAACGATCTGGGCATTTTGCTCCAGCTCTTCCAGGTCTTCCCAATAGCCGACGGCAAGACCCGCCAAGTACGCGGCACCGATTGCCGTGGTCTCCACCGTCTCGCATTGCAGCACGGGGATATCCAGCAGGTCGGCCTGGAATTGCATGATGAACTCGTTGCGCGAGGCACCGCCATCGACAGACAGGCGCTCGATCGAAAGCCCCACGTCCTGCTCCATGGCGCGCAGCACGTCGTAGCTCTGATATGCCATGGATTCGCAGGCGGCACGTACGATGGTCGCACGGCTCGAGGCGCCGGTCAGACCGCACACGATACCGCGGGCATGCGGGTCCCACCAGGGAGCGCCCAGACCCGCAAAGGCGGGAACGAAGTAGCAGCCCTCGTTGTCGCTAATCGAAGCGGCGAGTTGTGCCGACTCGCTCACGCTCGAGATGATGCACATGTTGTTGCGAAGCCAGTTCATGGTGGAACCGGCAGCAAAGATGGAGCCCTCGAGCGCATAGCTGATCTTCCCGTTCGCAGCGATACCGATGGTGGAGACCAGGCCATTCTTGGATTCGACGATCTCGTCGCCGGTGTTCATGAGCATAAAGCAGCCCGTGCCATAGGTGTTTTTGGTCTGGCCGGGATAGAAGCAGCAGTGACCGAACAGCGATGCCTGCTGGTCGCCCGCCACACCCATGATGGGCGGCATGTTGGTCATGATGTCGCTCGCGACGCGGCCGTAGTCGCCCGAGCTCCAGCGAACCTCGGGCATCATGGAACGTGGAACGTCAAAAAGCGCCAGCAGGTCGTCGTCCCAATCGAGCGTATGGATATTAAAGAGTGCCGTGCGGCTGGCATTGGTGTAGTCGGTGGCAAAGACCTGGCCGCCGGTGAGGTTGTAGATGAGCCAGGTGTCGATGGTGCCAAACATGAGGTCGCCCGCCGCCGCGCTCTCGCGTGCGCCGTCGACGTTGTCGAGAATCCACTGCACCTTGGAGGCCGAGAAATACGGGTCAAGCGTAAGTCCCGTGCGGGAGCGCACCAGCCCTTCTGCGCCCTGCTCGACAAGCTCGTCGATCAGAGGTGCGGTACGGCGGCACTGCCATACGATGGCGTTATAGATGGGCTGGCCGCTCACACGGTCCCAGACCACCGTGGTCTCGCGCTGGTTGGAGATGCCGATGGCGGCAATGCGGTCGGAGTGGATACCGCTCTTAAACTGGACTTCCATCATGACCGCGATCTGGCTGGCAAGGACCGCCATGGGGTCTTGCTCTACCCAACCGGGACGCGGAAAACTCGTTTTGACGCTGCGACGTGCCTGCGCGACGATGCAGCCGTACTCGTCGACGATGGTCGCAAGTACCGAGGTGGTGCCGCAGTCGAGCGCCATGATGTAGGAACCGCCAAAGTCAAACGAGGCATCTTCCATGCCCAGGCTGCCCAGATTCAACGACATCGCTTAAACCTTTCTATTGCATCGGGTCGGACAGGACCCGTTCGATCTCTGATGCGGGAAGTGCGCCTTGGCGCAGGATCTGGAGCCCGCCGTGCTGAAACGACACGATGGTCGAGGCGTCGCGACACGGGGTCTCACCGGCGTCGACGGCAACATCGACCCCCTCCAGGATGCGACCCTCGACGGCGGCAAAGCTTGCCGGCGAGGTCGCGCCGTGCGTGTTGGCGCTCGTACAGGCAAGGGGGCTGCCGCAGGCGCGAATGAGCGCTTGGACCACGGGAGAGGCCGAAGCGCGCAGGGCCACGGTGTCGTCGGCAGCGCGCATAAAGGTCGGCACACAGGGAGCTGCCTTGACCACGATAGTCAGGGCTCCCGGCCAGCATCGTCGCGCGAGTATGCGGGCATCTTCCGGGATATCCACGCCATAGCGGTCGAGTGCTTCGACGCCATCGACCAGCCAAGCGACGGTTTGCGTGAGCTCACGTTGCTTGAGAGTGAAGATACGGCGATAGCCGGTGCCGAGCGCAGGGACCGCGGCGCCATTGACGGTGGCTTGCGGGTCGCATGACCACGACGGGAACTCGCTTGTATCTTGGGGGACGGCATCGGAGAAGGCATTGACTGCCACGGCGACACCGTAGACGGTCTCGGTCGGGATCAGCGCCAAGCCGCCACAGCCGAGCACCTCGGCCGTACGCTCGACGGCGAGCCGATGCGGCTCACGCGCTCCCTCGAATACCCGATAGACCGTCTGCATGTGTATGCCAGCCCCTTACGCTCTGGTGCAAGTTTGTTTACTGAGGGGCATTCTCGCACGAAACGTTCAATCCATTTGCCCACAGCGCATGTTGGTTTGGTGAGCGGCTCTAGTAGTCGGTGAAAGTGAGGGGGTTATTGGACTGCGACGAACTTCTTTGGCCTGCCGGCGTGGCGTTCTTGGGCGGCGTAGCGCTCGATGCTGTCTATCGTTATCATCCGACGGCCGTCGACGAGTTCAACATCGAGCTTTCCGGCTTTGACCAGCGCGGTAATCCGCGGAGCGGAGACTTTGAGGTCCAGCGCTGCGTCTTTAAATGTTCGGCACGCCGCTTCCCGAGCGTCCTCGTGGTCGATTTCGACCGAAAGGGCCACGACCTCGGCCGAGCGTTCGTACCCCGCCGGAGTCAAACCGTTGTTGAGGTCATCGGCCAAAAACGCCATCAGCGCCTCGGTGGCATGGGCAATAGCTTCTTCGCGCGTATCGCCATCGGCAAAGGCGCCGGGAATCTGCGGGAAGCTAGCGCAGTAACCATCGTCTTCTTTTATGAGAACGCAGTCATAGGTAAATCGCTGCCTCATTTTGCCTCCAACTACCATCCAGCTTGGCGACGAATACTTGCCCACGTGCCCTTCTTTGGTCGATCGCCACCAGAGCCGTTCACGGTGACAACACGGTCACCAGAAACATACTTAGCATGACTACCGACTTGCGCGACCTTCACGAATCCATCGTGCTTGAGTAGGGCAATGATTTCCCGAAAGGTAGGAGGTTGCATGGGCCGACCTCTTTCAGCCGTCCTAATTATAAATTACTTTATAATTTTTGCTAACCAGTTAATAAATATTACTGGCGTTGCTTGGGCTCGGTGACGATGGCTCGGACAATGCGGGGGCGATCGGTGAGGTCGTGGACGATACGCACGTCCGAAAGGCCTGCTTGACGACAGAGCTCGGCCGCGGCGTCGAGCGCGCCCTCATAGAGCTCGCAGGCAAACAGGCCGCCGGCACGCAGCATGTAGGGCGCCGCGTTGAGCAGGCGGCGGAAGATATCGAGACCGTCGGCACCGCCCTCGAGCGCCAGATCGGGCTCAAAGTCCTTGACCTCATGCGGCAGCGAGCGCATGACGTCGGTCGGGATGTAAGGTGGGTTGGAGACGAGCACATCAAAGGTGCCCCACTCTTCGCGGGGAATGGAACTCACCAGGTTTGTGAGGCTGAAGGCGACCTCGTCGGACGTGAGGCCAAGCGCATCACGGTTTTTGGTGGCCAGATCGATGGCGCGCGGCTCGATATCGGTAGCAGTGCAGGTAACGTGGCCGCGGCGCTCCCAGGCAAGGGAGAGCGAAATGCAGCCCGTGCCGCAGCCGACCTCGAGAACGCGAGCGATACGGGGCTCGACCGGAGCGGGCGCGGCGGCATACTGAGCTGAAGCCGTCTCCTGGTCGGCACCCTCGCTGGCGATGCCGTATTCGTCGAGCTCGGACTCGGCGGCTTCCGCAGCTTCGGCTTCTGCTGCCTGCGCGGCGGCTTCCTCGGCCTCGCGGTCGGCCAGTTCCTCGGCATAGGCACGGCTGCCCAGTACGTCGCCGCCTAGCGCCGCCTCATCGGCAGCCGTCAGGTTAGCGGCACGGCGCTCGGCGGTCGCCCGTTCGTCTGCCAGCGCGGCCTCGGCCTTGCGCGCCTCCTCGACCTCATCGTTCCAAGGCAGCTCAACGCGCTGACGGGCGGCAGCCTCGGGGCTCAGCACCTCGGCATCCAGATAATTAAGGACTTCCTCGACGAGCATCTCGGTCTCGGGGCGCGGAATGAGCACACCGGGGGCGCACGCGACATCGATCATGCGAAACTGCGTGCTGCCCGTGATGTATTGCAGCGGCTCGCCCTTAGCGCGGCGGACAACGGCCGCGTGCATGGTCTCGAGCTGGGCCGCGTTAAGCGTCTCGTCCATGCGCATATATAAGTCGATGCGTGCCAAACCCGTGGCAGCGCAGAGCAGCCACTCAGCAGAAAGACGGGGGTGCTCCTCGCCGCGCTCGGCCAGGTACTCCTTGGTCCACTCAAGACAACGCTTGATGGTCCAGATCTCGTTTGCCATGGGGCCCTCCCCTCTTAAGCGCCGGGCGGCGCGCGAATGTCGGAGCAGATTGTAAGCGAGGCCAGCGCTTGGCAAGGGACGATTGAAGGCGATTATCGAGAATCAGCCCAGAATTTTGTACCGAGCTCACTCAAAGTGTTCGTTCGTCGACGTCTAGATTTGCATTCGTCAAGCTTTTGGCAAGGTTGCCCCAAAACTGACCAATATCTAACCAAGAACTTGCCACATCGCTTGACGCACGACCCATCAAAAATCGCTCCGCGACTTCTTAAACGATATTTTGAGCAATATTTTCGGTAGCGGACTTATGCCGTCAATTACCTTAAGCAGGTAAGCAGCTCAAATGACATCACAGCCGACTGAATAAAATATCAAGGCAATGTCACCAATGACTCCCTACGGATCATTTGACAACCAAGGAAACGCCGATGTTTTGGCAATGTCAGCGAGCGACGTCCAGAGCGAACAAGTTGGCATGAAAAAGGCAAGGCATAGACCTTCTGGTCATGCCTTGCCTTTTGAATGACAAATTGTCGCTCTGGGCGGCGCGCAGCGTCGAGTCGTTACGCGGTTTGTAAAACCGCGTAACCTACACGGCCTGTGCCAGCTTCTCGGCACGCTCGGCGGCGGCGAGCGCCTCGATGACGGTGCCGAGCTGGTCGCCCAGGAGGACGCCATTGTAGGTGGAGTTGAAACCGATGCGGTGATCGGTCACGCGGTCCTGGGGCTGGTTGTAGGTACGGATCTTCTCGGAACGGTTGCCGTGGCCGATCTGGCTCTGGCGCTCGGCACCAAGCTCTGCCTGCTGCTTCTCGAGTTCCATCTCGTACAGACGGGCGCGCAGCATCTGCATGCAGACCTCGCGATTCTGAATCTGGGAGCGCTGCTCCTGCGACTGCACCACGGTGTTGGTGGGCAGGTGGGTGATGCGCACGGCGGAGTAGGTGGTGTTAACGCACTGACCGCCAGGGCCCGAAGCGCAGTAAGTGTCGATGCGCAGGTCAGACTGGTTGATCTGGACGTCGATCTCCTCGGCCTCGGGAAGCACGGCGACGGTTGCCGTGGAGGTCTGGATACGGCCCTGGGACTCGGTCTTGGGAACGCGCTGGACACGGTGTACGCCGGACTCAAACTTCATGACGGAGTAGACGCGGTCGCCCTCGACCTTGAACTCGATGGACTTAAAGCCGCCGGCCTCGCTGGGGCTGGAATCGAGCACGGTGGTCTTCCAGCCACGCGACTCGCAAAAGCGCTGATACATCTTGTACAGGTCGCCGGCGAAGATGGCCGCCTCGTCGCCACCGGCGGCGGAGCGAATCTCGACGATGGTGTTCTTGTCGTCGTTGGGGTCGCTCGGGATGAGCATGTACTTAATGTCTTCCTCGAGCTGGGGAAGTTTGGCCTCGTTTTCGGAGATGTCCATCTGGAGCATCTCCTTCTCATCGGCATCGGTAGTATCGTGGAGCATTTCCTTGGCAGCCTCGATGTCATCGAGCGCGCCGATGTACTCGCGCGAGGCGGCGATGAGGTCGGACTGGTGCGCGTACTCCTTGTTGAGACGCGTGAACTCCTTAATATCGGAGGCGACGGCCGGGTCGGAGAGCTTCTTCTCGAGTTCCTCGTAGGCCTTGATAATCTTTTCGAGCTTGTCGCGCATGGCGGGACTCCTTTATATGCGTGAAGGTGAAAATCGGCAGAATTGATGGGGCGCGGGGCGCCGATGCGGGGGTAAGCCCGGCTAGAACATGTCGATCTTCAGATACATGCGCATCCCTTCGCGTATGGGGTACATAGTTGCGGTCTAACCCATACATGATAGCGTGCGCAGGCAAACCTGCATATAACCCGCACGGAATGAGCGGACGTAGCCGTTGGGGACATTCCTTTACGACTAGTCGTTTAAGAACGTCCCCAACGGCTAACAAAGGGACTGTCGCTTGGTCGAATTCTAGAGCGTTTGGAGCAGGGAGATGAGAAAACGGATGCCCTGGAGGTAGGCTCGGCGGGTGATGCGCTCGTTGGTGCCGTGGACGCCGCGGTCGCACTCGTCATCGTCGACCACAAAGGCCGAGAAGCGAATGCACTCAGGGCAAATGCGTTGGTAGTTAGCAGCGTCGGTCGCGCCAATCACGGTCGAGGGCACAATTGCCACTGGCTCGAATGATCCGTTTTCCTCCGTCCCCTTTGGATCACGGAAATAGCGGACGGCGATGGAGCGAACCGCCTCGAGGCCGGGACCACCGATGCGCGGGGACGGCGAGGGCTCGGAGCTGCCGGGGCCCAGCTCCACTTCGACACGGTCGGCAAGGTCCGCCTCGGCAACCGCTTCACGGCAGCGCGCCACAACGTCGGCCACGCTCGTGCCCTCGAGCATGCGGAAGTTGATGTTGGCCCACATATCCTGCGGCATTACGTTGGCGCCGGTGCTGCCACCCTCAATTTGGGTCGGTGCACAAGTGGTGGTCACGAGCGGATAGAGCTTCTTGCTAGCGAGGCACTCGCGCACGATGGCGTCCTTGTTGGCGGCAATTTCATCGGCCGTGTAGAGCCCCAACTCGACGAGCTGGGCGGCAAGCAAGTCGGTCACGCGCGTCGGCCACTCGATATCGCAGATTGCGGCGATAGCGCGGCTCAGTACCTCGAGCGATGTGCCGCCGTAGGGGTTGGACGAATGCCCGCCCTCGCTCTTCGTCTTGAGCACAATATCGGCGTAGCCCTTCTCGGCAAGGTCGGCATGCATAAGCCAGCCCTCGCCCGCGCCGTACTCGGCAGCCGAAACGATACGGTAGTCACCCTCGTCGATCAGGTATTCAAGTTCAATACCGCGCTCCTCGAGCACGCGACCGATCGCCCCCGCGCCGTACTGCGTGGTTTCCTCGTCCTGGCCAAAAGCCAGCAGCAGCGAACGCTTGTGCTCCCAACCGTGCGCCAACGCATACTCAACCGCCTCGAGAATACCTGCGACCTGGTCTTTCATGTCGATGGCACCGCGGCCCCAAATGTAGGCGTCGTCCACATGTCCGCTAAAGGGGGCGTGCGTCCAATCGGCCTCAGTACCCGGCACCACGGGGACCACGTCCATGTGACCCATGAGCATAACGGGCTTGAGGGCAGAGTCGGAGCCGGAAAGCGTCACCAGCAACGAATGATCGATGAGCTCAGCCTTACCCGCCGCAAATACGTGCGGCCAGGCCCGCTGCATATACGCGCGCAGGTCGTCGAACGGCTGCCAGTCCACCGCCTCGGCATCCATGCTCGAAATGGTCGGAAACGACAGCACGCGGCCCAGGCGCTCGCACGCACCAGCCTCGTCTATATCGGCAAAATCATCCTCATGCGCAAAAAAGCGCCAAACCTCGGCCATGACATCCTTTCGATTGTGATGACGAGGGCCGCCCCACCGGAGCGGCCCTGCCACGTAGGCGTTTGCGGTCGGTTATTTGTCCTCGAGATAACGCGAGAGGAACTCACGAGTGCGCTGGTGTTTGGGGTTGCCGAAGAGCTCGGCCGGCGCGGCGTTCTCGAGCACCACGCCCTTGTCCATAAAGACCACGCGGTCGGACACCGTGCGGGCAAAGGCCATCTCGTGCGTGACGACGACCATGGTCATGCCGTCGGCGGCGAGCTTGCGCATGACCTCGAGCACCTCGCCCACGATCTCGGGGTCGAGCGCGGAGGTCGGCTCGTCGAACAGCATGATCTGCGGATTCATACATAGGGCACGAGCGATGGCCACGCGCTGTTTTTGACCGCCGGACAGGCGACCAACGGCGGCGTGCGCAAACTTCTCGAGCCCCACGCTCGCCAGATGCTCCATCGCGACCTTCTCGGCCTCGGCCTTGCTCATCTTTTTGAGCGTGACGGGCGCGAGCGTGCAGTTGTCGAGCACATCCATATTGTTGAACAGGTTAAAGCCCTGGAACACCATGCCGATGTCCTCGCGGAGTTTATTGATATTGCAGCGCTCGGCCGTAAGGTCCTGGCCGTGGAACCAGATGTGGCCCGCGTCCGGGGTCTCGAGCAGGTTGAGGCAGCGCAGAAAGGTCGATTTGCCCGAACCCGAAGCACCGATGATGGTGACGACCTCGCCGGGATTGACGGACAAGTCGATACCCTTGAGCACCTCGAGCGAGCCGAAGCTCTTGCGCAGGCCCTCGACGCGGATGAGTGACTCTTTAGTTTGTGCGGCGGCCGCGGTGCCGGTAGTGGCGGTATCTGCCATGATGATTCTCCTCGTCTTAAGCCTAGTTAGAGCTGGGCAGCGTGGCAGGAGCCTCGGCGCCGAGCTTTTTGCCAAAGGCCTCGAGCAGGCGGCTCGCCACGAGCGTCAGGATCAGGTAGACCACGAGCGCCACGCAGTAGACCTCCATCTGGCGGTAGTACACGCCGGCGACGGTGGTGGTGGCATACATGAGGTCGAACACGCCGATGACCGAGAGCACCGACGAATCCTTGATGTTAATGATGAGCTCGTTGGTGAGCGCCGGAATCGCGTTTTTAATGCCCTGGGGGAACACGACCTTGCGCATAGCCTGCCACTGCGAAAGCCCCAGCGAGCGCGCTGCCTCGGCCTGGCCGGGATCGATGGACTCGATGCCGCCGCGCAGGACCTCCATCATGTAGGCGGTGGAGTTGAGCGAGATGGTGGCGAGGCCGGCGGTGAAGGTACTCCAAATCTGGTTGGCCTGGGCGGTCTCGAAGCCCATGCCGCGCAAAACGGTGAAGCCCGCGTAATAGATGAGCAGGCCCTGGACCATCATGGGCGTGCCGCGCACGATGGTGGAGTAGACGGTCGCAAAGCCGCGGCCGATGCTCTTAAAGAAGCGCACCAGGTCGTTGTCTACGCGGTCGAAGGTCTGAATACGCAGGAACACAAAGAGCAGCGCCAGGAAGAATGCGATGACGGTGCCGAAGGTGGCAAGCGCGATGGTGATCTCGATGCCACGGATGAAGAAGTCGCCGCTCTTGTAGGTCATGTAGACCAAGCTCGACAAAAAGTCGCTGGGGTTGGAATCCGAGACAATGCTCACCTGCACCAGATCGATAAACGACATGACGCAGCGGTCGATAAAGAAGATCGCCGCGATGGCAACCACGACATAGCTGCCCAGGCGCGCGCCGCGACGGCAACGCTCAGATGCAAACGGCGACGTTTCGCGATAGTCGTTCCAGTGCATAACCTTGGTGACGAGCGCTGCCGCCGACACGACGATCCAGGCCCAAAGAATCGCCCAAAGGCAATCCTGGAAGATGCCGGTGGGCGCCAAAAAGCTCAGCGGCGTGGGGTTGCGCTGGCTAAATGCCAAGCCGAGCGCCGCGATAACGCTCGTGCCCAGGTACACATAACGGTGGTCGGCCTTGATAAAGGAGGCCAGACGATTGATGCCTTTCATGCTGCCTCCCTATGCCGGCTGACGGTCGAGGCACGCGTCCCACATCTGGTCGCGCTCCTCCTGGCTGATGCCCTTGAGTGTCTTGTCGATGAGCTTAAGCAGTTTGTCCGATCCCTTGCGGCAACCGACATTCGCCGTGACCTCCTGCTTAAAGCCCTCGCCCTCGGCAAAGTGGATGGGGACGATACCGGGATTTTGGGCCATATAGCCCTTTTCGTTCTCAGTGTTGTAGGTCACGGCGTCGCACGTGCCCTGCAGCAGATTCGAGAACACCGTGGGGACCGAATCGACCGGGTTCTTGTGCACAACGCCCGGAATCTCGTCGATGACGGTATCGAGCATGGTGTCCTTTTGGCCGAGCACCGTGGCACCGCTGAAGTCGCTGAGCTTGGTGGCGTTTTGGTAGGGCGAGCCCTCTTTTACGAACAGGCCAAAGTAGCCAATGAAGTACGGGTCGGAAAAGCCGACGGACTCCTCGCGCTCGGGCGTGGCGCTCATGCCGGCGATGATGAGGTCAATCTGGCCGTTGTTGAGCGAGTCGATAAGGCCCGAGAAGCTCTGCTTGACGGCAACGGGCTCGCCGCCGAGAGCCTTGCAGACGATCTTGGCGATCTGCACGTCGTAGCCATCGGCGTAGGCTCCCTGCACGTTATCGATGGGGATCGTGAACTCGCTGGCCTCGGAAACCTGCCAGTTGTACGGGGCGTAGGCCGCCTCCATGCCAATGCGGATCTTATCCTTGCCGATCACAGAATCGGACAGGTCGTCGCGACCGCCGCCCGTCGTGGACTGAACTACTTCCAGCGTGGAGGGACGCTGGCAGCCGGCAAGTGCGCCGGCGACGACAGAAGCGCTCGCAGCGAGAGCGCTACCCAAAAAGATGCGACGGCTGCATACCGGCTGGGCCTGCATGTCGCGCTGTTGTCGAGATTGCATCTGGTGCCTTCCCAATTTCGTTTTGCTGACAATAAGACAGGATATACGCCCGCAACCAGCAGCGCGGCATGTGCGCGAAAAATTAATAGACACACGAGGACGATTGGCGCAAAGCAACCTGTCCCCCCCATGCACCACTTGGCATGAAAAAGGCAAGGCATAGACCTTCTGGTCATGCCTTGCCTTTTGAATGACAAATTGTCGCTCTGGGTGGTGCGCAGCGTCGACCGGTCCGCCGTTCGTCAGAACGGCGGAACCTCTAGAGCAAGGTGACGCTAAAGCTGCGGACGTCCGTCTCGCCCGGCGCCAGCGTGATGGTGTTGACCTTGTGCTCAAAGACATCGTCCTCGGTGTCCATGGTGGTATGACCGGTCCAGGGCTCGAGCGCCACAAACGGAGCATCGTTGGCGGCAGACCACACGCCGATGTACTTAAAACCCTCAAAGTCGATCTTGACGCCGTGGCCCGACTTGCGGCCGCGCAGTGTGAGCGTGGAGCCCGGAGTATCGGTGAACATGATGGCATCGTTATCGAAGCTGCGGTGCGTGATGGGCAGCACGTCCGAGTTATCGGGGGCCTTGTAGCTACCCTCGAACGTCATAAGACCGTCGGGCGTGATGATGGGAGCCTCGTTGGTCCAAGCCTCGGTAAACGCCAGCTCGTAATCCTCGAACGCCTCGTCTTCGGCACCGGGGGCGGGCACGTTGAATGCAGGATGACCGCCCACCGAGAACGGCAGGGCCACGTCGCCGGTGTTGGTGACGGCAAAGGTCTGCGTGAGCGTGGCGTCGCCGGTCAGGGCATAGGTCATGTTGAGCTTAAAGTGGAACGGGAACGCCTTGAGCGACTCGGGCGTGTCAGTGATCTCGTACGTTACCGAGGAGCCGTCCTCCGAAACCTCGACCAACTTGTGCTCGACGATGCGAGCGAGTCCGTGGCGCGGCATCTCGCAGGTGCCGGCCGCAGATGTCGCCATGTTGTTGCGCAGCGATCCCACGATGGGGAACAGGATAGGCGCATGCTTGCCCCAAAAGGCCGGGTCGCCCTGCCACAGATACTCGTTGCCGTTGAGGGCAAGGCTCGTGAGCTGGGCGCCCATGGAATCGATGGCCGCGATGAGGCCGCCGCGCTTGATGGTAGTGACGGTGGACATGCTACTTCCTCCAATAGTAAACAACGGTGTCGAGGGCTATTGTCCCACTCTTGGCGGCGGGGTTGAGCGACAGGTGCAGTTATTGAGCAATAGCGTAAAGGTCAAACCCGCCCTGCGGCGTGCTATCGACCGTATCGGGCGCCTGTGAATTAAAACTCACCGGAACCATGCGCTTTGAGGCACGGTAACGCGTGCCGTCGGTGGCGACGGGCGGCTCATCGACCGTGAGCTCGTAGTCGCCGGGCTTGAGCTCGATGCCGTCACCTTCGGAATTGACGTATTGGTACTCGTCGATCGCTTGCCCCTTGAGCGTGCGGCCCACGATATGGATGAGCATTTGGCTATCGCCGCGCGCGGTATCCCACGTCGCGCCGTCCTTAACCTCGACCGACACATGCACCGAGCGCGTGCGGCTGAGCGATTGCTCGACAGACATCTCGACCTTGGCGGCGTCTTTGCGCTGTTGCTCCACGTGGCTCCAGACATTTCCGATCGCCGAGCAAGCGATGACGCCGGCCATGAAGGCGATGAGGATGGGGCCGAGCGGTGAGCGGCGGGCCGCGTCTTCCTCGCGAGCCAGGTTGGGGCGATGCGTGGGGGCGGGCGCCTGGGCACCCTGCGAGGGCACGTCGAGAATGCTGAAGGATGCCGTGCTGTCGGGGTCGATGGTATGGCGAGGTTGCGGGGTCTTTGCCGGCGAGATGGACATATCGGCCGGCTCACCGAGCGTGGCTGTGGCATCGGCCTTAGCCTCATCGGCCTCGGCTTGGGCCCAAGCCTGTTCAAAGGTTAGGGGTTCGGCGGCATCGGAGGCGGCTTCAGGCTCGACACCGGCATCGTTGCCGGTCTCGTCCTCGTCGCTCGACACGTCACACGGCGCGAGCTCGTCCCACTCTTCGTCCGGAGCCTCGCCCTCGCTATACCACCATTCAAAGTTATCGATATCCATACGGGGCGCCCCTTAAGCCTCGCAAATAAACACTTGCCAGCCTTATACCCCCAGATGGCGCGGGAACTCGCCGGCACAGACAGGAAAACCGTCACAACATTCGACGCTTTTCCTCGTTTTCGAGATTTTCGCCGAATGTTGTGACGGTTTGGGCAGCAGCCACACCGCGAATGTGACGAAGGAGCAGCCCCCTTGTCACATCTGAAGGGCGACGGGGATTTGGATGCAGCAGAAGTCCTCTTGGTGGGACTCGTCGTAGCTCGTGGTGTCCAAGTAGCAAAAATCGAAAGCGTTGCCGATGGGCTGGAGCGCATGTTTGTCCATGCAGGCGACGATGGCGCGGATACCCTCGGGCTCGTACGGCATGCCCCAGCGGCTCATGCATAGATACGTGCCCTCGGGCAGCACCTCGACGCCAATCTCTGTCAGCTCGGCAGGATCGCTCGGCAGCGTTTCCTCGGCACCGCGCGGCAGCACGGCAAAGGAGCCCGCGCCGGCGATAGGGTCGTCGGAATGCAGCGCCTCGCGACGCAGCATGGCACCCCAGCCGCGCATGGGACGCGTGCCCGTCAACGCACGCATGCGCAGGATGGCCCGCATGAGCGTGGGGTGAAGCATCGAGCGGCCGCGCTCGATATCGCCTGGAAACTCCTCAAAGACCACGAAGCGGCGCTCGAACTGCTTGAGCTCCGGCTTGCCCTCGCGCTCGCGCCAGTAAACTGCCTCGTCGTAAAAGCTCAGACGCTCCTGCACGCTCGCACGCTCGGCTTTGAGCCCGGCAATCTGCTCGTCGAGCGCCTGCACCCGCGAGCGCAGGTGGTCGGTCATCTCGCTAATGTCGAACGTCGAGGCTAGGCGGTCGATCTCATCGAGTTCGAGCCCTAGGTCGCGCAGCATGCAGATCAGACGCATGAGCGGGATCTGCGTGGGCGAATAGAAACGGTAGCCCTTTTCGTTCACCACGGCGGGCTTAAACAGGCCGATCTTGTCGTAGTAGATGAGCGTTTGGCGCGAAACATTAAACAAGCTCGCCATCTCGCTAATCGCATACATGCCCGTCTGCATAAGTCCTCCTGACACATCCTTTGACGCGAAAAGCCCGCCGCCCACAGGGGCAGCGGGCTCAAACACTACTCGTATCCTACCCTAAAGACGCCTATGACCAGCGCTTATAGTTTGCGCATGACACGCCGACGGCCTCGAGCGCCTTGGCGGCGATGTGGTGCACCGCGTCATCGAGCGTGGCGGGGCCGTTGTAAAACGTGAGCATGGGCGGCATGAGCATGACGCCCGGTACGCGCGCAAGGCGCGCCATGTTGTCGACATGAATGGCGCTGAAGGGCGTCTCGCGCACCATGAGCACCAGGCGGCGCTGCTCTTTCATCTGCACGTCGGCCGCACGCAGCAACAGATTGTCGCTGTAGCCGCTCGCGATGCCGGCGAGCGTCTTCATGGAGCAGGGAGCCACGATCATACCGTCGACCGGATAGGTGCCGCTTGCGATGGCGGCGCCGATGTTCTTGTTGTCGTAGACCACATCGGCATGGCACGCAAACTCGTCGAGCGTCATGCCGAGCTCCTGCTCGATGGTGATCTCTCCCCCGCGCGTGACGACAAGCGCCGACTCGGCACCGGCCTGACGCAGGCATTTGAGGCACTCAAGGCCCAGCGCGGCACCGCTGGCGCCAGACACGCCAACGACAATGCGACGGGGACGGACAGAAGACTCAGGCATGACGGCTCCTAACAACAAAATGGCAGCTATAGGTCGGGCAATGTCAGCGAGCGCGCGTCTGGCGAGGCAATCTGCCCCTCAACTGCGAAGGCATAGGGCTTATGCCCATGCCTTCGCAGTTGAGGGGCAGATTGCCCGCCAGGCGCGGGCGCAGCGTCGAGTGGTCCGACGTTCGGTAGAACGCCGGAACCTTAGAAAGCAATCTCCTTGGCCCACTTGTCCTTGTCGATCTCCATGAACTGCGAGCGAATGAAATTCTTCTTGAGGTCGAACGGAACCGTGCAGTCGAAGATGGCCTTGCAGGCGATGCCGTGCTCGCGAATCGTGGGGTCGAACGCGGGGTCGTTGGACGGGTCGAGCACGTGGCAGTGGCAGCCGGGGATGGTGATGAGGTCGACGTCGGCCTGGAAGCGCGTGGTCATGGCCCACATCACGTCGCTCATATCAAAGATGTCAACATCCTCGTCAACCAAGATCACATGCTTGAGCTCGGAGAATGCCGAGAAGGCGAGCATGGCGGCGTTGCGCTGACGGCCCTCGTCATTTTTGCTCGACTTCTTAAACTGCATGATGGCAACGAACTTGCCGCCGCCGCAGGGTGCAGCGTGGACGTTGAGCAGGCGGCCCGGGATAGCGGTCTCGACCATCTTGTAGATGGAAGCCTCGGTGGGGATACCGGCCATGGACACGTGCTCGTGCGAAGGGCCGATGCAGCTCTCCATAATGGGGTTGACACGCGTGGTGACGGCGGTGATCTTGATCACCGGGCAGACCTTGGCGCCGCCGGTGTAGCCGGGGAACTCGGGCATGGCGTAGCCGTGGCCGTTGACGTCCTCGTTGATGGTCTCGTCGTGCATGAGGTAGCCCTCGAGCACGTACTCGGCATTGGCGATGCACTTCTGCGGAACGGTGACGCAGTCGGCAAGCTCGACAGCGTGGCCGCGCAGGGCGCCGGCAATTTGCAGCTCGTTGAAGCCGAGCGGTGTGGTGGGAGCCTCAAAACCGCAGCACATGTACACGGCGGGGTCCAAACCGATGGAGATGGAGATGGGCATGTCTTCGCCGCTCTGGCAGTACTCGTCAAAGAACGCGCCCAAGTGACGGCTGCCGGGGGTAATCCACATGGCAAGCTTATCCTTGTCGACGCAGGAGAAGCGGTGGATGGTCACGTCGGACTGGGAGCCGTCGGGGCTCGTGCCGTAGGCGAGGCCCATGGTGATGTAGGGGCCGCCGTCGACGGGCGTGTTGGTAGGAGCGGGAACGATCTTGCGCAGGTCAAAGCCCTCGTCGGTCGCCTTGTACACGACCTCCTGACAGTCGACGTGCGCACCCTCGGCGATCTGCTCGGGCGCGATCAGGTTCTCGAAGCGCTTGCCGATCTCGAGGCCCAGGTGCTCCTCGTCCAGGTCGAGCAGGGCGGCAACGCGCTTGCGGCTGGCAAGCATGCCGATGCAGACTTTGGCATCGTCAAAGCCCTTGACGTTGTTGAAGACCATCGCCGGACCCTCTTTGGTCGGGCGCATAACGGTGCCGCCGGCGCCGACGTGACGGTAGACGCCCGAGACCTCGGCATCGGGATCGACCTGAGTGTCGGTCTCGAGCAGCTGGCCCGGCATCTCGCGCAAAAAGTCGAGCGCGGAGCGCAGGTCGTGGATCTGGGAAGCATCGGTAGTGGACATAGCATGCTCCTTTCGGGAGAGTGCCCGGCGGCGAGGATGCCGCCGGGCTTGGTAACGTAATGGGGCCGCAGCGCTCATAGATGGGGCGCTCGGGCACTCGCAGTTCAAGCACTCGGCTAATTACAGCCAAGCACTCGACTGCTTACATCAGGCCAAAGAGGTGGAACCAGGCGGCCTCGACCAGCACGACGATAAAGACGACCGCGGTGAGGGGAATGCCCATGCGCATGGCCTCTTTGGAGGTGTAGCCGCCGGCGTCCTTGCCCTCGCCGATAAGGATCGGCAGGTTGTGGAACGGCAGGATGTAGTGGATGTTGATGGACGTGAAGACGATGAGCGCCACGGCAAGCGGGCTTACGCTGGAGCCGGCCGCGAAGCTGATGAACGCCGGCACGCACACGCCGAGCACGGCCATGACCGAGCCCATGAACATGTGGATGATCATGGAGAGCGCGGCGACGAGCAGGGCGAACAGGAAGATGTTCTCGGGCACGGAGCTGGGAAGCACGACGTCGGCGATCCAGGCGTTCATGCCGGTGGCGCCGCCCACGGAACCCACGGCCATGGCGGCCGTCAGGAACATGAGGGACTTGATGTCGACAGCGTTCCAGCTGGCAGGAGTGAGGACCTCGCCGATGATGGGCATGGCGAGTGCGACGCCAATGGCCAGGGTGACCCAGCCGATATAGTCGCCCGAGACGGTGAGCCACAGCGCGATGGCGATGACAAGCCACACGATGGTGCGGATCTCCTTGACGGAGAGCTTGCCGAGCGCGGCCTGCTTGGCCACGATCTGCTCGCGATCGTAGACGAGCTCCTTGCTGGGCTTAAAGAGGAAGAGGCCCAAGAACAGGGTGCACAGCAGCGCGACCAGCATAGGCACGCTCATGTACAGGAACCAGTCGACAAAGGACGGGCTCATGCCGCCGGCCTCGGCGCTGTACTGCGCAACGAGCGGGTTGAGTGTGGAGTCGCCCGTCAGGAAGAACATGGAGCCCGGGGCAGCAGCGGCAAACACGAGGAAGCCGAGCTTACCCTTGTCGTCGTCACCGTAGCCGGCGGACTCGGCGATGACCGAGACGACGGCGAGGATGAGGAAGGCGCGGGGGAACGGATGCGGGATCAGCAGCGACAGCACAAAGGTGAGCGCGAAGATCGAGATGATGAGCGACTTGGCGTCGCGCACGAACTTGAGCATAAACGCATAGGCGATGCGCTCGCCCAGGCCCGACTCCTTGACCGCGCTGGCGATGAGGTAGGCACCAATGACGAGCCACATGGTGGCTTTGGTCCACGAGCTAAACGTAGAGGCGACCGTCGCCGAGATGCTCGCGGCGCCCGTGTCGTCCACGCACACCTTGAACAGAACGAGCAGCGCGCAGTAGAGCAGGCCCACAAAGCCCGGCTGCGCCACGCCACATGCCCAGAACACCACCGTGGCGAGCGTCAGTGCCAGACAGGTCTGGCCACCGACCGTGAGCTCGACCGTCGAGCTCAGCTCCGCCAAAGGAAGAAACTTCACCAGCAAAAAGACAACGATACCCAGCACAAAGCCAATTTCGCGCTTGGTGATCTTAAACGCCTTCTTTTCCGCTTCCATCTCCCCACCTTTCTTGTTGGGGGCGCTCCGGATTCGCAACCACGTTGCCGCTTAAAAAGGGGCGCCCGTTATCGGACGCCCCTTACGTTGCGCTGTGTTGTGGCAATACAGTCAAGCGGGATTTTTGGATGAGAAGCGATCCTCTGGGCAAAAACCGTCACAATCTTCGACGCTTTTCCTCGATTTCGAGATTTTCATCGAATGTTGTGACGGTTTGGATATGGCAAAGGGACTGTACCTTTGTTACATAGCGAGGGCCGTACGGATGGATGGGTCGCTGAGTGCCTCGCGGAGCCAGGGGGCCAGCTGCTCGGGGTGACCCTGCAGGTAGCCTTTGAGCTCGGACGGGGCCACGCGACGCACCTCCGAGATCTCCTCTTGGTTGATATGCAGCTCGCCCGGCTCAACATGGGCTGCGAACACCTCGCACCATTCGCACTCGCAGCGGCCGTCGCCGTGATCCTCGCGATACACCACGTGACCGAGGTGCTTGAGCTGGTCGGGCTCGCGCGCAATGCCAAGCTCTTCGTTGATGCGACGCGCCGTGGCGGCCGCGACGTCTTCCCCGGGGAGCGGATGGCCGGCGCAGCTATCGGCCAGCACCCCGCCCCACAGGCGCTTGAGCGGACTGCGGCGGCAGAGCAGCAGGCGCGCGTCCTCGCCCTGGCCCTCGACCAGAAGCGTCAGAAATGCCTGATGCAGGATGCCCTCGCCGGCATGTGCCTCGATGCGATCGACAGGGCCAAGCGCCTCGCCGGTCGCGGCATCGACCGCCACGACCTCGGCGCCTGCACCGCCCTCATCCCAGCCGGCGCGCAGGATGCGCGCGGCGGCCTCCTCGAGCGCGGCGATGAGCTCCTTGGTGGTAGCGAGCACGCGCTGCAGATCGTCCGCAGTCGCATGCTCCACATGAAAGCCCGTGCTTGCAACTACCGGCACGCCAAAGCGCGTGGCCAGCGCCGCCGCGATATCGTGCGCCGGGATCTCATCTCGATGGCACGGAACGGCCAGGATGCTCACGGTCGCCGTGCGACCGGGCTCAGGGCGCGGAATGGCCTGCGCCGTGGCGCCCAGATGCGCGTACTCCGGCGAGCAGGCGTACACCACCATGCCGCGCGGCGTCACCGTCAACTGGGCCTCGAGCGCAAACTTGCCCTCGCCCACTGCAACCTTTGTCGTGTGCATACCCATGGGATCTCCTGTCGCCCGCGATGTACCTGAGACCATCTTCGCCTGTATTGCGACTATACAGGCAAGCGCAGCCTGCGACAAAGGGGGCAGGCACCTGACACATTCTGTTAGAGTTGCAGGGATTGAATCCCGCTTATTCATGCGACATTGGAGTGACAACCTTGACCGCCGCAACCACGCCTAAAAGTAAGTCAACCGCCGCCGCGCTCTCCCCCGCGCGCACCAAGCTCT
Source organism: Collinsella sp. (assembly GCA_019414045.1). GTDB lineage: Bacteria > Actinomycetota > Coriobacteriia > Coriobacteriales > Coriobacteriaceae > Collinsella. Next base: position 90,928 of record DXMW01000004.1, on the reverse strand, counting down.
GCCTGGCGCTGCTCGTGCTGTTGGGCTTCTCGCTCGGCTGCTCGGAGTTCGTGGTCATCGGCATCGAAAGCGACTTGGCAACGGAACTCGGCGTATCACTTGCCACTGCGGGCCAGCTCATCAGCGTGTTCGCGCTCGTCTACGCTATCGCCACGCCGGTGCTCGCGCTCAGCACGGGGCGATTCCGCCGCTACCAGCTGCTCGTGTGCTACAGCATCGTTTTTGTGCTCGGCAACCTGGTCATGGCGTTGGCGCCCAACTTCCAGGTGCTGTTTATCTCGCGCATTGTCCTGGGCTCCGTCTCGGGCGCACTGCTCGCCGTGGGTGTGACGTACATCCCCGAGCTGCTGTCCCCACAGCAAACCTCACTTGCCATCTCGGTGGTATATGGTGCGTTTTCCGTGGCAATGGTCTTTGTGACCTCGATCGGCAAGTTCGTGGCCGACACGCTCGACTGGCACGTGGCCATGTACGGCACGCTGACCTTTGCCGTTCTGATCTGCGGAGCGCTCGTGGCGTTTATGCCGCGCGCTGGGCAAACCGATGAGCCTGCCACCTTTCGCGAGCAGGCGGGTCTGCTGCGCGAGCCGAGCATCATCACCGGCATGCTCATCTTTTTGTTTGGCGTAGGCTCGGTCTATGTGTTCTACGGCTACGTGACGCCTTATCTTGAGCAGGTGCTGGGTATGGGAACCGTTCAGGCGAGCACCACGCTTATGGCCTACGGCGTGTTCTGCCTGATCTCGAACATCCTGGGCGGATGGATCGATGCGCGCTTTGGCATGAAGGCGCTGCTTGTGACGTTTGTGCTGCAGGCCGCGGCGTTACTCGGGCTGTTTGCTGTGGGCGGCACCATGCCGCTCGCGCTGGTCTTTGTCTTTAGCTTGGCGCTGCTCATGTACCTGTTCTCGGTGTCGTGCATCACGCACTTTATGGACGTGGCACGCAGCCGCCATCCCAAGTCGATGGTACTCGCAAGTTCGGTTGAGCCCATGGCGTTTAACGTCGGCATCTCGTTTGGCACCGCGGTAGGCGGAGCCGTGGTGAGCAGCATTGGCATTGCACACGTGGGCGCCGTGGGCGCCGCGTTCTCGCTTGTGGCCTGGGCGCTTACGCTGGTGACGATTAAGCTGGCACGTTAGGAGCGCAAGCGGGCGAGGGCGTAAGCGCAGATGCGATACTCGAGCTCGATGATGGCGATCGAAAGGAAACCGCATATGCAACGTGTACTGTTTATCTGCCATGGGAACATCTGCCGCTCGACGATGGCTGAGTCGGTGTTTACCGAGCTCGTGCGCCGCGCTGGGCGCGAGGCGGAGTTTGTCATCGATTCCGCAGCGACCTCAACTGAGGAGATCGGCAACCCGCCGCATCATGGCACGGTCGCCAAGCTGCGCGAAGTCGGGATTCCCGTCGTTGCGCACCGTGCCCGCCAGGTGCGTCGAGCAGAGTATGGCAACTGGGACCACATTGTCTATATGGATGCTGAGAACGCGCGTGGCCTGCGTCGCATCTTTGGCGACGACCCCGACGGCAAGATTACGCGCTTGCTCGATTGGACCGGGCGCCCCGGCGACGTGGCCGATCCCTGGTACACCGGCAATTTCGATGCCACCTACCGCGACGTGCTCGCCGGTTGCGCCGCTATGCTCGAGCAGCTGTAGGAAAGCGAGGTCGCAGGCCACGCCTTCGGCGCGAAACGAGCGTGGATAATCTCCCGCATGAAAAATGAGCGTGGATTTTCTCCCACTTTGAGCGTTCAAGTGCGCTCTAAACGGGAGAAAATCCACGCTCATTTTCTCGGCGGGAGATAATCCACGCTCAACTACTCGTCGACGATCTCGGAAAGCCAGACATTCAGCGTATCGACCTCGGGGCAGCAAAACTTCGCCGTACCGGGCTCGTTGCCAGGCACGGTTCCGCCATAGCGCAGGATATCGATATAGGGAAAGCCCACGTGGCAGGCCATGGAGCACATCTTGCCGCGGTCTCGGTCAAAGTCAAAGACGTCGCCCGGCTTATGACCGTGGTGGCAGCGGCACGTCCCCAGCTGGTCCACGCAGCTCACGCGGATACGCGGCCGCTTGCCACGCGGCGCGCCGAGCGGCCCGTTCTCGCCCGCAGGCTTGACGCCGCCCTCGCCAGCATTACTCATGGTCAATCACATCCAGGCAGGCCTCGATGGGCAGGCCGGCAGACTTATCCTCCTGCGCAGCATTGCGCTCGATAAGCTCGGCCACCACGCGCATGGCATCGGCCGTGGCGCGCTGAAGCGTCCAACCGCTCATCACGCGACCCATAAGCACGGCCGAGAACGTATCGCCCGTACCCGGGAAGTACACCGGGATCAGCTCGAAGGGGATCGTGAAGTACTCCCCCGCCACATGGTCGTAACCGATAACCGCGTTCGTGCCATTGACCACGGCGCTCGTAATGACCACCGACTTGGCACCCAGCTCGCGCACGGCGTCCACAAGGGCGCGGGCCTCATCGGGCGTGATCTGTTCTGCAATAGGCGTATCGGTGAGCAGACAGGCCTCGGTGTAGTTGGGCACCGCGTAGTCTGCGCACTCCAGCAGGTGCCGCATAAGGCCAATCGTGGACTCGGGCACACCGGCATAGAGCTTGCCGTTGTCGCCCATGATGGGGTCGACGAACACCTTGGTGCCCTTTTGCGCGCGGCGGTGGCAAAAGTCCGAGATGATGCGCGTCTCTTCCTCAGTCACGATAAAGCCGGTCGAGATGGCGTCGAACTCAAAGCCGAGCTCTTCCCAGATGGCAAGACTCTGACGCACGTACTCCGTGGTGTCGTGGATGTAGAACTTGGGATAGTTGAGCGTATCGGACACAAGTGCCGTCGGCAGATTGTGGATACGGTAACCCATGTGCGACAGCACCGGCAGCATGGCGGAAAGCGCGACCTTGCCGTAGCCGCACATATCGTTAATCAGCAGCAGCTGAGTATTCTTCATGAGGGTCTCCCTTGTTTCGGGCGCGACGCGCAGCGCCACAGTGCGACTAAGTGTAGCGCAGGGAACGTTGCGAGCGGAGTCGAGCGGTACGAAGGGCAAATTGTTGCGGAAAGGTTTCGGAAAATGAACCTTTTTTTCCTCCATCCCCAAGGGATCACATGCACCGAAGCAGACCGTGGCGGAATCACAGGTTGAGGACGGACAGCGAAAGCGTTCCTAAGCGAGCAAGGTGACGTGAAAGAGGAGGGCATAGGCCTTGTGGCCATGCCCGACGATTGAACGTCAGATTGCCGCTTAGGAACGCTTGCAGCGTCGAGCGGTTACGGCGTTTGGTAAAACGCCGTAACTTAATAAGTTTGGTACCTTGACATTGATTTCTCACGCTCCTAAATTGGTTAGGCACAAAACAATTCCTCTACCTAACTAAAGAAAGGAGCGGCACTAATTCATGTGCGATGAACCTCTTAACCTTTGTTCGCATGAGCCCGGCGGCGACCCGTCACAGCCTGCGGATGTACCCGAAGCGGTCAGCGCCGAAGACAAGCTTGCCAAGCGCATCCTCAATAATCTGGGCTTTTGCGGCCATTACATGCATTTTCATGGCGGAGGCGTGTCCGGCAAGGCGCCCATCATCTGCCTGCTGGCCAAGCAACCCGGCGGCGAGATGTCGCAGCAGGAGCTCGGCATGCACTTTGACCTCAAGCCGGGATCGCTTTCCGAGATCCTGTCCAAGCTCGAGCTCAACGGCCTCATCGAGCGCAGCCGTAATCCCAAGGACCGACGGCAACTCACCATTCGCCTGACCGAAACCGGCCGGGAAAACGCCCGCATCGACCAGGCAGCCCGCATCCGCTTTAGAGAACGGGCCTTTAGCGCGCTCACCCACGACGAGCGCGAGGACCTCGCCGAAATGCTCGATAAAATCCGCGTAACCTGGGAGGAACTGGATGATTAAAACCCTCATGGGCAGCATCCGCGACTATATGAAAGTCACCGTTGCCACGCCGTTGCTCGTGCTTGGCGAGGTGCTCTGCGAGATGCTGATTCCATTTATCACCGCCAACCTGATCGACGCCATCAAAGACGGCGCCACCGTAGCCGAGATGCTTCCCACCGCGGGCCTTTTGGTGCTCATCGCGCTGACATCGCTTGCTTTTGGCGCCGCGGCAGGCGTCACCTGCAGCCATGCGAGCTGCGGCTTCGCCAAGAACCTGCGTCACGACCTGTTCTACAAAATCCAGACGTTCAGCTTTGCCAACATCGATGAGTTCTCGAGCTCCTCGCTCGTCACGCGCCTGACCACCGATATCAACAACGTGCAGCAGGCCTTTATGATGATCATCCGTATCGCCGTGCGCGCGCCGCTGGTATTGATCTTCGCCTTTACCATGGCGTTTATCATGGGCGGCAGCGTCGCCATGGTCTACCTGGTCATCATTCCGCTGCTGGGCTTTGGACTGTTCTTTATCATCTTTAAGGTGCGCCCCATCTTCTCGCGCGTGTTCCACAAGTACGATGCCCTTAACGAGTCCGTCGAGGAAAACGTCACCGGCATGCGCGTGGTCAAGAGCTACGTGCGCGAAGACTTTGAGAAGGAGAAGTTCGCGACCGCCGCACGCGACGTCCAGATGGACTTCACCCGCGCCGAGAAGCTGCTCGCCTTTAACAACCCCATGATGAACATCTGCGTCAACGGCGCGTTTGTCGTCATCATCTACCTGGGCTCCAAGCTCATCATCACGAGCCAGGGTACGCTGTTCGACGTGGGCCAGCTCTCCTCGACCTTTACCTATGGTTTCCAGATTCTCATGAGCCTGATGCAGCTGTCGATGATCTTTGTCATGGTGACCATGGCCGACGAATCGGCACACCGCATTGCCGAGGTGCAGGCCGCCGAGCCCACGATCGCCAATCCCGCCGAGCCCGTGCTCGAGGTTGCCGACGGTTCCATCGACTTTGACCACGTGAGCTTTAAGTATTCCGCGCATGCGAAGCGCCAGGCGCTCGACGATATCGACCTGCACATTACGAGCGGCGAGACCATCGGCATCATCGGCGGCACCGGCTCGGCCAAGTCCACGCTCGTCAACCTCATCGCCCGCCTGTACGACACCACCGAAGGCGCTGTGCGCGTGGGCGGCGTGGACGTGCGCGACTACGACCTGGACGCGCTGCGTCACCAGGTCGCCATGGTGCTGCAGAAAAACGTGCTGTTTAGCGGCACCATCGCCGAGAACCTGCGTTGGGGCGACCCGAACGCCACCGACGAGGAAGTCCGCGAGGCAGCGCATCTGGCCTGCGCCGACGAGTTTGTCGACGGTTTCCCCAAGGGCTACGACACCTGGATCGAACAGGGCGGCTCTAATGTTTCGGGCGGTCAGAAGCAGCGCCTGTGCATTGCACGCGCCCTGCTACGTCGCCCCAAGATCTTGATCCTGGACGACTCCACCAGCGCCGTCGACACCAAGACCGACGCTAAGATTCGCGCAGGACTGGCAAGCTATCTGCCCAACACGACCAAGCTCATCATCGCCCAGCGCATCAGCTCCGTGCAGGACGCAGACCGCATCATCGTCATGGAGGGCGGCCGTATCGCGCAGATCGGCAACCATGACGAGCTACTCAAGACGAGCGAGATCTACCGCGAGACCTTTACCTCGCAAAACAAGATGTCTGCCGAGGGCGAAGGGGCCGTCGAGGCCGACACCGAGGCATCCGCAACGCAAGCCCAGACCCAGGAAGGAGGCGAGGCACATGAGTAAGGCCGCTACCGCCGAGCGCGCACGCAACCGCAAGGGCGGCACCATGACGCGCCTCATCAAGACGCTCTTTGGCTTCTATCCTGTGCTTTTGCCCCTCGTCGTCGCCGGCGTGGTGCTCTGCGCCATCATCAACTCGATCGGCGCGACCTTCCTGCAGAGCGCCCTGCAAATTATTAGCGAATCGTGGCAGTCGGGCGATTGGGAAGCCGCGCAGCCCAAGATCGCACAGCTCGTGACCACCCTCGCCTGCATCTACGGCGTCGGCGTCCTGTCCTCGCTCTTCTGGAACCGCGCCATGGCTATCGTCACGCAGGGCTCGCTCGAGAAGCTGCGCGAGATGATGTTCAACCGCATGCAGGACCTGCCGATCCGCTACTTCGACACGCACCAGCGCGGCGATATCATGAGCCACTACACCAACGACATCGACACGCTGCGTCAGATGATCAGCCAGTCGCTGCCCAACCTGCTCATGACGATCATCATCATCGTCACGGTGTTCTTTATCATGCTGTACTACAGCGTGTGGATGTGCCTGGTCATCATCGCCGGCGTCGCCTTTATGACCTTTATGACCAAGCTGCTCGGCTCCAACTCCGCGCGCTTCTTCATTGCGCAGCAGACCGAGCTCGGCGTGGTCGAGGGCCATATCGAGGAAGTCATGAACGGTCAAAAGGTCGTCAAGGCGTTCTGCCACGAGTCTGCCGCCGAGGCCGATTTTGACGAGCGCAACGAAAAGCTCTTCGAGGTCTCCCAGAAGGCCAACATGTACGCCAACATCCTCATGCCCATCCTTATGAACCTGGGCAACCTGCTCTACGTGCTGGTCGCACTGGCGGGCGGCATTTTCCTGGCGCTGGGCGTGCCCAACCTGAGTATCTCGGGCATGGCGCTGTCCATCGCCGTCGTGGTGCCGTTCCTCAACATGACCAAGCAGTTCTGCGGACAGATCGGCCAGATCTCGCAGCAGATCAACGCCGTGGTCATGGGCCTCGCCGGCGCCGACCGCATCTTTGAGCTCATCGACGAGAAGCCCGAGGCCGACGAAGGCTACGTGACGCTCGTCAACGCACAGGTGAACCCCGAGACTTGGGAGTTCGAGGAGGCTGACCACCACACCGGCATGTGGGCATGGAAACATCCGCACCGCGCAACCGGCGAGATCGAGTACGTGCCGCTGCGCGGTGACCTGGTCATGGATAACGTCGACTTTGGTTACACGCCCGACCACGAGGTGCTGCACGGCGTGTCCGTATTTGCCAAGCCGGGCCAGAAGGTCGCGTTTGTCGGCGCCACCGGTGCGGGCAAGACGACCATCACCAACCTCATCAACCGCTTCTATGACATCGCCGACGGCAAGATTCGCTACGACGGCATCAATGTCAACAAGATCCGCAAGGCCGACCTGCGCCGTTCGCTGGGCGTGGTACTGCAGGACGTAAACCTGTTCACCGGCACCGTGATGGACAACATCCGCTACGGCAACCTGGATGCCACCGACGAGGAGTGCATCGCGGCGGCAAAGCTCGCCGGCGCAGACGACTTTATCACCCGCCTGCCCGACGGCTACGACACCATGCTCACCGGCAACGGCGCACAGCTTTCGCAGGGCCAGCGCCAGCTGATTTCGATCGCGCGCGCCGCCGTCGCCGATCCGCCGGCGATGATTCTGGACGAGGCCACGTCGAGCATCGACACCCGCACCGAGGCCATCGTGCAGGCAGGCATGGACAAGCTCATGGAGGGCCGCACGACATTCGTCATCGCGCACCGCCTCTCCACCGTGCGCAACTCCGACGCGATCATCTGTCTGGACCACGGTCGCATCATCGAGCGCGGCAACCACGACGAGCTGATCGCCAAGCGCGGGTACTACTACCAGCTGTACACGGGTGCGTTTGAGCTCGAGTAGGACTGGTTACTGACGGAGGGCGCCCCGGGGGTGGCGGGGTAATTCCTCCGTGCTCAAACATTCTCGCTGCGCTGCGAAACTGCGCGCGGAGGAAATACCCCGCCGCCCCCGGGGAACCCTCCTGCGCGCAATCAGCCCGTCATTTAGAAGGAAATAAAAGTTTGTGAGCCCCTGGCCGGTTGTGCCAGGGGCTCGTTTTGTAAGGAGTCAAAAAAGCCCCGTCCCAGATGAGCTACTTGAGGAGTTGGGCCATGGCGTTGACGAATTTTTGGACTTGGAGGGTGGGCTCAAGCGGGTAGTGCAAATAGACCGGCACCTCGCGGCCGCATAGGAACGGTACGCCCACAAAGGCCGGGTGCACGCCCGACCACGCTCCGCAGGTGAGCACCGCATCGCCCTTTTCCTCCGCCTCGTTAAAGAGCGCAAAGTCGAAGCTATCCACGTCGGTCACGTCCACACCGCCGTCGGCCAACAGGTCGATGCGCAGGCTGTCCATAGCGTCGTTGCCGTGACGGAGCACGCGCAGGCGCATGCCCTCCAGGTCGGCAACCGTGATGCGCGTCTTGCGCGCAAGCGGGCTCGTGCGCGGCACATCAATATAAAACGGTACGTTGACGATAAGGAGCTTTTGGCAGGCGTCGCCCCAGCGCGGGGTCGAAAAACTCGACTGCACCACATCCACCTCGCGCCCCAAGCTGCGCATAACGGATTCGCGCTCGTCATAGAGGTCACTCACCGGCACGATCTCAAGGCGCAGCGACGGCTCCAACTCGTGCACACTCGGCCACATCGACAGCGTCTGGCGCCCCGGGCACATCATCGACACGCCCAGGCGCACGGCGCCGCCATCGCCCGCCGCGCGTCGGGCGCGGCGCAACGCGTCCTCGGACTGGCGCATAATCGAGCGCGCGTCGTCCACCAGCAGAGCACCAGCCGGCGTCACCTTAACGCCCGAGTGCGACCGCTCGAACAGCGTGATGCCAAACTCGGCCTCGAAGCCCGACACCTGCTTGACGAGCGCCGGAGTCGACACGCGCAATTGTGCCGCCGCACGCGAGAAACTTCCCAGCTCCGCAGCGGCCGATATGGCCTCAAGTCGTCGATCGTACACGTCAATCTCCCGTTTCCAGACATATGGCCATGCGTTGCCAAAGGGGGTTGTTTTGGCAGGTCACACACTCAATTGAGAATAAACTGCATCGCACGGCGTAAACCTACGATTAACGCCATTCTAACAAATATGCAATTCACCTGCGCAAATGCAAAGCATACGATAACCAGCGAAAACCACGTGGGTCGATTAATGGGAGCGGTCCACCGGGAGGCACAAGAAGGGAAGTTCCTATGAGCAACTGGCTTAAGCTCGAGGGCGATGTCTGCGCTGTGACCGGCGCGCTCGGCGGCATGGGCGTCGAGATCTGCCGCGAGTTCGCCCGCAACGGCGCCAACGTTGTCCTGCTCGACCTGGACGAGGAGAAGGTCAAGGCCACAGCTGCCGACCTCGCCGCCGAGTTTGGCATCCACGCCGAGGGCTACAAGATGAACGCCACCGACGAGGCCGAGGTTCAGGCCGCCGTCGATGCCACCATCGCCGACTTCGGCCGCGTCGACGTCCTCGTCAACACCGCCGGCATCCTGCGCTTCGCCGCCATGGAAGACCTGCCGCTGAGTGACTGGAACGAGGTCATCAACGTCAACCTCACCGGCTACTTCATCACCTCGCAGCGCTTTGGTCGCGAGATGATCAAGGCCGGCCAGGGTCGTCTGGTGCACATCTCGACCGTCGCCAGCCACTCCCCCGAGACGTTCTCGGGCGTGTACAGCTCCACCAAGGCGGGCGTCAACATGATGTCCAAGATGCTCGCCGCCGAGTGGGGCCCCTACGGCGTCCGCTCCAACTGCGTCGAGCCTTGCTTCGTTAAGACCCCGATGTCGGCCAACTTCTACGCCGACCCCGAGGTCGAAAAGAGCCGCAGCCGCCTGATCGCCACGCGCCGCATCGGCGAGGTCAGCGATATCGCCAACGCCGTCATGTTCCTGGCGTCCAAGCGCTCGGACTTTACCACCGGCGACGCCATCAAAGTCGACGGTGGCTTCTCCAACATGATGGGCGACCTCACCGCCAAGCCCGGCGGCCGTCGCGCCTATGCCGACAACTACCTTAAGAACAAGGGTGTCGAGCTTTGGTCCGATGAGTCCGGCGTCGCCAAGCCGACTGACCAGTAAACCAACCCGGTAGAAAGGGGCGCGGGGCAAGCACCTCAGCGGCGTTTGCCCCTCCCCTCCCCCCGTATCGATTAGAAAGAGTCCCATGGCTTCCACCAACTCCAACAAGGGTCGCGCCGTCGTGCTTTCCGCCGCGTGCGTCACCATGTTCTTCATCAGCTCCATCGCGCTGTACTCCGTCGTGTCCAAGAACCTGCTCGCCGTCTACCCCGAGTGGTCCAGCGCACTTACCTGGGCTTTCCCGGTCTTCCAGACCATCATGGCCGTGACGGGCATCTTCGCCGGCCGCATCTCCGATAAGATCGGCCCGCGCAACGTCGTGATCGCTGCCGCCGTGTGCTACGGCGTGGGCTGGTTCATGTCCGGCACCGTCACCGAGCCGTGGCAGTTCTACCTGTGGTTCTCGCTCGTCGCCGCCATCGGCAACGGCCTGGGCTACAACCCCGCGCTCACCACCGGCCAAAAGTGGTTCATCGACAAAAAGGGCCTCGCCTCCGGCATCACCCTGGCCGCTTCGACCGCCGGCCCCGCTGTGCTGTCCCCGGTGCTCGCCTCGCTGCTCATCCCGAGTCTGGGCATCTTTGGCGCCCTCAAGGCACTCGGCGTCATCTTCTTTGTGACGATCGCCGCCTCCGCCCTGTTCCTGAAGGCCCCCGAGGCCGGTTGGCTGCCCGAGGGCTTCGAGGCCCCCAAGGGCGGCGCGCACGCCGGTACCTTCGGCGACCTCACCCCGGGCGAGATGGTCAAGACCCCGCGCTTCTGGGTCCTCATCGTCACCTTCGCCTTTGCCGCCACCGCGGGTACCCTGCTCGTGGGCAAGGTTGCCTCCATCGCCGCCGTCCAGCTCTTCGCCGACCCCACGAGCGCCGCGGCTGTCGCCCTCGGCGGCGTGGTCGTCTCCGTCAACACCTGCGCCAACCTGGTCGGCCGTCTGTCCTTTGGTCAGATCATCGACAAGCTCGGCGCCTACAAGTCGCTGCTCATCAGCCTTGTCGTCACCATCGTCGCACTCGTCATCATGTCGATGAGCTTTACGCAGAGCATGTTCTTTGTGGCGCTCGCCCTGCTCGGCTTTAGCTTTGGCGCCCTGCTCGTCATCTACCCGCCGCTCACCGGTGGCGCCTTTGGCACCAGCAACATCGGCGTCAACTACGGCATCATGTTTTTGGGCTACGCCGCTTCTACCTGGATCAGCCAGCCCATCACCGCCGTGCTGTATCACGCCGAGGCCGGCAGCGCCGCCTACCAGCAGTCCTTCTACGGCGCCATCGTGATTGCCGTCATCGCCGTCGTACTCACCGTCTACATGATGGTCTCCGACAGCAAGAAGAAGTCCGCTTAGTTTTGCTTGACGCGGCAAGGGCCGTTCTCTTGCCGCATTCCACCGGTCACCAGTATTAAGGAGTCGAAATGTCTGAGCTCAACCCCGTCCGCATTGCCGTTATCGGCGCCGGTGCCATGGGCCGCAACCACATCCGCTTTGTCACCGAGGAGCCCGAAGCCGAGCTCGTCGCCATCGCCGACGCCTTTGAGGGCGCCCGCGCCACGGCCGAGGCCGCCGGCGTGCCGTTTTACACCGATCCCGCCCAGATGATGGACGAGGTCAAGCCCGAGGCCGTCATCATCGCCACCCCCAACGACCTGCATCTGGGCGTTGCCCGCGAGGCCGTGAAGCGCAACATCGTGCCGCTGGTCGAAAAGCCAATCTCCAACGACCTCGAGGATGCCCAGGCCTTCGCCGCCGAGGCCGAGACCGCCGGCGTGCCCGTGCTCGTGGGCCAGCACCGTCGCCACAACCCCTTCGTCAACAAGGCCAAGGAGATCATCGAGTCCGGTGAGCTGGGCAAGCTCACCGTGTCGAGCTTCCACTACATAATCTATAAGAATGACGAGTACTTTGATGTCGAGTGGCGCCGCAAAAAGGGTGCCGGCCCGATCCTGGTCAACCTGGTGCACGACGTCGACCTGCTCCGCTACCTGCTGGGCGAGCCCGTCGCCGTCCAGGGCATGCAGTCCAGCGCCGCCCGCGGTTTTGAGACCGAGGACTCCGCTGTGGTCAACGTCCGTTTTGCCGATGGCGCGCTCGCAAGCATGACCATCTCCGATGCCACCGCCAGCCCCTGGAACTGGGAGGCCACCGCTCGCGAGGACCCGCAGTACCGCCCCTTCGACGCCGATGCCTACTTTATTGGCGGTACCAAGGGCGCCCTGTCGCTGCCCCGCCTGCACCAGTTCTCCTACGACGGCGCCTCCAACTGGCACAAGCCGCTGCAGATGGAGATTCCGGCCGTCGACCCGGCGCTGCCGCACAAGATGCAGCTCAAGCACTTTGTGAAGGTCGTCCGCCGCGAAGTTGAGCCCGTCGTAACCCCCGCCGATAACGTCAAGACGCTCACGCTTCTCAACGCCATCAAGGAGGCCGCCGAGACCGGCCAGCTCGTCGAGCTGTAGCACCTTAGGACAGGCCGCGGCAGAAACCCCATGCCGGGCCCCTCGGTCCGCCACAAATAAGCCCCTCTTCTTTGCCCCGCGAGCAGCCTCCTGCCCGCGGGGCATTTTGCTACGTTGCCAATGATTTTTCTGGGACGGGGGACTTTTTGCACCTTAGCTTGATTCGTTCGCCACGAAATGTGCCTATCTACTACGTTTAACCAATCACCCTCATCCATACCGAATTTCGCGAAATAAAAACCGCAGGTAAACGGCTTGCGCATTTTCGGAAAACCGGGGGATGGTCGACCCACACGGTTCAAACGTAGTAGATAGGCCGCTTTCGTGGTCCCGCGCCAAAACAGTCTTTTTTGAGCGAAGTGGCAGGTGGTATCCTTGGTAGCTCTGTGCTGCAAACGCACCTCAAACGCAAGGAGTCCCATGGATCTTATCGCCCAGCTCGCGCGCGAGCTCAACCTTAAGGCCGCCAACGTCGAGGCGGCCGTCAAGCTCATCGACGAGGGAAACACCATTCCCTTTATCTCGCGCTACCGCAAGGAAGCCACGGGCGGCATGGACGATGTCGCCCTGCGCGCGCTCGACGAGCGCCTGTCCTACCTGCGTAATCTTGAGCAGCGCAAAGAGGACGTCATTCTGCTCATCGGCGCCCAGGGCAAACTCACGCCCGAGCTCGAGCAACAGATTCGCGAGGCCACACAGCTCCAGCGTGTCGAGGACCTCTACAAGCCCTACCGCAAAAAGCGCATGACCCGCGCGCAGAAGGCACGCGAGGCCGGCCTGGAGCCGCTCGCCAACATGATCATCATGCAGGCCTCGGCCAAGGGCAGCGCGCTCGACGCCGCCGCGGACTATGTCAACGAGGAGGCCGGCTTCGACACGCCCGAAAAGGCGCTCGCCGGCGCCGCCGACATCGTGGCCGAGACGGTGGCTGAAGATCCCGAGAACGTCGCCGACCTGCGCGCCTTTACGCAAAACACCGCCGACATCGTCGTCGAGGCCACCGACCCCGCCGAGAAGACCCCCTACGAGCCGTACTACAGCTATGATGAGCCGCTGCGCCGCATACCCAACCACCGCGTGCTGGCTATCGACCGCGGTGAGCGCGAGGGCAAGCTCCGCGTGCGCGTGAACGTCGACGGCGCTGCTGCCACGGCACGCCTCGGCAGCCGCTGGCCCCGTCGCCAGGGCGTGTTTGCCCCCGTCTTTGACGCCGCCATCGCCGATGGCTACAAGCGCCTCATGGCCCCCTCGCTGGAGCGCGAGGCCCGCGCCAAACTCACCGTTCGCGCCCAGACCGAGGCCATCAACGTCTTTGCCAAGAATCTCGAGGGCTTGCTCTCGGCGCGCCCCGTGCGCGGCGCCCGCGTGCTCGCGCTCGATCCGGGCTACCGCACCGGCTGCAAGGTCGCCGTCATGGACGAGACCGGCAAGCTACTCGACCACGGCGTGGTCTATCCCACCAAGCCGCGCCACGACGTCGCCGGCACCAAGCGCGAGCTCGCCCGCCTTGTCAAGAAGGACGGCGTCAACACCATCGTCATCGGCAACGGCACCGCCAGCCGCGAGACCGAGGAAGTCGTCTCGGAGTTCATTACCGAGCAGGCGCCCGGGTTGCGCTACACCATCGTCAACGAGGCCGGCGCATCTGTGTACTCCGCCTCCGAGCTCGCCAGCCAGGAATATCCCGACCTGGACGTCACCGTGCGCGGCGCCATGAGCCTAGGCCGCCGCCTGCAAGACCCGCTGGCAGAGCTCGTCAAGATTCCGCCCCAGTCCATCGGCGTCGGCCAGTACCAGCACGATCTTGACCAAGCCGAGCTTTCGCGCACCCTGGGCTACGTGGTGGAGGACGTCGTCAACCGCGTGGGCGTCGATGTAAACACCGCGAGCGCGAGCCTGCTGGGATATGTATCTGGCATCACACCGAGCGTGGCCAAGAATATCGTGGCCTACCGCGAGGAAAACGGCGCCTTTACCGATCGCCGTCAGCTTAAGAAGGTCCCCAAGCTGGGGCCCAAGGCGTATCTCAACGCCGCGGGCTTCCTGCGCATCAGTGGCGGCAAGAACCCACTCGACGCGACAAGTGTCCACCCTGAGAGCTACGAGGTGGCCACGGCCGTCCTGGAACGCGCCGGCGTTGCGACAAGCGAGCTCAGCCGTGGCGGCGTGCCCGACATCGAGCGCCGCCTGGGCAGCATCTCGGCACTGGCAAGCGACCTGGACTGCGGCACCCTGACGCTCATCGACATCGTCAACGAGCTCAAGAAGCCCGGGCGCGACCCGCGCGACGACGCGCCCGAGGTGGTCTTTAGCCGCTCGGCGCTTTCCATCGATGACCTGGAACCCGGCATGGAACTCAAGGGCACAGTGCGCAACGTCGTCGACTTTGGCGCCTTTGTCGACGTGGGCGTGCACCAGGACGGCCTCGTGCACATCTCCAAGCTGGCCAACCGCTTTGTCAAGCACCCGAGCGACGTGGTGCGCGTCGGTGACACGGTAAAGGTGTGGGTCGAAAAGGTCGATCGGGACCGCAAGAAAATCTCCCTCACCATGGTGCAGGGGAAGTAAACCGTCAAAGCAAGGTACCCCCTGTAGCAACGTGCAAAATCGCGAGTATTCTGCAATTTCCGCCGCTCCGAACGCCCCTCAGAGACAATAACGTCAAAAACAGCCCCCGTTTTAGCGTCATCAGAGCCAAAACGGGGGTTGTTCCGTGCTTCAACCAGCTGGTAAAAGCCTTTACCTTGCTGAATACTCTCAATTTTGCACGGCGCAGGCGGGGGTACCTTTGTCCACGGCAGGATATGGAAGCCTATCACCAACCTACTGGCAAGCTCGTGTCGGCAGCCCGCGGCGTAGTCAGTGTTCGCGTTACGGCAGAATATGGAAGCCCAAAGCGGCGATATCCTTGGCAAAACCGCGCACGGTATCGAGCGAGACCTCGTACGGGTCACGGCCGATGTTCTTACGCTTGGCCAGGATGCTGTTGGGCACCGTGATGATCTGGCAACCGCATCCTTCCGCCTGGTAAATATTGATAAGCTCACGCGTGGACGCCCACAGGACCTCGCAGTTGGGCTTGGCGGCGGCCTTCTTCACCGACTCCGTCATAAACGGAATGGGATCGACGCCGGTGTCAGCGATACGGCCGGCAAAGAGCGAGATGATGGACGGCGTCTCGGCATCAACGGCCTCGACCATCTCGTCGACCTGCGTAGGCGTAAAGATGGTGGTGACGTTGACCTTGATGCCATCGGCCGAAAGCTTGCGCACCAGCTCGGCGGTGGACTCGCCCTTGGTGGTCACGCACGGAATCTTGACGTAGACATTATCCGCCCAGGTAGCGATCTCGCGGGCCTCGACCTCCATGGTCTCGACGTCGTCGGCAAAGACCTCAAACGACACGGACACATCGGTGATGTGGGCCAGGACCTCCTTGGCAAACGCGCGGTAATCCGTCACGCCGCCCTTTTTCATAAGGGACGGGTTGGTCGTGAAACCCTGAACGTTGCCGTTCTCGTACATGTCGAGCATGCCCTCGAGGTTTGCACCGTCAGCGAACACCTTGATTGCCATCTGCCTGATTCCTTTCGTTTGCATATGGGCGTTAAGCTGCTAAACACTTTACCTACGTTTATCAAGGCGTGAACTGCGGTTTTCTATCTTCTCGGCGAACGGCATAAACACCTCAGTGTTTGGATTGATAAATCGATTGAGCATGCAAAAGCAAAGAGTCGCAGTTTGAGCAAACGTCAGAAGGCGAGATTCATTAGATGAGGCCGAAATGTTGCATCGCGGTGACGGTGCCGTCGTTCGCGACGTCGTCGGTCACGTAGTCGGCGACCGCCTTGACCTCGGGCATGGCATTGCCCATGGCCACAGCCGTCTCGACGGCGGCAAGCATGCCCAGATCGTTGCCCGAATCGCCAAAGCCAAAGGTGCGCTCGTTGCCCACGCGACCCAGATACTCCAGCGCCCGCGCCACGCCCACGCCCTTGTCAATACCCTTGGGACTCAGCTCGCGGTTCGAACCGCCGGTATTGCACAGCTCAAAGTTGCGATCGATAAAGCCGTCGTCGTTGGCCACGCGAGCCAAGTCGGCTGCGTTAAGGCACACCTTGCCCACGCGCAGATGACCGTCGATGCGCATTTCCTCGGCACTGTGCACCACAGCGGTGCCGATCAAAGACGACTGCTCAACGCCCGCAGGCTCCAGCGCAAAGGTCGCCTCGTTGGCCTCGAAAAAGGCCTCGAACCCTGCCGCGGCAATGCGGCGCGCAAGCTCCTCGACAATGCCCTCGTCAAAGCACTCCTCATGCACCACGCGGCCCTCGACCTCGAGTGTGGCGCCCGCCATGGCAACGATACCCGCCGGGTCGAGCGCGCGCAGGCTATCGGCGATAAGCCACAGGGGGCGGCCCGTGCAGATAAATGCCTTGTGCCCCGCATCGCGCAGTGCACGGAACGCCTCAACCACCGTCTGCGAGGGACGAACCGCCGAAAAGTCCTTATCAGTCATATCGTCGGGATCGAACGACGTCAGCGTGCCGTCCACGTCAAAAAAGAGCACGGCGGAATCGGGGCACGCATCAATCATATGGGTTCCTTTCGAGGGCGATGGCAAACGAAGCATCCATCATATAATGGAGCGACGCAACCAGAGAGGTCACCCATGGAATTTTACGCAAGCTGCCCCGAGGGCTTTGAGTCCGCACTCGCCGATGAGCTTAAACGCCTCGGGCTTTCGCATGTCCGCCGCCTGAAAGGCCGCACTACGTTTGAGGGCGAGCTCGAAGAAGGCTACCGCGCCTGTCTGTGGTCGCGCCTGGCCAGCCGCGTGTTTGTGGTGCTTGGACGCTTTGAGGCGCAGGATGCCGACGAGCTGTACGGCGGCGTTTATGACATTGCCTGGGAAAACATCGTTCGCCCCGGTGCCACCATTGCCATCACCGCCCGCGGCGTGACCGAGCGGCTGCGCAACACGCGCTTCTCGGCCCTGCGCGCCAAGGACGCGCTGTGCGACCGCCTGGCCGAGGCCACGGGCCGTCGCGCCGATGTCGATGCCGCCGACCCCGATGTCCACCTGCTGCTCTCGCTGCGCCAGCGCCGCGCGAGCATAAGCCTGGACCTTTCGGGCGATCCGCTGTTCAAGCGCCTGCCGCCCGCAGCGACTCGCGCCGGCGAGGGCACTCACGTGCTGCGCCCCGACTACGCCGCTCTGGTGCTGGCTCAAGTTGGCTGGACCGCATTGTGCGAGCGCGAGTTGACGGCCGACGACTACGAAAACGAGGCCCTGCCCACGCTGATCGACGCCTCGTGCGCCGGCGGCGGCCTGCTGCTGGAGGCCGTGAACATTCTGACCGACCGCGCCCCGGGCGCCGCACGCGAGCGCTGGGGCTTTGAGGGCTGGCAGCTGCACGATGCCGCCCTATGGGAGCAGCTGCTTGCCGAGGCGCGCGAGCGCGAGGCGGCGGCGCGCGAGCGCCAGGCGCGCATCGTGGCCGTGGACATCGACCCCGCCGCCCGCAAGACCGCCGAGCGCATGGTCAAGTGCGCCGGCTACAAGCGCTTTGTCGATTTTTGCGCCGCTAAGCCCGCCACCGTGCTGGACCATGCGGGTGCTGTCGCCGGCGTTGCCGTGGTCGCAGACACCACCGAGACGCCGCTTTCGCTCATGCACGACGCCATGACGCTGGTCGGCGAGCTGCGCCGCGCGCCCGAGCTCGCTACCGCACCGGTCGCCGCGCTCACTCGCGACGGCCTTATGGCCCGCGCGCTCCATGCCGAGCCCGCGCGCTCCATCGCCGTCATGCCCAACAACGAAGAGGCGACTATTGAGGTTTGGCCCTCGCTTGACCACGCTGCCGCGGCATTTGAAGCTGCGACCAGCACGGATGCCGAGGACAAGACCGCAGATGCCGAAGACGAAGCCGCCAACACCCCCATGCCCGAACCTGCCGCCACGCTCGACCTGGGCGACGGCAAGCCGCTGCCCGTGCTCATCCCCGAGTCCGGGCAGTTCGCCAACCGCCTGCGCAAGAATGCCCGTCTGCGCCGCAAGTGGGCCAAGCGCGAGGGCGTGAGCTGCTACCGCGTCTACGATGCCGACCTGCCCGACTACTCCGCCGCCATCGATCTGTACGAGGGTTGCCCGCAGACTCCGGGCCGCTGGCTCGTCATCGCCGAATACGCCGCGCCCAAGACCATCGACCCCGCACTGGCTCAGGCCCGTATGCTCGACATTCTGGCTATCGCGCCGCGCATCCTAGATGTTCCCGCCGAGCATGTGCACGCCAAGGCCCGCATGCGTTCGCGCGGTGGCTCGCAGTACGGCAAGCAGGGCGCCGGCAAGGGCGGATCGGGCGAACGCGCCAACATCGCGCGCCGTCGCCTCCCGCTCATCGAAGAGGGCGGCCTCACCTTTGCCGTCAACTTTGACGACTACCTGGACGTGGGCATCTTCTTGGACCACCGCGTCACCCGCAACCTGGTGCGCGAGCACGCCAAGCAGGCGCGCCGCTTCCTCAACCTGTTTGCCTACACCGGCACTGCCACCTGCTACGCGGCCGATGGCGGCGTCGAGGAGACCGTGACGGTCGACCTCTCCAACACCTATCTGGACTGGGCCGAGCGCAACATGTGCCAGAACGGCTTTGTGGGGCCTCAGCATCATTTTGTGCGCGACGACGTGCTCGCCTGGATTCGCGACCAGCGCCAGACGCGCAACCGCTGGGACCTGATCTTTGTCGACCCGCCAACGTTCTCGAACTCGTCCAAGATGGGCCGTCGCACCTGGGATGTCCAGCGCGACCATGTTGAGCTTTTGGCCGGCGTATCGCGCCTGCTCGCGCAGGGCGGCCATGCCATCTTTAGCTGCAACCTGCGCGGCTTCCGCCCCGAAACGCGCAAGCTCGCCCGCGCGGGCGTGGTGCTGGAGGACATTACGGCGCAGACCATCCCCGAGGACTTCGCGCGCAACCAGAAAGTGCACCACTGCTACATCGTGCGCCACCTGCCCATCGAGGACGCCATGGCCGAGGTCGGCTTTAGCGCCGAGGAAATTGCCGAGCGCGTCGAGGAACTGCGCAACCCCGAGGCCCGCAAGACACGTGCGGCAGTACCCGCGCACGCGCAGGCCGGCAACGGCAAGTCCAACTTTGCCGGCAAGCCCTTCCCCGCCGGCAAGCCCAAAAAGAAGAAGTTCTACGCCAGCAAGCCCAAGGGCAAATAACAAAGTTGCTGTGGAATACGGACTGTTTTGCCTGGAATTAGGCAAATTTAGACCGTATTTCACCGCAACTCATATTGGGATGGTGGTTGGCGATCTAGCCTTGGATGACCAATCGGTAACCAATACCCACGTGCGTCTGGATATAGCGCGGATGCGCGGGGTCGGACTCGATCTTCTTGCGCAGCGTGCCCATAAAGACGCGCAGGCTCGCCAAGTCGCTCTTGGTCGCCGTGCCCCAAATCTCGTGCAGGATAAACTGGTGCGTCAACACCTTGTCGGCGTTGTGCGCCAGCAGACACAGGAGCTTGTACTCGATCGGCGTCAGGTGCAGTTCCTCGCCATCCATCATGGCAATGCCGGCATCAAAATCGATATGCAGCTCACCGGTATCGAACGAGCCCTCGGAGGCAACGCCGCCCGTTTGCGCATACGAAAGGCGCCTGAGCGTCGTGCGAATGCGCGCGAGCAGTTCCTCGACCGAAAACGGCTTGGTCAGGTAGTCGTCGGCACCAGCATCGAGCGCGCGGATCTTGTCCGCGTCCTCGCTGCGCGCCGAGACCACGATGATCGGCATGCCCGACCACGTGCGCACCGACTCCACCACCTTGACGCCGTCCATATCGGGCAGGCCCAGATCGAGCAGCACAATGCTCGGCGCCTGCGACGAGGCGGCGGCGATGGCAGCATGTGCGGTCTCCACGGCCATATGGCGCAAGCCGTGCGCCTCGAGCGCGGCGACGATAAGGTTGCGGACGGCGGGATCGTCCTCAACGACCAAGATGAGCGGTTTCACGGCAGAGTTCGGCACAGCGCTACTCCTTATCAAACGAAACGTCGGCGGCGGGAAGCTCGATCGTAAAGACCGAGCCGTGCGGGTCCGCCGCGGCAACCTCTATGCTACCGCCATGCGCCAGCGCAATGGAGCGGCAGAGCGAAAGCCCCAAGCCCACACTGCGGCAGCTGTCGGCCAGGCCATGGTTGGCGGTGTAGAACGACTCAAAGATCCGCTCGCGGTCCTCGGGCGCAATGCCCGGGCCATCATCAGCAACCGAGCACGCCACGCATCCATCATGGACGCCAATCGAGATTACGATATGCGAGCCCGCGGGCGTATAGGCAATGGCGTTGTTCACCAGATTGACCACCAGCTGCACCATCAGGCGCGCGTCGACGTTGACGAGCGCCGGCTCATCGCACGCCACCACCTTAAGGTCGTGCTCGCGCACGGCCGGGTTCACGTGGCGCAGCGCCTCCTCGACGATATCGTCCATGAGCTCGAGCGTGGTCGACAGGCGCATACCGCCACCCTCGAGCTTGGTGATGGCGAGCAGATTCTCGACAGTGGCGTTGAGCCATTGCGCGTCCGAGCGAATGGATAGGAGCATGCCGCGGCGTGTCTGGTCGTCGAGCACGGCCGTGCCGGTCGAGCCCTGGTCGAGCAACACGTCGGCATTACCCGAAATACTGGTGAGCGGCGTACGCAGGTCGTGCGAGATGGAGCGCAGCAAGTTGGCACGCAGCTGTTCGTTTTTGGCGAGCACCGCCGCTTCCTCGCGAGCCTCCATGGCGCGGGCGCGATCGAGCGCCAGCTCGCCTTCGCTCACGATGGCATCGGCAAGCGTCCGCTCCTCGGGCGTCAGCGCATCGGGCTCGGCGACAATGGCGAACACCCCCACCACCGAGGCGGGATCGCCCGCGCGCACCATGGTGTCGCCCGAGCGCACGGTCAGGTATATGCCGTAGAACGCCGAGGCGCCATAGGTGGCATCGAGCGGCGTTCCCACATAGGCGGACGCCGAGAGCCGCGGCGGCATCTGCGGCGCCAGCTGGTGTACCGGCGCGGCATCGCCCACGGCCGTGTACGTCGTGCGCGGCAGCAGGTCATCGTTATCGGCATCGGCGCTATACCACACGACCGGACAGTCCGAAAGACGCGCCAGCTGCGTTGCCATAGCGTGCACAATCTGTTGCTGATCGCCACACCGCTGCAGCATGCGGTTGGTCTCGAGCACCATCTGCGTGCGACGGTCGCTGGCGGCAGCCTGCGCCAAGGCGCGGCGCAGGGCCAGCGCGATCGAGCTCGATACGAGCGAGACCGCAAACATGATAAAGAACATGCCGGGATAGACGCGGTCGATAAACGACAGCGCGTAGCGCGGGTCGACAAACAAGAAGTTGTAGAGCGCCACGGCGGCAGCCGAGCTCAGCAGGCAGTACAGGCGGCTCCAGGTAAAGAAAGCGCACAGCTGCACGGCGAACACATAGACGATCATGATGCTCGGCGCGAGCCCCGGATGGTCGAGCAGCGCGCCCACAATCGTCGCCGCGGCTAGCAGCCCCGCCGATACGCAGGCGTCATACAGAGGACTGCGACGCGTCAGCGTTGTACGCCGCCACCAAAAGTTCTCGGCAATATCGCCGTCCGCACGGACGTCCATCAGCGCCCCGCCCCTCTCTCAAAAACAAAAACCACCACAAAGGGGACTGGCGCCTTTGCGGTGGTGGCCTCCTTGTGGTGGTTTCAAGTGTATAGCCTTTGCAGCCTGCGGTCGCTAGACAAACAGCAGACGTCGACTACGGACGCTCGTCGGGAGCCAGGCGCTGCATCTTGCTCACGGCCTTAAACTTGGTGAACAGCGGCACGTACTCAAAGCTCACGTTGGAGTTCTCCAGGCCGTACCAGCGCGCGGGGGTGCCGGCAGCGCGGCGGATGATGTACTTGAGCGTGATGGCCGTACGCTCGCTGGGCTCCACGTCGCTTTCGGGCGCCAGCAGCTTGCGGATCATGACGAACTTAAACGTACCGATGTTGCCCGGATCCTTGTAGACCGAGTAGTCGTGCGTCTGCGCCGGCAGCTCGCCGCTGGCAGCCAGGTCCTGAACAACCTGGCGCAGGTAAGCATTGACGCGCTGGTTGATCTTATAGCCCAGGTACAGATGCACGCGGAATACGTAGTCGGTGCCGAACGTCTCGACCGAGTAGGCAAAGGTATGCGGCTCGTCCATAGTCTCGACGTTCACGAACCACCAGGCACGAGCGCGCTTGGGGTGCTTGTCCAAAATCGAGTAGACGATATCGCGGTCGATATAGTCGGTGTTGGTGTCCTTGGTCAGGTACACGATGTTGTCGCTCACGAGCTCGTAGCGATCGTCGTCGCGCAGGCGCTTGAGCTGCGGCAGATAGCTGCGCAGCGGCAGCAGCGTAAACTGGCGCTGCTCAACCGCCGTGCCGTTGTACCAGCACACCATGATGCCCATGATGAGCGCGGCCATAAGGATGGTGAAATAGCCGCCGTGGAAGAACTTGGTGAGCGAGCTCACAAAGAAGAAGCCCTCGAGCATAAGGAAGAAGGCGGCAAAGATCCACGGCGCGACCTTGAGATTGCGCTCCACGTGCAGATAGAAGAAGAGCAGCATTGTCGTGCACATCATGGTCAGAGTAATGGCCAGGCCGTACGCGGCCTCCATGTGTGCCGAGTTCTGGAACAGCAGCACCACGACGACGCAGCCCACGAGCATGACGTTGTTGACCATGGGGATGTAGAGCTGGCCCTTGGTCTCGGCAGGATAGAAGACCTGCATATGCGGCATGAGGTCCAGGCGGCTGGCCTCGGACACCAGCGAGAATGCGCCGGTGATGAGCGCCTGCGAGGCGATGATGGCCGCGACGGTGGAAAGGCCGACGGCAAAGGGGCGCAGGCCCGGGGCGAGCATCTGGTAGAAGGGGTTGAGGTCGGCGATACCCATGAGCTCCGGGTTGCCGGCGTTGTTGATAAGCCACGCGCCCTGGCCCATGTAGGACAGCAGCAGGCAGCACTTAACGAACGGCCAGGTGGCGTAGATGTTGCCGCGGCCCACATGGCCCATGTCGGAGTAGAGCGCCTCGGCACCGGTGGTGGCAAGGAAGCAGCTGCCCAGAATCATGATGCCCGCGTGGTTGTTGGGGCTCAGCAGAAAAGCGATGCCACGCAACGGGTTGAGGCACAGCAGCACCGCGGGATACTGGCAGACAAAGAACAGGCCCGTGCCGCCCAGGAACAAAAACCACAGCGTCATGATGGGGCCGAAGGCGTGACCGATCTTGGCCGTGCCGATGCGCTGCACCAAGAAGAGCGCGATGATGATGGCAAGCGTGATGGCGACGACACGACCCTGGTCGTCACCGAGCACGGCATGGACCGCCGGGATGGTGCGCAGGCCCTCGATGGCCGTGGTGACGGTAACGGCAGGCGTCAGGATGCCGTCGGCGAGGAGCGCCGCGCCGCCCAGCATGGCGGGGATGATGAGCCACTTGCCGCAGCGCTTGACCAGGCTGTACAGGGCAAAGATGCCGCCCTCGCCGTGGTTGTCGGCGCGCAGCGAGATCAGCACGTACTTGACGGTCGTCAGCAGCGTGACCGTCCACACGACAAGGGAGAGCGCGCCGAGCACGAACTCCTGCGTGACGCTTCCGATGCCGCCGTTGCCGGCAACGAGCGCCTTGGTTACATACATGGGGCTGGTGCCGATATCGCCATACACCACGCCCAGCGTGACGAGCATCGCCGAGATGCTCACAGGAATCGCAGCGTGCGAGGCTACTTCCTTTGCCTTTTGTTCCATAAGCCGGTTTCCTCCCAATTTTAACGTTCGACGGGATTATATGTAATCAGCCCATATTTTAATGGCACTGTTTTCCCAGCTAGATAAACATTTATGCGGCCTTTAGGCCACCGCGGCGATATGGAATGTGACAAAGGGACGCCCCCTTTGTCACATTCGTCATTTTCCGAGCCAGTTTTTGAACCACCACTCCATAGAGCGGCTCATCTCGGCCATAAAGGGACTCGTGTGCTTACGGGTGTAGATGTCGATGACGCGCTCGCCCACCTCGCGGGCGTGCGGGCGAAACATCGCATCCATCTCGGCCACCTGCGCATCCATCGTCGCGGCGTCGGCGCGACAATAATGCTCCTCGTGCACCAGGTTCACCACGGGATGCGCGATTGCCGAGCGCTCCTTACGGGGCGTGCCGATGATGAGCATCGACAGCGGCATGGTATAGGCAGGCAAGTCCAGCAGTGCGGCAACTTCCTCGGCGTTCTCGACGATATCGCCGATATAGCAGCTCCCCAGCCCCAGAGATTCGGCGGCGACCACGGCGTTTTGAGCGGCAATCACGGCATCCTGCGCCGCGATGGCAAAGTCGCCCAAACCCGGCGCGCGGCGGGGCGCCTTGCCCATGCGCTCGACAAACTCGGGTTCAAAGCAGCCCACGTGCTCAAACAGATCGATCCACTTGGCATAATCGACCACAAATATAAGTGCCCAGGGCGCCTTGGCGATCATGGGCTGGTGATCGCACAGGTCGGCCAGACGGTCCAGCGTAGCCTGCTCGCGAATGCTCACGATGGAATACATCATCATGGCGCCCGCCGACGGCGCGCGACTCGCCGCATGCAAGATCGCCGCCCGCTGCTCGTCGGTCACCGCCACGGGACGGTCGTTGTCATCGCGCGCAAAAGCGCGCGTGGACGAACGGTGCTCCAAAATGTCCAGTACCGCGTTGCCCGTAGTCTCGACCGGATAGCCGTACGTATCCACGCCCGCAGCTCCGTCGTCGCCCATGCCCGCCTCGCAAACCTGCTCGCTCATCGCCCTACCCTCGCCATTTCTTTAAGAAGCCTTTACGTTTCCGTGTAATTCCCGTCCATTATCGCGCAGGTCGCCACTACATTGCGCCACACCGCCACACGCGCGCGTTAATATGGCTGGTTGGTGTGCGCAGCCACCAATTGCTGCGCATATCTTGGTAACAATCGGGTAAATCCCCGCTTTCGTAGGTTTTAGTTTGTGAGGAGTCTCAGCATGTTCGCTGCCGCCATCTCGCTCGTCGGTCTTGCGGCGACCGTCTACCTTGTCTTGCGCGAGGCCAAGGCCATTTGCGCAAAGTCGGGCACCGTTGCCAAAAGCGCTCTTGGGTGGAGCGTCGCCTTCGGCCTGTTCCAGCTCTTTTTGACCATTTGGGGCGCCATTGGCCTCGTCGCTCAAAACGAGCCGCTCGCCTTTGTGATGCTCATCCTGACCAATGCCATCCTTACCGGATGCGCTTGGGCCAGCATCGCCCGCGACCGCATCGCACCGCGCGTCTTTGCGTTCGCCTCGGCCGACGCTCCCGCCCCCACTGGCAAGCTCGCCCGCCTGCGCGGCGCCTTTGTGGGCAAACCGCTCGTCGCCGCCGTCCTGTGCCTGCTGCTCGCCGGCGTCTTTGCGCTGCTGGGCATGGAGGTCTCGTCCAACCACGACTTTACCTGGGTCTACCCCCTGTGCATTCTGCTCGAGTGGGCCATCATCACCGTGCTCATGGTCGGCTTGTTCTTCCTATTCCAGCGCCACGGCGCAGCTCCCGCGGTCCTGGCCTTTGCCCTCTTTGTCCTGGGCATTGCCGAGTTCTTCGTCATCACGTTTAAATCCATGCCCATCCAGCCGGGCGACCTTTCGGCCATCTCCACCGCCGCCGCGGTCGCCGGCACCGGCTACACCTTCTCCATCTCGCTGTTCTGCGTGCTGTCCATGGGCTTTACCGCCATCGCCATGCTGCTGTGCGAGTACGCCGGCCTGGTGGCACCCCACCGTCAGAAGGGTGCCGCCAACGCCAAGCGCATGCTGCTCACCAACCTGCTCGTGGCCGTGCTATGCCTGGGCGGCGTGACCGCGCACGTCACGCTCATCGACTACTACAACACTCTCGGCATCACCGTCTACACCTGGCGTCCGCTCGAGAGCTACTGGCGCGAGGGCTATCTGCCTGCCTTTATTAGTGCAGCACAGTCCATCAAACCGCCCAAACCCGCCGACTACTCCGTCGACGATGCCAAGGCCACGCTCAAAAAGTACGCCAAGGCCTACGACAAGTCCGACGCGGCCAAGAGCGACGAGCGCGCCGCCGCCCAGGAGCAGTTCGATAGCGAGAAGCCCACGGTCATCGCCATCATGAACGAGACCTTCTCGGACCTGTCGATCTATCAGAACATGCGCGCCGGCTACGAGGGCCCGCAGTACTTTAAGAACCTGTCCAACTGTCTCAGCCGCGGCAAGCTCTATGTGAGCGCCTACGGCGGCGGCACGGCCAATACCGAGTTTGAGTTTATGACCGGCAACTCCATGGCCAACCTGGGTTCGGGCGTGTACCCCTACACCATCTACAACATGGAGACGACCGGGAACCTGGCAGAGCAGTTCAAATCGCTCGGCTATTCCACCACGGCCATGCACCCCAACCACGCCACCAACTGGAACCGCGAGAACGTCTATAAGGACTTTGGCTTTGACCAGTTCCTGTCCATCAACGATTTCCAGGGCGCCGATACCCTGCGCGGCATGGTGACCGACCAGGCTACCTACGACAAGATTCTTGAGCTGCTCGACCAGAACGCCGACCCGCAGTTCATCTTCGATGTGACCATGCAGAACCACTCGGGCTACGACACGGGCCTGCTGCCGGCAGATAAGCAGATGCACCTCAACATCGACACGACCGATCTGGACGCCAAGACCGTCGAGGACGGCACGCTGTCCGATGTCGACGAGTACGTCTCGTGCATCGAGCAGTCCGACCAGGCGCTTCGCTACTTCCTCAACGCCCTGAGCAAGCTCGACCGTAAGGTAGTCGTGGTGTTCTGGGGCGACCACCAGCCGTTCTTCCCGTCCAAGTTCAACGACAAGTGGTTTACCGGCGAGGATGATGCCACGCACCAGGAACGCCTGTGGCAGACTGACTACATCATCTGGGCTAACTACGACGTTGCCGGTTGCGACCAGACGAGTGAGGTCGACGACCTGTCCACCAACTACCTGTCCACCCAGCTGATGCAGCTGATCGGCGCCCCGCTTTCCGACTATCAGAAGGCGCATATGACACTGCGCGAGTCGCTGCCCGCCATCAACTCGGTGGGCTACGAGGACGCCAGCCTGCGCTGGGCGCTCTCCTCCAACGTCACCGGTGACGACGCCGCTGCCGCAGCCGCAACCAAGGCGCGCGATGATTACGCCAAGATGCAATACTACGAGATGTTCCGCGACGGCAAGAACGTGTACACCGAGCACTTCCAGACCGAGGCCAACGAGACCGACCCCAACCTGGCACCGGGCACGACCAAGATCAAGTAGCGGGTCACTCATAACTGGTTCGTCTGCCCGGCGGCGCGGAACGTAAGGTTCCCTGCTCGGACAGTCCTGCTCGCACGGAGAGCACATTAAGTGCTCTCCGGCTCGTGCGGAACTCGCGATGAACCTTACATTCCGCGCCGCCGGGCAGACGCCTCGGTGTTGGAGCGCGGCTTGTCATAGGGGTATCCGCTGAACATATATAAGTCGAAGGCCACGTCATGTGGCCTTTTTTGCATCCGGAAACCGTGTCCCAGAATTCACGTCCGGAGCGGGATGCAGTTTCCGCTTACGGCCCCGTTGGGAAACTGCATCCCACTCCGGGCTCAAATTGTGGGCCATCGTTTCCACCAGAGCCCTCAACCGGAAACTGCGTCCCACTCCAAAGGCAAATTCTGGGACGCACTTTCCGAAACCCCATCCATCCGGAAAGCCCGTCCCACTCTGAATGCATCAAGCGAACGCATGAGAGCGTGTCGTCCAGGACGGCCTCGTCATAGGGGTGATGGAAAATGTCGCCCCAAACGCTTGCAGCGGTTGTGCCCACAAGTGTCAAGAAAAAAGCCTCAAGAACTTCGAGGCTTTCACATTTGTATTGTTTTGCACGAAGGACCGCGAACGACGAAGCTACTCACCCAAAACGGCCTTCTTGGCGGCTTCAGCCATGTTGTCCAGATCTTCCTTGGTGGGATGGTCCTTTGCGGCAACCCAGTTGTCGAGCAGCATCTTATAGCGCGCGTTTTCGGGATCTTGCTCGAGCATGGCCTCGTAGCGCTGCTTGACCGCGGGTCCCATCTTGCCCTGGCACATCGCCCAGCCCGCAAGCTCGGCATCCCCAGCCAAATTAGAAGTTACGCGATCAATAATCTGCTGGTAATAGCTCTGATCGGCCCCAAAGCCGCAGGTGCCAAACAGGAAGACGCGCTTACCGTGCAAGGCGGAGAGCAATGCCGCGACCGAAGGCGTGCACGCGCCCTTGTCGCACCAAAAACCGACGAGCACCGTGTCGGCCGCGCAGGCGCCCTGCGCCTCGAGCGCAACCTGATCTGCATCCGCATCGTCGCTCAATGCCGCGGCATGGACAAACTCAACGCCCGCAGCCTGCAGAGCGCGCTTGATCGCGCCCGAAACCATCCTGGTATTACCGCTCTTGCTGTTGACCACCAAAGAGCACGTCATAGTCACGTTGCCTCGTTTCCCCCAAAACTAAAGCCACTAATGCAATTTATTAGATGAATATCTTAGTACTAACGTGACAGATGTAAACCACCGTCTGTCGATTGATTAACTTGCCCCACGAGCTTGCTCACTGGGCGAACTGGCTGCGGTAGAGTTCGGCGTAGAAGCCACCTGCCGCTAGCAGCTCGTCGTGCGTGCCGCGCTCGATAATCTGGCCGTCGCGCATCACCAGGATGCAGTCGGCGTTGCGGATGGTGCTCAGGCGGTGCGCCACTACAAAGCTTGTGCGACCGGCCATGAGCTCGTCGAATGCCGCCTGCACCTGCAGCTCGGTGCGGGTATCGATACTCGAGGTCGCCTCGTCCAGCAGCAAGATAGCCGGGTCGGTGAGCATGACGCGCGCGATGCACAACAGCTGCTTTTGGCCTTGGCTAAACGTGTCGCCGTCCTCACCGATGACCGTATCGTAGCCGCCTGGCAGCTGCACGATAAACTTATGCGCATGCGCGCGCTTGGCCGCCTCGATAACCTGCTCGCGCGTGGCATCTGGGCAACCGTAAGCGATGTTTTCCGCCACCGTGCCCTCGAACAGCCAAGTGTCCTGCAGCACCATGCCAAAGGCGCGGCGCAGGCTTGCACGCGTGTAATCACGCGAAGACCGGCCATCGACCATGATGCGTCCGGCATCGATATCGTAAAACCGCAGCAGCAAGTTGATGAGCGTCGTCTTGCCGCAGCCCGTGGGACCGACCAGGGCAAAGCGCATGCCGGGTTTGGCCTCAATACAGATATCCTGCAGCAGCTTGCGGTCGGGCACGTAGCTAAAGTCCACATGTTCAAAGGCGACCTCGCCCTTCGGGGCGGCAAGCTCCGCGGCATCCGTCGCATCGGGCTCCTGCTCGCGCGCATCGAGCAGCGCAAACATGCGGCGCGCCGAGGCGTACGCAGTCTGGATCTGCGTAATGACGTTGGTGACCTCGTTGAACGGCTTGGTGTACTGGTTGGCATAGGACAGGAAAATCTGCACGCCGCCCACCGTGAGCGCCGCGGGCACGCCCGTGATCACGCCCACGCAGCCGATGACGGCAACCACGGCGTAGATGATGTTATTGATAAAGCGCGTACCGGGGTTGGAAAGCGAGCCCATAAACTGCGCGCGCTCGCCTGCCGCATAAAGCTCGGCGTTGAGGGCGTCGAAGCGCTGCTGAGCGCTCGGGCCGTAGGCAAACGCGTCCACGAGCTTTTGCTCGCCCACATACCCCTCGATATGGCCGCCGAGCTGGCCCTGGATGCGCTGTTGGGCCGTAAAGCTCTTATTTGAGAGCTTGGCGATGGCGCCGGCGGCAAAGATGGAAAGCGGCGTGACGAGCACCACCACGAGCGTCATGGTCAGGTTGATGGAGAGCATAAACGCGAGCGTGCCCACAATGGTGATAACGCCGGTAAAGAGCTGCGTGAAGCCCTGCAGCAGACCATCGCCCACCTGGTCGACGTCGTTGACTACGCGGCTCATAAGGTCACCATGGGCATGGCTGTCGATAAAGCTGAGCGGCATGCGGCTGAGCTTGTCGCTCGCCTCCACGCGCATGTCGCGCACTGTCTCGTAGGACAGGCGGTTGACGCAGTAGCCCTGCAGCCACTGGAAGGCCGCCGCGCCCACCACGACAATCGCAAGCTTGGTGACGAGCGGCAGCAGCGCGTCAAAGTCAACCTGCCCGGCGGCAACGATGAGGTCGATGCCCTCGCCGATGAGGATGGGCGTATAGAGTTGCAAGATCACCGAGATGGCAGCGCTCACAAACGACGCCGTAAACGAAATGCGATGCGGGCGGACGTAGCCCAGCAGGCGGCGAGTTACCGCGCCCACGGGGTAGCGCTCGGGGTCGCCGGGCTGACGCGGGCCGTCACCCAAGTCGTTGAGGTTATCGTTGCCGGACACGTTGGCCGTCATCGT
This sequence comes from Collinsella sp., assembly GCA_019414045.1. Classification (GTDB taxonomy): domain Bacteria; phylum Actinomycetota; class Coriobacteriia; order Coriobacteriales; family Coriobacteriaceae; genus Collinsella. Next base: position 60,096 of record DXMW01000004.1, on the reverse strand, counting down.
GGCGACCGAACCGGAAGAAGTATACGGATTCATTTAGCAGCCCTCCTTTGCGCAAGTGGATGCCGGGGCAGCCGGGGCGGATGCGGGACTTGGGACGGACGCGGGCGTCACGCTCCCCTGCTGACCCTCGAGCTCCTCGCGACGAAGCTGCGACTGGCAAATCTCGCGATAGAGCTGGCAGGTCGCGTACAGCTCGTCGTGCGTGCCCAGGCCCGCGACCGAGCCGTGGTCGAGCACGCAGATCATGTCGGCGTCGCGCACGGTCGAAACGCGCTGGCTCACGATGACGGTCGTGAGCGGCAGCCCGCCCTCGGCGGCACCGCGCACGCTGCGCTCGCGGATGGCGTGGCGAAGCGCCGCGTCGGTCTTAAAGTCGAGCGCCGAGGCAGAATCGTCCATGATCAGAACCTGCGGCGAGCCCACTAAGGCGCGCGCGATAGTCAGGCGCTGGCGCTGACCGCCGCTAAAGTTCTTGCCGCCCGCCTCGACCGGGGCATCCAGGGCTTGGGGCTTGTTGCGCACGAACTCGCTCGCCTGCGCCATGTCGAGCGCCGCCCAGAGCTCCTCGTCGGTCGCCGACTCGTCACGCCAGGTCAGGTTGCTGCGGATGGTGCCGCTCACCAGCGACGCTCGCTGCGGAACGGTCGCGACCACATGGCGCAGCTGATCGAGCGGCCAGGTGCGCACGTCGGCGCCCATCACGCTCACACTGCCGGCGCCCGCATCGTACAGGCGCGGGATAAGCGAGACGAGCGTGGACTTGCCGCTGCCCGTACCGCCAATAATGCCAAGCGTCTTGCCCAGCGGGAGCTCCAGGGTCACATCGTTGACGGCGTTGGCAGCGCCAGCGCCAAAGGAGAAGCTCGCATGACTCAAGCTCAACGCGGGAACCGGAGTGGCGCCACTTGCCAGGTCACTCGACTCGGGCAGCGCGACCAGCTGGTTGCCCTCGTCCGTAATGCTCGGCTCGCAATTGAGCACCTCGTTGATACGTGACGCGCTGGCACTCGCCTTGGTAAAGACCACGACCAGGTTGGCGACGTACACGATGGAGGTGAGGGTCTGCGTCATGTAGTTCACAAACGCCATGACCTGGCCCTGCGTGAGCTCGCCCACGTTGACCTGGATGCCGCCCACCCACAGGATGGCGCACACGCCCAGGTTCATCACGAGAAACGTGACAGGGTTGAGAATCGACGAAAGCTTGCCCACCACGATGGCGGTATTGGCCTGGTCGTCGGCGGCCTGGGCAAAGCGCTCGCGCTCGTGGTCTTCGCGCACAAACGCACGAACCACGCGGGCGCCCGAAAGACCTTCGCGGCAGATAAGCGCGATGCAATCGAGCTTTGCCTGCAGCTGCTTGTAGTAGGGAATGCAGCGCGCCATGACAAACCAAAACACCAGGCCGATAGCGGGCGTGCAGATCAAAAAGATGATGCCGAGCTTAAGGTCGATGGCAAGGGCCGCGACCATGGAGCCCACCGCCAGGAAAGGCCAGCGGATGAGCATGCGCACGCCCAGCGCCACGGCAAGCTGGACCTGGTTGACGTCGTTGGTGATGCGTGTGATGAGCGAGGGCGTGCCAAAGCGGTCGAGCTCGGCATAGCTCAGCTTGTTGATGTGCTGGTAGAGTGCGCCGCGAATGTCAGTACCCATGCCCTGCGAGGTGAGCGCCGCCATCTTTTGGCAGACGAGCGTAAACGAGATGCCGATCACAGCCATGGCGCCAAGTACCATGCCGTAGTGGATAACGGCATTAACGTCGTGCGAGCCAATGCCCTTATCGATCATCTGGGCAATCACCAGCGGCGTCAGCAGGTCAAAAATCACTTCGATCAACTTGCACGCAGGGCCAATCACCATATATCGGCGAAACTTACCACCAAAACGCCTGAGCAACTCAATCATAAAAAGGCGCTCCCTATCATCATTCACACTCAATTCGAATCATGATAGTACGGTGAGCCCAAAAGAAGCGTAAACAACTCGTCATTTCTAATGGGATTCGGTTTCCAGAGAAGCGGAGAGGTGCGCATGCCCGGTCAGCGGCGCGCCAATCGCCTGATATACTTACATTAGTGCTACCAGCCGAGCCGCCGACCCTTGAAATGAGGTGCCGAGATGAACGACATTCTCGCAAGAAGAGCAAGACGAGCAACTGTGGGCATCGCCCTTTCCGCGGCACTTGTCGCGGGAATCGCCCCCGTAACGGCGATCGCGGCAGAAACCAGCTCCCCCACCGGTGCAGTTGCCTTGCAGACGAAAGATGCGACCGCCGCAAAAGAAAAAGCGTATGCAGCCATGCAGGAAGCGCTCAAAAACCTCGAGGCCGCAAAAGACGCCGCAAGTCTCGAGAAAATTGCGAGATTCAATGATGACATTGCCCGTTTTCAAGAGCTCCGCGACAAGATGGCGGCGCAAGCCGCCGAATTGAGGGAATCCCTCCCCACCATGCAAGCGGACATCGATGCAGCCCAAGCCAAAAACGACGAGGCCATCAACCGGGTAAGCAAGCTCCGGGAAAAATTAGACAACAAACTTGAGGAGCTTAAGGCAGTCGAAGCACTCGGCGACGAGGAGCTTGCCGAAACTATTAAACAGCAAATAAAGTCGTTGCACCAAGAGATCGTAACGGCAAAAGCGCGAGTTGACTTTTGCGAAATGGAGCTCCGCGAGGCCCAGGACCGCCTCAAAAGGCAGGAAAGACAAGTTAATGACCGTGAGCGTGATGCAGAGAAGTATAAAGCCCATATCGACCAGTTCACAGCCTGGCGAGATGCGCTCCTCGACAATTTGGAAAAGGCGCAAACGGCCTATGACGACGCCTGCAAAGCATACGAAGAGGCAAAAGCTGCAGCAGACAAGGCCACCTCGCCCGAGATAACGCAACCGGCAGAGACGACACCGCCCGCCGGCTCAGCGCAGCCGTCCGGAACAACGCTGCCCACCAATTCGCCCACATCAGGCAAAGACGCTCGACCGAGCTCCACCAAGCAAGCAAATGCAGGCGGCAAGCTTGCAAATACGGGCGACACAGCGCCGAGCGCAATCGCACTCGCAGGCATCGCCGTCACAGGACTCGGAATAGCCACCGCGGGTGTGCGCCGCATCAAGAACTCAAGGTAGCTACCAGCGAACGTCGCCTTTGCCAATCCGCAAGCCCAAAATCAAAAGAGGCCCCGCTTCCCCAACTCAAACGAAGGAAGCGGGCCTCTTTACTTGTTAAAACAGATGCCAACGCCGCCGTCTCTTGAACCACGTAGCCATCAATGCCCAGACAACACCAGCAAGCCGCATTCCTTAAGGGATAGATTTAATGGCTGTTAATCAAGGGGTATACGCGCACGCCCGATCAATGGCGGGCAAACCGCCTGATATACTTACATTAGTGCTACCAAGTGAGTCGCCGACCCTTGAAATGAGGTGCCGAGATGAACGACATTCTCGCAAGAAGAGCAACCTTGGGCATCGCCCTTTCCGCGGCACTCGTCGCGGGAATCGCCCCCGCAACGGCGATCGCGGCGGAAACCAGCTCCCCCACCGGTGCAGTTGCCTTGCAGACGGAAGACGCGGCCGCCGCAAGGGAAAAAGCGTATGCAGCCATGCAGGAAGCGCTCAAAAACCTCGAGGCCGCAAAAGACGCCGCAAGTCCCGAGAAAATTGCGGAAATCGATACTAAAATTGCCATTTTTCAAGAGAACTACGACACTAATTTGGCGCAAGCCGCCATATATAAGGAATCCCTTCCTACCATGCAAGCGAACGTCGATGCAGCTCAAGCCGAATGCGATAAGGCCCACAACCGGACAAGAGCCCTTGAGGCAGAATTGAATAAAATCGACTACACGACTCCTGCCGAAACTATTCGGCAGTTGCAAGAGGCGATCACAGAGGCAATAATGCAAGAAAATTCCTGTGAAGATAAGCTTGAGCACTGCCGAATGCGCCTCGAAAGTCATAAAAGCCTGATTTATTTCTTTGAAAGCGAAGTGGAGTTTAATAAAACCCATCTCGACGGAGAAACAGCCAAGCGGGATGCGCTCCTCGACGATTTGAAAAGAGCGCAAACGGCCTATGACGACGCCTGCAAGGCATACGAAGAGGCAAAGGCCGCGGCGGACAAGACCGCCTCGCCCGAGATAACGCAACCGACCGAGACGACGCCTCCCTCCAACTCGACGCAACCGACCGAGACGACGCAGCCCACCGGCTCGCCCGCGACCGGCAAATACGCTCCATCGAGCTCCACCAAGCAAGCAGATACGACCGCCGGCAAGCTCGCGAACACGGGAGATGCAGCGCCGAGTGCAATCGCACTCGCGGCAATCGCCGCCGCAGGCCTCGGAATAACCGCCACAGCCACACGCCGCATCAGGAACTCAAAATAGCCGCCAGCGGTTATTGTCTTCGCCAATCCACAAGCCCAGAGACAAAAAGAGGCCTGTTTCCCCACCTAGGGAAACGGGCCTCTTTAACTACAAAAATTCAAGCAACAGCACCGCCGCCTCTTGAACCACGTAGCCATCAATGCCCAAACAACGCCAACGAGCAGCAAAAGACACGGGATTAAATTATTCAGATAAATGTGACCCTTCAGGTGGTTTTGGTCGGCTACCCGCGAGTGCCGGCAGGGCGCTTGGTAGTCGAGCGATCCCGCAGGCAAAGCCGAGGACCAGCGAGACACCAAGCGCCCTGCCGCCGGCCGGGCCATGTCGCGGCACCAAAAAACGCCCGTGCGCTCGATGGATTCGGATGCCCGACAGAGGCTCCTTATGGCTGCTTCCTTCCGGACCTGACCAGATTCGGAACATGTCGTCATCCGAACCCATCGAACGCGCTAGGCGCTCGGTATATCTTACCTGCTCCCGCCCGCCACGGCAAGTGGGGCGAACCCATCGGATGGATTCGCCCCACTCGTCCATATCGCTAGCGGCGCCTGCGGTACAGGACCGCGCCGCCCGCGGCGGCCAGCGCGCCGGTGCCGGCCATGACCGCGAGCGCGGCCGCCGGCAAGCTGCGGTCGCCGGTGTCGGGCATGCCGCCCTTGGAGCCGTCGCCGCTAGCGCCGCTGCCGGAGCCGTTATCTGAACCGCCGTCCGAGCCACCGCCCGGCGTGCCGGGGTTCTCGGGGGTCCCGGGCTCCTCGGCGTAGCTGTTGGTGAAGATTGGCGGCATGTTGGCGTCGCCCTCGTAGGAGACCTTCGCCGACAGGTAGCCCGTCTTGGTGCCGTCTGCCGCCTCGTCGCTCACCGTGACGACGACCTTGTGCACCGCCTTGTCGTAGGTCACGTGCGCCTGGCCGTCGTCGACCTCGCTCACCGTGAAGGTGTAGGTGCCGGCCCGCTTGAAGGTCAGCGCATCGAACGCGACGCTGCCGTCGGCGGCATTCTTGGCGGTCGACATGACCTTGCCGTCCCGGCCCTTGAGCTCAAAGCCAAACTGGCCCGCCTTGAGCTCGGCGCCCTTGAGCACCTTGGCGGCGCCCAGCTTGAGGGTGACGGGTGCGGCCTGGTAGCCGTTGGTGAAGGTCACCGAGGTGTCGTTCGCGGCATTGCCCTCGGCATCCATGAGCTCGTGTTTGACGGCGAGCGTGCCGTTGCCGGCATCGGTGACCGTCGTGCGCACGCGGTACGTCGCCCTGTCATATGTCACGCCGCCCGCCGTGCCGGCGACCTCGCGCAGCTCGTAGCTGTGCGCGCCGGGCGCGGTGTAGGTAACGGGGCTGAGCGCGACCGTGCCGTCGGCGGCGTTCTTGCCCGTCGCCGCGACGCTCTCGCTGCCGTCGGCGACAAGCTCGACCAGCTGGAACTCGAACTCGCCCTCGGCCAGGTCACGGCCCTTGAGCTTCTTGCTCACCTTGATCTGGTCGGTGACGGAGCTCGGCGTCGGGTTCACGCCGTAGGTGTTGGTGAACTCGAACGCACCCCTGCCCTCGGGCGTGCCCTCTGCGGGCAGGACCTCCGCGGCGAGCGTGCCCGCGGCGGTGTCCTCGACCACCCTGACCATGAAGGTCCTGGTCGCCGTCGGGTCATTGACCACGCCGTCGACCGAACCGGACTCGCTCACCCGGTAGGCAAACGTCTTGGTGCGCAGGCCGTCGCCGTCGATCTCGACGCCATCGAGGTCGCTCGGCTGCCTGAACGTGACGTGGCCCAGCTCGACGTTGCCGGCGGCGTCGTTGGTCGCCTCGGTCACCGTCTTGCCGGAGGCGTCGACCGGTGCGGGCGCGCCGTCCAGCGGCTCGATCTTAAAGGTGTACCTGCCCGCGATGTCGGCCTGCGTGAGGCCGAGTCCGGCCTGGCGGAGCGCCAGCGTCTTGGTGCCCGCGATGTCGACCGTCGCCTCGCCGGCGCTATAGCCGTTCACAAACGACAGCGTGCCGTCGGATCCCTCGGGATAGACCACGACCACATCCAGCCCGCCCTTGCCGTTATCGGTCGCCTTGACCGTAATGCCGAAGCTCGACACGGCCGCCGTCACGCCCGCGGGCAGCCGGCCCGTGCCGTCCTCGGAAACGGTATAGGGAATGACCCAGGAGCCATCGGCGGCCTTGGTGGCGGTACCGTCCGCCACCATCTGCTTAAGCGAGTCGGTGGTGTAGGCGATGGGCGAGAACGCGAGCCCCGCGGCCTCGCCCATCGCCGGAGGCCTGGTTGGTCGCGGTCGCGACCACATTACCCTGGGCATTGCGGACGGAGAACGAGAACTCGCCCGCCTTCGCGGCGCGGCCCGTCAGCGTCTTGGTGGCATTAATTGCCACGTTGCCCTCGCCGCCGAGCTTTCCGGTGGCCTCGTAGGAGTTCTCGAACGCGACCGTCACGGGCGCGGGCGCCGCCGTGGCGCCATCCGCTGTGGAGACCTCGCTGCGTGCGACCTCGACACCGTCCTTGGCAACTGTGGTCGTGACCGTAAGCTTGCCCGTCGCGGCATCGTAGGCGGGCGCGATGGTCACCGTGCGCGGCGCGGTGTCGTTGGCGTAGCCCTCGCCGCCGAGCTTGGTCTCGGTGACGGTGAAGCGGTAGGTCTTGTCCGCGTCGGCGTCGGTGAACTTCACATCGCTGCCCGAAGCAGCGCCGATGAGGTCGACCAGGTCGGCCTTCCCATCGTCAGCCGCGGCCACGGCGTAGGCGTCCTTGTCGGTCTTGAGGCCGAGCTTGGCGGCCGTCTCAGCGTCCGCGGTCACGGTGAAGGCGAACTGCCCCGCCTCCATGGCGCGGCCGGAAAGCGCCTTGGACAGGCGCACTCCCGCGCGGGCCGAGTAGTCGAGCTCGGTCGTGTAGGTGTTGACGAAGTCGCCGCCGCTCGCCTGCGCGATCGCGGGCGTCGTGGCCGTGAGGTTGCCGGAGCCGTCGTCGGTCACGGTCACCGTCATCGTGGCGACGTGGTCGTCGTAGGCCACGCCGGCGATGGCGGAGCCGTCATCGGGCCTGACCTCGCGCACCGTGTAGGTGAAGGTCTTGGCGCGCACGCGCTTGCCGCCGACCTCGGCAAACTCGGCGTCCTTGATGTCGTCGAGCATGTAGCGGATGGGGCCGAAGCCGAAGGCGACCCTATCGCCCGCCTTGGTGCCGGCGGCGGCCGTCACACTGACGGTCTTGGAGCCGTCGGCAGAGCCATCGGGCATGGGAGCGCCGCCCTCGCCCGTGAGCGCGAACTGAAAGCTATCGCCCTCCGCCCAGTCGCGGCCCTCGAGCGTCTTGGTGAAGAGTCCCGCGGTGGAGACGTCCCTGCCCTCGGTAGCCGTTCCGTACGTGTTGGTGAACGCGACGGTCGCGCCGTCCTCGGTCACGGCGCCTTCGGCCTTGGAGCCGTCAGCCCCGTTAACAGCAGTCGTGTAGCCCTCGGCGGCATCCTCGGTCACGGCGTAGCGCGCGCCCACGGGCAGGCCGGCGACGGTCTTCTCCCTGCCGTCCTTAAGCGTGAAGGTCGCCTTGCCGTCCGTAAACGTCACGGCGTCCTCGCCCTTGCCGAAGGTGCCGGAGACGGGCTCGCCGTCCCTGTCGGCCAGCGCGACCGTGAAGCCGAACTCGCGCTGGCTGTCGCCGCCGACGACCGTCTTCTTGACGGTGATGCTGCCCTCGCGGGACACGCTGTTGTGGGTCGTGTTGGTCTGGGATTCGTTCTCCCCCACCTTGACCGTGGCGGTGTTGGAGATGTCGTCGACCACGGCGGCTTCGGCGGAGACCTTCACGTCAAAGCTGAGCGTGCCCGTGGCGCCCGCAGCCTGCTCGCCGAGCGACCAGGTAAGGGTGCGCGTCGCGGCGTCGTAGGCGGCACCGTCGGCAGAACCCTCAACATAGTTAACGCCCTTGGGCAGGACATCGGTCACCGTCACGTCGGCCGCCTGCGCGGCGCCCCTGTCGTCGACGCTGTTATTGGCCCAGCCGATGGTATAGGTGAGGATATCGCCCACGCCCACCGGCTTGCCATCCACATCGACCTTGGCGCCCGAGGCGTTCGCCTTGGTGACGGTCTTGGTGTTGTCGTGCGGCGTGAAGGTGTTGGTGAAGGTCTTCTTGCCCCGCTCGTTGGAGATCTCGGCCTTAAGGCCGGCACCGGTCTGAGTCACCGCGATGTCGAAGGTGTAGGCATGCGCGTCGTCCTCAATCAGGACATCGCCGCTTGCTTTCTCGGTCACGGTCGCGTGGTAGGTGCCCGGATTGGTGAAGCTGAGCTCGCCAAAGGAAACCTTGCCGTCCTTGTCATTCTTCGCCTCGATTGGGTAGCCCTCGAGGACATTGCCCGCACCGTCGGTGAGGGAGAGCTCGAAGGTGAACTCCCCCTCCTGGAGGCCGGGCTTGCGGCCTCCTGCGAGCACCTTGGTGAGCTCGGGGACGGACGCCGTGGCGGGGGCGGGGTCGAAGGTGTTGGTGAAGGCAGCGGAGGCGACCTGATCGGCCGAGATGGAGCCATCGGCCTTGGATCCCTCGGCTCCGTTCACCGCGGTCGTGTAGCCCTCGGCGGCACGTTCGGTCACCGTGTAGGCAGTTCCCGCGGGCAGCCCCGTGACCCTCGCCGTCTGGCCATCTTTGAGCTTGAGGGTCGCCTTGCCGTCCTCGAACGTCGCGTCACCGTAGGTGCCGGATACTTTGCGGCCCATGGCATCGGTGGCCTCAACCACAAACTTAAATATCTTGTCCGCGTCGACCGCCAGGCCCTCGCGCGCCACGACGGTCTTGGAGACGTCGAGCTCGCCCGTCTTCACAGTGTTGGTCACGGTGAAGCCGTCCTTGGCGTCGCCGGTGACCTTAGAGCTGTAGCCCTCGACGGGGTCCTCGGCCACGGTGTAGGCGATCACGGAGCCGGACCTGGAGTACTTGGCCAGACCCTCGAAGGAGTGCTTCCAGCTATTGGACTTCGACAGCTCGGCCGACTCGCCGGTGTCCTTCCCGTCGGCGAGCAGGCGCACGGTGGCCTTGGCGGCCGCCGGGCCGACCCACTTCTTCTCGACGGGCACCGAGACCTTGGCCGTGGAGGTGTTGGTCACGGTGAAGCCGCGCTCGGCGTCGCCGGTGACCTTCGAGCCGTAGCCCTCGACGGGGTCCTCGGCCACAGTGTAGGCGATCACGGAGCCGGAAGCCTCACGCTGCGGCAGATTGGAGAAGGCACCCTCCCAGCCGTCAGACTCGCTCAAGGTGATCGAATCGATGACGGTATCGCCGTTCTTGAGATTTACTTTGACCTTATTAGGATGGGGAATCCTGGGGTTCTCCCAGACCTTTTTGATGGGAATGTCGATGTTCTCGGACTTGCCGATGATGACACCGCCGTTGGCGCCGATGCCGCCTCCCCGCTCGGCCGTATTGCCAGAGATCGTCAGCGACGTCTGACCGCGGCCGAGGTTATACACATCCTCGCTCATCACAGATTTAAGCGCGACGTTCGGCGTGGCGTCGGTAAAGGACAGGGGCTCGCCGTTGCCACCGCCGGGCGAGAATCGCGGGATTTCGGTGTTTGTTTTCGCATAAGTGCCTTCGGGGTTAAACAGCCCACCGTCTCTGTACCAGCTGACCTTTCCGCCGCCCGGAGCGCGGTTGGCCAAGGTCAGTTTGTATTTGGCGTCTTTGAAGCCGGTGAAGACGAGGTCGTCTCCCGCCTCATCGGCCGAGTTCCTGGCGATCAGGCCACCGTTCTGGACGTAGACCTTGGCATCTCCGGTCGGGCAGAACCACATGCCGCCGCCCTGCTTTTTCGCATGGTTATCAACAACGAGAGCGTTTTCGATATGGAGCGTGCTATAGACGAGATACTCGTTGCCTTCGCTATATACGCCGCCACCCATATTCCGAGCAGCATTGTCCTTGATCTCGCCCGCACTGAGGATGACGTCATCTGAATAGGTATAGACACCTCCGCCGGCGGAAGCGGAGTTACCCGATACGGAGCCACCTTTCATAGTGAAAGCGGTACGGTCCCTACCACCCTGCTGCAGGCCGCGATCGACCACGCACACTCCGCCGCCTTTGCCATCAGAATACGCAATATTGTCCTCGATCTTGCCGCCCTTGAGGGTAAACTCGGCATTCCCTTCGACGTGCACTGCGCCGGAGGGAGTTCGATTCCCAAGCTTATAGCCTCTGTTGCGCACAAGCTGACCACCGGTCATCTCAAAGGAGGCTCTCTGGTTACGAGCCTCGCTGTACATGACCACCGCGCCGCCCTGATAGCCGGCGTTATCCTCGATACTGCCGTTACTCATCTCAAGGTGGGCATCGCCCATCAGCATGATGCCGGTAGACGAAAGGTAGTTACCATCGCCGTCCGTGGAGAAAGACACGTGATTCTTACGAATAACGCCGCCCTTCATGACAACATGGGCGCCGTCCTTCGCGTGGACAGCGCCGCAATACGCGTCCTTAAGTTCGCACTGCTCGATAACGCCGCCCGTCATGGTAAGCGAAGCCTTGTCTCCCGACACGTCGATGACACCCGTATTGACGGTGTTCGCAGCGCCGTCGCACACAACGGCCTCGTCAGAGAGCACAACCGCTCCCCTGCTAGAAATAATGGCGCCCTTGTTGTAGCGACCACTCAGGGACACTTTCCCCGACAGCTCGAGGGATGCCCCCTCGGCAACATTGACCAGTACGGAGAAGCCGCTTTTCTTTGCCAAGATGGTATAGGGCTCATCCGACGTGATCTTAATCATCTTCCTGGCAGGAATCGTGAGCGTGGAGCCGAGCTTCACGTGCTTTTCCAGCTTGATGACGGTCTCCTTGCCATTGGGGGCCTCGCTGACCAGCTCCTGAAGGGTCTTGGTGCTGTCATTGCTCACGGTATCGCCGACGCCGTCATCGATGGACTCGCGCGTGTAGACGATATCGACGCCAGAGGACGGGAGGTTCTCCGAGTCGGTGATGTCGTCCCTGCTGTTTTCGATCGTGATCTTTTGAACCGTGCTGCCGTCAAACATGTCCAGGGGTATTTTGGTGAGGCCGCGCCCGATCGTCACATCCTTCACGCCATCTACGCCCGAGAAGGCTGCCGTGCCAACGGAAGTCACGGAATCTGGAATGGAAAGCTGCTCCGGCAACGTACCGCTAAAAAAGGCGTAGTTGCCAATTTTCTCGAGCGTCTCGGGGAACTGGACGGCAACATTGCTCCAGATAAAGGCCCAGTCGCCAATGCTCTTCAGGCTGTCGCAGAGCCCCGCGATCTTAACTGGCGTGTAGCAAAACGCATAGCCCGGAATGTTCTGAAGCGAGGACAGATCCACGGACGCCTGCAGATTTTTGCACTCGTAAAAAGCCCCCCCAGCCCATCTTTGTCACCTTGCTTAGATTGGGCACACTCACCAGGCTGGCACACCCCTGGAAAGCAGAGGATCCGATGCTCGTCAATGTGCCCGGGAAATCAATTCCGGTTAAACTCGAGCAATTCCGAAACGCCCCATCCCCGATGGACTCGATTTCGCTCAGCGCGGTGACGGACGTGAGAGAGGTGCATCCGTCAAACATGTGCGAGGGGATCTTGGTAACCGAAGCGGGCAACGACACGCTTGTCAGAGACGTGCAGTCTTCGAACACGCCCGTTATGGTGTCGGAGAAGGCGACATCTTTTGGAAACTCGATGCTTGTGAGGGCCGTAGCCCCCTCGAAGGCGCCCGAGCCCGAAATCATTTTGAGGGTGGAGGGGAGATTGATCTCCGAAAGGCTGCTGCAGCCATTGACCATCATGTTGGCGCTAATCTCCTCGACGCCCTCATCAAAATAGAGCTTTTCGAGCGAGCCAGCGTTTTGCAGCGAGCAACCGAAGTTCTTGATGGAGCCAGGGATATGGAGCTCCTTGACCTTTACGAACTTCCGGAAATACCATCCGCGCACGTTTTCGAGCGTGTCGGGAAGCGTCAGCTGCTCAACATTCTCGGCCACGATACCAGACGAGAAATAAAGTTTGGTGACTTTGTAGGTCTGGCCACCATGCTCGATGGAGCTGGGCACACTCACCACGGTCACACTGTCGTCGGCAACAATACATGTGATTTCCGCCGTGCCCTTATCCGTGGTCTCGCACGAATAGGTCACGCCGTCCTGGGTGATCTCAAACTCCTCCGCAGTATACGCAGCCCGCGATTCCGTGGCCGCATATGCGACACCGGCCGTCGCGCCAACGGATAAACATCCGAAGCCGAGAACCAGCGCAAGACAGAGAGCGACGACTCTCTGCCCCCCCCCGCCGAAAACTTTCCTCTCCAATTCCCTTCTCCCCCTCTGGTGTCGCCTTCTCTTCCCAAGAGCGATCTATTGATTAGGACAGTTTAAAGACAACATTATGCCCAAAGAGATCCATCATGGAGATAATCCACGTCTTCGCCCGAAATGATAATTAATTGGCAGGATTAATTGGCGAACAACTGAACGAAGAGCAATCTACTAATGGCACATCAATGGCGGCGTCAACACCTGAAGTGCATAGCCTCCGATCCCTAGACAGCACCATCGAGCGCCACAAGGCGCAGGATTGAATTGTTCAGATTCACATGCCTTTACGGGTGTTTTTCTAGCCCCAAAAAGACTGATCTGGTGCTGTGCCACGGAAAGGGCCCATCTACTACGTTTAGGCCGCGGGGTCAACCATAGCCGACTTTTTCGAAAATCGGCAAGCTTTCTACCTGCGGTTTTAATTTCACAAATTCCGGGATGGTCGAGGGTGTTCCGCTAAACGTAGTAGATTACCGCATTTCATGGCAGACGGTCCGACCCAAAGCACAAGGCGACCAGCCTCGGATGGCCATTCACGAAGTTGCGGTGGAATACGGACTGAATTGGCGCCTTAAAGGCAAAAACACTCCGTATTTCACCGCAAGTTATTGGGGAGGGATTGGTTTTAGAGGCGACCGAGGTCGTAGGATCGAGCGACCGCCTCGCCGGCGCAGATGAGGTTAGTTGTGGCTTCTTGCGGGTCGAGTGCCTGCTCCAGGTCCATGGGCTTGCGACAGATCGGCAGTACAAGGTCGATGCCCTGCCCATACACCGCATCCAGGTTGTCAGCGCGACCGCCCACGACGGCGACCACCGGCTTGCCATAGCGCTTGGCACGGCGGGCCACACCCACCGGCGCTTTGCCGGCGGCGGATTGCTCGTCCATATTGCCCTCGCCCGTTATGACCAGATCGACATCCCGCACGCGCTCGTCAAACCCAATCAGATCAAGCACCGTCTCCACGCCCGAATGTAGCTCTGCACCGAGCGCTAGCAGCGCGGCGCCCAGACCGCCAGCGGCACCGGCGCCGGGCACGCCGAGCACCGAGCCAAACGTCCGCGCACCCTCGGGCACGCGCAGTAACCCCTGAGCCCGTGCCTCGGCAATCGCCGTATCGAGCAGGCGACCGTAACCGACCATCCAGTCGTCGTACCCGCCCAGCGCTTCGACATCGTCTGTCGGCAGGCCCTTTTGCCCGCCAAACACCGCAAGCGCCCCGCGACGCCCCACGAGCGGATTCTCGACATCGGAAAGCACCACGACACGCGCGCCATTCAGTGCCCGAAGCGCCGGTGCCAAATCGATACTCGCCACGTGTTCAAGGCCCGTGAGCCCCAGCGCGATATTGCAGCCACGGTCATCGACAAGACGCGCGCCCAGCGCTTGCAGCATGCCGGCGCCACCGTCGTTGGTGGCGCTGCCGCCCAGTCCCATATATAGGGTCCTCGCCCCCGCGCGAACCGCACGAAGCATCAGCTCGCCCACGCCATAGGTCGTAGCGGCCAACGCCGCCGACTCCGTGCACGGCGAGCACCCGATGCCCGCGGCTTCGGCCATCTCAACGACAGCCGACTCGTGCTCGCCGTCCACCAGCATCCGGGCAGCCACGCACTTGCCCAAGGGACCTGCCACCTCGCAGGTCACAATCTCACCGCCGCACGCGGCAACGGCATCGAGCGTTCCCTCACCGCCATCCGCCAGCGGCAGCGCGCTTACTTGGGCATCGGGCCACACGCGGCGCACGCCTTCGGCAACGACCTCCTCTGCCTGCGCACTCGAAACGCTGCCCTTAAAGGAATCAATCGCCAGCAGCACACGGCGAGGCCGGCGCTGCACGGGACCAAAGTCGAGCGTCTCGCCGGCAAGATCCTCGCCGTCAGCAAGGGCCTCGGCGTGGGCAACATGCGCCTCAAGGTTTGCACCGCAGCCGCAACCGACGCCATCCGCACCGCGCAAACCGGCAAAATAGTTGCTCAGCACCGCGCGACACTCATCCGCCAACACGCCGGCGGTCACATGAAACCGATGGTTTAGGCGCGAATCGGCATTGAGATCGTACAACGAGCCCAACGCACCCGCCTTGGCGTCGCTCGCGCCATACACGCAGCGCCCCACGCGCGCATTGACCATAAGCCCCGCACACATGCAGCAGGGTTCCAACGTCACATAGACCGTACAGTCGGAAAGGCGCCAGCGGCCAAGCGCCTGGGCAGCGGCGCACAGGGCCGCGAACTCTGCATGCGCCGAAGGGTCCTGGTCGAGCTCGCGCCGATTGTGCGCCCTCGCGACGATCTCGCCGTCGCGCACCACTACGGCTCCGATGGGCACCTCGCCCACCGCCGCGGCGGCGCGCGCCTCCGCCAACGCCTCGCGCATGAACTTCTCGTCGATTTCGGTGCTCGTCATCGTTCGCCTTCCCTGTTGCAAATTCAAAACGATGCTATCATTACGACTCACGGAGAGATGGCAGAGCGGTTGAATGCGGCGGTCTTGAAAACCGTTGAGCGCGAGAGCGTTCCGGGGGTTCGAATCCCCCTCTCTCCGCCACTCTTAGTGACTCACCGGCGTCATGGTCCGCTCGAACAGCGCATCGACCACGTCGGCGATTTCGGATCGGCGCTCCAGCACGTGGCCCGATTCCCACCACATGGTAAAGAGCCGAATAATGCCGCCGGCGACAAACTCAGACGTTGTCTCGAGCGATACGGGCGCAAGCGCATCCTCGTCAAGCGCGCTCATCACGCGCCCGCGTATGGAGCGCGCGATGCGGTCGCAAATCATGCTGGTCAGCATGCCCGACATACTGCTCGCCAAAATGTTATCCATGAGCTGCTCATGCGCCAGAATCAGATCCATGGCATCGGCGAACACTTCGTGGCGAAGCGCGCGCACGTCCTCGGCGCCCTCCGCGCCATCCGCATCGGCCCGCTTTTGCGGCAGACCCGACATGAGTTCATCGATATAGAAGGCAAAGTAATCGTTTTTGTCGCGGAAGTGCTTGTAGAACGTCGTCCGACGAATCATAGCGCGGTCGCACAGCATGGCAACCGTCACGTCCTCAAACCGATGCTCTTCGAGCAGCTCAGTAAAGGCCTCGAACAGGGCCCGATAGGTTTTCTTGATGCGAAGGTCCATACGTATCGCCCTCCTCAAGGAAAAGACAGCGTTCACTAATCTGTCGCATATCTTACACCTGTATCGCCCACTCCCTGGCGAACGGCCTCACCTTGGTGGAAACATAACGCTTACCGGAAAGTTCGGTATCGCCAAGGGTTGCGGGTATACTAGTAGCGTTACACCAACGGCAGCCGGCGGAAGACGCCGCGGCCATTCGAAACGGAGACACCATGATTCCCGTCATCATCGGTATCGTTGTTGTCGTTGTGATTGTCTGCGCCATCGCCGGCATCTACAACAACATGGTCACCAAGCGCAATCGCATTGATAACGCCTGGCAGAACATCGACACGCAGCTGCAGCGCCGCAACGACCTGATCCCTAACCTAGTCGAGACCGTCAAGGGCTATGCCAAACACGAGCAGGACACGCTTGCCGCCGTGGTCAACGCGCGCAACGCCGCCGTGAGCGCTACCACGCCCGAAGCCAAGATGGAAGCCGACAACGTGCTGACCGGCGCCCTGCGCCAGCTCTTCGCCGTGGCCGAGGCTTACCCCGATCTTAAGGCGAACACCAACTTTACGCAGCTCCAAGCCACGCTCGAAGACACCGAGAACAAGGTAAGCTACGCGCGCCAGAGCTACAACGACTGCGTGCTTAGCTACAACAACGCCATCCAGACGTTCCCGGCCGTTATCTTTGCCGGCATCTTCCAGTTTAAGGAGCGCCAGGGCTTCGAGGCCGCCGAAGCTGCCCGCCAGGCACCGACCGTCAAGTTCTAACAGATCCGCAGCGTATCCTTAATCGGGTATATGCATAAACCGCCCCGTCGAATGCATACTTCGACGGGGCGGTTTCCCTTATCGCGAAGGTCCCCCTCAAGGCGCCGTGCATTTTTGGGAGTATTCAGCACAGCCAAGAGCTTTGGGCTCCGCAGCAGAGGCGTTAGATAGCGAATACCCCTGCAGCCAGAGACCCAGCAGCCCATAACACCGCCTATTATTCGCGAAAAGCATCGACAAGCACGGATTTTTGCCCGAACGACGGTATACAGGAGCCTTCGATTGCAGAATACTCGCAAAAATGCACGTCGCCACCACCCCCACATGGCGCGACGCAAAACAAAAGCGCGGCCTAAAAGGCCGCGCGCCATCTTTCATTCAGATCTATATTGCCCGTAACGGCAGCGCCGAGGTAACGCAGGCCCGAGGGCAACCTTCCTTTCCGGCGCACTCCGCAGGACGAAAGAACCTCCGCCGCACGAAGTGCGCTGCGGAGGTTCTTGCATGTCCGAGGACGCGCCGGAAAGGAAGGTTGCCCTCGGGCCGAACAGCTATGGCAGCTTACGCGACGGTGTAAACCCAGTCGTGCTTATCCTCGACAGCACCAGATTGGATGCCGGTCAGGGTCTCGCGGAGCTTCTTCATCACAGGACCGATCTCGGTGTAGCCAGCCGGGAAGGTCACGGTCTCGTCGGCTCCGTAGACCTTGTTGTCGATCTCGCCGACCGGGGAGATAACGGCAGCGGTGCCGCACAGGCCGCACTCAACAAAGGTGCCGGCCTTGACCTCGGCCCACTCGACGGGACGCTGGTCGACGGTCATGCCCAGGTCCTGAGCAACCTGAACGAGCGAACGGCGGGTGATGGAGGGCAGGATGGAGTCGGTGTGCGACTGCGGAACGACGAGGGTGCCATCCTCCTTCACGAACAGGACGTTAGCGCCACCGGTCTCCTCGACATAGGTGCGGGACTCGGAGTCGAGATACAGGTTCTCGGCATAACCCTCGCGGTGAGCCTCCATCGTGGGCTTCAGGGACATGGCGTAGTTGAGGCCGGCCTTGATGTTGCCGGTGCCGTGCGGTGCGGCGCGGTCGTACTCGGAAACGCGCAGCTTGACGGGCTTAAGGCCGCCCTTAAAGTACGGACCGACCGGGGTCACGAGAATGCGGAACGTGTACTCAGGAGCGGGAGCCACGCCGATTACGTCACCGGAGCCGATCATAAACGGACGCACATACAGGGTTGCGCCAGAGCCGAAGGGCGGAACCCATGCGGCATTGGCAGAGACGACCTGCTTGACGGCCTCGACAAACTTGTCCTTGGGGAACGGGGGCATCTCGAGGCGCTGCGCAGAGTTGTACATACGCTCAGCGTTCATGTCGGGACGGAAACAGACGATGCTGCCGTCCTCGGCGGTGTAGGCCTTCAGGCCCTCAAAGACCTCCTGGCAGTAGTGGAAGATACCACCGCACTCGGAGACATGCAGGGTGTGGTCGGTGGTCAGGCCACCCTCGTCCCACTCGCCATCCTTCCAATGAGCCTCGTAGCTGTAATCGGTCTTCATGTAGCCAAAGCCGAGGCTACCCCAATCGATATCCTTCTTCTCGACAGTCATATGTCGCTCCTTACATACACAGTTGCATACTCGCGAACCCGCACGCAAGGACCGGGGCCGACCGCGTCGCAACGTCACACGCCCGGAGCGTAGAGCCGGACGGGACACGCGGACGACATCGAAGCCGATGACACGTCGATTCGCATGCACGAGATTGTACTCCGCACACGCATCGGATAAAACGTTTTTCTTTAACTAACTAAAGTATTTTCATTTGACCGAAGCTAGAGAGGCCCGCCACCGTAAACGGTGACGGGCCTCAACGACACGATTTGTGCGCCGGCTCGAGCTACGCGTTCTTTTTGCCCAGCTTTGCCTTAACCAAACCGACCACGGTCGGAATAATCGACACGGCAACAATGCCCACGATCAGCAGCTCAAAGTGCTCCTGCACAAAGGGAATGCCGCCAAAGAAATAGCCCAGCAGTGTAAAGACCGTCGACCAGGTGATACCGCCCAGCACGTTATAGATGACAAAGTTGCGCCAGTGCATGCCGCCCATACCGGCGATGAAGGGCACAAAGGTGCGGATAAACGGGAAGAAGCGACCCAGGAAGATGGCCAGGTGGCCCCACTTGTCAAGGAAGTCCTCGGACTTTTTAATGCGCTCGGGCGTCATGGCCTTGACCTTGCCCGAGGCGATGATCTTTCGGCCAAAGAAATGGCCGATCATAAAGTTGCACTGGTCGCCCAAGATGGCGGCCGTCCATGCGACAGCCAACAGGGCCACGATGTTAAAGCCGCCGTTGTGGGCAAAGAAGCCCGAAGCGAACAGCAGCGAATCGCCGGGAAGGAACGGGAAGAACACCACGCCCGTCTCGATAAAGATAATTAGGAACACGCAGCCGTAGGCCATAAGCGGGCCGGCGGCGATCCAACTGGCGATCGCGGTGCGCGGGTCCTTGAGCAGCTCGGCGATAAAGTTAATGAAACCCATGAAGTAAAACCTCTCAGTTGTGGGCGCGGACACGTCCAAGTTGACCAGTATACGGTTGCGGCGCCCCCTCGTGCGCAACCCCACAAAAGCATGACTCCATTACCAGCAAGTTTGCATAACTGACACTTGTCGCCCAAAGCAAAGCAAGATCGCCCTTCTTAATCCCTAGCGAATCGCTATACTTTATTGAATCGCATTGTCACGGCGCTGAGGGAGGGCGGCCAGTGAGCTTTATCAATACCATTCGCGAGGACATCAAGACCGTCCAAGCGCAGGACCCCGCCGCGCAAAACGGTCTGGTCATTTTTCTTTCGTACCCCGGCCTGCACGCCAAGTGGAACCACGTGCCCGAGCACTGGCTGTGGGAGCACGGCCATCGCTCGCTCGCCCGGGTGCTCTCGCAAATCACCCGCCACATCACCGGCGTCGAGATTCATCCCGCTGCACAGATCGGCAAACATTTCTTTATCGACCACGCCATGGGCGTTGTCATCGGCGAGACCACCATTGTGGGCGACAACTGCGTGCTCTACCAAGGCGTCACGCTCGGCGGTACCGGCAACGAGACCGGCAAACGCCATCCCACCCTGGGCAACAATGTCACGGTGGGCACGGGCGCCAAGGTGCTTGGCAACATCCACATTGGCGACAACGTCAAGATCGGCGGCAACTCGGTCGTCGTCAAGGACGTGCCCGACAACTGCACCGTCGTGGGCGTGCCCGGGCGCATCATCAAGCGCAACGGCTGCCGCGTGTTCGAGGAGAGCTTCGACGCCAAGCAGCATCGCGAGTACATGCCCGACGATGCCGCCGAGCAGAGTGCCCTCAACCGCCAGGGCATCACCGAGAATGCCCGCCGCGTCAAGGAACTCGAGCGAGAGGTGGCCGAGCTCAAGGCCCTCGTCACCAAGCTCGTGGACGAGCGCTAGAGGCGGACGGCCACCGACAACATTGACGCCAACGCAAAGGCGCGCCAGGGAATCCATCCCCGGCGCGCCTTATTTCTGATGTGACATGCGGGACTGTCCCTTTGTCACATTATGCGAATTGGCTCAGGTAGAGGTCGGCGTAGGCGCCCTCGGCAGCCAGCAGCTCCTTGTGCGTTCCCTGCTCGATAATGTTGCCGTGATCCATAACCAAGATCAGGTCGGCATCCACAATCGTCGACAGGCGATGCGCGATCACAAAGCTCGTGCGGCCGCGCATGAGCGCGTCCATGGCGCGGCCGATGGCAAGCTCGGTGCGCGTATCCACGCTCGACGTCGCCTCGTCCAGGATGAGAATCGCCGGGTTGTTGAGCAGCACGCGTGCGATGGTTAGCAGCTGACGCTGGCCCTGGCTGATGCTTTCGGCATCGTTGGCTACGCGCGTGTCGTAGCCCTGAGGCATGGTGCGCACAAAGAAGTCGACCTGGGCGGCGCGAGCGGCCGCAACAATCTCCTCGCGCGTTGCCTCGGGGCAGCCGTAGGCGATGTTCTCGGCAATCGTGCCGTCGAACAGCCAGGCATCCTGTAGCACCATGCCAAACTGCTGCCGTAGCTCGCCGCGATCCATGAGGCGCGTATCCACACCGTCAAGCGTAATGCGGCCGCCGTCGATCTCGTAAAAGCGCATGAGCAGGTTGATGAGCGTCGTCTTGCCTGCGCCCGTGGTTCCCACCACGGCAATCTTCTGGCCCGGCTCGGCGGTAAACGACACGTCGCGCATGAGCGGCTTGTCGGGCGAATAACCAAAGCGCACGTGCTCAAAGGAGACGCGGCCCTCCACGCGACCCGGCAGCTTGGCGGCCTCGCCCGGCTGCGGATCGGCCTCCATCTCGGGCTCATCGAGCAGGTCGAACACGCGCTCCGCACTCGCCAGCGCGCTCTGCAGCGAGTTGAAGGTAAACGAGAGCTGCGTCATGGGCTCGGACGCCTCGTAGATAAACTGGAAGAACGCCTGGAACACGCCGACAGTCATCTGACCGGCCACCAGCATGTTGCAGCCCACGAGCGCGATCACGATCTGCGCCAGACGACCGATAAAGCGAACCGCGGGGCCCACAGCGTTAATCATAAAGTCGGCCTTGACGCTCACACGCGCCAGCTCGCCCGAGGCCTCGTGTACCTCGGCAGAACTCTGGCGCTCGCGGTTGAACGCGCGAATCACCAGACGGCCCGAGTAGCCCTCCTCGACCGCGCTCGTAATCTTGGACACCCACTCCTGGCGTTCGCCCGTTACATCATGCGTGCGGCGCGAAACCACTTTGGTCACCAGCAGCGACAGGGCCGTGAAGCCCAAAAAGACGAGCGTGAGCTTAACGCTATAGACGAACATCATGATGATGGCACCCGTCACGGTGCCGATCGACACAAGCAGCTGCAGCAATCCGCGCTGCATGCTCTCGGACATCTTGTCCAAGTCGTTGGTCGCACGGCTGACGACCTCACCGGGACGATGCGCGTCAAAGAAGGCAAGCGGCAGAAGATTGAGCTTTTGTGCGATGCGGTTGCGTAGACGCAGGTTGAGGCGTTCGGCCACGCTCGACATCAAAAAGCTCTGGAGCGCATAGAACGAGGCAGCGGCAGTCCAGATCATAAAGTAGACGAAGATGGTCTTGCCGCAGTTCTCCCAGGTGATGTTGAAGGTGGTTCCGCTGGCAAACGCCACCTGTATATGGCCCCACAGCTCGTCGATAACATGGGCGCTATATGCCGGCGCGGCGGTGTTAAAGATGACGTAGAACACGATGCTCGCAAACACGATGTAGAAGCGCCAATGGTCGCCGGCGGCCTCGCCCCACAAGCGGCGTACCGTCGCCCAGGTATCGCGGGGTTTCTCGTCCTCATCCTCGTCGTCCACATCGCGCATGCGCTCTGCTTCCGCGCGGGCACGCTCGTTCTCGGCACGCTCGTTTTCCTCGTACAGCGCTTGGCGGCGAGCCTCACGCTCGGCCGCGGCCTTGGCAACGTCATCCAGCTCGGTCGACGCGGCAGCCTGCTCGACCGCTTCGACCGCGTCCACAACGACGGCATCGATAGCGTCGCTGCGCTTCTTGAGCTCTCCGGTCATGCTACTCACCTCCCTTCATTTGCGATTCCGCGATGGCGCGGTATACCTCACAGGTTTCCATAAGCTCGCCATGCGTGCCCAAGCCCACGACCTCGCCATCCTTGAGCACGACAATCTGGTCGGCGTGCAGAATCGTCGAGATGCGCTGCGCGATGATGAGCACCGCGGCGTCGCGCGTCTCGTCCTGCAGCGCATGGCGCAGGGCCGCATCGGTCTTAAAGTCCAGGGCCGAAAAACTGTCGTCGAAGATATACAGGTCGGCGCGCTTCATGAGCGCGCGAGCAATGGCCAGGCGCTGGCGCTGACCACCCGAGAAGTTCGTACCGCCCTGGGCAACCGGGGTATCGAGCCCCTGCGGTTGATCGAGCACAAAGGTGCTCTGGGCAACCTGCAGCGCATGAATCATGTCCGCCTCGGTCGCGTCCTCGTTGCCAAAGCGCAGATTGCTTGCCACGGTGCCCGAGAACAGCCACGCCTTCTGCGGCACATAGGCAATGCGCCCGCGAATCTCGTCTTGCGAAAGGTCGCGCAGGTCAACACCGTTCAGGCGAATGGCGCCCTTCGTGGCATCGTGAAAACGCAGCAAGAGCTTTGCCACCGTCGACTTACCCGAACCGGTCGAGCCCACGATCGCGGTGGTCTGCCCGCGACGACAGGCAAAGCTCAGGTCGCACAGCGTGTCCTCGTCGGCGTCGTCAAAGCGAAACGACATATGATCGAACACGGCAACCGCATCAGCCCCGTCCTTTGAGTCGGACGCGGCCGCATCAAGCGTACGCTGGCCATCGACGATGCTCGGCTCAATCTCCAGCACTTGCTGTGCACGGCTTAGACATGCCGCGGCGCGTGGCAGCGTTAGCACCACCATCTGCGCCATCATCACAAAGAACAGAATCAGAAGCGCGTACTCCAGCACCGCCGAGATGCTCGCGATCTGCATGGCGTGGGCGCCCACGCGGTTGCCGCCAACCCACAGCACCGCTACCTCGGCGATGTTCATCAAAAAGAAGCTTGAGCTGTCGAGGCCCACAAACAGGTGGTTGACTTTGATGGCGTTGGCGGCGTAGTCGCTGAACACCTCGTCCAGGCGCCGCTCCTCGTGACGCTCCTTGTTAAACGCACGGATGACGCGCACGCCCACGATGTTTTCGCGCAGCACCACGTTCATGCGGTCGATAAAGCTCTGCAAGCGCATAAAGATCGGAGCCGCGTTGGCAACCGTAAAGACCGCCGCCACCAGCACAATCGCAACCACGACGCCCAGAAGCGTGCCCATGGCAGGATCGATAAACCAGGCGAAGATGATGCCCGCCACAGCCAAAAACGGCACGGGCAGCACCAGCTGAATCGTCTGCAGAATCGCCTGCTGAATCACGTTGATGTCGTTGAGCGAGCGCGTGATCATCGATCCGGTGCCAAAGCGCTCAAAGTCGCTGGCCGCGAGCTCGAGCGACTTGTCGTACACGGCATTGCGGATATCGCAGGCCACGTTGGCGGCCAAGCGCGCCGAAAGATAGCAGCCCAGCACCGCGCCGCCGCTGGCCATGCCGGTCGCGATAAGCATGTAGAGGCCATTGCGCAAAATGTAGTCGACATCACCCGTGGTGATACCGGTGTTGACCATGTTCGCCAGCATCGTGGGAACCAACAGCGTGCCGACGTTATCAACCAGCAGCACCAGCAGCGTCACTGCGATAAGCCCTCGATAGGGCTTCAGAAACCTCATTAACAGTCGCACGACTCCCCCTCACCTTGATTCTCGGCCTGGCTCTCGGCAGCGATATGCTGCTTAAAGGCATCGCACTCATCGCCGAGCACCCGAGAGAATTTGCCGATCAAGCGCATAATCTCGCGCTGCTCACATGGCTCAAGCGCACCAAAGGCTCGCTGTTCGGCCTTGAGTGCCGGCAACGCATAACGCTCGGCAAACCGCATGCCCGCTTCGGTCAAACGCACAACCTTGTTCTTACGGCTGCCTTCGGCAAACTCCAACGTTGCGAAGCCCCGCGCCGTCAAGGTTTTAATTGCCAAGTTGATAGTCTGCTTGCTGTAGAACCATTCGCTTGTCAGACAGCTTACGGCAACACTGCCGCCCGCCGTGCTGGTATCGACGAGCATCCAGTAAGCGCAGTCCGAAAGACCGCAGGCGCGCGAGAACTCCGAATAGATATGGTCGAGTCCATTGAGCAACCGGTCGAAGTCGACCAGCGTAACCGCACTATTCGTCTATCCCACCATTCGATTGTCCGATTTTTGACCAATTTTGTATCTCTAGATTAGTCCGAGTTTTGACTATCGTCAACAGGCTCTCCGCAAATGCTTGCACTTTTATGGCCTATCGGCAGAAAAAGACCGCCGGCGCGGGGGCAGCGCCAGCGGTCACGTGAAAATCGGGTTTTATTGCCCGTTAAGCGGCGACGGCCTCATAGACCGTAGCGCCCGAGAAGCTGTCATGCAGGCTCTTGCCGGCAATCCACGGCAGCTCGACGACCTCGCAGACCGTGTTGACCAGCTCGGAGCAGTCAGTAAAGTGGCCCTTGTCGTTGAGGGCCTCGCAATCCTGAACACGCCAATAGCCATCGGTGTGCGTGATGTAGTACTCGTGATCGTCAATCGTCACAAAAGCGCGCGTCTTGGAACGCAGCAGCTTCAGAAATCCTTCGAAGTCGGTCTCGACGACATCTCCAGCCTGGAACATGATGTTACCTCCTGGCCCGGCGCCACCACGGCGCATTGATAAACGTTGGTACTCCTTTAGTAAAACCTTTATCAGAGGTTATGCGTTCGTCATTTAGGCAAGTGGTAAAAAACCGCAGGGTAGACGGGATAAAACGTTTAACCATCCCATTTGTTTGTCACATTCTGAAGGTACTTTTATGCAAACCTACTTTCCCAATTGGGATCTACCCTTTTGGCCGGGCAATTGACCGTCTATCGTTTGAGCCCGACGGGTATGAACGGGGCATCTGCAACGCCACCGCAAGGAGACACCATGGAGACTATCGAAGCACTCATCCACCGCCGCAGCTGCCGCAAATACAGTGATCGTCCCGTCGAGGCCGAAAAGCTCGCACGCATTATCGAGGCCGGCCAGTATGCACCCAGTGGCATGGGGCGCCAGCCGGTGACGTTTGTCGCCGTCACCGACCCCACGACCGTTGAGCGCCTCTCGCAGCTCAACGCACAGGTCATGGGCAGCAACAGCGACCCCTTCTATGGCGCCAAGACCGTTGTGGTGGTACTGGTCGACCGCAGCGTGCCCACGCACCTGGAAGACGGATCGCTCGCCATGGGCAACCTGCTCAACGCCGCCTATGCACTGGGTGTCGACTCATGCTGGATTCACCGCGCGCATGAGGTCTTTGACTCGCCCGAGGGCCTGGAGCTGCTGGCCAGCTGGGGCCTGCCCGCCGACGGCAGCCTGCGCGGCGTCGGTCACTGCATTCTGGGCTATGCCGAAGACACGCTACCCGAGCCCAAACCCCGCCGCGACAACGTGGTGTACGTTAGGTAATTAGTTCCGCCGTTCTAACGAACGGCGGACCCGCTCGCAACTTATCTTGCCGATGGAGTTGTCGTCGTTTCGTTCGTGTGGGTCGTTTCGGCGCCGTCGCCCTGTTCGCCCTCGTCCTTTTGAGCGTCGGCGATGGTGGAGGCCGCCGCAACGATACCGCGCTGGGGCGCGACGCCCGTCTGGGTCTGAGCGCCCTCGACAATTTCTGTGCCTGCATGCGCGAGCTCGGGCGATTTAAACATCGCGTCCAAGTTGGCACCGTCGCCGGCGTAGCCAAGCGCAGCGAGTGCGATGACGATCACTGCAACGACGACCGCGATCGGAACATAACGATGCCAACCAGCCGGATTGAGTCCGCTGCGACGAGCCGCCCCGCGGCTGATGTAGCCGAGCGTGCCGTCGTGCTTGAGCTTTGAACCCACCACGCGTTTGCGGTCCCACAGCGAGGACTCTGCCTGCATTGCCAAGCGGGCACCTGTCGAAGGATAGCCGTATTTAGTGCGCTTGAACGAGCCGTCAAACCCCGAGGCGTGTTTGCCCCACGTCACCGATGTTGTGCGTCGGTTAACCGGCGCGGCGCTCCGCCTTCTGCGGCTCGGTTTTGTAGTCTCAGCCATACGCCCCCGCACGCCGTAACCAAATCGAAACAATAACGCTTTGGACTGTAGCACACGCGTCGCGCGCGGTCACGGGCGCCTCGCTCAACGGTCATCGTCCTTCAGTAAGCGCCACAGCGTTGTTCGGCTTATGCCCAGCACCTCCGCCGCACGGGTTCGGTTGCCGTGGAGATGATCTACAACCAGATGCGCGATATCTCGCTCGGTATCGGCCAGCGGTCGCAGGATATACAGGTCGCTTTCGAGTGTCGGGGCGCCAAAGGTTGCGGTCTTAATCACGTCCTCTTGGGCTAGCACTTCCTCCGCCACAGCGCGATCCACCGTGCCCGCCCCCACCAATATATACAGTCGTTCCGAGACCTCGCGGAGCTGCAGATAATTGCGCGGCCAGCGGTAAGCATCGAGCGCCTTCGTCGCCGCGGCAGACAGCGTGGGCGCTGCCGTCCCAAATGCACCAGCGAGATATTCCAAATAGCGCGCAATCTTTTGCGACGTGGCTCCCTGCTCGACGATTGCCGGCGCCACGCTCACCGCACAGGCGAAGCGCTCGGTCACAAAGGCGGCTTGATCACTTTCGCTGCCGCCCGGCATGTCATTCGCCGTCAGCACCACATGGCAGCGCGTCGCCAACGCGGTGTCGGCCATCGTGGAAACGAGCTCGCGGAGACGCTGGGGGCCAACCGTGTTCCAGCCCTCAATGCAAAGCGTCAGCCCCGTTTGGAACAACGGCGATTCGGCGCTTTTGAGCAGATGGCGCCAGCCGCGATCCGTTAGCTCATCGAGCGCAACGGCAACAAAGGGCTGATCGACAAAAGGACCGTCCAGATAGAGGCGCATGGCAATCTCGACCTGACCCGTTCCCAGCTCGCCCTCGAGCATAAGGGGCACACCGCGCGCGTAGCTCTCGGCGACCGGCGCAGCCACCGAGGCAGGCCCCTCAACGATGCCGTACGCGCTCGATTCGTAGCGGGCCTCAACTTCGTCGGCGTTGAGCCACTCGATGCCCGCGTGCGCCGCGGCGCCGCGCACCTCGCGGACCACGACGACCCAAAGGCCCCCGCCCTCTTTGTCGGCGGGGCGAACGGTCAGGCTCAGGCGCGTACCCGCACGCCCCATAACCAGACGCGCGCCGTCTCCTATACGGTCGAGGCGTTCGGCAACAAAAGCTGCCACATCCCGCTCAAGCGCCGCGTCATTCATGGTCGAAATCGCGACGTCCCCACGCGCATCGATTGCCAATGCCGAGGCCCCGGCAGCAGCCAGGGCCTCGGTCAAGATGTTCAGCTTGGCATCGCTATCCATGATTTGCCCCTGTCCGCGGCGACGTGCAACCGCCGACGGTCGCACGACCGAGTGTTTCAAAATTGAACGATATTGCTCACCAAACACTATAGGGCAGAAAGCGCCGTCCTGCGAGTATAGGTGTTGCCCCGCATCGCCATCCTGGCGGGGCGATAAGAGCTCTTCGGGACTTATAAACCTGCGGACAAGCCATACCCGCAAGAGCTCCTATCGCTCCACCGCAGGCTTGCGCTCACCAGCAACCAGCAACCAGCACGCGAATAAGCTACTTCTCTACCAGATTCCCAGCACGTGCTGCATTCCCAAGCTCATGCACGCAATGCCAATCCAGCAGCAAAAGCCCAGCGCGATGGGCTTGCCGCCCTTTTTGACCAGCTCGACGATATCGGTATTAAAGCCAATAGCCGCCATGGCCATCACGATAAAGAACTTCGAAAGCTCCTTGATGGGCGCCGTAATGGACGTGGGAAGCTGAAACACCGTGGTGACCACGCTTGCCAGCACAAAGAACAGCACGAACATGGGAAACGCGCGTTTAAGCGAAAACGTGCTTTTGGCGTCGCCGCCGGCCTTACGCGCCAGATGCATCTGCCAGCATGCGAGGACCAACGTGATGGGAATAATGGCCAGCGTCCTGGTGAGCTTGACCACCGTGGCGCTCTCGAGCACATTGGCACCGGGATGCATACTGTCCCAAGCACTCGCCGCAGCCGTTACGGACGAGGTGTCGTTGATGGCGGTGCCGGCAAACAGGCCAAAGCCCTCGTTGGTCAGCCCGAGCATACCACCGAGCGTCGGAAACACGAGCGCCGCGATAACGTTAAACAGGAAGATGACCGAAATAGCCTGGGCAATCTCGCGATCGTCGGCATCGATGACGGGTGCGGTCGCGGCGATGGCAGAACCGCCGCAAATCGACGAACCCACACCCACAAGCGTCGAGATCTTACCCGGCACGTTCATAACGCGGCAGAGCACAAAGGCGATGACAAGCGAGGTCGAGATCGTCGCCACGATAATCGGCAGCGACTGGGCGCCCTTGGACAGAATCTGGGAGAGGTTCATGCCAAAGCCAAGCAGGATGACCGCATACTGCAAGATCTTTTTAGACGTATAGGTAACGCCGGCGGCAAGCGGCTCACGACGATGCTTGGGAAAGACAAGTGCCAGAACCATGCCGATGAGGATGGCGAATACCGGCCCGCCGACCACCTCGATCTGCTTGCCGAGCAGCGTTGCGGGAATGGCGATGATCAGGCAGAACAAAACGCCCTTCCAGCGCTCGCGTACGATATTTGCCAGTTGCATATGGGATTCCTTCTTTCTATTTCACGTTTGCGACGGCTTATGATACGGCAACGTTGAGCACAGCCATGCGTAAACACAGACCAAGATGCCGCAATAGTTCTTGGGCAACAGTCGAATTACCCACCGCGGAGAGCCGATTCGCGGCATAATTAACAGCTGACATATCAGTGTGATAGAACGGTTGCGAGGCACTATGGAAGAATCGATGCACGTCGGCGAGCAGGAAACGAGCCTACAGGACCAGTCCTACCACACCATTCGACGCAAAATCGTCTACCTGGACTACAAACCGGGCGAAAAACTGGGTGTCAAGCAGCTTTGTGACGACCTGGATATGGGGCGCACCCCTGTGCGCGAGGCGCTGGTGCGTCTGGCGCAAGAGGGCCTGGTGCGTACCGTGCCCCAAAGCGGCACCTATGTCTCGCCCATCAACCTCACTCTTGCCGAGAGCGCCTGCTACATTCGCGAGCACCTGGAAAAGCAGGTGATTGTAGAGTGCTGCGCCCGTGCCACCTCGGCAGGCATCGAGCAGCTCGACCGAGCCATCGCGCTGCAGGAAAAGACCATGGCCGAGGAGGATCGCATCGGCTTCTTTTTAAGCGACAACCTCATGCACCGCATGATCTTTAACATCGCGTGCCGCAGCACCGTGTGGTCGTGGCTCGAGGCGACCAATGCCGACCTGGAGCGCTTCCGCTGGCTGCGCGCCGCCACGCAGAGGCTCGACAATCAGGAGATTGTTAACGAGCACAAGAAAATCCGCCGCGCTATCGCCGGTCGCGACCCCATCGAGGCGAGCTTTTTGGTCAGCAAGCACCTGCATATGATGTTCCGCAACCAGACCGAGGTCCTGGACCAATATCCCAAGTACTTCGAGACCAGCAAGCTCCGCTAACCTGCCAAAAAGGGACAAGTTTATTTTGGCAGGTTTTATCTGGGCAAACGCAACAAGGCCCGACTCCGCCACAACGGAGCCGGGCCCTTCTTGTTAGCGCGTTTCGACAACGGAGCACCTGATGTCAGTCACCAACAGCGAGCGAGCCGCATTTGCGCCAAGGTGACGTGAAATGAGAGGGCGCTGACCTTCTGGTCGCGCCCTCGAAATTGAACGTCAGATTGGCGTGAATGCGGCTCGCGCAGCGTCGAGCAGTTCCGGCGTTTGGTAAAACGCCGGAACAACAATTACTCGACGGTCACGCTCTTAGCGAGGTTTCGAGGTTGGTCAACGTCGCAACCGCGCAGGATGGCCACCTCGCGGGCGAGCAGCTGCAGCGGGACGCTCGCCGTGATGGGGCTGAACACGTCGCGGACGGCCGGCACGCGGATGATGCAGTCGGCGATCTTGTTGATCTCCTCGTCGCCCTCGGTGGCAACGACGATGACCTTGGCACCGCGCGCCTTGCACTCCATAAGGTTCGACACGGTTTTGTCGTAGGTGGCACTCTTGGTGGCCACGGCGATGACGGGGAAGCCCGGATCGATCAGCGCGATGGGGCCGTGCTTCATCTCGCCGGCGGCGTAGGCCTCGGCGTGCAGGTAGCTGACCTCCTTGAGCTTGAGCGCGCCCTCGTAGGAGATGGCAGCGCCCATACCGCGGCCCACAAACAGTGCCGACTGCGCGTCCTTGCACAGCAGGGCGGCCTCATGAACGGCCTCGGTCTGCGTGTCCAAAATCCACTGGATCTGCTCGGCCGTATCGGAAAGCTCGCGGAACATCATGCGTGCCTGTTTGGTGGTCAGGCGGTACTTGACCTGCGCCAGCAGCAGGGCCAAAAGCGTGAGGCTAACGACCTGACCGATGAAGCTCTTGGTCGAGGCGACCGCGATCTCCTTGTTGGCCTTGGTGTAGATGACGCCGTCGCTCTCGCGCGCCACGGGGCTACCCACCACGTTGGTGATGCCAAAGACCTTGGCGCCCTTGATACGCGCGTCACGAATGGCGGCGAGGGTATCGGCCGTCTCGCCCGACTGGGACACGGCAACGACGAGCGTCGTCGGTGTGATGATGGGGTTGCGGTAGCGGAACTCGCTGGCAGCCTCGACCTCGGTAGGAATACGAGCCCAGCCCTCAATAAGGTTCTTAGCGATGAGTCCGGCATGGTAGCTGGTGCCGCAGGCAATCACATACACGCGGTCGATATCGTTGAGCTCCTCGAGGGACAGGCCCAGCTCGTCGATATCGAGCTCACCGGCGGGGGTCATGCGACCCACCAGCGTATCGCGCACGACGCGCGGCTGCTCGTGAATCTCTTTGAGCATAAAGTCGGGATAACCGCCCTTTTCGGCCATATCCAGATCCCAATCGATGTGGGTGACCTTGGGCTCGATGACATTGCCGGCCTCGTCGGTATACTCGACGCCCGCAGGCGTGAGCTTGGCAAACTGACCGTCCTCGAGCACCACGACATCGCGGGTGGCGTCGATGAGCGCAATCACGTCGGAGGCAACGTAGGAGCCGGTCTCGCCCACGCCGACCACGATCGGGGAGTCCTTGCGGGCAACGGCGATTACGCCAGGCTCGTCGGCGCACACGGCGGCCAAGCCATAGGCGCCCACCACGTGGGTGCAAGCCTCGCGCACGGAGGCCATCAGGTCGTGTGTCTCGGCATAGGCCTCTTCGATCAGATGCGCGAAGACCTCGGTATCGGTCTCGCTCTTAAAGTGATGGCCGCGGCCCTCCAGCTCCTCGCGCAGCTCGGCGAAGTTCTCGATGATGCCGTTGTGGACGATGGCGATACGACCGTCGCAGCTGGTGTGGGGGTGAGCGTTAACGACAGAAGGCTTGCCGTGGGTGGCCCAGCGGGTGTGACCGATGCCGCAGGTTGCGTCGCTATCGATATTGGAAAGCTCGCTCTCCAGGCCCGCAACCTTGCCCACGCGGCGGATGACGTCGAGGTGTGCCGCGGCGCCCTCGCCCACCTCGAGCGCAACGCCCGAGGAGTCATAGCCGCGATACTCCATGCGCTTAAGGCCTGTGACCAGGATGTTCTTTGCAATATCAGAGCCGGTGTAGCCGACGATTCCGCACATAGGATAAATCCCTTCGTTCGCGTGACTGCAAGACGTCCACGCACAGGGGGCGCTGAGACGTATAACGTTCGAGTATTGTACTCACGCAAGCGCAAGCTGATATACCAGAAGTGGTATCTCAACTTAGATACCACCCGATGCACACATGCCCAGCCGGTCCAAACCACCACGAAGGGGACAGGCACCTTTGTGGTGGTTTGGACCGGCGCGGCGGCCTATCCCGGCGAAAGATCTCAATCTGTAACATCTGGGCCGCAATAAGCCGGCTTAGTGTTACAGATTGAGACATTACGGTTCGGCCCCAGCACTATGTCTCGATCTGTAACAGGTAGAGCCGGTTTTGCCGTCCAGATGTTACAGATCGAGACAATTGAAGGCCCGGGCAGCTCAAGCCACCACAAAGGTGCCTGCCCCCTTCGTGGTGGTCGCGCTGGCAACGGCGTTTCCCCAGATAAAACCTGCCAAAATAAACCTGTCCCTAATTGGCAGGTTTTGACACCCTGGGGGCGGGCGATGCTACAATCTGGCTTGTACTTGAAACGCATCAAAGGGGCCGCTATGGCAAAGGTAAAAATCAGCGACGTCGCGCGCGAGGCAGGGGTCTCGCTGGGCACGGTATCCAACGCGCTCAACCACCCCGAAAAGTTGCGCCCCGAAACCCTCAAGCTCATCAACGAGACCATTAATCGCCTTGGCTACCTGCCCAACCAAAGCGCCCGTCAGCTCGCGGGCGGCACCACCAAGTCCTTTGGCCTGGTCCTCCCCCGTCTCGACCACGGCTTTTCGCTCCAAATTGCCAGCGGTGCCCACAACGAGGCACGCAAGCACGGCTATGACTTGCTCATCGCTAACGCCGACAACGACGACATTCTCGAAGACCATTACCTGCGCTACTTTATGGGCACTCAGATGTCCGGCGTCATGGTTCAGCCCATGGCATCCCCCGACTGGCACCCGGCCATGACTAAAGTGCCCGTGCCGATCGTCCATCTGGACATCCACTGCTCCGAGCCCGGTTATTACGTGGCTGCCGACAACGAGGCACAAGGCCGCATTATCGCCGAGCTCGCCGTTGCCCGTGGCGCACGCCATATCACCGTTGTGGGCAGAGCGGCATTTATGCAGCTCACCTTGCGCGTACTTGGCATCCACAAGGCCCTCGCCCTGCATCCCGATATCAAGATCGAAGTCATCGACGCCGGCGAATGGAATACCGCTGCCGACGGCTACGGCATCGGTGCCCAAATCGCTGAGCGCCCCGCGGACGAGCGCCCTGACTTCGTGGTCGGCCTGACCGACGTACTGGCGTCGGGCGTTATCTCGGCGCTGATAGACAAAGGCATCTCCGTCCCCGAGCAGGTCCGCGTGGCCGGCTGCGATGGCAACCCGCTTGCCTGGAGCGGATCGGTCCCCCTCACCACGGTAGCACCACCGGGCTACGAGATCGGCCGCAAGGGCGTGCAGCTGCTCATGGAACA
Source organism: Collinsella sp. (assembly GCA_019414045.1). Classification (GTDB taxonomy): domain Bacteria; phylum Actinomycetota; class Coriobacteriia; order Coriobacteriales; family Coriobacteriaceae; genus Collinsella. Next base: position 26,644 of record DXMW01000004.1, on the reverse strand, counting down.
AATCGAGGATAAACCTGCCGCCAAGACCAAACGAGTCCGCATCGGCTCCGCCGCGCGCACCGTCACCACGGTCACGGCCACCGAGGACATCAACCGTCAGGAAATCGTGCGTCCCTTCTTGCTCGAGCGCGTAAGCACCCAAAATGCCAAGCCGCATCCGACGGGCCAACCCATAGTCCCGACAACCGACATCAACCTGGGCGCCTACCTGTAACAAAAAAACGCCGCAACGGAAACAGCCCCGCTGCGGCGTTTTTGCTGACCCCACGGGCCTTCCCCGTTTAGCCGAACCTGCGGCTACGGATTTTTATGGAATGTAATCCATTTTTCATTAGCTTTTTTGCAAAAATGGATTCAATTCCATTTTTTAGAACAGTGCCTCCGCGCGGGCGCCGTTGCCGTCGCCGTCCTGCGGGATCGGGCGCGGGGCATGGCGACTCGCGTGCGAACGCTAACACACGACCTTGACCGCGGCCGTCAGATCGAACAGCGTATCGAGCACAGCCTCGCAGCCGTCCACCACGTCCTGCGGCAGCGGCACGATGTCGGGAACGGCAAACACATGGCAACCGGCCGTGATGCCCGAGACGCAACCGTTGCGTGAGTCCTCGACCACGGCGCACTCCTCGGGGGCAAAGCCCGCGCGCTCGCAGGCGAGCAGGTACATCTCGGGGTCGGGCTTGCCGCGCACGACGTCCTCGCCGCAGGTCACCGTCTCAAACTTGTCAAAGAGGCCAACCGTCTTGAGGTTGCGCTCGGCCGTAACGTGGCGCGATGACGTCGCAAGACCCACGTGATAGCCCGCAGCCAGCAGCTCGTCGAGGCACTCGGCGGCACCGTCCTTAAGCTCCAGATCGGTCTTGACCATCTCGTCGCGAATCTCCCTATGGCGACGATAGATTGCCTCAGCGGTTTCGCAGCTGCCGTAATGCTCATCAAGGATCTCCATGACATCGGGCAGCGTGCGACCGATAAACTGATGGATCAGCGCATCATCAATCGCGAATCCCAGCTCGGCCGCGCCCGCCTTCCACGCCTTGATACCCAAACGCTCGGTATCGACCAGCGTTCCGTCCATGTCAAAAATAACGGCCTTGATCATATCGGTCCCCCATCGCTTCGCGCTGCTGTACTCCCGCAACTTTACCGCACCTGTAAACTTGTATATAACGTATATAGCATATTGCACTTTCGTTACATAGATAGAAGTCTTATGACAAGCGACTCGGTAGGATTATAGTTTTCGACCGAGTACTCAACGGCAAGGATCGACTTATGCTTTCAGACACCACCGCACCCGCAGAGGGGCTTCAGGACAAACTCGCAGCGCTCGAGCAGCTGCTTTTAGCATACGGACGCGTCGCCATCGGCTTTTCCGGTGGCGTCGACAGCAGCTTTTTGGCCGCGGTCTGCGCCCGCATCATGCCCGCCAGCACGCTTCTCGTTCACCTCACCACGCCGCTCATCGGCACGCCCGAGCAGGCTTCGTTTGAGCGGGCGGTTGACGGGCAGGCCGATGAGGGGCCGCATTTTAAGCTTCCCGTACTCAACCTCTCGGTCGATCAGCTGCAGCTCCCCCAGGTAGCCTGCAACGACGCCGACCGCTGCTACCACTGCAAGCGCGCCGGCTTTACCGCCATCGTCAACCACGCCAAGTCGCTGGGCTTTCCCACCGTCATCGACGGCAGCAACGCAAGCGACCGCGGCGACTACCGCCCCGGCATGCGCGCCGCCCAGGAGCTCGGCGTGCGCTCGCCGCTTATGGAGGTCGGCTTTACCAAGGACGAGGAGCGCGAGCTGCTACGCGCCTGGGGATACCCCGTCTGGAACCTGCCGGCAGGAGCCTGCCTGGCCACGCGAGTCCCCACGGGCGAGGAGCTCACGCGCGAGAAGGTCGATGTAATCCGCACCTGTGAGGACTACCTACACGACCTTGGCCTGGACCAGGTCCGCGCACGCCTCGTCGGCGGCTGCATGCATATCGAGGCCGAGCCGGCAGACGTCGCCAAGATCGCCGCCCTCAGCGGTGCCGCCGTCGACGCCGAAGGCAAGACCCCGCTGCCCGCCGCCATCGAGTCCACGCTGCGCGAGCTGGGCTGCGGCCATATCTCCCCCGAGGTCACCCCCTACATCCACGGCAACATGAACCTTTAAGTTACGCCGTTTAACCTACCAAAAAGGGACAGGTTTATTTTGGCAGGTTTTATCTGGGGAAACGCAGACAGGGCCGCGACGCCTATAGCGTCGCGGCCCTTTTCCTTGGAGAAGGATCGATTAATGGAACGGAGAGCCCGTTCTAGCCCTCGAGCCCGGCGTTGATGAGCTCGGCAATCTCGACAGGATCGGTGCTTTCGCGCACCCTGTCACGGAAGCCAGCATCCATCAGCATCACGGCAGCCTTGGAGAGCAGACGCAGGTGCGTGGTTCCCGCTTCGCCGGCGGGCACGTACAGCGCGAGCGCCACATCGACGGGCACGCCATCAAAGCTCGGCCACTCAACAGGCTCGGACAGCTTGAGCACGGCCACGCCCGGCGTATGGATCGCATCGCTCTTGGCATGCGGAACGGCAAAACCGGCGACGAGGCCAGTCTCGGCCTCGTTTTCGCGAGCAATAAAAGCCGCCTCTACAGCAGACGCGTCATCGGCAAAACCAAGCTCAACAGCCTGCTCGGACAGATAATGCAGCGCGTCCTCGCGCGAGGCGGCGGCGTAGCCAATCGTCACTTGGTTGGCAGATACAAACCCCATGGAAAGCCTTCCTTACAACACGGACCTGACCGCAGCTTCGATGCCGTCGGCGTCCAAACCGTACTTATGCAGCAAATCGACCGCAGGGCCGGACTCGCCGTACACATCGCGCACGCCGACGCGACGCATCGGCACTGGATGCTGCTCCGCGAGCACCGAGGCAACGGCCTCGCCAAGACCACCGATAATCGAATGCTCCTCGGCGGTGACCACGCGACCGGTCTTCTTGGCGCTGGCAACCACCAAACGCTCATCGAGCGGTTTGATCGTATGCATGTTGATGACCTCAGCATCGATGCCGTCGGCAGCGAGCGCCTCGGCAGCAGCGAGTGCCTCAGCGACCATGAGACCGCACGCGACGATCGTGACATCAGAGCCCTCCCGTACAACAACACCGCGGCCGATCTTGAACTCGTAGTCCTCGTGATCGTTGATGACCGGTGTTGCCAGGCGGCCGAAGCGCATGTAGACCGGCCCCTCAAACTCATAGGCGGCGCGCACACAGGCGCGGGCCTCGACATCGTCGGCGGGAACGACCACCGTCATACCCGGAATCGTACGCATGAGTGCGATATCCTCGCAGCACTGGTGCGTGGCGCCGTCCTCGCCCACCGAAATGCCGGCATGGGTGGCGCCAATCTTGACGTTGAGGTGCGGGTAGCCAATGGAATTGCGGACCTGCTCGTAGGCGCGACCGGCGGCAAACATCGCAAAGGTGCTCGCAAAAGCAACGCGGCCCGTGGTCGCGATGCCGGCGGCAAGACCCATCAGGTTGCTCTCGGCGATGCCGGCATCGTAAAAGCGCTCAGGATGGGCAGTCTTAAACTTACCCGTCTGCGTAGCGGCAGCCAGGTCGGCATCGAGCACTACAAAGTCATCGTGCTCATTGCCCAGCTCGACGAGCGCCTCGCCGTAGCTTACGCGCGTGGCGACTTTTTTGACCTCTGCCATTAGAGTTCCTCTCCTGCTGCCGCGAGCTCGGCCATGGCCTGCTCAAACTGCTCGTCATTGGGCGCCTTGCCATGCCAGCCAACCTGGTTCTCCATAAAGGAGACGCCTTTGCCCTTCACCGTCTCGGCGATGATAGCGACGGGCGCGCCGGTCACCTCGCGAGCTTCGGCGAAAGCCGCCTCAATCTGCGCCATGTCGTTGCCATCGGCTAGCTCTATCACATGCCACTTAAAGGCGCGGAACTTGTCGGCAAGCGGCATGGCCGAGTTGACTTCATCGATCGTGCCGTCAATCTGCAAGCCGTTGTGGTCGACGACGGCAACAAGATTGTCGAGCGCATGGTTGCCGGCAAACATAGCCGCCTCCCACACCTGGCCTTCCTCGCACTCACCGTCGCCCAGCAACGTGTAGACACGGTAGCTGTCGCCCCAGTGCTTAGCGGCAAGCGCCATTCCAACTGCAGCAGAGATGCCCTGACCGAGCGAGCCGGTGGACATATCGATGCCTGGGGTATCGTTCATGTTGGGATGGCCCTGCAGTCGGCTGCCAATATGGCGGAGCGTCTCGAGCTCTTCGACGGGAAAATAGCCGCGATTTGCCAACACCGAATACAGGCCCGGCGCCGCGTGACCCTTGGAGAGCACAAAGCGGTCGCGATCGGCCTTGTGAGGGTCGGCAGGATCGATATTCATTTCCTCAAAGTACAGATACGTCATGATGTCGGCTGCACCGAGCGATCCACCCGGATGTCCCGACTTGGCCGCGTGAACCGCAGTCACGACACCCTTCCTGACCTCATTGGCGACCTTCGCCAGCTCCTGGTTGGTCATACGAATTCCTCTCTTGAGAACAACCCCGGCACCGGATGGCGCGATGCCGAGGGCAACCCGGTCGTTAAGCCTGAGCGACGACCTTCTGCCAGTCAGCCTCAAAAGAGGCGAGGCCCTGGTCGGTCAGCGGGTGATGCAGGCACTTCTTGAGAGCGGCCATGGGCACGGTCGCGATGTCGGCACCAAGAAGAGCCGCCTGGGTCACGTGGTTGGGCGTGCGGACCGAAGCGGTGATGATCTCGACGGTGTCGTCGACGTTCTTGCCGGTCCAGTCATAGTTCTTGATGCATGTCACGACATTGTCGAGCTGCGAGATGCCGTCCTCGGCGATGTCGTCAAAGCGGCCGACAAACGGGCTGATGTAGCGGGCACCGGCGTTGGCGGCCATGAGGGCCTGCGTCGGCGAGAAAACAAGCGTCATGTTGACGCGCACGCCCGCATCGGCCAGGGCGCGGCAGGCGGCGAGGCCGGCCTCGCACACGGGAAGCTTGACCACGATGTTGGGAGCCAGGGCGGCAAGACGCTTGCCCTCCTCGATCATGCCCTCGGCAGTGGTCGCGGTGGACTCAGCAGACACGGGCAGGCCCTCGCAGAGCTCGGCAATCTTGAGCATATGGGGCTCAAAGTCGGCGAGCTTGCCGCCGGTCTTGGCGTACAGGGACGGGTTGGTGGTGACGCCGGCAAGGCAGCCCCAGCTCTTGGCCTCGGCGATCTCGTCAAGGTTGGCGGTATCGATAAAGAACTTCATGGTGCAAACTCCTTCTAAGGAATCCAAAACTCAAAAAATAGGACAAAGGGGATGTCCTTTTGTCCTATGTGCCGGGCCTGCAGCTGGGACATGCCCCAGGCCCGGCGTCGTGTAGGAAAAGCTACTTAGAGAGCCTTCTCGATGCGGCTCGTGACGCCCTTGAGGTTAAGACCGACGACGTACTGCTTGATCGGGCGCTTGATGTGCTCGATCACAAAGCGCTTGCCGTCAATGTCCTGGGCAGCGAGGTTGCGATAGAGCTTCTCGACCTGCTCCTTGACCTCGGGATCGTTGAACGCGTAGTGGCCGGAGACATCCAGAATCTTCAGGCTGAGCTCGTCGTCGGCCAGAATGTCGTCAACCTGCAGGTTGACATCGTCGCCGGTCATCCACTTGCGCCAGCGCTCGGTCTTGATGGCCTTGACCAGCAGCGTGTGATACAGATCGGAGGGATCGTCGCACAGGCCGTTGTCGACCAGAATCTGCTCGGTAGCGCAGAGCTTGAGGTAAGCGCGGGTCTCCTCGGTGCCGTACTGAGGGGCGACATTGGAAGCGGTCACGTGTGCCGGGATGTGCTCGAGCAGCGTCGCGTCGTCCAGGTAGTCGGCGTTGTGCTCCTTCAGGCCCACGCCGTAGCGCTTGGCCATGTCGGCGAGCTCGCGGGCATTCTTAAAGTTGTAATGACCGACCTGCTCGGTCCAACGGGTGAGCGTACCGGTCTGGCCGACGATAAAGGTGGGCATGGGGCAGCCGCGCTTCTCGAGCTCGGGCTGCAGCTGAGAAATGAACTCCTCGTACTTGTCGGTGGAGGTCAGGCCGCCATTGGTCTCCTCGGTACCGACCTCATAGGCAACCTCGGGCAGGTTATGCTCGCGACGGTACTGCTCAAGATAGTCGATAAGATCGATCGTGCGGCGAAGCACCACGTCGAGCGGAATAACCTTGCCGATCTGATAGGGGTCCTTGGTGGGGTCGACCATCAGCAGGTCAAAGCCTGCCTCCATGTCGGCGACAAAGGACTTGCGGGCGAGCTCCATGGCCTCGTCCTCGGGCAGGTGGGCGTTACGCTCCTCGTCGCGCTGCCACGGACCGCCGTGATCGCGGCACAGGTAGTACGGACCGGTATAACCCACCTCGTCGGCAACCTTCTTAATGTCGGCGGCAAAGCGCGTCTGGTCCCAACCGTTGACGTAGCCGGCGCCCATCTCGTCCATATCGACCTGGTTGCGGCTAGCGATAAACATGGGCGGGAAATCCTCGTCCTTGGCAAGCTCGAACACGGCCTGAATCAGGTTGGGGCTCATGGGACCAATGCCGACCATGGTTGCGTGATCGCCGCTGTCCTGCAGCTTGAGCATGCCCTGAACGGCCTGGCGGATGGTGAGGTTGGACATTTTGTTCTCCTTCTCCAGAGGATTTTTGACAAAAGTTCCCTGGGACCCAGATGTGGGCCCTATCAGTGCGGATGGATTTTGTTGTGTAGGGGCGGTTGTGCGGAGTCAAATCCATCCCTCCGCACAACCGGAGTCCTTAAAGGTTTACTTGGCCTGCTTATCGAGCGTGGGCTTCATGGCAATCAGGATTGCAGCGGCGACCAAGGAGCCAATCACGATGTCCAGGCAGAACAGCGCGACGTTGTTGGTGGCCAGGGCGACAATAAAGCCACCATGCGGAACATAGCAGTCGATGCCCTGGAAGGCGGCAAGCGCCGCGCCCACGGCAGAGCCGATGCAAATGCCGGGCAGGGTGTGGCCAAGATCCTTGACCGCGAAGGGAATAGCGCCCTCGGTAATACCGATGCAGCCCATGAACAGAGCAGAGATGCCCATCTGACGGTCAGCGCCATCGAACTTGTTCTTGGCGATGAGCGCAGCGAGGCCGCAAGCAATCGGGGGAATGGCGACGGCGACGCGGAACATACCGTTGGGGCCGTAGATGCCGGAGGCCATGATGGCCATGGTAAAGGTCGAAGCGGTCTTGTTGATGGGGCCACCCATATCGAAAGCGGTCATAACGCCAATGACCAAGCCCAGGACGACGGCGGAGCCGCCCTGCAGGCTGCCGAGCACGCTGGTGAGCCAATCCATCACAAAGCCAAGCGGCGTGGCCAAGATGTAGATGTAAGCCATGCCCAGGACGAGCGAGGTCAGAATCGGGATGATCAGAATGGGCATGATGGTCTGGATGGTGTTGTTGACCTTCCAGGTCTTCATCCAGCGGACAAAGTAACCGCAGATGACAGCCATGATCATGGCGCCCAAGAAGCCGGTCGAAACGCTGTTGCCGCTCGGGGTGACGACGGCGTTGTTAACCAAGTAGCCCAGGACGAAGCCGGGGGCAAGTGCGGGCTTACCGGCCATCGAGTAGGCGATGTATGCCGCAAGCACCGGAATCATCATAGAGATGCCGGCCATGCCGATAGTGTTAAGACTCACCATCAACGGGTTGGTGACCTCCATACCGCTAGCACCGGCAGTACCGGATGCCAACGAGAAGGCGAGGAACACGCCACCGATAACGACGATGGGGATAAAATAGGAAACACCGGTATTGAATGCATTGAGCAGCGTCTTGCCAGGATCGGCAAAGATGGACTGCTTGGACGCCGGTGTCGGGGCCTGCGGGGCAGCGGAGACGGCCTTCTTCTCTGCCTTGGCCTCGGCCTTGGACGCGTCAACGGCACCGCCCGTCGCCTTGATGATCTCGACAGCCTGGTCGATAATCTTTACCGGATCGGCGATTACATCCGAGGTGCCGACCTTGAGGAACTTGCCCTCGGCCATCTTTTGCTCAAAACGGTCCTCGTTCTCGACACCCACGTCGACGGACTCGAGCACCAGGTCGGCGGAATCAACGTCTTCCTGCGTGAGCTCATTCTCGATACCCAGACCACCCTGAGCCTCGACTTTGCACTCGATGCCACGAGCGGAGCATTCATCCTGAATCGCCTTCTGGGCCATATACGTGTGGGCGATACCCACGGTACAGGCGGCAACGCCTACGATCTTCATTGCTTCCCTCTTTTCATAGAGTTGTGTGCGCAAGACACCGTTTGCGGAGGCCTCCGGAGCATCCCCTGCCGTTTGGACTTGCTGTCTTTTCGACAAGACCAATATAGGTGCTCGTTTTTCTTAATGCCAGTTTATTTCGGTAAACGCGCAGGTCAGAGCGTTGGTTACGCTATTTAGTTATGCGTTTAACTAAAAATGAATCCTGCGATTTTACCCTCGATTTCAAAAGTCAAGAAGTATTTGATTTTCTCGGTAGACGGCAGATGCGCATGCCGGTCACAAATTTCGACCCCACCCATATACCGCATTTGTTGCATACTCATATGAAAGGAAAAGTCGCTCACCAAAGCGCATCCCTCACCAAGACTCAAAGTCATCATGTTGGAAAATGCTCATCTGTCGGAAGGAGTCGCTGTGGCAAAACAGCGCGTTACGATCGCAGACGTCGCTCGAGAGGCGGGAACCTCGACGGCAAGCGTCTCGTATTACCTCAACGACAAACGAGAAAAGCTTAGCGAGAAGACGCAGGCAAAGATTGCGCGCGTCATCAAGGAACTCGGATACGTTCCCAACGCCCAAGCGCAAACGCTCACCGGCAAGCAAACCCACGTCATCGCCATCATCATCTTGGATAACACCAACAAATGGGCGGGCCTCGTCCTCAACGGCATGGAGCAGGTCATGCTCCCCGCGGGCTACCAGACGGTCGTTTGCACGAGCAACTTTAACCCCGAGACCGAGCTCATGTATGTCGACAAAATGCTCTCACTGGGCGTCGATGGTTTTATCATCCAGCCCACGGCAAATTTCAAGGCAGTCCACGACCGCATCAAGCGCGCCGACAAGCCCGTCGTCTTTTTTGACGCGGCCATCTACAGCCCAGGCACCAGCTGGATCAAAACCAACCTCTACGACGGCGTGTACAATGCCACGCAGGCGCTTCTCGACGCCGGCTACGAAGACTTCTTTTCCATCGCCGCCAACATGACCGAAATGCGCACTCGCATGGAACGTTTTCAGGGATATGCCGAGGCATTGGCCGCGAATGGGCAGCTCTACAAAGCCATCCCCATCGATCACAACAAGCCGTCAATCAACGAGCTCACCGAATACTTTAAATACAAGTTCAACCCCGCCAAGCGCACGCTCATCTTCGTACAAAACCAATGGGCGCTTCCCCGTGTCTACAAGGCCCTCCAACCCATGGCCCATCTACTTCCGCAGCAAATAGGTCTTTTGGGACTCAACTGCGAAGACTGGACCAACCTCACCACGCCGACCGTCTCCACGATCATCGAGCCCGTCGACCAGGAAGGCAGGGAGGCGGCCGAGATGCTGCTCGCCTTGCTTGACGGCAGCAGCCAACCCGGCGAGCAGCGCATTCTCGAGTGCAAGCTCAACTGGCTCGACTCCACCTCGATCTAGCCATACGTCAAATATGAAGCAAATGAACCAGTGGCGTTTGTCCCAAATCTTAAGTATTTGTTCGACAGAACGGCCTCTGCCGGCTCCTGCTAGACTAGTAGATTCCCAACCGTCCATCCAGGAGCCCCCATGTTGCGCAAGTCCGCCTACAAGCAAGCACTTTCCATCGGCACCGCCGTGGTGCTGGGGTTTGCGCTGTTTACGGGATCGCTCGATGGGGCGCCCAAGTTGCTGTCGCCGCAAAGTGATGAGCAGGCGGCGGCTCTGGCCGAGAAGCAAAACGAGAGTCCCAGCCGTACCGACGACGAAGCGGACTTGGTCGCCCGGCTCGAATCGGGAACAGCGAGCTCCGAGGACTCCGGCAATGGCTCCGATTCCGTCGCAACCGACACCGGCGACGACGCTTCCGCGGACAGCGTCGCCACCCCCATCGACGAGGTCGAAAACCCCGACCTCAACCGCGCCCGCGGTGTATATCTCAGCAGCATTCCCGACTACGCCGGCAACCCCTACGTTGCCCTTCGCACCGACAGCACGCACCCGCTCGGTACGCCATCATTCACGCTCGACGAATACGAACGAGCTACCGAAGAGGGCTGCTTTAAGAAGTTCTCCAAGCTCGACAGCTTGGGCCGCACCCGCAAAGCGCTCGCCTGTGCGGGTCCCGAGTCGCTCGGTCAAGGCAAGCGCGGGGATATCTCGCGTATCCACCCCGCCGGATGGCACCAGCAGCGCTACGACTTTATTCCGGGCCAGAGCCTCTACAACCGTTGCCACCTCATCGCCTGGTCGCTCTGCGGCGAAAACGCCAATCGCAAGAATCTCCTCACCGGCACGCGCTATCTCAACGAGACGGGCATGCTGCCGTTTGAAGAGCAGGTCCTCGGCTACATCCACGACACGGGCAACCATGTGCTCTACCGCGTCACTCCCATGTACAACGAAGAGGAACTTCTCTGCCGCGGCGTGCGCCTTGAGGCCCAATCGGTCGAGGATCACGGCAAGACGCTGTGTTTCCACGTGTACTGTTATAACCTGCAACCGCATGTGCAGATCGACTACGCCACCGGCCGCAATCAGGCCTCAGGGGACTAGCCCTACCCACGACAAGAACCGATTTGCAATCCCCTAGGGATCAAAAAGGGCCGCTCCGGATCACCCAGAGCGGCCCTTGCATCGACATGCGTGGCACAGACAAAGCCACACGTTACTTAGCTCGGCCCTCCTCATAGCGCTCGACCAGCTTGGCCTGAACGTCATAAGGCACCTGCTCATAGCCTGCAGGCTTCATGGTGAAGTCGCCCGTGCCGCGCGTGATGGAGCGCAGGCGCGTCGAGTAATCCGTCAGCTCGGCCAGCGGCGCCTGGGCAATGACCACGGTGTCTCCGCGCTCATCGGTCTCCATGCCCGTCACGCGACCGCGCGAGGCCGAGATGTCGCCCATCACGGCGCCGGCGTAGCTCTCGGGGATCGTCACCGTGATTTCCTCGATAGGCTCCAGCACCACTGGATCGGCATCGGCGCATGCCTTGCGCAGGCCGATGCGAGCCGCTGCGCGGAACGCCATCTCGTTGGAGTCGACGCTGTGATACGAACCGTCGTACACAGCCACGCGAATGCCCGTGAGCGGGTAGCCGGCAATAATACCGTCCTTCATGGTCTCCTGGACGCCCTTGTCCACGGCGGGAATCAGCGAGCGCGGAATGCGACCGCCCACGACCTCGTCAACAAACTCATAGCCGTCGCTCGTGCCGTCGGGCCCAATGAGCGGCTCCACGCGCAGCCAGCAGTCGCCGTACTGACCGGCGCCGCCGGTCTGCTTCTTGTGGCGACCCTGGGCGCTCGCCGTGCGGCGGATGGTCTCGCGATACGGAATGCGGATCGGCACGCTCTTGGCGGCGACCTTGGTGCGGTCCTCCAGACGGTTGAGCAGCACCGAAACCTGTGCCTCACCAACGGCAGAGATAATGGTCTGGCCAGTCTCCTCGTCGCGGTCGATGCTCATGGTCGGGTCTGCCTTGCAGGCCTTCTCGATAAACGTGTAGAGCTTCTCTTCGTCGCCGCGATTCTCGGCCTCGATGGCGATGCGGTACTGAGAGTTGGGGAACTTAAACGCCGCAGCCTCGACCTTACCGGTAATGGAGAGCGTATCGCCCGTCTCGGCCGCCAGCTTGGGCGCCACGATGATGTCGCCGGCATAGGCGTGACCAACCTCGGACATGTCGCGACCGCACATCACATACAGGTGAGCCAGACGGTCGCCCTTGCGCGTGCGCGCGTTGATCAGCTCAAGACCCGGCTCAAGCGTACCCGTCAGCACCTTGATAAAGCTGATGCGACCCTGCTGCGGATCGGCCAGCGTCTTAAACACAAACGCCACCGGACGGTCATCGTCACTCGAGATCTTAAGCGAATCGCCGTCGATGAGCGGCATCTCGCCGTAGTCGGTCGGCGCCGGAAAGTACGTCGCGATGTCGTCCATCAGCGAGTTGACGCCCTGCTCCTTAATGCAATCGCCCGCAAAGACCGGCACAAAGATGCGCTCGGCAATCGCCTTCGACAGCAGGCCTTCAAGCTCCTCCTGCGTCAGCGTCTCCTCGCCTTCCAAGTACTTCATCATCAGTTCGTCGTCGGCCTCGGCCACCAGCTCGCACAGATGGTCATGGGCCTCCTCGGCCTGGGCACGATACTCCTCGGGAATCTCCGACTCAACGGCCTCGGCGCCGTTGCAATGGCGCGCCTTCATGCGCACCAGGTCGATGATGCCGTCAAAGTCCTCGCCTTCGCCCCAGGGAAGAGTCACGGCGCCCAGGCGCGTACCAAAGCGCTCCTGCAGCAGGTCCATTGTGGTCGCAAAGCTGGCCTCGGAGCGCGACAGGCGGTTTACGAACACCGCACGCGCCAGGCGCAGATCCTCGGCGGCATACCAGAGCTTAACCGTCGTAGGCTGCGGGCCGGCCTCGGCGTCGACCACAAACAGGGCCGTCTCGCAGACGCTCATCGCGGCAAAGGCGTCGCCGATAAAATCAGGATAGCACGGGGCATCGAGCACATTGATGCGAGCACCCTTCCAGTCGATCGGCGCAATGGTCGTCGAGATGGAAAACGCACGCTTGACCTCTTCGGGGTCATAGTCGAGCGTGGGCTTGGTGCCGTCGTGGCCGCCAAGGCGGGCGGTCTTGCCGGAAAGGTGGAGCATGGCCTCGGCGAGTGAAGTCTTGCCCACCCCGCCTTGGCCTACGAGCACCACGTTCCTTACGTTACCGGTCTTGGGAGCACCCATGATGACCTCCTTGCAGGGCCGCGCGCAATGCGCGACGCCAACGGGGAGAGTTCGCGGTCGGTGCCGTCCCGGGAGCAGCATGATCGGCAGCCGAGCCGACTCACCCTCCAAATGTCCTATGCCACCACCCTACCCTCACGGGCGGCTGTCCATGCAGACCTTTCGGCACGCGCATGAATACAGGCGGCGAGAGGAAGAGACAAGCTTGTGGGGCAATTATTGAACCCCGCCGATGTAAACAAAAAGCCGCCACAGACCGTAAGACCTGTGGCGGCTTCGCCTCAATTAATAGTTGAGTAAATACCTGAGTCTATCCCTCGATACGGCTCAAGAACTCACGCGTGCGCTGCTCGCGCGGATGGTCGATAACCTGCTCGGCAGATCCCTCCTCGACAATGCGACCGCCGTCCATAAAGACCACGCGGTCGGCAACATCGCGCGCAAACTGCATTGCGTGGGTCACGATCACCATCGTCATGTTCTGCGCAGCGAGGTCCTTAATGACACGCAGCACCTCGGCCGTCAGCTCGGGATCGAGCGCCGAGGTCGGCTCGTCAAAGAACAGGATCTCCGGGTCGAGCGCTAGGGCGCGGGCAATACTCACGCGCTGCTGCTGACCGCCCGAAAGCTCACACGGAACCTTATTCTCGTTGCCCATAAGCCCCATCTGAGCAATCAATTCATACGCACGAGCTTCCGCCTGCTCGCGCGGGCGCTTAAGCACGCGGATCGGCGCGTCGATGATGTTTTTCATCACGGTATAGTGCGGGAACAGGTTGTAATTTTGGAACACCAGGCCGAATCGCGAGCGCGCCTGCTTGGGAACATCTCCCTTCGCATAGACCGCGCCCGATCCCACATCCGTCGCAACCGCAAGGTCGCCAAACGAAAGCGAGCCACCGTCGAGTGTCTCGAGCAGCGTAGCGCAGCGCAGCAGCGTGGACTTACCGCCACCCGAAGGCCCGATAATCGCCACGACCTCACCGCGCTTGACTTCGAGTGAGATATCCTTGAGCACCTCATTGCCGCCAAACGCCTTACGCGCGCTTTCGATTTTCATCACTGAGTTAGTCATGATAATAGTCCAGCTTCTTTTCGGCAGCGCCCAGCAGCATCTCGACCACAAAGTTAAAGACCCAGTAGATCAACGCCGCAATCGCAAACGGCACCATGCTCACCTGCGAAGCGACCAGCGCCTTGGCGGTCGAGAACATCTCACCCACGCCAATGGCAAACGCCAGCGACGTGTCCTTGACCAGTGTGATGATCTCGTTGCCCATCGCCGGCAGAATACGCTTGGCAACCTGCGGCATCACGATATACAGAAACGTCTGCAGACGCGAGTAGCCCAGCACCTCGGCGGCCTCATATTGACCGCGCGGAATCGACTGCAGGCCCGAGCGATAGATCTCGGCAAAGTAGCCGGCGTAGTTGATGATGAATGCCACGACGCACGCCGTCCATTTGGAATCGGGCGTGAGCGAGATGCCAAACACGTAGTACGGGGCAAAGTAGATCGCAAACATCTGCAGCATAAGCGGCGTGCCGCGCATCACCGAAATATAGATGCGCGCAATCCAACGCAGCGGCGCGACCTTGCTCATGCGCATAAACGCCACGGGGATTCCCAGCGGAATCGACCCGAGCAACGTCAGCACAAACAGCTGCAAGCTGACCAAGAATCCCTGGCCAAGCATCTGCATCATGACCTGAATAGACAACCCAAGCTCTCTTTCACAGTAACGGAACAGCGAACCCAATGCTAAAGCGGGTTTTCCAGGTGCCCGAGTTTGCCGTGAAAGAGGAGCGCCGCGTACTAAATGTACGCAAGCGACGGTTTGAACGGCAAAATCGGGTGCCTGGGAAAGCCGCTATTTGAGCACCCAGTTGTCGAAGGAAAGACCGTAATCTGCGTATTTATCGCACAGGTCCTTGACCGTGCCGTCCTCATAGAGCGCCTTGAGCGACTCGGTCACGGCATCGGCGGACTTGGTGTCGCCCTTCTTAAAGCCGACGGCGTAGTGCTCGCTGGACAGCGGCTTGTCGAGCTGCGTATAAGCATCGGGCTTGGCGGCAAGCTGATACTGGGCAATCGAAAGGTCGCAAGCCACGGCATCGACCGCGCCGCTCTCGAGCTGCATAAAGGCCGTGTTGTACTCGCCGATCGTGTCGAGCGTGGCAAAAGTCGCCGCCAGATCCTTCTGGTCACCCTCGAGCACATCCTGCGCAGCGGAATCGGTCTGGGTAATCACGGTCTTGCCGGCAAGATCGTCCCAGCTCTTGATGCCCGCATCCTTCTTTACCACCAGCACCTGCTCGTTGAGCATGTACGGCTCGGAGAACGTGTAGTCGTCCTCGCGACCCTCCATGGTAAAGCCGTTCCAGATGCAGTTGATGGCGCCGGAGTTGAGCAGCGTGTCCTTGGCATCCCAATCGATGGCCTCGTATTTGACCTCCCAGCCCTGCTTATCGGCAACAGCCTTGGCAAGATCGAGATCAAAGCCGGTGTACTCGCCATCGTCGCCCACAAAGCCGTACGGAGGATAGGACTTATCAAAGCCCACCACGAGCTTCTTGGACTCCGCAGCGCCCTTCACATCCTTGGCCGCGGCAGAGCCAGCAGCGAAGCCCTTGCCGGCACCACCGCCGCAACCGACAAGATCAAGGCCAAGCACCGTGGCGAGCGAGCCGGCTAGACCAACAAACTGACGACGAGACATATCGGTATTCATGGTATTCCCCCTTGATGGCACTTTAGTTAGGTAAAGTGAGTCATGCAACGTTCAGAATCATACACTTTACCTTGATAGAGTACAAGGGAAGGTTTGCCCGGCGTGGGCGGGGAGCGGCGCGTAATTAAGTTTCCCGCTCTACAGTCCTGCGCAAGACGGAAAGCACGCATGGAGCACTAGGTTGGAGCACCCGGCTGGGTGGCGCCCGGCGCGGAGTTTAATTTGCTGCTCTACAGTCCTGCTCACGACGGAGGCCACATTAAGTGGCCTCCTGTTCGTGCGGAACTCGCGACAAATTAAACTCCGCGCCGGGCGCCACCCAGCCGGGAGACAACGTGCTCGGAACCTTAAATAGCCTCCTCTCCAAACGGGCACGTTGAATGCACGGTACAATTGCTTCGGACTTTTCTTTTATTTAATAGTGGGGTTAATTCATGGCAGAATCTCGTGCGGAGCGTAGGGCTCGTCGTGCTTTGGTGGAAGCGGCTGAGGGGTCAAAGGAGGAGAAATCTTCTACGAAATCCAAGTCTTCTAAAGCTGCAAAAAGCAAATCGACCAAGAACAGGGCTAAAGCCAAGCGTTCTGGCTCTCGCCGGGACGAGAATAAGGCACCTCAGGCTCGCTCTAAGCGCCCGCATAAAGATCGGGTTTCGTCTGCGCGTAAGGCTGTGGACCCCAAGTCTCCCTGTTCGATCATGAAAGCTTGCGGTGGGTGCACGGCGCTCAATCGTCCTTATAAGAAGCAGCTCGCCGCCAAGCAGGCTGCCATGGAGGAGCTTTTTGCTTCGCTTTGTGAGCGTGAGGGCATTGCTGTAGATCCTATTCGTGGCATGGGTGTCACCCTGGGCGACCCGGGTAAATATCCTGCGCCGCGTGGCTTTCGTCATAAGGCTGCCACTCCCTTTGCTCCCGGTAAGGAGGGCGCCATCCGTTGCGGTTTCTTTGAGCGCGGCACGCACAAGATCGTTGCCGTACCCGAATGCCCCGTCGAGGCACCGGGCGCCCGTCAGATTCTCAACGGCATCGCGCGTGAAGCTGAGCGCCTGCACATTCCCGCCTTTAACGAGGACAAGCATCTGGGCTTGCTCCGCTATGCCGTCGTCCGCTGCGGTTGGCGTACCGACCAGGTCATGGTCACGCTCGTAACCGCTCAGCGCGACTTGCCGCATGCGCAGGAGTTCTTTGAGGCTGTCGCCGCACTCAATCCGCACATCGTCACCGTCGCCCAAAACATCAACGGACGCCCCGGCAACGCCATCCTCGGCGAGGAGACTCGCATCGTCTATGGCGCCGAATGCATGCGCGACCAGCTGCTCGGCTGTGAGTTCGACATCTCCCCCACTGCGTTCTACCAGACCAACCCGCAGCAGACCGAGCTGCTCTACCGGCTCGCCATCGAAGGCATGGACCTACGCCAGGGCGACGTGCTTATGGATGCCTACTGCGGCAGCGGCACCATCGGCCTTTGCGCCGCAAAGGATGCCCAGGACAAGGGCATCGGTATCATGCTGCTTGGCGTGGAGCGCAACCACGCCGGCATCGCTGACGCACGTCGCAACGCCGAGCTCAACGGCCTTACTCGCAACGCATGGTTTATGGCCGACGATGCCACCGACTACATCCTCGATGCCGCCGACAACAACGAACGCGTCGACGTCCTTTCCATCGACCCGCCGCGCGCCGGCTCCACCCCCGAGTTCCTCGAGGCCGCCTGCGCGCTCAAACCGCGCCGCATCACCTATATCAGCTGCAACCCCGTGACCCAAGAGCGCGACCTGCACCAGCTCCTCGACGGAGGCTATCGCCTGCTCAAGATCACGCCGGTCGACATGTTCCCCCATACCGACCACACCGAAACCGTAGCGATCCTCGAGCGCCGCTAACCCACCCCGGTCGATTTTTGGGACAAGAAAGGGGGCGGCCCGTCTGGACCGCCCCCCTTTCGTTGGCTATATGAGCCCGTTACATGCTCTTGCGCAGGTCACACACGCCGGCAGCCGCCATCTCGCGCAGCAGCGTCTCGCGGTCGCGCGTCACGATCAGATCCAGCGGGAAGTGAATCTCATCGAGCATCTTGCGCGCCTGCTCGAGCTTGCCAATCGCCATACCAATGTGCGCGTCGGTCGAGACGCCAATCCCCACGCCCAGCTCGGCGCAGCGCTCGGCAATCTTGCGGCACACGCTCCAATGCTCGGCATCGGTGCCATGCTCAAGACTATGGTTGTTGATCTCGATAATCTTGTGCTTGGCCTTGGCCGCCAACAACACCTCATCGATATCAAACGGAACGCCCGAGCGACCCGCGTGGCCCAGCATGAACACCTTGGGGTGCTCCAGGGCATTGATATACATCTCGGTCGCCCGGGCCAACGTCGCACCTTCGGCAATCTGCGGATTATGCACGCTTGCAACCAAATAATCCAAATTGCGCGTAACCAAATCGAACAGCGAATGCTGGCGGCTGTACGAATCGCCAGCAATATCGAGCGTGACAGGAGTGTCCTCGCCAAACAGGCTTCCGTCCAGCGAAACGATATCGGCCTCGGCGCCACGCAGTACCAGTACGCCGCTCCAAATGCGCGGCCAGATATCCTGGTTGATAAAGAACTGGTAACTGCGCAGGTCATTGGGGCAAGGTGAAACCATCGAGCTTAAATGATCGGCGGAACCGAGCACCTGAAGGCCGCGCTCTGCCGCCCAATAGATGTTCTCCTCGATGGTTGAGTACGCATGCGCAGAGAACATCGTATGAGTATGAATATCACAAGAAAGAAGGTAGGGCATCGGGTCTCCTTGTCCAGTATGGCCGTCGCGTATATTCATTGTACGCATAGCTTTCGGCAGTCGTAAAACTGCTTCATCCCAATCACACAACGGCATAGACAACGGGGTCTGGCTTAGCACCAAACCCCGTTTCACGTAAAACATTGTAAGCAGAGCGCTTTACTTTCGACGATATTCGTCGGCCAGTTGCTTCCAGGCAGGCAACGAATTGACGATGGTCTCGTAGCTCACACAGTAGCCAAGGCGGAACCAGCCCGGCATGCCAAAACTATCCGAAGGCACCGCGAGCAGTTCGTACTTCTTCGCGCGCTCGCAGAACGCATTCGCATCGGGCTCCAGCGCCTTCACCCACAAGTAGAATGCACCATCCGGCTCAACATAGGTGTAGCCGTACTCCGCTAGTGCATCGGTAAGCGCGGTGCGGTTGCGCGCATAGGCCTCGACATCGCTCGGTTCATCAATGCAGTCGATGATTACACGCTGGAAGAGGGCCGGTGCGCACACGAAGCCCAGCGTACGGGCGGCACCGGCAACGGCGGGCATTAGACGAGCTGCCTGAGGATTCGTATTGGGAACCAGGATCCACCCGACGCGCTCGCCCGGTAGCGAAAGCGACTTGGAATACGAGTAGCACACGATGGTGTGCTCGTAGATCGAAGGCACCCAAGGCACCTCGGCGCCATAGACAATCTCGCGATACGGCTCATCAGAGATGAGCATAATCGGATTCTCGGGATCGCGCTGAGCGTTGGCCTCGCGCAGAACATTGGCCAGTCGCGTCAGCGTGTCGCGTGTATATACGGCACCGGTCGGATTGTTGGGCGAGTCGATGATGACGGCAGCCGTCTTATCGGTAATCGCCTTGAGCACGTTACTCACGCTCAGCTGGAACGTATCTTCATCGGCGAGCGCCTCAACACACGTGCAGCCGGCCTTCTCAATCCACACGCGATACTCCGGAAAGTACGGGGCGATAACAACAACCTCATCGCCCGGGTTCGTAACGGCGTTGAGCGTGCAGGTGAGCGAAGCCGCGGCACCCACCGTCATAAAGACGTCCTTGCCCTCATAGCTCGTGCCAAAGCGACGGTTGAGCGAGTCGGCGACGGCCGCTCGACATTGCGGCAGACCCGGCGCAGGCGTGTATCCATGCAGCTGGTCGCTCGGCAGCTCCAATGCCTTCTTAATGGACTCAGCAACAGCAGCGGGCGCCGGAACACTCGGGTTGCCCAGCGAAAAATCGAATACGTTCTCCGCACCGATCTGTGCCTTGCGCTCAAGGCCATAGCTAAAAATCTCACGGATGATGGAGCTTTCCGCACCGCGAGCATACATAGTTTCGTTGATCATCTGTTCCCCTTTCGCATAGGCGCTATTGTACGCTTTAGCCAACTAGAGCGCCACAATGTTGATTGGGGACAGACTTAAATGCGTGAAAACGCTCATTTAAGTCTGTCCCCAATCAACATATCGCTCAAAAGAAAAAGCCTCCACAGGTTTCCCCGCAGAGGCTTTCGCTACAAGAACTATTTGTCGGCGTCGGTGTTGCCGTCAGCGTTGACAGCATTGCCATCACCGGCATCATCGGATGCGGCTTCGGCATCCTCCTGCATGGCCGCCTGCGCAAAGGCCGCAGCATCAGCCGCCAGCTCCTCCTCGCTCATGCGAGGCGAGCACTTCTTGGTCGGCATGCCGGCCGCCTTGGCGTTGCGCTCCTCCTTGGCCGCCAGGATATCGCCCTCGCGCTCAAGGTAAGCATCCCACTCGTTGTCGAGCAGGGCGTTCACGGCGTCGCCTTCGACGGTCTCGCGCTCAAGCAGCACCTTCGCCATCAGATCGAGCTGATCGCGACGGGCATCCAAAATCTCGACCGCACGGCGATGGGCTTCGCGCATGATGCGCTGAACCTCGATATCGATGCGGCGCGCCGTCTCCTCGGAATAATCCTGGTGATCGGCGTAATCGCGGCCCAGGAACACCTGATGCTGCGCCTCGCCAAACACCTGCGTGCCCAGTTCCTCGCTCATGCCCAGACGCGTGACCATCTCGCGCGCCATCTTGGTCGCGCGCTCCAGGTCGTTGCTCGCGCCCGACGTGATGTCGTCGCACATGAGCTCCTCAGCAACGCGACCGCCCAAGAACACGGCAAGCTCATCGAGCATCTCGTTCTTGGTCTTGAGGAAGTGATCCTCCTGCGGAAGCTGCAGTGTGTAGCCCAGAGCCTGGCCACGGCTGACGATCGAGATCTTATGAACCGGATCGGAGTGCTCCAGGATATGACCCACCAGGGCATGACCGCTCTCGTGGTAGGCAATCGTGGTGCGCTCGGCTTCGGTCATCACGCGACCCTTGCGCTGCGGTCCGGCAATCACGCGCTCCATCGACTCCTCGACCTCGTCCATCGAGATCACGGAACGATGGCGGCGAGCAGCCAAAAGCGCAGACTCATTGAGCAGGTTCGCCAGATCGGCGCCGGTAAAGCCAACGGTCATCTGGGCGAGCTTCTCAAACTTAACGTCCTCGTCCATCGGCTTGTTCTCGGCATGCACGCGCAAGATCTGCTCGCGGCCCTTCACGTCCGGACGGTCGACCGTAACCTGACGGTCAAAACGGCCGGGACGCAGCAGCGCCGGGTCCAAAATATCGGGGCGGTTGGTCGCGGCGATCAGGATGACCGACTCGCTTTCCTCAAAACCGTCCATCTCGACCAGCAGCTGGTTGAGCGTCTGCTCGCGCTCGTCGTGGCCGCCGCCCAAACCGGCTCCACGCTGACGTCCCACGGCATCGATCTCGTCAATAAAGATGATCGACGGAGCCTGAGACTTGGCCTCCTTAAAAAGGTCGCGCACGCGGCTGGCGCCGACACCCACGAGCATCTCGACAAAGTCAGAGCCCGAGATACTAAAGAACGGCACGCCCGCCTCGCCGGCAACGGCCTTGGCCAGCAGGGTTTTACCGGTACCCGGAGGGCCCACCAGCAAAACGCCGCGCGGAATCTTGGCACCCAGCTTGCGATAGCGGTCCGGATCGCTCAAAAAGTCGCGGATCTCCTCGAGCTCTTCGACTGCCTCGTCCACGCCGGCAACGTCCTCGAACTTGACCTTGGGGCGCGTGGCCTCGTTGGTCTTGGCGTTGGTCTTGCCAAACTGCATGTTCCTGTTGTTGGCACCCATCATCTGGCGCATAAAGTAGAACATGATGGCAATCAGGGCGATCGTCGGCAGCACGCTCATCGCCAGGTCGCCCCAAAAATCGGGATCGTTGGTGTTGACGATGTACTTGGTATCGGGGTGCTCCGCCATAAGCTCGGCAAGCGAATCGGAGCCGACATAGGTCGAGGAGAAGCTCTTGAGCTCGCTCGTATCGCCCTTGTCCTTTTTTGTCTTCCAGTAATGACCCGCCACGCTTCCGTCTTGAACCGTATAGGTCAAATCTTCGACGCGATCCTGCTTAATGGCGTTGACCATCTCGCTCGTCGCGAGCTTTACGGTATTGCTGGAATTGGCAAAGCCGGAGCCCATGTTAAAGAAGGCATAGCCCAGAAGCGCGCAAGCCAAAATAAAATACAGCCAGCCCGTACGCGTGGGCTTCTTGCCTCCGGGCATCCCCGGGATCTTAGGTTCCCGGGGAGTCTGGGAATTGTTATCGTTACGGTCGTCGGGCATCTTACGAATAAACCTCCGGTTTCAAAATGCCCAGATACGGAAGGTTGCGATAGCGCTCGGCATAGTCGAGGCCGTAGCCCACCACAAAGGCATCGGGGCAATGGGTTCCAACATACTTGGGCGTGACGGCCGAGGTACGGTCCTCAACGTCCTTCCACAGGAAGGCGGCAACCTCCAGCGAGGCGGGCTTGCGGCTCTCGAGGTTCTTCATCAGATACTTGAGTGTCAGGCCCGAGTCCAGAATGTCCTCGACGATCAGCACGTCGCGACCGCGGATGTCGATATCCAGGTCCTTAATGATACGCACGATGCCCGAGGACTTCACACCGTCGCCATAGCTCGAAACAGCCATGAAATCGATGTTGGTCGGCAGCTCGATCTTGCGCATCAGGTCGCCCATAAAGACCACGGCGCCGCGCAGGACCGCAATCAGCACCAGATCCTTACCCGCGTAGTCGCGAGTAATCTGCTCGCCTAGGCGAGAGACGATACCGTCGATATCCTCCTGCGTAAACAGAACCTTCTCGATATCCGGATGTTGAGAAGCCATGACAACCCTTTCTTGTGCTTATCGCCCACGCACCGCCGCATGGACGCGAACTACACATTCTAGCAGCGCACGGGGTATATTTACCAGCACGTGCGCCATCAGCGCGGGAATACCGTCAACGTCGCACAGAATAGCTGGCGCGAAGCGCTATTCCGCATCGACCACACGAAGCAGATATGCCACGCGCGTTGCGGCCGTGCATTTAAAACGCTCGTCCGCGCGAACGCCCGCGACCCATACTACGGCACCTCCCGGAGCCGTTCTTACCACGGGTACGCCAGAGCGGTCTGAAACAGGAATGCGCGCCTCGTTCAACAGGTCTGACACTTTCTTGCTTCGGCCGTTCATCCCCAACGGGCACATCACGTCTCCCGGCACAGGGCTATCCACCCACAGGCGCGCCGATCGTGCCTCGGTGGGAATCTCCCCGCGCGAGCCGGCTAACATCCGCTCGCTATCGCGGTCGGCAAACCCCAGGGCCGCCGCATCCACCAAGGCCGCAACCTTTCCGGCAGCAGCAAGCTCGCGGGCACGGTGCACGATATTGCACCCCGGCTCCACAGCCATCGGCTCCGCTGTCAGCATATGCCCCGCCCCCAGCGGCAGACGACCGGGAACGGAGATCCAATCGGCCACTAAACCCTCGCGCGCCGCCGGGGCCTTGAACGCCAGCGTGCCAAACTCCACACGGGCATCAATTCCCGCAGGAAGCGTAACCGAGCCCGAGCCCGCAGCGACGCAGGCGAGCACGCGCTCCACGTGCCGCATCTCCGGTCGCGCGTCGGGATCGATGCGCTTAATCGCCAATCGCACGATACGCCGTGCAATCACAACCTCAGCGGCGGCAAGACGGCGCGCATCGAGCACAAGTGCGCCCGCCGCTTCCTTGCGCAGGCAGCTTCGAAACGCCTGTGCCGAAAGCTGGGAAAGAAAGGCGTCTTCGTCGCCCAGAATTTCGCAAGCGGCGCCAATCGTCTTACAGACGCTCGCGTTGCGCTGTGCCACCACCGGCATCACCCGATGGCGTACATAGTTGCGCAGGTACGAAACGTCCTCGTTGCTTTCATCTTCCCGCCATGGCTGACCGTGCACCTGCAGATAGCTCACGAGCTCATCGTGCGTGAGGTCGAGCAAGGGGCGAACCACAATGTTCCGACGGCGCGGAATGCTCGATAGACCCGCGGGACCCGACCCTTTAATGGCATTCATCAAAAATGTTTCCGCGCGGTCCGACGAAGTATGCGCGGTACAGATACGAGCCGCCGTCCGCGGTGCGCCCGATTCGGCACAAAGTTCGCGAACATATCTCCGTGCCGCGGCATAGCGCACCTCGCGAGCCGCAGCCTCGATATTGCCCGATTCGTCATCAAAATAGGCATGCTCAACACACAGCGGCAAGCCGTATTGCGCGCACAGGTCACGTACAAAGGCCTCGTCGCCATCGGATGCCTCCCCGCGCAGATGATGGTTTACATGCAGCACGTGCAATCGCTCGCGCGCAATGGGAGCGACGCCGCGCCCGTCCTGGATATCCAGCTTTGATGTGCAAGCCATAAGGAGCAGCGCCGTCGAGTCCGCACCGCCTGATACCATGAGCACTACGGGGGCAGCGGCCTGCCGCGTTGCCAGGACGCTCTTATCCGTCCTCGGCGCGGCATGATGTCCATAGTGCTGAGATACCGTTGGCATTCGCTTCCTCCTCTATTCGTCCGCACTCATTGTATCCTTTGGAATCTTATGTCTCGCCTGCACCTTCATATCCTCGGCAGCGGCTCAAAAGGCAACTGCGCACTCGTCGAGGGGCCTCAGGGGCTCATCATGATCGACAACGGCCTGTCCCGCCGCGAGACACTTAAACGCATGGCGGAGCTTGGCCTCTCGGCAGACGACGTCGCCGCTCTTGTAATCACCCATGAGCATGGTGACCATATCAAGGGGCTCGATGTATGGTGCAAGCACTGGCATGGTCCCCTCTTTGCCAGCAGGGATACCCTTTCATGCAAAGAAAACCTCGCGCACCTGCCCGTAGAGGAATTTGACCCCGGCGACACGCTCCCCATTGCCGGCATCCACGTGCAAACCTACTCAACATCGCACGATGTCATCAATCCTGTCGGCTATCGATTTAATGCTCTCGATGATTCCATTGGGTTTGCCACCGACACCGGAGAGTTATCGAGCAAGGCCATAGGCATCCTCAAAGACTGTCGAGTTCTCGCGCTCGAAAGTAACCACGATGTAACTATGTTGCGCGAAGGAGCGTACCCCCGCTTTCTTCAGGAGCGCATCCTGTCCACAAAGGGGCACCTCTCCAACAACCAGGCCGCCGAAGCCGCGCGCGAACTTGTTACCGATCGCACCGAACAACTCATCGCCATGCACATCAGCCAGGACAATAATCGTCCAAGCCTTACCGTCAAAAGCTATGCCAACGCGCTTGATGCAAGTCTCGATGATGAACTCGGCAGTTTTGCCACCCGTCTTCAAGGGCCGCGGAAGCTCTCGATACGCCCTGCAAGCCAGTATCAACCGACAACCATTCAATAGCCCCTCAAGACAACAAAGGGGGGGCTGGGAATCACTTCCCAGCCCCCCTTAACTCATACTCTCGATTGAAGCAGAGCCATCGTTAGTCGATGGAGATCTTCGTAACGTTCTTCTTCTCGACAATCTTGGGAACCGTAACGGTCAGGATGCCGTCAGCATACTTAGCCGAAAGGCCCTCGCTCGAAGCGTCCTTCAGATACACGCCGCGCGTCGCGCTGTACGAGCTAAACTCCTTCTGCAGGAAGTTCTTGCCCTCGTTCTCCTCGTCCTCCACAACGTTCACGCTAATCGACAGGCGACCCTCGTTAAGCTCAACGTCGATATCATCCTTAGCGACGCCGGTCAGATAGGCCTTGACCTCATAACCATCGCCCTTGTCCTCGACATCAACGGGGAACGCCTTGGAAGCAATCGAGTTGTTTGCAAGATCGGTCATATCATCAAACAAATCGAACAGCGAGCTAGCAGAAGGACGAACGCCAAAAACCGAACGATAAGGAACCATGCTTGCCATGTTTACCACTCCTTTTAAGGACTGCCGAGTCATCTTCTAGATGACTGGGACTTCTTTTGACGCTGTTATATATGCCCAGCCGCTTCTTATATATACATCGACTATAAAGTTTTTTGAGTCTATTGATATAAGCATATCTAAGTCTGGTTGACTAAGGTTTTGTCTAATAAACGGAATTTGAACGAAGGCTTAAATAATGTATGCAATCCCATCAAAACTAGACGGCTGGCTTACAATGGGCGCATACACGATATTGATGACGAGCTAAGGGCATCATGGACGATCAAAAACAGGACAACACGTTTATGCCGGAGCAGGACGAAGCATCCAGCCCGCAACCGATTCGATTCCATCGCCCCCACATCTCGCAAGAGCCCATCAATGGCCCAGAGCCCAAATATGTGACAAGAAACCGATATCAAACGCTCGAAGAAGCCCAAACGGGACGTAAACATATGGGCGTTGCCTCGGGAGACCCTGTATATCTGAAAGACGCACCATTATCTAAAAACAGCGCAGCTAGTGATGAGCCGATGAAAGCATCCGCCGCTCATCAACAAAGAGGGCCTCGACCCAAGCAAACCTTGACGCATTCGGCTCGCTATCTCGAGACTCCAAAACAGGGAAAATCAATCTTCGTTTCGTCAAGTAAACGACGCAAGCAGCATCAGCTGACAATCCTGCTTATGATCATTGCGGCCATAGCAGTTGCCCTTGTTATACGATTTATTTTCTTTAAATAAAGGCTCAATACCGAAAACAACAAGATCGTCTGGTGTAATTGAGTCATTCACGCCCCGTAAACGCAAAAAAAGGGGAGGCCGCGAGGCCTCCCCCTTCTCAGTTCGATGACGG
>DXMW01000034.1 GCA_019414045.1 Collinsella sp. | reverse complement strand
TCCAGCCATAAAAAAGCCTCCCATTTCTTGTGTCCAAGAAATGGGAGGCAGTTCAACTACGTGCGGCGGGGGTTCTTTCGTCCTGCGGAGTGTCCGCGAAGGTCAGCCCTCAGATCCTGCTACGACTACGTCCTCGGATTGTGTGGGCTGATGAAGGACGTGGTTGGTGGGGCGCCTTGTCCCGGTCGCTGTTTCGCAGCTTTGCCGCGAAATCACGCGCTGCTTTGGGCATAGAGGGGGACCTGGTTGCGGACCCAGATGGCCTAGAGGGATATGGGTGCAAACGAGAAATCGTTGTTGGGGTCGTCCTTTTCCATAAACTCATCGAGGCAGAATGTCATATAGATTGGAACGTACAGGACCTTGCCCTCTTTGCTGAGGTTCTCGTGGCTTAGCACAACGGCCTCGGGGATTTTGTACTCGCTCACGCTCATCAGACGGTCGAGGGCCGCATGGGCTCGAACCTTCTTGCCCGATTTGACCTCGATTGGGACAACGTGCCCGCGGGTGCCTTCGATCACAAAGTCAACTTCGCCGACCTCGCGTGTCTGGTAGTACCATGCATCAGTTCCAAGGGCGACAAGCTCCTGCGCGACCACGTTCTCATAGAGACCGCCGAGGTTGGGGGTTTTCATATCAAGGTAGACGGCGCGTGCCGTGCTGCCGGGATACCGTGATGCGAGCATGCCTGTATCAGACTCGTATAGTTTAAAGGCGGTCGCCTTCTCTGTCCTCTTAAGAGGACTTCGGGCCTCCGTCACCTGGGTGACCATCAAACCGACGCCCGCGTTCACCAGCCATAGGAAATCCTGCTCGTATTTTTGAAGGCGAGCCCCCTCGCCCAGGGATGAAACAACAAAGCGATGGGACTCCGCCTCAAGCTGAACGGGAATTTGTTCGAAAATCGCGCGAACGTTAAACGCTCGAGTCGATGCATATTTAGAGATATCACTTTTGTACTGATCGACAAGCTGAATTTGAAGCTCACGCGTCCTCACGAGTGAATAACCCGAATCGATATAGTTCTGTACGACCTCCGGCATGCCGCCGCAAACGATATAAGCTCTAAAGTTTTTGAGCATCGCCTCATGAATATAGTTTTCGACGGGACGCCTCTCGACAAGGCAGCTGCGGATGTCTGCAAGCACATTCTCGCTGATGCTGTTTGCCCAACAAAACTCTTCAAAATCCATTGGCCGCATAACAATGTGCTCGACATACCCCACCGGGAAAGAAGAGATCCCCTTAAACTCAGTCCCAAGCATAGACCCCGAGAAGACATAGCTAAAGCGCCCGTCCTCGACCAACGCCTTCATGAGCGTGACGATCTGCGGATACTCCTGTATTTCATCGACAAAGATAAGCGTATCCCCCTCAACAAGCGGTGCATCCGCAAGAAGGGCCACGCGGTTGATAAAGTCAACGGCGTTCTTAGCGCCAATGAGCACATCTCTTGCCTCGGCATCGAGCAGCAAATTGGCCTCAAAATACGACGCGTAGTTGTCTTTACCAAACGCGCGAATCGCATAGCTCTTGCCAATTTGACGCGCACCGGTAACAAGCAATGCCTTATGAGAGTTATTTTTCCAGTTCAAAAGCCTGTCAGTGACCTTACGGCGTAACATTAAAACACCTCATTGACAAAAATTGGCAAATAGATTTGCCCATAATCATACAAAAATTGGCAAATAGATTTGACCCAAATCGTACAAAAATTGGCAGATAGCAAAGATTCGCTTAGGTCTCAAAGCCATCGAGTCGGCGCGGTGCCATGCGAAAACGCTGGGGACGCCGTTAGCGTTCTCAGCTGCTTGGGTGGGCAGGAGCGAAAGTGCGTCAGCGGCGTTCATGCAATACCCGACGGTAAAGTTCTATACTGCAAACTCACAGTCGCTTGCCGCAAAGTGAAGCGCGTTCGGCTATCCCTTTTGTTGGATGAAAAGCCCCGTGTTATTGCAGGGGTGCATACTTGTCTTGCAAGTGCATAGAATCTCGTATAGTGCGAGTAAATAATTGCAGTGTCCGTTATGTGTTTAGCAAAGATATAGTTTGCATAATCCAGCCTAATCTCTGCTCTAATTAAATAAAGTCGCACGTAGATGACGTAAACATGTGTGAGCTGGGCTTCTTTACGCTGAGCGGGTAAAAACGACCGTTCACCGTTAAACTATTTTCAAAATGAATAAAATGAGCGATAAAGAGAATATAAACCTTAATAAACTCGCGTATTGCACGGACGCGGGTTATTAATGGGTTGTAGGCCTTTTACAGAAAGGATTCCAGCAATGTCTAAGCCTCTTGGCAAGCCCGATCGTATTGTCGTCGCCCTCGGCGGCAACGCCCTCGGCAACAACCCCGTCGAGCAGATCGAGGCCGTGAGCAACACCGCCCACGCTCTCCTTGGTCTTATCGAGCAGGGCAACGAGATCATCATCACCCACGGCAACGGCCCGCAGGTCGGCATGATCCAGAACGCCTTCGCCGCCGCCCACGATGCCATCGGCACCCCCGAGATGCCGCTGCCCGAGTGCGGCGCCATGTCCCAGGGCTACATTGGCTATCACCTGCAGCAGGGCATCGGCCGCGAGATGCACAAGCGCTACAAGCGCTGGCACGCCGCCACCGTCGTCACCCAGATCGAGTGCGACCCGGACGATCCCGCGTTCAAGAACCCGACCAAGCCGATCGGCCCCTTCTACACCGAGGAGCAGGCCAAGGAGTTCATGGCCGAGGATCCCTCCAAGGTCTTCGTCGAGGATTCCGGCCGCGGCTGGCGTCGCGTCGTCGCTTCCCCCGATCCCAAGAAGATCGTCGAGGCCGACTCCATCCTCAACCTGCTCGACAACGAGTTCATCGTCATCGCCTGCGGTGGCGGCGGCATCCCCGTCGTCCGCGACTACGAGAACAAGGGCTGCTACAAGGGCGTTCCCGCCGTCATCGACAAGGACCTGGGCGGCGAGCTGCTGGCCGAGGACTGCGACGCCGACGTTCTGTTCCTGCTGACCGCCGTCGAGCATGTCGCCATCAACTTCGGCAAGCCCAACCAGGAGGAGCTCGAGGACCTCACCGCCGACGAGGCCGAGCGCCTGGCCGACGAGGGCCAGTTCGGCAAGGGCTCCATGGAGCCCAAGGTCCGCGCCGCCATCAAGTTCGCCCGCTCCCGCAAGGGCCGCACCTGCATCATCGGCGCCCTGGACAAGGCCGCCGAGACCATGGCCGGCCTCTCCGGTACCCGCATCCACGAGTAGTCCCTACTCCGTTGCCTCTCCCGTGGGCGCCGGGCAAGGCGCCCACAAACTAGCCTCTCTTCATGAGCCCCGCAGCCCGCTCCGGCTGCGGGGCTTTTGCTGTTGAGGGGTGAGCAAATGGGGGGGCGGGCAAGATTCAATTTGATTAAACACTCAGATCATGAGATGCCTGGAACCAAACGATGACTCCCAGAATCCTAATTCGGCGTTTGTCCAGCACGATATCCGGTTCCGCTGTGCGATAGGAGTGGGATGAGAGCATCACGGTGTTTGTGCCGGTGCTATAACGCCGTATGACGATTCTCGAATTATCGGCCAAAGCGAGGACGGAGCATCCGTTCCAGGGTTTCAGACTGGGATCCACGAGGAGATGAGATCCAATCGGATAGCATTTGGACATGGCGGACGTGTCCATTTGAACAAAGAAGCACCCGCGATGTTTCTTGAATACGGATGAGGGAAGCGCGGTTGTTCCGGTTTGTTTAAGTCCCGTTCTGCCTCCATTCATCTGGATTTTAAATACATCGCAAAGGGAATCAGTAGTAACTTCTCTGGATTCCCCCTTTCGCTCCTCGTGGTCGAGCTTTGCGGCAAGCCCTGCGGTTTCAGATGTGAGGTCATCGAGCTGCAGGTTAAATTTCGATACTATCTTGAATAACGTTGAGCGGCGGATTGCATAGCGGTCCTTTTCCCAGCGGCATACCGTTTCTTTGGAGACGCCGATGAGTGCTGCGAACTCCTCCTGCGTTAGCTGGTCGCGCTTGCGAAGCGCCTTTATGTTTTGACCCGTTCCCATGTTATGAAGTGCGGACGAGGGGAAGGCAGAGGCAGTTGGGACCGCCAAAGCCGTTTGTCAGCTCGAAGATAGAGATGGGGACAAGTTCAATACCTGCCTGCTCCAGTGCTTTGTTGGTTTCGGCGTTTTCTTCGTATACGCAGACCTTGCCGGGCTCCAAACAAAGGGTGCTTGTGGCATTGTTGGACCTTTCGACCTCTGCCGCACCGGGATTTGAGCCACCGCAAGGGATAAATTGCAACGAACTTGAACCTAGGGCTAATCGCAACGCTTCTTTCAGTCCGCCTTCGACATGGCGTGCCCGGGTTGTCCCTTCCGATCTGCCCCGTGTGATGCGGTAGACCCGCGCTTGGTCGAGAAGTTCACGGGCAACGAGGAATGTCTCGTAGCCAACGCGAGTGAAATATGTGTCGAGATGAATGCAGAGATCATCGTAGGGGACCTGAATGGCCCATACGGACTCAATAGTCGAGTTCTCATCCCAGAGCAAGTTATTTGCCAGGGTGTCTATCGCCGCCGGCTCGGTTCGCTGGGAGATTCCAACGGCTACGTTTTCGCTGTTGAGGTTGTGCAGGTCGCCGCCTTCAATGTGGAAAGTCGATTCATGCTTGAAGAACTGGGGAGTCTCGCGGAAATCCGGGTGATACGTAAAAATCGTTTTATAGGCGATAACCTCACGGTTGCGCTCTGGCCAGTACATATGGTTGAGCGTGACGCCTTCGCCGATGACGCTCGCCGGATCGCGAGTGAACCACATGGTGTTAAGGGGGCTTACGAGAAGGTCGTCGGGCGAGTATGCATCTCCCGTCAGTTTTGCGAGGCTGAATACCTCCTTATCCGTATCGAAGACCTGGGAGTAGCGGATGCCATTGACCGCTGCTTGAGCCAGGGCACGGGAGCCTTCGATGCACTCAAGATACTCGCGAATGGCAGATTCGAGCTCAATGCCCCGCGCGCCGCATTCTGAAATGTAGCTATCGATAAAAGAGTGGCGCGCCTGCTCTGTCGCATCAAGGGCTTCGGTAAGAAGGTTTTCGAGATAGAGAATCTCTACTCCTTCGTGCTCGAGCATCGCCGAGTAAGCATGATGCTCCCTAAGAGCCTTTTCAAGATCAAATGAGTTGCTAGAAGGGCGCAGCGTAAAGACTCGATTGAACTGCCCGTCGGGGTAGTTGCGCGTTTCGGGGCCGGGACAGTGCAGGAGGACCCTTTTTAGCTTTCCTATTTCGTTTTGAACATGCAATGCGGACATGTGACCTCGCTTTGGCGATGAGTATTTATTGCTTCCATAGTGGCACATTACGAGATTGTTTCAATTTACATCATATCTGTCACAGGTGAATGGCACGAACAGAGCTGCTAATTGATGTTAAACATCAATTAGCAAAGTAAATTGACGAATTACATCAATCTAAAGGCCGTTTACGGGCCGATGGCTTTCGCTGGCGGGCGATGGGGCGGAAGGGTGTTTTGCGCGATGACACAATGGCTTTGCCGGCAACGAAAAACCCCTGAATTAAGGAGGAGAGATGGCAGAGACAGAAAAGAAGCGTGCCTTTCGAGTTCCGCACGTATACACCATCATTCTCGTCTTGATGGCCGTATTTGCCGTTCTGACCTGGGTCGTGCCTTCGGGTTCGTTTGAACGCCAGGAGGTTAACGGCCGCGAGGTAACAGTTTCGGGCACCTATGCGCCTGTCGATAAGGTCTATACGGACGAGGACGGCAACGAGGTCGATCTTCGCCAAGGTGTCTTCGAAGTGCTTGAGGCTCCTGCGATCGGCATCCAGCAAGCGGTCGAGGTCGTTGCGTTCATTTTGATCGTGGGAGGTTCCTTCCAGGTCATCACGGCGACCGGAGCCATCACGAGCGGTGTTGCTCGAGTGGTGAAGAAGTTCAAGAGCAAGGACGTCCTCATCATCCCGATTCTGATGGTGCTCTTTGCCTTGGGTGGCAGCACCTTTGGTATGGCAGAGGAAACACTTCCGTTCTTTGCGATTCTTATGCCGATCATGATGGCCATGGGCTTCGACTCAATTACGGCGTTCATGACGGTGTTTGTGGGTGCCCGTATCGGATACATCGCATCTACCGTAAACCCGTTCAACGTCCTGATTTCCCAGGGCATCCTCGGTATCCAGGGCAACCCCCAGCTTTGGTTGCGTACTATCGCCCTTGTCGTGCTCACTGCAGTTGCCATCGCATGGGTTGTGATGTATGCCCTCAAGGTTAAGAAGAATCCCGAGGCATCCCCAGCTTTCCACGATGACATCGAGAAGCGCAAAGAGTTTGGTGCGGACGAGAATCTCCTCGATAGCGAGTTCACCGGTAGGCAGAAAGCCGTTATGGTTATTTTCGTGCTTGGACTTGCCGCCATCATTTGGGGTCTGGTGGCCCAGGGCTGGTACATGAACGAAATCTCTGCGATTTTCTTGGCCATGGCCCTTCTTTCGGGTGTAGTTTCCGGGATGAACGAGAAGGAGATCGCGGGAGAGTTCGTTAAGGGAATTGCAGACTTCGCGTTCTCGGCCATTGTTGTCGGTCTTGCCCGCGGAATCCTCGTAATCGCCAACGACGGTCTCATCATCGATACGATTCTCAATACGCTCGCCACGGCTCTCACTGGAGTTCCAGCCGTTATCTTTACGAGCATCCTCTATGTCGTGGATAACCTTCTGTCGATCCTCGTTCCGAGCTCCTCGGGCATCGCTGCTCTTACGATTCCCATTTTCGGCCCGCTTGTTGAGTTGATGGGCTTAAACCCCGAGGCTGCAGTTACTGGTCTTTCCATGGGCAGCGCGGCCATGTCTCTCATTTCGCCAACAAGCGCGATGCTCGTTGCCGGTCTTGGCGTCTGCAAGATTCCGCTTGGCCAGTGGTGGAAGGTTGCTTGGAAATTCTTCCTGGTCGTGAGCGTTATCTGCATGGCATTCACTGCGGTTTCGGGCCTTATCCCCCTGCCGTAAAAGCAAAACCCTACATACAGTTGTAAGAAAGAAGGATAGAGATGAACAAAGGACTGAACGTTCATAGCGAGATTGGCGCCCTTAAGAAGGTATGCGTCCATCGCCCCGGTATGGATCTTGTAAACATGAAGGCGGAGGATTTCGACCGCGTCTGGATTCACGACGCGTTCTATTTGGACTATGCCCAGAAAGAGCACGATCAGTTTACCGACCTTCTTCGCGGCGCTGGCGCCGAGGTCGTCTATATGGAAGAGCTGCTCGCTGAGACGTTTGACAAAGTCGAGGGCACTCGCGCAGAGTTCATGACGAAGTTCATGGGTGAGTCCGGCATCTCCAACGCGGCCCTTCGCCAGGCCGTTGTCGAGAAGCTTGATTCGATTAAGGACAACAAGGAGTTTGTCCTTGCTGCCATGGGCGGCCTCTACGTTCGCGACCTCGAGATCCCCAAGGTTGGCGGTTCTCTTGCCAGTATGGACGGCGAGGAGTTGAAGGCTGACGATATGGTGCTGTTCCCCATGCCGGCCTCGTATTTCTCCCGTGACCCTCTGGCTGTCGTGGGCAAGGGCGCTACCATGAACCGCATGTACTGGAATCAGCGCAACCGCGAGGTAATCTTCTACGAAACGGTGCTGCGCAACCATCCCGATTACGCCGGTAGCCCCATCTGGTACGACCACAACAGCGAGTGGCATATCGAGGGCGGCGATATCCTCAACATCAACGCCAAGACGCTCGCCATCGGTATTTCCGAGCGCACCCAGACTGCGGCCATCGATGAGCTCGCCAAGAATATGTTCTGGGGTTCCGATGAGGCCGAAATCGAGAACATCTATGCCATCAAGATCCCGCACGGCTACGCCTACATGCACCTCGACACCGTCTGCACGCAGGTCGATCGCGATAAGTTCACGGTCTATCCCGGCATCTACCAGACGCTTCGTGCCTACCGCCTGACCAAGGGCGATGCAGAGGGGGAGGTGCATATCGAGGAACTCGAGGGCACCCTGCAGCATATCCTCGAGCTTGCGACGGGTATGGACCATATCACCATGATTGAGTGCGGTGGCGGCGATCCGATCGAGGCCTCCCGTGAGCAGTGGAACGATGGTTCCAACACTCTTGCGGTCGCACCGGGCAAGGTCTGCGTGTATGAGCGCAACGTTGTCACCAACGATGCTCTTTACAAGGCTGGCGTCGAGCTGCTCGTCGCTCCCTCCGAGGAGCTTTCTCGCGGTCGCGGCGGCCCGCGCTGCATGACCATGCCGTTCTGGCGTGAGGAAATCTAGTCAGCGTTAGCGTATCTGGGCGGCGCGTGTGCGTCTGCGCCGCCCATCCCTCCTTGTGTGTTCCAACAATCGAAAGGACTCAAATCATGGCTCTTAATCTTTCTGGTCGAAGCGTTCTTACCCTGCTTGACTTTACGTCCGAGGAAATCGAGTACATGCTCGACCTCTCAAAGAACTTCAAGGATATGAAGCGTGCCGGTTATCCGCACCGCTTTCTCGAGGGCAAGAACATTGTCCTGCTGTTTGAGAAGACCTCCACGCGCACGCGCTGTGCCTTCGAGGTCGGCGGTATGGACCTGGGTATGGGCGTGACCTACCTCGACCCCGGCTCGTCGCAGATGGGCAAGAAAGAGTCCATCGAGGATACCGCCCGCGTGCTCGGTCGCATGTATGACGGTATTGAGTATCGCGGCTCCGACCAGTCTATTGTCGAGGAGCTTGCCGCCAAGGCTGGCGTTCCCGTCTGGAACGGTCTGACCAACGAGTACCATCCCACCCAGGCCCTTGCCGACATTCTTACCATGCGTGAGGAGTTTGGCGACACGCGCGGCATGAAGCTCACCTATATGGGCAAGGAGCAGGGCAACGTCAGCGACTCCCTGATGGTTATCTGCGCCAAGCTCGGCATTAACTTCTGCTCCTGCGGACCCAAGGGCGATGTCGAGGGCGCCACGCACTTCGATCCCGAGCTTCTTGAGCGCTGCCAGGAGATCGCCGCTCAGAATGGCTGCACGATCCAGCTCACTGAGGATATCGACGAGGGCGTCAAGGATGCAGACGTGATCTATACGGACGTTTGGGTCGGTATGGGCCAGGCTGAGGAGCTGTGGAAGAGCCGAATCGATCTTCTCTCTCCCTATCGAGTAACGCCCGAGGTCATGGCCAAGGCAAACCCCGGCGCCATCTTTATGCACTGCCTGCCGAGCTTCCACGATACGCAGACCACCATCGGCGCCGAGATTGCCGAGAAGTTCGGCGTGACCGAGATGGAGGTTTCCGACGAGGTCTTTGAGAGCGCGCAGTCTCGCGTGTTCCAGGAGGCCGAGAACCGCATGCATACCATTAAGGCCATGATGTACGCGACGCTTCGCTAGTAGCTGGGAAGTGAACGAACACTATGAGTAAACCGTACGGAAAGCCCGATCGTATTGTCGTCGCCCTCGGCGGCAACGCCCTCGGCAACAACCCCGTCGAGCAGATCGAGGCCGTGAGCAACACCGCCCACGCT
The DNA here is from genome assembly GCA_019414045.1 of Collinsella sp. Classification (GTDB taxonomy): domain Bacteria; phylum Actinomycetota; class Coriobacteriia; order Coriobacteriales; family Coriobacteriaceae; genus Collinsella. Next base: position 40,013 of record DXMW01000034.1, on the reverse strand, counting down.
CTCCTTGGTCTTATCGAGCAGGGCAACGAGATCATCATCACCCACGGCAACGGCCCGCAGGTCGGCATGATCCAGAACGCCTTCGCCGCCGCCCACGATGCCATCGGCACCCCCGAGATGCCGCTGCCCGAGTGCGGCGCCATGTCCCAGGGCTACATTGGCTATCACCTGCAGCAGGGCATCGGCCGCGAGATGCACAAGCGCTACAAGCGCTGGCACGCCGCCACCGTCGTCACCCAGATCGAGTGCGACCCGGACGATCCCGCGTTCAAGAACCCGACCAAGCCGATCGGCCCCTTCTACACCGAGGAGCAGGCCAAGGAGTTCATGGCCGAGGATCCCTCCAAGGTCTTCGTCGAGGATTCCGGCCGCGGCTGGCGTCGCGTCGTCGCTTCCCCCGATCCCAAGAAGATCGTCGAGGCCGACTCCATCCTCAACCTGCTCGACAACGAGTTCATCGTCATCGCCTGCGGTGGCGGCGGCATCCCCGTCGTCCGCGACTACGAGAACAAGGGCTGCTACAAGGGCGTTCCCGCCGTCATCGACAAGGACCTGGGCGGCGAGCTGCTGGCCGAGGACTGCGACGCCGACGTTCTGTTCCTGCTGACCGCCGTCGAGCATGTCGCCATCAACTTCGGCAAGCCCAACCAGGAGGAGCTCGAGGACCTCACCGCCGACGAGGCCGAGCGCCTGGCCGACGAGGGCCAGTTCGGCAAGGGCTCCATGGAGCCCAAGGTCCGCGCCGCCATCAAGTTCGCCCGCTCCCGCAAGGGCCGCACCTGCATCATCGGCGCCCTGGACAAGGCCGCCGAGACCATGGCCGGCCTCTCCGGTACCCGCATCCACGAGTAGTCCCTACTCCGTTGCCTCTCTCGTGGGCGCCAGGCAAGGCGTCCGCAAACTAGCCTCTCTTCATGAGCCCCGCAGCCCGCTCCGGCCGCGGGGCTTTTGCTATTCACCTAGTCATTGGGGACGTTCTTAAACGACTAGTCAAACAAGAGCGTCCCCAATGACCACTCATTTAAGTCTGTCCCCAATGAGTGTCCCCAATGGCTAGTAGTAGGCCCACATGGCTTCGATTTCGTTGAGGACTTCTACGACGCCCCAGCGGCGGGCGCTGCGGCTGGCCGAGTTGGGGTCGTAGACTCCCACTTGATCGGCATCGTCGATGCCCCAGAGCACGATATAGTGTCCGACACTGGTAAAGGTGCCGGGACGAACCGATGTGATCATGGGCGCACCCGAGCGCAGCGGCTGGGTGATGGAGCTGCGATCGATATGGAGCTCCGTTCCGTTAAGGCCCAGCTGCCACGCGCCGTTTGTCATAAACGACCACTCGGTGGCACCAGTGGGGGCGTAGTTGCCGGCTTCGGCCAGTGCGCATATATCGACCGGCGTCTTATCGGTGTGGCCGGTCTTAAAGATATAGACCATGGTGAGGCAAGTGGGACCGCAAGCGTTTTTGCGAATAGTGCCACCGGCATAGGGCAGCTCCGACCATGCGGGGTCAATTTGGTAGATGTGGGGCATGGTGCCGGCCTGCCATTGCGAGCGTGGGGTCGAGAACGCAAAGGAGTAGCCGGGAGCGACAGGAGCTTTAAGCAGCTTGTCCTCGGCAGTGGGCTCAAGACCGGCTGATCCGTGGGAGATACAGGATCCCAAAAACACAAAGACGAGGCAGGCGGCAATGGAGCAAAGCGCAAGGCGTAGGCGGCGGGCCGGAAGCACGTGGCTTGTGGTATGCGACGCGGGGCGAGGGGCGGAATTGCCGCGATCGCGTTGAGGTCGCGAAAAAGAGCGCTTAACGTAGTAATCGGTCTTACGGCGATCGTAGCGGCGCGGCTGCGATATGTCGGTCTGACGTTGGCGTGTGCTCGTACTCACGCGGTCTGACTGTTGCACGGTACGGCTTTGTTGCCGAGAAGAAGCCCCGGGCTGCTCTTGGGGGCGCTGCTGGTTGCCGTTGTCGGAGGTGCTTCTGGGCGTTGGCGTGGTGCGGCCGGCAAGGCGCACGCTTTGTGGCCGTTGGTCGCCGTCATTGTATCCGTATGCCATTCGAATCACCTTGCCTCGTGTGTAACTTGTCTATCCTACATAAAAAGATGCGCGACACATGGGTATGTGCGCCAAAAGCCTGACAAATGGTATGAACGTTGCCGCGCCGCGCGCCAAGCGTCACGGCAACAGGTATTCAAAAGCAGACAAGATGAAAGCGTCCAAGACGAATGACGTCTCCCGCCGTTCGTCCCAAAAACGGTGCCGCTCGTTTTGCAGTTCTGCCTTCGGTCGAGCTGCGAGCGGCGCTGCTGCGCCAAGGCCGTATCTTAAAGCCATGGAATAAAAGCGCGCGGCAAAACGGACCGCGCAAGGGGTGACGCCAGGGGGCGTCAAAAAGGAAAGGAGGGGAACAATGGCGGACAAGAACGCAGAAGTTGCAGTCGAGGACAACGGCGGCATGAAGAAAACGCTTTCGCTCTGGAACTTCTTCACCATCGGTTTCGGTGCCATCATCGGTACCGGTTGGGTTCTGCAGGTCGGCGACTGGATGGTCGTGGGCGGCGGTCCCGTTCCCGCTATGATTGCATTCCTCTTGGGCGCAATCTTCCTCGTGCCCGTCGGAGCTGTTTTCGGTGAGCTCACGGCTGCTATCCCCATTTCGGGCGGCATCGTCGAGTATGTCGATCGTAGCTTTGGCCGTACGATGAGCTACATCACCGGATGGCTTTTGGCCTTGGGCAACGGCATCCTGTGCCCGTGGGAGGCCATCGCCATCTCGACTCTCGTGTCCGAGATGTTCGGCAGCCTGCCAGGCCTTGAGTGGCTGCGCGCCGTCAAGCTCTACACCATCCTGGGCGCCGACGTTTACCTGTTCCCGACGCTGATCGCGCTCGGCTTTGCAACCTACGTCATCTTCCTCAACTTCCGCGGTGCCAGCTCGGCCGCCAAGCTGCAGGCCTTCCTGACCAAGGCCCTGCTCTGCGGCATGCTGCTCGCCATGGGCGTCTCGCTGTTCACCGGTTCGCCGGACAACGCCATGCCCGTGTTCTCCCAGGTCACCGGTGCTGGCGGCGGCAAGCCCGCTACCGAGGGCACCAGCCTGTTCGCCGGTATCGTGTCGGTCCTGGTTCTGACCCCGTTCTTCTACGCCGGCTTCGACACCATTCCTCAGCAGGCTGAGGAAGCAGCCGAGGGCCTCAACTGGAACAAGTTCGGTAAGATCATCTCCCTGGCCCTGCTGGCCGCCGGCGGCTTCTACATGGTCTGCATCTACTCGTTCGGCACCATCCTCGACTGGCATGAGTTTGTTAAGAGCCCGGTTCCCGCGCTTGCCTGCCTCAAGGGCATCAACATGCTCCTGTACCTGGCCATGCTCGTCATCGCCACGCTTGGACCCATGGGCCCGATGAACTCCTTCTACGGCGCCACGAGCCGCATCATGCTCGCCATGGGCCGCAAGGGCCAGCTGCCCGAGAAGTTTGCCGAGGTCGATCCCAAGTCCGGCGCTCCCAAGCTCGCCTGCGTCGTTCTGGGCGTCATCACCGTCGTCGGTCCGTTCCTGGGCAAGAACATGCTCATCCCTCTGACCAACGTGTCGGCTCTCGCCTTCATCTTCTCCTGCGGCATGGTCGCCCTCGCTTGCCTGCGCATGCGCTTCACCGAGCCCGACCTGCCTCGTCCCTACGAGGTGCCCGGTGGCAAGTTTGGCATCAGCCTCGCTATCGTTGCCTGCGGCACCATCATTGGCCTGCTCGTGATCCCGTTCTCTCCCGCCTCCCTCAACATGGTGGAGTGGAGCATCGTGATCGGCTGGCTGGCTGTTGGCCTGGCCCTCATGGCCTTCACCAATTCCCGCAAAAAATAACGCCTAGCCGGGGCGGATCGGGTGCGCGGGGCCCTCTCTCCCGCGCACCGAACCCGGCACCACTTGGGTAGTTTTGTGAGGCCTTAACCCAACGCGGCCTCGCCCACTATATGGATCCATAAGGAGGAACCATGTCCACTAAGTATGCAATCGTTGGCGGCAAGCTCATCGACGGTACCGGTGCCGAGCCGGTCGAGAACTCCCTCGTTCTCGTCGACGACAATGGCAAGATCGAGTACGCCGGTGTCATGCAGGACCTTCCCGAGGGCGTTGAGGTTATCGACGCCGCCGGCAAGACCGTCCTTCCCGGCCTGATCGACACCCACCTGCACTTCTCGGGCAACCTGACCGACGATGACACCGACTGGGTCATGCAGCCGCTCCTCGAGAAGCAGGCCGTCGCCGTCAAGCAGGCCTACGACTGCCTCACCCACGGTCTCACCACCGTCTGCGAGATCGGCCGCTTTGGTATCCAGATCCGCGACTGCATCGACAAGGGCGTCTTTAAGGGCCCGCGCGTTCTGGCCACCGGCCTGGGCTTCTGCCGCGTTGCCGGTCACGGCGACTCTCACCACTGCACCCAGGAGCTCAACAAGGAATCCCACCCCTGGGGCGACCAGGTCGATGGTCCTTGGGATCTGCGCAAGGCCGTCCGCCGTCGCCTGCGCGAGAACCCCGATGCCATCAAGATCTGGGCTACCGGTGGCGGCATCTGGCGCTGGGACTCCGGTCGTGACCAGCACTATTGCTCCGAGGAGATCCAGGCCGTGGTCGAAGAGGCAAAGATGGTCGGTATCCCCGTGTGGAGCCACTGCTACAACAACCACGCCGCTGCCTACGATTCCGTTCGCTTTGGCTGCGAGCAGCTGATTCACGGCTTCGATATCGATGAGCGCACCATGGACCTCATGGCCGAGCAGGGTACCTTCTTCACCCCGACGATCGCCTTCCTGCCCACCTGGTACGCCACCTATCCGCCCGTCTACGTCCCCGAGCTGCACGACAAGTACGAGGGTACCCTGGTCGAGAAGGAGCTGCAGCGCAACTACGACTGCCTGCGCGAGGCCAAGAAGCGCGGCGTCGTCATGACGATCGGCTCTGACTCCTTCTCCTTCGTCACCCCGTACGGCACCTGCTCCATCGAGGAGATGTACGAGTTCGTCGACAAGATCGGCTTCACTCCGGTCGAGACCATCACCTGCGCCACCCTCAACGGTGCCAAGATGTGCCACATCGAGGACGAGACCGGTTCCATCGAGGCCGGCAAGTGCGCCGACCTGCTGGTCGTCAACGGTGACGTCGCCGCCGACATCCACGTGCTCAACACCGACAACATGGACGTCATCATGAAGGACGGCTGGATTGTCGAGGCCGGCACCTTCGGCGAGGCAAACAAGTACAGCGCCTAAGCTACCGTTCATCGATGGCTTGATGTAAAACACAGTATTTGATTGCATAATGCAATGGAGAGGGTCGCTTGCGGCCCTCTTTATTGCTATGGGGTGCGTCAGTAAGAAGGAGATGACGGTGGATCTCAATAGGCTGATTCTGGGCAAGAGCTACAACTCTACCAAGGTCTTTCGTACCGCTCAGCATGTGGTTCAAGCCATCTTGCTCGGTATCGTCGTTCCGCTGCTTATCCTGCTGCTCATCTGGGATCTAACCGATAATCCCAATCCCGTTCCGGCCGTTGTCGTCATTGCCGGCTTGGTCATGCTGTGCTTCTTCTTCTCGTACGTCTTTGTCGTTCCCGACGACCTCACATCGAGCGCTACCGACCGCACGCTCGCCATCGCGTCGAAAATATTCGCCTACACGTCGCGCGGCCTTACGCCCGAAGCTGCCCTGGGCGCCTCTAAGATCATCCTGTCCGAAACTATCGCCTCTGCCATCTGCTTTACCGACGGCAAGCAGGTGTTGGCAAGCTGGGGCGAGGACTCGGCAAAATGCCCCGCGGGCACCCCGGTGGTGCTGCGGACCACGCTCAATGTGATCAACAGCGGTGAGCAAAGCGTGTTCTCGCGCGATGCCTCGACCGAGACGGGTGGCTACTTTCCGCGCCTGCGCGCCGGTATTGTCGCACCGCTTACCGTGCGCGGGCATTGCGTGGGCACGCTCGAGCTGTATTATCCCCGTCTGAGCAGCATCGATATGCGCCAGACGGCGCTCGCCTCGGGCTTTGCCGACCTCATTTCCACGCAGCTTGCAAGCTTTGAGCTCGAGCGCCAGGACGAGCTTACGGCCCGCGTGGAGCTGCGCGCCCTGCAGTCGCAGGTCGACCCGCATTTTCTGTTTAACACCATCAGCACCATCGTGTCGCTCGTACGTACCGAGCCGGACAAGGCCAGGTCGCTGCTGATCGACTTCTCCAATTACTATCGTCAGACGCTTTCTGATTCCGATACGCTCACCACGCTCGAGCACGAGGTGGAACAGGGTACTCGTTATATCAATCTTATGCAGGCCCGGTATGGCGACGGCCGTTTGCGCGTCTCGGTCGATATCGACTTTGAGGTGCGCGATTGCATGGTGCCGCCGTTTATCTTGCAGCCGTTGCTCGAAAACTGCATCAAACACGCGCAGCGCGAGACCGAGCCGCTTTCTATTCGTGTTAGGGCTTTCGAGACCGATGACGGTTTGGAGATCATCGTCGAGGACGATGGCATCGGTATGAGCGAAGAGGTCTGCGCGCATCTGTTTGAGCAGCATCGCCTGGAGGAGCCCGAGAGCATTACCGCCGACGGCTCCATCAAACGAGGCTGCGGCTTGGCGCTCTTTAACGTGCTTCAGCGCATCCATTTCTTTTACGGAGAAGATTCTGGCATGCGCGTGAAGTCCCAGGAGGGCGTTGGCACGCAGGTCATCGTCGAGCTGAACGGCGAGCCGCATGAGCCGGCGCCGTTGACGGCGTAGCACGCGGTTGGATTGAGAGAAAAAGAGGGGAAGCACATATGTCCGAAGGCTGGAACATCTTGGTGGTTGATGACGAACCTCCCATTAGGGCCGAGCTACGCTATCTGTTGGAAAAGGATACGCGTGTGGGCCAGATTGCCGAGGCGGGCAATGTCACCGAAGCCGTGGAGTCGATTCTGTCGAACAAGCCCGACGTGCTATTTTTAGACATTACCATGCCCGGTCGCTCGGGAATTGAGCTTGCCGAGACGCTGCAGAACCTAAAGACGCCGCCGGTGGTTGTGTTTGTGACGGCGTTTGCCGAGTATGCGGCCGATGCCTATAACCTCGATGCCGTCGATTATGTCGTCAAGCCGGTCGAGGACGCACGCCTGTCAAAGGCACTCGACAAGATCGAGGCAGCCTTGGGTGTCCGTCGTGTTATCCACGCTCCGCGCCAGCCTTTGCGTCTGACGGTGGACCGCGGGGGCAAAAAGGTGTTCATTCCCGCCGCAGACGTCTGCTACTTTGAGGCGCGTGCCGATTTTTGCAACGCCGTCTGCGCCGAGGGAACATACCTGATCAATGAGTCGATTTCCTCGCTCGAGCGGCGCCTGGCCCCCGAGGGCTTTATCCGTGTCCACCGCAGCTATCTGGTCAATTTGGAGGACGTGCACAATGTCGAGATCGGTTCCACGGGTCTTATGGAACTCAGGCTCGATCGCGTAACCTCGACGGTGCCCGTGTCCCGCCGTCGCGCTGCCGAGGTTAAAGCACACTTGGGGCTTGCGTAGACGGTCTGCGTGCCGTCGTTTACCATCGCAGGTTTGGCATGGGCGCGCGGTGGGCATAATGGGTGGCATCGAATGAAATCGAAAGGATCATTATGCCCGCGCTTATCACCCATCATCTGTTTGGCGAGGAAAGCATCGACCGTCTTCCGCAGGGCGTCATCACGTCCGATGAAGAGCGCATTGCCTTTATCTTGGGCAACCAAGGCCCCGACCCGTTTTTCTTTCACATTCTGACACCGCGTGTTTCCGACTGCACGCTGCTGGCGCAGGTCATGCATCGGTCGCGCATGTCTCGCCAGTTCGCGTGCCTGCGCGACGGCGTGTCGCATCTGCTGCCGCGCGACGCCAGCTTGGGTCGCGCCTTTGCGCTGGGCCTGCTGTCTCATTACGTGCTCGACCGCAACGCCCATCCTTTTGTCTATGAGCAACAGTTTGGCATCGTGGAGTCCGATTCAGAGCTTGAGGATTCGAGCAGTCAGGTCCATGCCGTGATCGAGAGCGACCTGGATGTGCTGATGCTGCAGCTTAAACGCGATGGCGCTACGGTTGACGATTACCCGCCGGCGGGCGAGATCGTCACCACCGATCGCATCAATCGCGTGGCCGGCGTGCTGATGAGCTATGTTGCCGGACGCGTGTACGGCATTGACATTCCGGCGGGGGAGTACGGTGCTGCCGTTGCCAATATGCAGCGACTTTACCGCGCGATTGAGCCGGCCGGCTCCGCAAAGACGCGCGCGATCTCGCTGGTTGAGGGCTTGGTGCACGACTACTCGCTGCTCGACGGCCTTGCCCATCGCGTGACGACGGAGCTGCCCGAGCGCACCGGTAACCTGGGCCATCTGACATGGAAGAATCCCTTTACCGATGAGGCCTCGAATGAGAGCTTCCCCGAGGTCTTTGATCGCGCGCTGGTCGATTACGAGTGCACGGTCGCCCGATTCATCGAAACAGGCGACATGGAGGCCGTGACCGGTCACGTCAACTACAGCGGCCGTATGCTCGGCGCCGACGAGGAGTTCGACCGCGAGGAATAACAAGCCGACTCATAAGTTGCGGTGGAATAGTTCTTGCTTGGACTCCTGGAGTCCTTGAATAGGAACTATTCCACCGCAACTGCGTTGGAGCGCGAGGAGTTTGTTCCGGGCAAAGGCCGCGGGTGCCGCTCTCGGCCCCTTTGCCGAATCCTTACCGGTGCCTCTGTGCAATTGGGGTACGATGAACTAACTGCATATCGGGCGAATACGAAGGGTCCCTGTCCATGAAATACACCAAGCTCGAGCGTAACTGGGTCATGTACGATGTGGGAAACTCGGCCCTCGTGCTGCTCAATACCTCGGTGGTGCCCATCTACTTTAACGCCATCAATACCGGTGCTTCCTCGGCAGACCTGGTGGTCGCTTGGGGCAACGCGCAGACGATTGCCTCGCTGGTCATCGCCATGCTCATGCCCATTCTGGGCGCGCTTGCCGATTACGCCGGCAACAAGATCAAGTTCTTCTTGGGCTTCTTCCTCACGGGCCTGGTTCTTTGCCTGGCGCAGGCTATCCCAATGTCCGCCATGGCATTTTTGACCGTGTACGTGCTGTGCACCATCGGCCTTAACTCTTCTATGACGTTCTACGACGCCATGCTGCCCGACATTACCACCGACGAGCGCATGGACGCCGTGTCCAGCTCGGGCTATGCCTGGGGCTACATCGGTTCCACCGTGCCGTTCATCATCTGCCTGGCGCTTATCATGGGTGGCCCCGCTCTTGGCGTCCCTACCATGCTGGCAACGCGTCTGTCGTTTATCATCACTGGTGCCTGGTGGCTCATCTTTACCCTGCCGCTCATTCGCACCTATAAGCAAAAGTACGGTCGCGAGCGCGGTCCCGAGGACACCATCGGCCACATCGTGGGCGGTGTGTTCTCCGAGGTCGGACACACCATGCGCGAGATCGCCCACAACAAGACCGTGCTGGTCTACATGATCGCGTTCTTCTTCTACATCGACGGTGTGCACACGGTCATTTCCATGGCAACCAGCTACGGATCGGCTTTGGGCATCGACTCGACCCAACTGGTGCTGGCTCTGCTCGTTACGCAGTTTGTGGCCTTCCCGTCCGCCATCATCTACGGCAAGCTCGCCGGCCGCGTGGGCACACTCAATATGATTTTGGTGGCCGTCGCCGCCTATATGGGCATCGTGCTCTTTGCCGCGTTTTTCTTAAAGACCGCCTTTGAGTTTTGGGTGCTCGCTATTTTGGTCGGCCTGTTCCAAGGCGGCGTGCAGGCGCTGAGCCGCAGCTACTTTGGTCGTATTATCCCTAAGGAAAAGTCCAACGAGTACTACGGCTTCTTCGATATCTTTGGCCGTTACGCAAGCGTTATGGGCACCTTCCTGGTGTCGGTTGTCACCTCGCTGACCGGCAACCCGTCACTGGGCGTCCTTTCTATTGGTGTTCTGCTGGTTGTTGGCTTTGTGCTGCTGGTCCGTCTGTCCCGCATGGCTCAGGCGGCACAGTAAACGCGGTCCGGATAGTGCTTGCCCGCGGTGCTCTTTTAGGGTTCCGGACATAAAACATTTCCGTCTATCCAACAATGCCGAGCCCAAGTGGGTATGATGGAATCAGCTAGTTCGCGGGGCGCCGCCTGTGTTTGGCGGCGCCCCGTTTTTGTGTTGTAAGGAGGGCAAGGCATGAATGCCACGGTGGTGATTCCAACGTATTGGGCGGGCGATGACGCCTGTGCAAATGCCCCCGGAACCTACGACCATTCGACAAAGCTTAACGCCGCCAACCCCGAGCTCGACCGATGCCTGGGTTCGCTGGAGCAGGTGCGCGACATCCCGCGCATTATCTTGCTGGTGGTTTGTCCGACGTCCGTTACGGCCGACGTATCAGAACACGTACGCGAGATCGTTGACGCGCACCCTACGCTCAACGTGACCGTCGTTACCAATATCGAGGCGTCGCGCATCGCGGACCGCGTGGCGCAGATTGCACCCAAGGGCTCGGGCGAGTGTGTGAGCCTTCGTGGCTATGGTGCCATCCGCAACATGGGGCTGGCCTGTGCCGCCGTGCTGGGCCACGATGCCGTCATCTTCGTCGACGACGATGAGACCGTCATCGATGCCGACTTTATGAAGCGAGCGACGTATGCGCTGGGGCAGCAGACGCGCCAGGGCCTGCCGATTCTGGTCAAGAGCGGTTATTTCTACGACCGCGATGGATCGCCGCTTGCCCCCACCGACAAAGTGGGCATTTGCCATCGGTGGTGGACTAAGCGCATCGAGTTCAACCGTTGGATGAAAAAGGCGCTCTCGGGTACCCGTATCTCACGCTCCAATTACGTGTGCGGCGGCCTTATGGCCCTGCATGCTCGTGCGTTTACCCGCGTGGCATTCGACCCGTTTATTACCCGCGGCGAGGACCTGGACTATCTCTTTAACATGCGCATGTTTGGCTACGACGTGTGGTTCGACAACGAGTGGACCGTACGTCATCTGCCGCCCGAGTCCGAGAAGCGTTCGCCGCGCTTTATGCAGGACGTGTACCGCTGGTACTACGAGCGGGCCAAGCTGACGTTTGCCGCGCACCAAAAGGAGCTCATTCCCGTTACGGCCGCGTCGCTCATGCCCTATCCGGGTCCGTGGATTTCGCGCGAGCTCGACGATCGCGTGCGCAAGACCGCTATGGTGCGCAGCATGTTTACCCACGAGCACGAAGGCTACCTGCGCATCTGGCGTCACGGTATTGCCGAGGCCCAGGCATATGCGCGCCAAAACGCCGCGAGCTATCTGCGTTTCCAGAGCTTCTGGCCCAAGATTATGGACGGGCTTTGGCGTGACGCCCAACTGATCGACATTCTGGAGGGGAAGTAATGGCCGACCGCCGTGACGGGCGCGACAGCTCAATTTCGTTCTTCCGCATCGTTGCCGTGTTCTGTGCCATCTGCGTGATGGCCTACTTCATCTTTGCACTGGCGACCGGAATCGAACCCATTGCGACGGTTGTCGCCTGTGCCCTGCTCTGCATCTTTCTGTGCATCTTTATCTTTTTAACGCTTAATCCCGATTCGGTGCGCTCGCAGTACACCGAGGAGACGCTCTCGGTGGCCTCTGCCATGCTTGAAGACATCAAAGGCGGCTTGACGCAGGAGTCGGCGTTGCTGGTGTGCCGTCGCATTCTGCCCGAGACGCGCGCCATGACGGTGGCAATCACCGACGAGAAAAACGTGCTGGCCTGTGCGGGCGAGTTTGAGGAAAAGCTCCTGCCCGATGCACCCATCCATACGCTTGCCACGCGCTACGTGATCGAACACGGTATCGTGCAGTCGTTCAATCGCGTTGTCGACGTGGTGGGTTCGGACGGCTCGCACAACCGGGTTCCCGCCGGCATCATCGCGCCTATTAAGGTGGGCGACCGTACCGTCGGCACGCTCAAGTTCTACTATCGCACGCCGCGCGCCGTCGACCGCACCCAGTACGCTCTGGCTTCCGGCTTTGCCGAGATCTTGTCCACGCAGCTTGCCATCCACGAGCTCGAGGTGCAAAAGGAGCTTACGGCTCGCGCCGAGGTGCGCGCACTGCAGGCCCAGATCAATCCGCATTTTCTGTTCAACACGCTCAACACCATTGCGTCTTTTACGCGCACCGATCCGCTTCGCGCCCGCGAGCTGCTGCGCGAGTTCTCGTCGTTCTACCGCGCCACGCTCGACAACTCGGGTTCGCTGATTCCGGTTTCGCGTGAGGTCGCCCAGACCAAGCGCTACCTTACCTTTGAGAAGGCACGCTTTGGCGAGGACCGCGTGCTGGCGACCTTCCATGTGTCGGAGGATGTCGAGGACACGCTGGTGCCGGCTTTTGTAATTCAGCCGATTGTCGAAAACGCCGTGCGTCACGGCATGGGTGACGATGAAGCGCTCAAGATTGACGTCACGGTGGACGAGGATGGCGACGACGCGATTCTAATCGCCGTTGCCGATAACGGCGTGGGCATGGACGAGGGGACCGCCGCCAGGCTGTTTGATGAGCGCTCTGCCCGCCCCGATGCCAGCTCCCCGCAGGGCGGCGGTGCCGGCGTGGCCATGCACAATATTTCGGAGCGCATCCATCGCTTTTATGGACCGCATTCCTATACGCGCGTCGAATCGGCGCCGGGCAAGGGCACGAAGGTGCTCCTGCATCTTGATTTGTCAGAGAGTATCTTTGATATTCAAGAGTAAAATAAAAGGCTACGGGTTCAACGCCTTTCGGCGGATGCCCGGCGTAGTTTGTTGACGAAAGGTTTTATCCCTATGCTGCGTGCGATGATTGTGGATGATGAGGCGCCGGCTCGTTCGGAGCTTCGATTCTTGCTCGAGCAGACGGGCAAGATCGGCACGATCACAGAGGCGTCGAGTGTTCGCTCCGCCATCGAGATGCTTATGGAAAATCGGGTCGATGTCGTGTTTCTCGACATCTCGATGCCCGGCGCATCGGGTCTGCAGCTTGCAGAGGCGCTGCATAAGCTCAAAAACCCGCCGGCGATTGTTTTTGTGACTGCCTATAGCGACCATGCGGTCGAGGCGTTTGATGTCGATGCTGTCGACTATCTGATGAAACCTGTCGAGGAGGCGCGTCTTGATCGCGCCATCGAAAAGGTTATACAACGCAGCAAGCCCGTTACCGACAGCAAGGTGACCATCGAGCGCATCCCGGTGGAAAAGGGCGGCCGCAAGGTGCTCATTCCCGTGGACGATATCCGCTTTATCATGGCCAAGGACGATTACTCCTGTATTTACACCATCGACGATCGTTTTCTATCGACGACCTCGTTGGCGGAGTTCGAGGCCAAGCTGTGCGATTTTGGCTTCTTCCGCGTGCATCGCCGCTATATCGTGAACTTGGCGTGCGTCACGGATGTGGAGACGGTGCCTTCGGGCGCCATCCAGCTGGGCATTACCGGCGTTGACGAGCGCGTGCCGGTTTCGCGCCGCCGCGTCGTGCCGCTCAAGAAGGCCCTGAGCCTGTAGAACATTGGCCCCGCAGCCCTGTAGACCAAAAACGTCTGCGGAGCCGTGGGGCCTTTTTGTATGTAGATGTTGGATATCGAACCGGTTTTGCGAAAGGGATCCCATGAACAGTGCAGACGCCAAGCGCATCGACATCATCTCGGACACCCACGGCTATCTTTCTCCCGCGCTTTTGGACGAGCTAGAGGGCGCAGATCTGATCATCCATGCGGGAGACCTAACGTCAGAGATGGACTATGAACACCTGTGCACTATCGCCCCCGTGCGAGCCGTGCTGGGCAACAACGACTGCTACCGCGATTACGGGCCCGACGTGGACCGATTGGCCCTCTTCACCTACGAAGGACTCAAATTCGCCGTAGCCCACTACCGCGAAGACCTCCCCGTGGGATCTGTAGACGTAGCCATCAACGGCCATACCCACGTAACCAAAGAAGCTCAAGTAGGCCGCTGCCTAGTCCTCAACCCCGGCAGTGCTAGCTACCCCAGAGGCTCCCGAGGCCCCACCATGGCCAGAATGCTCGTCAAGGACGGCAAGATCATAAGCACCAAATTTATTGACCTAGACTAACCGCAACAAAAACGGGGGATGCAGATGCGTCTCCCGTTTCCATTTGAGCCAAAGGTGGAAGTTCAGCAAGATCCATCAGACCAACCTCACCGCGGAGAACGGGGACCTCGAGCCGCGGAAGCGGCGAGGAACAAGAATTGTTTGGACAAAGTGACGGCAGGGAGGGTCTCCGGGGCTGAGGGCGGGGGTTAAGTTTGTCGCGAGTTCCGCACGCAAAGGAAAGCACTTAATGTGCTTTCCGTCTTGCGCAGGACTGTAGAGCAGCAAACTTAACCCCCGCCCTCAGCCCCGGAGACCCTCCCGGAGGGGCCCAAAAAATATTTTCAAAAAAGTTGTTGCGCACCGGACAAACTTCTGTGTATACTAATCCCCGCAGCGCACGCGAGCGGAAACAAACGCGAACGACTGTCTGGGGAGTTAGCTCAGTTTGGTTAGAGCGCCGGCCTGTCACGTCGGAGGTCGCGGGTTCGAGCCCCGTACTTCCCGCCAACGCAATTAAAGCCACGTCTTCGGACGTGGCTTTTTGCGTTTAATGGGACATTGATCCACACCCTTATATCTAAAACCACATCTCTCCAAATTTCATCTCCTATTCGCGAACAGGGCCCAACTGATATATATGTTCAAACAAGGCGTTTGTTGCACAACACCTGTTTAATGGGGTAGGGGGTTAGGTTATACTAAGTTTCACTGTAGGCCGGTATTGATGTAATCAACTTCAGGCTCGGCATCCAGTGGACACCCGATTTGCTATTTGGCTGTCCTGGCGTTCGTTTGGCGTCTCGACGTAAGCTCGGCCCCGGAGCCCGTTCGAGCTGTTCCTATTCCTTGAAAGGGGAAAAATGGACATATCGAGAAAGACTGACTATGCCCTTCGCATGCTTGCGATGCTTGCGATGCTTGCCGAGGAGCCGGAGCGGCTGCTTTCTGTTCGCACTGCCGCCGAAGAGGTCAACGTGCCCTATTCGTTCGCGCGTTCGATCCAGCATGGCTTGGTTCAGGCTGGCATCGTGGAGAGCCTGCGTGGCGTCCATGGCGGCATGCGTCTTAAGGTCAGTCCGGACGACGTCACCATTCGTCAGGTCGTCGAGGCCGTTCAGGGCCCTATGGTTATGAATGATTGCACCGCACCCGATGGCGACTGTGCACGCATGGGCACGTGCTGCTATCATCCCCTGTGGGCCGGAGCTCAAGCGTTGATGCGCGACTATCTCGATTCCGTTTCGCTGGGCGATATCGTCGCTTACCGCCAGTTCCCGGCCGTCGACCCCAAGTTTGCCGACCGCGATGCGTTTCCCGAGTACGCCGCCTATGCGTGTGCTTGCCGGGAGGAATAACGCCGCATAAGGAGCATAGATATGATTCAGGACCCCTTTCGTTCGATGATTCGATCGGAAGGGGTCCTGCGCTATCGCGACCTTCCGTGGCGACGTACGCGTGACCCGTACATTATTTGGCTCTCCGAGGTCATGCTGCAGCAGACGCAGGTGCCGCGCGTGGAGACACGCATGCCGGCGTGGCTCGAGCACTTTCCGACTGTGCAGGCACTTGCGCAGGCGGCGCCCTCGGACGTTTTGGACGCTTGGCAGGGCATGGGCTACAACCGTCGTGCTCTGGCACTTCACAGGGCTGCACAGCAGCTCGTAGAGGACTGGGGCGGGGAGTTCCCGCGCGAGACGCGCGATCTGGTCGCCCTGCCCGGTATTGGACCAGCGACGGCGCAGGGCATTCGGTCGTTCGCGTTCGATCTTCCGGGTGTGTATCTGGAGACCAACGTGCGTACGGTCTTTCTGCATCATTTCTTTCCCGACGTGCCGGCTGTTCCCGATCGCGAACTGGTGCCGCTGATTCAGGCGGCCTGCCCGGCGGCTCCCGGTGCGACGGCGGACGAGATTGCCCCCTTTGCCGCGCCTCAAGACGACGCCGACACGCCGCGCGCGTGGTATTACGCGCTGCTGGATTATGGTGCGTATCTTAAGAAGACGTTGCCCAATCCGTCTAGGCGATCGGCGGGCTATAGCCGCCAGTCCAAGTTTGAGGGTTCGCGTCGTCAAAAGCGCGCCCACATCGTGCGCATGCTGCTGGCAGCGCGCGATGGGCAGCCGGCGGGTATTACGCTCGATGAAGCCGTTGCAGGCGTTAACGAGATGGAGGCGGCAGCCGGCCGAGAGCCGGTCGAGCGCGAGCTGGTTGCAAGCATTCTTGCCGACCTGGAACGCGAGGGATTCTGCCGCGTCGAGGGTAATCGCTGGCTGAGCGTCTAGCTCGCTTGAATTTGAAGAACGAGATTGTAAGGTTTAGATTCTCGGCATGGGGGCATCCTAAAGATAGGGCCGCTCGAAGCCTACGGGCGGCATGTGTTGAAGGGAAGTACACATATGGATTTTGAGAATTCCCAAACCAAGAAGAACCTCGAGGCCGCTTTTGCCGGTGAGTCGCAGGCGCATACCAAGTATCGCTACTATGCATCCAAGGCCAAGAAGGACGGCTACGTTCAGATCTCGAATATCTTTGCCGAGACCGCGGGCAACGAGTCCGAGCACGCTAAGCTGTGGTTTAAGTATCTGCACGACGGCGCCGTTCCGGGCACTCTGGACAACCTGCGTGATGCCGCCGCGGGCGAGAACTACGAGTGGACCACGATGTATGACGAGTTTGCCAAGACCGCCGAGGAGGAGGGCTTTGCCGAGATCGCCGAGAAGTTCCGTGGCGTCGGCGCCGTGGAGAAGGCTCATGAGGCGCGCTACAACAAACTCGTCGAGCGCATTGAGTCGGGCGAGGTGTTTGAGCGCGAGGGCGTAAAGGTGTGGAAGTGCCTGAACTGCGGACATCTGCACGTTGGTGCCGAGGCACCTGAGGTGTGCCCGGTGTGTAACCACCCCAAGGCGTACTTTGAGGAGCAGGTGGTGAACTACTAGCGCTTGGCGCTGGCTGCTGCGGAGCGCAGGGCGGGGAAATACCTTTCCCTCTCGCTCACGGCTTCGCAGAGTCGCGCGAGGCAAAGGTATTTCCCCGCCTTGCGCTCCGGCGTTGGGTCGTCGCGTGCTCGATACAGAAAAGCTGATAAAAAAGGTTGTGTGCCGCCCCTTTTTGGGGCGGCACGTTTTTGTGGGGTCCCGGTCTCCACAATTTTCGTCAAGCTATTGGTTAGATTTTGGTCAGTTGGCGTAAGGGTGGAAGGCCAAAAGATTGTTGGCGAAAAAAGCTCAGAGAAAGTGCTGGTAGGGGAGTTGTTGAGCTTTTCGACAGCTTTTGAGCAAAAGAAACTTTGTGGCTATTGCCGGCGATTGCGTTGTCGCGGTCATGGCGGTGCGGGATGCTGGTCGTAAGCGTCGAATGCTCCGATTTTGGAGGCCAGCATGGATCTGTTTCTTGAGACTCCGCAGCAACAAGCTGAGCGCATGCTGCGTCAGCAGCAACGACTCATGGAGATGCAAATGCAAGGGGTTGCCAACCAGGCGCCCGTGCAAAACGTCGTGCCCGCTGCTGTACCTGCAGCTGTGCCCGGGTGTGAATCGGCGCCAGAGGCCTATTCCGTACAGCAAGATTCATATGCGCAGGAGCTCGCGTTCGACAAGCATCGTGCGCGTCGCCGTCGCTGGGCCCAGCGCCTGCGTACGTTGGCGATGATCGTGCTCATCCCGTTGGGGCTTGCGGCCATCTTTCTGGCGTCGTATGCCCTCACGTGCATCCTCAACGGTGCATCGCCCAACGAGGTGCTCCAACATCTAACGGCCCTGGGCCAGCGCCTAGATGACGTCATAACAACCATCCGCGCCGGCTGGGAGAGCTAGCGTTTGTCGCATTAGGACTTCTAGGGTGTAGGGATTATCGCCACGAGTGGAATCCTTGCATCCTGTGGGTCCTGTCGTGCGACTGAATAGTATTATTGAAGATGAATAATAATAAGGGATACAGGTAATACAAAAAGGAGGTGCTCGGTTGAATCTGACCTTTGAGGGATTCTTAAAAGGCTATTGCCGAGAGCTATCCGGACAGCAGTCGCTGAGTTTTAGAAAATTGGTTGAGCAGGCGACGACGGATGCGCCGCGCGTGGCGGAGGCTCTGTTTTTGCTCGCTTTGGCGCAAGGAAAAGCCGAATACGTTCTGGGTTTATCCGAGGGCTCGTGGATGGAACGGGATTATCGAGACGTTTTATCCTTGTACGGTCAAGCGGGTAGCATGGCGTCTCTATGCGCCAAAAGTGAGCTCCCTAATCGTTATGCCAACGTTTGGCGTGCGTATAGAGCGGTGAAGGAAAAGCCGGCGGCCGATAGAAGGGTGAACGCCCTGATGAGAAAGAAAACGCTGGAAGCATTGGAGGAATCGGGTGTAACGCGCTATGGCCTCTGCCGTGCTCTGCGCCTGAATAAAGGAAACGTATACGCATACTTGGCCGGCGATGACTCAAAGGTGAGCAGGAAAACGGCTCGCCGCATTATGGAATATGCGGAGGAGAGGGGCGCCCAAGAAGGGGCCGGGCGCCCGGTGTGTGTGGCGGGGTAAGATTGATCGCGGTTTTGATTGATGATCGATTGGGTTTGTTGGGCGGAGTTTATGTCTGCTATTGATATTGTGCTTGTTGTGATTGCCTTGGTGGCGGTGGGGGTTGCTGTGGCTTGCGCCCTCCAGCTCAAGAGCCTGCGTGCCGAGCTGCGGGAGCGTGGCGACAGTAGCGCGGAAACGCTGGCAGCGCTCGAGCAGGCCAACAGCACGCTCGACACCCTGAACGTCGCGTTGGCCGAAACCCGCCGCACGGCAAATGCCATCGCGCAGCAGCAGACGACCGACGCCGCCGTAGAGCAGCAGCGCTACCTGACCATCGCGCGTGAGTTCTCGCAGGCCGGCGACCGCATGGATGACCTGCGCCGCGAGGCGGCCCAACAGCTTGGCGCCAACCGCGAAGGCATCGAGCACCGCCTGGACAAGGTGCGCGAGACGGTCGATGCCCAGTTGGGCGCCATCCGCAAAGACAACAACGTGCAGCTCGATCAGATGCGTGCGACGGTGGACGAGAAGCTCTCCCGTACGCTCAACGATCGCCTGTCGGCATCGTTTAAGCAGGTGAGCGACCAGCTCGAGGCCGTGTACAAGGGCCTGGGCGACATGCAGTCTATCGCCACCGGCGTGGGCGACCTTAAGCGCGTGCTGGGCAACGTCAAAGCGCGTGGCATTTTGGGCGAGGTGCAGCTGGGCGCGATCCTGGCGGACATCCTCACGCCCGACCAGTATCTGGAAAACGTCGCCACCAAGCCCGGCGCCTCGGAACGCGTTGAGTTTGCCGTCAAGCTGCCGGTGGACGAGGGCGACCCCGTGCTGTTGCCGATTGACTCCAAGTTTCCGGGCGACGCGTACGAGCACCTGCTCGACGCGCAGGAGTCGGGCGACGCGGAGGCCGTTGCCGCTGCGCGCAAGGCGCTCGATATGATGGTGAAGCGCGAGGCAAAGGACATCTGCGAAAAGTACCTGAGCGTACCCGCGACCACCAACTTTGGCATTATGTTCGTGCCGTTTGAGGGCCTGTATGCCGAGGTCGTCAGTCGCCCCGGGCTTATTGAGGCCCTGGGCCGCGACTATCACGTCAACGTTGCCGGCCCCAGCACCATGGCCGCCATTCTCAACAGCCTGCAGATGAGCTACCAGACGTTTAGGCTGCAAAAACGTACCGACGACGTACTGCGCGTGCTCTCCGCCGTCAAGGCCGAGCTGCCGCGTTATCAGGCGGCGCTGCGCCGCGCCCAGCAGCAGATCGAGACCGCGGGCAAAACGGTCGAGGGCATCATTACCACGCGCACCAACGTCATGGAGCGCAAACTCAAGGACATCGACGCGCTGGAAGACGCGCGGGAGGCCGACGCGATTTTGGGCTTGGAGTCCGCAGACCTGCCCGCAGACCAAAAAGACGAGGACTAGCTGCATCTGACGGCGGGGCGCCTGCGCAAGCACGGCGCGGGCGCTTTTCGCATCGCGCTTGCCTGAAGTGCGCTTCAATGTGCAACAATGGCGTTTCGCCCTATCAGATGCGAAAGGAAGCCCATGTCTCAGAGAAGCACCAGTCCGCTCAGCCGCTCCACCGTGCGCCGCACGCTGCAGCGGTTTTGGGGTGTCACGCGCACACAGCCGCTGATTGTCTTTCTCTCGGTGTTCTCGTCGGCGGGTTACATCTTTTTGCTCACGTTTGCCAACACCTACGTTATGGCCCTCATCGTCGACCGCGTCCAAGCCGGCCCCGTGGCGGGCGACCAGGTGTTTGAGGTCTTTGGCCCTTACATTCTGGCGCTCGTACTCGTTAACCTGGTGGGTCAGATTCTCTCCAAGCTACAGGACTACACCGTCTACAAGCTCGAGATTGCGGGCAACTATCACCTGGCGCGCCTGTGCTTTGACACGCTCTCCAATCAATCCATGACATTCCACACCAGCCGCTTTGGCGGATCGCTCGTGAGCCAGACGAGCCGTTTTATGAGCGGCTACACGGGTCTGGTGGACGTGACGGTGTATTCGCTCATCCCCACCATCACCTCGGTCATCTGTACCGTGGCCGCACTCGCCCCGGTGGTGCCGACGTTTACCGTGATCCTGGTGTGCATCATGGTCGTCTACATCGCGTTTGTCTGGCTTATGTACAAGCGCATCATGCCGCTTTCGGCCGCGACGTCCGCCGCACAGAACAAGCTGTCGGGCGTGCTCTCCGACGCGGTCACGAACATCTTGGCCGTCAAGACCTGCGGGCGCGAGGACTTTGAACGCGATCTGTTCGACACCGCCGATCGAGCCGCGCGCGACGCCGAGACGGTCTCGATGCACGCCATGATGCAGCGCAACTTTACGACCTCGGGCCTTATCGTCATCACCATGGCCGTGGTGAGTGTGTTCGTGGCGGGCGGCAACGCGTGGTTTGGCATCTCGGCGGGCTCGCTCGTCATGATCTTTACCTACACCTATAACCTCACCATGCGCCTGAACTACGTGAGTTCCATGATGCAGCGTATCAACCGCGCTTTGGGCGATGCGGCCGAGATGACGCGCGTGCTGGACGAGCCACGCTTGGTGGCAGACGACCCGGATGCCCCCGAGCTCAAGGTGAGCGAGGGCGCGATTGATTTTGAGCACCTGAGCTTTGCGTACCGTGACGCTGCGGCGGGCGAGAACGTGTTCGATGACCTGACACTTCATGTGGCGGCGGGCCAGCGCGTGGGCCTGGTGGGCAAATCGGGCTCGGGTAAGACGACGCTCACCAAGCTGCTGCTGCGCCTGGACGATGTCCAGGGCGGCCGCGTACTCGTGGACGGTCAGGATGTCTCGCGCTGCACACAGCAGAGCCTGCGCCGCCAGGTTGCCTACGTGCCGCAGGAGGCGCTGCTGTTCCACCGCTCCATTCGCGAGAATATCGCCTACGGTCGTCCCAACGCCACTGATGAGCAGATTCGCGAGGCCGCGCGCCTGGCCAATGCCCTGGAGTTTATCGACCGATTGCCCCGTGGCTTTGACACCATGGTGGGTGAGCGCGGTGTCAAGCTCTCGGGCGGCCAGCGTCAGCGCGTGGCTATCGCCCGCGCCATCCTAACCGATGCGCCGATTCTAGTGCTCGACGAGGCGACCTCTGCCCTTGACAGCGAGTCCGAGGCGCTGGTGCAGGAGGCGCTCGAGAACCTGATGCGCGGGCGCACCTCCATTGTGGTGGCGCACCGCCTGTCCACCGTGGCGGCACTCGACCGCATTGTGGTGCTGGCCGATGGTGAGATTGTCGAGGACGGCACGCATGCGCAGCTCGTCGAGGCGGGTGGCGAGTACGCGAGCCTGTGGAGCCGTCAGACCGGCGCATTCTTGGAGGCGTAAGCGTCTCGGACGTGGGACAATTGTGCCCATAAGTTTATTGTGCCGTTGAGCCGAGGAGTCGTTATGCCACGCGAGACCAATGCCGCCAAGCGCGAGCGCGCCATCGAGGTGTGCGGGCGCCTCAACCGTCGCTATGGCCCGGTCGAGTGCTTTTTGGACCACGAGAATCCCTTCCGCCTGCTGATCGCGGTGCTACTCTCGGCGCAAACGACCGACGCGCAGGTCAACAAGGTGACGCCGCGGCTGTTTGCCCAGTGGCCCACGCCCGAGGCCATGGCCGGGGCGAGCGTGGCTGACGTGGCAGACACCATCAAGTCACTCGGCTTCTACAAGAGCAAAGCCAAGCATGCCGTCGAGGCCGCGCAGATGATCGTCGCCGACTATGGCGGCGAGGTGCCGGCCGACATGAAGGAGCTTGTAAAGCTGCCGGGCGTGGGACGCAAGACGGCGAACATCGTGCTCAACGTGGGGTATGGCATCGTGGAGGGCATTGCGGTGGACACGCACGTCAACCGCATTGCGCACCGCCTGATGTTGAGTCCCAAGACGCATGCCAAGGAGCCGCTCAAGACCGAGCAGGATCTGCTCAAGATTTTGCCGCACGAGTATTGGGAGTCGGTCAACCATCAGTGGATTACCTTCGGTCGCGAGATCTGCGACGCCCGCAAACCCAAGTGCGGCGAGTGTCCGCTGGCAGATTTGTGCCCCAGCGTGCGCGTGACGGGGTAGGGCGGAACGCATCTTCGTCTGGCGTTTTTTGCGGGGCCGGGTTTGCCCTTGAGTCGGAGTCCTCTCCATGCGCTACCATGACAGACAATATATTTGACGTACGACCCGCCGAGCTTGCCCCGGCGGGCTTTTGGCGTTGCGATGCCGGAGGAACAGCATGCTCATTCACCGTATAGCCGCGCAGCTCTACACTGCCGAGGCGCTGCAGACCGTCGAGGCCGGGCTCGATGCCGGCGAGGACGTGACGCTGGCCGTGTCGCAGTCGGGCCGCACGCTCATGGCGGCCGCCCAGTTTGCGCGCCGTCCGCGCCCGACGGTCTACATCGTGAGCGGCGAGGATGCGGCCGATCGCGCTGCGCGCAGCCTTGCCGCCTATGTGGGGCTGGCGCGCGTGTGCCGCTTTCCCGAGCGCAAGGACTATCCGTGGCGCGAGCAGGTGCCCGACGATGCCGTGGTGGCGCAGCGCTGCGAGGCCCTGGGACGCATCGTGCGCGGCGACAACTGCATCATGGTCGCCTCGGCCCGCGCGTTGCTGCGTTGCGTGCCGCCAGTCGAGAGCCGCTACTGGGAGTCGACAACCTTTGCGGTGGGCGAGGAGATTCCCTTCGATGAGGTGCCGCAGCGCCTGGTGGGCATGGGCTATACCAATGCCGGTGCCGCCGACGCGCCCGGCCTGTTCCGCGTGCACGGCGATACCGTCGAGGTGTTCCCCGCGCAGGAGAAGGCACCCGTGCGCATTGAGTTCTTTGGCGACGAGATTGATCGCATCCGCCGCATGGTGAGTTCCACGGGGCAGACCATCGGCAACGAGGACAGCATCGAAATCTTCCCCTGCCGCGAGCTGGCGCTCACCGACGAGGCCGTTCACAACATGCACGTGGCGCTCTACCGCGCCAGCCAGGACGACAGCAAGTTGGCGGCGCTGCTCGAGATGGTGGATGCACGCATCGTCACGCCCGAGCTCGACCGCTTTTTGCCGGTGATGTACGGCCAGACCGTGAGCCCGCTGTCGCATGTGAGCGGCAAGGCGCTCGTGGTGCTGTCCGAGCCGCGCTCGCTGTTCGACGACTGCCTGCGCGCCTACGAGGATATCGAGGCGCGTGCCGGCGAGGCGGGGGTCGACCGTCTGGACGGCCTGTACGTGCGTGCCCAGCAACTCGACTTTGGTGCCCAGCAGCGCCTTAACTACGTGAGCTTGATTCGTGCCGGCGGTGCGGTGACGGCAGAGCTCAAGATTGAGCAGCCGGCCATCGCGGGCTCGGACAATCGCTTTATGACGCGCATCCAGGAGGTCGTGGGCAAGCGCTATGCCTGCGTATTTGCCATCCCCGACCGCGGTGCGCGCGAGTCGATGGAGCTCACCTTTGGCGATGAGGGTATTACTTTTGAGGAGTCGCTGACGGCCGCGCCCGAAAACGCGGGCGCTATTGGCGACCGTGTGCGCGTGGCAGCGGCGGATTCTGCCGACCGTGCCGCCCGTCAGGAGGCCCATGCCTCGATTCGCGAGCGCCATGCCGACGCGCTCAACGCCCGCTCGCTCGAGGCGGGCGCGGCGCAGGCTGCCGCCGGTGCTGCCGTGCCCACTATCTCGCGCGGACGCGTGACCTTTGTCGATGCCGCCTTGCCGCAGGGCGTGGTGGTGCCCGATGCCAATTTGGCCGTGTTCTCGATCGCCGACCTTAACGCCCGCATGGATGTCAACCGCGCGCGTAGCCGCCGCAAGGTTGACATTACGCAGATCACCTTCCCGTTTAAGCCGGGCGACTACGTCGTGCATGCCACCCACGGCATCGCGCTCTTTAGCGAGATCGCGCGCCAGGAAGTGGGCGGCAAGGAGCGCGACTACTTTTTGCTGGAATACGCCGACGGCGACAAACTCTATGTGCCGCTGGAGCAGGTTGACCGCATTACGCGCTACGTTGGTCCCGACGGCGATAAGCCGCGCCTGACCAGGCTCAACACCGCCGACTGGACGCGTGCCACCAACAAGGCGCGCAAGAATGCCAAAAAGCTGGCGTTTGACCTGGTCGACCTGTATACGCGCCGCTCGTCGATTACCGGTATCGCCTGTCCGCCCGACACGCCCGAGCAGATTGAGATGGAGGAGAGCTTCCCCTACGACGAGACGCGCGACCAGCTGGAGGCTATCGCTGACATTAAGGCGGACATGGAGGCGCCCAAGCCCATGGACCGCCTGCTGTGCGGCGACGTGGGCTTTGGCAAGACCGAGGTCGCCCTGCGCGCGGCGTTTAAGTGCGTGGACTCCGGCCGCCAAGTCATGGTGCTCTGTCCCACGACCATTCTGGCCCAGCAGCACTACGAGACGTTCTTTGAGCGCTTTGCCCCGTTTGGCCTCGAGGTCGAAGTGCTCAGCCGCTTCCGCACCCCGGCGCAGCAAAAGCGCGCGCTCAAGGCGTTTGCCGAGGGCACGATCGACGTGCTGATCGGCACGCACCGCCTGCTTTCTGCCGACGTGAACCCCAAGAACCTGGGCATGGTGATCATCGACGAAGAGCAGCGCTTTGGTGTGCAGCACAAGGAGCAGCTCAAGAACCTGCGCGAGCAGATTGACGTGCTCACGCTTTCGGCAACGCCGATTCCGCGAACCATGCAGATGGCCACGAGCGGCGTGCGCGACATGAGCCTGATCACCACGCCGCCGACCGGGCGCCGCCCCGTGATCGTGCACGTGGGAGAGTACGATCCCGACGTGGTGAGCGCGGCGATTCGCCTGGAGGTGGGCCGCGGCGGCCAGGTGTATTACGTGTCCAACCGCGTCAAGACCATCGACGACGCCGTGGCGCGCGTGCACGAGGCCGCGCCCGAGGCGCGCGTGGGCGTGGCGCACGGCAAGATGAGCCCGCGCGAGGTCGAGGACGTGATGATCGAGTTCGCGACCAAGAAGATTGACGTGCTCATCGCCACGACCATCGTGGAGAGCGGTATCGACAACGCGACCGCCAACACGCTCATCATCGAGGACTCGCAGCGCCTGGGCCTGGCACAGCTCTACCAGCTCAAGGGCCGCGTGGGTCGCTCTGCCACGCAGGCCTACGCGTACTTTATGTTCCCGGGCGAGCTGCCGCTCACCGAGGAGGCCACGGCGCGCCTGACTGCACTTTCCGAGTTCCAGGACCTGGGCAGCGGCATGCGTATCGCCATGCGCGACCTGGAGATTCGCGGCGCCGGTTCGCTGATGGGCGCTGAGCAGCACGGCAACCTGTCGAGCGTGGGCTTTGATCTGTTTACGCAGATGTTGGGCCAGGCCGTGGCCGAGGCGCGCGGCGATGACGACGCTGGCGTGGAGGCGGCGAGCGTGGGTATTAATCTGCCGGCCGATTACTTCTTGTCCGAGGAGTACCTGCCGGCGGTGGACCAGCGCGTGCTCGTGTACCGCAAGCTCGCAGCGGCCGAGGACCTGGAGAGCATCGACGAGGTGCAGGAAGAGACCGAGGCCGCGCATGGCGAGCTGCCGTTGGCGGGACTCAATCTGTTCAACCGCGCGCGTATCCGTATCCGCGGCGAGCGCTTGGGGCTCGAGAGCGTCACGCTCAGCGGCGGACGCATCACGTTTTTGGGCGTCGACGTGCCCAAGAAGGTGGCCTTTGAGTTTAAGAATCGGTACGGCGCGGTGAACTTCCCCAAGAGCCGCAAGCTGTCGGTGCCCTATAAGGCGGGCGCCGGTGCGGGCAGCGGCCTGGGTCGCGGTCTCGATGCCAACGACGGCACCGGCCCCGTGGCTGCGGCGCTCATGCTGCTGCAGCAATTAGGCGCCAGCGATGATGACTAACAGGTAAGTGGCGCGGCGGGACATGGTTGTCTTTGCCCCGCCGCGTTGCAGGTTGAAAGCTTCGTCCCATCGAAAGGGAGCTATGTTCGGGTACATCTACAAGAAAGATGCTGCCGCCATCGCGGTTGTCCTGTGTCTTTGTCTGGGCGTAGGCAGCTTTTTCGATTATCAGATCTCGAGTGCGCTGTTCAACATCGGCAGCATGTACGGTCGCTTTATCGAGGCCGCCGGCGAGCTGCCGTTCGAGCTGACGGCGAGCATCGCGGGCGTTATGCTCGTGCGCGCGGTGCGCCCCGACTCCAGGGGGAGTAAATGGCTCGCCGCGCTCGGCATCCTCGTCAACATTGGCCTGGCCGGCTACGAGGTCGTTTCGTCCCTGCGGGTTGGCGGCAAACTCATCGCGGTTCAGCTGGTACTGACGTTTGTGCTGATCATCGCAGCCAACCTCATCGCCTATCGCCTTACGCGCGACACCGACCCCGACGATCTCACGCGCTGGGCGTTGATGGTGCTGGCCGTGTGGGTCGCTCAGGCCATTATCCTCAACGTGATCGTCAAGCCGCTGTGGTCGCGCCCGCGCATGCGCGTGATCGAGGTCACGCCGGGGCTCAATTTTCAGCCGTGGTGGGTAATCGGCAATCCCGATAAGTGGAGCTATATTGCCGCCGGCGTGATCAAGGACGGCTTTAAGTCGTTCGCGAGTGGGCACACCGCGCACGCGGCGATCGGCCTTATGCTCTCCGGGCTTCCCGCGGCGGCCTTTAAGGAAAAGCCGTCGCGCCGCCGCGTGGTCTTTTGGGCTGCCGCTTTGGTTGCGGCGCTCGTCGCTTTTGGCCGCATCGTGATCGGCGCGCACTTTTTGAGTGACGTGAGCTGCGGCTTTGCCCTGGCGCTGGCACTTGAGTGTCTTGCCGCGCGCATTGCCTATCCCAACGGCGTACAATAGCCCCGTTTGAATCATCTGGCCGATACCCGGTAAGAGAGGATTGCCATGCTCGCGTTTAACAACGACTATTCCCACGGTGCACATCCGGCAGTGCTGCAGGCGCTCGTCGACACCAACATGGAGCCGCAACCCGGCTACGGTACCGATGCGCACACCGAGCGTGCCAAGCAGCTTATCCGCGAGGCCTGCCAGGCGCCCGATGCCGACGTATTTTTCCTAGTGGGCGGCACGCAGGCCAACGCGACGGTGATTGACATGCTGCTCGCGCCCTACGAGGGCGTCGTTGCCGCCGCGACCGGCCACGTCGCCTGCCACGAGGCGGGCGCCATCGAGTTTGGCGGCCACAAGGTGCTCACCATCCCCGGCTACGAGGGCAAGATGCACGCCGAGGACCTCGAGAACTATATCCAGGTGTTCTACGAAAACGAGAGCTACGAGCACACGGTGTTTCCGGGTGCCGTGTACGTGAGCCTGTCGACCGAGTACGGCACGCTGTACTCCAAGGCCGAGCTCGCGGCGATCCATGCGGTGTGCCGGAAGCGCCAGATTCCGCTGTTTGTGGATGGCGCCCGCCTGGCCTATGCGCTGGCAGCCGATGAGTGCGACATTACCCTGCCCGAGCTGGCGCAGCTGTGCGACGTGTTCTACATTGGCGGCACCAAGTGCGGCGCGCTTTGCGGCGAGGCCGTGGTGTTTTGCGGCATGCACGCTCCGGCGCACCCCATTCCGCGCATTAAGCAGCACGGCGCGCTGCTGGCCAAGGGCCGCCTGACGGGCGTGCAGTTTGAGGCGCTCTTTACCGACGGCCTGTATTTTGAGATTGGCCGCCAGGCGATTGAGACGGCGCAGGCGCTGCGTCGCGTGCTGCACGAGCGCGGCTACCAGTTCTTCTTGGAGACGCCCACAAACCAGCAGTTCGTGATTCTGCCCAACGAGGACATGGCCCGCATTCGCGAGCATGCTTCGATCGAGTACTGGGAGAAGTACGACGAGATCCACACCGTGGTGCGTTTTTGCACCAGCTGGGCCACGACGCAGGAGGACATCGACGCGTTGGCGGCTGTCCTGTAGGTTGATGAGATGACAAGGGGCCGCCTTGCGCTTGGGTTTGGCGCGGGGCGGCCTTTGCTTTTGAGAGGGAAGGGTTGTATGGCCGAGATGTCCAAGCCGACGATTCGCCTGGCGACGCCCGATGATGCGGCAGCGTTGCTTGCCATTTATGAGCCGTATGTGCGCGAGACGGCGATAACCTGCGAATACGAGGTGCCGAGCGTTGAGGAGTTCGCCGGGCGCATCGAGCGTACGCTCAAGCGCTACCCGTATTTGGTGATGGAGCTGGACGGGCACCCAGTGGGCTATGCCTATGTGAGCGCGCTTAACAGCCGCGAGGCCTATGACTGGTCGGTCGAGACGTCGATCTATCTGGCGCGCGACGTGCGCCACGGCGGGCTGGGCCGCAGGCTGCACGACGCGCTCAAGCAATGCTTGGTCGCGATGGGCATCACCAGCATGTGCGCGCTCATCGCCGTGCCGCACGACAAGGACGACGAGTATCTGACGCACAACAGCCAGGACTTCCATGCCCATATGGGGTATCGCCTGGTGGGCGCCTTCGACCGTTGCGCGCAAAAGTTCGGCCGCTGGTACGACATGTGCTGGATGGAGCTGGTCCTGGCCGAGCGCGTCTCCAACCAACCCAAACCAACCTGGTTCCCCGCACTTGTTGCCCAAGGTTTCAAACCTACCATTTAGGGACAGGTTTTTGGCTGTCTTGCGGTATCAAATTGCCGCAAGAAGCGCCGCGTTCGTACGCTTTTTTGACTCGAATCGTCCCGTCGAGACACCTTGCGAGCTAAGTGAGTAGACTTTTTGGCGCAAGGCGAGCACAAAGCGTATCTGCTTTAGTAAAACCGCAGGTCACGGAGGTGGCTGTTTTGGGTGTGCTTGGCAGGTCGCGAAAAGTCTACTCACTTAGGTTTACGGTGCTGGATATTCTGGGCAGGAACAGTTGAGCTTGGGCGGCGCGTGTTGCCAGGCGATGTTGGCATTTGCGCCATGCCGGCTTGAGATTTAATAAAAACCGCAGGTAAAACGTTTATTAGGTACATTTTGCCTCGTTTGGTGCGCTAGCCGATGGGCTCGGTGTATTTGGCGCGGTCGGTGCGCTGGATGCGCTTGGAGATGTGCAGCGGGCGGCCGTCGGTGTCGTAGACGTAGTCAGTGATTAGGATCAGCGCCTGCCCGCGCTCCACATTGAGCAAAAACGCCTCGTTTTGCGAGGCATAGCACACCTCGAAGGTCTTGTGCCCCTGCGCCGGCGCGCGATGGAACTCCTGGCGCAGCGTGGCGTAGAGCGATCCGTTGATATCGCGATCGATGAGCGCCTCAAAGCTTGGCGGCAGATAGGTGGTCTCCAG
This sequence comes from Collinsella sp., assembly GCA_019414045.1. GTDB lineage: Bacteria > Actinomycetota > Coriobacteriia > Coriobacteriales > Coriobacteriaceae > Collinsella. The sequence continues at coordinate 10,173 of DXMW01000034.1, read as the reverse complement.
GCACAGCGGTGCTTCGTCCAGATAGCGCAGGCGGACGAGCTTGACGAGTTTGCTGCCCACGGCGGCATCGAAAAACTTGGCCACGTCGCCGGCGGCCTTGGCAAAGCCCGAGTCCACCGTGCGCGTGGTGGGCTTCATGCCCTGACCCTGGATCTGCGCTGTGTAGCTCGAAAACACCAGGTTGTTCTCGTGGAGCGCCGGCGTGTCGGCCACAAAGGCACCGCGCCCGCGTTCGGTGCGAACCAGGCCCTCGTCAACAAGCACCTTAAGGGCATGGCGCACGGTGCTGCGCGACAGCCCCGATTCGTCCATGAGCTCCATTTCGGACGGCAGCTTGTCTCCGCAGGCGTAGATGCCGGCGGCGATGCGGTCGCGAAGTGTGGTCGCCAGACGCTCGTATTGGGTCAGTTTCTTTTTCGATGAAGCGCTCATGCGATCGACCTGTATCTAACTTGTATGCTTGCCTAATCAAGCATGTATCCAATACAACAATAAAACTGCTGGTAACGAGTTATCGAAAACCTTACCAGCATAATTTCTAAGACAAATATAGCATACAACTAGTCGACATAACCAAAACATGTATGTAACTTGTATGCCATCAAGAGCATCAAACGAGAAGAAAGGCTGATGCGCGATGACTACTCAGGAACAGGTTAAGGACGTCGTCTCCCAGGTTTTGGCTGACAAGGCTGACAAGGGCGGCATCAAGCGCGTCGTGTGGATTGGCGCCGGCGGATCCAACGGCGGCAACTATCCTGCCCAGTACTTTATGGAGCACGAGGCCACGCAGGTCGTGAGCTCCAGCTACACCAGCAACGAGTTCGTGCACGCCACCCCGGCCTACGTCAACGAGAACACCCTGGCCGTCGTCGTGTCCATGCGCGGCACCAAGGAGACCATCGTCGCCGCCCAGGTCGCCAAGGACCACGGCGCCAGCACCATCGCCATCTATGTTGACGAGTCCGGCCTCACCGAGGTCTGCGACTACAAGATCCAGTACGACAGCCTGGCCATCGACGAGTCCTGCATGGGCCGCACCAACTCCGCCGTCGTGACCATGATCGCTATGGAGCTCACGCAGCAGACCGAGGGCTATGCCGAGTACGAGACCGCTATGGCCGCCTTCGACTTGGTCGACCCCATCTATCGCAAGGCTGTCGAGTACACCCGTCCGCTCGCTGCCAAGTGGGCCGAGCAGAACGCCGACAAGCCCTGCATCAACGTTATGGCTCAGGGCCCGCTCTTTGGTGCCGCCTACGTCTTTAGCATCTGCAACGTGCAGGAGATGCTGCAGATCGACTCCTGCACCATCAACACCTGCGACTTCTTCCACGGTCCCTTCGAGATCCTGGACAAGCGTACCTCGCTGTTCCAGCTCATCAGCGTCGGCCGCAGCCGCTGCAACGACGAGCGCGGCATCCGCTTCGTCAGCCAGTACGGTGGCGAGCGCGTCTATCAGCTCGACGCCAAGGAGCTCGGCCTCAACGACATCAAGGACAGCGTGAGCGAGTACTTCAACCACCTGATCTTTGCCCCGATCCTCAACAACGTGTATATGCGCGCGCTCTCTGCCGTCACCCACAAGGACTATATGACGCGCCGTTACATGTGGAAGCTGGACTACTAGTTACGCCGTTCTACCGAACGGCGTAACGGCTCGACGCTGCGCGCCCGGCATTTGGCCAATCTGCCGTTCAATTTCAAAGGCGCGACCAGAAGGTCAGCGCCTTTTCATTTCACGGCACCTTGGCTCAAATGACGGGCGCTCGCTGACGTTGCCAAAACGTCGGCGTCGTCGTGTTTGTTAAGGGGTTGGTGCATTGGGGCCAGGTTCATATGCACCAAGTTGGTGCATATGAACCTGGCCTCTTTGCACTAATGGGTTGTAGCGGAAAAGCAGATTTTCCCGTTTGCCGATTTGTGCCTTGAAAAATGTATATAACGACTATAACGTAGTGTGAAACATATTGGAAACAATACCGAGGAGGCTGCGTTGAAGAAAAGCAATCTGGGCTATGTGCTGGTGCTGATCGCCGCGCTTATGTGGGGCAGCATCGGAATCTTTGTAAACGGCATCTCGGCCATGGGCGTTACGTCCCAGAGTATGGCTGCCTTTCGCTTGTTGGTCGGAGCGCTTATCTTGGCGCCGGTCCTGATGTTTATGGGCTGCCGTTCGGGTGAGGGGTCTACCGTGGCTCAGGGTCCGCTGGCCCTGTTCAAGGCAAGCCCTAAAGAGCTTGTTTCCTGCGCGCTTGTCGGTATCGTCGGTTTGGCCGCCGCCAACACTTGCTATTACGAGTGTATGGGCGAGGTGGGCATGTCCACGGCCTCGGTGCTGCTCTATACCTCGCCGGTGTTTGGCGTCGTGCTCGGCCGCGTGCTTTATCGCGAGGACGTGACCCCCAACAAGCTCGTTGCCATCGCTTTTAACATAGGGGGCTGTGTACTTGCAGTAACTAATGGCGACCTTTCCGGTTTCCATTTTTCGGTTTGGGGCGTCACGTCGGGCGTGATTGCAGGCTTTTGTGGGGCGTCGCTCGCGGTGTTTAGCCGGATAGCAACCAAGACGGTCCACCCGCTGGCTGTCACGTTTTGGGGCCTTGTTTTTGGCGGTGCGGTTATGGCGGCTATCGCGGCTCCGTGGCCGGATGTCGCCGCGGCAATGTCGCCACAGCTGCTGCTGCTGTTCCTTGGCTTTGGACTCATCCCCACAGCTGTGGCTTACATCTTATATATGCAGGGTCTGTCCAGGGGGCTCGAGACATCGAAAGTTCCCGTCGTAATGTCTTTTGAGACGGTCGTCACCGTACTGGTGGGCATTGGTGTCTATGCCGAGTCCGCCGGCGCGATCAAGGTCCTGGGTATTGTGCTGGTGCTCATGTCCATCCTGATTATGAACACCGACTTCTCCAAGCTGCGCAACAGTGTATTTGTCGGTCATGTCGCTGAGAGCATGACCTTTAAGCCCAACGCGTGGTGGACGGAGAAAACGCAGGACATGGATCTGTTTAAGGAACGCACCGGCATCGCGCTGGAGCCCACCGTGCAGGAAAGCCCCTGGTACTTCGTGCGATAGGGGATTGCGCGCAGGGTCCGACTTGGGGTTATCCCGCCAGTGCCGGCCTGCCCAGCCCCAACGTTTCAAGTACGTTAAACCCGTCAACGGTCGATTTTCACCCGCGAACGGTCTTTATGCTAATTAGCAATATCCGCAACGTATAAGACGTTATAATGACCATAACGAAAAGGAGGAGGCAAGATGAATCAGATCATTCTCGCATCTCATGGCGGCCTGGCCGCAGGCGCCAAAGACACGCTCGGGATGGTTCTCGGCGACGTGTCGAACGTCCACGTCGTGTCGCTTGCTCGTGACGACAAGGAGCCCATCACCAACAAGGTGGACGCCATGATCGCCACGTTCAACGCGGACGACACCGTCTATGTGCTGACCGATATGCTCGGCAGCTCGGTCAACAACAGCATGGTCGAGCTTTCCCGCAACGGTGCGGCATTCACGGTGATCAGCGGTTTCAACATTCCGCTGGCACTGACGCTCGCTATGAGCCCCGCCCCCGTCAGGGGTGCCGAGCTCGCGGCCCTCATCAACGAGGCCCGCACCGGTCTGACCAACCCCAACGCACCGGTCGAGGCTGCCGCGGCTCCCGCCAAGAAGGCTAAGGCGCCCCGTCACGGCTCCGGTCCCGCCAAGATCGTCCTCGCACGTCTTGACTACCGTCTGCTGCACGGTCAGGTCGTCTTTACCTGGACCACCAAGGTTCAGGCCGAGCGCATCATCGTCGTCGACAACGCTGCCGCCAACGATGACATCAAGAAGGGCGCTCTTAAGCTGGCCAAGCCCCAGGGCGTGCGCCTGAACGTCTTCACCGTCGAGCGTGCCCTCGCCAAGATGGACAAGCTCAACACCCTCGGCGAGCGCGTCATGTTCGTCTTTGGCAACACGGCCGAGATGCTGCAGTTCTGCCAGGGTTACAAGCTCGACGCCATCAACCTGGGCGCCACCGCCAACCACGACGGTGCCGATCAGGTCGGCGGCAAGGACAGCTCCGTCTTCTTTGACGCCACCCAGAAGGCCGACGTCAACCAGCTGCTCGACATGGGCATCAAGCTCTACGTCCAGCAGACCCCCACGTATCAGAGCGTCGACATCGACGCCAAGCTGTAATCAACCAGGCTTTTGCCTGACTGAAAGGAGAAGGGTATGAATACGTTCATCAGTGCGGTGCTCGTCGGCCTCGTCGGCGTGTTCTGCATGTGGGACTCCCGCCTGCTCGGTCGTCTTAACTTCGAGCAGCCCCTCGTTGGCGCTACGCTCGTCGGTCTGCTGCTGGGCGATGTGCCCACCGGCCTTGCCGTCGGTGCCGCCGTCGAGCTCGTGTCCATGGGCCTGGTGCAGGTCGGCGCCGCCGTTCCGCCCGATATGGTCCTGGGCGGCATCGTGGCCGCTGCCTTCGCGTGCCTGACCGATGCTTCCGCCGAGACCGCCATGACGATCGCCATCCCGGTCGCCGTCCTGGGTCAGCTCCTCGGCATCGTGTTCCGTTCCATCATCGCCGCCCTCACCCATGTGGCCGATAGCGCGATTGATAACGGCAAGTTCAAGACCGCCTACCGCATGCACATCTGCGCCGGCTCCGGTCTGTACGCCATCATGTACTTCCTGCCGATCTTCCTGGCCGTCTTTGTCGGTACCGACCTGGTCCAAGCCATCGTCAACATGGTTCCCGAGTGGCTGTCCGTTGGTCTGAACGTCTCGACCAAGATCATGACCGCCTACGGTCTGGCCCTGCTGCTCACCATGATGATCAAGAAGGGTATGACCCCGTTCCTGTTCATCGGTTTCCTGCTCGCCGCCTACCTCAACCTGTCCGTCATCGCGGTCGCTCTGATCGGTGTGTGCCTGGCTATCGTCTTCATGGGCTTCAAGTTCAACGGTTCCCATGCAGCCGCCGGTGTCGATTCCGACTACGATCCGCTCGAAGACGACGAAGACTAAGGAGGAACACACTATGGCAACCGCAACCAAGGACGTGTCCCTGAACAAGAAGGTCAGCCAGTTCTTCTGGCGCTCCTGGGCCATCCAGGCCTCTTGGAACTACGAGCGTCAGATGAACATGGGCTTCCTCTACGGCATGGTTCCCACGCTCGATCGCCTCTATCCGGATGAGTCCGACCCCAAGCAGCTCGCTGCTAAGAAAGAGGCTTACCACCGTCACATGGCGTTCTACAACTGCACCCCGCAGACGAGCGCTTTCATCCTGGGCCTCGCCGCCTCCATGGAGGAGGAGTACGCCAAGGATCCCGAGAACTTCGATCCCGATTCGATCAACGCAGTCAAGACCTCCCTCATGGGTCCGCTTTCCGGCATCGGTGACTCCTTCTTCCAGGGCACCATCCGCGTTATCGCCTTTGGCCTGGGCGTTCAGCTGGCTCAACAGGGCTCCATCATGGGCCCGATCCTGGCCATGCTCATCTCCATTGTGCCCTCCGTGCTGATCACGTGGTTCGCAGCCAAGATCGGCTATCAGGGCGGCCACGAGTACCTGAGCAAGCTCCAGGGCGGCGACCTCATGGAGAAGCTCATGTATGTCTGCGGCATCGTGGGTCTTATGTCCGTGGGCGGCATGATCGCTACGCTGATCGGCGCCACCACCCCGCTGCAGTTCGCTGAGGGCACCGTCGTGATTCAGGACATCCTGGACGGCATGATGCCCCAGATGATCTCCCTCGGCCTCACCGGCCTTATGTACTGGCTCATCAAGAAGAACGTCAACACCGGTTGGCTTCTCGTGATCGCCATCGTGGGCGGCATCGCCCTCTCCGCGGCCGGCATCCTGGCCTAGTCGCGACCAAGCGTCTAACCGCTTTCCCCGGGGGCCTGCCTGGCATCCCATACCCCAGGCAGGCTTCCATCCCTAAATGTGTCAAAGGGACAGTTCCCTTGTCACATCCTCAACGGGCCGGCGACTCGGTCCTAACTACGGTAACCCTGCGTGCGTCCGGCAATGTGGCGCCGCAAAAAATCGAAAGGAATGTGTCAGATGTACGAGATCGACCTTAACCTCCCTAAGCAGATCGTCGCTGACGTCCTGTCCAACCACGAGATCCACAGCGTCGCCTTCGTCGGCTGCGGCGCTTCCATGTCCGACCTTTACCCCGCCAAGTACTTCCTGGCCAACAACACGGACAAGCTGAACGTTCAGATCTTCACCGCTAACGAGTTCAACTACGACACGCCTTCCTGGGTCAACGAGCACACCTTCGTGATCACCTGCTCCCTGGGTGGCTCCACGCCCGAGACCGTCGAGGCCAACAAGACCGCCAAGAAGCACAACTGCCCGGTCGTCTCCCTCACCAACAAGGCTGGCTCCGCTCTGACCGTCGACGCCGACCACGTCATCGTTCACGGCTTCCACGCCAACTACGCTGCCAAGTGCGAGAAGCCCGGCTACGCCATCGCTCTTGCTGTCGAGATCCTTCAGCAGACCGAGGGCTATGACCACTACGAGGACATGATCACCGGCCTCACCAACGTCTTCGAGCTCTGCGAGAACGCCGCTCAGTCCGCCAAGGGCCTCGCCAAGCAGTTCGCCCAGGACTTCAAGGACGACAAGATGATCTACTTCATGGCCTCCGGTGCCTCCGAGAAGATGGCTTATTCTCACGCCGCCTTCCTGTTCACCGAGATGCAGTGGATCGACGCCGCCGCCTACAACACCGGCGAGTACTTCCACGGCCCGTTCGAGGTTTCCACCGAGGGTAAGCCCTACGTCTTCTTCATGTCCGATGGTGCCACCCGTCCGATGGACGCCCGCGCCCTCACCTTCCTTAAGCGCATGGGCGCCAAGGTCGCTCTGATCGACTCCAAGGACTACGGCCTGGCTGACGCCGTGCCCGCGAGCGTCGTTACCTACTTCAACCCGCTGCTGCACCTCGCCGTTATGCGCGAGTACGGCAACCAGATCGCCGAGGCCCGTCAGCACCCGCTGACCATGCGTCGCTACATGTGGAAGCTTTCCTACTAATCACAAGTAAGTAGACCTTACGGGTTGATTGAGAGGGGATGGGGTTTGCGCCCCGTCCCCTTTTTGCTTTGGGGGCGTGTCTGTCGCGTCGCAAAACACCAGATAAAACCTACCAAAATAAACCTGTCCCTTTTTGGCAGGTGGGAGGAGATGCGTATGATCAAGGCAGTGCTGTTTGATATGGACGGCGTGCTGGTCGATACCGAGTGGTTCTACAACCGTCGCCGCGTGGCGTTTATGGAGGAAAAGGGGTTCCACTTTGACGAGATCCCCGATCTTTCGGGGTCTAACGAGCCTGCCATCTGGAAGTCGCTGGTGCCCGACGATGTTGAGCTGCGCGAGCGCTTGCGCGTTGAGTACAAGCAGGTCTACAGCCCGGTTCACCCTGTTCCGTATGCCGAGCTGCTCAACGAGCAGACGGAGCCGGTGATGCGCGAGCTGCACGAGCGCGGCGTCAAGTGTGCCATCGCGAGCTCGTCCTATCGCGAGCTCATTGACGAGCTGGTGGAGATTGCCGGTATCACCGACGTGCTGGACTACACCATCAGCGGTCACGAGTGCAGTGCATTTAAGCCCGACCCCGAGATCTACCTGCGTGCCATGGAGGCGCTGGGTGTGGAGCCTACCGAGTGCCTGGTTATCGAGGACTCGCCTTTGGGCATCGAGGCCGGCAAGCGCTCCGGCGCGCGCGTCCTGGCACTGCGTCCGCACGAGGGCGTTAACCTGGACCAAACGGGAGCCGACGCCGTCATCGACAACCTCGCCGACATTCTGACCGCTTTGTAGCGTCAATTCGCCGCAAGAAGTGCGGATTCACACGTCTCTTGCGGTGGATTGGCTCATTTTGGCTTCGATTTAGATCCGTTTGGCTTCGACTCGGACTAAGTGAGTAGACTTTTTGGCACATGCCGAGCGCAAAGCGTATCTGCCTTAGTAAAACCGCAGGTCGGAGAGGTGGCTGTTTTGAGTGCGCTTGGTAGATCGCGAAAAGTCTACTCACTTAGAATTTGGCTCTTTGGTTGGGGAGCTGCTGGCTCGTTTTGGTTGTCGAGAGAGGGTGAATTGAAGCGCCCTCTCGCGCTCCATGCTACAATCGCCGGCATGCCCCACAATTACATCTGCCTTCGAAAGGAGCCTACGTGGCGAACGCCATCGATCAGCTCACGGACCGCGTGCTCGTGCTCGGCCGTCTCACCATCGTCCGCCGCGCCATTACTGCCGTGGCGGTCACCATCTCCGCCGTTCTCCAGACATTTCTGATTCAGGCGTTCATTCGCCCCGCCGACCTGCTTCCGAGCGGCCTCACCGGCGTCGCGGTCCTGCTCGATCGCGTCACCTCGCTCGGCGGCGTTCATATCGACATCTCGCTCGGCATGCTCGCGCTCAACATCCCCGTGGCGCTCCTTTGCTGGAGCGGCATCAGCAAGCGCTTCGTCATCTTCTCGATGATGCAGGTCATGCTCTCGTCGCTGTTCCTCAACATCTTTCACTTCGCCCCGTTTTTGGGCGACAAGATCATGCTCATCATCTTTGGCGGCGTGGTCTCGGGCCTGGGCGCCGCCATCGCGCTTAAGTCCGGCGCATCCACCGGCGGCACCGACTTTATCGCGCTGTGGGTTTCCAACCATACAGGCAAGACCATCTGGGGCGTCATCTTTGGCTTTAACTGCGCTATCCTGGCGATCTTTGGCTTTATGTTTGGCTGGGACAATGCGGCGTATTCCATCGTGTTCCAGTTTATTTCGACCAAGACCATCGACAGTTTCTACCGACGCTACGACCGTGTGACGCTGCAGATCACGACACGCAAGGCAGACGAGGTCATGACAGCCTATGTTGACCATTTTCAGCATGGCATTAGCTGCGCCGAGGTCATTGGCGGATACAGCCGCGAAAAGATGTATCTGCTGCACGCCGTTGTCTCGACCTACGAGAGCCAGGACATTATCAAGCTGGTGTGCGATATTGATCCCGGCGCCGTGATCAATGTGTTCCACACGCTCAACTTCGTGGGCGGCTGGTGGGGCGGTCATGTCGACGAGCCCATGCCCACGGCCGTACCCGATCCCGACAAGCCCGCGCGCATGGCCAGCAGGCAGGCGCGCCTCAGCGAGCAGGACAGTCTGCAGCAGGACGACGGCAAGTAAGGATTTGCTGTATGTGGTGTATCGTTTTATCAAACTGAGATAACATATAAAAAGACGTTATATACGTATTAGTTATTTCGCTATTTTGATAAGAGTGATCAGATATGCCCGCACCCAAAAACGCACCACTTTACCAGCAGATTTACGACGAAATCAAGGATGCGATCGAGAAAGGTGTTTATGCACCCAAGGAGCGTATCCCGTCCGAGCTTGAGCTTGCCGAGCAGTACGAGGTAAGCCGCATTACGGTGCGTCGCGCCGTTGAGGAGCTGTGCTCCGATGGCTACCTGGTTAAGCAGCAGGGCCGCGGCACCTTTGTCTCCACGCCGCACATCAACCGCCAGTTCCACGCCTCGACGCTGCAGACGTTTACCGCGCTGTGTGCCGACAATGACATGAAGGCGGGTGCACACGTGGTCGATCGCCAGATTGTGCCGGCACGTCAAAACGAGATGGAGTTCTTTGGCCTGCAGAAGGACGCGCTGCTACTGCACATTAAGCGCGTGCGTACGGCCGACGGCGAGCCCATCTTTGAGGAAAACATCTTTGTGCCGTTTGATACATACCGTGAGCTGTTGACGGCCGATCTTGAGGACAAGTCGATTTTTGCCGAGGTCGAGCGTGTTGGCGGAACGCCGATTGTTTCGGTTGGCTACCGCACGGTCGAGGCCGTTCGCGCCAATGCCGAGCAGGCAGCAGAGCTGGGCATCGCCCCGCACGATCCGCTGCTCAATCTACGCGCCGGCTTTACCGGCCCCAATGGCGAGCCGGTCCTGATGGGTAAGCAGTACTACGTGGGATCGCGCTACGTTATGGTCATGTAGGGTTGGTTCCGCCGTTCTGACGAACGGCGGACCGGTCGACGCTGCGCCTTTGGTTACGCGGTTTTACCAAACCGCGTAACGGCTTGACGCTGCAAACCCGTCAGAGCGGCAATCTGCCTTTCAACTTCGGCGGCATGACCAGACGGTCAATGCCGC
>DXMW01000033.1 GCA_019414045.1 Collinsella sp. | reverse complement strand
GCAAGGCGGGGCCGAGGCCGCCTCGATCAATTTGCGAAAGAATCTTGACGGTACCTGCGAGCCTGCTGGAGAGTTTTGGCTACGGAAGCACGAGCACGGGCTCTGCGGACTACACCTTTACTAAGGCCGATGCCGATGCAGGCAAGGTGACATACGGATCTGAGATTGATGGGAGTACGGAGTACCCGGGCAAGCAGCTTTGGTATTACGACGAAGCGACGTATGGTGCCGTGAGCGGCTATGTGACGGTTGATGGTAAGAAGGACGGTGACGTCAGGCCTTGGTTTGGTGGCTATCTTCCTTATGTTTATAAGGGAAAGGCCACCGAGAGCGGCGTCCAATATCATGAAATTAAAGTCAACCAGCGCATTCCAAAGCTGGTAGAGGGATGCGGCACATATGGCGATCCGTATGCCGTTAAGGACGCGACTGAGATGAACGCCATCGCCAACTACATCAACAACCAAACTGCGCTCGACGGTTGGGAGGTCACCATTGCCGTCAACCAGAGTACGCTCTGTACTCGCCGCAGCGACAATAAAACCGACAATGAGGTTACGTACGTCTATAAGCAGGCGAAAGACACTGGGAAGAAGTGGGAAAAGAAGACCGGCGACACCACTGATCCTTCGGCCACACTTTCCGACGAGATGATGCACCGCTATATCCAAAGCGCGTACTACAGTATTGAACCTACCGGGGGTAATACGATCACCCTCGACGGCGCATCGTTTGGCGGTTTTGGCAACAAAGCCAACCCGTTCCGTGGCGTCATCGTTGGCAACCCTAAAGGTGATAAAAAGGCAACCATCAAGATAGAGAATAACGAGGGTTCGCTTCGCGGCCTTATTCCCTATAGTTACGGCAGCGTGGTGCGCGATCTGAATATTCGCTATGTGAACGCGTCGGCGACTATTACTTATTCTGCCAAGGATGCCGACGGTGTTCCGACGTCGTTCTTCGGTGGCGTTATCGGCTGCATCCTTGGCGGCGATAACATTATCGACGGTGTGGCCGTGAATGGGACAACGCCCGATAACTCCACAACCGGCTTTACGGTTGCTGGTGGCGGAACTAAGCCACATCTTGTTCCCATCGGCGGTTACGTTGGTGCCATTGCGGGCGGCGGTGTGATCTTCCGCAATATGTCAGGGACGTCTTGGCGCGCTGGAACCAGCGACAAGTCTCAGGGTCTTGGAACGGGCAACTTCCGGCAGTACGACAATCCCTACGTTGGTCGTGTGATTGATGGCTATGCCTTTAGCGAGGGCTGCAAAGTCGAAAACGGTAACGCTAACTACAAGATCAACGAGCTCACAAACAAGGGAGCTGCCTGCGTCACTACCACGGGCACCGACAACAAGTATATCGGCACTGATGCCGAGGCACCCGTGACCACGGTGGAAAACGCCCAGGGCCTTTTGGTGCTCTCGGCCATCATTAGCTCGGGTGCGGGTGCTGGAGCGGCACATACTGACTACGCTAATTATGGCGTGTTCCGCGGCTCCAAGGCGTACTGGGGCAGCGATAAGCAGGACCCGGCGATAAACGGCTACCTGTTTGGCAACAAGGAATATGGTAAGGTGCGAAATGCCAGCTACGACTGCGTGGGCAAGCCTGCGAGCGCTTCCGGCGATTTCGAAACCGCCAAAAACGATGACCAGAAGGCCCCGGGCAAACAGGGGTGGCACGGCCCGCTCAACCATGATGACGATGTAAATTCGCCCTACCTGGTGGCGTCCTACGTTGCCGACTACCAAACGGGCTACGTGTGCGCGTCGAAATCGATCGGCATGAGCCTGGAGTTCAAGGAAAATGCCACCTATGATATGACTGGCTACGGCACGGGATACGTGGGTCTCAGCGGCCGTTACTATTCCAATGCTTGCAGCTCGAACGAGGCGTCCACCGATCGCGACCGCATCACGCCGCACGTGGCAACGATCGACGGCAACGGGGCCACCATCACGGTGGGCACCAAAGATGCCACTTACGGCGTCGTCGAATATGCCGATGACGACTATAAGGTCTCGGGCGTGGGCGGCCTATTCAGCACCGTGATGTTCACCTCAACCAATGTGGGGCAGAGCGTCACCGCGAATGACGGCGCTCAGGTCAAAGACCTCACCTTTAGTAACTGCAACGTATCGCTCACGTACAAAGACGCCAACGGTAGCATTGCCTCGGGACCGGCATCGAACGACCTCATCGGCACCGGCCTTTTGGCGGGCGCAACGGCCAACTACGACGGCAACACGCGTGGCGTCTACCGCAACGTACAGATGAAGAACTGCACCGTGTTGGGCGCAAAGAGCGTAGGAGGGCTTCTTGGCAGCTCGGGCCGTACCAGCCGAAGGACGGATAACGACGTGACCTATATGGTCAATTTCGGCTCCGGCACGCAGGCGCCCGCGAATCTCTGTGACTGCTCATACACTGGCCTTAGCGTCACGGGCGAGAAGTACGTTGGCGGCTATGTGGGTGCGATCGCCTCGCCGTGCGGCGTGTGGACAACCGCGGCCACAGGGGTATACGAGAAGACTATTGGCAAAAACTCGACCATAACCGCCACGGGTACAACACCCTACGTGGGCGGCGTGTTCGGTTATACCTCCAGTAACGTATCGGTGAACACCAAAATTGGCATCACGGAAGCCGTCGCATCGAGCACGGCAGTCATCTCTGGGGTAAATGTACTCGCCACCGGGTCGAACACCGATAAGTACATGGGCGCCGGCGGTGTGGTCGGAAGCGCCTATAGAGGCGTTATTTCTATAAGCAACGTGCGCATTGATGCCGGAGGCGATGCCAAGAGCGCCATCATCGGCGATGCCACCGGAACGAACAATAGCATCCGTAATGCGGGCGGCTTGATTGGCGAGGTCACGAGCAGTGGCAGCCCCAACACGTACTGGTTTGAGGACTGTAGCGTCGAGAATATCAACATTGCCGGCACCGACCAATGCTCGGGCGGACTTATCGGCTACTACTTCAGCAATGTGAACATAGCCTGCAACAATATCGCGATTGAGAGCGCCACGATCAAGGGCAGGTGGAGCGGCGGTCTACTTGGCGCGATTAACAGCGGTGCCGACGTCATCAACGTCACCAACACAAAGGTATCTAACACAACGTTTGGCGGAACCTCCAACGGCGGCATTGCGGGCGACGGACGCGGCCAGTTCCATCTGGTAAACGTGCTCATGGACAGCAATACCTACAAATTGGGCTCTAAGCAGGGCGTGCTCTTAGGCGAGGTTGACACAAACGGCTATAGCCTCTCCGCAGCGGGCGTGAACGTAAAGCTCGGCAACGGCAAGACCACGCGTGATCTGCCGCCGATGGTTTACACGACCAATGCGGCCGCCGTAAACATGAAGTCGTATATCGCGTTTGGTGACTATAACGACACACTGGAAGCACCTGACAAGGGGATCACGCTCTACGGCGCGGACAATACCGCCACCACGGCAGCGAGCCCGTATGTGACCACGAGCCCCGTAAGCACGCTGGCGGCGCGTGCCTCCGACAACGACACCACCGATCGCTACCTGTTTGGCGACGGCGCCACCATCGACACCGCGGCGACCGTCCAGAGCGAGGCAGGCACCGGTGTTGCCGATCGCTACACCTACACGAATATCGGCGGCATTAATGACAACGGCGCCTATCAAAATAAGTCGAGCTACGATGCCTCATCCGTGGCCAGTAAGTTCAATTCGAATAATGATACAAGCAGCAACCAAGCCACAGCGGATTTCCCCGTTTTGGTGATCTCTGGCAACGACAACACGACGGTCAAGAGCTATCTAAACATCGTCACGAACGGCGGCTTCTCCGATGCCTGCAGATTGAATAACGAGAATGGCACCAATCCGCACGTGACGGCCAAAGCAGAGGTTTTCCAACTCAAGGACGGTGTGTTCGTTAAAGACGGTGACGCGTCGAACAATCCCACGCTTCGCGTAGTGAACAATGGCAAGAACAATATGTCGTTTAGCCCAAGCTCCGATTGGGACAACGGCAAAGGTCGCTTTACGCTCCTGACCGTTACCTTTACCGAGGCGGGTCAGAGCTACAACGTTCAGGTGCCGATCATCGTTAAGCGCAAGCTCGAGATCGATTTCACTGCAACGTATGATTACGGCACTCAATTTAAAGAAAAAGACTACGCTAACCTTGGAAAAGATGCACACGTGCTTACGAGCTTTGGCGAGCCGATGACGGGTCTGCTTACCTGGACATACAATTCTGCCAATGGGAAGGAAGTCGACTTTGGCTGGGACAGCTATATGGCTGCTGGCGGCTCGATGAAGGGGCTCGGCAAGAGTATCCTCTTCAATGGTGCCGACGGAAGGTTGCCCCAGGGCACCCAGCTTACGCTCATCGATGCGAACGTTGATGGCAAGGCCGGTGGCAGAGAGTATCACTATACGGTGGGCGAAGGCGGAGCAACGAGCGTTTCCCTGAGCGGAAACGACGGCTTTAAGGATTCTGCGGGCAATCCATATCAGGAGCGATGGCTGAGCGAGATCTTGGGTGTGTCGGCCACGCAGGATGGCGCCGGCACATGGACCGTGTGTGATAACGAGGCAGAGGCGACCGCTAAAGCGAAACTCGATGGCAAGTGGACGCTGTTTAAGGTTGCGGGTGCTGACGTTCCCAGCAACAGTCGCTATACGCTAAAGGTACCCAAGGAGAAGGATACCGGCAGAGAGAAGCGTGCATCGGAGAGCGTCTACCTAGTTGTCAACGTGCCCAAGTCGGGCGACGGCGTGACGCAAGCTAGTATCAACGGTTTTACGGCTTCGTCTATTGACTCGAATTCTTCGGGTGGCCGCATATCTTGGAATCTGCATCATGTTTTACGCACCGATGGCAGCGACGATATTCAAAACAGTACGGCATCGACATACAGCATCTTGTCCAATTATGAGCAGAATGTAGTCGACAAAAAAGATGGGGCGTGCATTCCGGTTTCGAAGTCGGAGGACGGTGCCGCCTACGTTCTTTCTCTCGATGTCATGGATACGGTTACGTTTAGCCCGAGCCAATACTATACAGAGAGCGACCATCTGTTCTATCAGCTCGATACATCGCTGTGTCGCTATGGCGCCAACAACAACCTAATGGGAGTAAGCAGTTTCCCGAGCGGAACTTCGGCAATTGCGAAGTTCTATGTTGCCATCGGCAATCAGAACTACAGGTGGAGTGGCAGCGATTGGGAGCCGTGTGACGCTTCGATGCCTGCGTTCACGCAGACCGTGACGGATACAGGCGATGATTCGCTGAAGCTCACGCTCGACCATGACCTCGCCGGAATCCGCAAGATCGCAACGGACGGATCCTTTACCGTGCGTACGGTGGTGGAAAAGATTCGCCTTACGCCGGACGGCTGCAACAAGGTTATCTCCCTGTCCAAGCAGTCTGGCGAGGACGCCTGTACCAAGATGTCCTATACTGCCAAGCTTTCGACGCGTAAGGAAGGCCTTAATACCTCGAGCCTGACGCAGACGAAGCCCGGTAACGTCGGGTACTATCGCATGGACACGGGTGATACGACCATTACGCTTTCTGCGCCAGATAAGTCGCAGCTTGGTATTAACGTGGACGACCTTCGCCCGATTGCGGACGGCACGATAGGCCTGGGTGCCACGTATGAACTGGGTGGACTTAGCAACGCCGCCGAGGCAATTGCAAATGCCGACTCTGTTGTGTACACGCTCGAGCTGCAGCGCCGCGGAACCGACGGCACGTATGAGAGTGTAACGGATGATATCTCCAACTACGTAACAGTGACGGAGAGTAAGCTTGCCGCGGTCGCTCCCTCCGGTAGCACGATCACCTTCACTGACTCGAAGGAGAATGGCAAGTTCAAAACGCAGAACGGTGACACTACGTTTAGCCTGCCCTTTACCGTTAAGGTCAACACGCAGGTTGAACAGCGTGAGCAGTTCTACGCGAACTATCGATTGGTAATGAGAGCGAGCCTGGTTAAGGGTGACGTGGCGAGCGCAAAGCCTCAATCGCCCGACTATGTGACCTATACGCTCACGAGGGTGAACCTCAACGGCATCGACCACTAGTTCCGAAGCCAACTAGCTTCGCAAAGGGGGCGGCAACCACCCGGTTGCCGCCCCCTTTCTTGCTCGCGCGGCCTGCCGTTGCTTCGGCTTCCCATCAAACTTTCCAACTTTCCACTTAACTTACCATCTAAGGTGGAAAGCTGGAAAGAAAGCTGGAATGTTGAGTGGAAAGCTGGAAAGTAAGGTGGAAAGCTGTCGCGCCATTGCGGGCGGGTAGGGGAGGGGTCAATAATTGCGTAGGCCATACCAAGCGAAACAAAAAGATATCAATCTGGTTGGTAAAACACCATCAATGAGCTGCGGGCTAACTAGCTGCGTAAATTAAACGTAAAGAAATGTCGCAAATTAATAGCAAATGCCCAGATGCCGCCGTGCGATTTTCAATTAACTGTTACGCGCAAACAGCAAAATGCTACTATCTAACATGCACGTAAGAAAGCAGATTAACGGTTAAGGCTAAGAAGTGGCAGGTATGTCGGAAGCAACAAGGACTCGCATGCATGCGCCCGAGGTTAGGCAGCGTGCCGTCGAGGTCCTCCAAGAGGGGGTCGGTCATCGTGCCCTCGCCGCGGAGCTCGGCATTCCCCAGGCCACGGCTCGTCAGTGGGCTCGCGCATATGCCGTGGGCGGTGCCGACGCCGTACTCAACGCGGGCTCGCATCATCACACCTATTCGTACGAAGTTAAGTTCGCCGTGGTTAAGGATCGCTTGGAAAACGGCTTAACGGTTCGCGAGGCCATGATCAAGCACAAGATTCCCAGCGAGTCTTCGGTCAAGGCTTGGTGTCGTCAGTATCGCGATGGCGGCGAGGCGGCGCTGGTCGATAAGCCGCGCGGTCGTAAGCCGCGCGTTAAGCAGGCAGAGTAGCAAGAGGGTGCGCCCGCGGGGGCGCATTTTTCTTGCCGCGCCAACTTTTCGGACCGTCGCGAGCCTATCGGGACATCCTCCAACGTGGCCAATAAGCCGCGCGCAGTGGCCCGCGCGCCCGTCGCCGCAGTAAGGAAACGTCGCCCTCTACTCCAATGCGGACAGACGCCTTACCCCGTACGCCTAAAACTCCCCAGTTGACCGAAAACCTGCCGCCGCTACTCCTCAATTGAGCTATAACGTTAAACAATTGCAGCGTTTTTGCATGGGGGAGTGATGGTATGACGCTACTGTATTTCCTTACCCTGTTTCCGCTGGTACCGGCGCTGGGCATGCTGCTCGCGCGCGGTGACCGCGCCCGCGATGCGGTGGGGCTCATAGGCTCCGGCATTATTATGGCGGTGACAGTTGTAGTCGCCGTCATGTTTTTTGGCACGGGTCCGCAGAGCTTTGAGGTTGCCCCCGGCACCTCGCATGTGCTCTCGATCATCAGTTCCGTTATCGACGTCATCCTGTGCGCTGTCATCCTGTACAACGCGTACAAATATAGGAACGCGCTCACCACGGTGCTCGGCATAGTCCAGCTGGTGGGCTCGCTCGCCTTTGCAGCCATGACGCTGCCCGCGGCCGAAGCCGTCACGGCAACGCCACTCTACCTGGACTACATGAGCGTGATCATGGTCCTCGCCGTCGGCATCGTCGGCAGTCTAATCTGCTTGTATGCCCTGGGCTACATGAAGGACTTCCAGGCCCATGACGAGCACGAGGCCGCGCTGCGCGGGCAGACCGCGCCCGACCGTCGCCCGCAGTTCCTGGCGCTTATGTTCCTGTTCCTCTCAGCCATGTTCGTCATCGTGACGAGCGACAACCTTGAGTGGCTGTTCTGCGGCTGGGAAAGCACCACCGTGTGCTCGTTCCTCATGATTGGCTACACGCGTACGCCCGAGGCCATCAAGAACGCCTTCACCCAGATCATCCTCAACATGCTGGGCGGTATCGCATTTTTGGTCGGACTCATGTACCTGCACGTTAACGGCATGCCGCTGACCATCTCGGGCATGATCGAGCTTTCCGGCACCGGAACCGCGCAGTCCGCGCTGCTGGTGATGCCAGTCATCCTGTTGTCGCTCGCCGCCCTTACCAAGGCCGCACAGATGCCGTTCCACACTTGGCTGTTGGGTGCCATGGTTGCACCCACTCCCACGAGCGCCCTGCTGCACTCGTCAACCATGGTCAAAGCCGGCGTGTTCCTGATGGTCAAGCTGAGCCCACTCTATGCCATCTATCCCGTGACCGGCTTTATGGTCACGAGTGTGGGCGCCATCACGTTTTTGCTCGCTGCCCTCATGGCCATCTCGCAGAGCAACGCCAAACGCGTGCTCGCGTACTCCACCATTTCCAACTTGGGCCTCATCAGTGCCTGCCTGGGCGTCGGCGCGCCCGAGGCTGTATGGGCGGCCATCTTTCTGATCCTGTTCCACACGGTGGCAAAGTCGCTGCTGTTCCTGTGCGTGGGCACGGCCGAGCATCATATCGGCAGCCGCAATATCGAGGACATGGACGGCATGTTCAGCCGCATGCCGCACCTGACGCGCCTGATGATGCTGGGCATCATGGGCATGTTTGTGGCGCCGTTTGGCATGCTCGTGTCCAAGTGGGGCGCCCTGGTGGCGTTTGCGCAGACCGGCAACGTGCTTATGATCATGGTGCTTGCCTTTGGCTCGGCCGCGACGTTCTTCTTCTGGGGCAAGTGGCTTGCCAAGCTTTCGGGCGTCGACCCCACGGCTCAAAACGTTGAGGTCAATGTCCATAAGACCGAATGGATGGCCCTCAACACCATCGCCGCGCTGCTGATTCTGTGCTGCGTGGCGTTCCCGGTTATCTCGAGCGGTCTGGTGTCGCCTTACTTGGCCATGGTGTTTGGCCGCGTGCCGTACGTTATTGGCAAGGACTCCATGTATCTGATGGTGGTTATCGTGGCGTTTATCGCTGTGGTGCTGCTGACTTCATTCCGCGTGAGCAACAAACCGCACGTAAACGTATATCTTTCGGGCGTGGGAACCGAAAAATATCGCCATTTCCGCGGCTCGATGGGACACGAGGTGAAGGCCGAAAAGCGCAATTGGTACTCGGAGGACGCCCTTGGCGAGAAGCGTATTGGCCCCGCGGGTAGCGTCGTGTGCTGCAGCATTATCTTGTTTGCGCTGCTGTGTTGCGCGTGGATTGGGCCCGAGCGGCTTGCCATGAGCGCGCCCTCGGTGCTGCGCGGTAAGTATTTCGAAGGCTCGGGCGTCGTGGGCATATTTATTGGCACCGTGGCGTTTGCCCTGATTGCGCCGCTTGTGGGCGGTTTGATTGACGGCCTTGACCGCAAACTTTCGGCCCGTATGCAGGGCCGCGTGGGCCCGCGCCTGCTGCAGCCCTTCTACGACGTTGCCAAGCTGCTGCGCAAGGCTCCTGCCAGCGTAAACACCATGGACGATACCTACATGGCGTGCGCGCTCATCTTCACCGTCGTGGGCGGCGGCATCTTTGTATCGGGCTCCAACACGCTGCTGTGCGCTTTTATGGTGACGCTCGCCGCGATCTTTGTGGTGTTGGCGTCCGCCTCGACGCAAAGCCCGTTTGCCCAGGTTGGTGCCGATCGTGAGCTGCTGCAGGTTATGAGTTACGAGCCCGCCGTTCTGCTGATGAGCGTGGGCCTGTACCTTGCCACCGACAGCTTCGATTCCATCGCCGTGACGGGGCAGTCGGCCCCCATCATCGTGTACAGCGCGCCCATTTTCCTCGCGCTACTCGCGGTGCTTACCATCAAGCTGCGCAAGTCGCCGTTTGACCTTTCGTACTCGCATCACGCACATCAGGAGATTGTCCAAGGCGTCGCCACCGAGATGAGCGGCGGCACGCTGGCCAAGATGACCCTTATGCACTGGTGCGAGACCGTGCTGTTTTTGATGTGGGTGGGCATGTTCTTTGTCTGGGACAACCCGGTGAGCTGGGTCGTAGCCCTGGTCGTGATGGCTGCGACGTACTTTGTCGAGGTGCTGATCGACAACACCTTCGCACGCAGCACCTGGCGCAGCTGCTTTAAGCTCGGCTGGGGCGTGGCGCTGGTGTTTGGCCTGCTCAACCTTATGCCCATCCTCGTCGACGTGTTTATTTAGGAGGCGGCATCCATGGATCATAAAATGTCGCGCTCGCCGTGGGTTATTCATTACGACGGCTCGAGCTGCAACGGATGCGATATCGAGGTGCTGGCCTCGCTCACGCCGCTGTTCGATGCGGAGCGCTTAGGCGTGGTCAACACCGGCAACCCCAAGCATGCGGATATCTTTTTGGTGACGGGTTCGGTCAACGCTCAGAACTTGCCTGTCGTGCGCCAGATTTACAACCAGATGCTCGAGCCCAAGTGCGTGGTGGCGTGCGGCATCTGCGCGTGTTCGGGCGGTGTATTCCGCGATGCCTATAACGTGATCGGCGGCGTGGACCGAGCGATTCCCGTGGACGTGTACGCGCCCGGGTGCGCCATTCGCCCCGAGACGGTGATCGATGCCATCGTGGAGGCGTGCGGCATCCTGGACCAGAAGGAGGCCGTGATGCGCGCTGGCGGTGACCCGCTTACCGTGGGCGGCGCTGCTACCTGGGACGGTGGCGTTGAGCTGGGCGAGGACGGGTTTGTGACTGCGGGGGCCGGGACTGACGGTGCCGGTGACGCGCATGCCGGGAAGCCTGCTGCGCCCGCCGCTGGCGACGCACCTGCTGAGACTCCCGCCGCTGCAAAGGAGGTCGAGTAATGCAAAAGGCTATCTATACCACCGTCGGGATTGACAAGCTCCTGCCGCATGTCCAGGCGCTCAAGGGCGTCGGCGCGCGCTTTGTGCAGATGCACGCCGAGCGCAACGTCGACGACGGCACGTATCGCTTGGTCTATACGTTTATCAACGTTCGTGCTGCTCAGGAGCAGGTCGCTCAGGACGGCAGCTATGCGATCGAGAACCTGGTAGTCGAGGGCATCGACCGGTACCAGGAGATTCCGTCCATCAGCTCGTACTATCCGGCGGTGTTCCCGTTTGAGAACGAGGCGCACGATCTGTTTGGTCTTGCCATTACCGACATGCAGATTGACTTTAAGAGCTTTTTCTACCAGGTCTCGACTGCCGAGCCCATGAGCGTTATCACGCCCGAGGTGAAGGCTGCGCGCGAGAAGGCCATGAAGGTCCGTGCCGCCGCCGAGGCCAAGGCGCGCAAGGCCGCGGCCGAGAAGGCCGCCGCGGCTGCGGCTGCTGCAGGGGAGGGCGCTGCGAGTGCTGCTGCCGCCCAGCCCGCTGCGGCTGCCGGCTCCGATGCTCAGCATGACGAGGCTGCCGCAAAGGCGGTGCTCAAGGCTGCCGAGCTGGAGGCAAAGCTCGCCGCCATGGATCCCGAGAAAGCGGCCAAGGTCCGAGCGGCGCTTGCTGCCAAGGCCGCCCGCGACAAGCAGAAAAAGGAGGCGTAAGGTCCATGGCACATCGCTCCGTTATTCCGTTTGGCCCGCAGCACCCGGTGCTGCCCGAGCCGCTTCATCTGGACTTGGTGATCGAGGACGACCGCGTTATCGAGGCAATTCCACAGATCGGCTTTGTGCACCGCGGGCTCGAGAAGCTCACCGAAAAGCGTGACATGCACCAGTTTGGCTACATCGCCGAGCGCATCTGCGGCATCTGTGCCGTGGGTCACAGCTGCGGCTATGCCAGCGCCTGCGAGCGCATGCTCGACATCGAGGTGCCCGGGCGCGTGCAGTATATCCGCACCATTTTGCACGAGCTCTCGCGTATTCACTCGCATCTGCTGTGGCTGGGCCTGCTCGCCGATGCCTTTGGCTTCGAGGCGCTGTTCTATCGGTCATGGACCCTGCGCGAGCAGATTCTCAAAATCTTTGAGAGCACGTGCGGCGGCCGCGTGATTCTGTCGATTAACGAGATCGGCGGCCTTAAGCACGATATCGAGGACTCCGAGCTGGCGGGCATTGTCCAGACGCTCGATGCCATGCGCTCCGACTACGAGGCCCTGGTGCA
Organism: Collinsella sp.; assembly: GCA_019414045.1. Taxonomy (GTDB): domain Bacteria; phylum Actinomycetota; class Coriobacteriia; order Coriobacteriales; family Coriobacteriaceae; genus Collinsella. The sequence goes on along the minus strand of DXMW01000033.1, from coordinate 48,495 downwards.
TACGTTTTTGGACGATGACAGCTGCGGCGAGCGCCTGCATGGCGTGGGCGTGATCAGCAAGAAGGACGCGCTGGATCTGTCGATGGTCGGCCCGTTTGGTCGCGCCTCGGGCGTGGACTACGACGTGCGCATGTTCGGCGACGGCGCCTATGCGGACCTGGCTGCATTTGAGCCCATCGTTGCCACCGACGGCGACTGCTATGCCCGCTGTCAGGTGCGTTGTGCCGAGGTCACGCAGGCCATGGACATCATTAAGGAGCTTGTCAGCAAGATCCCGCACGACGGTATCGGCGGGCGCACCAAGCTTACGCCGGCCGACGGCGCGCGCGGCGAGGTTGTGATTGAGCAGCCGCGCGGCGAGGCGTACTACTATGTGCGCGGCAACGGCACCAAGAATCTGGACCGTTTCCGCGTGCGCACGCCGACGTCGCAGAACCTGGCGGGTCTGACGCATGCGCTGCAGGGCGTGCTCCTTGCCAACGTGCCCATGATTATCCTGACCATCGACCCTTGCATCAGCTGCACGGAAAGGTAGGCGCGGCATGAGTTTACTGACATTTGCCAAGACGGCCTTGGGTTCTATGGTCAAGCAGCCGGTAACGGTGTGCTACCCGCAGGAGGAGCTGACGGCGCCCGAGCGCTTGCGCGGGCACATCGTTAACGACATGGACGTGTGCATTTGCTGCGGGATGTGCGCGCGTCGCTGCCCGGCGGGCGCGCTTGCGGTCGATCGCAAGGGCGGAACGTGGTCGATCGACCCGTATGCCTGCGTGGTGTGCGGCGAGTGCATCGAAAGCTGCCCCAAGCGCTGCCTGACTATGGACACCGCCCGCACTCCAGTCGCAGCGGACAAGACTCCCACGGTAGAAACTAAGCCGGAGTAGCGCGAGGACGGACCAAAAAATGGGCCGGTGATTCGCCGGCCCGCATATCGGGGCTTGCCAGTTGTCTGGTGGGCCCCGATTTATATGATGGGGAGATATGGAGGGAAGTTACCCCTGCTTTTTATGGATGCCGTCGATGTGCCGTGCGGTGTTCTTGAGCTTTGCCATCATGCTCGGGTCGGGGCGCGCGGCCTCTCACGCTTCGCGCTCGCGACGTTTCACATACTCGTTTTGGATGGGCCCGCCGTACTCCTCGACAAGGCGTTTGTACCAGTCGGCTGCTCCTTGGACTTCTTCTGCGGTGGGGTGGCCCTTCATGACGCCGCCCACGAGTTTGAAGGGTCCGAATGTGTCATAGCCGCATGCGCCGTAGGTTCCGATATACGTTGCGCGTTGAGTCCTTGCGATTCCCTCGAGATCGCGCGTGTACCATTTGTTTTTGCCGCCATAGGTCATGAGGCCAAAAACCATGTAGCCATCGATCGGCCAAGGGGATGATGCAGATCGGGGTCGCTTACCGTTATCTGCATCGACGGGGTTAATAAAGTAAAGGTGCGCCGCTCTTTTGACATCCTTGATTAGAGCAAAACTACCGGATCGAAAGCTACGCATACACTGGTATTTAATAACAATTACCAGCGGTTTATATCATTGATACCAATTGGTATCAATGATATAAAACCTCTACTTATTCAATACCGTTGGGGTATTAATATCGACCGTTTGCTAGCTGCTGGCCGATTGCCAAGGTTCGTGCTGAATGGCTCCTCTATCATGTTTACAATTGCTGGATGCGCTAAGAGAGTTACGTCTGATGACCGTAGGGCGCGGCGCAGATTGAAGAGAAAGGGGAGCGAATGCTCAAAAAACGCTATTTTGCCGCCACCGTTCTTGCAATGGTGGGCCTCTTGGGGCTGTCAGCTCCGCCCGCCGCATACGCGGACGGATATGGCAGCGTGGGCGTGAAAAAATCGCCCGGTACTATAACTATCGGGAATAATGCGATTTCTAGAACGTTTAGCATCGCAGACGGCAAGCTTACGACTGTCGAGATTAACAATAAGCTTGCTTCGACCGCGCTTGTTCCCGGATCGGGGTCCGAAGAATTCGTCATTCAGTCGCTCGCCGAGGCCGCGCGTCTAGAGCCGACGGCTGCGCTCACGAGCGTCAAGCCTACGGCGGCAACTGCCGTGGGATCCTCGGTTGATTCGAGCGAGGGCGCGCTGGCGTCAAAGGCAATCGATGGAGATGCAAGTACCTACTGGGCTTCTTCTGCGGAGACTGCGGGCACGGCAAACCTCGTTGTAGATTTTGGTGGAATCAAAACCATCGATAGCGTTAGCTATACGCCGCGTCACCACGATTCGGCGGGCTATAACTGCACGGGTCGAGTCAAGACGTACAAGCTCGAGTACCAGAATGCCGACGGTGCATGGGTGACGCTCGTGGAGAATGGCACCATGAAGGATACGGGTGCTACCACTATCACCTTTAACGCCGTGGAGGCAAAGGCGATTCGCCTGACCGGTCTCACCACATACCATTGGCAGTCTTTCAATGAGAATAAATACATGAACGCGGCGGAACTCGACGTACTCGACGCTTCGGGCGATTCCGTTGTGCGCGAGGCCAAGGGCTGGACTGTGACGGGAACGTCCGTTGCTACCAACGAAGGCGGCGGATATGAGGCTCTGATCGACGGTGACCTCACCACCTACTATCATTCTCGCTATGGTGCGGGCGAGGGCGACACGAAGAAGCTTCCTGTCGATTTGACGATCGATCGCGGTGAGGGAGCGAACAGCTCCTTCCAGACGGTCGGTTACGCAGGCCGCAACGTCAAGGGTGCCAACGGTACCTTCAAGAAGTTCGCCGTGTATGTCTCGGACAGCAAAGATAACCTGTTCGATAACGCTAACAAGAAGGGCACGTTCTCGGTCGATCTGAGCTCTTCCTATAATGATGATGGTACCTGCAAGATGACCTATTTTGGGCTTGATAAGGCTCAGACCGGTCGCTATGTGGGTATTCGCGTGCTCGAGGCACAGGGCGGCAGCTTCGCCTCCGGCGCCGAACTCGACCTGTATAAGGAGAAGTTCGATACGTTCGAGAGCGGTTCGGGTAAGCCGCAGCTCAAGACAAGCGATCTTGAGCTTGATGGAGAGGCTCAAGTCAGCGATACTTCCGCGACAATCAACGATGTCAAGAAATCCGGCAAGATGCTGACGTTCACCTTCAAGCCGGTGCAGTTCGGTAACGGTTCGGCCACGGTGACCGAGAAGGTCGTCATGTATGATGGCGATCATTTTATGCGCAAGTTCCTCGAGGTCAAATCCGAGGATAAGGACATCCGTTTCGACTATATCGACGGTGAGCATCTCAACGTTGAGGATGCGGATAACACCTGGACCATTCCCACGGGCAAGGGCGGCGTTGTTGAGATGACCGAGGCCCGTGCCAACCTGGGCCAGCCTATCTACGTCAACGGCATGTTCATGGGCTCGGAGTTCCCCGAGACCGATACGCAGATCGTTGATAGCCTGGGCCGTATGCGCTACTGGACCGGTAAGAATTTTGCTGATTTTAAGCGCGATGGCCAGCTCACTTCGGATGGCAAGTACGTCTCATGGCAGACTGTTGTGGGCGCTACCCATTCCGACGGTTCGAACAACGATGTAGTCCGAACCGATTTCTACAGCTATATCAAGAGCATTTCAAAGCCGAGCGAGTTCCGTATCCAGTACAACTCCTGGTTTGACAATATGATGCTTATCGACGAGAACAATATTCTCGATTCCTTCAAGGCGGTGGACAAGAACCTCTCCGCCACAGGTGTTCGTCCGCTCGACTCTTATGTCGTTGACGACGGTTGGAACAACTACAACAACACCGAGACTTCGGTTGACCCGGGCCGCTCCGGCACGGGCAAGAACACCGAAGGTTTCTGGGCGTTCAACTCCAAGTTTCCCAACAAGCTCTCGACGTCTTCGTCGCTTGTGGAGAAGCTCGGCTCGAATTTCGGCGTTTGGGTAGGCCCGCGCGGCGGCTATAACTTCTACGGCCAGCTTGCAGACATCATTTCCAAGGCGGGCAACGGATCGGCCGCTGGCGGCTCGATTGACGTCGCAGACCAGCGCTATGTCGATAAGTTCCAGGAGCTCGCACTCCAGTGGATGACCGATTACGGCGTTAACTACTGGAAGTGGGATGGCTATGCCGATAACGCACAGTACAACGCATTTGCTCAGGGCGAGGGCGTTGTTGGCTACGATGAGAATCACCATCATATGTATGGTGGGCCAAACGGTTTCTATCATTCCACCGACTTGTGGGAAAAGTGGATCGTCCTGTTCGAGAACGTATGGGACAAGGCCGACGAGCTCGGCATCGACAACCTTTGGGTCTCTCTCACCTGCTATGTGAACCCAAGCCCTTGGTTCTTGCAGTGGTCCAACTCGGTGTGGATCCAGTGCACGCACGACCGCGGTGAAGTCTCCAATTCAACGCTCAACAACAAGATGGACAACATGTTGAGCTATCGAGATGGAGCGTACTACGACTTCGTCAAGAATCACGACTTCCAGTTCCCGCTTTCCAACCTCTACAACCATGACCCGATTTACGGTAAAGAGGGCACGGGTATCACGGCGACCTCTATGGACGGAGCGCAGTTCCGCAACTATCTGTACATGATGGCTACGCGCGGCACATCGTTCTGGGAGCTCTATTATTCCGATAGCCTGTTTGACGATGAGAAGTACTTGGTGAATGCTGACTTCCTTGAGTGGGCTGAAGAGAACTTCGATAAGCTTCAGAACGCCAAGATGATTGGCGGCGTTCCGGCCTCGGACGTCAAACTCGGTGGCATTAGCGGTGCGGGAACGCAGGAGGCTTACGGCTTCTCTTGCTTCAATAGCGACGGCGACGAGGGTATCGTCTCGATGCGTAACCCGTCGGCCAGCGAGAAGACCATCACCTTCAAGCTCGATGCTGGTGTAGGCGCCTCGCACGCTGGCACCTTTAAGCGCTCAATCGTAGAGTCCTACACTTCGGACGGAAGCGCGCTCGGTTCTTCGAAGGATAGCTATGCCCAGGGCGATACGGTTACCGTGACGCTCAAACCGGGCGAGACCCAGATTTGGAATCTGAGCCAGAAGGGTGACACTCAGGCTCCGAAGCTCGACACGATGTATGTCAAGGGTGCAAAGAGCCTTCGTGTTCAGGCAAGCGAGCACGTGACCGGTGCTAAGTTCACTGTTACGGTTGACGGCAAGCAGGTCGAATGCAAGAGCGTTGAGGCATCTGCTGATATGCGCACATTTGACATCAAGCTTGTTGACGCCGTGAAGAGCGGCAGCAAGATTGAGGTTACGGCTGCCCAAGGCCAGGATGCTTCTGGTAACGGCCTCGAGGGAAGTGTCTCGGGTGTCTATCGTCAGAATGGCATCATCGCCTCTGCGGAGACTTCGACCGGCGGAGAGCTTTCGAATGCCAAAGACAGCGTAGAGGGCAAGAACGGCTTTACTGTTGCCACGAGCGTTTCTGACGCGGCGCCCTCGACGGTGCTTCTCTCTCAGGGTGAGGAGTGGAAGCTCGGCATCGACAAGGACGGCAAGGCGTGCTTTGTCGTTAACGGTACGACCGCTACCTCCGATGTGACGGTTACGGGCGGCAACGTAACGATTGCGGGTGTTCGTGAGAATAACGGCATGCTTAAGATCTATGTTGACGGTGAGCTTGCCGGCAGTGCCTACCTGGGCGCGAAGAATGCCGACCACGCCGTGAACGCCGGTGCGATTACCGCTGGCAACGGTACCAAGCAGACTTCGCTTGCTGTCTACGATCATGCCCTTGGCTACGACGAGGTGCCTACGTCCGCACTGGCGGAGTTGATTGCAACCGTCGAGGCAAAGAAGGACTCGGTGAGCGACGCATCCTGGGCAAACGCCGATATGGACAATCTGCTTGCCCAGGCAAAGGCGGCGCTGAAGGGTGACGCCGCTGCCAAGAAGACTGCATATGACAACCTTTATGCGGGTTACCTCAAGCTGGTTCCTGCGAACAAGACCATCAACCTTGCCCTTGGCAAGGTGCCGACGGCTGCTTGGGTCGATGGCGACACGGCCACTCCGGTGACGAATTCTAACGCTTCTCGCGCCCTGACCGTTGCGACCGATGGCAACAATGCAAGCGCAGACGGCTATTGCATCTTTGGCAACGATGCCAAGGAGGCAGGCTCGTACATGCAGGTCGACCTCGGATCTGACTGCGAGATCACCGGAGTGAACCTGTGGCGCTATTGGACGGACTCGCGCACCTACAAGGCAACCGCACTTGTGGTTGCAAGCAAGTCCGACTTCTCGGATGCTCAGGTTCTTTACTATTCGGGCAATAACGACGTGTTCGGTTTGGGCGAGGACCCGAAGGATGGTTTGTACGCCGAGACATCTGCGGGCAAGCAGCTCTTCGACGCCTCCGACTCCAAGCCGGCGACGACGGCGCGTTACGTGCGCCTGTACGCCTCCGGTGTCAAGGGCACAGGTACTTCGAAGGAAAACCACGTGGTTGAGCTTCAGGTTTTTGGAATCGCAAAACAAAACGATCCGTACGACCTGAACGGCGAGAACGGTTTGCTTTCCCTGATCGCTCGTGCAGAGACCGCTCAGAAGAATGCCGATTCGTATGAGTCGGTGGAGGGTCTTGTCGATCCCCTAAAGCGCGCACACGACGTCATCGATCGTATCGATGCTGGACAGGATGTGACGTACGGCGAGGTCAAGGATGCCGCCGAGGCTCTCAAAGCGGCGCTTGACGCTCTGGTTGTCAAGGCTCCTGCAAAGAAGGTTACCGTGACGTTTGATGACGGCTGCGGGAATAAGTCTACGGTCGAGCTTGACGAGGGCGGCAAACTGGCCAAGCCTGTTGACCCCACGCGAGAGGGCTATGACTTCGCTGGGTGGTGTATTGACAAGGACGGCGAGCATGCGTTTGACTTCGACTCTGCGGTGAACGCCGACATTACGCTCTACGCCAAGTGGAACAAGCAGCAGTCCGGCGGCTCCGGCTCCGGTAACGAGGGTGGCTCCGAGAACGAGGGCGGCTCCGGCTCCGGTAGCGCTTCTACAGATAAGGACACCACGGGTTCCCAGAACAAGGGTAACAAGAAGGGTGCCAAGGTCGATCTTCCCGGTACGGGTGACAGCTCCATGTTCTTCGTGGGTCTTGCACTTTGCCTGGGCATGATAGCCATTGCGGCTTCTCGTTTCCTCGGGCGCAAGCGTAAGGAGTAAGTCCTGGCGACAGGTGCCTACAAGGTGCTTTATGTGGGTGAACGGGTACGGTGCGCAGGCGCCGTGCCCGTTTTTATGCCGGGGTTTGGGGAGCTAAAACGCGCCCATCTGATTCGCCGCCAGCATCAGCTGCGGGGCGTGTCTGCCTCTCTCGGCACAGTTCTCGATTTGACGAGCGACGATTCTCTCCGGATCGCGGTCCATGACGAGGGTATCGATTTTTTGGCCTGCTTTTTTGAGTCTCCCCCGTTTTCCTGCGAAAACCCTCGTGTCTCAATGTTGGTGAGACATTTGTCTCACGCCCAAAACCGAATCTGGAACGTGTGTCACCTGCCCAAATTGTGTCTCATTTCGTAACTTTAGGCTGATACAAGGTCTAAGACCGCGAGAAGGGAGACGCGATGAGTAAGTACACGAGGGGTCTCTTGGCGGTGATACTGGCCGTAGTGCTAGTGCTGCCGGCTGCAGCATTTGCCATGCTGCCCGAGGCCAACGCCAGGTCCAGCACCGGAATGGACGGACCGACGGTGAGCAAAAAGATAGTCGACCCCGACACCGGTAACCACTGGAAGTTCTGGGCCGACGGCTATGACGGCAAGGAAGTGACGACTCAAAACGTCGGCCGAATCTGGACCGATAAGACTGTCAAGGAAACTGCGGCAGACGAAAAGTCGGATTTCCTGACTACGCTGTCTGCTATCTCTTCGACATCCGATACGACGGTTTCCGGCAAGCCGCTCGACATCGTGCTGGTGCTGGACGCTTCTGGCTCGATGGATGACCCCATGGGTAAGGGCGACCGTACAAAGCGCATCGAGGCGCTGAAGACGGCCGCCAATAGCTTTATCGATGCCATCGCCACACAAAACCAAAGCATCGCAGATGCGTCCAAGCAGCATCAGGTTGCCATCGTTAAGTTTGCAGGCAATAAGACTACTGAGGTTGGCAACAAAACATATCGCGATGGTTGGTGGGGACCCATCTACAACTACTCGCAGACCATGAAGGAGCTGACGTCCTGCAAGGGCGAGGATGCAAAGAGCCTTAAGAGTACGGTCAACTTCATCAGTCCTGCTGGTTCCACGCGCGCCGACTATGGCTTGGAGCTGGCTGAGGGCATTTCGTCCGGTCGCGCAGACGCCAAGAAGGTCGTTGTCTTCTTCACTGATGGCTCACCTACGAGTTCTGATGAATTTGAGGCCGGAGTTGCCAATAGCGCCATCCTTAGCGCCAAGAACCTCAAGAATAAAGGTGCCGACATTTACGCTATCGGCATCTTCGACGGTGCAAATCCAAATGCCGACCCCACGGCTGATGGCACAAGCAAAGAGAATAAGTTCATGCATGCCGTGTCGAGCAACTATCCTGTTGCCTCGTCAAGCATTACTTACAAGAATCGCCGTGAAGTGTGGACCATCGATTATGGCACACGTGCAGAAAACTCCGATTACTACAAGTCGGCAACCAGCGCTTCTGAGCTCGAGAAAATCTTCGAAGAGATCTCGGGAAGCATTATCCAAGCTGGTTACCCGACCGAAGTTCACGGCGGTTATGGCGAGCATAAGTCTGGCTACATTACGTTTACTGACGAGCTGGGCGACTTTATGCAGGTCGACAACTTTACGTCTGTCGTGTACAACGGCGAAACGTTTGCCAACCCGGCAAAGAGTACCAAGGGCAATGTCGACACCTATTCATTTACTGGTGCGGCTGCGAACCTGGTCATCACCGTTCAGCGTGCCGAAAAGGGTAAGCCCCAGTCCGGCGATATCGTAACGGTTAAGATTCCTGCGTCGTTGATTCCGCTGCGCCACTTTAAGATCAATGATGGTGTACTTACGGTCGACGATACTGAGCCCGTTCAGGTGAGCTACACCTCAAGCGTTAAGAAAGACGCGCTCGATAACCTGTTTACACCCGAGCAGGTAGTGGGGCTTGAGGATTACATTAAGAGCAATACGACCACCGCGAAGGACGACTCCAAGACCGTAAACTTCTACGCGAACAAGTGGGATGGCGGTGCGCTGGGCGATACGATTGCCAACTTTGAGCCCGCGGATTCCAACCGCTATTACTATTTCCAGAAGCAGACCCCCATTTACATGGATGAAAGCTGCACAACGCCTGCGACGGGCTCGCTGACTGCCGATGGTATCTATTACTACAAGGATGAGTTCGAGGCGAAGGGTACAGACGACAAGGCCGAGCCCCGTACAGCTGTTATTGAGTTTACCGGTGGACATGCCGCGCAGTTTGGGGGCGCAATCGTGTCCGATGCGAGCGGCAACCTGTCGTTTAGTGAGGGAACCGCGCGCCTGGCCTTTATTGACGAGCTTCATACCACCAAGGAGCGCGTGGGCGGCAACCTCACCGGCACCGCGACCGATGTGCTCAATCCCAAGTGGAATAACACGTCTGCCAAGTCGAACGCCACGGAGGTTGACGTTCACCTGGGCAACAACGGCAAGATTAGCTATAAGTACGATATGACGCCGGCGACGGTGGATACCAAGACTGACTTTGGTCTGACCAAGGTGCTCGAGGGCCGCAAGTGGGCGGATACGGACAAGTTTGAGTTTGAGCTCTCCGCGACGTCCGAGAACAGCGCCCCGATGCCCGAGTCTGCGACCGTGACTGTTAAAAACGCCGATCTGGATGATAAGGGCAAGGCAGCCATTAACTTCGGTGAAATCACTTACGACAAGCCGGGTGAGTACACCTATGAGGTCCGTGAAGTTAATGGCGGGCTGGGTGGCATCACCTACAGCGATAACGTTGCCGCGTTCAAAGTGACTGTGACGGTTAACGCCAAGGGCGAGCTTAAGGCCGACGTTGAAAAGACATCGGGTAAGACTAAGTTCACGAACACCTATATAGCTGAGCCCGTCAAGTCCAGCGTCACCGACAAGATTGAGGTCACCAAGACCCTGACCGGGCGTGCTCTTGCGGAAGGCGAGTTTAGCTTTGAGCTGCGCGAGATCAAGGGCAAGGACTCTGAGCTTATCGAGACCGTCAAGAATGATGCCAACGGCAACGTTGTGTTCAGCCCCATCGAGTATACCAAGCCCGGCGAGCACACCTATACGTTGCACGAGGTCAAGGGCAATGCCGGCGGCGTCACCTACGACGAAACCGTCCACACCATCGTGACCACCATTGCCGACAACGGCAAGGGTCAGTTGGTGGCTACGCATAAGCTGAAGGACGCCGATAACGGCAAGAAGATTGAGTTTAAGAATGCCTACAACCTGACGCCTAAGGACTCCAGCGTCACCCACAAGATCACCGCGTACAAGTCCCTGGCCGGCCGCGCCCTTAAGCCCGGTGAGTTCGAGTTCGAGCTCGTCGAGGGCGATGAGGTCGTCGCCACTGGCAAGAACAGTTACGACGGCATGATTGCGATGAGTTCCATCAGGTACACCGAGCCCGGCGAGCACACCTACACGCTGCGCGAGGTCCACGGTGGAACCAAGAGCAATGGCATCACCTACGACGGCACGACCTACACCATCGTGACCACGGTTACGGACAATGGCGACGGCACACTCGATGTCCATCATGTCCTGAAGGGTGACAAGCCTGCTGAGTTCAAGAATTCTTACGGCCTGACCCCCGAGAGCTCAAGCGTCACCGACCAGATCGTCGCGACCAAGACTCTGACCGGGCGCAAGCTTGCTGCCGGCGAGTTCTCCTTCGAGCTCGTCGAGGGCGACGAGGTTGTCGCTACCGGCACCAACGACGCCGCCGGCAAGATTACGATGAGCGCTGTGAAGTATGACAAGGCCGGAACGCACACCTACACGCTGCGCGAGGTCAACGGCGGAACCACCAGCAAGGGCATCACCTACGACGGCACGACCCATACCATCGTGACCACCATCACTGACAAGGGCGATGGCACGCTCGAGGCAAAGCACGAGCTGAAGGGCGCCGAGGACGCCAAGAACATTAAGTTCGAGAACACCTACAGCGCGGCCCCGCTCGAGACTGAGGTTGACTTTGGCCTGAGCAAGTTCATTGATGGCCGCGGCTGGACGGACGCCGACAAGTTTGGCTTCACCATCACCGCCGCCGAGGGCACCGACGCCCCGCTGCCCGATCCTGCGACCGTAACCGTGGACAATCGCGATGCGAACGACGAAGGCATCGCCGCCATCAATTTTGGCAAGATCCGCTTTACGGCTGCCGGAACCTACAAGTACGAGATCCGCGAGGACGCGAGCAACGCGGCCGGCATGACGTATGACTCCCGTGTTGCGACCGCCGAGGTGACCGTGACCGAAAACGGCGAGGGCAAGCTGATCGCCAACGTCACCAAGAAGGAAAACGGAGACTTTACCAACAAGTACCGCACAGAGCTCAATTACACCGCGGCCGGCGGCCTCAAGCTCAGCAAGACCCTCTCCGGACGTCCCATGACCGAGGGCCAGTTTACCTTTACCGTGACGCCCGCCGACGAGGCTTCGGCCAATGCACTCGGCTTGCACGAGGGTGCCAACAACTTCAAGTCACATGCGACGGCAGAGGGTGCTGTCGACCGGATTAACATTCTGGCCGGCAAGGAGGTCAAGTTTACGCAGGCTGACGCCGGTAAGACCTTCAAATACACCGTGGCCGAGAAGAACGACGGCAATCCCGGTTACACCTACGACGATGCTGTCCGTACCGTGACGATTGCCGTTTCCGACGATGGTGCCGGAACGCTTACCGCTACGACGACCGTCTCCGGCGGTCCCGAGGGCACGCACGAGACGATCCACAAGAGCGGTGAGAACAAGGTTGAGAGCGCTCTGGTCCCGTTTGCCAACAGCTATAGTGCATCGACCGTTAAGCCTGCGCAGATTGTCGCCACCAAGAAGCTGACCGGTCGTCCGATGGCCGACGGTGAGTTCTACTTTGGCATCGCCTACGCGGGCGAGACGGAAGCCATCGAGGGCACTGTTAAGACCACGCTCAATGGTCAGGTGAGCTTCGGTGCGCTGCATTACAACACCGAGATGCTTGCTAATCTGGTGAGCGCCGGGCGTGCCATCCGTACCGACGCGGACGGCAAGCTTGCGTGGACCATCAACTACACGGCCTTTGAGTACACATCCCCGCTCGCGGCAAAGGGCATTACCGCCGCGAAGTCGAGCTTTAACTTCAAGGTTATCGTCGTTGACAACGGCGACGGCACCCTGACGGCAACGCCCGACTATGATGGTGCCGAGCCTGTGTTCGAGAACGTCTATGGCGCTGAGGCCGTCGATGCCGCACTCGCCGGTACCAAGAAGCTCCAGGCTGCCGAGGGTCTGACCCCGGCCGACATCGCGGGCAAGTTTACCTTCACCGTGACTGCCGACGAGGCGGGCGCCCCGATGCCCGAGCTCACGACCGCAACCAACGACGCGATCGGCAACGTGGACTTTGGCAAGATTCACTTTACGCTTGATGACCTCAACCGCGCCCTGGGCGTGATGGTTGACGCTTCTGACGATGCATCGAGCGACGCCGAGGCCAACGCCGACAAGGCCGAGGTTGACGCTGACGAAGCCGAGCCCGAGCCCGCCCCCACTGCTCCGCGCTCGCACACCTTTACCTACACGGTGTCCGAGTCCGGTAGCGCCCCTGGCGTAACCAACGATGCCAACGTCACGCGCAAGGTTTCCTACACCGTGACTGATGACGGCGCCGGACATCTGAGCGTCGTGCGCAACGGCGAGGACGGTGCGGACTTCACGTTCATCAACACCTATGGTGTGGCGCCCACCGATTCTTCCGTGACCGATCAGGTCAAGACGGTCAAGCGTCTGACCGGACGCGACCTTGCAGCTGGAGAGTTCACGTTTGAGCTGCTCGAGGACGGCGTGGTTGTCGCTAACGGCACCAACGACGCCAACGGCACCGTTACGCTGAGCCCCATCCGCTATGAGGCGCCCGGTACGCACGCGTACACGCTGCGCGAGGCTTGCCCCAACGCGCTCGGTCTGTACAAGGGCGTCACCTATGACAGCGCGACCTACACCATCGTGACCACCGTCACGGACAACGGCGACGGCACGCTGAGCGCGACGCACAAGCTCGAGGGAACCACCGAGTCGGCTGGCTTTACCAACAAGTATCACGCCATGCCCACGCAGGTTTCTATCGGCGCGATCAAGGTGCTCGAGGGACGCGAACTCAAGAAGGACGAGTTCAGCTTTAAGTTCGTTGGCGAGGACGTTGAGTCCACCGTCACCAACGATGCCGACGGCAAGATCAGCTTTGACAAGTTCGAGTACGACGAGCCCGGTACGTACATCTACACCATCAGCGAGGTCAAGGGCGAAGAGGCCGGTATGACCTACGACAAGTCCGTCTTTACCGCGACGGTCAACGTGGTCGATGACGGCGAGGGCAACCTCAAGGCGAGCGTCGCCTTTACCAAGGGCGACAAGAGCGTCGAGGGCATCGTGTTCAACAACACGTACAAGAAGCCCGAGACGCCTAAGCCGGCGCCCGACCCCGGCACGCCCAAGACCGTGACGAATATCGTCAAAACGGTCAAGGGTTTCCTGCCCACCACGGGTGACCAACAGGCCGCCGCACTGCTCATGGCATTCGTCATCGCCATGGCCGGCGTCGGAGCCCTGGTCTGGGGTATCCGTAAGCGCTAGGCACGTTGGCAGCGCCCGGGGCCAAAAGGCCCCGGGCGGCCGGCGGGGAGCCAAAACATAGCCCCCACCCCCAGCCGCCACGGAGGTATCTCCCTCCTCCGTGGCGGCGCTTTTGTGCGCCGGTTTCGTGGCGAGCGGTTCCGGCTGATCCCTTGGGGACGGAGGAAAACGGATCATTTTGGTCCCGCGAGGCTTGCGGAGGCACTCGTGCAAGGCCGCCCGAACAAAACTATGCCGGTTTACGGGGCCGGATTTCGAATCCCCAACCATACCGAAAAGCGTGAAAATAAAACCGCAGGTAGACGAGTTGTCATTTTGCAGAAAATGCGGGTATGGATGGGGGTCCTGAGTTTAGCCCCGTAAACCGGTATAGTTTTGAAATGTCATTAAATCGGTAGCAGCCATTTTGCTATGCCGGGGCGGTCGGCCATTGGGTAATTACCCTCGCAGGTAGGCGATGGCGATCTGCGTGCGGTTGCGGAGGCCCATCTTTGCCAGGATTGAGCTGATGTGGTTTCGTACGGTGCCTTCGCCCATATAGGCGGTGGCAGCGATTTCCTTGTTATCGAGGCCGCGGGCGATGAGCTCGGCGACTTCGAACTCGCGGTCGGTCAGGCCGGCAAAGGCCGCGGGCCGGCGGGTCGTGCCGGCATCGGCGCCTGTCCCGTCAAAATCGATGTCCTCGATCGCCTTACCCTCGAGCACACGTTTACCGTCCATGACCTGCGTCAACGCTGGCGGAATGGCGGCGACATCGATTTTGATCAGGTAGCCGCGGGCGCCCAGTTTGAGCGCCGACACAATGTACTCGTCATCCGAAAACGTCGTTAGAAACACGACGCGTGCCGCGGGGTCGCGCTCAAGGATTTCGCGTGCCGCCGAAAGTCCGTCGCGCCCCGGCATCTGGATGTCGAGCAGCGCGATGTCGGGCGCGTGCTCAGCGTAGAGCGCGACCGCGTCGTCGCCATTGGCGCCGGTGCCCACCACCTCGATCTGCGGCTGTGCGCCCAGGATAATCTTGAGCGAATCGACCACCAAACGGTCGTCGTCGACAACTATGAGCCTCATCGGCCCTCATCTCCTTGCTGTTTGGGAACGGTGGCAAACACGCGCCAGCCGCCGACGCCGGCGCGCGGGCCGGCGGTGAAGGTGCCGCCAAGCGCCTCGACGCGCTCGCGCATGGAGCCGAGCCCCATGCCCTCCGCGGCGCCGCGACCATTTGCTTGAACCCCGCCCGCGCCATCGTCGGTAACGATGAGCTGGTAAAACGACGGATGCTCCATGCATCGTACGGTGACAGCATGGGCGCAAGCGTGGCGCATGGTATTGGAGAGCGCCTCGCGCAGGACCGCTGCAAAGCAGTTGGCGACGTTTGCGGGCGCATGTTCGGCTAAAACTTCAAGCTCAATCTGCGGGCCGCCGTCCGAGCGCGCGCCTTCAACAATGCGTTCGAGCTGCACGGAAAGGTCGACGGCGTTGTCGTTGAGCGCATGGACGCTAGTACGCACAAGTTGGAGCGCCTCGTCAACCGTGCGTTTGACGTCGGCGAAATCGGCGGCGACGCCGGGCTCGTCGGCGTGGATCACGCGCAGGGCTTCGGCTTGTAGCGAGGCACGCGTGAGCTGGTGTCCGACGTTATCGTGGATCTCGCGCGCGATGCGGGCGCGTTCGGCGAGCGTCGCGAGCTCGACTTCGTAGTCCTGGCGGTCGGCGAGGTCGCGGTTGCGTGCCTCGAGTGCCAGGGCGCGTTCTTGCAGCTTGTCGCGGGTGCGACGCATGCGTTCCTGTTCACGCTCCAGCTGCGCGGTGCGCAGCGACAGCAACGTGGCGGCGACCGAAAGGATGGCGGTTAGCAACAGCGTTCGGGTGGTGAGCGCGCCGCAGCGAAGGTCCGTGGCAAGTGCGCAGGCAAACACGGAGCCAATTGCCAGCGCGGGCCAGATGCGTTCACGGCGCACGCGTCGCGCGATGTCATAGAGGGCGAGAGGCGCAAACGGCACAAACGGCGGCACGAAGACAGCCGCGATGATGTAGACGTAGCTCGCGGCCTCGCTTGCACGGCAGGCGCGGTTTCTCTGTGCGACTTCGGCCAGCGAGGTGGCAATAACGCCAAGGCAAAAGGCTGCGACCAGGCGAGCGTCCACAGCAAGGCCCGTGGCGGCCGCAATGCAGCACGCCAGCACAATCGATTTGTCGAAAAGCCTGTTCATACGGGTATTGTACGCGAAGCCGCGCGTGGTGGAGGGGCAGCCTGCGCAACCGTGACATTCCTCCCACGCGACAAAGCGGGAGCGTCGGCAGACCGCACGACCAAGATCCTCGCACTCGTGACAAAGCTCACTGGTGCGCGCCGGCGGCTCCTGCGATGATGCAATCGTACCGGGCCGCAATCAACAGGAGGGCCGCCTCATGACAGACATCGTCCACGTCGAAAACCTCGTCAAGCGCTATGACGACCTTATCGCGCTCGACCACTTTAACCTGAACATCGCCCCCGGCGAGATCTTTGGCCTGCTCGGCCCCAACGGCTCGGGCAAGACCACGTCCATCAACTGTATCCTGCAGCTGCTTGCCTACGACAAGGGCACCATCGAGCTGTTCGGCGAGCCCATGACGCCCACCCGCTACGACCTTAAGCGTCGCGTCGGCGTGGTGCCACAGCAGGTGGCGGTGTTTGACGAGCTCACCGTGCGCGAGAACATCGACTATTTCTGCAGCCTTTACGTCAGCGACCGCAAGCGCCGCCGTGCGCTGGTAGACGAGGTGATCGACTTTGTCGGGCTGGGCGACTTTGCTAAGTTCCGCCCTGGCAAGCTCTCGGGCGGCCTGGCGCGTCGCCTCAACATCGCCTGCGGCATCGCGCACAAGCCCGAGCTCATCTTTTTTGACGAGCCCACGGTGGCGGTCGACCCGCAGAGCCGCAACGCCATCCTGAAGGGCATCTGCCGCCTGCGCGACGAAGGCGCCACGGTGGTGTATACCAGCCATTACATGGAGGAAGTCGAGCAGATTTGCAGCCGCATCATGATCATGGACGGCGGCCGCGTGCTGGCGCAGGGCACCAACGACGAGCTCAAGCGCATGATTCAGATGGGCGAGCGCGTGACCGTCGAGGTCGGCGCCCTCGAGCCCGCCACGGTCGAGCGGCTGCGCGCCCTCGAGCACGTGCTTTCGGTCGAGCTGTCCGGCGGCGAGCTCGTCTGCACTTGCGAGGCGAGTCCGCACAACCTGGTGGACATCCTCGACACGCTGCGCGCCGCCGACGTGGCGCTCGGCCGCGTGTGGAGCGAACCGCCGACCCTCAACGACGTGTTCCTCGAGATCACCGGCCGCGAGCTGCGCGACTAGGGGCTGCCATGTTCAACACCATTATTATCACGGTCAAGACGCTGCTGCGTCGGCCGAGCACGTGGATCTGGGGCGCTCTCTTTCCCATCGCACTTTCCACGATGTTCATGTTTATGTTTGCGAACCTCAGCTCCGACGGCAAGATCGACCCGGTGCCGGTTGCCATCGTGGCGGACGAGGCCTGGGACGCTTCGACCTTTAAGGACGTGGCGACGTCGCTCGACGAGAAGGGCGACGATCAGCTGCTCGAGATCCACGAGTGCGACGACGCAGCCGATGCGAACCGTGCGCTCAAGTCCGGCAACGTCGCGGGCATCTATGCGGTTGACGCCGAAGGCGCACCCAAGCTCACGCTGCTATCGAGCTACGACAGCTCGCGTGCCTCATCGGTGCTCACCGACCGCAGCATTTTGGAGACGGTGGCCAGCTCGTATACGCAAAATGCCGAGCTCATGTCCCAGATTGCCCAGGACAACCCGGCGGCGCTCGCCGACCAGGAGGCGGTTGCGCGCGCCCTGTCGCTCGAGGGCGGAACCCGCCGTGTGAGCCTGACACGTATCACGCCCGATGGCACGGTCATCTACTATTACGCGCTTTTTGGCCTGGTCGCGATGATGTCTGCCGAGTTTGCCGCCTTGAGTGTCGTCGATTTGCAACCCAATCTGTCTGGCCTCGGCGCGCGTCGCTGCGTGGGCGGCCTTTCCAAAACGGCGTCGCTGGCCGGTATCTTTGTGGGCTCGTGGCTGGTCTCCTTTGCCTCGATGGCGGTTGCGATTGGCTACGTGCGCCTAGTTGTTGGCGTCGACTTTGGCGGGCGCGAGGGGCTGTGTCTGGTGGGCGGTGCTGCATCCGCGCTTGCCGCCACGGGCCTGGGGCTCTTTGTGGGCACGCTTCCCGTTAAGGGCGGCAAGGCGTCCAAGTCCGGTATCCTCACGGGCTTTGCCACCACGTGCGCCCTGTTCGCCGGCCTCTACGGCGAGCCGGCGATGGCGCTTGCCGACGACGTCGCCCGCGCTTGTCCGGTCGAGTGCTGGCTCAACCCCGTCAAGCTCATCTGCGACATGTTCAATCGCCTGTATTTCTTTGAGGACTTGGGGCCCTTTGCCGTTCGCGCTGGTGTGCTCGTCCTGATGGCCCTGGTGTTTGTCGCCGCCGCTACGCTGATCTTTGGAAGGAGCCGCTATGAGCACCTTTAAGACCGCGCTTCGCATGGCGCTCGCGCACCCGTTCTACCTGCTCATCTATACGGTGTTCATCTCGCTCATGGGCGTATTCATCGCGGCCTCGGTGAGTTGGAACTCGTCGCAGCTTACCGAGTACAAGCCCTACGACACCAACGTGATCGTGGTCGACCGCGACAATAGCGACCTTTCGCGGGCGCTTACCAAGCACCTGGGCTCACGGTTTGACCTGGTCACGGGCGTCGGCGACGACACGTACGACCTTGCGGATGCGCTCGCCAAGAGCAATAGCGCCAAGGGCAGCGCCGACTGCGTGTTCTTTATCCCGGAGGGGTTTGAGGACGACTTGATCGCGGCCGCCCGTGCGGGGGAGGCCCTGCCCAAACTCGACGTGACGTACGGCTCCGGCACCATGGCGGCGGCGCTCTCGTCTGCCGAGGCCTCGCGCTGGATCTCGCTCGCGGGCGCTGCGGCGGCACTTGAGCCAGCTGCTTCCGACGGCGATGTCGCCAAGGCCGCCGAGCATGCTGCCACAAAGCGTGCGGAGGTCCAGATCGAGCAGGTCAAGGTAGACTCGACGGCCGCCGCCACGCTCGAGTCGTACTTCAACTTTGGTGCGTACGCGATTATCTCGTCGGTCATCGTGTCGGTGGGGCTGGTGTTCTCGGGCATGAACGAGCCCGAGCGCGTGCGTCGTATGGATGCCGGCCCAATCTCCGAGCGCCAGCGTTCGCTTGCTGTGTTCGCGGCTGCTGCGGTGCTCACCGTCTGCATCTGGTTTGTGTCGAGCATGATGGGCGTCGTGGGCTTTGCCGGCGCGGTCGCCGAGGTCGGTGTGGGTCGCGTGTGCCTGGCGCTGGCGGCGACGCTCGCCCTGGCGTGCACGCCGCTGGCCGTTGGCTTTACCCTGTCGAGCTTGGGCGCGCGCGAGGAACTGCTCAACGGCGTGGGCAACTTACTCGGCATGCTCATGACGTTTTTGGGCGGCGCCTGGATGCCGCTGTCGCTGATGGGTTCGGCCGTGCAGACCGTGGCGCACTTTGTGCCGACGTTTTGGGTGAACGACGCGATCGGCAAGGCGCTTGCCTCTGATTTGACGTCCACCGTGCTGGGCGACATCGCCTGCGACCTGGGCGTCACGGTGCTCTTTGCCGCTGCCATCGCCGCCGTAGGCCTAGCCCTCGCGCACAACAAATCTCGCGCCTAACCGCCTAGCCATTGGGGACGTTCTTAAACGACCGGTCGCTGGGGACAGTCTTTGCCGATTCGCCGGCTCGCCGGCCGGACTGGCAAGAGCTGTCCCTGGCGGCACTCATTGGGGACAGACTTAAATGAGTGGTTTCAGTCATTTAAGTCTGTCCCCAATGACTAGTCTGAAATAAAATCCAGGCCTCGCTCCAAAAATAGTTCGCCCAGGTTTACTATTATGCTCATAAAGTAGCAAGAGGCTAACAATGGGGGATGACATGGCAGCGCAGAAAGCCTACGTCCAGGTCAACGGGCTCAAGAAACACTACGGCGATGGAGATGCACGCCTGACGGTGCTCGACGGTATCGATACGTCCATCAACCGCGGCGAGATCTGCGTCATGCTGGGGCCCTCGGGCTCGGGCAAATCGACGTTTCTCAACCTGATCGGTGGCCTGGAAGATGCCGACGGCGGCTCTATCATGGTAGACGGCTGCGACCTCACGGTGCTCAAGCCGGCTGATTTGGGCGAGTACCGACGCCGCGAGCTGGGTTTTGTCTTTCAGTTCTACAACCTGGTGCCCGACCTTACCATCAAGGAAAACATCGAGGTCACGGCGCACCTGTCCAAAAACCCGCTCAATGTCGACGACCTGCTGCGTTCGCTGGGCCTTTACGAGCATCGCAACAAGTTCCCGCGCCAGGTCTCGGGCGGCCAGCAGCAGCGCTGTGCCATCGGCCGCGCGCTCGTCAAAAACCCGGGTCTGCTGCTGTGCGACGAGCCCACCGGCGCGCTCGACTATAAGACGTCCAAGGAAATCTTGCAGCTCATGGAGGATGTCAATCACGAGTACGGCTGCACCATCATCATTGTCACCCACAATGCCGCCATCGCGCGCATGGCAAATCGCGTGCTGCGCCTGCGCGACGGGCGCATCGTCGAGGATGAGCTCAACGAGTCGCCCGTCGCGGCCGCCGAGCTCGATTGGTAGGCGGCGCCATGACACCTCTCGCAAAACGTCTCCCGCGCGAGCTGCGCCGCAATATCGGCAAGTACCTGGGCATCTTTTTGCTTATGTGCGGAAGCATCGCCCTCACGTCGGGCTTTTTGCTCGCGGCGCATTCCATCGGCTGCCTCATTGACGACATGCGCGATGCATACACGATCGAGGACGGCCGCGTGACCACCTCCTTCGAGGCCACCGACGAGCAGCTCAAGGCTGCCGAAGACGCGGCTGAGGACGTCGGCGGCGTTACGTTCTACAAGAACTTCTCTATCGACGCCATCATCAAAAAGGCGGCTGGCGACGACGGCACCAAGCGCACCCTGCGCACCTACGCGCATCGCACCAAGGTTGACATTGCGTCCTACTGCGAAGGCAGGCAGCCCAAGACGGACGATGAGGTGGCAATCGACCGTGTCTTCGCCACCAACAACGACCTCGCCGTGGGCGATAAGGTCGAGCTTGAGGGCCGCACCTACACCATCTGCGGCATCATGACCCAGCCCGATAGCCAGGCGCTGTTCCTCGACAATTCGGACTTTACGGTGAACACCATCTCGTACGGCGTGGCCGAGGTCACCGACGCCGGCTTTGCCGCGCTTGAGGACGCCGGCGGCGCGCCTGCCTACACCTACTCCTTCACCTTTGCCGATCGCGATCTCCCCACCGCGGATCGCATCAATGCGGAGCAGGATATGGTCGAGGCGCTGACCGATGCCGATGCGCGCGTGGACGACCTGATCGATGCCGATTCCAATCAGGGCATTGGCTATGCGCGCGACGACGTGGACGGCGACTCCATGATGTGGATGACGTTGCTCGACATCATCATCGTGATCATGGCGTTTGTCTTTGTGGTGCTCACCGACGCCACCATCGAGGAGGAGAGCGCCATTATCGGCACGCTGCTCGCCAGCGGCTATCGCCGTCGCGAAATCGTGCTGCACTACCTAGCGCTTCCCGCCATCGTAGGCGTGGCCGCGGCGCTACTGGGCACCGCTCTCGGCGTTGCGTTCTTTACCGAGCCCATGCGCGGTCTCTACTACGGCTCGTACAGCCTGCCGCCCTTCCAGGTGTACTGGAGCTGGGAGATCTTTGTGAAGTGCGCCGTGGTTCCCGCCGCCGCGCTCATTCTCATCACGCTGGTGGGCCTGCTTCGCAAGATGGGCAAGACGCCGTTGCAGTTCCTTCGTCACGAGGCGAGCGGCAAATCGGGCACCAAGCGCGGCCTGCAGCTGCCGGAGCGCATGGGCTTTGTCTCGCGCTTCCGCCTGCGCGTCTTCCTGCGCAACCTGGGCAACTTCGCCACGCTCTTCGTGGGCATTGCATTCGCCTCGCTGCTGCTGCTCTTTGGCCTGGCGATTTTGCCCACGATGACGCACTACGCGGACAACCTCGAGACGAGCCTGGTCGCCGAGCATCAGTACACACTCAAGGCGCCGCTGGAGCTCGAGGGCACTGCCGAGGAGCGCGAGCAGTGGTCGGCGCTCGAGCGCTTGCAGTCGATTGACGGCGCGCTGCTCTCCGCCGCCCAGGATGCCGATGACGAGCTTGACGACGCGGCCGATGCGGCGCAGACGGCAGCCGATGCCGCGACCGCATCTCCGTCTGCCGAGAGCCTGACTGCAGCGCAGGATGCGCTTGCTAAGGTCAAGGACAAGAAGGATGCGCTCTACGCACGCCTCGACGATCTTGCCGATGCCCTCGGCTGCGACCGCGATGAGGCCATCGACCTGATCGACAAGGCCTCTAAGATCGACACCGACAACGACGACATTCACCCGATCAACACGACCGACAACGGCGCGGGCGCAATCGCGCAGGCCGAGAAATATGCCGTTTACCAGCTGCAATACGACCGCGGCGATGGTAATGGCGAGGAGACGATTTCCGTCTACGGCATTTCATCTCATTCGCGCTATTGGAAAGACCTCAACGTCGGCGACGGGCGCGTCGTCTTTGGCGGCGGTCTGCTCGATAAGTTTGGCTGGAGCGAGGGCCAGAAGGTCGAGCTTCGCGACAAGTACGAGGCTCGGGATTATTCTCTTGAGTACGCGGGTAAGGACTGCATCTGGGGTTCAAAGTCGGACATGAATATCTATATGAGCATCGATGACTTTAACGAGCTGTTCGGCAACGACGCCGCCTACTTTAACGGCTATGTGAGCGACGAGAAGCTCGACCTCGATGCTCGTTACTTTGCCGGTGACACCACGCCCGACGACATGCGCGCCGTGGGTGACCAGTTCATCGGCATGATGAGCAAAATGATCGGCATGATGGTCGGGCTCGCGGTGTTTATCTTCCTGCTGTTTATGTACCTGCTGACCAAGGCGGTGATCGACCACAGCGCCCGTTCGATCAGCTACATGAAAGTCTTTGGCTATCGCGATAGCGAGATCTCGCATCTGTACATCCGCTCGATCACGCTGTGCGTGGCGGCGTCGCTCGTGCTGAGCCTGCCGGTCATTATTGGCTCGCTCACGGCCATCTTCCGCTCGATGCTGCTCGCCTATAACGGCAATATCGAGATCTACGTGCCCGCTTGGTCCATGGCTGCATGCGTCGGCATTGGCTTTGCGACCTACCTGGTCGTGGCGCTGCTACACACGCGCTCTATCAAGCGCGTCGGCCTGGCCGAAGCCCTCAAAGTCCAAGAGTAGTCATCGGGGACGTTCTTAAATGACTAGTCACTGGGGACAGTCTTTGCCGATTCGCCGGCTCGCCGGCCGGACTGGCAAGGACTGTCCCTGGCGGCACTCATTTAAGTCTGTCCCCAATGAGTGGCCGTGCTTGACTTCAACCCCACTTCACCGGGTACCATCCTCTATGTCTGTAACGCCATATAGACCGAGGGGATAGATCTATGACCGCAACCGCACCCGCAGCACCGGCAAAGGTGTACTTCACCAACCTGCGCACGCATGCTCGCGAGAGCCAGCTCGACAAACTCAAGCGCCTCATTCGCCGCGCCGGTATCGAGCAGATCGACTTCGAGAACAAGTTTGTCGCCATCAAGATTCACTTTGGCGAGCTGGGCAACCTGAGCTTTTTGCGCCCCAACTACGCCCGCGCCGTCGCGGACGTCGTGAAGGAGCTGGGCGGCAAGCCCTTCCTTACCGACTGCAACACGCTCTATGTGGGTAGCCGCAAAAATGCGCTCGAGCACATCGACACCGCCTACCAGAACGGCTTTACCCCGTATGCCACGGGTTGCCAGATCATCATCGCCGACGGCCTCAAGGGTACCGACGAGGCGCTCGTCCCGGTCGAGGGTGGCGAGTACGTGCGCGAGGCCAAGATCGGTCAGGCGCTCATGGACGCCGACATTGTGATCAGCCTCACCCACTTTAAGGGCCATGAGCAGGCCGGCTTTGGCGGCGCCATGAAGAACCTGGGCATGGGCGGCGGCAGTCGTGCTGGCAAGATGGAACAACATGCCGCCGGCAAGCCGAGCGTCGATACCACCAACTGCGTAGGTTGCCGTGCCTGCGAAAAGATCTGTGCGCACAACGCCATCACGTTTGACGACACGCGCGAGCGCGAGCTTGCCAACGGCAACACCCGCACGGTTCACGTCGCCGCTATCGACCACGATCGCTGCGTGGGCTGCGGACGCTGCATTGCGGCGTGCAACCAGGACTGCATCAAGCCCGACTATGATGCCGCGGCCGACGTGCTCAACTACAAGATCGCTGAGTACACGAAGGCCATCGTCGACGGCCGCCCGAGCTTCCACATCTCGCTCGCCATGGACATCAGCCCCAACTGCGACTGCCACCCCGAAAACGACACACCCATCGTCAACGACATCGGCATGTTCGCGAGCTTCGACCCGGTCGCCATCGACCAGGCCTGCGCCGATGCCGTCCTGGCGTCCGAGCCGCTGCCTAACACCGAGCTTACCGACAGCGCCGCCAAGATGGAGCATAACCACGAGCATCTGGAGGGCGAGCAGGCCAAGGATCCCTTCTGCATCACGCATCCCGACACCGACTGGCGTGCGTGCATCGCGCACGCCGAAAAGATCGGCCTGGGCACGAGCAAGTATGAGCTCATCAAGGTCAAGTAGCGCCTAGCTATTGGACATATCAAGCGCTTTTGTAGCGCAACGTTAGAAAAACCGCCTGTGAGCACAGCGCCCACGGGCGGCTTTTTGGAAGTGCTAGGGGCCAGATAGACCAGTGAACCGTACTATTTCCCTAAAAATTCTTGTCGAGGAAGTCGTCGACCGTATTCCAGTAGAGCTCGGGGTCGACTTGCGCGCTCTTGGCGTGGGTGGCGCCGTGGATAGTGAGCTTCTGTTTAACCTTGCTGGCGCACGCCTCGTAGTTTTGGTCGAGCATACTGTACGGTACAAAGGTGTCTTGGTCACCGTGGATAAAAAGCATGGGAACCGTCGTGCGCTTGAGCTGTTCCACGCTGCTCGCCTTATGAAAGTCGTAGCCTGCGCGTACGTTGCATACCAGGTTGGCCACATCGAGCAAGGGAAAGCTGGGCAGGCCGAACACGTCCTTGAGCTGCAAAGAAAACTCGTCCCAAACGCTTGTATAGCCGCAGTCCTCGATAATGCATTTCACGTTTGCGGGCAGAGATTCCCCCGCTACATTCATGGCGGTCGCTGCACCCATCGACTCGCCAAAGACCAGGATGCGCGCCTTGGGATCGGCCGCAACGATCCGCCCGATCCACGCGACGACATCGAGTCGCTCGGGCCAGCCCATGCCGATGTAGTCACCGCCGGAACGCTCGTGGGCGCGGGCGGCAGGTGCGAGCACGTTCATGCCGCGGTCGTGGAATCGCTTGACGTATCGGGCCATACCGATGGGCTCATCGGTGTATCCGTGTAGGCAGATAGCGTAATTGTGCGTGCTCTCTGGGGCGACAAAATACCAAGCGGCAAGTTCGGTTCCGTCATCTGCGGTGAGGCTGCTGCTCTCGCGGTTCTCTTTAAACCATGCCCGCGCCTCGGTTCCCTCGGCATCCATCTGTTCACCCTTTTCGGCGTCCTTGCCGTCCTGCATCATCTTCATGGTGTAGGGGGCGCGAGGGTTCAGGGCAAAGTCGAACAAGAAGTTGCCGGCAAACCCCAGCAGCGCTACAACGAGCACCAGCGCAACGATGCCGGCTATCTTGAGCTTTCGATGGGAACGTGCGTTTTGAGACATAAGAAGCTTTCCTATAAGATGTTAATACATCAACATTTAAAACAAGCGCATTATGGATGTTCGCCGTTGACGCGTCAACAGGCAAAGAATGGGTAAACAAAGGGTCACGTATGGTGCAAATTTCGCACGCACCCAGACGCTTTGATATAGTGTTGAGAACTCTTTACGTTGGAGGATGTAACCGGCATGTCCGATTCGAGCGACAGTTCTAAGCCGCGACCCAAGACCGCGGCCGTTCCACACTACACGGTGGGTGAGGAGATCATGAACTCCGTCACCCATGGTGTCGGCTGCCTGCTGGGTATCGCGGGCCTGGTGCTCCTGATCGTATTCGCTGCCCTGCGCGGCGGAGGTCCGGCCCACATGGCCGCGGCGATTGTCTATGGCGTCAGTATCATCCTCGAATACTTGGCCTCCACGCTCTACCACGCGATTCAGCCCGCGCGCGCCAAGCGCGTGTTTCGCATCATCGACCACAGCTGCATCTACCTGCTCATTGCCGGTAGCTATACGCCGTTTTGCCTCATCACGCTCGCAAACGACGGCGGCCCTGCGCTGTTCTTTGCCGTATGGGCCATCGCCATTATCGGCATTGCCCTCGAATGCTTTATGTGCGAGCGCCAGCCGCACTGGGTAAGCGGCCTGGTCTACCTGCTGATGGGCTGGCTCGTCGTCTTTAAGCTGCCCGAGCTCGTGGCGCTGCTGAACCCCGTGGCGCTTGCCCTGCTCGCCGTCGGCGGCGTGTGCTACACCGTGGGCGTGCCGTTCTATATCGCCAAAAACGTGCGCTATCTGCACAGTGTTTTCCACTTGTGGGTGCTCGCCGGCAGCATCTTCCAGTTCATGGCGGTGATTCTCTTCGTAATCTAGCGACCGCGCCTGCGCGCCCGCGTCCTCGTTTGGGCGCCGGTGCAATTGCCGTATCCGTCATCAACGTTTTGACCTGACGTCCCGAATCTTGGAGGTTCGAGAAACTCCCGATGGACATAACCATCTCCCTTATCACTACCCTCGTTTTGACCCTCATCAACGGCTACTTCTCTATGTCCGAGATGGCGCTCACCACGGCCAAGCGCGCCGTGCTGGAGCATGAGGCCGAGGAAGGCGACAAGCGCGCCGAGCGTGCCATTAAGCTGGCCGCCGACTCCGACCAGCTGCTCGCCACCATCCAGGTCGCCATCACGCTCGTGGGCTTCGCCTCGTCCGCCGTCGCCTCGACGAGCCTGTCCGACCCGCTTGCCACGTGGCTCATGAGCTTTGGCATCGCGCCGCTCTCCGCCATCGCGCGCGGCCTGGCGCCGGTCATCATCACCGTCGCGGTCGCCTTCGTGTCCATCGTGATCGGCGAGCTCGTCCCCAAGCGCATCGGCCTGGCCAATGCCGAGGGCGTGTCCAAGCAGGTCGTGGGCCCGCTTTCCGTGTTCCAGAAGATCGCCCGTCCGCTCGTGTGGCTGACTGGCGCTTGCTCCGATGGCCTGGCCCGCATCTTGCGTATCAAGAGTGCCGACGACCGTCAGAACGTCTCGGAAGAAGAGATCAAGTACATGGTCTCGGAGCAGGACGACCTGCTCGACGAGGAAAAGCGCATGATCCACGAGATCTTTGACCTGGGCGACACCGTTGCCCGCGAGGTCATGGTGCCGCGCGTGGACACCACCATGTGCGAGGACGACGAGACGGTCGCCAGCGTGCTATCCACCATGCGCCAGACCGGCTTCAGCCGCATCCCCGTCTATCACGAGGACCCCGACAACGTCGCGGGCATCGCGCACATCAAGGACCTGATCCAGCCCGCGCTCGACGGCAAGGGCGACCAGCCCATCGCCGGCTTTTTGCGCGACGCCACCTTTGTGCCCGACACCAAGGACATCCTGCCGCTGCTGTCCGAGATGCAGACCTCTCACGACCAGATCGTGGTGGTCGTGGACGAGTACGGCGGTACGGCCGGCATCATCACCATCGAGGACATCGTCGAGGAGATCGTGGGCGAGATTGAGGACGAGTTCGACCCCGACAACAAGTACCTCACGCGCCTCTCACGCCGCGAGTGGCTCGTCGATGGGCGTTTTTCGTGCGATGACGCGATTGAGCTTGGTTGGCCGCTCGAGGAAAGCGATGATTATGAGACCATCGCCGGCTGGATTTTGGAGCTTTGTGACTCGGTGCCCGACATCGGAGAGGTGTTTGAGGTCGCGGGGTACAAGTTTAAAGTGCAGTCGATGCGTGGCCAGCGCATCTCGCTCATTCGCGTGATCGCTCCGGCCGAAACCGATAAGAAGGATTCCGAGTCTTCGGCAGAGAAGCCGGCGGCGTCGGGTGCGGGCTCTGTGGATCCGCACGATGGCGACGAGTAGGACAAGGAAGAGTAGGGGAGAGTTATGGCAGGCCTGTTCAACATCCTTAAGGTCACCGTCAGCGAGGACAAGATCTGTGCGCATGTGCTGGTGAACCCCGGCATGCCGCTCATGACCTCGGAGGACATCGAGGCCACGGCGCGCGTGTACTACCTGGTACCGGCGATTGCCAAGCACCTGTGCCTGGGCGATTCCGGCCGCGAGTTCCAGGACTGCATGGGTCAGACCGAGCTCTGCCACCTGCTGGAGCACGTGACGGTCGAGCTCATGAACGAGACCGGTCTTGCCGGTAGCATCTCGTGCGGCCGCACGCGCGTAAGCGAGCATGACGAGCGTGTCTTTGAGGTCGAGCTTTCGTGTCCCGACGACGCACTGGCCATCGGTGCGCTGTCGTCGGCCACCTTTATGATGGACTGGGCGTACCTGCACGCCGACCAGCCTGCCCCCGACGTGGAAGGCACGGTCGCGGGCCTGCGCAACCTGGTGCTGGGCATGCGCGCCGAGGCCGAGGGCAAGGATCCTCACGAGGCCGTCGCTGCTGCGAACGGCGAAGATGCTGCCGAGGACGAGGGCGCTGACGAGGGCGATGTGCCGGTCGACGCCGAGCCCGTTGCCGATGCGACCGCCGAGCCCGTTCCCACCGAGCCCCAGGGCGTCCCCAACTTTGACGACGAGCCCCAGGTGGCGATTGATACCGAGGGCGCGGTTGCCGAGAACCACGAGGCCTCCGCTGCCGTCTTTGGCGGTGCGGCGACGGTTCCGGCAGGACCTGCGCATGAGGGCGGCCTGCCACTCGTGGACGGCGCCGGCGAGGACCCGGGTGCCACGGTGGCCATGCCGGCTATGCCTCAGGAGTAGGCCTACGCGTTTATCACCATCACGTACCTGCGCCTTTGCCGTACGCAGATGAGCGGAGCGGCAAGTGATGCGCTGCGGGTATAATGGACAGCATTCAAACGGTGGGCACCGACGTGCCCGCAGGAGAGGAATGATCATGGGTAAGACTTTCAGCTTTGTCTCCGGCGCACTTTTTGGTGCCGCTGCCGGCGCTATTATCGGTGTTGCTCTGGCCCCGCGCTCGGGCGCCGAGACCCGCGCCATGGCTGCCGATATCGCCAACGACGCCTGGGACAATATGCGCGACACCTACGAGCACAGCGCCGAGGAGGCCCGTGCTGCGGTGAATGACTTTGGCCCGATGGTCGACGCCAAGACCGACGACCTGCGCGCCAAGGTCGACCTGGCCCGCGAGCGCATGGACCAGCTGCGCGAGCAGCTCAACGACGCCATTTCGGGTGGCAACGTGACGCCTGCCGCCGACGTCATGGTCGAGAACGCCGTCGAGGCTGATGCCGAGGCTGCGGAGCCCTCGACCGAGGCATAATGCGCGCCGGGGATTTTGTCGGCGCCAAGATCTATCGCAAGCCTGCCGAGGACAAGCGCACCAAAAAGGACGGCACGCCGCGCAGCCCTAAAAAGCTCGGAAAGATTCACTTTCCGGTCTTTACCCCGGGCGGTACGCGCGTGGTCGGCTTTATGGTCCGCCAGTCCGATATCGCGGGCATGATCGAGCGTCCCGACCGATTCGTAGCGCTCGACGCCATTGGTGTCTACGAGGGCGCCATCGCGGTTGACGACGTCAAGGGCACCTACGATACCGCTGCGGCCAAGCGCCTCGACATCAACCTGGACGATTGCATCATCTGGGTCGGTATGGACGTGCGCACGGAATCGGGCGACGTCGTGGGCTATTGCTCGGACGTTGAGTTCAAGCCGCGCTCGGGCATCGTGCAGGCATTCTATGTGACCGCCGGCGCTGCTTCGAGTGTTTTGGTTGGTGACACGCAGGTGCCGCCGACGATGCTGCGCGGCTACGAGAACGGCGCGATGGTCGTCTCGGACGAGGTCAAGTCGCTCGGGTATTCGGGCGGTGCGGCTGCCAAGGCCGCCGAGGCCAGCGTCGTGGTGGGCGACAAGGTCAAAAAGGACGCCAAGGTGCTCGATGACAAGGGATCGGTCGCCGTGGACAAGGGCAGCCGCGCACTGGGCAAGCAGCTCGGCAAGACGCGCGGTATGTTCAAGGCCTTTAAGGACGAATACCAAAAGGCGAGCGGAGGCTCGTCAAAAGCTACAAAATAGCGACGTACCAAATGATGGGAGGCAAGCCGGAGACCTGTTGCTCCGGCTTGCTGTGTTTATGGGGGAGGGCACATGCGCCAAAACGGATCCAACTTAAACGGGCGTTCGGGTGCGCGTCCGACGGCGCGCCGCGACCTGGGGCAGCTGCCCAGCGGTCAGCGCCGCCGTCACCGTAAGCCCGGCGCGATGTATCTCAACCATAGCCGCGGCTTTAGCGATCGCAGCGCGCGCATCGGCAACAGCCGCACACCCCGTCGTTCGTCTCGCCTGCCCTACGCGCTCATCGCCGTGGGTTGCGCGCTCGTGCTGTTTATCGCTGCCGTCGTGGGCTACGTCAACCGCAGTGTGGACGTGGAGCTCAACGGCCAGAAGACAGCGGTGCGTGTGGGCTCTACGCTGCAGAATCTCATCGACGACCAGGAGTTGACTGACACCTACGACGCAGGCGACCTGCTGGCCGTCGATGACAGCGTGCTCAAGCGCCATGGGGGCGAAAAGCTGTCGGTGAAGGTCGACGGCAAGCGCGTGAAGCAGGGCAAATGGGATAGCCGCGAACTTGAGGGCGGCGAGAAGGTGACGGTCAAGGATGGCCGTAACACCTACGAGAAGCACGAGGTTCAGGCTACGGTTATCGAGCCCAAGCTCAAGGTCGAGGGTACGGGCGCTATCGAGTATGTGCAGACGTGGGGTGTCCAGGGCCGCTCCGAGGTGTGGGTCGGCGAGCAATCGGGCAAGACACAGGACCGCGGCGAGGTCGTGCCCGCCACCGATTGCGTCGTTGCGTGCGCCAGCGTGGCGCCCAAGGGCAACAAAAAGTACGTGGCGCTGACGTTTGACGAGGGTCCGAGCAGCGCTACCAAGCAGATCTTGCAGGTACTCAAGGAAAAGGGCGTCACCGCGACGTTCTTCCTGTCGGGCGATGCGGCCGAGGCATCGCCTGCCACGGCCAAGGCGATTGTCGATGCCGGGTGCGAGATCGGATCCAACAGCTACGGCGACGATTCGCTCAAGGGTCAGGACCGTGAGGCGGTACGCGAACAGATCACGAAAGGCACCGATGCGATTAAGTCGGCGACCGGCGTGAAGACGATGCTGCTGCGTGCTCCCTACGCTGCCTTTGACGAGCAAAACTGGATTGATGCGATGGACCTGGTCTCCGCCGTGGTCTCGTGGAATATTGACTCGGGCGACTGGCTGCTCAACGGTGCCGACGAGCAGGTCTCGACGGTGCTCGATTCGGTGACGCCGGGCAATATCGTGCTGCTCACCGATAGAGACGAATGCGCCGAGCAGACGCTCGAGGCGCTGCCGCAGATTATCGACGGCCTCATTGCCGACGGCTACAAGATCGTGACGCTCAGCGACCTGGTCAAGACGGACGCGTCGCTGAGCAAAAAGCTCACCTCGCTGACGAAGGTCACCATGCCCAAGGATGCCGTGTTCCCCCAACTTGCCGAGGACAACGACACCACAGAGTAGTTATTGGGTAGTCATTTAAGAACGTCCCCAATGACTATGTCACGGATGCGTCAGCGTTTGGTATGCCTGCAATGTGCAGCGCATAAATTCGATGCCGCAGGGCGATGCTGATGCTATAGTTACTGCGGTTAATGAGGGTCAAGAGAAAGGTTACAGGTGAAATCCAAACCTCGACCATACAGTCGATGACCCCATGCAGGTGCTTTTTGCGCATGCACGGGGTGTAAGCGTCGAGCGGCGTGCCGCCCGCGCATGCGTATACATATCCAGAAGCCCCCGGACGCCGCGCGCGCGGCCGCGTCCGGGGGAATAATGATGGGGAGCACCATTGAATTATCTGAGTGAGATGCTCAAATTGCCGGTCTTGGACGTCGACGGCGAAAAGCTCGGCGTGGTCAACGATTTTGGTATTGCTACCGGCGAAGTTTTTCCGCACGTGACGTCGCTCGCGTTCCGCGGTCCCGGCAAGACGCCGTTTATGATCAGCTGGCGCAAATGGGTCGACCGTATCGACGAGACGGGTGTACACCTTAAGACGTCGGCCACCGAAATCCGTTTTTCGTACCTGCAGCCGACCGAACTCTTGCTTGCCCGCGACGTGCTCAACAAGCAGATTGTCGACACGCAGGGCATGAAGGTCGTGCGCGTCAACGACATCAAGTTTTCCATGTCGGGCGAAAACCAGCTGCGCCTGCTGGGCGCCGAGGTCGGTGCTCGCGGTCTGCTACGCGCCATCAGCCCCGCGCTCGAGCATATCGTCGAAGGCTTTATGAAGCACCTGGGCAAGCCGCTCAGTGAGGACATCATCGCTTGGTCCTACATGGACCTGCTCGACCGCTCGACCAAGAACATTCAACTCTCGGTGTCGCACAAGACGCTCGGCGAGCTGCACCCTGCCGACATCGCCGACATTATCGAGCAGCTCGACCCGCGTCTGCGTGCGCAGGTGTTTGCGCAGCTCGATACTGCCCAGGCCGCCGAGGCCATCTCGGAGTTCGATGACGACGAGCTTATGACCGAGATGCTCGAGGGCCTGTCCGACACCGACGCATCGTCGATGCTGGCCATGATGGACCCGGACGACGCCGCCGATCTGATCGACGAGCTCGATTACGAGAAGGCCGAGAAGCTCCTGCGCCTGATGGGCGTCAAGGAAGAGAAAGCGATTCGTAACCTGCTGGGGTATGAGGACAACACCGCCGGCCGCATCATGACCTCGGAGTTTGTCTCCCTGCCCGCCACGGCAACGGTCGGTGACGCCATCGAGGCGATTCGCGAGCTCGACGAGGACTTCGAGAGCGTCTACTACGTCTATACCGAGGATCCGAGCGGCATGCTGACCGGCGTGCTTTCGCTGCGCACGCTGATCGTAGCCGACCGCGACGCCACGCTGGGTCAGTTGGCCTATCGCGACCTGGTCTATGTGTCGCCCGACGAGGACCAGGAAGACGTGACGGACGAGATGACCAAGTACGACCTGGTTGCCATCCCTGTCTGCGACGAGAACCGTCATATCCTTGGTATCGTGACCTTCGACGACGCCATGGACGTTATCGCCGAGGAGCATCAGGAGGACCTGCAGATCGCCGGTGTCGGCTCGGGCGATAGCGCGTCGGACGACTCGACGAACGTGCTCAGCTGGTTCGTGCATCGCCAGTACTGGGTTGTTGTATGGGGCATCGCGTCGTGCATCATGGCGACCGTGCTGGGGACGGCGCTCGGCTCCGCGCATCTGGTGGTGTTCCCCATGTGCGCCATGCCGCTCGTGCTGCTGGCGGCCTCGCGCATGGTGTCGTTCGTCAAGAACTACTTCCTGGAGTATGACGGTCACGACGACGAGCCCAAGCCGTATCTGGGGTTCTTCTTCCAGAGCACGGGCATGGGCCTGATTCTGTCACTCGTGACCTACCTGTGCGCCCAGCTGGTGCGCACCGCTGCGTTCCTCGATGCGCCCATGTTTGAGGAGCAGCTCTTTACCGGGTGCTTTAATATCGCTGCCATTATTTGCCTGGTTGGCAACATGAGCGCCGTGATTTACCTGATGGTGCTGTTCTGGCGTGACGAGCATGACCTCAACACGTCGGGCACCGCCATGAACGTTATTGCCGTCATGATCTCGTGCGTGGCGTATTGCATCGCCGCGGTGCTGCTCGCCATGTCGGTCATGGGTTAGGTGGTCGCGTGCAAAATACCAAGCAAAAGTCGGGCACCAAGCAAAAGTTGACCATCGCGGCCATCTTTGGCGCTATGGGTCCTGGTCTGCTGGCGGCGCTTTCGGGCAATGACGCCGGCGGCATTGCAACGTATTCCAGCGCGGGCGCCAGCTATGGCTACAAGATGCTGTGGATGCTTCCTGTCATGACCGTGCTGCTCATCGTGACGCAGGAGACCGCGGCGCGCTGCGGCTGCGTCACGGGCAAGGGCCTGGCATCGCTCATTCGCGAGCGCTTTGGCGTGCGCAAGAGTGTACTTGCTATGGCGGCGCTGTTGATCGCCAACACGGCTGTGACCATTTCGGAGTTTGCGGGCATCGCCAGCGGCCTTGCTCTTTTTGGCGTGCCGGCGAGCATCTCGGTGCCGTTGGTGGCGCTGCTGGTGTGGATGCTTACCATGTCGGGTAGTTTCCAGCGCATCGAGAAGATTCTGCTGCTGGTGAGCTGCGTGTTCGTGACCTATATCGTCGCCGCGTTTATGGCTGGCCCCAACTGGGGTGAGGTCGCGGTCGACCTGGTCGTGCCTAACATTCAAAATGACCCCAGCTACGTGTCGCTCGTGGTCGCAACGATCGGTACCACCATCGCGCCGTGGATGATTTTCTTGGCGCAGAATAACGTGGTCGATAAGAATGCGGGCGAGGACGACATCGTGCTGCAGCGTATTGATACCGTGAGCGGCTCGATCGCTGCTGATATCATTGCGGGCTTTATTATCATCACGACCGGTACGGTGCTGTTCCCGGCGGGTATTCAGATTAGCGATGCTGCCGATGCTGCCCGCGCGCTGGAGCCTATTGCGGGTCAGTGGTCCACGGTGCTGTTTGCCTCGGGCCTGGTCGCGGCGAGCTTCTTGGCTGCTTGCGTGCTACCGGGCGTTACGTCGAGCGCTATCTGCGAGGCATTTGGCTGGGAGCGCGGTGCCGACCGCAGCTGGGACGAGGCCCCGGTCTATCGCGGCATCATTACGGCCATCATCGGTATCTCTGCCGTGCTGGTGCTTATGCCCGGCGTCGATCTGTTCCAGATTATGATGACCTCGCAGGTCATCAATGGCGTGCTACTGCCCGTGGTTCTGGTGTTCCAGGTGGTTATCGCCGCCGACCGTCACATTATGGGTGCCAACCGCAACGGCCGCGTGTGGAACGTGCTCACTTGGGCGACTATCGGCGTGATTACGGTGCTCACGGTCGTCATGTTTGTTCTGCAGGCGATGGGTTACAGCGCTTAGCGCCTCTTTTTGACTCCAAACAGGCCGCAGCGATGGGCTGCGGCCTGTTTTTTGCCCGCGACCTCTTGGGGCCGACTCTAAAAGAGTGATTTTGGGTTGTTTGCTGCGGGTTACTTGTCGGTGCCTAGCTTGTGCGGTTTGAAGGCGAGGGCGTTAACGAGCGCGTCGGTGGCAGACTTGACGGCTGCCGGCTGCGGATCGTTGACGTGATCCTCGGGGTGTACGGGCAGGTCCTTCTTGACGGCATCGTGGATCAAGTTGAGGTACTCAGTCACGCCAGTGGTCGATAGATGCGTGCCATCGCCATCGAACAGGTCGTTGCGGTTGGCACTGTATCCGTACCAGTCGATAACGCGCACGTTCTTGTAGCGCGTGGCGGCGTTGGCGATGGCCTGGTTGGTAGAGCCAACCCACGGCTGCGGGCTGCGCGTGTTCACAAACACCACAATACGCTTATCTCCTGCATCGGCCATGATGGCGTCGATCTGGTCGTCGGTTACCAAGCCGTTGGTGCCCAGCGCAAAGACCACGATCTTGCCGGCAAGGTTCTGCTGGATATAGCCCTCAAATGTCGTGCGGCCCGCATCAAACTGGCGGCCCTTTTCGGCATCGATATGGCTGTGCGGGAACACGCCGTCAAAGGTGTCCACGGCACGCAGCGACACGGAGTCACCGATCATCAGCAGGTCGTAGGATCCATCGGGGAAGCCGTCGTTGTCCTTGTCGGTGTCGTCGGCCGCCTGCTGGTCGGTGGGCGCGGTGTTCTTGGCTTCCTTGTTGAGGACTTCGGCGCCCTCGCCGCTCAGCGCAGACGTCTCGGGCACAAAGATCAGGCCACCCAGTGCAACGACCAACACGACAGCGCAGGCTGCGCAGGCAGGGACGTGCGCGCGCACCCAGTTGGCGGGCGTGGCGGTGCCGTCGCGGAACTCGGATACGGTGCGCCCAAAGGCGCCCTTTCTAAACGGCGTCTCGATAAAGCGATATGAGCATTCGGCCACGGTGACCACCAACAGCACCTGCAAAATGTACTGCCACCACGGTGTATCGTTGATGTTGGCGACCGGGTTCATAAGCAACAGCAGCGGATAGTGCCACAGGTAGATGCTGTATGAGCGCTTGCCAACCCACACGAGCGGCTCGGCGGACAGCGCGCGGGCAACCATTCCCTGGGGCTGCACGCAGGCCGCGATGACCATGAGCGTGAGGATGGAGCATAACAGCGTGCCGCCGCGATACTGGAACGCGGTGTAGCCGTTGGTGAGCGCGACCATGGCGGCAAGGCCAACCAGACCCACGACGCCCAATACATCGATGGATGCGGGCGAGGACCAAAAACGCACGAGGGCGCTCGGCTGTGCCGGGACGGTCTCGGCTGCGCCGTCGGTCGTAGCGTCATGCTTGCCCTCGGCGTTCTTGCCGTGCTTGGCGGCGCCAGCCAGGCGATTGAGCCCCAAACGATGAGCGAGGCGCACCGGAGCCAGGTCGCGATCGGGGATAAAGGCCATCCAGGCGCCCAGCAGCAGCGAGAAGACGCGGGTGTCGGTGCCATAGTACACGCGGCTGGGGTCGGCGGCGGGGTTGTAGAGCACCATCATGGCGATGGCGGAGACAGCAGCCAGGCCCAGAACCACGCGGCGCGTGTTGGGCTTGCTCATGTGCATGGATACCATAGCAAGCAGCAGCGGGGGCCAAACCAGGTAGAACTGTTCCTCGATGGCGAGCGACCAAAAGTGCGTAAGCGGCGAGGGATCGCCCAGGGCGTTGAAGTACGAGACGTTTTGGGCAATCTGCCACCAGTTGTTGAAGAACAGCAGCGACGGCAGAATGTCGGGGCGCATCTTGGTAAGCATCACGTGGTTAAAGATGGTGCACAGCGCGCAGGTCACGAACACTACCGTTACCACGGCGGGGACCAGGCGACGGATGCGGCGAATCCAGAAGCTCTTGAGGTCGATGCGGCCGGTCTTAGCGACTTCGTTGAGCAGCAAGCGCGTGATCAGATAGCCCGAAAGCACAAAGAAGATCGTGACGCCAAGCAGGCCGCCCTGCGCCCACGTGAGGTTGAGGTGATAGAGCACCACCGCGACGACGGCGAGCGTACGCAGACCGTCGAGTGCAGGGATGTAGCGGGACTTGGGGCGAGCAGGCGTCTGCTCCGCGGCGGGAGTGTTGGCGCGGCCCGCGTTGTTGGCAGAAGCGCGATGGGGGCTCGCGGTGCGTCGCGGCTCGTTGGCACGGCGCCCGCCCTTCGCGCGTTCGTGCGACGCCGGCTCGTTGCCCGTGCGGCGTCGACCGCGCGAGCCCGATTGCGAGAGTTGTTCCATAAAACATCATCCAATGACGAGAATAATCAGCACGTATTCATTGTAGCTGCCTGCCCCTGTGAATGCTTGCTGCTGGCGCAAGCTCAAGCGCGCGTCCACATCAAAGTGGACTAAAGTTATAGGGGGTGCGAGAGTGCACAATCGTTGGTCGACGGTGGGCGCAAAGCCTGAAGACGAGGAGGTTTCCATGGCGGATCACAGCATCGTTGCGGCGTTCGGCAGCATGAACATGGACCTTTCGGTGGCGTGCGAGCGCATGCCGCGCGCGGGCGAGACAGTCGGTGGCAGCGGTTTTATCACCAACGCTGGCGGTAAGGGAGCCAATCAGGCCGTTGCCGCTGTGCGCATGGGTGCGCGCACGTGCATGATCGGCGCTGTTGGGCACGATACCTTTGGCGATGCGCTTGTGGCAGGGCTCCAGGATGCCGGCGTGGGCGTTGAGTTTGTGGCGCGTCGCGATGACGTGGAGACCGGTACCGCGACTATCATTCGCTGTGAGAGCGACAACCGCATCGTGCTGTCGCCGGGCGCCAACCATGCGCTTGCGGGCGAGGACGTTGCCCGCGCACTGAGGCGCTTGGTGGCCGACGAGCTCGACGGCGATGCCAGCGAGATTGCCCCGGCTGTCGGAAGCGTCTTTATTGCCCAGGGCGAATGTGACCTTGCGGCGACGGCCGAGGCGCTTGCTTGTGCTCACGAGCTGGGGTTCTATACGATCTTTAATCCAGCGCCCGCCTGCGAGCTGCCTGCGGAGGTCTGGCCTGCGGTCGACCTGGTCTGTCCCAACGAGACCGAGTGCCAGGTGCTGACGGGAATCTTGCCCGCGGACGATGCAAGCTGCGTCGCGGCGCTCAACGTCCTGCTCGCTAGGGGTGCCGGAGCTGCGGTCATCACGTTGGGCAGTGCCGGCTCGGTTACGCTCGGCGATGACGGTGAGCTGCTGCGCATGCCGGCACTTTCGAGCACGGTAGTCGATACCACGGCCGCCGGCGATACGTTTATCGGCGCGTTGGCGGCGGCTCGCCTAGAGGGCTTGCCGCTCTTTGAGTGCATGGCCGCGGGTGCTCGCGCCTCGGCAGTGACGGTGTCGCGCCTGGGCGCTCAGCAATCGATTCCCACGCGCGCCGAAGTTGAACATTGGTTTGGTTAAACGATAAAGACGGAGAAGCGGAGTAGAACAATGGCAATCAAGAAGCTGATCCTTGATCTGGATATGGGTGTGGACGACGCGATGGCGCTGGCCTATGCCATCGCGAGCCCCGAGGTGGAGCTCGTGGGTATCACCACGTGCTTTGGCAACGTGCGCGTCGAGCAATCGGCGCACAACTGCCTGGCGGTGCTCG
Organism: Collinsella sp.; assembly: GCA_019414045.1. GTDB lineage: Bacteria > Actinomycetota > Coriobacteriia > Coriobacteriales > Coriobacteriaceae > Collinsella. The sequence goes on along the minus strand of DXMW01000033.1, from coordinate 9,711 downwards.
ATCTGCTGGGTCGCCCCGAGGTTCCGGTGTACCTGGGTGCCGACCGTCCTCTGCAGGCGACTGAGCCCTATACGCCGCCGGCGTCCACCGCGCTCATTCACGGCAAGAACGGCATCGGCGGCGCGAGCGTGCCCGCGTCGCCCTACGAGCCGGTGGGAGCGACCTCGGCCGGCGGCAACGCTGCGGTCGATTATTTGATCGATGCCGCGCGCACTTATGGTCCCGATCTGGTCTACGTAGCGACTGGCCCGCTCTCCAATCTGGCGCTCGCCCTGGAGCGCGATGCGGCGGCGATGATGTCCATCGGCCGCGTGGTCGTGATGGGCGGCGCCCTTACCGTGCCCGGCAACGTGAGCGCGGGCGCCGAGGCCAATATGGCGAGCGACCCCGAGGCAGCCGACGCGGTGCTGCGCTCGGGCCGTAAGCTCACCATGGTGGGTCTGGACGTGACACATCGCGCGGTGCTCACACGCCGCGACATTGCCGGCTGGACGGGCTCGGGCACTATGGCCGGCTGCGCATTTGCGAGCATGGTCGAGCACTACATTGGCTCGTACGAGATGAACGCGCCCTACCTGGGCGGCTGCGCGCTGCACGATCCGCTGGCGGTTGCCGTGGCGATTGATCCCACGCTCGTGGGTGCGCTCGGCTGTAACCTGCGTGTTGACTTGCTGGGTGAGTATCGCGGCCGCACCATCTGCGATGAGCGCCGCCTGTCCGATCCGGACAAGAGCGCGCTTGTGGCACTGACCGTGGATGCTCCGCGCTTCCTGTCCGAGTTCAAGACGCGTATGGCCCGTGTCCTTGGCTAAGTTGTCTTTTTGGGACGGGGCTTTTTTGACTGGTATGATTAGTGCGACCATTCGAACCAGCTAAAAGAGCCCCGTCCCAATTTGACTATCGAGAGGATCTGCCATGGAGCGCATCGCCAGCTTTTCCGTTGATCATCTGCTGCTTGAGCCCGGCGTGTATGTGAGCCGCATCGACCGCGATCCGGCGACCGGTGCCGCCGTCACCACGTTTGACCTGCGCCTGACCACGCCCAACAAGGAGCCGGTCATGAACACGGCCGAGTGCCACACCATCGAGCACCTGGGCGCGACGTTCCTTCGCAATCATGCCGAGTGGTCGAGCCGCATTGTCTACTTTGGCCCCATGGGCTGCCGCACGGGCTTTTACCTCGTCGTTTTTGGTGAGCTGACGAGTGAGGAGATTCTGCCACTCGTGCGTGAGCTGTTCGAGTTTGTCGCCGGCTTTGAGGGCGATGTCCCCGGTGCCGCTCCCGAGGAGTGCGGTAACTACCTGGACCAGAACCTTTCCATGGCGAACTGGCTCGCGCGCCGTTACCTCAATCGCGACCTGGTCGATATCGACGAGAAGCACCTGCACTATCAGCAGGCGTAAGGGCTTTATCGCCCAAAACGCGCGCATTGGGCGCCTTCGCTTATGCGGGGGCGCCTTTTTGTTGATTGGTCGGGACGAGCGTTCAAAATCGCTCATGTTTGTTCTAGAATGTTTGTATAGTCACATTTACGAACAGGAGTGAACATGCATATCTACTCTGTCAACGATCCCGAATTCAAATCCTATGGTAACGTTTGGGATGACGTTCCGTCCGAGCTCACGTCGCCCGTGCTCGAGGCGCTCTCTGCCACGCCCATTCCCGAGGGCAGCAAATACGTAGCAAGTGCGCCGGAGCTCGAGGGCGTCAAGGATGCCGATAAACTGGGCTTTCTCATGTTTGGCGGCCGTCCCTTCCAGCTCGGTTGGTGCAACGGCCACAACACGCGTCTCAACTGCCTGGAGTACCACCGTGCGAGCGAGTTCAACCTGGGGGCGCGCGACTTTATCCTGCTCGTGGCGCATCGCTGGGAGATCGAGGACGGCAAGCTCGACACCGCATGCGTCAAGGCGTTCCGCGTGCCGGCGGGCAAGGTTGTCGAGGTTTTCAACACCACGCTTCACTACACGCCCTGCATGGTCGACGACGGCGGCTTCCAAGTGATGGTTGCGCTGCCGGCGGGTACCAACGGCCCGCGCCCCGAGGCGGCGGCCGACATGCCCGCGGCCGGCGACAGCTACTGCTACTGGAAGGCCGACAAGTGGGTCCTCTGCCACGCCGACAGCCCCAAAGCAGCCGAAGGCGGCTACGTAGGCCTCGTCGGCAAGAACCTCGACATCGCCTGCGACTAGAATCTTCCATCTCGATCTGTAACATCTAGCGGGCTAAATCGTCTCTACCTGTTACAGATTTAGACAAACTGAAGGGGCTGCCCGAAAAATCTCGATCTGTAACACCAGGCCCGGTTTTGGCTGCCTAACTGTTACAGATCGAGACAAACCGGGCCCAATCCGCCGCAAAGGTGCCTGTCCCCTTTGTGGTGGTTGGCGGTTTGGGCGGGCAGGTATCAAAAAGTGTCAGACGGGGGCGGCTGCCGGGCGTCTGTGCGCGAAAAGAAGTGCCGACCTGCGCCGTTGCCGTTGAGTGGCGCGCTGCTTACGGGGATACTGAAGCCACGACAAACAGCGTGTGAAAGGATCGATGCATGGCTTTCCGTAATGACTTCCTGTGGGGCGGCGCGACGGCTGCCAACCAGTGCGAGGGCGCGTACAACGTTGACGGTCGCGGCCTGGCCAACGTGGATGTGGCGCCGCACGGCCCGGAGCGTTACGCGGTGGTCTCCGGCCAGCGCAAGATGCTCGACTTCGAGGACGGCTATTACTATCCCGCGCAGACCGGCATCGATTTCTACCATCACTACAAGGAGGACATTGCCCTCTTTGCCGAGATGGGCTTTAAGACCTTCCGCATGAGCCTGGCCTGGACCCGTATCTTCCCCAACGGTGACGAGGCCGAGCCCAACGAGGCCGGCCTGGCCTTTTACGAGGACGTGTTCCGCGAGTGCCAGGCGCACGGCATCGAGCCGCTCGTGACCATCACGCACTTCGACTGCCCCGTCCACCTCATCAAGGAGTACGGCGGCTGGCGCAACCGCAAGCTCATCGACTTCTACAAGAACCTCGCGACCACGATCTTCACCCGCTACAAGGGCCTGGTGAAGTATTGGCTCACCTTCAACGAGATCAACATGATCCTTCACCTGCCGTTTATGGGTGCCGGCCTGGTCTTTGAGGAGGGCGAGAACAAGGAAGCCGTCGAGTACCTGGCCGCCCACAACGAGCTCGTCGCCAGCGCTTGGGCAACCAAGATCGCCCACGAGATCGACCCCGAGGTCAAGATCGGCTGCATGCTCGCCGCGGGCACCTACTATCCCTACAGCTGCCGTCCGGGCGATGTACGCCAGGCTCAGCTTGACAACCAGGACAATTACTTCTTCGTCGACGTCCAGAGCCGCGGTTACTACCCGGCCTATGCCGTCAAGAAACTCGAGCGCCTGGGCATCGATGTGGGCATGACCGACGAGGACCGCGAGGTCCTGGCTGCCAACACCGTCGACTTCATCAGCTTTAGTTACTACAGCACCCGTTGCTCTGCCGGTGCCGACAACCCCGATGTCAAGCGCACCCAGGGCAACGCCTTCGCCGGCGCCAAGAACCCCTACCTGCAGGAGAGCCAGTGGGGCTGGGCCATCGATCCGCTGGGCTTCCGCATCACCCTTAATGACCTGTACGACCGTTATCAGAAGCCGCTGTTTGTGGTTGAGAACGGTCTGGGTGCCAGGGATGTTGTCGAGGAGGATGGTTCTATCAACGACGACTACCGTATCGACTTCCTGCGTCAGCATATTGCCGCGATGCGCGATGCGGTGACCGAGGACGGCGTTGACCTGCTGGGCTACACCACCTGGGGCCCGATCGACCTGGTCTCGGCCGGTACGGGCGAGATGTCCAAGCGCTACGGCTTTATCTATGTGGACCGCGACGACGCCGGCAACGGCACCCTCAAGCGTTCCAAGAAGAAGAGCTTTGACTGGTACAAGAAGGTTATCGCCACCAACGGCGAAGATTTGGCCTAGGCGTTCTCAACAGCAATAGCATCCTAACCAAGGCGCCCGGCGAGCAGCCTATGCCCGTCGGGTGCCTTGTTAAAAGAAGTAAAAACTTGCAATTGCACTACGGCGCGAGCACATCCAGCGGAACAACTTGGACGCCGCGGTCAGTGACATAGGCTTGTGAACCAAATCCAATGATTACGACTTTCGAAACTGGCGGGTTGTTTCCGGCGGCAACCATACGCTTCTCGACAGCAATAAGGCTGTCAGACGCCTCTTCGATTTGGGCGGAGCTGAGCTTGATTTCGACCGGGATCCACGTTCCACCGGGAGCCGCAATGACTGCATCGACTTCTAGATCGCGAGAATCGTGATAGTGATAGAGGCCCATTCCATTTGCCTGCGCATAAACCCACAAATCATGAAGGGCCAACGATTCAAAAAGCAGCCCAAGCGTCTTGAAATCTAGCAGCAATGTCGCCGGAGTCGCTCCGAGCGCAGCGGCCGCCAGTGACGGATCAGCGAGATGATGCTTCTTCGATTCTCTTAAGTGCACGGGAGATCTCATTGCGGGGTTCCATGCGGGAATATCGCGAACGAAACTAACCCGAGCGAGAAGGGATATATATGATGCCGTCGTTTGTCTCGATACTTCTCCACCAAGATCGGCTACGAGCGTCTTGAGTGTCGCCAAAGTGGATTCATTGCGCGCAAGCGATTCGATGACAGCTTTGACCTTTTCAGGGTCGCGGCGAGAGCCGTCGACACGAGACAAATCTTCTTCGGCGACTATGCCGATGTAACGTTTCGCCATCGCCGACGCAGCCAGCGCATCGCGACCGACCGCCGCGGGCCATCCGCCACGGACAACGTACTCGGCAATCGAGGCGGAATCCAGCGATCCGAAAGCGCCATTGAACTTTTCGCCAGAAATAATGCCCGACAGCTTAACCGCGCCGCTGGATTTCCCAAGCTCGAAAAGCGTCATGGTATCCATGCGCAATTTAGCGAACCTTCCAGCGCCACTGTGCATTGGACGTTCGTCGTCTCGCGGTGTCGCTGACCCCGTAAATATGAACTGACCAGGCTCGCCGCTGCGGTTGTCGCACTCAAACCGTGCCGCGTCCCAAAGTTTCGGAACCTCCTGCCACTCGTCAATCAGCCGCGGCACCTCGCCGGAAACGGCAAGAGCCGGGTCAGTCTCGGCACGCAAGCGATTCTCGAAGTTGCGGGACGGGTCCATGAGAAGGAGCCTGGACGCCGCACGGGTCTCGGCCGTGGTCGTCTTTCCGCACCATTTCGGTCCTTCGATGAGAACGGCGCCGAATATACCCAGCAGCTGGTCAAGCTCATTTTCGATAATTCTAGTGTAGTACTTCTTTGGCATAATTATCACCATTGTTTACCAGTACATTTAACCAAATATACAGTTACTATTTAACCAAATATCAATTCTTTGGTTAACCATATTTACGCATTTCAATTAACGAAACAGATTAAACATGTACTGTTTGAGTTGGCACTTGGGAAATCTCTCGCTGGGCAATCCGTTGCTACGGCTGAGGCCTCTTCGTCGAACCGACGCCCCCGGCGAGCAACTTATGCCCGCCGGGCGCCTTGTTAAAAGAAGTGAAAGAAAGCAAAAGAAGTTAAAACTTGCAAAAGAAATTAAAGCGGGGGTGAGGGGCGTTTTTAGCTGTTTTGGGCCGCCGCGGCCAGCGGGGGCGGGTCGCGGCGGCCCAAACATCCTTGACGAGGGTGCCGGTGAAGTTACAGCAGCTCGCCGTGGCGGGCGATGTAGCGGCGCTTGGCCAGCTGGGTGAGCGCGATGTAAGCGGCGACAATGCCGATGAGCAGCGCGAAGAAGATTGGCGGCAGCGGCATGAGACCCAGCGCATCGGCGATGGGGCTTGCCGGCAGCCAGGTGACGAGCACCAGGCCCAGCACGGTGAGGAGGCACAGCGCGGGCGCGGCGTGGTCGCGCGGGCGTGGCAGGCGCGGGGAGCGCAGCATGTGGACCACGAGCGTCTGCGACCACATGGACTCAACGAACCAACCGCTCTGGAAGAGCGCCGCAAAGGCCGCCATGCCTGCGACGTCGCCCGCGGCGGCAAGCTCTGCCCAGCTCGCGCCCACGGCGGCGGGGCATACCACAAAGAAGAGCACGGCAAAGGTCACGATGTCAAACAGCGAGCTCACAGGGCCCAGCTCGAGCATAAAGTCCTTGATGGACGCAGCGTCCCAGGCGCGTGGACGGGCAGTCCAGGCGTCATCGACGGTGTCCCACGGCAGCGCGATGCACACGATCTCGTAGATCAGCGACAGCAGCACCAGCTGCAGGGCGCTCATGGGCAAAAACGGCAAGAACAGGCTCGCGACGGTCACGGACAGCACGTTGCCAAAGTTGGAGCTCACCGTGGTCTTGAGGTACTTGAGCAGGTTGCCGTAGGTGCGGCGGCCTTCGATGATGCCGCGCTCGAGCACGCCCAGGTCTTTCTGGAGCAAGATGATGTCGGCGGATTCCTTGGCGATGTCGACGGCCGAATCGACCGAGATGCCGCAGTCGCTCGCACGCATGGCGGCGGCGTCGTTGATGCCATCGCCCATAAAGCCCACGGTGTGGCCGAGCAGCTCGCGCATGACACGCACCAGACGCGCCTTCTGCAGCGGCGAGAGCTTGGCGAAGAGGTGGGTGTTCTCGGCGCGCTCGGCAAGTTCGGCGTCATCGAGCGCATCGATCTCGGAGCCGAGCAAGACGTTGCTCGCGTCGATACCGATCTGTTCGCAGACGGTGGCGGCAACGCGGTCGTTGTCGCCGGTCAGGACCTTGACCGCCACACCCTTGGCCTCGAGCGTGGCGACGGCGCCCGCGGCACTCGCCTTGGGCGGATCGAGGAAGGCCAAAAAGCCCATCAATACCATGTCGCATTCGTCGGCGATGCCAAACTCGCCCACGCAGCGCGGATTGGTTTTCTGCGCCACGGCAATCACGCGCAGGCCCTCGGCGTTGAGCCCGGCGACCTGCTTGCGAATCTGGGCGAGCTTATCTTCGGTAAGCGGCTGGGCGGCGCCATCGACCTCGACAAAGGAGCAGATCTCGAGCATTTCCTCGGCAGCTCCCTTGGTGACCATCTGGGTTTTGCCCTGGGCGTCGGCGACAACTACGCTCAGGCGACGGCGCGAGAAATCGAAGGGCACCTCGTCGACCTTGGTATAGCGGTCGCGCAGGCTCTGGCCCAGCATAGAATCGGGCACGACGGTCGAGGGCGTCACATCGGCACGGTCGATGACGGCCAGGTCGATAAGGTTTTTGAGGCCGGTCTGGAAGAAGCTGTTCAAAAACGCATGGCGCAGCACCCGCGCATCCTCGTTGCCGTCGGTGTTGAGGTAGCGCTCGAGCACGATGCGGTCTTCGGTGAGGGTGCCGGTCTTGTCGCAGCACAGGACGTCCATCGCGCCGAGGTTTTGGATCGCCGGCAGCTCCTTGACGATAACCTGGCGGCGGGCGAGGTCCTTGGCGCCTTGCGACAGGCTCGTGGTCACGATGACGGGAAGCATCTGCGGCGTGATGCCCACGGCCACGCTCGTGGCGAACAACAGCGCATCGATGACGTTGCCCTTGGTGGCGGCGTTGATGGCAAAGACCGCCGGCGCCATAACGAGCATGAGGCGCACGAGCAGCATGGAGACGCTCGAGACGCCGCGGTCAAACGCGCTCTTCTCGCCGCGCCCGTTGAGCATCTTGGCGATGCCGCCCAGGTAGGTGTCCGAGCCGGTGGCAACGACAAGCGCCATGGCGGTGCCGTTTTGCACGGAGGTGCCGGTAAAGACGATGTTCTTGCAGGCAGAGAGTGGTAGCGCGGAGCCGTCGGCACCCTCGACGACGGTGATGGCAGCGGTCTTCTCGACGGCCTCGCTCTCGCCGGTGAGTGCGGACTCGATCACAAACAGGTCGCGCGCGGTGATGATGCGGGCATCTGCCGGCACCATGTCGCCGGCAGAGAGGCGGATTACATCGCCGGGGACGAGCTCGTCGAAGGGGATCTCGACGCGCTCGCCGTCGCGCAGGGCGCAGCAGGTGTTGGAGACCAGGTCCTTAAGGGCCTCGGCCGCATTGCCGCTGCGGGCTTCCTGGATAAACTTCATGCCGCCCGATACCAGCAGCATGATGCCGATGACGATGACCGTGGAGGGGTCACGCTGCAGCTCGGGCACGGCGAGCACGTCGATGTAGAGCGAGACCAGTGCGAGGGCGGCGAGGATGCCAGCGAAGGGATCGACGAACGCGTCGGCGATGCGGCGGGCGAGCGTCTTGGTCGGCGCTTCGATGGTGTTGGGGCCGACGGCGCTCAGGCGCTCGGCGGCGTGCTCGGCGGTGAGGCCGTCGGCTGTGGCGTCGAGCAGCACGAGGGCATCCTCGGCGCTATGGGTGGCGGCGAATATGGTGTTCTTGGACATGCCGGTATGAGCGGCGGGGCGCGCCGTGCGGCGGCGCTTGGAGATGGCTTCGAGTACCGTGGCGGTTTTGAGCATCAGCATAGGGTCCTCCTTGTTGAAGGGAGTTAGCGTACGTGTCGTATGTGCTTCAAAAAACCTAGATGTCGCTCACGTCATGCTTTCGAACCACCACAAAGGGACAGGCACCTTTGTGGTGGTTTTGACGATCGGCTGTTGGCGCTTATGCGCGTGCGGAATCCTCGTGGCGTGCCGAGGGCGACATGCAGGTTTTTCGACTATGACTGCCTTCCATGGCACACCTCCTTAAGGCCGGGCGCGGCGCGCTTTGGGTATCTCGTACCCGTTACAATCCGCCCGTATTCTTGATGAGGGGGTTTGCCGTGTCAACCCCAATGTTTGGAAAACCATTGCCCCTGACAAAGCCTTTACAGAATGCCGAGGCCCCAAAGCGCGCCCGCAACGCGCCCTGCCTGCGCTAAACTGGAAGGCACGTACGCGATTACGAGAGGAGCCCGCATGGAGGCTTACAAGCAAGAGTTCATCAAGTTCATGGTTGAGTCCGACGTTCTTAAATTCGGCAGCTTTACGCTCAAGAGCGGCCGTCAGTCCCCGTTCTTTATGAACGCCGGCGCCTATGTGACGGGCTATCAGCTCAAGAAGCTGGGCGAGTATTACGCCCAGGCCATCCACGATAACTTTGGCGACGACTTTGACGTGCTGTTTGGACCGGCCTACAAGGGTATTCCGCTGGCCGTCGTGACCGCAATTGCCTACCACGAGCTGTACGGCAAGGAGGTCAAGTACTGCTGCGATCGCAAGGAGGCCAAGGACCACGGCGCCGACAAGGGCAACCTGCTGGGCTACGAGCCCCAGGACGGCGACCGCGTGGTCATGGTCGAGGACGTCACCACCAGCGGTAAGTCCATCGACGAGACCTATCCCAAGGTCAAGGCTGCTGCCGATGTCGAGATCAAGGGCCTGATTGTGTCCCTCAACCGTATGGAGGTCGGCAAGGGTGGCGTGACCACCGCGCAGAAGGAGATCGAGGCCAAGTACGGTTTCCCCGTCGCGAGCATCGTCTCCATGGCCGAGGTCGTCGAGACCCTCTACAACCACGAGATCGACGGCAAAGTCGTCATCGATGACGAGCTCAAGGCCGCTATCGACGCCTACTACGAGCAGTACGGAGCTCGTTAGTTACGGCGTTTTACCAAACGCCGTAACTGCTCGACGCTGCAAACCCGCCAGAGCGGCAATCTGCCTTTCAACTTCGGCGGCATGACCAGACGGTCAATGCCGC
>DXMW01000032.1 GCA_019414045.1 Collinsella sp. | reverse complement strand
TGGACGGCACCGAGCCGTCATCGAGCTTGGAAGGGGGAGGCCTCGCGGCCTCCCCCTTTTTTGCGTTATATACATGTTGTGCTTTGGGACCTAGCTTCCCCGTATGCGCTCTTACTGTTTGGCTGTTTTTTGAGTCCATCTAGTTTATTTGAGCGATAATTACTCGCATTGGCGTTAGGGAGGGCTTGATGTTTACCGTATTTGTCTTGGGCAATATTGCTTCGGGTAAGTCGACTGCCTGCCGCTATTTCGAATCTCGTGGCGCTATGCTTATCGATCTGGATGAGCTTGCAAAATCGCTGTATGTGCCGGGCTCTGATATCGTCAATGCTCTCGCGGATGAATTCGGTTGGGACATTTTGGATGAGGAAGGCGGCATTCGCCGCAGTATCCTCGCTTCTCGAGCTTTCGCTTCTCCTGATTCGGTCGCACGGCTCAATGGCATCGTGCATCCTGTTCTGATTGAACAGCTTTCGCTTAGGATTCTCGATCCGGTTTGTTGTACGGTTTCATCTCCCCGTTATCCCTTTGCGGTGGTCGAGGTTTCTGCTCCGACTGGTTTTGAGGATGCATTTGGCTTGGCTGATGAAATTCTGGTCATCAGCGCCCCTTTGTCAGTTCGTCGCGAGCGCGCTATTCAACGTGGCATGGAGCCATCCGATTTCGATGCTCGTTCTGCTTGCCAGCCCGATGAGTCTGCGCTGTGCAATCTCGCTACAACGGTGATTGATAATGCCGCAGGCGATAATTCGCTCTTTGAGCAGCTTGACTCATGGCTTGCATGCCACGGGTTTATAGATACTCCGGATAAGGAGGAGGCCGATGCCTAAGGCACGTTTCTTTACGTGGTATCGCGTGGCACCACTTGCCGTTGTGTTCGTCTTCGGCCTTATTTCGCTCGTCTACTCGTGTGCCCCTGCCGCTTTCTTTAAGTCGCTGTATCCGATTGACTACGAGGCGTATGTAAAGCAATCCAGTATTTCGCATAATCTGGATCCGTATCTGGTGTGCGCTGTCATTAAGTCGGAATCGAACTGGGATCCCGAGGCCGAGTCGAATCAGGGTGCTCAGGGATTGATGCAGCTGATGCCCGAGACTGCCCAGGATATGATTGCCAAGGGCCTTGTCGATGGTGGGGAGTATTCGGCCGACAACCTTAACGATCCAGCTACGAATATCGAGTTTGGCTGCGCATACCTCTCGTATCTTCTCGCCTATTTCAACGGGTCGACGGATAGTGCCATCGCCGCCTATAACGCCGGTATGGGCAATGTCGACGGATGGGCGCAGCAGAACACGTCACTCCATAATGCGATTACCTTCCCTGAAACTCAGGCTTATCTGATTCGCGTCAATAATGCCTGGGTTCGATATAAGACTCTCTATCCCGATCGGTTCGTATAGGACTAAGCCCACCGCCTGCGTATACTGCAGATGTATGAGTTAGGAGTATCCATGGCGGAATTTGAAGTAGAACGCGTTGGTGGTGAACTTAAGCGCTTTGGCGTTGAGGGCGCTGAGGTGCCGTTTGAAGTCGTTTCCCCCTATGAGCCTGCCGGTTCCCAGCCCAAGGCCATTGAGTCACTTGTGCGGGGCGTGAGGGACGGAGACCGCTATCAGGTTTTGCTGGGTGTGACTGGTTCGGGTAAGACTTTTACGATGGCCAAAACCATTGAGGCCTTGGGTAAGCCGACCCTTGTCATGGCTCCGAATAAAACGCTCGCCGCTCAGCTTGCGAGCGAGCTCAAAGAGTTCTTTCCCAATAACGCTGTGGTCTACTTCGTCTCGTACTACGACTACTATCAGCCCGAGGCGTATGTGCCGCAAAGCGATACATATATCGAGAAAGACTCCTCGATTAACGAAGAGGTCGAGATGCTGCGCCATCAGGCGACCGCGTCACTGCTCTCTCGACGTGATGTGATCGTTGTCGCATCGGTCTCGTGTATCTATGGCATTGGCTCTCCTGAGGACTATGCGGGTCTGGCTCCAAACGTCGACAAGAAGGTGCCGCTCGAGCGCGATGACTTTATCCATGCGCTTATCGACATTCAATATGATCGCAATGACTATGACCTGGCGCGTGGCACGTTCCGCGTGCGCGGCGATGTTGTCGACGTGTATCCGCCTTATGCCGAGCATCCGTTGCGGTTTGAGTTCTTTGGCGACGAGGTCGAGCTGATTGCCGAGATCGATGAGGTCACCGGTGAGATGCTTCGTGAGTACGAGGCCATCCCCGTATGGCCGGCATCACACTACGTGACCGAGAAGCCGAAGGTCAAGGCTGCTCTGAAATCGATCAGCGAAGAGTGCGAGAAGCGCGTGGCGGAGCTCAAGGCGACCGACAAGTTGCTCGAGGCGCAGCGTCTGCAGCAGCGCACCGATTATGATCTTGAGATGCTCGAGACGATGGGCTTTTGCAACGGCATCGAGAACTACTCGCGTCATCTGGACGGTCGCAAGCCGGGTGAGCCGCCGTTTACCCTAATCGATTACTTTCCCAAGGATATGCTCTGCATCATCGATGAGAGCCATGTGACGGTGCCGCAGATTCGCGGCATGCACGAAGGTGACCGCTCGCGTAAGGTGACGCTGGTGGAACACGGTTTTCGCCTGCCCTCGGCGCTCGATAACCGCCCGCTTCGTTTCGATGAGTTTGAGGCAAGGATACCCCAGTTTATCTATGTTTCGGCCACGCCGGGCGACTACGAGCTGCGGGTGAGCCAAAACGATGTGGAGCAGATTATTCGTCCGACTGGCCTGCTCGACCCCAAGATTGACGTGCGTCCAGTTCGCGGCCAGATTGACGATCTTGAGGACGAGATTCGCGAGCGCGTTGCCCGCAAGGAGCGCGTGCTGGTGACCACGTTGACCAAGCGCATGGCCGAGGACCTGACCGACCATCTGCTCGACGCGGGCATTAAGGTCAATTACATGCACTCTGATACGGCGACAATGGACCGTGTCGAGATCCTGCGAACGCTGCGCGAGGGCAAGATCGATGTTCTCGTTGGCATCAACCTGCTTCGCGAGGGCTTGGATCTCCCCGAGGTCTCACTGGTGGCAATTCTCGATGCCGATAAGGAAGGCTTCTTGCGCAACCGCCGTTCGCTGATTCAGACGATTGGCCGTGCGGCCCGTAACGCCGATGGCGAAGTCATCATGTATGCAGACGTTGTGACCGATTCGATGAAAGAGGCCATCGAGGAGACGCAGCGCCGTCGTGAGATTCAGATGGCATATAACGAAGAACATGGCATTGTGCCCAAGACAGTGCGCAAGGCCATCAACGACATCTCAAGTTTTATTGCCGAGGCCGAAAAAACCGTGGGCTCCAAGGGACGCTCGAAGGGCGACTCTCTTGGCCATGGCGCATTCTATACGCCCGATGAGTCGGGCGAGGGCGGTGTGCCGGAAACGGTGGCGCCCGAGCAGACACTTGCGGAGCAGTTGGAAGAACTGCCGCATGACGAGCTTGTGCGGATCGTCGAAACCATGGAAGAGGATATGCGTAACGCTTCTGCCGCTATGGACTTTGAGGAGGCGGCGCGCCTGCGCGATGCCGTCGTTCAGATTCGGGCGATGCTCGAGGGTGCGTCTGAGGACGAGACGATCGAGCGCTTACGCTCGCAGGCCCGCAAGGGTTCCACGTTCGCATCGGGCAGAAAACGCCAGGGTGCACGGTTTAAGAAATAGCGAACAGGCCCCGAGTTCTCTGTGGAGCTCGGGGCCTATGTCTTTTGCGCGCTGGAATTTGTGCGTTAGAGGTCTGCGATCAGGGCTTCAGCACAACGGATGCCGTCGGTGGCCGCGCTCATGATGCCGCCGGCATATCCAGCTCCCTCACCACAAGGGTAGAGGCCCGGGGTCGACACGGCATGGCACGTTCGGTCTCGGGTAACAGTGACCGGTGAGCTCGAACGAGTCTCCACGCCGGTAAGAACGGCATCGGGACGGTCGTAGCCTCGTAGCTTTTTTCCGAGTAGGGGAAGTCCCAGGCGGAGCGACTCGACGATATGCTGCGGTAGGGCTTCGTCAATTGCCGTCCAGGTCACACCGAGCGGATAGGTGGGCTTTACCTTTCCGGGCGCCTTGCTGGCGCGTCCTGCGAGGAAATCTCCGACGAGTTGTGCCGGTGCGTTCCAGTTGGAACCGCCCAGGCGATAGGCGGCCGCCTCGCAGGCACGCTGGAGCTCGATGCCGGCGAGCGGGTCATCGTTGGGAAGGTCCTCAGGCGTGACGTTAACGAGCAGGGCGGCATTTGCGTTGCGTCCGTCGCGGGCATTGAGACTGGCCCCGTTGACGCACAGATGGCACGGTTCTGAAGAGGCGGCAACAACCTGTCCGCCGGGGCACATGCAAAACGAGAACACGCTGCGGCCGTTGGGAAGATGGGCAACAAGTTTGTAGGGGGCCGCCCCGAGCGCTGGATGTCCCGCCGAGGCTCCATATTGGGCTCTGTCGATGTCGCGTTGCGGATGCTCGATGCGAACGCCCATGGCAAAGGTCTTTTGTGCGAGGGCCACGTTGTGGTCCTTAAGGAGCTCAAAAATATCGCGAGCAGAATGCCCGCAGGCGAGGATGAGGTGCTTTGTCTCGATTGGCTCGTAAGCGGCGTCTTGGGACGATTGGACATCAATACCGGTGATGGCGCCAGACGCGTCGATGCGAATGTCGACGAGCTTCGTTCGATAACGGACGACACCTCCGAGCTGCTCGATGCGCTGGGATATAGCGGTGACAACCTTGGGAAGGATGTCGGAGCCAATGTGCGGCTTGGCATCCCACAGAATATCGCGGGGCGCACCCGCCTCGACGAAGGTTTCGAGGATAAGGCGATGGGCGGGATTTTTTGTTCCCGTATTGAGCTTGCCGTCCGAGAAGGTCCCCGCGCCGCCCAGACCAAACTGAATATTGCTCTCGGGGTCGAGGATGCGCTCCTTTAGAAAGAGGTCGATCGCCTGCGAGCGGCGAAATGCCGGGTCGCCGCGCTCGATAAGCAAGGGCTTAAGACCTGCTTTGGCGAGCGTGAGCGCAGCGAAAAGGCCGGCGCATCCGGCGCCGACAACGACAGGGCGTTCTTGAGGTGCGTCGGAGACGGGGGAGGGGAATGAAGGCTCATCGTCTTCTATCGCGCGTACGCGCGAGCGGTCACGCTCGGCAACGCTGTCGACCGCTTCTCGCTCGAGGTGGGGACTAGTCAGCTCAACACGAAAGCTCAGGATAAAATGGACGTCTCGTTTTTTGCGAGCGTCGATTGACTTGCGGTGGAGTTCGATGGACTTGATCTCGGAGTCCTTGCAACGTAGGATGCGCTTGGCGACTCGCTTGCCAACAATGAGGCAGGTATTTTCATCGCCGGCTTCATCGAGCGACACGTTGACTTGGGTGATTTCGATCATCGAGGTCTCCTTAGAGGCAAGAAAGAGGCCGTCCGGTATCCCAGACGGCCCGAATGCGTTTTTGATTATAGACTGCGCGGCTACAGGCTGCTTGCAGCGCGAATGCCCGAGAGCCAGGCCCACGCAAGGTTAAAGCCTCCGCAATCGGCGTCGATGTCGAGCGCTTCGCCGCAGACGTAAAGCGGGGCGTCGACAGCGCTGCTCGCGCGTAGACTGGGTGTTGAGATGCTCTCGACAGATACGCCACCACGCGTGACCTGCGCCGAGCGCTCCTCGGCTGTTCCCTCGACGAGCAACTTAAAGTGCTTGAGGATCGAGACCAGGTGGATGACATCGTTGGAGCCTGGATGGCACTGCTCGAACGCCGTGCAGACGACGCGGGAGAGTTGCGGGGCGAGCATGCCGTCGAGCCAACGGGGATCGCGGGGCGAAAAGCCGCCGAGCAGCTCAACGCGCCGGTTGAGCATATCGAGCAGCTCGTCTTTGGAGAGGTCGGGGAAAACGTCGAGCAGGATCGTATCGCCGCGCTGGATACGACGGGAGAGGTTGAAGACAGCGACGCCCGAGATACCGAAGGTTCGAAACAGGACTTCACCGTCTTCGTGCCAGAGCTCATTATGATTGCGGGCGAGCGTCAAGCGGGCGCGGACGCGCAGGCCATCCAACGTCTTGAGTGCCGCCCGATCGCCGACGACCGTTGCCGATACGGGGCAGAGGATGGGGCGCAGCGAAGTGAGGGGGAGGCGAAACGTATCGGCGATACCGGTGGGGTTGCCACCCGTGGCGATAATTACGGCATGTGCCTCCAGGGCCTCGTTCTTGCGAGGGACATCGGCGAGCGCTTTCCGAAGCGAGCGGAGCTCCGATTTTCGGTCGTCGTGCTTTTTTGCCTTGAGCGCCCGCGTTGGACGGTCTATTTGGAGTGCCCAGCCTTCGGAAGCTTTGTGTGCCGAGGCAACGTTGGCTCCGCAGATTAAGGTGATACCCAGGCGGTCGCAAACATTGAGAAGTGCGTCGCGCACCGATTCGGCGCGAAGGGAGCGCGGGTACAGCCGGCCTTCCTCGGAGGTTGTCATGATGCCCAGCGAGGAGAAGAAGCCCATAAGCTCTTGTTCGGGTTGGGGGCCCATGACAGATTCGACGAATGCGGGGTGGTTATACCGCTGAGGATCAATCGATTCGTTGGAGAGGTTGCAGCGGCCGTTACCGGTCGCAAGGAGCTTAAGGCCGCAGGCGACATCGCGCTCAACGATGCAGACGCTTTTGCCAGCACGTGCGGCCGTAATGGCGGCGGCGAGGCTTGAAGCCCCGCCGCCGATTACCAGGACGTCATAGAAGGCGCTCGTGTTCACTTAGGCCTCGTCGGTCTCGTGCGGGGTAATAGCCTCGACGGCAGAGACTGCCTTGGGCAACATGCCATCGGGCAGCGCGGTCTCGACCTCGCCCTTATCGCAGGCCTCGGCGAGTGCCGGATTAATGGGAAGCGTGCCCAAGATGTCGAGGTTATAGCGCTCTGCGACCTCGGGGAGCTTGCTCTTGCCAAAGACCTCGATCTTCTTGCCGCAGTCGGGGCACTCAATATAGCTCATGTTCTCGACGATGCCCAGAATGGGGACGTTCATCTTCTCGGCCATGTTGACCGCCTTGGCGACGATCATCGAGACCAGATCCTGCGGGCTCGTGACGATGACGATGCCGTCGACGGGCAGTGACTGGAAGACGGTGAGTGCGACGTCGCCTGTTCCCGGAGGCATGTCGACCAGCAGGTAGTCGATGGGGCCCCACGAGGTCTCGCTCCAGAACTGCCTGATGGCGCCTGCGATGACCGGACCGCGCCAAAGGACGGGGTCGGTCTCGTTTTGGAGCAGAAGGTTGGAGCTCATGACCTTGACGCCGTGCTCGGAGATTTCAGGCAGCATGAGGTTGCCAAGGGCATGGACGTGGCGTCCGCTCATACCGAACATCTTGGGGATAGAGGGACCGGTGATGTCGGCATCGAGGACGCCGACCTTGTGGCCGTGACGGGCAAGCTCGGTGGCGATGGCACCGGTGACAAACGACTTGCCGACACCGCCCTTGCCGGAAAGCACGGCGATGACGCGTTTGACCTCGGACAGCGTATTCTCCTCAAATTGCGACGGCGACGTTTGTCCGCCGGCGGCCTGTGCGTGCTCGCAACCCATGTATGACTCCTTTGTTATATGTTGGGGCCGGGGCCCCGTGATGTGACACGAGCGTCATTGTACCCTCGTTTGCGAGCGGGAGTCATTTACGATGCATTTGGGCCGAGCGTGCTTGCAATACGATGGGCCCAAGCGAATGGGCGGGCTTACTGAACTTTGCTGGCGAACTCGAGGTATTGCATGCGCTGCAGCTTGTCGATCGTCGAGGCGTATGGGCTGTCTTCAGATTCCAAGTCGTAGCGCAGCCCGTCGGCACCAAGGTAGCCGGCGACATTGATGGTGGGCACATCTGACCTTGTTGCAAGCAGAGCCTTTTGATAGTCGGTGAGCGGGGCGCCGATCTTATTAAGGGTAATGGCTGCAATCTCGTTTGCCCCGACGGTGTCGTAGACGTTGAGCTCGGTATTGCCGGCGATTTCATAGTTAGCCCAGACGAAATATGTCGACTGATAGATACGGAAAGCGTGGCTTGCCGTATCTTCCTGAGGGTACAGCTCGTCGTTGAGAGTCGTTGCGGCGCTCGGCTGATGGTCGCCAAAAAAGACAAGGACAACCGGTCTGCCGATATTGCGGAGCTCGTTGATAAAGTACTCGAGGTCCCGGTCGGATGCGTTGATGCAGGTGAGATAGGTGTTGAGCGCGCTATTGGCGCCCTCGCTGGCTCCCTCGACCCAATAGTTTGTCAGCTCTTCGGCGGGAACGGTGCCGACATCGTATCCGCCATGGTTTTGCATCGTGACATCGAAGATGAACTGCGGAGCGTCGTCGGTCCTCAGCAGGTCGAGTATCTTGTCATAGGTGGCGTAGTCGCATACGCCGGTATGGTAACAGGGCGCACCTTCGAAATCGCCGATCGAAAGAAAGTCTCCAAAGCCCAGCTGCTGATAGATTTTATCTCGATGGTAGTTGACGGGGTTTTGCGGGTGCATAGCGGTAGCGGTATACCCAAGCTCCTTAAGGTCCTTTGCCAGACTGTTGACACCATTCATCTGATATAGCTGATAGGGGATTTTGCCTAATCCGACAAAGGCCGTTGTCGCTCCGGTCAAAAATTCGAATTCGGAGTTCGCCGTTCCGCCACCGGCGACCGAAGCGAGCATGGTGCCGCGAACAAGTGTGTCGGGAAGCGAGTTGTAGAATGCGGGGCCGGTGTACCCGGCCGCCTGGAGCTGCTCAAAGCACGAAAGGTCGCTAAAACTCTCGTTCATGACGGCAACAATCGTCGGCTTGATTTCATTGAACTGGGCAACGGCCGCCGCGCGCTGCTCGCTCGAGCCATACGTGCTGTCGTAGGTGGCGGAGAGCTCCTGCTCGATGCTCTGCGCCTCATCGGGCGTATAGTCTTCGGGCTTCTCAATGGGCAACTCGTTGACCATTTCGGTGAACGAAGTGATAAAACCCTGAGACGCATACGTGGTGATGGGCTGCCAACGGTCAAATCCAAAATTCAGCGCCTGCTCCAAGTCGATGCTGGAAAAGCCCGAGAGCCCCATAACGGTCACTAGCAGAAAAGCGCAGAGGTTAGCGGCGATTGCGGGGAAGACATGGGTGGGCGTACGGAGCTTTCTCGGTCGGATAAGCGAAAGAAGCCCTAGGGAAATCTCCAGCAGGGCTAGAGAGGTTACGATTCCGGCGGTAAAGGTAAACTCGTATCCCTCGCTCACTTCCATTGCGATGCCAAGGGCCAAGATATCGCTTGGCAGGATGGCCTCGCCTTTAAACGTTATGACGAAGTGCTCGGCAATGCCAAGGATGCAACAGGCGACGGGCACGAGGGCCATGACGCCTCCATGACGCTGTCCCAGCAAATAAAGGGAGAGCAGAACCGTCGCGAGCAGCCCGACGGAAAACCCGAATGAGTTGGCGGGAATGCGATAGAACGTTTCGTTACAGGCAATTTCGAGTGAAACGAACGAGAGCGCTGAAACAGCGGCGATGACAAGGATGTCACGGCAAATACAGGCAACCGTTCCCGTCGCAAGATCGGTTTGGTCGATAAGTCCCGAAACCAAGGGCTCGACAAGAAGTATGACGGCGGTAGCACCGAGCGCCGAATAAGAAAGGACCCATAGGGAATTGTCCTCATTTACGAGCAATTGATTCGTAATCCATGCAGCTACCATGCCGAGCGGGATGAGGAGCGTCGCGCACCAAAAGACGCGGGCAATGGGCGGCTTTTCATTGTGTTTGATTGAAAAATATACACGCACCACGACGATGGCCACGATAAGGACGGCGATGAATATGGGCAGATTGGCCATGTCGCTCGAAGTGATTTCAAGGGGGATATCTTCGGTCATGGACGTTCCTCTGTTACGGCAAATTAAGTTCAGTATTAGATTACTGTAACCTTTCCACGGCATTTCGAGAAACAAAGCGCCCGATACGCAAAGCTAAAGGTCTGCGAATCTTGTATTACGAACATCTGTGCGCGTCGAGTGCGCTAAACTCATCGACAGTATGATTCGATGCAATAGGAGGCAAGGAGCTTCCATGTCTGATTCTTCTATCGTTATTCGTGGCGCTCGTGAGCACAACCTCCGTGATATCGATGTTTCCATTCCGCGCGACCAACTCGTGGTCATTACCGGTCTTTCTGGCTCGGGCAAGAGTTCGCTGGCATTTGACACTATCTATGCCGAGGGCCAGCGTCGATACGTCGAGAGCCTTTCGAGCTATGCGCGCCAGTTCTTGGGCCAGATGGACAAACCCGACTTGGATTCAATCGACGGCCTTTCGCCGGCGGTGTCGATCGACCAAAAGACGACGTCTAAAAACCCTCGCTCGACGGTTGGCACCGTAACCGAGATTTATGACTATCTGCGCCTGCTGTTCGCCCGTGTGGGCACCCCGCACTGTCCCGAATGCGGCCGCGTCATTGAGCGTCAGACGACCGACCAGGTTGCCGACAAGGTCTTGGCGGCGGGGGAGGGCCGCCGCGCGTTTGTGCTGGCACCGGTGGTGCGCGGGCGAAAAGGCGAGTACACCAAACTGTTTGAGGACCTTCGCGCCGAGGGCTTTAGCCGCGTGCGTGTCGACGGTGAAGTGCGCTCGCTCGACGATTCGATCGATCTGGACAAGAAGTTCAAGCACGATATCGAGGTCGTAGTCGATCGCATCGTGATCCGTGAGAACTCTCTGGGCCGTATCGCCGAGTCTGTTGAGCAGGCGACCGCGCTGGCTCACGGCAATGTAAACGTGTACATGCTGCCCGATCGTGATGCTCCCGAGGGGACCGAGGGCGAGCTGCTGGAGTATTCGTTGGCCTTGGCGTGCCCGGAGCATGGTCACTCCATTGACGATCTTCAGCCGCGTGATTTTTCGTTCAACGCTCCCTATGGCGCATGTCCTGAGTGCGACGGCCTGGGCTTTAAGAAAACCGTTGATGCCGAGGCGTTGATCGAGGACCCCTCGAAGTCCATTGCCGACGGAGTCTTTGGTAGCCTGTTTGGCAACTCGAACTACTATCCGCAGATTTTTGCTGCGGTCTGCAAACACTTTAAGGTGAGCACCAATACGCCGTGGGAGGACTTGCCCCCTCGCGTGCGTCGTGCATTCTTGGATGGCCTGGGCGATACGAAGATCTCGGTCGACTACCAAAAGCTCGACGGACGTCGCAGCCAGTGGGATACCAAGTTTTCGGGCGTTCGCAACATCCTATACGAACGCTATACCGAGACGACGAACGAGAACACCAAGGCGCGCCTGGAGAAGTACATTCGCGAGGAGCCGTGCTCGAGCTGCCACGGCGCTCGTTTGCGCCCTGAGATGCTCGCCGTCACCGTGGGCGGCAAGTCCATTTACGAGGTTTGTTGCCTGTCGTGCCGTGAATCGCTCGAGTTTTTTGAGGGCCTGGAACTCACCGAGCGCCAACAGTTTATCGGCGGCCGTATCGTCAAGGAAATCCTGGAGCGCTTGCGTTTTCTGGTCGATGTTGGACTCGACTATCTGACGCTCGATCGTGCCTCGGCGACGCTTTCCGGTGGCGAGGCACAACGTATTCGACTGGCAACGCAGATCGGCGCGGGTCTCATGGGCGTGCTCTATATTCTGGACGAGCCCTCGATCGGTCTTCATCAGCGTGACAACGAGCGCCTGATCAAGACGCTCGAGCGCCTGCGCGATATCGGCAATACCGTTATCGTCGTCGAACACGACGAGGATACAATCCGTGCCGCCGACTACGTGATCGACATGGGGCCCGGCGCCGGCGTCAACGGCGGGCACGTAGTCGCGGCGGGAACGCCTGCCGATATCATGGCGTGTCCTGAGTCGATGACGGGCGCTTACCTGACCGGCAAACGAATGATCCGGGTGCCTGATGAACGGCGCAAGCCCGGTCGCGGCTGCCTTAAAATTACGGGCGCTCGAGCCAACAACCTCAAAAACGTTACCGCCAAGATCGAGTTTGGTACGCTTACGGTTGTTACCGGCGTGTCGGGATCGGGCAAGAGCTCTCTGGTTACCGACACCATTGCGCCTGCCCTTACGAATGCCATTCACCGCTCGACGCGCCCTGTGGGTCCGTATAAGAAAATCGAGGGCATCGAGTGTATCGATAAGGTTATCGATATCGACCAGTCGCCGATTGGCCGCACGCCGCGTTCCAACCCTGCTACCTATATCGGCCTGTGGGATGATCTTCGCGCGCTGTTTGCGAGTACGCCGGAGTCGAAGGCGCGCGGCTACTCGCCGGGTCGTTTCTCCTTTAATGTGAGTGGCGGGCGCTGTGAGGCGTGCAAGGGCGACGGGCAGATCAAGATCGAGATGCACTTCCTTCCCGATATCTACGTTCCCTGCGAAGTTTGCGGCGGTAAACGCTACAACCGCGAGACACTCGAGGTCACCTACCGTGGCAAGACCATCTCGGACGTGCTCGACATGAGCGTCACCGAGGCGCTGGCTTTCTTTGGGAATATCCCGCAGATTAAGCGCAAGCTCCAGACGCTGTACGATGTGGGCTTAGGCTACGTGAGCCTGGGCCAGCCCGCCACGACGCTTTCGGGCGGCGAGGCGCAGCGTGTGAAGCTCGCCAAGGAGCTTCATCGACGCCAGACGGGCAAGACGTTCTATATTTTGGACGAGCCGACGACCGGCCTTCATTTTGAGGACGTCCGCCAGCTGCTCGATGTGCTGCAGCGCTTGGTCGATGCGGGCAACACGGTGCTGGTGATTGAACACAACCTTGATGTCATCAAGGTTGCCGACCGCCTGATCGATATGGGTCCCGAGGGCGGTAACGGCGGCGGAACCGTCGTGGTTTCGGGTACACCGGAGCAGGTTGCGGACTGTCCGCAGAGTTATACGGGCAAGTTTTTGGCGCCGTTGCTCAGGCGTGACCGGGAGCGCCAGGCTCAACTTGATGCTCAATAAATAGGCGATTCAGTTTATGGGCGCCATCGACTCCTTGTGATTCGATGGCGCTTGCTGTGCCGAAGTGACGTATGCAGCCGAATTGGACATATACTTAATCCTTACGTCCGAATGCGAGGGAAAGGATATGTCATGGCAAAGGCTGTAAAGACGCCAAAAACCAATGCGATGCGCGAGCTGGAAAGCGCCGGCATTTCCTATGTTCTACATACGTACGAAGACGATGGCGATGAGTCGGTGGGCCTGGGGGTCGCGATTTCGGAGCAGCTTGGCGAGGAGCCCGGTCAAGGATTTAAGACTTTGGTCTGTGTGACACCGTCCAACGACTATGTCGTGTGCTGCATCCCTGTTGCCGACGAGCTCGATCTAAAGTCCGCCGCGCGTGCCGCGGGGGAGAAGTCCTTGGCCATGATGCATGTGAAGGATTTGCTTGCGGCGACTGGCTACGTTCGCGGCGGCTGCAGCCCGGTCGGTATGAAAAAACGCTACCGGACGCTCATTGATGAGACGTGTGTCCTTTGGGATACCATTTTTATTTCGGGAGGCAAGCGTGGTTATCAGCTCGAGCTTGCACCCGATGATTTAATTGCATTTTGCGGGGCGACGGTTGCCGCGATTACGAGAGAGGACTGAGCGATGCCGCAGGAAGAATTGAAGCGCGGAGCTCATTTTGCAAAAGAATCTGCGCCTCAGACACCCTCATCCGAAGCTTCTTCGTCGCGAGATGACACTGACGACATGGGCTCGTCGGACTACTCCACGGTTGGTCGTTCCGCCGGGCTTATGACCATCCTGACCATCGTGTCTCGCGTCACCGGTTTTATCCGCACGTGGGCAATGGCGGCCGCTATCGGCATGTCGCTACTCTCGTCCTCCTATCAGGTCGCCAACAACCTGCCCAATATGCTCTACGAACTCGTGATGGGCGGCATGCTCGTGACGGCGTTTTTGCCCGTGTACATGGGCGTGAGGCGTGAGCAGGGTCGCGAGGCCTCGAACGAGTACGTGGGCAACCTGCTCGGCATTCTGCTTTTGGTGCTGGGTGGCATTTCGTTGCTGGGGACCGTGTTCGCCCCGGGCTTTATCTGGACGCAATCGTTCCTTTCGGGTGACGGCGGCAGCATGGATACCGCTGCGTTCATGTTCCGTTTCTTTGCCATCCAGATTCTGTTTTATGGTTTGGGCTCGGTGTTCTCGGGCGTTCTCAACGCACACCGCGACTACTTCTGGTCGACGTTTGCCCCGGTCCTCAACAATGTGATCGTCATTGCGAGCTTTATGGGTTTTGCGCCCGTGTCCGCACAGTTTGGCGAACGTGCCGGCATCATCTTGATTGCGGCCGGTACGACCCTCGGTGTCTTTGTTCAGATGGCATGTCAGATTCCCGCGCTTGGCAAGCACGGCGTGCATCCCCATATCCATATCGACTTTAAGGACCCCGCGCTGCGCCAGACGATTGCGCTCGGTATCCCGACGCTGCTCGCCACGGTGTGCATGTTTGTCTCGACTTCTATCACCAACGCTGCCGCGCTGGTGGTCCAGCCCGAGACGGGTCCTTCCGTCATCGCCTATGCGCGCCTGTGGTACACGCTGCCCTACGCGCTGATTGCCGCCTCGCTTTCGACGGCGCTCTATACCGAGCTCTCTCATGACGCACAGGAGAAGGATTACGACAGCGTTCGCACGGGCATTTCGAGTGGCGTCGCCCAGATGCTGTTCTTCCTGATTCCGTTCGCACTGTACCTGATTGTCTTCGCACGTCCGCTCAACATGATCTACTGTGCCGGCAAGTTCGATGAATCCGGCGTGGCGCTGGTGTCCGAGTACCTTGTCTACCTGGCACTCTCGCTGCCGCTCTACGGCGTGGTCGTGTTGATGCAGAAGAGCTTCTCTGCCTTGCTCGACATGAAGCCCTATAGCCGCTATTGCCTGTATTCCGCCATCGGCCAGGCCGGCTCGGTTCTGCTGTTTGGCGTTGTGCTGGGCTTCGGTATGCCGGCAATCGCGCTTTCGTATGTCGTCGACTACGTGATCTTGGTCGGCTGTTCGCTGTGGTGGCTGCGTCGTCGCCTGTGTGGCCTTCAGGTCAAATCTATCCTACATGGCGGTTTCTTTGGCCTTTTGCTCGGTGGCCTAGGTGCTGCCGCAGGCGCCGGCGTCATGTGGGCGCTTGAACACTTTGTCGGGGCACTTGGCGGCTCGATTCTGATTACTCTTGGCTACGTTTGCGTTGCGGGTGTCGCCTCGCTTGTTGTTACCTTTGGCCTTGCCGTCGTCCTTAAGATGCCCGAGGTCTCGGCGCTGCTTCGTCGCAAGTAGGTGCGCGTGGCCGGTCACGACAACATACCAACGCTTGCCGAGCAGGTTTCGCGCGTTCCCACACAGCCCGGATGCTACCTTTGGAAGGATGCCAAGGGCGATGTCATCTACGTGGGCAAGGCGAAAAACCTGCGCGCCCGCATGCGTCAATACGTGACACTGCAGGATGAGCGTCAAAAGATCCCGCTGATGATGCAGCTGGTGGCGAGCTTTGACTACATCGTTGTCGAAACCGAGCATGAGGCGCTTGTACTCGAGCGCAACCTGATCGGCCAGTACCATCCGTACTTTAACGTCGACCTCAAGGATGACAAGAGCTACCCCTTTATCGCCATTACAAAGGGCGACCTGTATCCCGCGATCAAATACACGCGTGAGCGTCATAAGCCGGGAACGCGCTATTTTGGACCCTATACCGATAGCCGTGCGGCACGTGAGACGATAGATACGCTGCGCAAGGTTATCCCCATCTGCTCTGCATCCTGTGCGGAGTGGCGTCGTTGTCGCCGTACCATCGAGTCCCACAAGGGCGAGGAAGACATCGTCAATATAATTTGCGCACAAAACGGGCGTCCCTGCTTTGACTACCATGTCGGGCGCGGCCCGGGTGCGTGTGTCGGCGCGATTTCCCCGGCAGACTATGCCAAGAACGTCAAGCGTGTCGAGCGCTTTTTGTCGGGCCATCGCAAGGATGTCGTCGATGAGCTGACCTCCGAGATGACGGATGCCGCCGAGGCGCTCGACTTTGAGCGCGCGGCACGCGTCAAACGTCGTTTGGAGGTCATCAGGGGTCTGGACGATCGTCAGCAAGTCGTTTTTCCCTCCAGTGTCGATATCGATGTCATCGGGTTCTATCGCGAGGAGACCATCTCCGCCGCTTGCGTCTTCGTCGTTCGCGAGGGCCGAACAGTTCGCACCTGCGAGTTCATTCTCGACAAGGGTCTTGATGTTGACGAGGAAGAGCTCCAGTCGGGCTTTCTTAAGCGCTATTACGACGAGACGGCTGATATTCCAGCTGAGGTCAACCTTTCCGTCGAGCTTGAGGATGCGGAGGCGCTGGGGGAGTGGCTTGCGGGCAAGCGTGAGCGTTCCTGCCATCTCCATAGGCCGCAGCGTGGCGAAAAGCACCGTCTGCTCGATATGGCATCCAAAAATGCGCGCCATGCCCTCATGCGCTACATGATGCGAACGGGGTACGCTGACGACCGCACCAATCAAGCGCTCCTGGAGCTCGAAAGTGCGTTGGCGCTGCCATCGCCGCCGTTGCGTATCGAGTGCTTCGATATCTCTACACTGCATGGCACCTTTACGGTCGCCTCGATGGTGGTGTTTACCAACGGGCGCGCCGACAAGAGCCAGTACCGTCGTTTTAAAATTCAGGCCGAATTGGACGAGGCAAACGACTTCGTGTCGATGTCCGAGGTTTTGGGACGACGCTATGCTCCCGAGCGCATGGCCGACGAGCTCTTTGGCTCGCGCCCCGATTTGCTCGTTGTCGATGGCGGTAAGCCGCAATTGACCGCTGCGATCAAGCAACTTGAGGCTCTTGGGCTCGATATACCAGTTTGTGGCTTGGCGAAGGCCGACGAGGAAGTTTTTGTGCCTTGGGACGAGACTCCTGTCGTGCTGCCGACCGGGTCTGCTTCGCTCTATCTAATTAAACAGGTACGCGATGAGTCCCACCGATTTGCCATCACGTTCCACCGTGAGTTGCGCGATAAAGCCATGACGGTTTCGGTACTCGATGACGTTCCGGGCGTGGGACCCACCAGAAAACGTGCCCTTATGCGCCATTTTGGCTCGATGAAGCGTTTGCGCGCGGCGAGCGAGCAAGAGATCGCGGAAGTTCGCGGCATACCTGCCGATGTTGCCAAGGCGGTCCACGAGGCGCTCGTTGCATGGAATGCCGAGCGCGCCGAGGCGGCGGCTGGCCATTCCGATAGCTAAACACGAGCCTAAACAACTGATATACATGATTGCGCGATTTTCAACCATTTATTTCGCCATGATTGCCTGCTGGTTTCGGGTTTTATTAACGCTAAAACGTTTGACTAACCCAAGCGAAAACCCTGCTATCCTGCGGGTTGACGAAGACTGATATCTCACCTCGCCGATACATACTGTCTGGCGAATCATTTGTCAATGAATTCGGTGAACGGTAGTAAATACCGTTCAAGCGTATGTATGTATCGGTCGCCGAGCGCGGCACCTCAGTTGGGTTCGTCGGTAGGTAAGGTATATATCGTCCGCAAGTTGCGCGGGGGCACGTCTAGGTGCTCCCGAGTAAGATTCTCTATTGATAGGAGAAGACATGGCCATCATCAACAAGGGTATGTCCAGGCGTTCGTTCCTCGGCCTCACCGGCAGCGTCGCTGCTGTCGCCGGCCTTGGTCTCACTGGTTGCGGTGGCAGCTCTAGCGACGAGGGTTCCGCTTCCGGTTCCACCGATTCCGCCAACCGTGGCGGCGGCGTGATCACCGCTGGTTCCGCTTACGCTCCGTCCAGCTTCGATCCCGCCAGCACCGGCTCCGCTGTGGGCCTGGGTGCTAACTGGCACGTCGTCGAGGGCCTCTACGGCATCGATTACCACGACTACAGCACCTTCAACGAGCTCGCCACCGACGATCCCAAGTCTGTGGACGACACCACTTTCGAGGTCACCATCCGCAAGGGCGCCAAGTTCTCCGATGGCACCGAGGTCACCGCTGACGATGTCGTTGCCTCCTACACCGCTTGCGCCGCTTCCGCTACCTATGCTCCGTTCTTCCAGCCCTTCGAGTCCATCGAGGCCAAGGACGCCAGCACCGTGACGGTCAAGACCAAGGTCCCCAACTTCTCCCTGCTCAAGGATCGTCTGGCCATCGTCCGCGTTACCCCGGCCACCCAGACCGAGGAGGATCGCGCCAAGCAGCCGATCGGCTCCGGCCCCTGGATGTACGACTCTATCTCCGATACCGAGATCACCCTGGTTCCCAACCCCGAGTACAACGGTGAGTATGCTGCCGAGGATAAGAAGATCCAGTACAGCATCCTGACCGACCCCACCGCTCGCGTTACCGCTCAGCAGGAGGGCTCCACGCTCGTTATGGAGCTCGTTACCGCTGACGCCGTTGACCAGCTCGAGAGCGCCGGCTGCAAGATCGATAACGTTCAGGGTTTCGGCACCCGCTTCATCATGTTCAACGTCGCCAAGGAGCCTTGGAACAACGTCAAGGTCCGTCAGGCTGTCATGTATGCACTCGACACCGAGAAGATGGTCAGCAACACCTTCGCCGGCCTTGCCACCGCTGCCAGCTGCTACCTGCCCAAGAGCTTCACCAACTATCATGAGGCTTCCACGGTGTACAAGACCGACGCCAAGAAGGCTAAGAAGCTCATCGAGGAGTCTGGCATCACCCCGGGTGCCATCACCCTGCGCACCACCGACAACGAGCAGATTAAGGGCATGGCCGCCCAGGTCAAGAACGACCTCGACGCTCTCGGCTTCGATGTGACCATCCAGACCGATACCTCGCCGGCCACCTACGCTGCCATCGACGGCGGCGAGGCCTACGATATCCTCCTTGCCCCTGGCGATCCTTCCTGCTTCGGCGCCGACCCCGACCTGCTGCTTAACTGGTGGTACGGCGACAACGTCTGGATGCAGACCCGTTGCCCGTGGAAGGAGTCCGCTGAGTGGCAGAAGCTCCACAGTCTCATGGACGAGGCTCTTGCCGCCGAGGGCGACGAGCAGCAGAAGAAGTGGAACGAGTGCTTCGACATCATTGCCGACAACGCTGTTCTGTACCCCGTTGTCCACGTCAAGACCGTCTCCGCTTCCTGGGACGATCCGTCCACTGCGCCCAACGGCGAGGCCCTCGATGGCTTCAAGGGCATCGGCACGACGAGCATGTCCTTCAGGGGCGTCGCGACCGTCAAGGCGTAAGGCTCGCTTGAGTCTGTATGCAGGATGTCGGTCGTTGGGACCGTATCCTCATAGTTGAAACAAAGACCCGGGCGGCAACGATGTCGCTCGGGTCTTGTAATGAGTATCCGTACTCATATACCAGTTGGTCCTACCGACAAAAGAAAGGGGAGAGAACGTGAACAACTTGCTACGTTTGATTGGAAGGCGTCTCGTGGCGCTGCCGATCATGGCATTGGGCGTCACCGTCCTGGTGTTCTTCCTTATGTCGTTCTCCAAGACCGACCCCGCCTATACGGCGTTGGGTGACGGTGCCTCGCCCGAGGCGGTTGCCGAGTACCATGAGAAGTATGGTCTGGACGACCCCTGGCCCGTGCGCTACGTGCGCTACATGGGCGATCTGATCCATGGCGACATGGGCACCTATGGTGCTGCTCGCAACTCCGTTGCCAAGCGCATCTCCACTGCCCTGCCCGTCACGATGCAGCTGACCTTCATCGGTCTTGCCATCGGCGCGGTCGTTTCGTTTTTACTCGGCGTCATCGCGGCACTGTATCGCGATAAATGGCCGGACCAAGTGATCCGCGTCTTCTCCATCGCCGGCTTGGCAACCCCGTCGTTCTGGCTTGCCGTTCTGTTGATTCTGCTGTTCTCTTCCTACCTTAAGGTGCTTCCGGCGTCCGGTGCTCTGCCTCACTTCACCACCAACCCGGCTGGTTATCTGGGACGTATGATCATGCCCGCCATTGCTCTTGCCTTCCCGCTGACGGGTCAGATGACTCGTATCGTGCGTACGGCCATGGTCGAGGAGCTCGACAAGGACTATGTCCGTATGGCTCGCGGCGCCGGCGTTCCCGAGAAGGTCGTCGTCGGCATCAACGTACTTCGCAATGCGCTGATCACCCCGGTCACCACCCTCGGTCTTAAGATCGGTTACCTCATGGGCGGCGCCGTCGTCATCGAGGTTATCTTCAACCTCCCCGGCATGGGCACCGCGATCCTGCAGGGCGTTCAGGGCAACGAGGCGAACCTGGTTCAGGGCGTCGTCATCGTCGTTGCTCTTGCCTTCATCATCATCAACATCGTGGTTGACATGCTCTACCTGCTCATCAACCCGCGCATCAGGACGGTGTAGATTATGGTAAAGATTCGAGAGAAGCAAACCGAGCAGCTCGAGAAGGCTGCCTCCAAGGGGCTCAAGCTCGGTGGCTGGAAGAAGATGACGCTGTCTTCTAAGATTGCCGCCGTCGTGCTGGCGCTGGTCGCCCTGACCGCGATTCTGGCGCCCCTTCTTGCCCCCTATAGCCCGGTCGAGATCTTTACGGCTCGCCAGGCTCCCGGCAACGGATTTATCTTCGGTACCGACGATAAGGGTCGCGACATTCTGTCGCGCATGCTCTACGGTGGTCGTTACTCGCTGATTATCGGCTTTGGCGCCACTGCCATGGCTCTGGTCTGCGGCTCGGTCGTGGGCGCCCTTGCGGCGGTTTCGCGCAAGGCCGTTTCCGAGACGATCATGCGTATCCTGGACATCATCATGTCTATCCCGGGCATCGCCCTCGCGGCCGTCTTCGTCTCCATCCTGGGCAACTCCGTGCCGTCGATCATCTTCGCCATCGGCTTTATGTACACTCCGCAGATTGCCCGTATCGTGCGCGCCAACATCGTGTCCGAGTACGGAGAGGACTATGTCCGCGCGGTCATCGTTTCCGGCGCCAAGGCTCCGTGGATTTTGATCAAGCATGTTCTGCGTAACTGCATCGCCCCGATCATGGTCTTCACCGTTACCCTGGTCGCCGACGCCATCATCTTCGAGGCCTCGCTGACCTTCATCGGCGCTGGTATCCAGGAGCCCACCGCTACCTGGGGCAACATCCTCGCCGACGCCCGCGGCGGCGTGCTCGCCGGCCGTTGGTGGCAGGCACTGTTCCCGGGCCTGGCCATCATGATCACCTGCCTGGCGCTCAACATCCTCTCCGAGGGCATTACCGACGCCATGGCCGCTGCTCCCTCCGCCGCCCTGGATCCGACCGACTCCTCCAAGCGTCGCGAGGCCGACCTGCTGGTCTCCGACCCCGTTCGCGCCTACAAGGAGCAGGCCCAGTCCCTCTCCGCTCGCCTTGGCGCCCTGCGCGATGTCGAGCTCAAGCGTGACGATCGCCATGTGCCTGACGAGTCTGTCGAACCGATTCTCTCGGTCCGTGACTTCTGCATTCAGTTTGAGCACCACGGCGATATCAACGTCGTCGACCATGTCAACTTTGACGTCCGTCCTGGCCAGACTATGGGCCTGGTGGGCGAGTCCGGTTGCGGTAAGTCCATCACCACGCTGGCCATCATGGGCCTGACCGACGATGACGAGCACCTTTCCGGCGAGGTCCTCTGGGAGGGTCGTGACCTGCTCAAGATGAGCAAGAAGGAGTGGTTCGGCCTGCGCGGTACCGATATCGCTATGGTCTATCAGGACGCCCTGTCCTCGCTCAACCCCTCTATGCTCATCTCTGCCCAGATGAAGCAGCTCACCAAGCGCGGCGGCACCCGCAGCGCCGAGGAGCTCCTGGAGCTCGTCGGCCTTGATCCCAAGCGTACGCTCGAGAGCTATCCGCATGAGCTTTCCGGTGGTCAGCGTCAGCGCGTCCTGATCGCTATGGCCCTTACTCGCGACCCCAAGCTGGTCATCTGTGACGAGCCCACTACCGCCCTGGACGTTACCGTCCAGAAGCAGGTCATCAAGCTGCTCAACGACCTTCAGGCCAAGCTCGGCTTTGCCATGATCTTCGTTTCGCATGACCTGGCGCTGGTCGCCGAGGTCGCCCACAACATCACGGTTATGTACGCCGGCCAGGTTATCGAGCAGGCGCCCACCAAGGAGCTGCTCACCAACCCGATCCACGAGTACACCCGCGGTCTTCTGGGTTCCGTTCTGTCCATCGAGAGCGGTTCGGGCCGCCTGCACCAGGTGCCCGGCGCCGTTCCGAGCCCGCGCGATTTCCCCAAGGGCGATCGCTTCGCGCCCCGCTCGAGCCATCCGCGCATTGGCCTGGACACCCGTCCGGTCTTCAAGCGCGTGCCCGGCACCGAGCACTTCTATTCCGAGCTCCCCGACGAGGTGCTCAAGGCAAATGGTTTGACCCCTCACGCGGAGGTGATGTAGATGAGCGAGACCGCAGTCAACGGCGTCGAGCCGATCATCTTCCTTGATGACGTCCACGTCACCTTTAGGACCCGTACCGGCTCGATTCTGCACCCCAACCTGGTTCACGCCGTCCAGGGTGTAACGATTAAGCTCATGCCCGGTCAGACGATCGGCATCGTCGGCGAGTCGGGTTGCGGTAAGTCCACCACCGCCAACGTCATGTGCGGCCTGCAGGCCCCCACGAGCGGCAAGGTCTACTTTAAGGGCAAGGACGTTACCAAGCGTACCGCCGAGGACCGTCGCCACATGGGTCGCGTCATCTCGGTCGTGTTCCAGAACCCGGCCACGGCGCTCAACCCCCGCATGGTCGTTCGCGAGCAGCTGCTCGACCCCATGCGCGTCCACAACTTGGGCACCGAAGCCGAGCAGGAGAAGCGCGTCAAGGAACTCCTGGAGCTCACTGGTCTGCCCAGCTCCGCCGCCGAGGTTCTTCCCGGCCAGCTTTCGGGCGGCCAGCGCCAGCGCGTCGCAATTGCCCGTGCCCTGTCGCTGAACCCCGATGCCATCATCGCCGACGAGCCCACCTCGGCTCTGGACGTTTCGGTCCGCGCGCAGATTCTGAACCTGCTGACCGACCTTAAGAAGGAGCTCGGCCTGGCCATGGTGTTCATCAGCCATGACATCCAGACGGTCCGCTATATCTCTGACGACATTATCGTTATGAATGGCGGCAAGATCGTCGAGCAGGGCGAGGCCAAGCAGGTCTTCCAGCACCCCCAGGACCCCTACACCAAGATGCTGCTCGGCGCTGCGCCGTCGCTGCTGCACCCCAAGCTCGGCGAGTAGTCTCGCTTTCCCTCCCGT
Organism: Collinsella sp.; assembly: GCA_019414045.1. GTDB lineage: Bacteria > Actinomycetota > Coriobacteriia > Coriobacteriales > Coriobacteriaceae > Collinsella. The sequence continues at coordinate 135,594 of DXMW01000032.1, read as the reverse complement.
GCGCCCGGTTCCCTTGCCGGGCGCACCTCCGTTGCGATTTCGAAAGGTTGGGTTCACGAGCCATGCCAAGTGCTCAGGAGCTACAACATCAATATGGTGAATATCGAGGCGCCATGCCCCGTCCATCAGATTTCGATCTCTTTTGGAAGGAACGCATGGCTGAGGCCGACGCCGTCGGGCTTGACTATGCGATCGAGACGGCATCGGTCTCCGATGCCGTAACCTGCCAGCTTTTCGACCTCTGGTATACCGGCATGTGTGGCGCTCGCCTGCATGCCAAGTACCTTAAACCCGTCTCGGACGAGCCCGTGCCATTGGTACTTCAGTTCCATGGGTATCCGGGTGCAAGCCGCAGCTGGTTTGAGCAGGCGTCGTTTGCAGGCATGGGCATGGCACTCATCGCCCTCGACTGCCCCGGCCAAGGAGGTCCCTCCGAGGACATTGGTGGATTTGAGGGCACGACGGTCGCGGGCCATATCGTCGCCGGTATCGACGGCGACCCGGCCAACCTCTACTATGTCCGCTTGCACCAAGATATTCGCATCCTGTGCCGTATTGTTCGTGAGCTCGAGGGCATCGATCTTGCCCGTGTGTTTGTGAACGGCGCATCGCAGGGCGGTGGTTTGGGCATTGCAACCTGTGCGCTTAACAGCGAGCTTATCAATCGAGCCGCCATCCTCTATCCTTTCCTGTCGGATTTCCGCCTGGTCTGGGATTTGGATGCCGACGACATTGCCTACGAGGGCCTGCGCTATTGGTCTCGCTGGTTTGACGAGGACTCGACTCGTATTGACGAGGCCTATGCCAAGCTGGCGTACTTCGATTCCAAGAATTTCGCCCCCATGGTCAAATGCCCCGTGCTGTTTGGCACGGGCACAGCCGATATCGTCTGTCCTCCGGCGACGCAGTTTGCGGTCTACAACAACCTGACCTGTGAAAAGCGTCATGAGTTCTTTGAAGGCTTTGGCCACGAGGAGATTCAGGATTTTGACGATCTGATCATTCCGTTTTTCTGCAAGGGAGGGGAGGCTTATGTCTAAGTGCGAGAGCAATGTCAATGAGCTGATTGTCCCCGAGCTTGCGGGGATTCCTGGGACGGTTTCGTCAAGGCTCTCTGATTTCCGGGATTGGAGCGGCGATGCTTCTGCGGATGTTTCCGAGTTGGAGACAGCCGCTTCGGACCTTGAGGTTTGCGGGCTGACCGTTACGGCGATTGATTTCGCCAATCCGTGCGCGCGCTACTCCGAGGTTTCCTTTGAGCTCGGCGGGCATGTCGTGCATGGCCGTTTGATTGAGCCCTCTGGTTGCGCCCGAAGATCCGAGCTTGTTCCGCTGTGCCTGATGTTCCATGACATCGACCGACCCGTGCGGGGATGGCATCACATGACGAGGTTTGCCGCTATGGGATATGCCGTGCTTGCGCTGGACGATGAGGTGATTGGATCCAGCGATCTGCAGCAGGGGATTACCTCGCCTGCTTTTGTCGAGCGCGTCCGTTGGGGCTGCGCGTTGGCGAAGGTTGCGCGCAATCTTGATGGCATGGACCCCGACCGCATCTTTGCATGGGGCGAGGGCCTTGGCGGCGGAGTCGCTTTGGCGGTCTCCGCCTTGGATAAGTGTGGCCTTGCCTGTACGGCGGTTGCCAACCCGCTGCCCGGCGGTCTCGAGGCTCTGTCGTCTCGGGTGCGCGGATCGGTGCTCATGGGCACATCGCTCATGGATGCCGTGAGCGATCCCAAGGGCCAGTTTGCCGTATTCAACGGTCTTGAGTGTGACCGGAGACATATCATCTATGCCAAATACGCTCACGAGCGCATCAATGCGTTCGAAAACGAAGTCGTCGACTTCTTTAACCAAACGTTCTATCCGTGTTCTTTGGCCTAGGCGGCCTGGACACTGTCAACAAGAGTGGGCGGCATAGGGCTGCCCGCCAGACAACTAAGGAGATTCTTGTGGCAACTCAGAAATTCACCGGCGTTATCCCTCCCGTCGTTGTTCCCGATACCGAAGACCACCAGCTCGACGTTGCCTCCTTTGAGCGCAGCATCAACCGCATGATCGACGCCGGCGTTGATGGCCTGTTCTTCTTGGGCTCTTCGGGCGAGGTCGTCTTCTCCACCGACGAGCGTCGTCGCCAGATCATCGCCGAGGCCGTCCGTATCGTCGATCACCGCGTGCCCGTCATGGTCGGCATCATCGATACCGAGACCGAGCGCATGATTGAGCACGGCAAGGTCGCTCAGGAGCTGGGCGCCGATGCGCTCGTCGCCACCTGCCCGTTCTATGCCCTGCAGGGCATGACCGAGGTCGAGGAGCATTTCCGCATCTTGCACGAGGAACTCGACCTGCCCATCTTCGCCTACGACATCCCTGTGTGCGTTCACACCAAGCTCCCCTGGAAGCTCCTTGCCAAGCTCGGCGCCGAGGGCGTCCTTGCTGGCGTCAAGGATTCCTCGGGTGATGACATCTCGTTCCGCTACCTCGTTCAGGAGAACGAGAAGAATGGCCATCCGATGAGCATCCTCACCGGTCACGAGGTTGTTGTCGACGGCGCTTACCTCGGTGGTGCCGACGGCTCTGTCCCGGGCCTTGCCAACGTTGAGCCCGAGGGCTACGTGCGCCAGTGGAAGGCCGCTCAGGCCGGCGACTGGGCTACCGTCAAGGCCGAGCAGGATCGCCTCAATGAGATTTCGCACATCTGGGACGTCACCTCGGGCGTCCAGGGCTATGCCGGTGGCGTCGGCGCCTTCAAGACCGCTATGAACCTCATGGGTATCTTCGACAGCCCGACCATGCCGCGCCCGGTGAAGGCCATGACCGGCGAGAACGTCGAGGCTATTAAGAAGGTCCTCCAGGACAACGGTCTCCTGTAAAGCTTTCCCAGGCACCCGACCTCGCCGTTCAACCGTGTGGCCATGACCCATTAGGTCAATGGCCACACGGTTTCTCGGCGATCTCGGGCACCTGGATAACCTTTACTGCGCTGTGACGGCTAGCCTGACGGCGCATTTCCTGTAGTTGTTTTTATCTCCGAAGGAGAACGACATGGAGAACAAGTACGTCTGCTCTGTCGATATCGGCGGAACTAAGATCGCGACTGCCATCATGGAGTACCCGGCTGACGGCGGTGTGCCCCATCCCGTTTTTGAGGCTGAGGTTCCCACCGAGGCCCAGGAGGGTGGCGAAGCGGTCTTCCAGCGCATCGAGGCGTCTATCAAGGCAGCTCTCGAGGCGAATCCCGATGTCGAGATCCTCGGAGTTGGCATCGGCGCTGCCGGCGTCGTCGATCCCAAGACGGGCGCCATCGCGTATGCCAACGAGATCATGCCCGGCTGGTCCGGCGTTCAGTTGGGGCCGCGTCTGCGCGAGGACCTCGGTCTTCCCGTCGCCGTTGTGGGCGACGTGCAGGCTCATGCTCTGGGCGAGGCTCACTGGGGCGTCGGCAAGGGCAAGTTCTCCGTCTTGTGCCTTGGTATCGGTACGGGCATCGGCGGCGCATATGTCGAGAACGGCCGCGTGATGCAGGGCTTCCATGGTGCTGCTGGCCATATGGGCCACATCGAGTGCTCGGCTGCCGCCGGCATTCCCTGCGCCTGCGGGCGTTCCGGCCATCTGGAGTCGGTCGCTTCGGGCACTTCCATTGGTCGTATGTACGATGAGCGTTTTGGCCGCGTCGACCCCAGCCGTCCTTCGGTCGGCCGCGATGTGAATGACCTGTGCCGTGCGGGCGACGCAAAGGCGACCGAGGTCATCCATGACGCTGGCTTTGCGCTGGGCGCCAGCTTGGGCTCGCTCGCCAATATCCTTGACCCGGAGGTCATCGTGCTTTCGGGCGGTGTGATTCACCAGGGTCCCGATTGGCGCTCGCAGACGTGGAAGGACTCGGTGCACGAGGGCTATGCCAGCCAGGCGCTCGACCCGCTTCAGGACACGCCGATCCTCATCGGTTCTCTGGAGGGCGACGCGCCGCTCATCGGTGCCGCCGAACACCTTCTTGCGTCGTTGAAGTAAACATAACTACCAAGTGCGCCTTCTGAGGTGCCGCAGATTGACGTGAAAGAGGATCGAAGCGTACTTCGGTACGCGAGCGACGGTTTGAACGTCAAGGTGCGGTGTCTCAGAAGGCTATTTTGAGAAAGGTTGAGTCGAACATGACCGTTGATCCTTTGATTCAATCCCTGAAGGGCAAGCTCGTCGTGAGCGTTCAGGCCTATATGGGCGAGCCGCTTCGTACGCCCGAAACCATGGCTCAGATGTCTCGCGCCTGCGAGCTTGGCGGCGCCGCCGCTATTCGCTGCCAGGGTCTTGCCGACATCGCCGCCATTAAGGGCCGCTGCGAGGTTCCCGTCATCGGCTTGTGGAAGGATGGACACGAGGGCGTCTACATCACGCCGACGCTGCGTCATGCTCGCGCCTGCGTTGCCGCCGGTGCCGACATCGTGGCAATTGACGCCACTGATCGCCCGCGTCCCGATGGCAAGACCGTCGAGGACACCTTCCGTCCGCTGCACGAGGAGGGCGTGCTCCTGATGGCCGACTGTGCCACCATCGAGGATATTCGTCGTGCTGTCGACATGGGCTTCGACCTGGTGTCCACCACGCTTTCCCATGGTGTTGCCGCTATCGATTGCACCATGGCCGACGGTCCCGATCTGCCGCTCCTGCGCCAGGCGACCGAGGAGTTTCCCGGCCTTCCCATCATCTGCGAGGGCCGCGTGCACACGCCCGAGGAGGCCCGCGCCGCAATTGATGCGGGCGCTTGGGCAGTTGTCGTGGGCACTGCCATCACGCACCCCACGAGTATTACGAGTTGGTTCAAAGCCGCGCTTGAGGCGTAAGACGTACCTTGTATCCGCTCAGGGCGGTATACTCATTAAAGGCAATTGACCGCGCGGGATCCGGGTTGCTGGGTCCCGCGCTTGTTTTTAGGAGGCAGCACATGCAAAAGGGAGATGCCATGGATGCGGCGGAGCGCTCGGAGCGCATCCCCGATATCGTCATCATCACCGGAATGTCCGGATCGGGCCGAACGCAGGCCATGCATGTGTTCGAGGACATGGGCTATTTTTGTATCGATAACCTGCCCCCGCGTCTGATTGCCCAGCTTGCTGAGCTCGTCGGCATCAATACGGGCGTGGGTAGGCACCTTGCCGTCACCTGCGACCTGCGCAGCCAGGGCTTGTTCGATGAGTTGCTCGATGCCGTTGCCGCACTCGAGGAGCGCGAGATGAGCTGCGACATCGTTTTTCTCGAGGCCTCTGACGAGGTGCTGATCCGTCGCTACAGCGAAAATCGCCGCCGTCATCCCATTGCCAAGCCGGGGGAGACTACGGCCGATGCCATTCAGCGCGAGCGCCTTCAGCTGCAGGGCGTGCGCGATCGAGCCGATATGATTATCGACACGAGCCGTCTGCACACCTCTGCGCTGCGCAACAAGCTACGTATGGCATTTTCCGAGCTGTCCGACCAACAGCTCATGGACGTCCATGTGTTCTCGTTTGGCTTTAAGCACGGCATGCCCGTCGAGGCGGACATTATGATCGACGTTCGCTTTCTGCCCAATCCGTTCTACGATCCCGAGATGCGCACGATGACCGGTCTCGATAAAAAGGTCTCCGATTTTGTTCTGGACCATCCCAAGACGCAGGAGTTTTGGAAGGCTTGGACACAGCTGCTCGATACGGTCATGCCAGGCTATATCGCGGAGGGCAAGCCGCAGCTTTCTATCGCCATCGGCTGCACGGGCGGTCAACACCGCAGCGTCGCCATTGCCGAGGCCACGGCACGTTATTTGGAAGGCGCCCAGTATCACGTGAGCATTTCCCATCGCGACCTGTCGCGCGCGAACACGAAAGCATAGGCCTGCATGTCGTTTACCGCTGAGGTGCGCGACGAGCTTGCGCGCTGCGAACCCGAATGTGAATACTGCGATTTGTCGACGCTTGCCGCCCTGACGCGTGTGAACGGTACACTTTCGCTGGCCGGCTCCGGGCGGTATCGTTTGACTGTCGCGACCGAGACGGGCGCCGTCGCGCGCACGATGATCACGCTGACGCATCGCATCCTTAAGCTCAAAACGGAATTCACCGTTCGTAAATCGGTCTTGCATAAGGTCCGTAACTATCTCATTACCCTGCCCGATCAACCCGACCTGGACAAGGCTCTGGTACTGCTGGGCATTCTCGACCGCAGGGGAGGGCTCGTCGCCGGTGTTCCCCGGCACATCGTTGCCCGTCCCTGCTGCAGGCTTGCCTACATCCGCGGCGCGCTCATCGCCGGCGGTTTCGTGGCCGATCCCCGCGGCGACTTTCATTTGGAGATCGCGGTGCAGGGCGAGCAGTATGCCCGGGGACTTTGCGATCTATTGGAGCAGATTGGGGTCCATGCGCGCGTTAACGCGCGGCGCGGATCCTATGCCGTGTACATTAAGAGCGCCGAGGAGATCGAGCAGCTCCTAAAGCTGGTCGGCGCCAAGCGCAGCGTTGCCGAGATCGAGGAAGCGCGCGCGGTCAAATTGGTTAAGAACGACGTAAACCGTCGCGTGAATGCCGAGCTGGCCAATCAGACCAGAAGCGCGGGTGCCGCCCAGCATCAGCTTGCGCTGATCGATGAGCTCGAACTGCGGGGTTTGCGCGACACGCTTCCAGAAGCCTTGGCGGTCTTTTGCGACCTGCGCGAGCGCTATCCCGATCTGTCGCTGCGCGATCTGGGGGAGATGGCTGACCCTCCCTTGTCGAAGTCGGCCCTCTACCATCGAGTTTTGAGGCTTGAAAAGCTCATTGAAGCAAACAGGTAGTTTGAAGTATCGACTTATATACGGATTTAGCTACTATTTTATTCTTTAAAACGTTTTAAGGTAAATTTGATTTTCAATTTCGAGCATTCTCGTGAAATTCAAGTCAAAAAAAGGTATATTAGGCGAGTGGTTAGTTTGTGGGCCTCAACGGCGGGCGCTGTAGCTTGCGGGGGCCTTACGAAAGGAGACACAATGGCAGTAAAGGTTGCTATTAACGGCTTCGGTCGCATCGGTCGTCTGGCTTTCCGTCAGATGTTCGGTCATGAGGGCTCCGAGATCGTCGCTATCAACGACCTCACCTCTCCCGATATGCTCGCTTACCTGCTGAAGTACGACTCCACGCAGGGCAACTACGCTCGCGATCACGAGGTCGTTGCTGGCGAGGATTCCATCACCGTTGACGGCAAGGAGATCAAGATCTACAAGGAGGCCGACGCCAACAACCTGCCTTGGGGCGACCTCGACGTCGACGTCGTTCTCGAGTGCACCGGCTTCTACACCAGCAAGGCTAAGGCTCAGGCCCACATCAACGCTGGCGCCAAGAAGGTCGTCATCTCCGCTCCGGCCGGCAGCGATCTGCCCACCATCGTGTACAACGTCAACCACGAGACGCTGACCGCTGAGGACAACATCATCTCCGCTGCTTCCTGCACCACCAACTGCCTCGCCCCGATGGCCAAGGGTCTGAACGACTTCGCTCCCATCGTCTCCGGCATCATGACCACCATCCACGCCTTCACCGGCGACCAGATGCCGCTCGACGGCCCGCAGCGCAAGGGCAACTTCCGTCGCTCCCGCGCCTGCTCCGAGAACATCGTCCCGAACACCACGGGCGCTGCCAAGGCCATCGGCCTGGTTCTCCCCGAGCTCAACGGCAAGCTCATCGGTGCCGCCCAGCGCGTCCCGACGCCGACCGGCTCGCTGACCAACCTCTACGCCGTCGTTGACAAGAAGGTCACCGTCGACGAGGTCAACGCTGCCATGAAGGCCTACGCCGAGACCATCCCCGATACCTTCGCCTACAACGAGGACCAGATCGTCTCCCGCGACATCGTCGGCGAGACCCACGGCTCCATCTTCGACGCCACTCAGACCATGTGCTCTGATCTCGGCAACGGCCAGACCCTCGTTCAGGTCACCTCTTGGTACGACAACGAGAACTCCTACACCTCTCAGATGGTCCGCACCATCAAGTACTTCGAGAAGTTCGTTGCTTAATTTAGCTTTTAGCGAATAGCTCGTTGAGCGTCTAAAGAAGGGCGCGGCCTCATAGGGCTTACACCCTAGGGTCGCGCCCTTTTTATAGGAAATCGTCTGCCGTAATGGGAGGCAGACACGTACGAAAGGTAGAAGCAAACATGGCCTTTACCAAGAAGACCGTCCGCGACATCGATGTCGACGGCAAGCGCGTTCTCGTCCGCGTTGACTTCAACGTGCCTATCAAGGATGGCGTCGTTGGCGACACCACCCGTATCAAGGCTGCCCTGCCCACCATCAACTACCTCGTTGAGCACAACGCTCGCGTCATCCTCATGAGCCACCTCGGCCGTCCTGAGGGCACTGGCTTCCAGCCCGAGCTTTCCCTCGAGCCTGTCGCCAAGAAGCTCGCTGAGCTCTCTGGCCTTGACGTTGCTTTTGTTGCCGACACGTATGGCGAGAAGGCCGCCGAGGCTGTCGCCGCCGTCGAGCCGGGCAAGGTCCTCGTTCTCGAGAACGTCCGTTTTGACAAGCGTGAGAAGAAGAACGATCCCGAGATCGCCAAGAAGCTCGCTTCCTATGGTGACGTCTTCGTTCTCGATGCCTTCGGCACCGCACACCGCGCCCAGGGTTCCGTCGTGGGCCCCGCCGCTTACCTGCCTGCCGTCGCCGGCTTCCTGCTCGAGAAGGAGGTCGACACGCTGACCGGCATCTTCGCCGAGCCCGAGCGCCCCTTCGTCGCCATCGTCGGCGGTTCCAAGGTTTCCTCCAAGATCGGCGTTCTCGATCACCTCATCGACTCCGCTGATACCCTGATCATCGGTGGCGGCATGGCCTACACCTTCTTCCTGGCTCAGGGCCTGTCCGTCGGTCAGTCCCTCAAGGAAGAGGACTGGGTCGAGCGCGCCGGTGAGATGCTCAAGAAGGCCGAGGAGAAGGGCGTCAAGATCCTGCTCCCCATCGACAACCGCGTTGCTGATCACTTTGGCGAGGATGCTGTCCCCGAGGTTGTCGCTTCCGACGCTATCCCCGACGACCGTGAGGGTATGGACATCGGCCCCAAGACCGAGGAGCTCTACGCCGAGGCTGTCAAGGGTGCCAAGACTGTGTTCTGGAATGGCCCCATGGGCGTCTTCGAGTTCGATAACTTCGCTCACGGCACCCAGGCTATCGCCGAGGCTGTCGCCGAGGCTGATTGCACCTCGATCATCGGTGGTGGCGACTCTGTCGCAGCCGTCAACAAGTTCAACTTGGCCGACAAGATGAGCTGGATCTCTACCGGTGGTGGCGCTTCCATGGAGCTCGTCGAGGGTAAGGCCCTGCCCGGAGTGGAGGCGCTTCTCGATGCCTAATCGCACCCTTCTTATCGCTGGTAACTGGAAGATGAACAACGACGTCGCCGAGGCCGCCAAGCTCGCCGACGAGCTGGCTCAGGCTCTGCCCGAGGTTCCGGCTGGCGTCGAGGTGCTCGTCTGCCCTCCGACCATCGACATCACCACGGTTCATGACCGTATTCAGGCTGCCCCCATCGCCCTCGGTGCACAGAACGTGTACTGGGAGGCCAAGGGTGCCTTCACCGGTGAGTCTTCTTGCGACATGCTCAAGTCCGCTGGCTGCACCTACTGCATCATCGGTCACTCCGAGCGTCGTGATTACTTCCACGAGACCGACGAGGATCAGAACAAGAAGGCCAAGGCCCTCGTTGCCGCCGGTCTTGTTCCTGTCTTCTGCTGCGGCGAGTCCCTTGAGGTCCGCGAGGCCGGCACCTATGTCGAGCACGTCGTGAACCAGGTCAAGGCTGGTCTCGAGGGTCTCGAGATCACTTGCCCCAAGCAGGTCGTCGTCGCCTACGAGCCCATCTGGGCCATCGGCACCGGCAAGACCGCTACCGCCGAGGACGCTCAGGAGGTCTGCGGCGCTATCCGTGAGACCCTCAAGGAGATGTTCGGTGAGGAGCTCGCCGACGGCATCCGCGTTCTCTATGGTGGCTCTGCCAAGCCCGGCAACATCGCCGAGCTCGTCGCCAAGCCCGACGTCGACGGCGCCCTCGTGGGCGGCGCTTCGCTCAAGGCTGCCGACTTCGCCTCTATGGTCGTCAAGGCAGGCGAGTAGGACATATGGCACAGCGTCATCTTCCTGCACTCCTGATCATCATGGATGGTTGCGGCCTGGCTCCGGCCGATGGCGAGAACGCCGTCGCCGCTGCCAAGACGCCCTTCCTCGATAGCCTGTACGAGAAGTACCCCCACACCACGCTCGGCGCTTCGGGCGAGGACGTGGGTCTTCCCGATGGCCAGATGGGCAACTCCGAGGTGGGTCACCTCAACATCGGTGCCGGCCGCATCGTGTTCCAGGAGCTTTCGCGCATCAACAATGCCATCAAGGACGGCTCCATCGCCAAGAACGAGGTCTTCGTCAAGGCTATGGACGACGTCAAGGCTGACGGCAAGACTCTCCACCTCATGGGCCTTATGAGCCCTGGCGGTGTTCATTCTCATATGAGCCACGTTGAGGCTCTGGTCAAGATGGCTGCCGAGCACGGTGTCAAGACCGTTCGCGTCCACGCCTTCATGGATGGTCGCGACGTTGACCCGCAGTCCGGTGCCGGTTACATGAGTGAGTTCTGCGCCTTCCTGGCTAAGATCTCCGAGGAGACCGGTTGCGACGCTCGCGTTGCCACCGTCTCGGGCCGTTATTGGGCCATGGACCGCGACAACCGTTGGGAGCGCATCCAGCGCGCCTACGATGTCATGGTCAACGCATCCGATGCCGATACCGACCCTGTTGCCGGTATCAAGGCCTACTACGAGAAGGATCCGCGCGGCGACGAGTTCGTCGAGCCCTTCGCTGCCCACAACGAGGGCATCCACGAGGGCGACGCGGCCATCTTCTTCAACTTCCGTCCCGACCGCGCTCGTCAGATGACTCGCGTGTTCACGGACAAGGAGTTCGACGGCTTTGAGCGCGAGCAGATCAAGCTTTCGCACTTTGTGACGATGACCGAGTACGACCCGACGTTTGACGTCGAGGTCGCCTTCCCCAAGACGTTCCCCGAGAACGTTCTGGCCGACGTTATCGCCGCCAATGGCCTGAAGCAGCTGCACACCGCCGAGACCGAGAAGTACGCCCACGTGACGTTCTTCCTCAACGGCGGCATCGAGGAGCCCAAGGAGGGCGAGGAGCGCGTGCTCGTCGCCTCTCCCAAGGTCGCTACCTACGATTTGCAGCCCGAGATGAGCGCTCCCGAGGTTACCGAGAAGCTTGTCGCCGCCATCAACGAGGATCGCGCTGATTTCTACATCGTGAACTTCGCAAACTGCGACATGGTTGGTCACACCGGTGTCTTCGACGCTGCCGTTAAGGCCGTCGAGGCTGTTGACGATGCCCTGTCCAAGGTTGTCCCGGCGATTCTCGCTAAGGGCGGCTTTGCGCTGATTACCGCCGATCACGGCAACGCCGATCACATGTTTGACGTTGCTTCCGACGGTTCCAAGCATCCGTTCACGGCTCACACCACCAACCGCGTGCCGTTCATCATCGTTGATGAGAAGGCACAGCTCACCGGTATCGAGGACGGCCGTCTTTCCGATATCGCTCCGACCATGCTCACCATGGCTGGTATTGAGCCTTCCGCCGAGATGACGGGTCGCGTACTCGCCACCGAGGCCTAATAGAAAACAAATACCGTTTTCTAGTAAGGGGGTTGTCCACAACCGGACAACCCTCTTTTTTTGCGCTATTTCTACCTCGTCACCAAATGGCTGATGGGGGAGTGCTGGGGGTTGTGGTACAGTACTGGAGTTTGAATTGTTCTATTAAGGAGCTTATCTATGGGTCCGTTCCAGATTCTTCTGTTTGTCGTTTGGGCTGTTTCTGCCGTGGCGCTGACGATTCTCGTCCTGATGCATTCCGGTAAGGGTACCGGCGTTTCGGATATGATTGCCAGCTCGCTGTATAACTCCAGCTCTGCCACGGGCGTTATGGAGCAGAACCTTGACCGCCTGACCGTCATCATGGCTGTCGTGTTTGCCGTGTGCGTCGTGCTGTGCATGTTCTTCTTCCCGCAGGGCATCGTGGGCTACTAATCACGAGCCGCATAAATACTTGAAAAGGGTCCCGCAAGTGCGGGACCCTTTTTGTTTACATATTTGTAACAGAGCCAAAATATCCCCACATACTTCGCCCAACTAAAGAAATTCTCGACCGTTGACCGGAATTAGCCCCAAATCGTGCATAAAATGCGCTACTGTATTGAGAAACGTTGGTTCGTTGTGCATAACCAGCCATAGCAACGGGCGGCGTTTGATGGTTCGGATCGGATTGTCTCGACATGTGTCCGACTGAACATTTCTTTGTCCTATCTCATAAGGAGGATGGCATGGCTGATTCTATGTTCCACCAGCCCGTTATGGGTCGTCGCGCCTTTGTCGGCGGTACCCTTGCTGCGAGCTCCATGGCTTTTCTTGCCGCATGCGGCAAGAAGGGCGGCGACGCTTCCGGTTCTGAGTCCGGTTCGAAGCTGAACTTCTACATCAACAACCCGGTCTGCATCGACCCCTACAATGTCCAGGAGGACCAGGGCACTCAGGTCGAGTACCAGCTCTTTGATGCTCTGACCTCTTATGACGCCGAGAAGGGCGAGATCGTTCCGCTGGCTTGCGAGTCCTTCGAGGCCAACGACGACGCCACCGAGTTCACCTTCAAGATCAAGAAGGCCAAGTTCCACAACGGTGACGACGTTACCTCCAAGTCCTTCAAGCTCGGTTGGGAGCGTCTGGTCAACACCAAGTCGGCTGTCGCTACCGAGTACGGCCCTTCCGAGGTCTCCTATCACCTTTCCATGGTCGAGGGCTATGACGATCTGCTTGCCGGTAACGCTACCGAGCTCAGCGGTGTTACCTGCCCCGACGATGAGACCCTCGTCGTCAAGCTGGCTTCCGCTTACGCCGACTTCCCCTTCGTCGCCTCTCACCCGGCTCTGGCCCCGGTTCCCGAGTGCGCCGAGTCCGATGTCAAGAGCTTCTACCTCGCCCCGGTCGGTAACGGCCCGTTCATGATGGACGGCAAGTGGGAGGATGGCCAGGAGATCAACGTCAAGAAGTTCGACGATTACTATGGCGACAAGGCCAAGATCGATGGCATCCACTTCCAGGTCATCAAGGACATGGAGACCGCCTACAAGGAGTTCCAGGCCGGTAACCTCGATGTCTGCGACGTTCCCGTCGCTCAGATCGACGCCGCCAAGAAGGATCGCGGCGTGTCCAAGGACGGCTACACCATGGGTGACGGCGAGCGCATGCTGCTCGGCGCCGAGCCTTCCACGTACTATCTGACCTGCAACACCACGGCCGAGCCGTTCAGCAACGCCGACCTGCGCAGGGGTATCTCCCTGGCCATCAACCGTGAGGCCATCTGCAAGACCATCTTCAAGGGTACCCGTACTCCTGCCGACGGCATTGTTCCTCCGGGCATCGATGGCTACAAGGAGGGCGCATGGGAGTTCTGCGCCTACGATGTCGACAAGGCTAACGAGTACCTCGACAAGGTTGCTCCCGCTGGCGCTAACGGGGATCGTGGCATTAGCGTGACCCTGTCCTACAACCAGGACGGCGGTCACAAGGAGATCATGGAGTCCATCATCGGTGACCTCGCCAAGGTTGGCGTTACCGCTGTCTCCGATACCCCTGAGTGGTCTGCCCTGCTCGAGCAGTATCAGAACTTTAACTATCAGTTCGGTCGTCTGGGTTGGATTGCCGACTACCCGATCATGGACAACTTCCTGTATCCGCTGTTCCACTCCGACTCCCTCGGTGGCGACAACCGCTCCGGTTACAACAACCCCGAGTTCGACGCCAAGGTCGACGAGGCTCGTACTATTGTTGACGACGAGGAGCGCGTCGCTAAGATGCAGGAGGCCGACGCAATGGTCGCTGCCGACTGCCCGGTCATCCCGATTATGTTCTACACGCACACCATCGCCGGCTCCGATCGCATTAAGCACCTCTATGTCGATCCGCAGAAGCACGCCGATCTGGGTACCGCTGAGCTCGCCTAAGAGTTTGCAGCTTCCGTGAGGGTCAAGTATTTACGTAGACCTCATGGGAAACATACAGTTCTCCCTAACCTGGGGTAAACTGGCTGATGGTAATTTTGGGATGCCGGTCTGGCGATCGGCATCCCATTTAGGTTAATCCCTAGATAGGGGAGTGGTATGGGTAAGTACATCGTTAAACGTGTGCTTCAGTTCATCCCGGTGTTTTTGGGCGTTACGCTGATTCTGTTCGCCCTCCAGAATATCGTGCCGGGAGATCCGATCAAGCTGATCGGTGGAGACAAGGCTCTGTCCCCCGAGGTGGAGCTTCAGCTTCGCGTTCGCTATCACCTGGTCCAGACGGACGATGACGGCAACGCGATCCTTGACGAGAACGGCGACCCCGTTCAAACGTCGCTCGTGGACCGTTACTTGTATTACATGAACGGCCTGCTTCATGGCGATCTGGGCAATTCGTATCAGCGCAAGCTGCCGGTTACGGAAATCTTTGCCCAGAAGTATCCGTATACGGTCAAACTTGCCGCGTGCGCCATCGTGCTCGAGGCAATTATGGGTATCGGTGCGGGTATCATTTCGGCGGTAAAGCGTTATTCCTTCTGGGATATTTTGGTAACGCTCACCACGTCGATCCTCGTTGCGGTCCCGGCCTTCTGGCTCGGTATGTTGCTGCAGCTGTTCTTTGGCGTCATCCTCAAGGACGCCACGGGCGGTGCAATCTCCATGCCGATCTCGGGTGCCGGCGGTTCCAGCTCTCAGTATCAGGATTGGATGCACTATGTGCTTCCGACCATTACGCTGGCTTCGGTTTCGACCGCTTATGCTGCGCGCATTATGCGCTCGCAGCTGCTTGACGTCATGAACCAGGATTACATCCGTACGGCAAAGGCCAAGGGTCTCTCCAATCGTGCGATCATCGTCAAGCATGCGCTTAAGAATGCACTCATCCCCGTCGTTACCTATATTGGTGTCGACTTTGGCGGCATGCTTTCGGGCGCCATCCTGACCGAGACGGTCTTCAACTGGCCCGGTATCGGCTATGAGGTCTATCGCGCCATTAGCATGCGTGACTGGCCCATCGTTATGGGCGGCGTTACGCTCATCGTTGTCGTCGTCATGGTGATCAACCTGCTCGTCGACATTAGCTATGCATTCCTCGACCCGCGCATCCGCCTTGGCGGTCCGTCGGATAAGGCCTAAGGGAGGTACGTCTCATGCAGGAAACTGATTCTCAGTCTCAGGAGCAGGCTACCGCCACCAAGGTCGCATCTGCTCCCGCCAAGTCCCGCACGCTGTGGGGCGACGCTTTTAAGCGTCTTCGTAAGAACAAGCTCGCCGTTATCGGTGTCTGCTGGATCATCATCGTCGTTGTGGTTGCCCTGACCGCAGATCTGTGGGCTAAGCCCTGGCTCGGTTCGCCGACGGCTTCCGATTCGACCACCATGGCCGAGACATCGCTACTGGCTCCGTGTGCCGAGCATCCGTTTGGCACCGATGCCCTCGGTCGCGACATTCTCGTCCGCGTTATCTACGGTGCACGCGTTTCGCTTTCTGTCGGTATCATGGCCACCGCCATCTCCACATTGATCGGCCTGGTCATGGGCGCCCTGGCCGGTTTCTACGGCGGCATTTGGGATACGATCATCATGCGCTGTGCGGACATCTTCCTGGCGTTCCCGTACGTGCTGTTCGTTGTCGCCATGATCGCCGTTATCGGCCGTGGTCTTCAGAACGTCTTTATCGCCATCGGCATTCTTGGCTGGCCTTCGATTGCGCGCGTCTTCCGCTCTGCAATCTTGACGGTCAAGGAAAACGACTATGTTGATGCAGCGCGCGCGATGGGTGCATCTGATGCTCGTATCGTCGTGCGTCACATCTTCCCGAACTCCGTCGCCTCCATCGTGGTCTACGCGACCATGAACATTGGTGGCGCCATTCTGACCGAGTCCGCTCTGTCCTTCCTCGGCATGGGCGTTATTCCGCCTACGCCTTCGTGGGGCTCCATGATTCAGGACGGTCAGCAGTATCTTCTGACCGCTCCCTGGATGATGATCATGCCCGGTCTGGCAATTCTCTCGACGGTGCTCGCCTTCACCCTGCTGGGTGACGGTCTGCGCGACGCCCTCGACGTCAAGATGAAGGACGCATAAGGATGAAGAAGAACAAGAACTATGTGGACCTGAAGGATCAGCCGGTTCCTGAGGGCCAGCATCTGCTCGAGGTCGATGACCTTAAGATGTATTTCCACACCGAGGATGGCGTTGTTCGCGCTGTCGACGGTGTCTCCTACACGCTCGATCGCGGCGAAACCCTGGGCGTCGTCGGTGAGTCCGGCTCCGGTAAGTCCGTGACCGCCATGACCATCATGGGCCTCATCTCGATGCCTCCGGGAAAGATCGAGGGCGGTGACGTTCGCTATCGCGGCCGCTCCATCCTCGAAATGACCGAGGAAGAGATGCAGCACATTCGCGGCAACGATATCGCGATGATCTTCCAGGATCCTATGACCTCCTTGAACCCGGTCTATAAGATCGGCAGGCAGGTGGGCGAGGGTCTTCGTCTGCACCGTGGCTACTCCAAGCAGGAGGCGCTCAAGCGTGCCACCGAGCTTTTGGACCTCGTGGGTATCCCCGAGCCCGAGAAGCGCGTCAATGAGTATCCGCACCAGTTCTCTGGCGGTATGCGTCAGCGAGTCATGATTGCCATGGCCCTTGCCTGCGATCCCGATATTCTGATTGCCGACGAGCCCACGACTGCCCTGGACGTTACCATCCAGGCTCAGATTATCGAGCTCATGCAGGAGATGCAGGAGAAGAACGGCAACGCCATCATCATGATTACCCATGACCTGGGTGTTGTCGCCGATATGGCCGATAAGATCATGGTTATGTACGCCGGCCGCCCCGTTGAGTTCGGTACTGCTGAGGAAATCTTCTACGAGAGCCGCCACCCCTACACCTGGGGTCTTATCCGCTCCATCCCGGAGCAGGCAATCGAAGAGAAGAAGCCGCTGACGCCGATTCACGGCAACCCGCCTTCGCTCATGAACCTGCCTGAGGGCTGCGTCTTCTCTCCTCGTTGCCCCTACGCGACGGACAAGTGCCGCAAGCAGCGCCCTGAGCGCGTTGTCACCGAGTCCGGTCACTATTCTGCGTGCCACTATTCCGGTGACCCCGAGTTCCTCAAGAACGCTCCTGAGACGTCCCGTACGCGCAAGGATTCCAAGAAGGGAGGCGAGGCGTAAATGGCAGACAATAACGAGCGCACTCCACTGCTGAAGGTCGAGCACCTCTCCAAGGAGTTTCCCGCAGAGTCCGGCATGTTCGCCAAGCGTTTTTCCAAGCGCGTCGTCTCTGCTGTAAACGACATCTCTTTTGAGATTTATCCTGGCGAGACCTTTGGTCTGGTTGGCGAGTCTGGTTGCGGTAAATCCACCACGGGCCGCACTATCATGCGTCTGACCAAGCCGACCGCCGGCAAGGTGTTCTTCCAGGGCAAAGATGTTGCCGAGATGAGCAAGCATGAGATCAAGGACATGCGTCGTGAGATGCAGTTTATCTTCCAGGATCCTTATGCTTCGCTCAACCCTCGTATGACCATCGGTGAGATTGTCTCCGAGCCCATGACCATTCATGGTGTGGGTACCAAGGAGGAGCGCATTGAGCGCGTCCGCGAGCTGCTGGACGTCGTCGGTCTGAACCCCGAGCACATCAACCGCTATCCGCACGAGTTCTCCGGCGGTCAGCGTCAGCGTGTCGGCATTGCCCGCGCGTTCGCTCTGAAGCCCAAGCTGATCATCTGCGACGAGCCTGTCTCTGCACTTGACGTTTCCATTCAGGCCCAGGTTTTGAACCTGCTGAAGGAGCTTCAGGATAAGTTCGGTACTGCTTATCTCTTCATTGCTCACGACCTCTCCGTCGTGCAGCACATTTCTGATCGCGTTGCCGTTATGTATCTGGGTAAGATGGTCGAGGTTTCGGACTGGAAGACGCTCTATAGCGAGCCTCACCATCCGTACACGCAGTCGCTGCTGTCTGCCGTGCCGGTTCCCGATCCTGATATCCAGAAGACCCGCAAGCGCATCATCCTCGCTGGCGATCCGCCGTCGCCGCTGGATCCGCCGACCGGCTGCCGTTTCCACACGCGTTGCCCGATCGCGCAGGGTATCTGCTCCGAGAAGCTCCCCGAGTTTAAGGAAGTTGCACCGGGTCACTGCTGCGCGTGCCACTTCGCGGAGCCGTTCCCGATCAAGGAATCGCACATCGACCTGTAGCCGGTTGTTATCGTCCGGGCCCGTGCTGGACTTAGTTTTCAGAACGTCCTCGACCATGGAAACCCCCTTATCCTGCTCCTTCGGAGCCGCGGATAAGGGGGTTTCCTGGTCTGCGGAATGTTCTGAAAACTAAGTCCAGCGCGGGCCCTGCGGCAACGCGGCAGGGAGGGGTGCGATTCCTTGATCGCTCACTTAATCTAATAGGAAAGTTAGTGAGGCCGGAGCTTTAGCTCCGGCCTCTTTATATAAGGGCTCGGCAAAGCCGAGCCACCAAATTTGCATCAGCCCCCAGAACATGTTTGAGAACTGTGCCTGAAGTATGTATCTGCAGGCCCCGAATCGGTGTTCCCTCCCGGCGCATTCCGCAGGGGGAGCGATATTTTGCAGCACGAAGTGCGCAACAAAATATCGCTCATGCCCGAGGACGCGCCGGGAGGCAACACCGATTCGGGGCCGAACATATAGATCTACCAGCGCATTTACAAATTCGTAAACTTTTTTGAAAAAAGTGCTTGCACAGTTCTCGAATCATAGGTTATTATCTTCTTCGTTGAACGCGCGGGTCCAACAAAATGAACCGCGAATCAACAACATAGCATGTCGGAGTGGCGGAATTGGCAGACGCGCTAGCTTGAGGTGCTAGTGACCGCTTTTTGGTCATGCGGGTTCAAGTCCCGCCTCCGACACCATCGCATTTGAGAAGCCTCTTCGGAGGCTTTTTTGTTACCGATAGACGGTGGGGTCCACGATGGAAACGCTTGAACGCAACGAGTGGGCAGACGTTGCCCAACTAGTCGAGATCACGAGCGATGCTGTCATCATCTGCGAGCTCGACGGAACCATTCTGCATGTGAATAATCGCTTACTTGGGTTGATGTGCGAGGAACGCGCCGATGTCATCGGTGGAGATGTTAAAGACGTCCTGTACTCGTCCGCTTTTGAACGTGCGACGGAACATCGTCTGCCATTTGAAACTGATGGCTCCGAGAACGAACTGATGCTCAAGCTGAGTGACGGCTCTTTTATCCCCGTCTTGGTTCGCGCGGGCTCCGTAACGCCTCCACGCATCTTTGGGCGCCGCGCACCACGTGTCCTAGTGGCGCTTCACAGTATCGAGGAACAGTATTCTCACGACCGTCAACTTAAGCGTGCGTTATCGGAGCTTAGAGTTGCGAACAAGCGTCTCTCTGGCACTCTCTCGGTCATTATGAGCACTGTGGGCTCCGATGAGCTGCCCAGCCTACTTGATACCGTTTTGAACCAGCTTGTAGGAACGCTCGATGCTTCGGGTGCCGCTATCTATTTTTCTGAGAGCGGCGGTTTTAAGCTTCGCGGTGTCTCCAAGGAGCTGCACGACAGCTACCTGCCCGAGTTTTTGCCGTATGGCGCTGGCATTCCGACGTATGTTCTTCGCGAGTCGCGTGCCTGTCGCTTGTCGATTCAACAGGACCTTGAGGGTGATAGGGCTGCCTCCGGTATGTTCATGGACCTGGACAATCGTTCTAAGCACCTGTTGCGCGTGCAGGATATGCCTCCGTACCGCAGCGAGATCTGTCTTCCCGTTTTTTACGGTACGCAGATCCTTGGCGTGCTGGAAGTTGGTTGGAAGCGCCCTCAGGCACCGCTCGCCTATGACGTTAATGTACTCGAGGTCATTTGCGATTACCTGTCTATCCAGCTGGTCGGCATGGCATCGAGCCTTCGCTCTCGTCGCACGGCCGAGCTTGGCCGCTCGCTCAATGTCTTACGTGATGAGTTGTTTACCTTTCTAGACGATTCCGCCGCGGCTACCCAGGCTATATCGTCCGAGATTTGCAATATGCTCAACTGTCATTTTTGCCCTGTTGAGTATGACGCCAGTCTGGGCTCCTATGTCATAGATTTTGAAGGCGGCAGTCGCGTTGCTTTGCCGGACGATCCCGAGAAACTTTTCTTTTCCACGACGGCGCCAGCGGCACGTTTGGGGGTTGGCTCTGATGGCTTTGAGGCGTCTGTTTTGGGCGGCACGAGTGCCGAGGATCTTAAACACGTCCGTATAACTCGCGTTGACGAATCGATGCCTATGGGAGGCTGGCTTAGGGCGCATGGTCTGCCTTGCCAGGGTCTCTACGTCGACACCGGCATCGAGGCGGGGCGCCCGCGCTCTGAGGGTGATGGCAAACACAGCAACGACGCGATCGTTCCTGCTTCTGTTGCGAAAGGCCCGACGACGCGCGCGCTTCTGCTTCGTGACGGTAGTCAAGAGCCGATTGATGACCTTGAATATGACTACTTGGTGCACTTGGCGCATGACTTTGAACTGATCTACGAGGGCGAATCTCAAAAGCGCGAGGAGCGCCATATCGCTCAGACCCTCCAGATTGGCATGAGAAATTCGCTTGGTGACGTTCCGGGTATCGCGACCGATTCGGTATACCTTTCGGCAACGAATTCGGCGTTGGTTGGCGGCGACTTCTATACTCTTGTCCGTCTTCCCGACGATTGCGCCGTTATGATTTTGGGCGATGTATCCGGCAAAGGAATCGAGGCGGCGTCGATGTCAGCGCTCGTCAAGACGGCGCTGACGGCCTATGCCTGGGAGGGTGCTGGGCCCGCCCGTATGGCCCGCTCGCTCAATAGCATGCTCATGGGCTTTTCGAGGGTCGAGACGTTCGTGACGGCGTTTATCGCCAAGATTGATCTTAAAGCGGGTCGCGCTACCTACTGCTCTGCGGGACATCCTCCCACTATGGTCATTAGACCGTCGTCGACGCCGCTTGGCGGCGGAGAAACCCGAGGGGGAGAAGTGGAGCTCCTTGGGTGCCAATCGGGCGTGATCGGTGCCTTTGAGAGCATGGTGTACGAGACAGGCGTGTTTACGTTCGCTCCTGGTGACATGCTATTCATGTATACCGACGGAGCAATCGAAGCACGTGATCGCTCGGGTGCTTTCTTTGGCAAGCAGCGCCTTCGTGACCTTTTGCTCTCTGTCTCGGGTGAGGGTGTATCGGGAATCTGCGGTAAGGTCTTGGGAGAGCTTGACCGCTTTACCGAGTCGGCGCTGGACGATGACATTGCGCTGGTTTCCCTTGAGTTTTTACGGGGTCGATCGTAGACCGCGATACTTGACGGGCAAAATCTGCGCAGCTGCAGATATGTATGCATCGAGCGAGCTCTTTTGGGGAACCATGGTCGTATGAATGAGTGGAATGACATAGCGGTTTTGACGCCACCGGGTGATGTCGACATCGCCTCGGTGTCCGTGCTGCGCCGACGGTTGGATAATCTGATCGACCGGGGCGTGCGTCGCGTTGTCATCAATTGCCAGGCCGTGGGCTTTATCGACTCGACGGGTTTGGCGTTTTTGCTTACACGTGCCAGAGAGCTCATGAGGCGAGAGGGCCTGCTTTCGCTCGTTAACGCCTCCGATGAGGTCATTCGCTTTTTGGAGATTGCCCGACTTGTCGACATCCTTCATGTTGCGGGTCCGGCGCGTGAGTCGATTCCCGCTATTCCGGTGGGAGAGTTGCCACGATGGAGCAAGAGCGTCGAGGTCCGACAGGGTATCGAGAATCTTCCATACTATCGACATCGCATCGCCGAACTCCTTGAATCGCTTCCGTTGCGCCGCGACGAGCGCTACGATGTCGCGTTGGCGTCGGGGGAGGCGCTGGGTAATGCCTATGACCATGCGGGCGGTATCGGGTGCGTCCTGACGGTTCAGGCCTATGGCGATCGCGTCGTGGTTGAGGTGCTTGATCGGGGTGCCGGCTATTCTATCGATGGAGCGAGCGAACCGGTCGCATCTGAGGAACGCGGCCGTGGTATCAAGCTTATGCGTATGCTTGTCGATAACGTGGAGGTTGCTCGTCGCACAGACGGCACCGGCACGCGCGTGCAGATGGTGAAGCTATTTAGCGGAGCACTGGAATCGCGTGCCTAGCCAATCGCTTTAGCGCGTTTAGCCACCAAGAACACGCGGCCGGCAACTTTTTTGAAAAAAGTACTTGCGTCTTTTGGATAACTCGCGTAAATTAATAACCCGCAAGCGGACATGGCTCAGTTGGTAGAGCACAACCTTGCCAAGGTTGGGGTCGCGGGTTCGAGCCCCGTTGTCCGCTCCATTGCATTTCCGGACCGTTTAGGCGGTCCTTTTTCGGCGAAGTGGCCAAGTGGTAAGGCAGAGGCCTGCAAAGCCTTTACCCCCGGTTCGAATCCGGGCTTCGCCTCCAGGCAACATCCGGGCGCTCCGGCGCCCGTTTTGTTTTACATATGCGGACATGGCTCAGTTGGTAGAGCACAACCTTGCCAAGGTTGGGGTCGCGGGTTCGAGCCCCGTTGTCCGCTCCAAGTGTAATAGCCCGACTACCACGGTAGCCGGGCTTTTTTGTACCCATCGCCTGGGCTCGAACCCGAGAGGGAGCGAGCGTTAAGCAAACGCGGAGCGTTTGTAGCGAGCTGGCGAGGTCGCCGGCAGGCGGCCGAAGCCGGTGCGGATCCGCGAAGCGGATACGCGGACGCCCCGTTGTCCGCTCCAACTATCTTACGCGGTTCTAACGAACCGCGTTTTTTGTTGACGCTGCGCGAGCCCCGGGCACCCCATCTTGCCCCCTCAATCGTCGGTCGCGTACATAAAGTACGCTTCCCTCCTCTTTCGCGGCAACCTGGGGCACCCGGAGCCCGCTCGCTGTTGTGGCCGGGGGAGTGAGTCTTCCGTTCTTTTCACTAATCGATCGATTCGTCCCAGGAGGCTCGAGCCCGAGAGGGAGCGAGCGTTTTGGGGTGTGGCTGTGGCGTTGTTTGCCTCGAATGACAGCTTTGGGCGTATCATCGTGGGCATCTCGCAAAACCTCGTTGCAAGGGAGGCTCACCCCATGGCTGCAGAAAAGTCCTCTTCGCGCTCATGGATGTCCGATGCCGCGATCTATCAGATCTACCCGCGTTCGTTTAAGGATTCGACCGGTTCGGGTCTGGGCGATATCGCGGGCATTACCCAGCAGATGGACTATCTTGAGCGGCTGGGCATCGAGGCCATCTGGCTGAGCCCGTTTTACCCTTCGCCTCTTGTCGATGGCGGCTATGATGTGGCGGACTACTGCGATGTCGACCCACGTCTCGGCTCGCTTGACGACTTCGATGACATGATCGCTGCGGCTCACGCGCGCGGCATCAAGGTCATCGTCGATATCGTGCCCAACCATTCATCCAACCAGCACCCCTGGTTCAAAGCCGCTCTTGCCGCCGGCCCCGGATCGCCCGAGCGCGCCCGTTATATCTTCCGCGATGGTCGCGGCGAGCATGGCGAGCTGCCTCCCACCAATTGGAATGCCAACTTTGGCGGCCCCGCCTGGACGCGTGTTGCGGACGGTCAATGGTATCTGCACATGTTTACGCCCGAGCAGCCGGACTTTGACTGGTCATGCCCCGAGGTTCACGCGTTCTTTTGCGACGTCCTGGCGTTTTGGAGCGATCGAGGCGTCGATGGCTTTCGCATCGATGTGGCGCACGGTCTCGCCAAGGATCTCGACCGCGATGACCTCGACCGGTGGCATCTCGCCGAGGGCGATGACATGGTTGACGACGGCACCCATCCGCTGTGGGACCGCAACGAGGTCCACGAGATCTATCGCGAGTGGCGCCGCGTGTTCGACCGCTATAATCCGCCGCGCAGCGCCGTTGCCGAGGCGTGGGTGCTGCCTGAGCGCCAGTATCTCTATGCGCGTCCCAGCGAGCTTGGCCAGACATTCAACTTTGAGTTTGCCAAGGCCACTTGGACCTATGATGACATGCACACTGCAATCGAGAAGGGCTTGAAGGCAGCCGTCGAATCCGATTCCGCCTCGACCTGGGTACTCTCCAACCACGACGTGCCGCGCGTGGCGACACGCTATGCCCTGCCGCAAATCAAGGCGACGCGCTACCACCAGATTGCGCTCGACCGGCTCTTACGCGACGGGTCGTCTTATGACGAGGACCGTGAACTCGGCGAGCGCCGCGCGCGGGCGGCCCTTTTGCTTGAACTGGCGCTTCCGGGCTCGGCATACGTGTATCAGGGTGAGGAGCTCGGTCTTTTTGAGGTGGCTGATATCCCGTGGACTGCACTCGAAGATCCCAGTGCAACCAATACGCGCGGACCGAAGCGCGAGAAGGGGCGCGACGGCTGTCGTGTGCCCCTGCCGTGGGTAGCGGCGGACGATCCCGCGCAGGGCGGATCGTTTGGGTTTTCGCCGGCGGACGCTGATGCGGCGCCCCATCTGCCGCAGCCTGCATGGTTTTCCGATTATGCTGCCGATAGGGAAGAAACGGACCCGACATCGATGCTTGCGCTCTATCGTGACGCCCTCTGGCTGCGGCGCAAGCTGCGCGGGTGCGCCAACGATCTTGCGTGGCTCGATCTTGACGGGCGCACCGGTCTTGCGGATGGTGCCGAGGGCGCTGAGGGCGGCGTCATCGCCTATCGCCGCGATAACGGCTGGGCGTGCGTGACGAACTTCGGTGCAGCACCCGTGGAGCTGCCGGCGGGCAGGGTCCTGCTCACCTCATCAGCGCTTGCAGACGGCAGACTCGCGCAGGACAGCTCTGCCTGGATCATGCTCGGTGAGATGTAAGGGCCTCTTGCGGCGAGTTTGCGTTTGCCTGCGCCTTCCGTGGTGGCTGATGTCTTCGCGAGGTTCGCGAGGGCGTCGCAAAACTTTTCAAAAAAAGTTCTTGCATGGGATGCGGGCATCACGTAAGATTAATCCTCGTAAGCGGACATGGCTCAGTTGGTAGAGCACAACCTTGCCAAGGTTGGGGTCGCGGGTTCGAGCCCCGTTGTCCGCTCCATTTGGGCGTTTAGCTCAGGGGGAGAGCGCTTCCCTGACACGGAAGAGGTCAGAAGTTCAAATCTTCTAACGCCCACCAAATGTTCGCAGCTCAGAGGCTATGTCCTCTGGGCTGTTTTGTTTTTTGCCACCAAGCGCGCCGCCAAATAAGTCATCAAATATTGATCCAAGGTCCCTACGCGATGGTCTTCGCATCCCGTAGGGGTGCCGGCAGATTGCATGTGTCCTGGCCCATCATGACCGCAACATGTTGGTCAAGCATAATCTTTTGGATTCTTTTGGCGTGAGCGGCTTGGTTTTGGTGCTATTTGGCGGCGGCACGGTTGAGGGGGTTTCAAAACTGCTGTGCAGGTAGTTGGGTTGATAACGTTTTAGCAGTCTGCCAAGAGGCTTTCATTTATAATGCGTCTGCAAATTGACCAATTGCTTTGACCTGCTGAAACACTATATGTTGTGTTTGACCTAAAAAAAGAATACAGGATATAGATGCCTCTTTGTCGTATGATAGATGGCGGACAGAGAACGAGAACCTTATTCGCCCCATTTGGATAGATCTTTGGGCCCCTTGAATGGCTGCGAGGATTGTCCGCATGAGGGCCTATGGTTATCGAGAACACAGATTGCGCGACGGCGCCGCAAGACGGGGGCAAGCCCTGCCGGGCATCGTTTGGCCCTGAAGCGCAATGAGGCTACGATGCGAAAGAGGCAAGAGGATGAAGATCATCAAGCGCAGCGGCACCGAGGTTACCTTTGACATCGATAAGATCGTCAATGCGATCCGCGCCGCAAACTTGGAGGTCGAGGAAGGCTCTCGCCTTACCGACCGCCAGGTGATCTATGCGGCACAAAACGTCGCCGAGGCATGTGAGAAGGCCGGCCACACCGTATCGGTCGAGGAGATCCAGGATCTGGTCGAGGACGAGATTATGCGTCTCGACTGCTACGAGGTCGCTCGCCACTACATCATCTACCGCTATGTTCAGAGCCTGAAGCGCCAAAAGAACACGACCGATGACAAGATCCTGTCGCTGATTGAGTGCAATAACGAAGAGGTCAAGCAGGAGAACTCCAACAAGAACCCGACCGTCAACTCCGTCCAGCGCGACTACATGGCCGGCGAGATTTCCAAGGACCTGACGCAGCGCGTGCTGCTGCCCCAGGAGATCGTGGATGCCCACAACGAGGGCCTGATTCACTTCCACGATTCGGACTACTTTGCCCAGCACATGCATAACTGTGACCTGGTGAACCTGGAGGATATGCTCCAGAACGGCACCGTTATCTCGGGCACGCTGATCGAGAAACCGCACAGCTTCTCGACTGCTTGCAATATCGCGACGCAGATTATCGCCCAGGTCGCCTCTTCCCAGTATGGCGGCCAGTCGATTTCGCTGACCCACCTGGCTCCGTTTGTCGAGGTGAGCCGTCAGAAGATTCGCGGCGAGGTTGCCCGCGAGCTCGAGGAGCTTGGCGTCTCTGCGTCTGCCGAGAAGGTCCGTGAGGTCGTTGAGGACCGTCTGCGTGACGAGATCCGTCGCGGCGTCCAGACGATTCAGTATCAGGTCGTGACCCTTATGACCACGAATGGCCAGGCGCCGTTCGTGACGGTCTTTATGTATCTCAACGAGGCCCGTACGCCTCAGGAGAAGCACGACCTTGCCATGATCGTGGAGGAGACGCTTCGCCAGCGCTACGAGGGCGTTAAGAACGAGGCTGGCGTGTGGATTACCCCGGCATTCCCCAAGCTTATCTACGTGCTCGAGGACGATAACGTTCACGAGAATTCCCCGTACTTCTACCTGACCCAGCTGGCTGCCAAGTGCACCGCCAAGCGCATGGTGCCCGACTACATCTCTGAGAAGAAGATGCGTGAGCTCAAGCTGTCTAAGGGTGAGACCGCCGGCAATGGCGATTGCTACACCTGCATGGGTTGCCGCAGCTTCCTGACGCCCGACCGTTCGGGCAACGGCTTTAACAATGTTGCCAACGCGCTGAACTATGACCCGACCAAACCTAAGTACTATGGCCGCTTTAACCAGGGTGTTGTGACCATCAACCTGCCCGATGTCGCACTGAGCTCGCATCAGGACATGGACAAGTTCTGGAAGATCTTCGACGAGCGCCTTGAGCTGTGCCATCGTGCCCTGCTGTGCCGTCATGAGCGCCTGATGGGCACGCTTTCGGATGCCGCACCGATTCTGTGGCAGTACGGCGCCCTGGCGCGCCTTAAGAAGGGCGAGACGATCGACAAACTGCTCGTGGGCGGCTATTCCACCATCAGCCTGGGGTATGCCGGTCTGTATGAGTGCGTCAAGTACATGACGGGCCACAGCCACACCGAGAAGGAAGGCACGCCGTTTGCCATGGCCGTCATGCAGCACATGAACGACAAATGCGCCGAGTGGAAGGCCGAAAGCGATATCGACTTCTCACTGTACGGCACCCCGCTTGAGTCGACGACCTACAAGTTCGCCAAGTGCCTGCAGCGCCGTTTTGGCATTATTCCGGGTGTGACGGACAAGGGCTACATTACCAACAGCTACCACGTCCATGTGTCCGAGGAGATTGATGCTTTCGATAAGCTCAAGTTTGAGGGCATGTTCCAGCAGCTTTCGCCGGGCGGTGCCATCTCCTACGTCGAGGTTCCCAACATGCAGGACAACCTTAAGGCTGTCATTCGCGTGATGCAGTACATCTACGACAACATCATGTATGCCGAGCTCAACACCAAGAGCGATTACTGCCAGGTGTGCGGCTATGACGGCGAGATCAAGATTGTCGAGGATGACGGCAAGCTGGTGTGGGAGTGCCCCAACTGCGGCAACCGCGATCAGGAGAAGATGAATGTCGCCCGTCGTACGTGCGGCTACATCGGTACTCAATTCTGGAACCAGGGTCGAACCGAGGAGATCCGCGACCGCGTGCTGCATCTCTAATACCGCTCCGGGGCTGAACCGAGAGGGCCGCTTGGGCATTTGCTCGCTATTTCGGACAGTCCTGCGCAAGACGAAGGCCACATTAAGTGGCCTTCTTTGCGTGCGGAACTCATATCGAGCAAAAGCCCAAGCGGCCCTCTCGGTTCAGCCAAGTTGACGTAGTTGAGATGCAGCATGCGGTCTGCTCACTTCTCGAAGTTCTTAGCGGAAATGAGTTGACTTGCAACAACGTTTTGCTTGCGATGACGGTTGGGCTGCAACAAAGTTTTTATTGGACCTCGAACCCTATACTCGATGTTCGCTTCGTTCATTGAGTTACCCTTTGCATGAGGCCGGGACATATCGTCCCGCCCGCAGTTTCGCAGGCCGCAGGCCGAGAATGTTTGAGGACGGGATGATATGTCCCGGCCTCCCGGGAGAGTTACCTATGAACTACGCGAACATTAAGTATTTCGACATTGCTGATGGGGAAGGTGTTCGTACTTCCCTGTTTGTGAGTGGGTGCCGTCGTGGGTGCAAGAATTGCTTTAACTCCGTCGCGTGGGACTTTGCCGCGGGTGAACCGTTCGACCGTGCCGTCGAGGACAAGATTATCGACAGTCTTGACCATCCCTTTATTGATGGCCTGACGATTCTGGGTGGCGAGCCCATGGAACCCGAGAATCAGGCGGGTCTCGTTGACTTTATCGAACGCGTGCGTGCGGCCTATCCTGTGGAGTCGGGGAAGACCATTTGGTGCTTTACCGGCGACGTGCTCGAGGAACTTATGCCGGGCGGCCGTCATCATACCGAGGTGACGGACCGTATCCTTGCCTGCCTCGATATGTTGGTGGACGGCCCGTTCGTTCAAGACCTGTACGATATCTCCTTGCGTTTTAGGGGTTCGAGTAATCAGCGGGTGATCGACATGAACGCCACGCGCACTCGTGCCGCGCGCGAGGGCGTTTCGCTTTGCGACGCTGTGGAGCTTTGGCGAGACGATCCGGTCTATTCGACCCATACTATGTAGCTTGTGGCCGATGCCGGAGGGCGTGGTACCATAGCGCGAACGCAAAATCGGAAGAGTGAGGCCTAGATGGTCGATCAGGAAAAAGTTGAGACCGCCATAAAGCTGTTGCTTGAGGGCATAGGCGAGGACCCAACTCGTGAGGGCCTGCTGGAGACGCCGGCACGCGTCGCCCGCATGTATGGCGAGATTGCCGGCGGCATGGACCAGAGCGCTGAGGAGCACCTGTCCAAAACTTTTGCCGTCGCTTCGAACGATTTAGTTATCGAGCGCGACATCACGTTTTACTCGCTGTGCGAGCACCATCTGCTGCCGTTTTATGGCAAGGCTGCGATCGGCTATATCCCTAACGGCCGCGTGGCGGGTCTGTCTAAGCTTGCTCGCACGGTTGAGGTCTATGCCCGTCGTCTGCAGCTGCAGGAGCAGCTGTGTACACAGGTTGCCGATGCCCTCATGGAATATCTTGCCCCCCAAGGGGCAATCGTGCTGATGGAAGCCGAGCATATGTGCATGACCATGCGCGGCGTGCAAAAGCCCGGTACCAAGACCGTAACGCTTGCTCGTCGCGGTGTCTTTGAGACCGATCCGTCGCTCGAGGAGCGATTCTTTAGGATGCTGGGCCGCTAACCATGAGAGTCGTCAACGACTTTGCATCGAAGACCGATGAAGGAACGTCGCGTCGCGGCTTTATGGCTTCGGGCCTGACTCCCTTTGGTGCCATGCCTTGCATTGATTACATCTGTGCCAACGGACTGTTCCGGCGGCATCTGGGAAACATTGCGCAGTTGGAATCGGGGCGCATCTTTTGCCGCCACGGTATCGACCATCTGCTGGATGTCGCCCGTATTATGTGGATCAAGAATCTCGAGGAAGAGCTCAAATTTGACCGCGAGGTCATCTACGCCACGGCACTTCTTCACGATATCGGCAAAGATGAACAGTATGAATCGGGTATATCCCATGATGTTGCAAGCGAGCGCGTCGCTGATGCGATTCTCGGCGGCATGCCCGATGACGTGGCGTTTGAGCCGGCCGATGCCGCAGCTATTAAGACGGCCATTCTGGGCCATCGAAAGCTGCGCGTGAACAGCCAGCCGCTCGAGCGTCTGCTTTATGCAGCCGACAAAGCGTCGCGCGCCTGCTTTGCATGCCCCGCGCGCAATGCTTGCAACTGGAGCGATGATAAAAAGAACCTGTCGATTCGCGTGTAGTTAGTTTGCGCGGTCGGGGTTCTAAACGAAGGAGACGATCGCGATGAGTAACAAGAAACTGCCCGAGAATGCAACTAAGACTGAAGGCGCCGAACTCGCCCGCCGTGGAAGGGGCGAAATATCCACTGCAACGGCGGTGCCCCACGTGAGCTATGACGATCTGCGCCATGCCGATCGCATTACTATCGACGGTCTCGAGGTCTTTGCCAACCACGGCGTGTATCCCGAAGAGAACGCGCTGGGCCAGAAGTTCATCGTGTCCCTGGTGCTCTATGCCGACCTGCGTGCAGCGGGGGAGCACGATAACCTGGACGCCTCGATTGACTACGGCTCGGTGTGCCACGATGTCGATGGCTATCTGCGTGAGCATACCTTTAAGCTTATCGAGGCTGCAGCCGAGGGTGTGGCCCAGATGCTGCTACGTCGTTACCCCCTGCTGCTTGGCGTGCGTGTTAAGCTCGATAAGCCTTGGGCGCCCGTCGGTCTTCCCCTGGCAAGCTGCGGTGTTGAGATCGAGCGCGTGCGTTAACCGGTTCTAATACGTCTCTATGGGTGGTTGCTTGAGCCGCTGCGACAAAACTCTATTGTTGGGACAGTACGTGTCGAGCAAGGCGTGAAACCGCTGATTGTGGCTTGGCTCGAGCAAGTGGACGAGCTCGTGGGCGATAACCATGTCGAGGCATTCGACGGGGTAGGCGGCAAGTTCTCGTGCGATGCGAACGGTGCCGGATTTGGGCGTGCATGAGCCCCAACGCGTTTTCATGCTGCGTACGGAAACGCGGGAAACGGCGACACCCATTGCGATTTCGTATGCGTGCACCATATCGCGCAGCGCCGATGTGACTTCGGACGTATAAAGCTGGTCGATGTGGGCTTGGAGCTCGTCGGACGTTAGACCGTCGAGGATTGCGAGCCGCTTGGCCTGTGGGCCTTCGTCCGATTCGTCGGTACCCATAAAACTTGCGAAGGTGGCCTGCTGGGGTCGCGGTGCGGGTGATACAAAGTTGTGATCGAGTGCGTCCTGTACCGTGATGGGCTTGCCCCAAAGCGCAATGATGGACGAGGGGCTGAGCGGCTCCTGTGCCGTCGTCTGACGTTGCTCGCGCTGGGCAAGTCGGCTGATAATCCAGGCGCTGTTGCGCTTCACAAACGCTTCGATACGCTCGCGGCTGGCGCCGAGCGGTGCGCTGGCGTGGACCTCACCGCTCGATGTGACGCGTAGGTTGAAGTTCTTGACGCGCTTTTTGGTAACGACGACGGGGATGGGCATCCCATCCGGTCGGGGTAGGAAAATCGTAAACTGCTGCGTCAAAAGCGGTCCTTCAGATTGGGGACGGGCCGGCATTTCGACCGTTCGGTATGCCGGCCCGCTCAAGGGATGTGAAATTAATAACGCTCGAAGAAGGCAAGGGCGTTATCGCTGCAGAGCTTCTGCATCACGGTCTTGCCAAAGTGCTTGGAGAGCATGTTCTGGAATTCGGGCATCTTGCTGGCATCGGAGAGGAAAGCGGGCACCTTGGCGCCGTCCCAGTCGCCGCCGAGTGCGATGACATCTTCGCCGCCCAGGTCGAGCCAGTGTTCGATATGGGCTGCCAGATGGTCGAAGGTGACGTCTGCGGTGGTCTTGTCGGTCGCATCGTTGGATAGGAACTCGCTGCAGTAGTTGAGGCCGACGATGCCGCCCATGTCGCGAATGGTGCGGAACTGGTCGTCGGTGAGGTTGCGCTTGACGCCGCAAACCGCACGGGAGTTGGAGTGGCTGGCGACGAAGGGGCGCGTGGCGTGGGCGACAACCTCGTCAAAGCACTCGTCGTTGAGGTGGGAGACGTCGAGTATCATGCCGGCGTGCTCCATCTGCGTAAGTGCCTCGATGCCGGCGGCGGTGAGGCCGGCGTGGGTGTCGTGGCCGCTCGCGAGCGGTCCCTGCGCGTTCCAGCTGAGTGACGACATAAGCACGCCCAAGCTCTTGAGCACCTCGATCAGCGCGGGGTCCTCGGCAAAGAACGTGGCGTTTTCGATGGTGTGGATGCAGGCGACCTTGCCGTCTTTGAGCGCAGGGCGAATATCAGCGGCGCTGCGCACGTTGACCATGCGGTCGTGGTTGAGCATTGCCTGGCCGCTCATATGCGCCATGATCTGCGCCTGGAAGCGCGCGGCGTGGGCGGTGGGAATCTCGTCGGGGACAAACGTAGCGAAGCACTGCGCCCACGGCGTGTTGCCGATCTTTGCGAGCGAGATGGCGCAGGCGTTGCCCTCGATAAGGTCGAAATCTTGCGGATGCGTTTCGTCGCCGGGGAAATAACCGTCGGTGCCGGCGGTAAAGCGCAGGTCAAGATCGAGTGTGGCCCAGCCGATACGGTCGGCGGTGTCGCAGTGTAGGTCAAATACGGGATATGCCATGGTTCCTCCGGTTGCAGCGTTTCTTTGCAAACTGTCAATGAATTGTATGACTAGGGTATAGTTAGCGCCATATGTTCACGGCGGCCCGCGTTGTGCGCCGCCCTTATCACGGAGGTTACCATGTCCAACCAGGGCAAGAAGGTCAAGACCCATTATCGTGGCACGCTCGATGACGGCACGCAGTTCGATAGCTCCTACGATCGCGGTGAGCCGCTGGAGTTCACCTGCGGTGCCGGTCAGATGATCAAGGGCTTCGACGCCGCCGTTATCGATATGCAGGTGGGCGAGAAGAAGTCCGTGCACATTCCTGCTGCCGATGCCTACGGCGAGCACAACCCCGAGATGGTCCTGACCTTCCCGGCCGAGCAGGTTCCCAACATCGAGCAGATCGAGAAGGGCATGAAGCTCTTCCTGTCCACGCCGAGCGGCATGCCTGTCCCCGCTGTCGTCATCGATGTGACGTCCGAGGCCGTGACGCTCGATGCCAACCACGAGCTTGCCGGCAAGGATCTCAACTTTGATATCGAGCTCGTTGAGGTCGAGGACTAGTTGATGTCCGTGGACCTGGTAGCTACGGAGCGCTTGGGAAATCTCAACGACCCGTCCTATGAACTCCTGCTTCGTCGGGAGCTGGGTGGCGTCTTTGAGGTTGACGAGCTGCTACTCGATTGGGACCAGGCTGATGCGCGCCTGTTTGTGGGCGTGACGGAGCTGGGGCGCACGGTGAATGCCCGGCTGGATGCCACTGATGGCGAGCGTCTTGCCGACGGTGACGTGCTCGCTGTCGACCGCACGGGCACGGTGCCCGTAGCGGTTGTCGTGCGCCTGCGCAGCGCCGAGGTTTATTTGGTCGAAGTCGACCGCATGGATCCGATTGCGCTCGCGCATGCGTGCTGGGAAATCGGCAACATGCATGCGCCGCTCTTCTGGGGCGACTCGGACGAGCATACCGTGCGCATGTATACGCCGGTGCGGCCTGTTTTGGGCCGCATGCTCCGGGGTGTCGAGGGTGTTCGGCTCTCGGTGGTCACACGCGAGCTCGATGCCAGTCGACGCTTTGCATCGAGCGCGGCGGATGTTGTTGTGAGTATGGCTCCAGACTTTACGATCGTAAAGAAGGCGCGCGGCTAACGTGCGTATGCGTAAGACGGACTTTGAGAGGCAACTATTCAAAGTCCGTCTTACTTTTGATGGGGTGCTTTGGGGGAAGTATATGGGTCTTGAGGGAATCAAACTGATCGCCTGCGATTTGGATGGCACGTTGCTGCATCCGGGGGAGCGCGAGCCGCGTCCTGAGGCATTTGAGCTCATCGACGAGCTGCATCGTCGCGGCATTGTGTTTATGCCGGCGAGTGGCCGTCAATATGCGAGCTTGCGCTACCTGTTTGCCCCGGTGGCCGATGAGCTCGCCTATGTATGCGAAAACGGAGCCCTGGTGATGAGCGAGGGGCGTGCCGTTGTCAAACGTTCCATGGAACGTAGCCTTGCTATGGATATCGCGAATGCCGTGGTCGCCTACCCCCATGCCGACGTAACCCTTTCCTGCGAGGGGCACCTCTACACCATAAGCGGTAACGATGCGTTCATCGACCATTTGCGTTACGAGGTCCACTGCGATGTGGCGGTGGTCGACCGTCCCGAGGACATTGACGAGGATGTCATTAAGATTGCGTTTCAAACGCCCGAGACAGAGCAGCCGGCGGCGTTGGAGTATTTTGCGCGTCGCTTTAGCGACCGGGTCGATGTGATGACGTCGGGAACCGAATGGACCGACTTTATCGGCTTTGATTCGGGCAAGGGGTCCGCGCTTGCCGATTATGGTCGCGCACTGGGGATCTCACCTAACGAAATGATGGCGTTTGGCGATAACGAAAACGATCGCGACATGCTCAACGTGGTGGGCCATCCCTATCTGATGGAGAGCTGCAATCCCAGCATGCGCGGTGTCAATGACCGTGTCCGCTACGTGCGCACGGTCGAAGAAGAGCTGCGTCGTCTACTTGCTGAGTAGGCATGTCCCAAAATCTACCTACAGTTGGGGCAGAGGCCCTCGAAGATGGTGTAGTGCGAGGTGACGTTCCAGCCGATTTGCTCGGACGCCTTGGCGTCGAGCTGGGCATCGAAGGGGAGCGGTACGTCGATGACGCGGCTGCACGAGGTGCAGATGATATGCGCATGCGGCTCGATCGTGCGATCGAAGCGGCTGCCGCCCGGCGTCTTGATGGAGAGGATCTCGCCGGCGTCGGCTAAGAGATTGAGATTGCGGTAGACCGTACCGCGGCTGATTTTGTCATCCTGCGCGCGCACGGCGTTGTAGATCTCATCGGCGGTGGGGTGGTTATAGCTTTGGCGCACGGCGTCAAGAACCAGCTTCCGCTGCTTGGTGTTTCTTCTTTGCACCGCCATGCGCCTCGCCTCTTTTCTATCAACGGTCGTAGGTAAATGATACCGTATTTAGCACACAATACTAATAACGAGGACTGAAACCGTCTTCATTGGTAAGTGGGGCTCGGGCCTGGGCGTCTGCGAGGCGAAAACGCGTTCCCATGCGCTCGTAGGAGGCATGAAGCGCCTCGAGATGAGATAGGATGTTTGCCGGAGCCCCCTGTATCTCCATCTCGACGGAGCCGTCTTCCATGTTACGCACCCAGCCGGTGAGTGCGCGTGCCTGCGCGAGGTTGGTGTTGGTAAAGCGAAAACCAACGCCTTGGACTTGCCCCGTCCAGTGCAGGAAGTAGCGCAGGGGAGTGTCTTGAGTGGCCTCGTCGCTTGCGAGCACAGTAAGCCTGCGGCGCAGCTCGAACTCGATGTTTGATGGTTTTTGAGGCTCTCGACTGCCGCCGGTGACGCTGGAGAAGAACGTATCGAAGAGGCCCATCGCTAGGCCTGCTTGACTGAATCGGCGGGGAAGGTAATGCCGGCCTGCTGACGTACGGCATCCATGATGCGCAGCGAGACGAGCGTGACATCGCGGTAGTGGCCGAGCTCGTGGCGTCCCGCCGGGGTCTCCCAGATCTCTTCCTTAACGTTATCGATGCCGCCGATGGCGGTGATAAAGTCTGCGAGTTCGTATTCCATAGTGTTGCTCGATTTGGGCAGGTCGAGCGCGCGGCCGTCGTCTCCCTGTTCGCGCGGTGCCTCGGTCGCCGAGCCGCGTACGACGTCGCCGCGATAGTCGATGCGGACGTTGCGGGGCGTGGACAGATGGTCGATCTGGATAGTGCCACGCTCGCCTTCGATCTGCGAGGGCAGCAGGTCATTCGTAATTTTGGAGTGCGCGAGCTCGACGGAGATCCGGCCACCGCCGTAGCTGGCGAGGATGGAACCGCAGCCGTCGATGGGGCCGTGCGTGAGCTCTTGCGTTGAGGGGTCGAGCAGCGTGGTCATGCTGGTGAGACCAGAGGGCATGCCGAAAATCTCGACCATGGGCTCGACGGTGTAGACGCCAATGTCCATGAGGGAACCCGATGCCATATTGCAGTCGAAGATATTGGTGGCGCGCCCCGCGAGAACCTCGTTGTAGCGCGAAGAATACTTGCCAAAGCGCAGTGAGGCGCGGCGAATGGGCGCGATCTCGCCCAGGGCGTCCTCGACGGCGTGGAAAGCGGGGTCATGGAGGGGACGCATGGCCTCGAGGGCCACGACGCCTGCTGCCTCGGCAGCACGGAAGACCTCGAACGCTTGGGCCTTGGTGGCGCAGAAGGGCTTTTCGACGATAACGTGCTTGCCGCCGGCGATACAGGCGAGCGCCTGCTCGTAGTGGAGCGCATTGGGGCTGCCGATGTAGACGGCGTCGACGTCGTCGGCGGACGCAAGCTCGTCAAGCGCGGTGAAGTTACGCTCGCCGCCGTGCTCGGCGGTAAAGGCAGCACCGCGATTGGCATCGCGTGAAAGCGTGCCCACAAACACGGCTTGGTCGTTGGCGTTGACGACTTGGATAAAGTCGTCGGTGATCATGGATGTGCCGATGGTCGCTATACGCAGCATACGTCTCCCTTGCGTTGTTTGGTCTACAGGATGAGTGTAGCGCGTGGAGATATAAAGCTGCGCGAAAACGCTATTACAGGTCGCTCTCGTTAAAGCCGGCGTCGATATCGAGGTCGCTGCCGTCGGCCGCCGTGGTGGCGAGCTCATCGCAGCGCTCGTTGAGCTCGTGGCCGGCGTGACCCTTAACCCAGATGAACTCCACCTTATGCTTGCTCTTTGCGGCAAGCAGACGCTCCCACAGGTCGCGGTTCTTGACGGGCTGCTTGTTGGCAGTTTTCCACCCGCGCTTTTTCCAGCCGTCGATCCAGTGCTTGTTAAAGGCGTTGACGACGTACTGCGAATCGGAATGGACTTCGACCTCGCAGGGGCGGTTGAGTGCCTCGAGCGCCACGATAACGGCCATGAGCTCCATGCGGTTGTTGGTGGTCTTGGCGTAGCCGCGCGAAAGCTCGGAGGTAAAGGTCTTGCCGGCGGGGTTGGTGTATTTGAGCACGGCGCCGTAGCCGCCGCGTCCCGGATTTGATCGGGCCGAGCCGTCGGTATAGATGATGACCTTCACGGGCTTCCTTTCGTTGAGTGTGTTTCATGTGAGTGACCATTGTAGCGCCATGCCCGCCGGGGGCTAGCTATCTACGATTTCTACCCCGTCTTCCGACAGTTAGTTGGCATGGATGATGCGGTTGAGCTCGTCGAGGTATTGTTGCAAGAGGGGAGAGGGCTTGCGCTCGTCGTGCATGATATAGCCTACGTGCATCGTTGGGGCGTCTGCTAGCGGGATCGATGCCATACCCCATTGCATTTCATTGGAGAGGACACCGGTCGATAGGGTGTAACCGTTCGACGTGATAAGTAAGTTAGTGAGCGTCCCGCGGTCCGAGATTCGTATGTTGCGGTCGCAGGGGATATAACTAAAAGGTTCCTCGGCGTAATAGAAGGAGTTTGAGGTTCCCTGCTCAAAGCTGTAGCGCGTATAGGGTGTGAGGTCGGCAAGGGACAGCTGGGGGCGGCGTGCGAGCGGGTGGCGCTCGCTAACGAAGACGTGGACCGTCGCGTCGAAGAGGGGATGGAAGCTTGCGCGGGCATCGGCGAAGGCCTTCTGCAAGACACGGGTATTAAAGTCGTCCAGATAGAGGATGCCGATATCGCTGCGAAATGCGCGGACGTCGTCGATGATCTGCGAGGTGGTGGTCTCGCGCATGATGAACTCGAACTTACTGTCGCGGCAGCGCTCGACGACGTTGACAAAGGCCTCGACCGAAAAAGCGTAGTGCTGGGCCGAGATGGCAAGGCGCGCCTGGGGTGTGCCGCCGTCCTCGTAGCGGGCCTCGAGCATATCTGCCTGCTCCACGACTTGGCGCGCATAGCCTAAGAGCTCGGTACCGTCGTTGGTGAGCGTGACGCCGCGGCTGGAGCGCGTAAAGATTTCCAGATGGAGCTCCTGCTCGAGGCTTTTGACGGCGTTTGAGATGTTGGACTGAGCGGTATAGAGGCGCTGAGCTGCGGCGTTGATTGAGCCGGACTCTGCCACGGCAATCAGAAAACGAAGCTGCTGGAGGGTCATCGACGCCCGTCCTTTCGATAGCTATCTAAAAAACCGATAACATGTTAGCGCTTTTAAGTGATTGACCGAGCGAAACAATGCTCGTACTATTCAAAACACACAAAGGCGGTAGGTAATTAAGCCGACCACGGAACCGGGATGCGAAAGGAGGCCCGCATATGAATTGCTCACCAAGACGAATGCCGGGCTCCTGCTTGCGCCCGTCGGCGTGATCAGGAGACAGCGACTTATTTCTCTCTTTTTATTTACTTTCGTTCGATCAAGGAGATCATCATGGGCCAGTTCATCAACAACCCCGAGCACACCTTTGGTTTCGATACCCTGCAGCTGCACGTTGGCCAGGAGAGCGCCGATCCTGCATCCGACTCCCGTGCCGTGCCTATCTACCAGACCACGAGCTATGTGTTCCGCAACTCCCAGCACGCCGCCGACCGCTTTGGTCTTGCCGACGCCGGTAACATCTACGGCCGTCTGACCAACTCCACCCAGGGCGTCTTCGAGGACCGTATCGCTGCGCTCGAGGGCGGCGTTGCTGGCCTCGCCGTCGCCTCCGGTGCTGCTGCCATCACCTATACCCTGCAGGCTCTTGCCCAAGCCGGTGACCACGTGGTGGCTCAGAAGACCATCTACGGTGGCTCCTACAACCTGCTGGAGCACACGCTCTCCCAGTTTGGTGTCGAGACCACCTTTGTCGACGCCCACAACCTGGACGAGGTCGAGGGTGCCATCAAGGACAACACCACGGTCATCTATCTCGAGACGCTCGGCAACCCCAACTCCGACATCCCCAACATCGACGCCATCTCCGAGATTGCCAAGAAGCATGGCCTGCCGGTTGTTGTCGATAACACCTTCGGTACCCCGTATCTGTTCCGTCCGCTGGAGCATGGCGCCAATATCGTCGTCCACTCCGCGACCAAGTTCATTGGCGGTCACGGTACCTCGCTGGGCGGCGTGATTGTCGATGGCGGCAACTT
Source organism: Collinsella sp. (assembly GCA_019414045.1). Lineage (GTDB taxonomy): Bacteria > Actinomycetota > Coriobacteriia > Coriobacteriales > Coriobacteriaceae > Collinsella. The sequence continues at coordinate 96,398 of DXMW01000032.1, read as the reverse complement.
TGACTGGAAGGCGAGCGGCAAGTATGCGCAGATCGCCGAGCCCAATCCCTCCTACCATGGCGTCTCGTTTGCCGAGGCTGCCGGCCCTGCCGCCTTCGCGACCTATGTCCGCGCCATCCTGCTGCGTGACGAGGGCGCTTGCATTAGTCCGTTTAACGCCTGGATCCTGCTCCAGGGCACCGAGACCCTGTCACTGCGCGTCGACCGCCATGTCGAGAACACCAAGAAGGTCGTTGAGTTCCTGGCTTGTGACAGCCACGTCGCCAAGGTGAACCACCCGAGCCTGCCTGAGCACCCCGACCATGAGCTCTACAAGCAGTATTTCCCCAACGGTGGTGCCTCGATCTTCACCTTCGAGATTAAGGGCGGCCAGGAGGCTGCATGGAAGTTCATCGACCACTTGCAGGTGTTCTCGCTGCTCGCCAACGTGGCCGACGTCAAGTCGCTCGTCGTGCACCCGGCTACGACTACGCACTCCCAGCTCTCTGCCGAGGAGCTCGCCGAGCAGAACATCACGCCCTCCACGATCCGTCTTTCCATCGGTACCGAGAACGCCGAGGATATCATTTGGGACCTGAAGCAGGCCTTTGCCGCACTGGACGAGTAGGGCGACTTGTGCAAGGACCCCTTGCGACTCGATAGGTATAGCTGTATAAAATGCCTGCTCAAGGCGCCTGCGCAAGCAATGGTTGCGCAGGCGCCTTTTTTGCATAGGAAGGGCGCTATTACAGGGTTTTTGACATGCTTTATGCAATCGAGATGTGGAAAACTCCTGTTGAGAGGATGTGAGTTTTACGCAAATGACGTGCACCTTTTGAGAAAAACCGCAGGTCGCGATTTGCTCGGAGTACTATGCAGCGCGATCGAATCACGCGCAGCTCAAACGCAGCAAAAACGCACTACGGAGGTTTCCAGCTACATGAGGATTGATTCACGAAAACCGAAAGCCGCCGCCCTTTCCGCCGCTCTGACCGTGGCACTTTTAGCGGGCGCCGGCGCAACCGATGCCCACGCGGCAACACTGTCCGACACGGTCGGATCCACGCCGTCCGAGGCGACGCTGATGCAGCCCGTCGACTATCGCGGCGACGGCTTTGGCTCCATGCAGGAGTGGAATGCCTCTATGGGGGCCAAGCGCGATTCCCTGGAGGTCCGCGCCCGGATCATCATGAACATGTACGGTGACTATGCCACCGATGACGAGCGCGCTGTACTGCAAGGTTGTATCGATGGTGCGGGCGGTCTTTTGACGATGGAGGAGGTCGACGCCAAATCGACCGAGCTCGATGAGCTGCGCACGACGCTTGAGGATGCCAAGCGTGAGGCGCTCGAGGCTGCGGCCGCCGAAGCCGAGGCCGCTGAGGCCGTTCAGGCTTTGTATTACAACGCCGGCTCCGGCTCGTCTTACGCGTCTGCTGCGTATTACGCGAACGGCTCGGGCCTGACGCGCTCGAGCGGCGTCAATAACTATAACGGTCGTCGTGAGACCTATTACAGCAGCAACGTGCTCTACCATCACCGCACGGGCGAGTGGACTCAGGATTCCGAGGGCTTTTGGCGCGATTCCGATGGTTACTACGTCGTTGCCGCGGGCGATAAGGCTCAGGGCTCCACGTTTACCGGTTCCAAGGGCGAGTGCAAGGTCTATGACTCCGGCTGCGCAGCCGGAACCACCGACTACTACACTGGCTGGTAATTTTTCTGCATCACGAATATTTGGCGGACGGGCGTCTTTACCGAGCTTTAGGGCAACGTAAGGGCGCCCGTTCTATGTATGCATTTGAGTTAACAGAGCGCTTACCGTGGCAGTACGCCGCGCATATGGGCGCGGGGCACACTAAGTCACGAGAAACAAAGTCTTTCTCGTGGAGGAAGTGGTTCCATGAACGCTCGAGATGTCGCTATTGCCGTCGTTGCCCTTTTGATCGGATGCCTTGGTCCGACGGCGGCGTTAACTGCCGGCTTGCAGTCCGCTACGGGCGCCGCTCCTGTGATTGTGGGCGCCTTGATTGCAGCGGCGTTGCTGGGAAGCGCCGGCGTGCTACTTTGCCGCGATGACGAGGACGAGGTTCCGGAATCGCAAAATAAGCCTCAGTTTTAGCCTCGAGCTAAATGCAACAGGCCTTCGCGAATGACGGAATCCTCGCGAAGGCCTGTCTGCTTGTATTGCGCACGTCGCGATGCGGCCGAGGCTACCAGCTGCTTTCTATTTCGCGAATCCTCTGGTAGAGCCAATCGTTTTGCGGCACTTGGATATCGTGTTTGGCGGCCAGGCGGCAAATGGTGCCCGCGAACTCCTCGACTTCGGTCTTTCGTTGTGCGATGCGGTCCTGCGCCATCGAGGGCATACCGGTGGGGTCGATTCCCTCGATGAGGTGCACCATCTGCGTCAGGTCTGCCTCGGTCAGCTCAATTCCCTCGGCATTGGCGACCGCAAGTGTCTCTCGCATGGCGGAGACAAAGCAGCGGCGCTGCTCGGAGCCGGCCTCTGTGGCGCTTCCATACGTTCCGCCGTAGGCCATGCACGTCTGGTTGATACCATCGTTGAGCATGAGTTTGGCCCACATGCGGTGCGCAATGTCGCTCTCGACGGTATGGGCGATGCCGCAGCGTGTGTAGAGCTCGTCGATGGCGGTGACGGTTGCGGGCTCGGTGCCTGCTGCCGCGCCAAAGCGAATCTCGCCCGCATTGGTAAAGGTGAGCGCGCCGTCGAGGAACACGGCATCCATGCCCTGGCAAATACCAAGAACGGTATGCTTCCAGCCAAAGCGCTCGGCAATCTTCTGCTCGCTCGTAATGCCGTTGCACAGCGAGGCGATGAGCGTGTTGGGCCCCACGACGCGCTCCATAGTCTTGAGTGCTTGGTTGAGTCCCGTCGTCTTGACCGTGAGAATGACAAGATCGGCGGGCGTTGCCTCACTGACGCGCACGGACTTGAGTGCGCAGGGCTCGCCGTTGACCGTAAGGGCGTCGCCTGCGTGACGCTCGAAACGGGCGTCATCCATAACGTATTCGACGGCGTCGTTGCCGAGGGCCGTGGCAATCATGCTGCCGTAGAGCAGGCCGACGCCGCCCTTGCCGATAAAGGCGACCTTGTTGATCTGCATGTGAATCATCTCCCCATATAAAAGGCGCCCGCGTAAGGGGCGCCTGATGGATTGTATGCTGCCAGGGTGATTGGTGGATGCGCGGGACTGCTGTTACGAAAAAGAACTATTGCACTGTGCGCTTATGCCGCGGGACAGACCGCAAAAACGCGCACAGGATATCCAACGCCATCGCGCACCTTGGGGAAGGTGCAGATGATGCCTGCGCCCGTGGCGGGAAGCTCGTCCAGATGGTTCATGACCTCGATCTGGTAGCGGTCGACCGAGAGGATGTATTGCTCGCCGGGATAGGGGTAGGCGTCCTCACGCGTGGCCACGCTCGCCTCCTTTCATCGGGCTTTTTGCTGATGTTAAAGCGGTGCCGTGACGGCCTGATTTCTGCTGCGTTACGATACGTTCTCGATTGCGATTCCGATGTGCTTCGATGACGTGACAGGTTTGTTTCGCCTTATCAGGGCTTCGATGGGGGAGGAGGGGCCGTGCAATATCGCGTTGACCCCAAAAGCAGTAACCGTATCTCGGCGTTGGGGCTGGGCTGCATGAGGTTTCCCGGTGCGCCGGGACGCCCGGATGCGAAGACAGCCGACGCCATCATCTCCCGTGCGGTGGAGCAGGGGATTAACTACCTGGACACGGCCTATCTCTATCCCGGCAACGAGGCTTGCGTGGGCGCTTCGCTTGAGCGCCTAGGCCTACGCGACCAGGTTTTGCTCGCGACCAAGCTGCCGCATGCTTCGTGCAAATGCGCGGAGGATTTCGACCGGTTCTTCGACGAGCAACTGTGCCGCCTGCGGACCGACCATATCGACTATTACCTCATGCACAACATTACCTCGCCCGCCCAGTGGGAACGTGTGGTGGCGTTGGGCATCGAGGACTGGATCGCGCGTCAAAAGGCGGCGGGGCGCATTCGCCAGATTGGTTTTTCGTATCACGGCAGCGCGGCGGATTTCCTGACGGTGCTTGACGCATATGACTGGGATTTTTGCCAGATCCAGTACAACTATGCCGGCGAGCGTTACCAAGCGGGAACGGCAGGACTCATGGCGGCTGCGGAGCGCGGTCTTGCGGTGTTTGTGATGGAGCCACTGCTGGGCGGTCGTCTAGCGGGCAAACTGCCGCCGCGGGCACGCGCTGTGCTCGATGGCGCCCGTGACCCGCATTTGCGCACTCCGGCCGCCTGGGGGCTTTCGTGGGTGTGGAACCATCCTCAGGTGACGATGCTGCTTTCGGGTATGACCGATACCGCGCAAGTGGATGAGAACGTGGCGTTGGCCGATCGGGCCCTGCCGGATTCGATGACGGCTGCTCAGCTCGATGCCATCGCACGCGTGCTGAGGGAGTTTGAAAAATCGAATCGCGTGCCCTGCACGGGATGCGGCTATTGCATGCCGTGTCCTAAAGGCATCAATATCCCTGGGTGTTTTGCTGCCTACAACGCAAGCTATGCGCACAGCTGGTTTACGGGGCTGTCTCAATACTTTACGGCGAGCGCGGTGCGGACGAACGAGCCCAAGCTGGTGAGCAATTGCGTCAAGTGCGGCAAATGCGCGCGGCATTGCCCGCAGCACATCGATATCCCCGGGCGCTTGGACGACGTACGCCGCCGTTTTCAGCCTGGCCCCGTGACGGCGGTGCTTAAGGCCTTCGGCAAAACGCGCTCCTCGTGACCCTTTTATAACTTGCGGTGGAATAGTTCCTGCTTGCGGCAGAATAAGGCATCGACAGGAACTATTTCACCGCAACTGAAGGGGGGCTGTCGTGGGTCATCGGGATTCATGTGATGATTTGCGTGAGGTTCGTTGGGGCGTTTTGGGCGCTGGACACATTTCGCATCGATTTGCATCGTCGCTCAAGGAGGTGGACGGGGCACGGCTTGTGGCTGCCGCCGGCCGCACTCCTTCGCATGTTGAGGAGTTTTGCAGGGCGTTTTCGATTGATGCCGCGCACAGTTATGCCACGGCTGACGATAGCGGCGATGCGGCTTATGATGCGCTGATTGCCGACCCCGATGTCGACGCAATCTACTTGGCTCTTCCACATGGCATGCATGCGCATTGGGTCTGTCGGGCACTGCGCGCGGGAAAGGCCGTACTGTGCGAAAAGCCGGCCGTTTTGAATGAAGAAGAGGCCCATGCGATCGCCTCCGTTTCCCGTGAGTGCGGTGTGCCGTTTATGGAGGCGATGAAAAATCGGTTTTGTCCGATGCGTACTCGCGTGAAGGGCTTGCTTGCGTCGGGCGAGCTCGGCCGTATCGTTTCGATCGAAAGCGTGCAAAAACTCGATTATGGTGAGTCCCCTTCGAGTTATCTACTCGATCCGTTGCAGGGTGGCTGTCTATATGACATGGGCTGCTATGCAGTCGGGTGGTTTGAGGATCTGCTTGCGGGCGCGTGCGATGTTTCGTCTCGTGAAGTTCGCTGGCGTGACGTATCGGGCGGCCGCGTGGATTGGGCCGATGAGATCCATATGAGTGTCGGCGGTATACCCATTCATATGGCGTGTGACGGCAAAGCAGCATATGAAAGCCGCTTAATGATTGCCTGCGAGCGGGGCTCGTTGGAAATCGAGCGCCTCCATCGCCCCGAGCTCGCCCATGTGAGGTGCTCCGACGGACGAATGCTCGAAGTAAATGCCCCGTTTGAGGTCGATGATTTCTACGGCGAAATCCAGCATGCGACCCAGCTCATCCGGGCGGGGAAACTCGAGAGTCCCGTCATGCCCCTTGCCGCCACACAGCGCTGCGCGCGCATTATCGACGCAATCCGTCTAGCCCTCTAGGACCTGGCGCTGACGCGTGAGGGATCATGACGCCGGCGCCCGTAGCCGTAGTGCTTGGTGCCCCGCATCTCTGATGCCCCTTTTATAACTTGCGGTGGAATAGTTCCTGTTTGCGGCAGAATAAGGCATCGACAGGAACTATTTCACCGCAACTGATGAGGGGGAGCTGGGGATGCTGACGATCGGGTGTCATCTATCCACGACGAAGGGCTATCGGGCGATGGGGGAGACGGCGTTGTCAATTGGCGCCAATACCTTTGCATTCTTTACACGCAACCCGCGCGGCGGCAAGGCGAAAGACCTTGACATGGATGACGTGGCCGCCCTGCGCGAGCTTATGGAACAGAACGATTTTGGCCCGCTTGTGGCTCATGCCCCGTATACCTATAACCCTTGCTCGGCCAAAGAGCGGGCGCGCGAGTTTGCCTTGGAGGCCATGGCGGAGGACCTGCGGCGCATGGAAGCGCTGCCCGGCAACTACTACAACTTCCATCCCGGTGCGCATGTGGGGCAGGGCTCCGACGCCGGCATTCAGATGATCGTCGACACCCTGTGCCAGGTGATGTTTGAGGGCCAACAGACGACGGTGCTGCTCGAGACCATGGCCGGCAAGGGCACCGAGGTGGGCCGCAGCTTTGAGGAACTGGCACTCATCATCCAGGGCGTTGCCGACAAGTGCCCCGAGCTGTCGGCCAAGTTGGGCGTTTGCTTGGACACCTGCCATGTGAATGACGCCGGCTACGACATCGTCCACGATCTTGAAGGCGTGCTCGACGAGTTCGATCGTGTGGTGGGTATCGAGCGCCTGCGCGCCGTGCATATCAATGACTCCAAGAACCCCTGCGGCGCCCATAAGGACCGCCACGAATGCATCGGTAAGGGCTACCTGGGTAGCGAAGAGTTTGGCGGCGGTATGCAGGTTATGCAGAATATTGTATCGAATGGCCGCTTGCGCGCATTGCCATTCATTTTGGAGACACCGAACGAACTTGCAGGTTATGCGGCTGAAATCAAATTGTTAAGGTCATTGCAGCAGTGATGACTGTCATAAAGTGGAGTGCTCCATTCACGTTATGGGTTTGTTTCAATCAGTTTTCTAATTGCGGATTCTTCCAAGCGGGTGCATAATAACCCTCAGTTTTTGCAGACCCCTGAATCACGTGGGGTCATTGGAAGGAGACTGATTATGAAGTTGAAGAAGCTTGGCGCATTTGCCGCCACGGGTGCTATGGCGCTCGCCCTTGCTCTGACGGGCTGCGGCTCGTCCAACGCCACCTCTGGTTCTGATGCCAGTTCCAGCAGCTCTGACGACGCTAAGGTCGAGAAGGTCGACGGTTCCAAGGAGTACGCGCTCGTCAAGGACGGTACGCTGACCGTCGGCACCTCTGCCGAGTACGCTCCGTTTGAGTACAAGGATGACAATGGCGACTACCAGGGCTTTGACCTTGAACTCATTAAGGCTATCGGCGATAAGCTGGGTCTGGATGTCGAGTATGTCAACAATGATTTTGACACGCTCGTCCCCGGCGTTGCTTCGGGCGCCAAGTACGACGTCGCCATCGCGGCTATCACCGACACGCCCGAGCGTGAGAAGGAAGTCACTTTCTCCGATTCCTACTACATGGACGATCAGGCTATCGTGACCAAGGTCGATAACACCGATATCACGGCCGACAACTTCAGCGAGAAGCTCAACAACGCCGACGCTACCATCATCGTCCAGTCTGGCTCGACCGCCGAGGCCTTTGCCCAGGAGAACTTCCCCAAGGCCAAGATTGTCCCCTACAAGGACGCCACCGAGTGCTTCAGCGCCCTGCAGTCCGATAAGGGCGACGCCGTAGTCACCAACCGCTCCGTTGCCAGCCAGCTGACCGCCGAGCAGTTCAACACCTGCCAGACCATCAAGCAGGTCAGCACCGGCGAGGAGTACGCCATCGCCATCAACCAGGGCAACACCAAGCTCAAGGACGACATCAACCAGGCCATCAAGGACCTGACTGACGACGGTACCGTCGACGCCCTCATGGCTAAGTACAACATCAAGTAAAATAGCTACTTGATTGCGCGCGGGCCCTTTCCGTTTTGGCGGAGAGGGCCTTTGCGCTTCTCTTGACGGAGAGTGTTTCCGTCTCGTTTTGCCGGCAACTTCTACGATAGGAGCCACCTTGTCTCGACTGAACAAAGGGGCTGCGGAGCAGCGTTTTCCACTGCCCGCCTTGCTCCAAAAGCTAGCCTGCGCCATGGCCGTGGCGCTCGCGCTGGTGTGCGTGGGGGCATATGCGCCCACGACCGCCCAGGCGCTTGAGACCGCAAAGATTACCGCCCGACCCAACACCGGTTCGGGCAGCGCTGTGGTCGGCGGCACCGAGACGCGCATTACCTGGGAAGTTCAGGCCGATGCCGACGAGGAGCTGAGCGGTCTTTCTCTGACGTTTGTCGACGGCACAACGTTTGGTACCGATGACACGCGATTGACGATGCTCTCGGGCGAGGACCTCATGGATCGTACGCCCATGAAGCCCACGTGCAGGGCTGACGGCCAGACGCTCAAGATTGACTTTGGCGAGACGGCGCCTGCCGGCGGCTTTTTCCGTGTCGAGGTTTACGGCGTGACGTTCCCCGTCGAGGGCGGCGATGAGGCCTTTAGCGGAACCTATACGCTCGCCGACGGTTCGACCAAGAAGATTTCCAAGATTCCTTCCGTCGAGATTAAGGGCGTGACGGCGTTCGATAACTTCCTGGCCGACCTTAAGGAACAGCCGTGGGTCGAGGCATGGAATTCCAACATGTTCCTTCGCCTGTTCCTGAACCCGGTCATTTTGGTCCAGAGCCTGCCGATCGTCTTCAAGGGCTTCCTTATGTCGCTCTCGATCGTGCTCGTGGCGTTTCCGCTGGCGATCCCCTTTGGCTTTGCCCTGTCGCTTATGCGCATATCCAAATCGCGCATCCTGCGTTGCCTTGCCGGCATCTACGTGAATGTCATCCGCGGTACGCCGGCGTTCCTGCAGATCTATATTGCATTCTTTGGCCTGCCGCTTGCCGGCGTCAAGGTGGACGACTATGTCTTGGGCGTTATCGTCATGGCCATGAACTCGTCTGCGTATCTGTGCGAGATTTTCCGTGCCGGTATTCAATCGATCCCCAAGGGCCAGAACGAGGCCGCTCGTTCGCTGGGTATGAATGCCTTCCAGACGCTGCTCTACGTTATGATTCCGCAGACGTTCCGCAATGTCCTGCCTACGCTGACCAGCGAGTTTATCCTGCTCTACAAGGATACGTCGCTGCTCGCCGCCGTGGGCGTGGTCGAGATCGTCATGAACGCCCGCACCATCGTGGCAACGACGGGCTCCATTACGCCGTATGTGGTTGCCGCCCTGTTCTATCTGGTCATTACCCTGCCGCTTGCGCGCTTGGTGAGCGGTCTTGAGGCGAGGCTGCTGGGTACGGCCGAAACCAAAAAGAAGCGTCCCACCAAGAGCGCCGGACAGGTTGTCGCGACGCCCGCCGACCATATCGCTGGTCTGTAAGGAGGTTCTATTATGAGCGAAACCAATAACTCGAACGAGGTCGTCGTCAGCATCAAGAATCTCCAGAAGGCCTTTGGCGATAACGTGGTCCTGCGCGACATCGACCTTGATGTGCACAAGGGCGAGGTCGTCGTAGTCCTGGGCCCTTCGGGTTCGGGCAAGTCGACGATGCTTCGCTGCATTAACCGTCTCGAGGAGCCCACGAGTGGTTCGATTGTCGTCGAGGGCGTGGATGTGTGCGCCAAGGGTGTCGACCTCAACAAAGTGCGTACGCACCTGGGCATGGTCTTTCAGCAGTTCAACCTGTTCCCGCACCTGTCGGTCAAAAAGAACGTCATGCTTGCGCAGCAAAAGGTGCTCAAGCGCAGCAAGGAAGAGGCCGAGAAGATCGCCGTCGAGGAGCTCACCAAGGTCGGTCTGGCCGAGCGCATCGATTTTATGCCGAGTCAGCTTTCGGGCGGTCAGCAGCAGCGCGTGGCCATCGCCCGCGCCCTGTCGATGAATCCACACGTGATGCTCTTTGACGAGGCCACGTCGGCGCTTGACCCCGAGCTTGTCCGCGACGTCCTGGGCGTCATGCGCGATCTCGCACGTGACGGTATGACCATGATCGTGGTGACCCACGAGATGGGCTTTGCCCGCGATGTCGCCGACCGCGTCGTCTTTATGGACGGCGGCGTCATTGTGGAAGAGGGTACGCCGAGCGAGGTCTTCGACCACCCCAAGAGCGAGCGCACCAAGGCGTTCTTGGGCAATATCTCGTAGCTGGTTCATGCGGCTGGCATTACAGAAAACGGGGCTGGACATGAATCCAGTCCCGTTTTTTGTTGGGATGTCGATAATGTAGCGTGAGCCCCTTCTGTCGGGCTCGGTGGTGCTGCTAGGCCAGCTCGGCGCCAAGGGCACGGCAGGCCGCCTCGCCCTCATCGTCGGGCGCATCGTAGCAAATGACGGAGTCCACGACGTTGACTCCGGCCTCGTCGGCGTCGGCCTTCCAGTTGTCCATCCACTCGCCCTCGGCCCACGAATAGGAGCCAAAGAGGACGACCTTCTTGTCGCCGAGGGTCTCCTTGACCTCGTCCCACATAGGCTGAAACTCGTCATACTCAAGCTCCTCGGAGCCCATGGCGGGGCAGCCGAAGGCGAAGGCATCATATTCGGCGGCCTTGTCGGCAGAGAAGTCGGCGCAGGGGATGACCTCAGTCTCGGCACCCGCGGACGTGGCGCCTTCGGCGACGAGGTTTGCCATGGCCTCGGTGTTGCCCGTGCCGCTCCAGTAGACGACGGCGATCTTGCTCATGTTGAGTCCTTTCAGTTGTGCGGCAGGTTGCCGCGGCTTCTATGTTCTATCGGGTTGCCTGGGCAAGTTGCGCCAAGCTGCAGCCCTGCTGATAGACAAAGGTGAGGTATTGAGTGCAAGCACGGTAGGCGTCAAACATCGCAAGCGCTTGCTCGACATTCGTGTAGACCTTCCAAGCTCCAAAGACCTTGTAGTTCTCGCCGCGCTGGACGATAAACTCGTGCACGTCGTCGTAGGGATATCCAAGGAAGTAGCCTATTTCGTGCGGAAACTTGCAGGTGCAGTCGTTGCTGCAGCTAGCTTGCTGGGGTAGTGCGCATCGAGTCTGGCTACAAGCGCATTCCGCGACGTTATTGCTCGCGAGCGTGATGCGTGATGCCAAATGCACAAGGCATGTCGAAAGGTCTCTCGTGTCGTAGCCTTCCGAGGCGAGCGCTGTTTGGGCGCGAGGGTCTGCGAAATAGGTGGAGAGGCTTTTGGCTCGGTACACGTACACGAGTGCTCCGCAGGGCCGCCAGACCAAAACACTCAGGTGGATGCCGAGCGGGTCAAGCTCGCGATTGCACTGGGCGATAACGTTGAGCAGGCGTGCTCGACGTTCTGCGATGGTTTCGGTTGTGGTCGAGCCGTTCCCGTGGGCGTAGATGCCTGGATAGGTAAAGAGCGATGCCGGCTTGATGCCCGCGAGCGTGGGAGAGCAGTTGCGCACGACTGCCGCCTGAAACGTTGGGATGTCTATGGTTCGAGTCACGGCGCTCCTTACGGATCTAAACTGTTAGCCTAGGAAAACTTATACACGAAAGTAAGCCATGGTCAACAAAAAAGTTTGAAGAGGGAAACTAATTGTCCGAACAGACATGATTTTGGGTTAAGATGGGGGCACCCCATGGGGGTATCTAGATAGTGCTACTTGAAAGGGGAGCGCATGAGTGACTTGCTCAACCCTGCGAATCTCATCGTGCTGGCCGTCATTGCCGTCGGCATGTTTTTTGGACTGCGTCGCATTGCCGCTTCGACACACGGGAAGAGTTGCTGCAGCGATGGTACGAGCGGCAAGAAGGCCAAAAAGGTTGTTGTGGTGGATACCGATGCGTCACACTATCCCTATAGCGATGAGCTGCTCATCGGCGGCATGAACTGTGACGGCTGCGCTCAGAACGTAGCCAATGCCCTCAATGCGCTGGATGGCGTGTGGGCAACGGTGACGTATGCGGACCACACGGCACGCGTGCGCTCTAAGCAGCCGGTTGATCGTGGTGTCCTCGAGACGGCCGTGAAAGACGCGGGCTACTACGTCATGACGCTGTAAGTGCCGCCCTGGATGCGCTTCCTTGGCTAGGCTCGTCCGCGCAGTTCGATGTCTTGGATGTCGTCGAAGTCGATGGCGATGTCTCGGAGCTTGAGGAGCTTGAAGGCGGGGAGCGCCTCGTCGAGGATGCCGGTGCGGCTGCGATAGCCGTATGTATCGTAATAGGTGACACGAACCAAGTCGCCACGTTTGAGACCCTCGAGCTTTTTAGAAAGTACGAGGGCTTTTTCTTCCGTGAGCTCACGTTTTGACTCGACGGTGATTTCCTGCTTGCGCACGAGTTCGTAGTATCCCGTGAGGGCGGCAAAGGGCATAAACTGTGCGGCGCGGTTGGCGCGCACGGCACCGTTGGCAGTGAGGTTGGGGTCGGCGGCGCGGCGTCTGCCCTCGGGGTCCGCCAGGCGCTCGAAGGCGGTCGGCGGGCGCACGGGCTGCTGCTTGGGTTTAGGCACGATGTCCTCCAACTTGGCCGTTGCGTTTGCGCGCGGTGGCGCCGGCGGTAAAGCTTAATCCCTTGACGAGCGCGTTCTTGCCGTACTTGCCTTTCACGGCCAGGACGGCGCGCGCCAGGTCGCGCTCGCGCTCATCGGCCTCGATATCGCTGAACAGATCGATGGTGGCAAATTCCTCGGGCACAAGATTGCCAAATCCCAGGTTGATGCGCTTGACCGGTCGTTTGGGATCGACCGTTTGTGCCCAAAGGTCATCGAAATACCCCATGATTTTCTTAAACGAATTAGTGCGCTCGGGCAGCTTTCGCGAGGCGTTGGAGTGCGCAAAGAGTGCGGCATAGCCACCACGCGGTTTGCCGCCATGCTCTCCCACAAAGATGCCATCGATTGCCTGCGCTTCGCGCACCAGGCGACGCCTTTCGTCATCGCGCTGGACGGGCTTGGGAGCACGGGGCGCGAGCTCGGGGCCGTCGGTCGCTGCGGGCTCGATGCCCGAGGTGCTCGAGCGCAAGTGTCCGCAGCCGTCTATATACTGCGCCGTGCCGCTGGCGTTGAGCCGGCGTATGTCGGCGCGCTCGCTCGCGTAGCCCACAAAGAGCGAGATGCTGTCGCAGACCACGTGCTTATCGACTAGATCCAACACGGCGTTGTCGACCATTTCGCGCAAGACGGTGTAGGCCTGCTCGTAGGCATAGCCCTTCGAGAGCACCTGTCCTGTGGTGGTCGAGGTCGCTTGCGGGCGATAGGCTTGGATATCGGCGATGGTTGTCGGCTCGCGCCCGAAGGCGTGGTCGATGAGATATTCGGCATTGACGCCGAGTTCGTCGTAGAGCAGGTTCTCGTCGAGTGCGGCGACGCCCATCAGGTCGTAGACGCCGTATTTCTCGAGACGGGCCGCCACGCCGGGGCCGATGCCCCAGATGTCGGTGATGGGGCGATGGGGCCAGATCTCCTTGCGAAAGATCTCGTCGTCGAGTACGCCAATGCGGCTGGCTACGTGCTTGGCGGTGATGTCGAGCGCCACCTTGGCCTGGAATAGGTTGGGGCCGATACCGACCGTCGCCGTGATGCCGGTGCGCCCCAAGACCTCGTCGCGCAACATGCAGGCGAACCCTTCGGCATCGGTGTGATAAAGGTCCAGATAGGGCGTCACGTCGATAAAGCACTCATCGATGGAGTAGACGTGCACGTCCTGGGGGCTGACGTATTCCAGATAGACGCCGTAGATTTGCGCCGACACCTCCATGTAGTGTTGCATGCGCGGCACTGCTTTGATGTAGTCGATGCCGTCGGGAATCTCGAATAGACGGCAGCGGTTGTGTATCCCGAGGTCCTTCATGGTCTGCGTGATAGCGAGACAGATGGTCGTGCGTCCGCGCGATTCGTCGGCAACGACCAGGTTGGTGGTGAGCGGATCGAGCCCACGATCGACGCACTCGACGCTGGCATAAAACGTCTTGAGGTCGATGCAGATGTAGGTGTGCTGCTCGTGCTCCATCCGAGCCTCCCATCAAACACATGTTCTTATCGAATACCTGTTCGATAATACCTGCTCGACCGGACACCGTCAAAACCTGCCCCTTTTTGGCAGGTATGGTCGTGCGGCTGCATCGGGTTTTTAACGCAGCCCTAAAGAGTGCGTAACAGCTCGGAAAAGCTCGCTTCGTAGCATGAGGCTAACGATTGATACCACCATAAAGCACGGAAGGGTTGTGGGGATAATGGTCAACTATGGGTTTGGTATGCCGACGCGCTTGGTTGCGGATGGGGATGTGGCTCGCTGGTGCGGGCGATTGGTTGCCCACTATGGCGGCACCAAGGCACTGGTCGTGCTGGGAGGCGACAAGCACACGCGTGATGAGCTCGTTTCGGCGGCGCTGGGCTCGCTCGATCGCGCCCTGCTCGAGCGCGTGCTTTTCCGCTGCGGCTCGGTTGAAGGCGACGGAGGAGACGAGCTGATCGACGAAGCCGTGGCCCTGGCGATCGACGAAGGCGTGGACTTTGTCTTGGCGATTGGCGATGCCGATACTGCCGGCTTTGCGCGCGAGCTCGCCCGTCGCATGGCGGCGCTCGATGTCGGCGAAGACGGTTTTGTCCCTTATGGATGTATCGTCTCGGAGGGCAAGGTGCCTGCCGTCGTGGGGGCCGGCGAGGTTCCCGTTTTTGCCATCATCGCGCCCGAACTGCTGGAGGGCATCGGGTCTCCTCTGCGTGAGTTGCTCGGTAGCGTCTGCGCTGCGGCCTAATATTTGGCATAAAGGGATAGGTTATTTTTGATTGGTAAAGCGTTTGACCTGCCAAATTAAACCTGTCCCTTTTTGGTCGGTTGCCGTTTGGGGGCCGATTGGTAACGCTCGCTGATTATAGTCTTGACCTGCGCTAGAATAGTGGCATCTGAATGTCCGGGCGCATGGAGGCGTGCGCCCGTATGCTGAGGAGGACTCTATGGCAACTGTTGCCGCACCTATCGATGCTACGTCGACTGCCGCTTGGAAGGCGCTCGAGGCCCATCAGGAGAAGCTCGAGGCCGAGGGTATCGACCTCAAGGCCTGGTTCGCCGCCGATGCCGAGCGCGTGAACAAGCTGAGCTTTGACGCCGGTGACCTGCACTTCGACCTGTCCAAGAACCTGGTGACTGATGAGACCGTCAAGCTGCTGTGCGATCTTGCCCGCGAGGTGAAGCTCGAGGAGCGCCGCGACGCCATGTTCTCCGGCGAGCACATCAACACCACCGAGGACCGCGCCGTCCTGCACACCGCGCTGCGCCGCCCGGCAAGCGAGAAGGGCCAGCTCATCGTCGACGGCCAGGACGTCGTCGCCGACGTGCACGAGGTTCTCGACCGCATGTATGCCTTCGCCGAGCTCGTGCGCTCCGGTGAGTGGAAGGGTGTTACCGGCAAAAAGATCGAGCACCTGGTGTCCATCGGCATCGGCGGCTCCGATCTGGGCCCGGTCATGGCTTACGAGGCCCTGCGTCCCTATGCCGACGCCGGTATCGATTGCCGCTATATCTCCAACATCGATCCCAACGACCAGGCCGAGAAGCTCAAGGGTCTGGATCCCGAGACCACGCTCGTGATCATCGTCTCCAAGACCTTCACCACGCTCGAGACCCTCACCAACGCCCGCGAGGTCAAGACCTGGATGCTCGAGCAGCTCAAGGCTCAGGGCGCCATCGATGGCTCCGATGAGCAGAACGCCGAGGCCGTGGCAAAGCACTTCGTCGCCGTTTCCACCGCGCTCGAAAAGGTCGAGGCCTTCGGTATCGACCCCGCCAACGCCTTCGGTTTTTGGAACTGGGTCGGCGGCCGCTATTCCGTCGACTCCGCCGTGGGTCTGTCGCTGATCGTCGTGCTCGGCCCCGAGCGCTTCCAGCAGTTCCTCGAGGGCTTCCACGCCATCGACGAGTACTTCTGCAACACCCCGCTCGAGAACAACGCCGTCGCGCTGATGGGCCTGCTCAACGTCTGGTACGTCAACTTCTTCGGTTCCAAGAGCCACGCCGTGCTGCCGTACTGCCAGTATCTGCACCGCTTCCCGGCCTACCTGCAACAGCTCACCATGGAGTCCAACGGCAAGCACGTCCGCTGGGACGGCAGCGCTGTGACCTCCGATACCGGTGAGATCTTCTGGGGCGAGCCCGGTACCAACGGCCAGCACGCCTTCTACCAGCTGCTGCACCAGGGCACCGTGGTGGTCCCGGCCGACTTTATCGCTTTCGCCAACACTGCCAACCCCGCAACCGACAGCGGCCAGGACGTCCACGAGCTGTTCCTGGGCAACTTCCTGGCCCAGACCAAGGCGCTCGCCTTTGGTAAGACGGCCGACGAGGTTCGTGCCGAGGGCACGCCCGAGCAGATCGTCCCGGCCCGCTGCTTTGAGGGCAACCGTCCGACGACCTTGATCTTCGGCGACACGCTGACCCCGTTCGCACTCGGCGAGCTCATCGCCCTGTACGAGCACATCACGTTTGTCGAGGGCACGGTCTGGGGCATCGACTCCTACGACCAGTGGGGCGTCGAGCTGGGCAAGCAGCTTGCCAAGCAGATCACCCCGGCCTTCCACGACGACGCCGCCAAGGCCGAGCAGGACGCTTCGACCCAGGCGCTCATCGAGTTCTATCGCGCTCATCGCAAGTAGTTTTTACGGCCGAGTTGGCTTATGGCTGAAAGGGGCCCGTATCCGTTGGGATACGGGCCCCTTGCTATTTGGATAGGATGGAATGTATCGGGAGGCGCCTCGACGGGCATCGCAATCGTCGAAGGCGCGCCGTTCATGTTTGGGACAATATGACATTTTTCCCGTTGCAAACAGCGCCGCCGTGGGTGTTTTGTATGATGGCTCAGACAAGGTTGTTCAATGACAGGGAGGCATATATGGCAATCAAAGCCATCGCAATGGATATCGACGGTACGCTCACCAACGACCAAAAGGTCATCGGCCCGCGTACGCGCGAGAAGCTGCTCGCGGCGCAGGAGTCGGGCATTAAGCTCATCTTGGCTTCGGGCCGTCCCGCATGGGGGCTGCGCGCCTTGGCGCAAGAGCTCGACCTTCAAAACCATGACGGTCTGCTGGTGGCCTTTAACGGCGCACACGTCGTTGATGCCCAGACCGACGAGGTGCTGTTCGATCAGGCTATGCCTGCCGACGAATTGCATCGCCTGATTGATCACCTGCGTAATTTTGACGTGATCCCTATGATTTCGCTCGGTCGCGATTTGCACGTCGAGGACTCGTACCATTGCATGATCACGCTGCCTGACGGCTCACAGAAGAATATCGTCAAGTATGAGCGCGACGCGTGCGATCTTAAGATTCGCGAGGTGGAGAGCCTGCATGAGGTCGCTGATGCTTATCCCGTGGACAAGCTGCTGACGGCGGGCGATCCGGCCTACCTGCAGGCGCATTACGAGGAGATGTATGCGCCCTTTAAGCAGACGCTTTCGGGCATGTTTACGGCCGACTGGTACTTTGAGTACACGGCGCCCGGTATCGACAAGGCCCGCGCACTCGAGGGTGCCCTGCCCAAGCTCGGCATCGATGCCAGTGAGGTCGTATCGTTTGGCGACGGCCAGAACGACAAGTCCATGATTGAGTGGGCCGGCACCGGTGTTGCCATGGGTAACGCCGTCGATGAGGTTAAGGCTGTAGCCCAGATGGTGACCGCCGATAACAACGAAGATGGCATTGCGGTGGCGCTGGATAAGCTGCTGGGTTAGAATCGCCGATTAATGCATGGCTCGGGCGCCTGCTTGCGGGCGTCCTTTTGTTAGGGAGGGTGCCGTGTCCGCATTTCCGTTCGACGCCGTTATCTTTGACATGGACGGCGTCATTGTCGATACCGAGTATTACTACTTGGGCGAGACTGCCGCGTTTGCCAAGGAGCTTGGGCTTAATCTGACTCAAGAGGAGTTGAATGGGCAGGTCGGTACCTCGCATCAGTTCTTCCTGCATATGCTGGTCGATTGGTTTGAGCGCGCCGGTAAGGGGCACTTCACTGGCGAGGAAGCGTTGGCCCGTTGGGACGAGTGGGCGCATAAGCGTCCGCGTGACTATCAGGCTTTGATTAACCCAGGCGCCGTGGATACGATTCGAGAGCTGCCGCGCCGCGGCGTTCGCGTGGCGCTTGCCAGCTCGTCTCCCATGGTTAGCATCGAGGAAGTGCTCAACGCATGCGGGCTGTCGGATGCCTTTGAGTACGTGGTGAGCGGCGAGCAGTTTAAGGAGAGCAAGCCCGAGCCCGACATCTACCTGCATGCGCTGGACCTGCTGGGGCTGCCCGCGAATCGCTGCTGCTGCGTTGAGGATTCCGTTCCGGGCATTACCGCGGGTAAGCGAGCCGGCCTGACGGTCATTGCCAAGCGCGAGGAGCGCTTTGGCTTTAGCCAGGATGCCGCGGACAAGATTATCGACCAGCTGCCGGAGCTGCTCACGCTTTCTTAGGAGCGCGGTAGTTGCGCGTTTTTCGGGTCTGATGAGTAAATAGCCGACATTTTGGTGCGACACCTAGCATACTTTAAGCTAATGCGGGCTTAAGGACTTGTTGAATGCCCCTAAGCCCGTTTTAGACTTAATTGTGCTTGGAGAGGGTATATGCCACCGACTGAAGGGCTAACTGACGGTAAAGCAGCGATACCGCTGTACCAACAGGTTATCGATATCATCAAAAACGAAATCAACTCCGGTGCCTACAAGGCAGGCGCGCGGATACCCAACGAATTCGAATTGGCTGAGAGCTATAAAGTTGGCCGCGTTACCGTGCGACGCGCTATTGAGGAGCTCGTCCAACAGGGCTATCTAACGAAGCGACAGGGGAAAGGCACGTTTGTCAATGCCCCCAAGCTCAAGCGCAAGATTCGCCAGAAGGATGACGTCCAGAGTTTTTCGGACGCATGCCGCGTAAACGGAATGGAACCGGGGGCGCGTGTCATTTCGAGAAAGATACTGCCGGCGGATTCCACCGAAGCACAGTTCTTTGGTGTTCCCGTTGGAACTGACTTGATCTGCGTTGAGCGCGTGCGTACTGCCGATGGCGTCCCTGTCATGCTCGAGAACAACATATATGTTTACGAGGACAACGCCTATCTATCAACGGCACCTCTATCTAACCAATCCATTTTTGAGTTCGTACGCAACCGGACGGGCCGCACGCCCGCGTTTACCGACCCATGCACGCTTGAGATCGCGTGCGCGTCGCCCGAGGTCGCTCGGTTGTTGGCAGTTCCCGTTGGCGAACCCTTGTTTTATATGGAAGCCTTCTTTTTCGATGAGCAGCGGCGGCCGTTTATCATCGGTCGTCAGCGGATTGTTGGGTCTCGCTACGTTTTTGACATCTAGGACATTGCGTATGGAAACGCCCGGTGAATCATCTCACCGGGCGTTTTCATACCGTTCACGGCGCAAACGCAACCGTTCAACCGCGTTGCGGCAATCAGTTTGAAATTATCTTGATGACGAGAAAAGCTGCTGGTAATCTATAGAACGTCATAGAACGTTTGCCTTGTGCAAACGTTGAGGCGAGATGCGATGCAGTCTCGAGTTCTTTGGAGGTATCTATGTCAGATACGAAGGCGAAGAAGACAAACAGACGTTTTAAGTTCAAATTACCGCATGTCTATACGATCATGTTCTTGCTGATCGTTGTCTTTGCGGTCTTGACTTGGATCGTTCCCTCTGGTCAGTATCAGCGCAAGATGATTTCGACAGCGGCGGGCGAGCGTGAAGTCGCCGTTGCTGGAACCTATGAACAGGTCGATAAGAACTACACCGATTCCGAGACCGGCGAGACCATCAATCTGGGTCAGGATATCTTCGCGGTCCTGCAAGCGCCCACTAAGGGCATCCAGGAGGCTGCCGACGTCGTTGCGTTCGTTTTATTGATTGGCGGGTCGTTCGCAATCATCACCAAGACCAACGCTTTGAATGCCGGCATGAGCCGTGTGATTAAAAAGCTCAAGAACAAGGACATCCTCATCATTCCCATCACGATGACGTTGCTGTCCATTTGCGGCACCACGTTTGGTATGTCTGAGGAAGCCCTGCCGTTCTATGCCATCTTCATTCCCATCATGATGGGTATCGGTTATGACTCGATGACGGCATTCATCATCTGCTTCCTTGGTCCTAACCTGGGATATTGCGCTTCGACCATCGACCCGTTTAATGTTTTGATCGCCCAGGGCATCATTGGCATCGAGGGCAATCCGCAACTGTGGCTGCGCGCCGTTTCTTGGGTCATCTTCACTGCCGTCGGTATCGCATGGGCCATGCGCTACGCCATGCGCGTCAAGAAAAACCCCGAGTCGTCCATTACGTACGAGGACGATAAGCTCAAGCGTATCGAGTTTTCCGTGACCGATGCCTCCGTCGAGGAAGAGTTCACTACCCGTCAGAAGCTCGTGCTTATCGATTTTGCTTGCGGTATGGGCATTATCGTCTGGGGTCTTGTTACCCAGGGTTGGTACATGAATGAGATTTCCGCCGTGTTCCTTGGCATGGGCTTGCTTGCCGGTATCCTGGGCGGTCTTGACCAGCAGACGATTGCCGAGGAGTTCGTTAAAGGTCTCGCCGACTTTGCGTACGCCGCCATCGTTATCGGTATCGCTCGCGGTATTCTGGTCATCGCCGAGGGCGGCATGATCATCGACACCATCCTCCAGGCGCTCGCTACTGCGCTCGCCGGTGCACCTGCCGCCGTCTACACCACGTTTATGTATATCGTCCTTGGCCTGCTCTCTTTGCTGGTTCCCTCGAGTTCTGGCCTGGCGGCACTCACCATGCCCGTTATGGGCCCCCTGACCGAGCTCATGGGCCTCAATCCCGAGGCGGCCGTTACCGCGCTCCAGTTTGCCAACCAGACCATCAACACCATCAGTCCCGTGGCGGGCATGACGGTTGCCGGCCTTGGCGTGGCTAAAATTTCGTTTGGCCAATGGTGGAAGACCATTTGGAAGTTCTTCATCTTCATGGTCGTGTTTGGCTTGGTCATTACTGCCATTTCCGGCATGCTTCCGGCGTAGGTGATTATAATGTCCGATCGTTTGACGGTCCTGACGTCTAAGAGCGTCTTTACCGGTACGGGGGACCTGCCGTTTGAAGGTTTCGTAGCAGTCCGTGACAATCGAATTGAGGCGGTTGGCACCAAGTGTGAGGTAGCTTCGTATTTGACCCAGGCGGACGAGGTAGTTGACCTGGGCGACCGCACCGTCATGCCTGGCCTAATCGATGTGCATACCTTCTATACAGGCTGGGCGCTGCGGACGTTGGGGTCTGACCTGTCCGGCATCACTGATGCCAAAGAGGCCGTGTCGCTCTTGCGTGCATGGAAAGAAGATCATCCGGATTGCGCGGCGGCTTTTGGCCACAACCTGCCCGAAACGTTGGCATCGGATGCCGAGAACGCAAATACGGCAGCTGTGTTTGACGATTGTTTTGGCGATATCCCTGTCGTCTGCTTTACACCGGGTGCGGAGACCTGCGTTCTCAATGCTGCCGCCAGTGCGCGATACGGCTTCACACCCCAGGCGTGTTATGCCGAGAAGATCTGGCGCATGATGAGCGATTTCCTCGCGCTGCCCGAGGTACGTGCGGGGTATTCGGACTACATGGGCATGCTTAACGAGCGCGGCGTTACCGCCATCAAGGAGATGGCGTTTGATGACTACTACGGTTTTGCCGACGAAATGGCTCGCCGTGAGGAATCTGGTGAGCTGACGGTTCGCGTCTCTATGATGTCGCAGCCGGTGGGTGCCGGTGCAAATCTGTCATATGCTCGCGAGGCACGAGAGCGCTTCCGGGGTCCGTTCGTTCGTTTTTCTGGCTTCAACCGTATGACCGACCGCGGCGTATGGGCGGGGCTTGCCGAGATGATTGACCCCTATGAGGACACGGCCGATGCGGGCGCTGCCGGCAAGACGGTCGTCGAGGAGCCCGAGTGGGATCTGATTGAGAACGAGCTGCGCGCAATTGATGCTGACGGCTTCCGATATTCCTTGCATTGCCAGGGCGATGGCGCCGTTCGTCGCACCGTGGTGCTCTATGCCTCGCTGCCTCGAGACGAGCATGGACGGTTGCTTCGCCGCCATGCGATTACCGATCTCGAGAACTCTGATCCGACCGATCTTGTCGAGTTTGGCAAGTTAGGTGGAATTTGCGAGGTCTATCCGCAGATTTTGACGCTGGACCGGCGCGAGGATTGCCTGTCGATGATGCGTCGACAAATTGGCGAGACGCGACTTTTGCACAGCTGGAATCGCCGCGGCATGGAAGATTCCGGATGCACGGTGTGCTGTGGTACGGATTTGCCGCTGCTGATTCCGAGCCTGGGCGAGTCAATCTACAGCGCGTGCGGCGGATACTTCGACGATGGACTGCCCGTGAATGAGGCCAACGCGCTGACACTTGTCGAGCTCTTGCGCGCTTGGACTGCCGGGGGCGCGTACGATCTGATGCGCGAAGACGAGCTGGGTACGCTCGAGGTCGGCAAGCTTGCCGATATCTGCGTGCTCGATCGGGATGTGTTCGACCTCGATTATCACGACGCACGCAATCTTGCGGTTGATATGACGATGTCGGACGGACGAATCGTGTTCGATCGAAATAAGGAGGCATAAGATGTCTGAATCCAAACCGACGCTGCGCCGCGAACAGATTGCGGGCATGAATATCCACTACATCATGTGGTCGCTCGATTACTTCCTTGATGTGCAGCAGCGTTTGGGCTTTGAGTCCATTGAGCTGTGGTGTGCGGAGCCGCATGTGACACTCGACCACACGGGCTACTTTGAGGCTGAGGTCCTGGCAAAAAAGGCTGCAGACCGTGGGCTTAGGTATCGTACTCTGTGCCCCGAGAATGTTGTCTATCCTTGGCAGTATTGCGCACGCAAACCGCTGCATGAACAGCGCAGCCTGGCGTACTTTAAGCACGGCATTGAGCTTGCCGAGGTACTTGGGTGCGACCGTATGTCCGTCAACTCGGGCTGGGGCGACTGGGACGAGGACCGCGAGGAAGCCTGGAAGCGCAGCCGCGAGCACTTGTCCATTCTGGCGGAGTATGCCGGCGAGCACGGTCTGGTGCTTACGATGGAAAGCCTGCGTCCCGAGGAGAGCAACCTTGTGACGACGGTTTCCGATGCGAAGCGCATGATTGACGAGGTCGCGAGCCCGTACTTGCAGCCCATGGTTGATACAACCGCGATGGGTGTTGCGGGCGAGACGCTCGAGGACTGGTTTGCCGCCTTTGGTGATGGGGCAATTCACGAGATGCACTTTATCGACGGTGACCCGTATGGCCATCTGGTGTGGGGCGATGGCAAGCACGATATGGACGCCTTCGTCGCCACACTCAACGCCCATGGTTTCGACGGCATGCTGGGCCAGGAAATCACGGACGGTCGTTACTACGATGACCCCGCGGCGGCAGATGCCAAGAACATGGCCGCATTCGAGAAATATCTGATTGACTAAAACAACTATCGGCTACGCAACCAACGTCATTGATTGCGGGCCAAACAAGAAAGGAACTGGATATGAACGCACACGATCTGATCAAAGAGGCAATTGCCGAGAAGGGCAAGTTCGACAGCGTCTACTGGATTGCTTGCGGTGGCTCCATGATCGATTTGATCCCGGCTCATGAGCTTCTGCAGCGCGAGGCAACCACCTTCACTTCGTATATCTATACGGCTCGCGAGTTTGATATCATGCGCCCACGCCGCTTAGGTGAGAAATCCCTGGTCATTGCTTGCAGCCACAGTGGCAACACCCCCGAGGTCGTCGAGGGCTGTGAGATTGCCCTTGCTGCCGGCGCTACGGTAATCGCCCAGACCGACAACGCTGGATCCAAGATTGACTCCGGCAAGTGGACCACGTGGGTCTACCCGTGGGGCGAGGGCGTGCCGCAGGCCGAGGTCCCCGCTGGCATTTCGCTGTCGCTTGCGGCCGAGCTGCTCGATCAACAGGAGGGCTACGCCGATCTTGCCGATATGTATGCCGGTATCGCCGAGATGGATAAGATTCTTCCCCCGGCACGTGAGAAGGTAAATGCCGAGCTGGGCGATCGTTTTGCCAAGCTTTGCCAGGAGCACGAGTTCTTCTACATTCTGGGCAGCGGTCCCAACTTTAGCCAGACCTACGGTTTCGCTATCTGCTCTCTTATGGAGATGCAGTGGCAGCACTGCAGCTACATCCACTCTGCCGAGTACTTCCACGGTCCCTTCGAGGCTACTCAGGATGGCGTTTTTTACTTCCTGCAGATGGGCTCCAGCGAGTGCCGTGCTATGGACGAGCGCGCCCTGGCGTTCCTTAAGACGCATACCGATACGCTGATGGTGCTCGATGCCAAGGAGTACGGTATGGAAGCCGTGCCGGCGAGCGTCCGTGCCTATCTGGACCCGGTGCTGTTCTACGCCATGAACTGCGAGCTGCGTGCTGCACGCGGCAAGGTGTTTGATCACGATCCCGATTTCCGTCGCTATATGGGTGTTGTCGAGTACTAGAAGGGGCAAAGGCCATGGCATTTAACATTAACGCGCTCGGATTTGGCGACAACGTCGTCGATCGCTACGAGCATATCCACACCATGTATCCTGGCGGCAACGCGGTGAACTTCGCCGTTTATGCCAAGAAATGCGGTGCCGCACGCTCTGCATACATGGGCATTTTTGGCAATGACGCCGCTGCCGAGCATGTCATTGCAAGCCTCGAGGATGAGGGTATCGAGCTTGGCAAGTGCGAGCAGATGATTGGCGAGAACGGAGCGGCTCGCGTGACCGTCGTTGACGGTGACCGTGTCTTCCTCGGCTCCAACGAGGGCGGTATCCGTGGCGATGCGCGCTATGTCCTCGATCGCTTTGACCTTTCGTACATGAAGCAGTTCGATGTGGTTCATTCGGGCAACTATTGCTTTACCGAGCGCGAGCTGCCCAAATTGAAGGCTGCGGGCGTCACGGTCTCTTTTGACTTTTCGGACGACTCCACCGACGAGTACTACGAGCAGATTGCGCCCTACGTCGATTTTGCTTTCTTTAGTGCGGCGGATGCCGCGAGTGAGGACGAGATTCGCGAGCGTCTGGCATGGGTGAAGGGTCTGGGTCCGCGTTTTGTGTCGGCTACGGCGGGCGCCGAGGGCTGCATCGCTTACGACGGCAAGCGTTATTACCGCCAGCTGGCTAAACCGGTAACGGACATGAAGGACACCATGGGGGCGGGCGACTCGTTCCTCACCTCGTTTTTGATGTGCTATCTCGATTCCGCCAAGCGTGGCGAGGATGGCGCCGAGGCCATCGAGCGCGCGCTCGACTTTGCTGCCGGGTTTGCCTCGACCGTGTGCGGCATGGAAGGTTCTTGGGGCCACGGAGCGCCAATCGTCGAATAGCTTAAGAAAGCGTACGGCGGTCTGGCTATGAGGCCTTGGACAACCGATGCAAAACAATAAGCGAAACGCGAAAAGGGGGCTCGTTATGTGGTGGGCCCCCTTTTGAACATTGGAGAAGACCATGGGTATTAAAGCGTGTGCGGCTGGTTTTTGCTGTGCGGACGTCTATCAAAACATCGGCGTGTTCTATCCGACTGGTAATGGCATTGACTGGGGTATCCATCTTGCACGAATGGGCGTTTCGGTATCCGCCGTGTCGGTCGTCGGCAAGGACGAGTACGGAGACAAGATGAGGGAGGCGCTGGCCGCCGAGGGGTTCGATATCTCACATCTGCGGGTGGAGGATGGCGACACCTCGGTGATGCTCATGGCGTTGAAAGACGGCGTCGATCGCGTACATCTCGAGGCAATCGATGGCGTAATGGAGACATATCGACCGAATGAAGACGACCGGGCGTTTATCCTAGAACATGACATCATTCACACCGACCTGTTTGGCAATTGTTTGGACCTCCTGCCCGAATGGCATGATGCGGGCAAGACGGTGGTTATGGACTTCTCGGTGTTCAGCCAGGATCCCGAATATGCCTGCGAGAACCATTTTCCCTACGTTGACTATGCGTTCATGTCGTTTGAAGAGGACACTCCGGAGCTACGAGACTGGGTACGCCGCGTGCAGGTATTGGGACCGCGCGTTGCGGTTGCCACGCTTGGCGAGAAGGGAAGCATTGCCTATGACGGTGAGCGCTTCTATGAGTGTGGGATCGTGCCAGCGGAGAAGGTCGTTAATACCGTGGGTGCCGGCGACTCGTATATCGCCGGGTTTACCAAGGGCGTGATCGATGGCCTTGATATTCCGGCGTGTATGAAGGCGGGCGCTGAGCTGTCGTCCCGAGTGATTGGTTCGTTTGAGCCGTAC
The DNA here is from genome assembly GCA_019414045.1 of Collinsella sp. Taxonomy (GTDB): domain Bacteria; phylum Actinomycetota; class Coriobacteriia; order Coriobacteriales; family Coriobacteriaceae; genus Collinsella. The sequence continues at coordinate 70,129 of DXMW01000032.1, read as the reverse complement.
TAGGGTCAAATGCCTGGAAAGGAGTACGAAATGGTTATCGACATGTTGGTCCATCCTATGCTCTACGGCGAGATCTGTACGCCGGGTGATGAGCCTGATGGATTCGGTTTTTGGTCACGAGAATTTGGTATGGGGCATATGGGCCCCATGGATTGGGATGAGCTTCAAGTCGAGATGGACGTCTGCGATGTGCAGAAGAGCGTGCTCATGCCGCTCGATGTAACCACGGCATGCGGAGGGCACTTTGGCACCAATGACCAGATTGCCATGCTGGTTGCCGCACATCCCGATCGTCTGTGGGGATTTGCGAGCGTAGACCCGCAGGTGAGCGGTGCCGCAGACGAATTGGAGCGCGCCTTTACCGAGTTGGGGGCAAAGGGGCTTTGCCTGCATCCGGCAAAGCAGGGTTTTGCCCCCGATGATGCTGTGGCCGAGCCGCTTTACGAACTGTGCGAGCGCTATAACAAGCCGGTGGTTTTCCATGCCGGTATGTCTTGGGAGCCGGGCGCAGAGCTCTCGCGCAGTAACCCGCTTGCATTTGAGCACACAATCGCAACGCATCCAAATGTGCGTTTTAGTTTGACCCATTTTGGCTGGCCCTGGGTGCGCGAGACCGTGGCGATGCTGCTCAAGTATCCCAACTGCTACGCGGACACCTCTATCACTTACATAGATTCGCCCGAGGAGATGATGCAGCGTCTTTTCACGGTCGATATGGGACCGCTGTGGTATGAGCGCGCGCTATCGCACCAAGTGATGTTCGCCAGCAATACGCCGCGCTTCCGTGCATTCAAACTCAAGCGGGCGCTCGATACCGTGCCCATGCGCGATGATGCGCGAGAAAGGCTCTACTGGGGTAATGCCCTGCGTTTTCTTGAAGGGGATGAGTGAACATGGTGACGCTCGAGACATTGAGCTATCTATCGACTGCTCCGGACCAGTTCATCGATATTACCGAGGACGTCCACGCTGCCATCGAACGCAGCTCGGTGACGAATGGCTTGGCGGCGATTATTTTGTCGCATACGACCTGCGGAATCGTGGTAAACGAGGGGCTGCCCTGCGTGGAGACGGATCTTATGGAGACGCTTGATCGCATCGCCCCACTCGATGCCCCCTATGCGCATGCACACTTCCTGCCGAGCTATGGAGCCACCGGTAACAACTCCTGTGGGCATATCAAGAGCATGATTTGTGGAAACAGTTGCTTCTTTCCCGTCCAAGATGGCCACATCGTGTGCGGAGGTGCCCAGAACATCTATCTTGCGGAGTTTGACGGTCCGCAGAAGCGAAAAGTGTACGTCGAGGTGCTGGGGGAGTAACGTCCCTGCAATGACCCTAAGAAGGAGCACGTTATGTCGTTTCTAACCTCGATGTTCAAGACCGAAAAGCCGGTTATCGGAATGCTGCACCTGCGTCCTCTGCCGGGCGATCCACTGTATTACCCGGGCGGAAGCGTGTCGCAGGTCGTGGAAGCCGCCAAGCGCGATCTTGAAGCGTTGCAGCAGGGCGGTGTCGATGGCATTTTGATTACCAATGAGCTCTCGATGCCCTATGAGCAGCACGTTTCTCCCTCAACCCTTGCATCGATGGGCTATGTAATCGGGGCTCTATCCCATGATCTGTCGACTCCTTGGGGAGCTGAGGCAATTTACGATGGTGATGCTACAATCGAGCTGTGCGCTGCCGTCGACGCGCAGTTCACGCGCTGCAATTTTTGCGGTGCCTGGGCCGGTGATCTCGGGCTGATTAACCGAGATTTCGCGCACACCATGCGTCGCAAGGCGGCGCTGCGCTTGGACGACCTCAAGCTTTTTCACTTCATCACGAGCGAGGGGGAGGTTTATCTCAACGACCGCACGACTGCGGACATTGCCGATTCACTTCTCTTTAATTGCCTACCGGATGCGATGATCATCGGCGGTTCGGCTGCCGGTCGCGGCGCTTCGGGCGAGCTTGCCGATGAGGTCCGCGAGCGTGTTGGCCAAGTACCTGTGGTGTGTGGCACCGGTTGTCGCGAAAATACCGTGGCTGACGTATTTGCTCACTACGATGGCGCGTTTGTCGGCACGTGCTTAAAGCGCGATGGAAAGCTGGATGCCCCGGTTGATGTTGAGCGGGTAGCTCGTTTTATGGCTACCGCTCGCACGGCGCGAGGGAAGTAGGCACCTATGGGGTTCTATCTGGGTATTGATATTGGGACAAGTGCCTCTAAAGGCGTTTTAATCGATGGTCGATGCAACATCGTTTGCCAGGCCTCTTGTGGACACGAGACGGACAACCCGCGTGATGGATGGTACCAGCATGATGCGGAGGCAGTTTGGTGGGGCGATTTTTGCCGCTTGTCGCGCGAGCTGGTGGTGCGATCGGGGGTTAATGCGGCGCAGATTGGATGCGTGGGCCTTTCCGCATTGGGTTGCGACTGCGTACCGGTCGATACCGAGTGCAACGCGCTGGCGCCCGCGATTTTATATGGAGTCGATGCACGTTCGAAGCCGCAGATTGACGAGCTTCTTTTCGAATATGGGTCAGATCGCGCACGCGAGCTTTTCGGGCACGATCCCTGTTCGTCAGATATTGCTCCCAAGATCTTGTGGTTTAAGGAGAATATGCCCGAGGTGCACGAACGTGCCGCGAAGTTCCTGACGGCGTCATCGTTTCTGTGCGCGAAGTTGACGGGGCGTTTTACGGTGGACCGTTATTTGGCGGAGGATTTTCTTCCCCTATATGACCGCTACACTTGGAAGGTTGATGCTCGGGAATGTGCTCGTTTCTGCCGGCCTGACCAGATGGCGGAGGTAATGTCGGCTACCGATATTGCCGGGGTGATTACGCAGCGTGCGGCTGAGGCGACGGGGCTCGCGGCAGGGACACCTGTCTTAGTGGGAACGGGCGACTCTGGTGCCGAGGCCATTTCGACGGGTGTATTCCGTCCCGGCGATATGATGGTTCAGTTGGGGAGTACAGCGTATTTCATCTACCTAGCTGATCATATGATCGATGATGCCCGTCTGTGGCCAGGGACGTTTATCATTCCCGGAACTTACGGGATCTGCGCGGGGACCAATACGGCGGGTGCGCTCACATCGTGGCTGCGCCAAGAGCTGTATCGCGACGCCGTAGAGGCCGAGGGCCACGGTGGCCCCGATGCATATTCGGTTATGGCGCATGATGCCGCCGACGTGGCGCCGGGTGCCGATGGGCTCCTGTGTCTGCCGTACTTTGCGGGGGAGCGTACTCCGCTCAATGATCCCGAGGCGCGTGGCGTCTTCTTTGGCTTGACCGGAAGGCATACACGAGCCCATGTGGTTCGCGCCGCCTTGGAAGGCGTCGCGTATACCGTTGCATCCCATGTCGACATTATCGAGCGAGAGCATGGACTGCCAATTGGGCGCATTATGCTTGTCGGAGGTGGAACCAAGAATCCAGTTTGGATGCAAGCTATCGCCGACGTATGCGGGCGCGAGGTCTCGGTTGCCAAGGTTACGGTGGGCGCATGCTTCGGTGATGCCATCATGGCAGCTCTCGCAGGTGGCGCCTATGCATCATGGGATGAACTCGCCCGAGTCCTTGGCGTTGCGCAAACAATCGTGCCCGATATGACTGCCCACGAGCTATATGCGTCGCGCCGTCATATCTTTGACGAATTGTATGCGCGCAACCGTGATCTCATGCACGAATTGGTGTAATGCTGCCGAATTGCACTGCCTATCAATAGGGACTGCGTTGTACGATTCGCATGTCCCTTGGCATTTTTGCCACATGGGTTAGCGAAGGTCAAAAACAGAGTGCGCATTTGCTAAAACTGCCGACTCGATGCGCTTTGCGTCACAGTTTTTGAGCGAGGCGATGCGCATCGAGGTCCTTGTGAGCGATCTGATGAGCGACTGCGCACTTGTTTCTGCGTCTGGCTCTGCCGGCGCATCGGTCTCGAGTAGTAGACGGTCGAGTGGAATCTGTCGGGCGTATTCGCGCCCACGTTTGGTGGCGAGCATGCGCTCGCTGACGGAAAAATAGCAGCCTGCATCGCGCGCGTGGACGAGTTCGTCCGAGGTACCGCTAAACCAGTGGAAGATGATAGCGGGGGAGTTGGAGTTTGGGATGAGTAGTCCATGCGATTCGAGGGCGTCCAGCACGGTTCCTGCCGAACGAACGGCGTGAATTGATATCACGCGCCCGGCAAGAGGATGATGCACAAGTGCATCGCAGAGCCGTTCAAGTGCCTGTATTTGTAACGGCTCGCTTCCAGCAAAGCGTGCGGAAAAGTCGAGCCCGATCTCGCCGATAAAACGCTCTTGTGCAGCGACTTCGCAAAGCAGGTCGATTTCGGTAGCACTGCATCGGCCGTCGGCGAGCCACCAGGGATGGAGGCCGACGCCCGCAATGATGCTCGGGCGGTGACCGGCACGTGTTTTTGCTGCCGCGAAGTCGCGTGGGTCGACGCCGCAGTCAAATAGACCCAGGCCCAGTGCCCTCGTCTCATCGGCGACGGTATCCGGGCAGGCCATCAAATCAAGATGACAGTGTGCATCAAACAGCTGCGGCTCCATCGCGGCATCCCTGCTAGTCCAAGCACTGGCCGTCGGCGCGCACGCGCTCGGTGCCGCGTCCGCTGATCTGTCGGATAACCTCGCCGGCAATCATCTGGCCCATGATGGGCGGCATAAAGCTCGCGGTTCCCAGCTCGGTGCGCTCGTGGATGTTGGAAGGGTCGCGGGGCTGGGTCTTTACCGACTCCTCGCAGCTAAACAGCACGTGAAGGCTCTTGATGCCACGTTTTTTGCACTCTTTGCGCATGATGCGGCTCATAGGGTCGCGCACGGTGTTAAAAATGTCGGCAAAATGCAGGCATTCGGGATGGAGCTTGTTGGCCCCGCCCATGGAGCTAACCAAACGAATGTCATTGTCCTGAGCATATTTGGCAATGGCGAGCTTGGCCGAAATGGTGTCGATGGCGTCGATGACGTAGTCGAGCTTGCCGTCCGTCTGCTCCAAAACGCCCGCGAAGAACCCATCGATGCTGTCGCTCAACAGGTATTCGGTACGCTTGATGACGGTGGCGGCAGGGTTGATATCGTTGATCATGGTTTCCATTACGTCCACTTTGCGCTTGCCGATGGTGCTATGAAAGGCGATGGCCTGGCGGTTGATGTTGCTGGGCGCGATGATGTCCTTGTCCAGGATCACAAAATGACCGATGCCGCCGCGCGCGAGCGCTTCGCAGCAGTTGGATCCCACGCCGCCACAGCCCAGCACCAGCACCGTGGCGTTGGCGAGTTTATCGAGCGCCTCACGGCCCATGATGATCTCGAGCTTGGTGTCGCGTGTCTCGACGGGAGCTGCGGCTGCGGTTTCGGTCATAGATGTCCTCCGATGGGGAAGCGGATCGTGTTTGGGCTATCGCCATTATAGGGATTATCACGATTCCATTTGAGCCCTAGGGGCTTGTTGAAATGAGATCGGGATTCGCATAAGATGAAGCAGATGGCACCCGTTGCCGCGGGTTAGCCAACTCCGAAACACGTTTATGGCGTGAGAAGTGGCCGTCTTCGCATTACGCGGGGGCGGCTATTTCATTCGACCTCCAATGTGGATGCCGAGCTCCACAGCCGCGATTACAAGCAACAACAACGTCAGGACATCGTTAATACTCATAGTCCATCTCCTTCTCGGGTAGAGGGAGCTGGCCCATCTGCTTCAACTTCCATTGTAGCTAAATACGAACGAATGTTCTATAGATATTACTGTATTAGATAGTTAGACAAACATCTAAATATCGAGTATAGTGTGCGCGTCATGAGGGGTGCTGAGAGGAGGTCTTATGCCGGGAGAGGGTTTTAAGGCGCTGGCCGATCCTACGCGGCGGCGCATTTTGGAACTGCTGCGCGAGGGCAATTGCACGGCGGGGGAGCTTGACAAGCATTTCGATATCAGTAAGCCGTCGCTGAGCCATCACTTGGCGACGCTTAAAAACGCCGGGTTGGTGACCGACGAGCGCCATGGCCAAAACATCGTTTACAGCTTAAACACCACCGTCATGCAGGACTTGATTGGCTGGTTTATGGGCTTTACAGACACTGAAGGTGATGAGGATGAATAACGAAAACAAGGGCATTCACGCCACGGGGGTATCGCCGCGTGTATGGGCCATGCTTGTTGTGGTCTGCGCTATTAATGTCGCGGCGCACCTTATGGTGATGCCGAGCTTGCCTGCACAGATTCCCACGCACTGGGGAGCGAACGGCGCCGTCGACGGTTGGGGCCCTAGCTGGATGGCCTCCGCGCTCGGCGTGCTGCCTCTGGCACTTCTTGCAATGTTCTACGTGGTGCCACGCATTGACCCCAAAGGTGAGGCATATCGAACCTCGGGCAAGTTCTATCAGGGCTTCGTAATCGCCTTCACCTTGTTCATGTGTGCCATAAGCTGGTTGGGTGAGCTTACGGTCTGGGGCGTGGTGCCGGCGGTCGGTTCGGTCAACGTGCTGATTTCCGGTGCCATCGGTTTGCTGTTCATCGGCGTAGGCAACTACTTGCCGCGTGTGAAGCAGAACTATACGCTCGGTATCAAGACGCCTTGGGCACTTGCCGATCCCGAGAACTGGCGCCGTACGCAGCGTTTTGGCGGCGCCTGCTTTATGGTGCTGGGTGTTGGCCTGATTGTGATGGGCGTGGCAGGTGCGGTGCTTTCGAGTGAAGTCATCGCCGCAGTGATTGCGGTTTTGGCGTTTGGTTCGGTCGGAGCCGTCTACGTCTACTCGTATCTGCTGTGGCGTAAATCGCAGCGAGCCGTTCGCTAAGGTTGCGGAAAACTAGCGTACGCAGTTCATAGTATGTTCCGGGGGACTTTTCCCAGGTAGTATTAGGGGGTGTGGGCAACCATGCCCCTTTTTCGTTAAGTTTCAGAGCTGGTTTTCTCATTTCGTTTCCACTAAAGCGAATCAAAAATAGGGAAACAGCAGGTAGAAAGGATAGGACAGACATATGGCGGAGTTTATCTACCAGATGTATCAGGCTCGCAAGGCCCATGGCGACAAGGTAATCCTTGACGACGTGACCCTGAGCTTCTACCCCGGTGCCAAGATCGGCGTCGTGGGTCCCAACGGCATGGGCAAGTCGACCCTGCTCAAGATCATGGCCGGCATTGAGGAGGTCTCCAACGGCGATGCCAGGCTCACCCCCGGCTACACCGTGGGTATCCTGCAGCAGGAGCCGCCGCTCGACGACGACAAGACTGTCATCGAGAACGTGCGCATGGCGTTTGGCGATATGATCGCCAAGGTCGATCGCTTCAATAAGATCGGCGAGGAGATGTGCGACCCGGATTGCGACATGGACGCCCTTATGGCCGAGATGGGCAAGCTCCAGGACGAGATCGACGCCGCCGACGGCTGGGATATCGATTCCAAGCTCGGCCAGGCCATGGACGCCCTGCAGCTGCCCGATTCTGACATGCCGGTTAACGTGCTCTCCGGCGGCGAGCGCCGCCGCGTGGCCCTGTGCAAGTTGCTGCTCGAGGCTCCCGACCTGCTGCTGCTCGACGAGCCCACGAACCACCTGGACGCTGAGTCGATCCTGTGGCTCGAGCACTTCCTGCACAACTATCAGGGCGCGGTGCTTGCCGTCACGCACGATCGCTACTTCTTGGATAACGTTGCCGAGTGGATCTGCGAGGTCGACCGCGGTCACCTTTATCCCTACAAGGGCAACTACTCCACGTATCTGGAGACCAAGGCCGCGCGTATCGAGGCCCAGGGCAACCGTGACGCCAAGCTCGCCAAGCGCATGGAGGCCGAGCTCGAGTGGGTGCGCAGCTCGCCCAAGGCTCGCCAGGCCAAGAACAAGGCCCGTCTGGCTCGCTATGAGGAGATGGAGGCCGAGGCCCGCGCAAGCCAGAAGCTCGACTGGACCGACATCCGCATCCCTGTGGGCCCGCGTCTGGGCAACAAGGTGCTCGAGGCCCATCATCTGCACAAGGAGTTCGATGGCCGTGTGCTCATCGACGACCTATCGTTCACCCTGCCGCGTAACGGCATCGTGGGCGTCATCGGCCCCAACGGCGTCGGTAAGACCACGCTGTTCAAGACGATTGTGGGTCTGGAGCCGCTGACTTCGGGCGAGCTCGAGGTGGGCGAGACCGTCAAGATTTCTTACGTCGACCAAAACCGTTCCGGTATCGACCCCGATAAGAACCTGTGGGAGGTCGTCTCGGACGGCCTGGACCACATGATGGTCGGCGAGACCGAGGTCCCCAGCCGCGCGTACGTGGCGAGCTTTGGCTTTAAGGGCCAGGACCAGCAGAAGCGCGCCGGCGTACTCTCCGGTGGCGAGCGCAACCGTCTGAACCTGGCACTCACGCTCAAGCAGGGCGGCAACCTGCTGCTCCTCGACGAGCCCACGAACGACCTCGATGTCGAGACGCTGTCCTCGCTCGAGGCGGCGCTGCTCGAGTTCCCGGGCTGCTCGGTGGTCATTAGCCACGACCGTATGTTCCTGGACCGCGTCGCCACGCACATTCTGGCGTGGGAGGGCACCGACGAGAATCCGGGCAACTGGTATTGGTTCGAGGGCAACTTTGAGGCCTACCAGGCCAACCGCATCGAGCGCCTGGGCGAGGACGCAGCCCAGCCGCATCGTATCCACCGCAAGCTGACGCGTGACTAGGTTTGTTACGCGGTTTTACCAAACCGCGTAACGAGTTGACGCTGCAAACGCCCCTAAGCGGCAATCTGACGTTCAATCGTCGGTCGCGTACCAAAGTACGCTTCCCTCCTCTTTCACGTCACCTTGCTCGCTTAGGGGCGTTTTCGCTGACTTTTGTTCAACCTGAGAGAATAAAAACGCGGTGAACGTTTTTGTGACGTTCGCCGCGTTTTGTTATTCGTTGGATTCTTCAACTTTGTCGATGGTCCAGGCGGCTCCGAGACCGCCAGTGGTGTTGCGGCGGATGCGCACGGTGACTTCGTGGCGCTTGCCGGCCTGCGTGTAGCGCAGGGGGAAGCTTGCGCGGTTTCGCGCGGCCTCGAGGGTGCCGCGTTCGCGGGCGATCCAGTAGTACTCGCCGACGATGCCGAGCGTGTCGGCGCCGTAGGGGAGATAGGTCGACAGCTGGTGCAGAAGCGGGCCGGGGCAGAAGACCTCGGTTGCGAAATCGACGGGGAAGTCCTCGGGGATGGTCGGTGCTGCGGGTGCGGGGGCCGGTGCTGCTGCGGGTACCGAAGCCGGTGCCGGTGCGGGAATCTGGTCATAGACAGGTGCGGATGTGGACTCGATGACGGGTGCAGACTCAGGCACCGGTTCCGGCTTAACTGCGGAATCTGTCGGTTCCACGGAGACGGATGTGTCTTCAGTCTCGGTTTTGGCGTCGGCTTGCGGGGCGTCCTCTGCCTCGACAGACGGCTTTGCCTCGATCGGTGTGGAGGCCATGGTGGTGATGCCGGCGTTGGCGTTCTCGGGGTCATAGACGACCGTGAGCGAGATGGCGGGCTGCGGCGTCTCGGGCTCCGGTGCCGATTCGGTAGCGCCTTGATCGGCGGGCTCGTCGGACTGATCGTCCTCGGCCTCGTTGCCAAAGACATCGCTGTTTTGGAACGCAGGCGTCTCGGGTTGGTCAGCGGCTTCTTCGGTTGTCGACTTGGGCGCTTCGTTGAGCTCCACAGTTGCTTCCTGCTCGGATATGACTTCGGGATCGGTCGTGGCGGCGATTTCGGTTTCGGCTTCTGCTGTTACCTCAATAGCGACTTCGATCTCTGTCTCGGGCTCGGGTTCCGGAGCGACTTCGGCCACGGGCTCGGGCTCGGGACGCTTAACGTGCTTGGGGCGCACGGCCTTGAGGTCCTTCTCACCGCGCTTCTTCTTTTTGTAGGACTGCTTGGCGCCCTTGGCAGCCTTGGGCTTGTCCTCGCCCTTGGCAAGGGCGGCATCCCATGCCTCGTTGGCGATGACGGTGGCATACAGGCGACCGCCCTTAAAGACGGTCAGCTTAATGCAGTCGTCAAGCTCCTCGAGCAACTCGCGCGTGGACTCGAAGCCCAGGTCATAAGCAGTCATGTCGCCAGCGGCGAGAGCCTCTTCGACCTGCGTCATAAACGTTTGCTTGCCGCATCCAATCGCATCGCGCAGCAGGCGATACAGATAGATGTGGTTGCCCAGCGAAAGCGTGGGCCTAACCATTGTCTTGCTCATGGCAAATCTCCTCTTTACACATGTAAAGCATCTTACCATCGCATGGCGCTCGCCATGACGGCGCCCAAGGCAAACGGGCGCGAACCGCTGTCGATTCGCGCCCGTTGTACAGGTTGCCTATCTGGGGATGCGGTGCCTAGTTGCCCGATGTCGTGCCTTGGCTTGAACTGTCAGATGCCGTGCCCGATGTGGTGCCACTCGAATTGCTGTTGCTGCTGTTTGCTGTGCCCGTTCCCGACGTGGTGTCGCTCGTCTGGTCGCCCGTGCTCGGCTGAGAACCGTCGGTCGTTTGGCTTGAGTCGGTCGTGCCGGACGGCGTGCCACTGTTGGCCGTAGAGGAATCGGTGCCCTGCGATTGGTTTTGGGTGTTCGAGGACGAATTGGCAGAGGCAGAACTGTCTTGCGTGCCGTCCGCCTGTGCCTGCTGATCTTGCGACTGGGTGTTGCCATTTGCATCGCTCTCGGTCGTGCGCGACGAAAGGATTGGCTCGGGACGCTCGCCCAGACCCTCGCCGGCAGTGGTGATAAGGATGGCGCCGGCGCAGGCGATGACCGCGACGATGGCGATAGCGATCGAGAAGACGACGACCTTCTTTTGCGTCTGGCTGCGCTCTGCAGCGGCCTTGGCGCGCAGGCTGTTGGGGGCGACGCGCGCCGTGGTCGCGCGCCCCGCAATCTGGCGCGTCTCCTGCGTAGTCGCGGCGCCGCCCAGGTGCTCCTCGACATTGGGCTCAACGGGCTCGTAGGCGCCGGCAGGGTAGTCGACAGCGGCGTGCGTGCTCTTGATTGCTTCGGCGCTGGCGGAGATAAAGTGGCGATAGACCTGCGAGGACACAACAGTGATGACTGAGCTCACAGCGGCACCAATCACCGAGCCGGCAATGCCGATCTTGGAAGCAAGCGCGACGCTCGTGGCGGCAGCTGCGGCGCCGGCGATGATCTGGGGAATGGAAATGTCGTCGAAAAGGCCCTTTTTGGGCGCAATGGCCATGGTCTGTCCGATGGAATGGTTCTCGTGCACGCCGTTGTTGAGCGATGCCGGTGTCATGACGCGCGTGCGCGGCGCGTCAGTGTACTTGGTTGTCATACGGGGTCCTCCCGGTGTAAATCTGCTTCGTTTCGTGTAGCCATCAGGGTACCCACCAGATGTGAATCGTACGTGACATTTAACAGATACCATCAACTCATCAATAGCTCACCAAGTTGGTGGGATGCGGTTGCGCCCGGCGGTTGAACTACAATAGAGCTTGCTAATTGTTATGAATGGCGTCTACGCACGGGAGCATTCTTATGGATCTTCACCTTTCTCAGTCTGACGGCTTTTTGCGTGTGGCGGCGGCGTCGCCGCAGATTCGCGTTGCCGATGTCGAGGGCAATGCCGAGGTTGCGCTGGCGGCTGTTCGCGATGCTGCCGAGCGTGGCGTTCGCGCGTTGGTGCTGCCCGAGCTCAACCTGTGCGGCTATACCGCGGCTGATCTGTTCCATAACCGCACGCTGCTTCATGCCTGCGAGGCGGCGCTGGTGCGCATCCTCGATGAAACCCGTGAGTTGCCGATCGTCTTTACCATCGGTCTTCCCGTTGCAGTTACCGAGAACATTTACAACTGCGCGGCCGTTTGCTGTGCGGGCGAGCTTTTGGGCCTTACGGCAAAAAAGTATCTGCCCAACTACGGCGAGTTCTATGAGCGCCGCTGGTTTGCTCCGGCGCCCGCCGATCCCGTGTGGGTTGAATTTGCCGGTCAGGGTCCGGTGCCGCTTGGCTCGGGACTTGTCTACCGCTGCTGTGATGAGGGTGCCGAGGATCTGGTGCTGGGTGTCGAGGTGTGCGAGGACCTGTGGGTACCGGCGCCCCCTTCGACCGAGATGGCGCTTGCAGGTGCCACGGTGATCCTCAACCCGTCTGCCTCGGACGAGATTATCGGCAAGGCAGATTACCGCCGCAGCCTCATCTCCAATCAGAGCGCACGCCTGTACTGCGCCTATGCCTACGCGGACGCGAGCGAGGGTGAGTCCACGACCGACATGGTCTTTGCGGGCGAGAACCTTATCTATGAAAACGGCTCGAAGCTCGCTGCTACTAAGCTGCTCACCTGCGATATGGCGGTGGCCGATGTCGACCTCGACCGCCTGGTTGCCGAGCGCCGTCGCTCGACGACGTGGACGCGCGCGGACGATGCGCCGGAGGCCACGACCGTTGAGTTCTCTTTTGAGGGCGTGCTGACAGACGAACCTGTCCTGCGCGATGCCTGCGATATCGACCGCGTTTTCCCGCGCGCGCCCTTTGTACCGGCCGACCATGGCGACCTAGCCGAGCGCTGCGAGACGATTCTCGACCTGCAGACTGCCGGCCTCAAGACCCGCCTTGCCCATACGGGTACTAAGGCAGCTGCCATCGGTCTTTCAGGCGGCCTGGACTCCACGCTGGCACTGCTTGTGACCGTGCGTGCCTTCGATGCACTGGGGCTGCCACGCACGGGTATCACGGCGGTTTCCATGCCCGGCTTTGGCACGACGCATCGCACTAAGTCGAATGCCGAGTCGCTCGCTCGCGACCTAGGCGTGAGCTTCCGCGAAGTCTCGATCCATGCAGCCGTGGAGCAGCATTTTAAGGACATCGAGCACGATCCGGCCGTGCAGGACGTGACCTACGAGAACAGCCAGGCCCGCGAGCGTACGCAGATTCTGATGGATCTGGCCAATCAGGCCGGCGGTTTTGTCATCGGCACGGGCGACCTGTCGGAGCTGGCGCTCGGCTGGGCTACCTACAACGGCGACCACATGAGCATGTACGCCGTCAACGCGAGCGTGCCCAAGACGCTTGTGCGCCATCTGGTGCGCTATGCCGCTGATGTTTTTGGCGGGCGTATTGCCGAGGTCTTGCTCGATATCCTCGATACACCGGTGTCCCCCGAGCTTCTGCCGCCCACGGGCGACGGCGAGATTGCGCAGAAGACTGAGGATTTGGTGGGCCCGTACGAGCTGCACGACTACTTCCTCTACTACCTGCTGCGTTTTGGCTTTGAGCCGGGCAAGATCTACCGCATGGCGCTCAAGAGCTTCGAGGGCGCCTACGACGTCAAGACCGTTCACACGTGGCTGCGTACGTTCTACCGTCGCTTCTTTGCCCAGCAGTTTAAGCGCAGCTGCCTGCCCGATGGCCCCAAGGTGGGTTCGGTCACGCTCAGCCCGCGCGGCGATTGGCGCATGCCGAGTGACGCCAGCTCGCGCCTGTGGCTCGCCCAGATTGACGCGCTCAATCCGATGGACTAAGGTTGCCAAATTGAACCAAAACAGCGGGTGCAAGCGTTACACTTTTGCAATCTGATGACCCGTATCGCGCGGCGCTCTTGTCGGAGCGCCGCGTTTTTCATATCGAAAGGTGGCACCATGCAGGCATCGCAGCGTCTCGACCGCTTTGGCGCGGAGGTCTTCGCCTCGCTCAACAACAAACTGCTTGCGCTGAAGGCTCAGGGCAAGACCATTTACAACATGAGCGTGGGCACGCCCGACTTTAAGCCGTACGACCACGTGGTCGAGGCGCTCACGCAAGCGGCCCAGGACCCCGAGATGTGGAAGTATGCCCTGCGCGACCTGCCCGAACTCAAGCAAGCCGTGTGCGATTACTACGAGCGTCGCTTTGGCGTTTCGGGCATTACGCCGTCTATGGTGCAGTCGTGCAACGGCACGCAGGAGGGCGTTGGCCATTTGGGCCTTGCCCTGCTCGATCCGGGTGACACCATTCTGGTTCCCGATCCGTGCTACCCGGTCTTTGAGGCAGGTGCCAAGATCGCCGATGCCAAGCTCGAGTACTATCCGCTGGTGGCGGAGCACAATTACCTGCCCTATGTGGCGGGTATCGATCCCGAGGTGGCCGATCGTGCCAAGTACATGATTGTGTCGCTGCCCGCCAACCCGGTGGGCTCGGTGGGCACGCCCGAGGTCTACGAGGAGATCATCGCTTTCGCCCGCGAGCACGACCTGCTCATCGTTCACGACAACGCATACTCCGACATCGTGTTCGACGGCGAGCCGGGCGGCAGCTTCTTGCAGTATCCCGGCGCGCTCGAGGTGGGCGTTGAGTTCTTCTCGCTCTCCAAGTCGTTTAACGTCACCGGTGCGCGTATCGGCTTTTTGGTCGGTCGCGAGGATGTGGTCTCGGCCTTTGCCAAGCTGCGCGGCCAGATCGACTTTGGTATGTTCTTCCCGATCCAGAAGGCTGCTATCGCCTGCTTGAACGGTCCGCGCGATGAGGTCGAGGCGCAGCGTCTGAAGTACCAGGAGCGCCGCGATGCCCTGTGCGACGGTCTTGAGGGCCTGGGCTGGGAGCGTCCCAACGCGCATGGCTCTATGTTTGTGTGGGCCAAGCTTCCCGGTGGTCGCACCGATTCCATGGCGTTTTGCGAGGAGCTCATGGAGAAGGCCGGCGTTGTGGTGACGCCGGGCGCGAGCTTTGGTCCTTCGGGCGAGGGGCACGTGCGCATGGCGCTGGTCCTGCCGCCCGATCAGATTGCTTTGGCTGTCGAGGCCATCCGCGAGGCGGGTCTGTATTAGAAACCTGTTTCGACTCGTCAATAGCTCGAAACCGATTTCGTGCAGTTATTTTACGAATCCTGCAAACAATTTCGGTAAACGGTCGATTTTTGGCTGCGAATAGGAGCATAATCAAAGTCCCGATTGGATGTATTGGGATTACGACAAGCCGCTCGGGTCGTTCCCGGGTGGCTTGTTTGTGGAGAGAGATGGGAGTTTCTAATGGTTAACGAGAAGAAGGTCGCTATTGTCGGCTGCGGTTTCGTCGGTTCGTCTTCGGCGTTCGCGCTGATGCAGAGCGGTCTGTTCTCCGAGATGGTCCTCATCGACGTGGACAAGAACCGCGCCGAGGGTGAGGCCCTGGATATCGCGCACGGCATGACGTTTGCCGAGCCGATGAAGATCTACGCCGGCGATTATTCCGATGTCGCCGACGCCGCCATGATCGTCGTCACCGCTGGCGCTGCCCAGAAGCCCGGTGAGACCCGTCTGGACCTGGTCAACAAGAACGTCAACATCTTTAAGTCCATCATTCCCGAAATTAAGAAGTCTGGCTTCGACGGCATTCTGCTCATTGTCTCCAACCCGGTCGATGTTCTGACCTATGCCGCCATCAAGATGTCCGGCCTGCCCGAGGGCCATGTCATCGGCTCCGGCACCGTGCTCGACACTGGCCGTCTGCAGCAGATGCTTGGTGCCCACGTCGAGGTTGACCCGCGCGATGTCCAGGCCTATGTCATGGGTGAGCACGGCGACTCTGAGTTTGTCGCTTGGTCCAGCGCCCAGGTTGCCGGCGTGCCGCTGAACACTTTCTGCGAGCTTCACGGTCATCTGGAGCATGAGGCTGCCGAGAAGCGCATCGCCGAGGACGTCAAGAACTCTGCCTACACCATCATCGAGAAGAAGCACGCCACCTACTATGGCGTCGCCATGGCCGTCAAGCGCATCTGCACCGCCGTCATGCGCGATGAGCAGACCGTTCTGCCCGTCTCCTCGCTCATGGTGGGCGAGTATGGCCTGTCCGATCTTGCCATCTCCATGCCGACGGTCGTTGGCCGCGACGGCGTCGTCTGTCGCGTCCCCGTGCCGCTGAACGATGACGAGCAGCATGAGCTCACCGCCTCCGCCAAGGCCCTCAAGGACATCATCGACAGCGTCGACTTCTCCTGCTAAATCAAGCTCGCTAAAGCGAAAAGCTACAATGAAGGCGTCCGAGCCCACACGGCCCGGGCGCCTTTTTGGTGCAAAGTAACCTGACCCCAATGCACCATAGTTGACGGGAGGGCCATGTCGGATTCGCCTAATTTTTTGACCTATGCCCAGACGGCGTTTGACCCGTTTGAGGAACGGCCGTTCTGCGCGGTGGATAGCCTGGTCTTTGCGTGGTTGTCCTATTTGCGCTTGCCGGGTGATATGGCGGAGCTGACGAACTGGCAGGGCCTAGACGTACGCGAGCTGCTGCGTGCCGAGTGCTACTGGGACATGATTGGCGACCTGTGGGACCCAGAGGGGAGCAGGGCCTTGTTGGAGGCCGTGGCAGCAAGCCCTCGCTACCGTGGCGTGCACGTTTGCGGCTATCGTGCCGTGAGCGATGTGGTGGCGACAGAGCAGTTTGCAGCCATGGCGTTCCGGTTTCCGGCGGGGTTTAGTTATCTTTCCTTCCGGGGGACCGACAGCACGATTGTGGGCTGGAAAGAGGACTTTAACATGGCATTCCGGTGTCCTGTGCCGGCCCAGGAATCCGCGGCGCGTTATGTGGACGAGGCGGCGGATGCGATTGACGGGCCGCTTTTGTGCGGAGGTCATTCCAAGGGTGGAAACCTTGCGGTGTACGGTGCGACGATGTGCTCCGATGTTGCCCGTGAGCGAATCGAACGGGTGTATTCCCATGATGGTCCGGGCTTCGTCGAGGAGTTTCTGAACGGCAACGCCTTTGCCGATCTTTCCGGTCGAATCGACAAGACGCTACCTCGGTCGTCGATCTTTGGCATGATGTTTGAGACGCAGGAGGACTATGCCATCGTTGAGAGCACCGAGTTCAGCCTGCTGCAGCACAATCCCTTTAGCTGGGTGGTTGATGGTCGCGACTTCGTGTACTGTGAGCGCCTGTCCGCCGGTGCTCGATACGTTGATGGCTCCATTCGCGAGATGCTGCTTGCAGTGGGGCCTGCCGAGCGCGAGCGTTTTGTAGATGCATTGTTCTCCGTGTTTGAGGCTACGGGTGCTGAGCGGTTTGCGGATATCGCTGGGAATCTGCGCGAGAGCCTGCCCGTGATGCTCCAGACTGCGCAAGGTTTCGACAAGGATACACGACGCTTTGTCTCGCAGACCATCGTGGCAATCCTTAAGTGCGCACTGCTGCCCAAACGACCCCAGATCGACATGTCCGCTGCCGGTAAGAGTCTGGCAGAACAGCTCGAGGCTTGGCAGTCCGAGCTCCTGCGCTAGCCATTGATGCAAAGCAACCTGTCCCCGATGCACCAATCTTCGATGCGCTCGGGGAGGGCTCGACCGCTATACTGGTTCGTGCCGAAATCGATCTAGAACGGAATGCCGTATATGAAAATCAATCACGCGATTCTGCATATCCTGGACTTTGACTCTGCCGTCAACGTCATGAGCCAGCGCGAGCTCGATATCGAGAGTCGTACCGTGCGCAACTTCGTGACCACGCATCTGCGCCGCGCACGTACCTCGGCCGACAATAAACGCGCCACGTTTGCCGAGAACTCTGCGTTTGGCGGCGAGCTCAAGGGCTATTTCTTTGGCGAGCGCGAGTTCGTGGACCTGTCGCAGCAGATTGCAGAGTTTATCTCCTCCGAGCTCACCAAAGCCGAGAAAGCCGAGTCCACCGACGTGCTCGTGGCCGATTTTGACGACGATGAGGATGCCCGCTGGTTTGCCGTGATGCTGCTGGGCTCCAAGCAGGCTTTTATGCACGAAGTGGGCCGCGAGGAGGGAGAGGTGCGCAACGACATCGCGCGCCACTACGCCATTCTGCCGAACCCCTCGCAAAAGGTGCCGAGCTATGCCATCGTGCGCGCGAGTACCATGGAGATCGGCTACGTGGACAAGAAGCGCAAGATTGCCGGCGAGGACCGTATGCTTATCCCCGATGGCCTGCTGCAGTGCGACACGGGCGTATCGGGCAAGGAGGTCATCGACACCGTGACGCGTGTGGTCGAGGAAGTCGCCGAGGAGCACGGTGCCAATACGGCCGTAGCGCTCGCTAAGGTTAAGGCTGCCGTTGCCGAGAAGGTCGAGGATGACGAGGAGCTTCCGCCTTGGGATATCGTCGATGAGGTCTTTGAGGACGAACCGGTTATCAAGGAGAGCGTGCGCGCGGCACTGACTGAGGAGAAGGTGCCTGAGCGTGTGCCCGTGGAGCGCAAGCAGGTCGAACGCGCGGCCGTGCGCAACCACAAGATTCGTACCGATACGGGCATCGAGATCAGCTTTCCGGCCGAGATGGGCTCGAACTCCGAGTACATCGAGTTCGTCAACGAACCCAACGGCCTCATCTCCATCGAGCTCAAAAACATCGGCAGCATCGAGAATCGATAGCGGCTCGAGTAGATTGACCGTAACGAAAAGGCCAAAGCCCTTTGGGGCTTCGGCCTTCTTGGTAAAACCGCGTAACTATTAAAGCTGACGTAGTCCCTCTTCGAGGCCGGTCTTGCTGTCGGTCTTCTCGTCGCGCATCTTGATGACGCGGGCGGGGACACCGGCCACGACGGCGCCGGCGGGGACGTCCTCGACGCACACGGCGCCGGCGGCAACGACGGCGCCCTTGCCTACGTGCACGCCCTCCAGGACCACGGCGTTGGCGCCGATCATGACATCGTCCTCGATGATGACGGGCGTGGCGCTGGCGGGCTCTACGACGCCTGCCAACACGGTGCCGGCGCCGATGTGGCAGTTCTTACCCACGGTGGCGCGGCCGCCCAGCACGGCGCCCATATCGATCATGGAGCCTTCGCCGATGACGGAGCCGATGTTGATGATGGCACCCATCATGATGACGGCGCGATCGCCGATCTCGACGCGGTCGCGGATGATTGCGCCCGGCTCGATGCGGGCGTTGATGCCCTTGAGGTCGAGCATGGGCACGGCGGAGTTGCGGCAGTCGTTCTCTACGTCGTAGTAGTCGATGGAATCGGCATTGGCGACCAGGATGGTCTTAAGCTCATCCCAGTTACCAAAGACGGTCTTGCCGCGACGGCCGCCGTAGACGTGCGCATTGCCCCACTGGACCTTCATGCCCGGCTTTTCGCGCACGTACAGTTTGACGGGCGTTTTCTTGGGCGCGGTGGCGATGTAGTTGATAATCTCCTGTGCATCCATCTCGGCTGCGTTACTCATATGCTGTTTCTCCTTTTCGTGGATACGGTTGATACCTGGTTAGGCAAACATGACCTGGTCGAAGGTGTAGAAGCCGGGGTCGCGGGTGATGAGCTTCTGGGCGGCGGCCAGGGCCCCGTTGACAAAGATCTGGCGGCTCGTGGCACGGTGTGTGAGCGTGACCTCCTCGTCCTGGCCAAAGAAACTCACCTCGTGCACGCCGGCGACAGTGCCACCGCGCAGCGAGTGCATGCCGATCTCCTTGGGGTCGCGTGCACCGCACATGCCCTCGCGGCCATAGACGGGGTGGTAACCTGCCTCGGGCTCGGCTTCGACGACGGCATCGAGCAGCAACTTGGCAGTGCCGCTGGGGGCGTCGACCTTTTGGTTATGGTGCGTCTCGACGATTTCGCAGTCAAAGCCGGGCAGCTCGCGTGTGGCCTGTGCTACCAGATGGCGCAGGGCTGCGATACCGATGGAGTAATTGCCGGAGTGCATGACGCGGGCGTTCTGACCCAGCTCGCGCAGGCGATCCATCTGATCGGGTGTGTAGCCCGTGGTGCCCGAGACCAACGCGGCACCCGTGCGCTCGACATAGGCGACGACGGCGTCGAAGGTCACGACGTTCGAGAAGTCGATGATGACGTCGGCTGCCGGGGCGTTTTCAAGCTCGGACAAGTCGAAACCGATCTGGGCTATGATGTCGAAAACGGGCTGACCGGCGGCGTCGACAACGCCCTCGGCGGTGGTGCGGATGAGCGAGCCCATACGGCCCGTTCCCATAATGACGGTCTTAATCAAGCAGACCAGCTCCCTTCAGAGCGTCGGTAAGTGCGGCACGTGTGTCGTTGGCCATGGGGCACAGCGGCATGCGGTAGTTTGCCTCGATCATACCCATCTGAGCGAGCGCTTCCTTGACGGGGATGGGGTTGACCTCGCTAAAGAGGGCGTTGATGAACGGCTGGCCGGCAATCTGGATATCGCGGGCGCGCTCCACGTCACCGTCCAGATAGGCGCGGCACATGTCGTGCACGAGCTGCGGCTGAACATCGGCCCACACGCTGATGGTGCCCGAGGCACCCAGGCTCATGAGCGGCACGGTGAGGGCGTCCTCGCCCGAGTACATGCGGAAGTCGTCGGACAGCAGGTGGGCGATCTTGGCCGCGTAGGCGACGTTGCCCGAGGCTTCTTTAATACCCATGATGTTAGGGTGCGCGGCCAAGCGTTCTACGTTGCGCTCGCTGATGCCGCAGCCGCAGCGGCCGGGAATGTTGTACAGAATGCAGGGGATGTCCACGGCGTCGGCCACGGTCTTAAAGTGCTGGTAGATGCCCTCTTCGTTAGACTTGTTGTAGTAGGGGGTAATGAGCAGCAGACCATCGGCGCCCAGGCCCTGGTAAGTGAGCGACTTAGTGAGCATGGTCTGCGTGGAGTTAGAGCCCGAGCCGGCAATAACGGGGACGCGTCCTGCAACATGCTTGACCACCGCGGCGACAACGGAGTTGTCCTCGTCATCGGTCATCGTGGCGCTCTCGCCGGTGGTGCCCAGGGTGAGGATGGCGTCGGTACCGTTTTGCAGGTGGAAATCGATAAGGCGCTCGAGTGCGTCAAAGTCGACACTGCCGTCCTTTTTAAACGGCGTGACAAGGGCGACGATTGAGCCCTCGAGGTTGCGGATGTCCATGTTCTTCTCCTTCGCTTCCGCGATCTGGATGCGTTTGTTCCATTGGGCGGCGACTGCCAGGCGCTCGTCCTGGGCGCGACGGCGGGCGCTTTCGGCGCGCGACTTGGCCAGCAGCTCACGACCGCACGGCAGCACGTCGAGCGTGGCAAAGTAATCACCCGGGCGCTCGGCGCGGCGGATAAGGTCGGCCGAGCCATCGGGACGCAGCAGGACCTCGGCGGAGCGCAGACGTCCGTTGTAGTTGTAGCCCATGGAGTAGCCATGCGCGCCGGTATCGTGGATCACGAGCAAGTCGCCCATGTCGATCCGCGGTAGCTCGCGGTCGATGGCGAACTTGTCGTTGTTCTCGCACAGATTGCCCGTAATGTCGTACGTGTTTGTGGCAGGCGCCGCGGTCTTGTCGGCGCCACCCGGCTGGCCCATCACCGTAATGTGGTGGTAGGCGCCATACATGGCAGGGCGGACCAGATCGACGGCACTGGCGTCGACACCGATATAGTCCTTGTAGATCTGCTTCTCGTGGATGGCCTTGGTGACCAGGCAGCCGTAGGGGCCCATCATAAAGCGGCCCATCTCGGTGCAGATGGCCACATCGCCCATGCCGGCGGGAACCAGGATCTCGTCGTATGCCGCGTGCACCCCCTCGCCGATGGCGTGAATGTCGTTGGCCTGCTGCTCGGGCAGATAAGGGATGCCGACGCCGCCAGACAGATTGATGAAGGCGACGTGTGCGCCGGTCTCGCGCTCCAGGCGCACGGCAAGCTCAAAGAGGATGCGCGCAAGCTTGGGGTAGTAGTCGTTGGTGACGGTATTGCTGGCGAGGAAGGCGTGGATACCAAAGTCCTCGGCGCCCTTGGCCTTGAGCATGCGGAAGGCCTCGAAGAGCTGCTCGGTGGTCATACCGTATTTGGAGTCGCCGGGGTTATCCATGATGCCGTTGGAGAGCTGGAACAGGCCGCCCGGATTAAAGCGGCAGCTGACCGTCTTGGGGATGGGCCCTGCGACGCGCTCAAAGAACTCGATGTGGCTGATGTCGTCAAAGTTGACGATGGCGCCCAGCTTGTCGGCGAGCTCAAAGTCCGCCGCCGGCGTGTCGTTGGACGAGAACATGATGTCATGCCCCGTGATGCCCAGCGAGCGGGCGATCATGAGCTCGGTATAGCTCGAGCAATCGCAACCGCAGCCGTATTCGTTGAGAATGGAGATGAGCGCCGGGTTGGGGTTGGCCTTGACGGCAAAGTATTCCTTAAAGCCCGGGTTCCATGCAAAGGCGTCGCGCACTTCTTGCATGTTGCGGCGGATGCCCGCCTCGTCGTATAGATGAAACGGCGTGGGGAACTGCTCGACGATATGCTCGAGTGTCTCCTTGTCCACAAACGGCCGCTTAGCCGCATATGCCTCGTTGGGAGTCAATGACATGTCCCGTAAACCTCGCTATCCAGACGGCGCTACCTGCGCATCGAATCCGCATAGCGTGGACCCAATGTCCGGATAGCGCTCCCGCATTGCTGCAGACAGTCCTGTGGGTGTTTCCCACAGGCCCACCAGGTTGTTCGTGCCCGAAAAGCCCAGTTCGGCGGGTTTCGCCTCCCCACGGGGTCAAAGCCTGCCGGCTCGCCCGCGGTTCTTCGTGCCCGCGCCTCTATCAAGTGGTAACGACCCTACCACGTTGCACTTTACCAAACAAGAGTATTCGTATATAACGTTTAAAAAATGCAAGGATATGCTGGAAATAAGGGTGTGGCAATCTTGCGGCACAATAGATGGCAACCGACGCGCACCCATGAAAGGAACCTCTATGACCGAGCTCCAAGAACTCCGCCGCTATCGGCGCGACTTGCACAGGATCCCGGAGCTCGACTTCGATCTTCCGCAGACGATCGCCTATATCGAGGGTGTGTTGGCGCCGCTCGCCTGCGAGGTGGCCCATCCGTGTCCCAGCTGCGTCTGCGCTTTCTTCGACGCTGGCGTTGGTGCCGCGCATGCCACGGCGATTCGCGCCGACATGGATGCGCTGCCCATTGTGGAGGCGACGGGCGCGGCTTTCGCCTCGTCTCATCCCGGCAAGATGCACGCTTGCGGGCACGATGGGCACATGGCCATGGCGCTTGCCGCAGCGACGTATGTCGACCGTGCGATTCGCGAGCGGCCGGGTGTCATTAAGCGTAACGTGCTCTTTGTGTTCCAGCCTGCCGAGGAGACGACCGGTGGTGCCAAGACGGTATGCGAGAGCGGTGTGTTCGAGCGCTATGGTGCCGACCGTATCTTTGGCTTTCACGTGTGGCCCGACCTTCCCGCCGGCACGCTGGCGAGCTGTCCCGGTCCATTGCTAGCGCGTTCGAGCGAGGCGCATGTGCACATTCACGGGATGAGCATCCATATCGCCAAGACCTATGGCGTACCGGTCGAGGAGTCGCACGATGCCGCATTGGCGGCAGCGAAGTTTTTGGTTGCCGAGCGCGAGCTGATGGACGAGTTGGGCGCCGACGAGCCCTGTATCGGTAAGTTTGGTCTGCTGCGGGCCGGTACGGTTTGCAACGCGGTGGCGGGGGAGGCCCATGTGGCCGGAAGCCTGCGTGTGTTTACGGACGACATGTTCGACCGTGCACGCGAGGGTGTGTGCCGCGTGCTTGATGAGGCATGCGCTGCAACGGGCTGCACGTACGATCTCGACTTTGCCGAGGGCTATCCGCCGGTCGACAACGACCCCGAGCTGTTTGCCCGAATCGCGCCCGCTCTGCCCGAATTGCAGCTCGTGGACGAGCCGCTGCTAATCGCCGAGGATTTCGCGTTCTATCAGCGGCATCTGCCGGGCGTGTTCTTCTTGCTGGGCACGGGCGTGCCAGAGGGCCAAGACAACCCGAGTGATTCGGATGGCTGCCCCGCCTATGCAACAAGCGCCCTGCATACCGATAGCATGCTCTTTGACGAGGAAATCCTACTCAAGGGCCTCGATGTCTACAAACGATTGCTTGGCTTGGAGTGACGATGGAGCGACGCCGACAGTCTGCCGTGTATAGTCCTGGTGGGTGTGGGTGCGGCTTGCTGCTGCTCCCGGTTATTGCTGTGAGCATTGGCGTGATGTTTGCGCTTGCTGGGCTGGCTGCGGCGGCACTCGTACTGTTT
Source organism: Collinsella sp. (assembly GCA_019414045.1). GTDB lineage: Bacteria > Actinomycetota > Coriobacteriia > Coriobacteriales > Coriobacteriaceae > Collinsella. Next base: position 46,266 of record DXMW01000032.1, on the reverse strand, counting down.
ATCACTGCCATCGGCGTGACGATTTGGCTCTGCCGCAATCGCGAACGACGCCGTGCCGACGGTAAAACCAATGTCGGCTGGGTCATCTTTCTAATCATTGCGTACCTGCTGAGTGTCAGCTACCTTGTTTTCTTTGTCCTGTTGATGATCAGTGCCTTTACCGGGGAATCCGTCACGGTGGGTTGATCACCACTGGCAGACGGTCGCGCAAAGTGCGTTTGCTCGGCGCTTGGACAACTGCATTGGCCGTTTACCGCAACCTTAGCTCTCAGCTAATGAATTCAAGTTCAATCCTTCCTACGATGTGCTGTGTGCCGGCACGGTAGCCGGATCGTAGGAAGAATGAATAATGGCAAAAGAGGGAAAGAAGCCGATCGGCAAGATTGTCCTAGGCGTCATCGTGGTGCTGGTTATCGTCGGTGCCGTGGGCTCTATGGGTGGCAATTCAACCGATTCGTCTGCGAGCGATTCGGCAAAACCTGCCGAGGCGACACAGCAGGCTGAGGAGCAAAAAGAACCGCAAGAACCGTATACCATTGCTGACGAGGCTGAAGACACCTCCAATCAGTTTGCCTATAAGATCACGGGCACGCTGACCAATAACACGGACAAGGAAAAGAGCTACATTCAGATTGAGTATGTTCTGTATGATGCCGATGGCAACCAGGTTGGAACGGCTCTTGCAAACACCAATCATCTGAAGGCGGGCGGTTCCTGGAAGTTCGAGGCGCTGGGTACGGTGTCTCCCGACCAGGTTGCTAGCTGGGAGCGTTCGGACGTAAGCGGTTTCTAGCATGTTGCATGCACTGGGGGAGGTGAAGTCGTATGCCCGATAAAAAGCTGACTGAGGAGTTGCTCAATGAGCTTCTCGATGCACCGAACATCGATGACTATATCAGGGAGCACGACTTTGCCGCCCCGTCGCTTTCGGACTACCTGAAGCAGCTGCTGCAGGAAAAGGGCTTGGAGCGCTCTCGCGTGGTTCGTATGGCCGATCTCAATGAGACCTTTGGCTATCAGATCTTTACTGGTGCGCGTCACCCGAGTCGCAATAAGGTGCTGCAGATTGCCTTTGCGATGGCGCTGACGCTCAAAGAGACCAACCGTGCGCTGACGGCTGCCGGGGTGAGCGTCCTCAACTGCAAGGATCGCCGTGATGCGATTATCATCTTTTGCATCGATCGCGGGTGCAGCCTCCAAAAGGTCAACGAGGAGCTGTATCGCTTTGGCGAGGAGACGGTGAGTTAGCGGCTGATATCTGAGCCGGCGGAGCTGCCGAACAACGATGCAAACGAACGGGGCGCAGATGCCATGGGGTGTCTGCGCCCTGCGCTATGATGGAGGCTATGGATACTCAGACCACAACATATTCCGATGACGAGCTGACCGCAGCGCTTGCCGAACATCTGGCGTCGCTCGATCGCGACGACAGCTATCGCGTGGAGCGTGTACTTAAGCGCTCGTCCGTTGAAACAACCGAGCTCGTGTACTTTGAAGGAACCGGCGGTGGTTCGCTCGGCCCCTTTGTCCGTAAACGCATCGATGCTTCGGCTCAAATCGGCGGGGCATACGGGCGTCTGTTTGCCGCCCAGCGGGCAGGCAGGCGTTTTGAGCACCTGCCCAGAATCGTCGATTGTCATCGTGTGGGCGACGAGCTCAACGTGGTTATGGAATACATCGAAGGGGAGACGCTCAGGGCGCTGGTGGACCGTCTGGGAGCCACCCCCGATTATGCGCGTGAATTGTATCCTGCCCTATGCGATGCCGTGGGCGAGCTCCACGCCGGTTTTGCAATGGCGGGGGAGACGTCGGCGCCGGTGATCCATCGCGACCTCAAACCGTCGAATATCATCGTGACGGGTGCGAACTGTACGCTCGATGAGGGCCTGACGTTTTCGTCGCTGGTGATTATCGACTTGGGGATCGCGCGCGTATGGCGCGATGGCGCCGATGCCGACACCGTCAAGTTTGGCACGCGACCCTATGCGCCGCCCGAGCAGTATGGGTTTGGGCAGACGAGTGTGCGCAGCGACGTCTACGCACTGGGCGCCCTGTTGTTCTTCTGCTTGACGGGAGTCGACCCTAAACCAGGGCTCGACATGCGCGAGCAATGCGAGGCGCGTGGCATTCCCACTCCACTTGCCGATGCCGTCTGCATGTCGATGGCGCTCGACCCGGCCAAGCGTTTTGCGAGTGCGGAAGCGTTGGGACGGGCGACGCGCTCGGCATACGATCTGAGCCGCCCCGTGCGGCCTCCTACACCTGCGCCTGTCCGTACTCCGGCCTCGGAGACGGTGTTGACGCTCCAAGGGCTCCAGAACCCCGCAGGGCTTCCTAGGCCTGCCGCCTCCGCTGCATGCGGTCCGCTCTCTCGCGTTCCGGAGTCTCTGGGGCGCATTTGGAATGCGCTCGTCTGCTTCTCGCTACTTGTGTTCTTTGCCGGAAGTCACTTTGCCGTCTTTCACCCCACGGGAGCAAACCAAAGCTACCCGACGTGGCTTCTCATAATCGAGTATTTTTTCTTTGTCGATGGCCTTATGGTGCTTATGCATTTTGCGCTGCTCGATAAGCGCCGTCTTCGTCGGCGATTCGCACTGCTCGACAGCTATCGCGGCAAGAAACTCGCGAAACTTTGGCTCAAGGCATTGGGTGTGCTGCTCCTATGCATGATCGTCATAGTCGCGGTTGCCAATGCGACCGGCGTCGTCGATACCTCCGCTACCTAAAAGAAAAGGGCCCCATTGGGGCCCTTTGCAGTTGCACCTAGATGCGGTTCATCTGAGTGGCGACTTTGTTGTACCAGTCCTGCCACGTGGGCGGGCAGTACTTTTTGGCCGCTGCCGGGGTAAGGGTGGAGCCGTAGTTGGCGCCCAGATAGGCAACGTGAGCGGAGATGCCCTCGCTCCAGCTGCCAAAGCTGCGCCAACCGCCGCCACGGGCACTCCAGCCCCAGGCGTTGTAAGAATTGGCGCAATAAGCACCCTTGGTGCTCTCGATGCAGGCGATGGCGGGGGACCAACGGGGGTCGACACCGGTATTCCAAGCGGCGACGGCAAAGTTATAGCCCTGGCCTGCCATGGGGGAGCCGGCGAGATAATTGTCGATGCGGCTCGTCCACTCATTAATGAACGAATCGTAATCGGAGCTACCGGTATTGGCGTTGTTCACCGTGGTGTCGATGGTGGTGTTGGTGTTGGTGGCCTGGCTGCTGGAATTGTTGCCGCTTACGCCCTCGCCCGAGATCTTCTCGGCGGCAGCGGCCTTATCGGCCTCAAGCTTGGCAAGCTCGGCGGCATTTTCCTGCTCGGCTTTTGCCTGCGCCTCGCTGCGGAGCTGCTGGGCCTGAGCCAACGCATCCTCGGCGTTTTTCTGCTCTGCCTCAAGCTGAGACTTGGCCTGCTGGAGCTCAGCCTTGTTCTGCTCGAGTTCGGTTTGCATGTTATTGAGCTGTTCGATCTCGTCGACGCTCGAGCTCGTGATCTGGTTGGTGTATTTGCAGGTCGTGATGAACTCACCCAGGCTCTGCGCGTTGACCAGGAAGCTCACGATGGGGTTGGTGCCCTTCTGATACTTGTACAGATCGCGCATGGCGGAGCTTGCCTTGGCCTGCTGCTCGGGAAGCTTGGCCTCGATTTCCTCGATGCTTGCTTCATTGGAGTCAATCTGCTTTTGCAGGTCATCGAGTTTGGTGCGGGCGTCGTTGTAGGCGCTCGTGGTGGCTTCGATCTTCTGCTGGGCTGCGGAAAGCTGGTCCTGCGTTGCCTGCGAGGCGGCATACGCCGCAACGGGGGAGAGCATCGGCGTGGCCGTCAGCGCAACGGCGAGCGCGGCGCTCGTGATGATACGAGCCGGCTTCGACGCAATGAGCGCTGCGGCGCGATGATTCGAATGCTGCATCCAGTCCCTCTGCAATCAATCGTAGGTTATGGTTCGAACGGTATTCTACTACTGCTTTCGACCTCAACTTGAACCTTAAAGGTTCCAAAGGGTCAAGTTGAACTTGAGGCTTTGGCTTTGACCTGCAGTTATGATGAATTGTTGAGAAACCATAGAGTTCAACTTTAACGTTACGGAACCCTGTCGAGAGGGTTTTTGTTTATCAAAAGTCGCCTCATGTGGGGTTTTGCAACTACAGGGTCCCATCACGGCGAGGGCGGATTTCATGCTGGATAATTGCGCTGATTGCCATAGATACGGTGGAGCTTTGGGCGCCGGCGGCTTGGCACGCTAGAATAAACCAGTTGCGCAAAGACCGCCCGTTGTGTGGGCAGTTCATGATAGGAAGTTTCCATGGCATTGCAGTTTACAGAGCGCGAGTTCATTCCCGTGCTGCTCGGTGGCGACATCAACGCCTATTCGGTGGCGCGCGCCTTCTACGAGGAGTACCAGGTCAAGAGCCTGGTCTTTGGCAAGTACCAGACGGGTCCCGCGTACCGCAGCCGGATTATCGACTACACGCCCAACGTGGATATCGATACCATGCCCGTGATGCTCAGGACCGTCAACGGCATTGCCCAAGCGCATGCCGATAAGACGATTGTCCTTGTGGGCTGTGGCGATAACTATGTTGCCCTCGTGGCTCAGGCCAAGGATGCCCATGAGTTGGCGGATAACATCGTCGCGCCTTACGCTCCCTATAGCATGCTTGAGCAGTGTCAGAAGAAGGAGATCTTCTACGAGCTGTGCGAGAAGCATGGCGTGCCCTATCCGCATACCTTTACCTTCACCATGGCGATGCTGAACGCCCAAGGCGAGGCACCTGCCGAAGTGCTCGACCAGATTGACTTCCCCTACCCGATGATTCTGAAGCCTTCTGACGGCATCATGTGGTGGCAGCACGAGTTCGAGGGCCAGAAAAAGGCCTATGAGATTGCCGACCGTGCCGAGCTGGAACAGGTCATTCGCGACTCGTATGCCAGCGGCTACACCGACGACCTGATCTTGCAGGATCGCGTGCCCGGCAATGACGAGTACATGCGCGTGCTCACCAGTTATTCCGACCGCAACGGCAAGGTGCGCATGATGTGCCTGGGCCATGTGCTGCTCGAGGAGCATCAGCCTCACGGTGTCGGCAACCACGCCTGTATCATCACCGAGCCCAATGACGAGCTCATGGGCGGCGTGCGCAAGTTGCTCGAGGACCTTCACTTTGTGGGCTATTCCAACTTTGACGTTAAGTACGACGAGCGCGACGGCTCGTTTAAGTTCTTCGATTTCAACACGCGCCAAGGTCGTAGCAACTACTACGTTACCAACAGCGGCTTTAACGTTGCCAAGTATGTGGTGGACGAGTATGTGTTCAACCGCCCGTTTGAGCCGGAGTTTGTGACGGCGCAGGACGAGGCGCTGTGGATGGTCGTCCCCATGGGCGTCGTCGACAAGTACGTCAAGGATCCCGAGCTGCGCGCTAAGGTGCATCGCCTGGACAAGGAAGGCAAGGGCGCCGACCCTTCGTTTATGAAGGGCGACTTTGTCTTTAACCGCTGGCTGCGCATGTGGCACACCAAGCTGCGCCACTTTAAGCTGTTCAAGACGTATTACAAGTAGATGAGGGCGGCGCCCGTCCGGTTTACATCGGGCGGGCGCGGGTATGATACGCGCAATTGCGCAAGCGTCACCAAGGAGGCGGCGATGGAAAAGCTGGGAGTTATCGGCGGCATGGGCGCCGAGGCCACGTCGTATTACTACGACCAGGTGGTGCGTCATACGGCTGCTGCCTGCGATCAGGAACATATCGACATGGTGGTGCTCTCCAAGTCGACCATGCCCGACCGCACGCTTGCCATTAAGACCGGCGAGCATGCCAAGCTGCTGGCGACCATGAAAGAGTGTGCTCAGGCACTCGAGTCGCTGGGCTGCGCGCACATTGCCATTCCCTGCAACACGTCACACTACTTCTACGACCAGATCCAGTCGTTTACGAAGGTGCCGATTATCCACATGCCGCGCGAGTCGGTTCGCTATGCCCTTGCGGGTGCGGTGATGGGGGAGTGCGAGTTCGACCCCAACCTGAGTATGCCGGCCGAGCCGGTGCACAAGATTGGCATCATGGGCACCGACGGAACCGTGGGCGCGGGCGTCTACGGCCGCGAATGCGAGGCTGCGGGTGTTGAGGTTGTCTATCCCAGCGAGAAACGTCAGAACGATGTGATGTCGCTTATCTACGGTGATGTGAAGGCCGGACGTGAGCCCGATATGGATAAGTTCGACCGCGTGATGTGGGAGTTCGCCCGTAGCGGCTGCGACCGTGTCATTCTGGCCTGCACCGAGCTATCGGTGCTGCAGAAGTATCGAGAGATGCCCGAGATCACCCTCGATGCTATGGATGTCCTGGTGCGCGAATCCATCATCCGCAGCGGCGTCCCCTACCGCCTCTAGCTTCCGACCCGTCAAAAAGGGACAGGTTAATTTTGGTAGGTTTTATCTGGTGAAACAATAAAGGCCTCGGCTCGTTTGGTGCGAGCCGAGGCCTTTTGCGTTGGGCGGTTGCTGTCGGTGGTGAACTAGAACAGGAAGCCGATGGCGATGAGGGCGATGCTGACGATGAGTACGGCGATGTCCAGGCCCTTGATGGGGTAGCGCTTGTACGAGCTGGCGCGCGTGCGCAGATAGAAGCCGCGCTGTTCTGCCGCCAAGGCCGTGGCATCGGTCTTGCCCACGCTCGAGATGAGCAGCGGCACACACAGTGGCAGCATGAGCTTAAGCTTCTTGATGGGGTTCTTGGTGTCGTACTCGACGCCGCGTGCGGTCTGCGCTTCCATGATGGCGTTCATCTCCTGACCAAACACCGGCACAAAGCGCAGCGCCGTGGTAAAGGTGAAGGCATAGCGATACGGCACGTGCAGCACCTCGACGCAGGCGTTGGCAAGGTCGTTGAGCTTGGTCACCATGAGCATGAGGATGAGTGGTAACGCCACGCCCAGCAGGCGCAGGCAGGCCTTCGATCCTGTGATGAGGCCCGTGTCGGTGATAAAGCCCCACACAACGTTGCCATCGCGCATAAAGGCCAGCTGGAGCACCAGCATGATAAGCGCGAGCGGAATCAGCAACTTGAGCAGCGAGAACAGACGGTCGACGACACCGGCATAGGCACCCAGCGCAAGGGTGAGTGCCAAAAAGCCCAGCAGCGCCACGTAGGTGTCGGACAAGAAGATGCCGACGATGATGGCGGCGGCGAGGCCCAGTTTGACGACGGGGTTCAGGCGATGCAGTAGCGTATCGCCCGGCATGTAGTCGATGACGTTAACCACGGCGGACCATCTCCTTGGTAATTCGAACGACATCGGTGACCTCGCTCACCTGCGCAAAAGCGGGCGAGACGGAAGATGCCAGACGGCGCGAGAGTTCAATAACCTGGGGAGGCTCCACGTAGGCACGCCGCATGAGATCGATGTTCGAGAATAGCTCGTGCGTGCGGCCGCGGTCGAGGATGCGACCGTCGGCCATTACTACGATACGCTCGGCAAAGTCGGAAACAACTTCCATATCGTGGCAGACCATGATAACGGCGCAGCCGCGCTCGGCCATGGTGCGCACCGTTTCCATGACGGTCATGCACTCGCGGTAATCAAGGCCGCTCGTGGGCTCGTCGAGCACGACGATCTTGGGCTCAACCACTACGACGGAGGCAAGCGCCACCATTTGTCGCTGGCCGCGCGAAAGTGAGAAAGGTGCCTCATCGGCAGGCAGGCCAAAGCGGTCGATAACGAGTTGAGCACGACGCAGAGCCTCGGCACGGTCGATGCCGGCAAGCTCCAGGCCAAAAGCGACCTCGTCGAGTACGGTATCCTTGCAGATCTGGCGGTCGGGGCTTTGGAAGAGCGTTGCGACTTCGCGGGCGATGCGGCTCGTGGGAACGGCCGCGGTATCCAGTCCCGTGACGCGCACGCTGCCCGAGGCGGGCTTGAGCAGGCCTGTGAGCAGCTTGGTGAGCGTGGTCTTGCCGGCACCGTTTTGGCCGACGATGCCCACGAGCTCGCCGGGATAGAGCGTCAGGTTGAGGTCGTGTACGGCGGCGCCGCCATTGGGATAGACAAACTCAACATGGTCGAAGGTGAGTACGGGTTCGGCGTCCTTGGCATGAGGGCGCAACGACGGTGCATGCGGGGAGCCGGCGGGCGCCTGGGCTTCGCTGGCCGCGCGTGCGGGGTCGACAATGCCCGAAATCAGGCGCTCGACCTCATCGACATCCAAGCAAGGGGTACCGCTTGCCAGGCCATCGGCCTTGAGGCTATTGAAGATACGCGTGACGCGAGGGCAGTCGACGCCGATGGCACGGAGCTCGTCGGTATGCGCGAAGACCTCGTGTGGTTCGCCCTGCAGCGCGATTTCGCCATGGTTGAGCACGAGCACGCGGTTGCAGTACTCCGAGAGCAGGGCGACCTTTTGCTCAACGACGACGATGGTGATTCCAAGTGCGCGGTTTGCCTCACGCAGCGTCTCGAAGACCAACGTGGAGCTGGCGGGGTCGAGTGCCGCGGTGGGCTCGTCGAGAACCAAGACGCGCGGACGCATGGCGAGGATGGCGGCGATGGCTACCTTTTGCTTCTGTCCGCCCGAGAGGGTGGCGATCTCGCGGTCGCGCAGATCGCTGATGCCGACGGTCTCGAGCGTTTCGCTCACGCGCTGCTCGATCTGGTCGTGGGGAACGCCAAAGTTCTCGAGGCCAAAGAGCATCTCGTCCTCGACGACCGAGGCGACCATCTGCGTGTCGATATCCTGCAGCACGCTGCCGACGATTTGCGACACGTCGGTGAGCGAGGCTTCGCAGGTGTCGTGGCCGTCAACCATGACGGACCCAAAGAACGTGCCGGTGTAGTGGTGGGGCACGGCACCCGACAGGCAGGCGGCAAGCGTGGACTTGCCGGCGCCCGAGGGCCCGATGATGCCGATGAAATCTCCCTTGTTCACGCTGAGCGAGATGTGGCTGAGCGCCTGCTCGGTCTGCGTGCCATAGGAGAACGAGACATCGTCGACGTTGATGATCGTTTCCATGGATACCTTTCATAGTCATTGGGGACGTTCTTTAATGACTAGTCGTTTAAGAACGTCCCCAAGAGCTAGTTGTTTGGGATAGTCTTTGCTGGTGGAGCGTTGGGGTGGCTCGTAAAGCCGAGCAGGTTAGTTGAGCTTCAGGGCCTTCTGGATGGGTAGGTAGAGGGCGCCGACCAGAATGGCGTTAAAGACGGCGGTCATGGCGACGACGGGCAACATGGCGGCGGCGAGCTCGCCTACCACGCCGAGCATGGCCATCTTGATGACCATGAAGATGACGCCCGAGACAAAGGTGGTCACGAACGTTGCGACGATGGCGATGGCGGGCTTGACCTGACCGTTCTTGCCGGCGGCGTTGACGATGCCGGCCATGAGCATGGCGGCGATGCCCTCGGCGGCAAAATCGACGAACGGCGAAGTAGTGGTGATCTGGATTACGGCAGCCGAGATGAGGCCAATGACGAGCGCCTGGCCGATGTTGGGGCGAACGACCAGGATGGTGAGGCAGAAGGCCGAGATGATGAACTCGGGGCTGATCATGCCGCCCGAGATGCCTGAGATTGCCTTGCCGACGGTGAAGTTGAGGATGAAGCCGGCGGCGAGCAGGATGGCGAGCAGGACGAGGGCGCGGACATCGAGTTTGCCGCGATCGGCGGTCTGGACGGTGCGGGGCTGGGTGGCGGTGGTGTTCTGAGACATGGTGAAAATCCTTTCGGAAGGGGATTGCAAGAGAAAAGCGGAGGCGCGTGATGCGAATGCGATCGGGCTCGAGATAGAAAAAGGCCCCCGGTCGAAACCGGAGGCCTTCCAATCACCTAGAGCGCAAAAACAGGCGTGAGGGACTCACTGTCGACCGATCGTATTCGCATCACGCCACCACCAGTTGTTGAGAGACTTCATTGTGTTCTTCATGTTGGTGGCTCCTTTCGTGATGCCGTGGCGCGGTCGCACCTAGTTGCTGTTGCGCTGCACTATAGCACAGCGAAGTGTGTGCGGGGAAATCTTTTTTGAAAAGATTTCAGGCGGGTTTCCCGCAGGTCAAAAGAGTGGGCTAAGTGGGCGAGGCTGCCATTGCTGCCTCGCCCACTCAGCTAAGACGTTACTCCTTATTGCGACGGTAGAGGAAGTAACCGCCTGCGGAGATGACGGCAACGCCAGCGATGGCGAATGCGGCCACCATGCGGCCATCAAAACGATCGCCAGTGGTGGGCAGGCCGCCCTTGGTGTTCGTCTTGTTGGTGGTTACTGTGGTCGTGGTGTCGGACTTGCCAGGCTTCTCGGGCTTGGTGGTGGGCTGCTCGGGCTTAGCGGGCTGCTCGGGCTTAGCGGGCTGCTCGGGGGTACCGGGCTGCTCAGGAGTACCAGGCTGATCCGGGGTTACCGGGTCGGTGGCAAGAGCGTCCTTGGCGTAGGTGATGGACACCTTGAGGCCGTTGGTCTCGGTGTTCAGGTCGCTCGGGGTGAAGGGCGTGCTGAAATCCTCAGCCTTCAGATAAGCGCGCATCTCCTGGAGCAGGGCCTTGCACTTGACGTAGGTGTTCTCAGTGGCAGCCTTGCCGGCCTTGTTTGCCAGGGCGGTGCGGCCCTCAGTGGTGGTCTCGGCCTGCATAGCAGCATCGACCTCAAGGTTCTGCTCGATGAGCTCGTTCTGGAGAGCGTCGAGGTAGGCGCGAACGCCGGTGCCGAGCTGCTCGCGGTGCTCGTAGCAGAGGGAACTAATGTCCATGAGGACGTAGTTGATGGAGTTCTCGGGCTCCTCGTTGTTCACGATGTCCGTCTCTTCGCAGTGATCGTAGGAGACATCCTGATTGCTGAAGTAGGGGCTGACCTCGGTGAGCAGTGCAGAGTACAGAGGAATAGCGACGGAGTAGGCGGCGCGGGAGAGCATCTCCCACTGAATGGTCGTGATCTCGGGGTCCATGCCCTGACGGATCTGGAAGAGGTTGGTCTCGGTGCTTCTTTCGGTGCCGATGGCGTAGACACCGTCGGTGTTGGCGTTGAGGCCGGGGACATTTTCGCCGCGGTTGCCAAATGCACGGATCATCTCAAATGTGTTCCAGTCGGACTTGCCGGGCTTGAAGAACAGGGGCTGGATCTCGCTGACCATGGCTCCGATTTGGTCGGGGCCTTTTTCCGGTTTAACCGTGACGATGTCGTAATCCGCACCCTTGGTCAACGGGGCCATGAAGTAATTGCGGCCCTGGACATAGCGAGTCCACTGATGAACGCCGGAATCGGCGACGCTTTTGCCATAGGTCTTGGCAACGTCGAACTTGCCGTCGGTGTACTCGGCGAAGCCATTTTTCTCGGGCATGGTCTGGATGCCCTCGGAGTGGAGGCAGTTCTCGGCGTCATCAAGGTTGACATCGTAATTGAGTCCGCCGATGTTGGGGTTGAGTGAGGCGACGTCATCGGCGAGCTTCATGGCGATCCACTGGTGGCCGGAAAGTGCGGCAAACAGCCAAGTCTCGTTGCTGTCGGCGATGATAATCTGATCGTTGCCGTTGGCGCCCTGCTCGTCGATGATCTTGCCGAGGAGCTCGACACCCTCACGTGCTTTGGCACTTTCGCCTAAGATAACGCTGCCGTAGCTATACTCGCCAATGCCAGTGTCGGTCAGGGGGTCTGCCTTGGCGGCTTTATCGTTCATGTTGGTGGTCAGCGTTGCGGAGCAGGACACGCCCTTCTCGTTGATGCCTGCCTCAGAGTAGGCATCATAGCGCCCGTGCCACTGCGAAGGATGATCGCGCACGTAGCTATAACGATATGTAGTCTTGGTCGACCTGTATGAGAAGTCGGACTCGTCTGAGCCGTAGGTATACCCGGGGGCATGCGACGGCTCAATGCCAAAGTGCTTGAGGTAGCGCGGGCCAAAGTCCTCGGCGCGACCATAATATGTGTTGCCGTCGGCTGTTAGGTTTTTGCCCATGTACATCTGCGTGCAGGCGAGCGCAGATGTCGGCATGGACATGATGGTCGCAGCTCCAAAGGCGAGGCCTATGCCTAGCTTCTTGAGCACGTTGACGGGGCGAGTTTTCCTCATTTTCCCTCCCAGCGTGCGAAAGCCCTCTGTCGCCAGAGGGCTTCAGCCAATAAAGACACCTCATTAGCGTAACGAACTGGAAACAATATTCATCTATGAAAGAAACTTACTCGATAAGCGTGATGAAATATGCGATGAACGGTTAATCGTACTCAGTTTGCAGCTTTACTTTAATAAAGACGCCCTGTAATTACTGTAGTCGAATAAAGTAGCTGGGAATGCCCGAAATGAAAATCCCCCGCTGTTTGACGAATGCATAAACAGCGGGAGAGTCGATAACTGGATGAATATCATACCAATGTGGATTTACTTCTTTCGGCGGTGAATCACGTTGATGGCGTAACCGACGAGCATGGCCAAGACGATGACAATAAAGCCGATCAGGGGATTGTCGTTCATGGGGTCCTCCTATTTTCCGAGCGGTGAGAATTCGTCGACGATGAGGTCGAGGCATTGCGGAAGCGCGCGGGCTCCAAAGACGCCCGAATTGCTGGAGATAATCTCGCCATCGAACTGCATGCCCAGCGACGGGGTGCAGGTGATCTTGGCTTCCTTGGTCTGGATGATCTTAAACTGCGGACGACCGAGCACCTTGCCGGCGGGGTCGAGCGCGGCGGTGATCACGGTCGGGAGCAGCTGCACGGTTTTTACGGGCTCGATGACCGCGATGTCGACCATGCCGTCGTTCATGCGGCAATCGGGGAACAGGTTGATGTCGTTTTGGATGACCGAGGTGTTGCCGGCCATGCAGCAGATGCCATCGAGCTCCTCGACAATGCCGTCATGCTCGATGGTAAAGTGCGCCACCGTGGGGTTGGGCGTGGCGAGCGCGGAGAGGAAGTAGGCGATCTCGCCGATGTCGTTTTTGGTGGGGGCGGCCTTCATCATGATCTCGGCATCGAAGCCCGAGCCGGCGATGATGATAAAGCCGTGGCGCTTCTCGTTGCCGTTCTCGTCGAGCCAAAAGAGCTCGCCCATGTCCACTTTGACCGTGCGACCGGCGCGGCAGGCCTTGGCAAGTGCCGCTGCCTCGGGGGCATTACCGATGTTATTGAAGAACAGGCAGGCCGTACCGGAGGGGAAGACGAGCGTGGGGACGCCGCATCCGCGCATTTGGTCGAGCACGTTGGAGACGGTGCCGTCGCCGCCCGAAATCACCACGCGATCAAACTCGCGCACGTCTGCCACGGCGTCCTCGGGTTCCATGCCATCGCCGATAAAACGCATCACGACCTCGTCGCCGCCCTGCGCGAGGGCGTGCGTGAACGCGTAGATTTCATCTGAGCTGGGGCCCGATGCCGGGTTGTGGATGATAAGGCAGCGCATACTTACGTTCCCGTTCTGTGACTAACCGAGTATAGTTGTAGGGCAATGCCGATATCCTACCCGTGTTTTTCGGGCCTAACCTTATTCGATGGGTTGATATGTACATTTCCACACATCAGGCTCTGCTCGACTTTTGTCAGCGCGCCCGCGAGTTCGACGCGATTGCCGTCGATACCGAGTTTTTGCGCGAGCGCACGTTCCACCCGCGCCTGTGCTTGGTTCAGATTGCCACCCCTGCCGAGAGCGTCGCGGTCGATCCTCTGGTGATCGACGACCTGTCTCCCTTGGCCGAACTCATGGCCGACGAGAGCGTGACCAAGGTATTTCACGCCTGCTCGCAGGATATGGAGGTTATGCTCCATACCGTGGGCGCGCTGCCGCGTCCCATTTTTGACACGCAGGTGGCCGCCGCCTTTTTGGGCGAGCGCCAGCAGATTTCCTACGGCGCGCTCGTGCAGACGTTTTGCGGTGTCTCATTGCCCAAGACCGAGTCACTGACCGATTGGTCGCGCCGCCCGCTGACCGATAAGCAGATTGAGTACGCGATCGATGACGTCAAGTACCTGATTGTCGCCTATACCGAGATGATGAGCCGCCTACGCGAGCTGGGCCGTGTGGATTGGGTGCTCGATGAGCTGCGCCCGCTTGCCGACGAGTCGCACTACCGCGCCGACCGCCATGAGGCATTCCGCAAGGTCAAGCGCATCAACTCGTGCAGCCGTCACCAGTTGGGCATCGCGCGCGAGCTCGCCGCCTGGCGCGAGGACCGCGCCGAGCGCCGCAACATCCCGCGCAAGTGGGTCATGTCCGACGATACGCTGCTGGCGCTCGTCAAGCGCAATCCCGTGCGCGTCGAGGAGTTCCGCAGCATCCGCGGCACCGACCAGCTGGGGGAGCGCGATGTGGACGGCGCGCTCATGGCCATCAAGCGCGGTGCGAGCTGTCCGCACGATCGCCTGCCGCTTATGGTGCGCGGACATCGTCAGATCTCTCCGGAGCTGGAGAGCGTGACCGATCTTATGTATGCGCTTATTCGCCTGGTTGCCGAGCGCTCGGGCGTGGCGACCTCGGTCATTGCCTCGCGCGATGACCTGGCCGACTATATTGAGCATCCCGAGCAGAGTCCCCTGCGCGAAGGCTGGCGCTTTGAGCTTGTGGGCTCGCGCCTGGACGATCTGCTTTCCGGCAACATGGGCCTCACCGTGAAGGACGGAAAGATTGAGTTGTTATAGCTATATAGTTACGCGGTTTTTCCAAACCGCGTAACAGCTCGACGCTGCAAACGGCCGAGAGCGGCAATCTGACGTTCAATCGTCGCTCGCGTACCAAAGTACGCGTCGCTTCTCTTTCACGTCACCTTGCTCGCTCTCGGCCGTTTTCGCTGACAATGCCTAAACATCGATGCTGACTTGCCTGCTGGGCGAGTGGGTAGAATGCCTCCAACGTGTAACTCGATTCGGAGGAATTTGCATGCCCTATTACTATGGATACGGCTTTGGCATCGACCCGCTGTACCTGCTGGTTGTTCTTGTTTGTACAGTGCTTGGCCTTGCTGCGCAGAGCTATATCAACTCGACGTACAAGACCTGGTCCAAGGTTCGCTCGGACGGCGACACGGGTGCCACGGTCGCTCGCCGCATGCTCGACGCCAACGGTTGCAACGCCGTGGGTATCAAGGGTGTCGCTGGCGAGCTCACCGACCATTACAACCCGCAGGACAACAACCTGTATCTGTCGGATGCCAATCGTTCGGGCGGTACGGTCGCAAGCGTTGCCGTCGCCTGCCACGAGGCGGGCCATGCCGCCCAGCGTCAAAGCGGCTATGCCATGATGAAGGTACGTACCGCCCTCGTGCCGGTCGTCAACTTTACCCAGAACACCTGGACCATCGTGTTGCTCTTGGGCCTGTTTATGAACATCGCGGGACTCACGACCCTCGCGCTGATCTTCTTCTCGTTTAGCGTGCTGTTCCAGCTCGTTACGCTGCCGGTCGAGATTGACGCCAGCCGCCGCGCCGTGGCGTATATCGAGCAGTCGGGCATGAGTTCCAAGCAGGTCAACGGTGCCAAGAAGGTGCTGACGGCCGCCGCGCTTACCTATGTTGCCGCTGCGCTCACCTCGATTATTCAGCTGCTCTATCTTATGGCTCGCTACAACAGAAACTCCAACCGATAACAAATGGGACAGGCAGGCGCCGCGGGGATTCGTGTCCTCGCGGCGCTGTACTATGTGTTGGACTTGAATTTGCGCAGGGCCGGAGCCCTTGTGCACGATGACGAAAGGAGGCTGCGTGGCAGGCTGGAATCTAACCGGCAATGCCGTTTCCGCCGAGTTCGACGGTTCGGACGAGCAGGAGCGTAAGGAGCTCAGCGTGAGCCAGGCGGTAGAGATCGCCGCCGGTGCGCTCGATGCCATTCCGCAGCTGAGTGTCCTGGGCGAGGTCACGGGTTTCCGTGGTCCCAACGCCCGAAGCGGCCACTGCTACTTCCAGATTAAAGACGACTCGGCCGCCGTCGACTGCATCATCTGGAAGGGCGCCTACCTCAAGCGCACCTTCGACTTGCGCGACGGCATGCAGGTAAGCTTTAAGGGCAGCTTCAATCTCTACAAGCCTACGGGTCGCATGAGCTTCGTTGCCCGCTCGTTCTCGCTGGCGGGGGAGGGTCTGCTGCGTCAACAAGTGGCGCAACTGGCCGAAAAGCTACGCCGCGAGGGCCTGATGGACGAAGCGCGCAAGCGCCGCATCCCGGTGTTCTGCTCCCGCGTGGCGGTCGTCACCTCGCTTTCGGGTGCCGTAATCGACGACGTCAAGCGCACATTGCGTCGTCGCAACCCGCTTGTCGAGCTCGTCTGTGTGGGCGCCAAGGTTCAAGGCGAGGGTGCGCCGGCCGAGCTCATTGAGGGCTTGCGCCGCGCCGCTTCCATTACGCCGGCGCCCGACTGTATTTTGCTGGTGCGCGGCGGCGGCTCCTTTGAGGACCTCATGACCTTTAATGACGAGGAACTTGCCCGCGCGGTGGCGGCTTGTCCTGTGCCCGTGGTGACCGGCATTGGTCATGAGCCCGATACCTCGATCTGCGATATGGTGAGCGACCGTCGCGCCTCCACGCCCACGGCGGCGGCAGAATCGGTGGCGCCGGCTATGACGGAGTTGGCCGATGTGCTCGAGGCGCGCCATCAGCGTCTGGGTGCCGCGATGGCATCGATGATTGGGTCGGCCCAGGTCGACCTGGAGATGCTCGATCAGCGCGGTCGCCGTGCCTGGGATACCTATACGGCTCGCTTGGGCGATGCGCTCGATGCGGCTGCGTGTCGCCCGTGCCTCAACGACCCCACATTTATGGTCGACCGTCGCGAATCGGAGCTTGCGCTGACTGCCGATCGCCTGTCGGGCGCCATAGTACGCTCGGTCGGGACATTCCGCTCCAACTTTGAGCGCTTGCCCGAGCGTCTGATTACAAGCACCTCGGGGCTCGATGGTAAGCGCCATGCGCTCACGCTTGCGAGTTCCCGCCTAGAGCATCAAGGGCGCACGATGCTCAGCAAGCCAGCGTCCGACCTGAGCCGTGCGGCAGCGTCGCTCGATGCCCTGTCGCCGCTCAAAGTGCTTGCTCGCGGCTATTCCATCGCGTACAGCGATGATGGTGTGGCTACGAGTGCCAAGACCTTTAAGCCTGGCGACGCCATTCGCGTGCGCATGGCAGACGGCAACGTGGCAGCAACGGTCGATACGGTCGAGTAGACCGCGTTTCGCAGTGATAGACCCTTAGGAAAGGAAACAGATATGGCAGAGAAGACCCCGGTAGAGCAGCTTACGTACAAGCAGGCCTCGCAGGAGCTGGAGCTCATCATCCGCAGCCTGGAGTCGGGCGATATGGAGCTCGAGGAGTCGCTCGAGAGCTACACCCGCGGCGTCGAGCTCCTCAAAAGCCTGCGCACCCGCCTGTCCGATGCCGAGCAGAAGGTCTCGGTGCTCCTTAAGGACGTCGACGGCAACGACGTGCTCGCCGACGGCGAGGCCGCCAACACCGATGATAACCTTTCGTTCTAAGCATCTCGACCAAATATAATTACCTTGGTCTGTAAGAAAGGAACCAGCTATGTGCGATTGCATCTTCTGTAAAATTGCCAACCACGAGATCCCCTCGACCGTTGTCTATGAGGACGACCAGGTCATCGCCTTCGACGACCTCAACCCGCAGGCGCCGGTCCACACGCTCGTGATCCCTAAGAAGCACTACAGCGACATCGCCGACAGCGTGCCTGCCGAGACCATGGGCGCCATGGCCCACGCCATCCAGGAGGTCGCCAAGGCCAAGGGTCTGGAGGACGGTTTCCGCGTCATCTCCAACAAGGGCGTTAACGCCGGCCAGACCGTCATGCACTTCCACATGCACGTCCTCGGCGGCAAGAGCCTGGGCGAGAACCTCATCTGAGGACGCGTAGCCCGTCGACTTGGCTGCCTTTGGAGTAATCTATGCAGCTTTCTCAACTCGAATACCTTCAAGCGGTAGCGAACTATGGCGGTGTGCGCAAAGCAGCTCGCGCCGTTCATGTGAGTCCGCAGGCCGTTTCGTCGGCAATCAAAAAGTTGGAATCTGAGTATCAGATTGTTTTGCTCGACCGATCGGCGGGGGAGGCTGTTTTGTCTCCGGCGGGCAGAGAATTTGCGCGTCGTGCACGCGTGATCCTGACACAAGTCGACGATCTCAAAAAGTACGCTCAATCGAGGGGCGACGGCGTTTCGCCCGATGGCCACTTTCGTCTTTACGCCCCCTGCCTTCATGGGCGGGGGCGCCTTTTTGCCGAAAGCTGGTATGACTCGTTTGAACGCTCGCACCCTCAGATTCACCTTGATGTGTGGCATCAGCCAACGGCTACATGCTTTGAATCACTTGTGCTTGGCATTTCGGATGCGGCTATCTCATTCGAGGAACCACGGGACAGCGTCCTTTCTTCAAAATATTTGGGTGAAAAGGAGCTCAAGGTTCTTTCATGCCCAGCGGGTCATCAATCTGTGGGCGCCATGACCATTCGCGAGTTACTGGGCGGCAGGCTCGCTGTTCCCATTAATTTGTCACCCTGTCTCAATGCAATCAATCAATGTCCCGAAGCCCAGCTCGTCAATTTTCGCTTCCGTGATGTTGAATACGGAAGCAGGGCTCAGACTGAGTTTCTTCAAGCCGGGGGATTGATATTGAGTTTGTCTGGGTCCTCTCTCGCATCGGATGGGTCAGAAGTGAGTGAGTGCTCCATTGAAGGTTCGCGTGATGTAACCTTGCCTATCTACTTTTGCTATCGGCAAAATTCCTGGACTGATCGACACCAGACGGTTTTTCTGCACCTATTGCGTCATCTTGCTTCGTGAGATTAATTGGCTTCGAGGCATCAAGTGATTATTGACGCCTTGTAACACATAGCTGACAGCTTTGCCCTCATGCTTTTCCAAGATTCCGATTTAGATTGCTGACTCTTGGAGGGCGGAGCATGAAAAACCGTACGGTTTTGCTTTATATGACGTTCGTTTTTCTGTCGAACTTCAGCACCATCTTGTATTTTCTAACTGTCTACCTTGAGTTCGTCGGACTTTCGATGGTATCGATTTCTAGCATGATGATTGCATATCAAGTGAGCAAGTTCATCCTTGAAGTTCCCACTGGCTATATTGCTGATAGGTTTGGACGAAAGACAAGCGGTCTCGTTGGCGTCGTGGGAATGCTTGGATACTACGCCGCCCTGCTTCTCGTCCGTTCTCCCCTGCTTTTAATCGGTGCGTTCGCTCTCAAGGGTTTTGCCGTTGCGTGTGTGAGCGGATCCATCGAAGCGATTTACATTGACAGCGTCTCTCAGGACCAGCTCGTAAGACTTAATGTCGTTGAGCGATTTGTTTTCTATGCCTCTTATGCCATCTCCGCTTGCGTGGGCGGTTTCATTTCGTCCGTCGGTGCATATCTCATTGGTCTTTCGGCAGATATCATCGCAATGGTGTTGACGTTGGTTGTCGTTGTCTGCATTCCTGAGATGCGAAGAGGGGGCACTGCGACGACACCTGAACATGGGATTAGCCCGAAGATGATCGGTGCCGCTATTGCGGGTAATGGCATTCTTCGTTCAGCGTTCATCATGGACTGTTCTCAGGCATTTGCTTTTGTCGCCCTGGAAGACTTTTTCTCACTGCTGCTTGCGGGTCGCGGAATGAATGCCGTCGCTTCGGGTGTGACCATTGCGGTCCAGCTCCTTGCCTCGGCCTCCATGGGACTTATTGTGCCCTGTGCGATTGCTCATGTCGGCAAGGGCCGCTTTGCGCGTATTTGCGGCATCGTGCGCCTTTTCCTGACAGCTTTGTTTTTGATTCCCCTTACTCCGGCTAATTTGCTGCCCGTGTTCTATGTGCTGCAGACGGTTGCGTACTCGTTATTTGCTCCAATTAAATACTCAATTTTTCAAAAAGCAGCCGATTCTTCGATGCGCTGTTCACTGATTTCGGTTCAAAGCCAGATGGTGGCGGTGGGTGCCGTTCTTTTCTATCTGCTCAACGCTGTGTTGAGTAGCGTTGCGGGCATTCGAGTCGTATTGCTTGTCGCGCTCGGGATTTCTTCCCTTGTGTATATCCCCGCGCTATTTCGTCTTACACGCCAAAGGTCATGAGTATTTGGGCACCGATAACTTATATATCAACGCAATAAACCCGAGCGCGAGGGCGTTTGGGTTTATTATTGAAGCGTATGTAACCTGGCGGCGCCACACCGCCTGTTAGTAGGGAGACACATGAACGTTCTGGTCGTCAACGCGGGATCTTCGACCCTTAAGTATCAGGTCATCGATACCAAGTCCCACAAGGTGTCCGCAAAGGGCTCCTGCGAGCGCGTCTGCTTTACCGGCGGTACCTTCACCCACGCTGCCAACGGCTCCAAGAAGGTGACCGAGAACATCGAGTTCCCCGACCACAAGGTCGCCATCGAGGTCGTCCTGAAGGACCTCGAGGCTAACGGCATCAAGATCGAGGGCATTGGCCACCGTATCGTTCAGGGCGGTTGGTACTTTGGCGATTCCTCCCTCGTCGACGAGGACGTCCTCGCCAAGATCCGCGAGGTCGCTCCGCTCGCCCCGCTGCACAACAACCCCGAGGCCAACGTTATCGAGTACTGCCTGGAGCAGTATCCCGACCTGCCCAACGTCACGGTCTACGATACTGCTTTCCACTTCAATATGCCCGAGGTCGCCAAGACCTACGCCCTGCCCAAGGACGTCTGCGACAAGCTGCACATCCGTAAGTACGGCGCCCACGGCACCAGCTACCGCTACATCTCCAAGAAGGTTGCCGAGATGACCAACGGCGAGGCTCGCAAGGTCGTCGTGTGCCACATCGGTTCCGGCGCTTCCCTGTGCGCCATCGAGGACGGCAAGTGCATGGACACCACCATGGGTCTCACCCCGCTTGACGGCGTCATGATGGGCACCCGCTGTGGCTCCATCGACCCGGCTACCGTGTGCTACCTGCAGCGCGAGGGCGGCTACACCTTCGACGAGGTTGACGAGATGATGAACAAGAAGTCCGGCCTTTTGGCTGTGACCGGTGGCAAGACCAACGACTGCCGCAATGTCGAGGAGCTCGCTGCCGCTGGCGACCCCGAGGCTCAGCTCGCCTTCGATATGTTCGTCTACAAGATTGCCGCCAAGGCTGCCGAGATGGCCACTTCTATGTGCGGTATGGACACCCTGGTCTTTACCGCCGGCATCGGCGAGCACGCTCCGGCCGTCCGCGCCGGCGTTGCCGACCGCCTGGCCTTTATGGGCGTCAAGATGGATCATGCCCGCAACGCCCTGCGTGGTGACGGCGCTTGGTGCCTGTCTGCCAAGGATTCCAAGGTCAAGATTTTCGTCATCCCCACGGACGAGGAGTTCATGATCGCTTCCGACGTCGAGCGCATCGTCAACGGCAAGTAATTGCAAGAGGGGAGGGGCTGGACGACCGAGCGCCGTTCAGCCCCTCTTCTGTCTCGTTGAGCGATATGCCTGATAGCTATTTATCAAGTTGTGATAACTTCTTATTAACATGCGGCCGCCTTAAGGGGTCTGCGCCGACCGTATCGCACTGCAAAGGAGTCTCATGAACGTACTTGTTGTCAACGCCGGCAGCTCGAGCCTTAAATATCAGCTTTTGGATACCGATACTCGCGAGGTTTTCGCCAAGGGCAACTGCGAGCGTATCGGCTCGGACATGGGCATCTTTGGCCACTCCGAGAACGGTGGTGCCAAGCAGACCGAGGAGATTCCTTTTCCCGATCATCGCTGCGCCATTGCGCGCGTGCTCGAGGAGCTCGAGAAGACCGACTTTACGATCGATGGCATCGGCCACCGTATCGTTCAGGGTGGCTGGCACTTCGATGATTCCGCGGTCGTCGACGATGAGGTCATGGCTAAGATCCTCGAGGTTGCTCCGCTCGCCCCGCTGCACAATTACGGCGAGGCCGCGGCAATCGAATATTGCCGCGAGAAGTATCCGGAGCTGCCCAACGTGGCCGTCTTCGACACCTCGTTCCACATGACCATGCCCGAGGTCGCCTACACCTACGCGCTGCCCAAGGACGTGTGCGACAAGTACCACGTGCGCAAGTACGGTGCCCACGGCACGAGTCACCGCTATGAGTGGATGATGGCCAAGGAGATCCTGGGCTCGCGCTGCCACCGCCTGCTCTCGTGCCATTTGGGCAACGGCGCCTCGCTTGCCGCCATCGAGGACGGTGTATGCCGCGATACCACGATGGGCCTCACGCCGCTCGACGGCCTGATGATGGGCACCCGTTGTGGTTCCATTGACCCGGCTACCGTGTGCTACCTGCAGCGCGAGGGCGGCTACAGCTACCAGGAAGTCGATGACATGATGAACAAGCAGTCTGGTCTGCTTGCCATCTCGGGCATCTCCAACGACGCCCGTGACATCCGTACGCGCGCCTCCGAGGGCGACGAGCGCTGCCTGCTCGCCTTCGATATGTTCGCCTACAAGGCCATGCAGCAGGCCGGCTCCATGATCGCTTCCATGGCGGGCGTGGACACCATTACCTTTACCGCCGGCATTGGCGAGAACGACTGGTCGATCCGCAAGGCTTTCTGCGACTGCTTCGAGTGGCTGGGCGTGCGCATCGACAACAACAAGAACCGCGAGGCCGTGGGTAACGGCCCGCAGGTCATCAGCGCCGCCGGCTCTTCCGTCACGGTCATGGTCATCCCCACCGACGAGGAATACATGATCGCCCACGACGTCGAGCGTTTGACCGCGAATAACTAGTGCGTTCGCTTGCGATTGAACGAAAGGCCTCCTGAGCAGCAGCTCAGGAGGCCTTTTTGCTAGCAGGCGGAAATTCGAGTCCCAAAGTGATCATCACCAGTAACGCCAGCGCTCCCAGCAACGACACCCATTCATTCAGATCCTCAGCCCCAGCTCGTAGCCAAGCCGCCGTCCACTCCAGATGTTCTGAATGCTTCGTGGCAGTAGAAGGCCGTACGGGCTAACCCCTGAAAACATTCCGCACTGACCAGAAACGCCCCCGTTCGTAGCTCCGAAGGAGCAGAACGGGGGCGTTTCATTGGTCGAGGACGTTTTCAGGGGTTAGCCCGTACGGCCTTCGGGCGAGTGCGTCCGCTACTCAGCCATCTGAGCCTGGACGGCGGTGATGGCTACGACACCCACGATGTCGTCGGCAGAGCAGCCGCGCGAAAGGTCGTTAACCGGCTTGGCGATGCCCTGCAGGATGGGGCCGTAGGCGTCAGCACCGGCGAAGCGCTGGACCAGCTTGTAGCCGATGTTGCCGGCCTCGAGGTCGGGGAACACCAGCACGTTAGCCTTACCGGCGACGGAGGAGCCGGGAGCCTTGAGCTGGGCGACAGTGGGGACGATAGCGGCATCGAGCTGCAGGTCGCCGTCGATGGCGAGCTCGGGAGCCTTCTCCTTGCAGAACTTTACGGCCTCTTGGACCTTCTTGGCGACCTCGCCGCCGGCGGAGCCCATGGTGGAGTAGGAGAGCATGGCCACGTGCGGCTCAACGTTGCCCATGAAGGTGGACCAGGAGTGAGCGGAGGCGATGGCGATCTCGGAGAGCTCGTCGGAGGACGGGTTGATGTTGAGGCCGCAGTCGGCGAAGATCAGCGTGCCGTCGGTGCCGAACTGCGGGGTGTCGGTGCACATCACGAAGAAGGCCGAGACCAGCTTGGTGCCCGGGGCGGTCTTGAGGATCTGAAGTGCAGGGCGCAGGGTGTCGGCGGTGGAGTGGCAGGCGCCGGAGACCAGGCCGTCGGCGTCGCCCATCTTGACCATCATGGTGCCAAAGTAGGTGGCGTCCATCACCTGGGCGCGAGCCTGCTCGATGGTAACGCCCTTCTTGGCGCGGAGCTCAGCAAACTTCTGCGCATACTCCTCGTGCTTCTCGGCATTGCGCGGGTCGATGACGGTAGCGCCGGGAACGTCGATCTCGTCGGGGTTGCCCAGGATGACGAGCTTTGCCAGGCCCTCCTCGATGATCTTGGTGGCTGCGACGATGGTGCGCGGATCCTCGCCCTCGGGCAGGACGATCGTCTTAAGGTCGGCCTTGGCGGCAGACTTCATACGGTTAAGGAAATCGCTCATGTTACTCCTTACAAGCGTTTCGCTAAGCTCCAGGCGCCCGGCTGTTCACGAATAAACCCGCTGCTAGCGGGTTTACCTTTCAATAATGTACGCCGCGGTGCTTGAGCTTTCCTTGTGTGGCAAGCTCATTATAGGACGCATTAGCGCTATAATCGCTCTGATAAATATGTCTCGAAGAATGTTCGAGAAAAGCCCAGCTAACGAGCACGTGGCTTTTGACAAGGAGTATCGATGCAGATTACCTCAGGCCTGCCTGAAGGCTTTAATGCCGGTGCGTACGACATGATCGTTGTCGGCGCCGGTTATGCCGGTGCCGTTTGCGCCCGCCGTCTTGCCGAAACCATCGGCTATCGTGTTGCCGTTTTGGAGCGCCGTAGCCACATTGCGGGCAATGCCTTCGACTGCACTGACGAGGCGGGAATCCTGGTCCACGAGTATGGTCCGCACATCTACCATACCTTTAACGAGCGCGTCCACAATTTCCTGTCGCGCTTTACCAAGTGGACGGACTACCAGCACAAGGTGCTCGCCAACATCAACGGTACCCTAATGCCCGTGCCCTTTAACCATGCGAGCCTCAAGCTTGCCTTTGGCGATGAGCGCGGCGAGGAACTGTACCAAAAGCTCGTGGAGACCTTTGGCAAGGACGTCAAGGTGCCCATTATGGAGCTGCGCAAGAAGAACGACCCGGATCTTGCCGAGGTCGCCGATTATGTCTATGAGAACGTCTTTTTGCATTACACCATGAAGCAGTGGGGCCAGACGCCCGACCAGATCGACCCCTCGATCACCGGCCGCGTCCCCGTCTTTGTGGGCGATGACGATCGCTACTTCCCGCAGGCTCCTTTCCAGGGCATGCCGCAGGACGGCTATACCGCGCTGTTCGAGCATATGCTCGATCACGATCTGATTGATGTGTTCTGCGACGTGGACGCCCGCGACCTCTTCGAGATCGACGAGACCACCGTCAAGATCGACGGCAAGGTCTATGGCGGCGAGATCGTCTACACCGGTCCGCTCGACGAGCTGTTCAACCTCGACCTGGGCGCGCTGCCGTACCGCACGCTCGATATGAAGTTCGAGACGCTCGATATGGACCAGTTCCAGCCCGTGGGCACCGTCAACTACACCACGAGCGAGGACTACACGCGCATCACCGAGTTCAAGAACATGACCGGTCAGGTTTTGCCCGGCAAGACCACCATCATGAAGGAGTACTCCAAAGCCTATACGCCCGGCTCGGGTGAGACGCCGTACTACGCCATTCTTGAGCCCGAGAACCGTGAGCTCTACGAGCGCTATCTTGAGCGCGTCCAGAACCTGACGAACTTCCACCCGGTGGGTCGTCTGGCCGAGTATCGTTACTACGATATGGACGCCGTGACCAATTCCGCCCTCGATCTTTCGGATGAGATTATCGCCTGCCATGCATAAAGTCATAACATTCGGTATTCCCTCGTATAACGCCGCCAAGGACATGGACCATTGCATCACCTCCATCTTGGAGGGGAGCAATTACGCCACCGATATCGAGATTATCGTGGTGGACGATGGCTCCAAGGACGAGACGGCCGTCAAGGCCGACGAGTGGGAGGCCCGTTATCCTGGAATCATCCGCGCGGTGCACCAGGAGAATGGCGGTCACGGTATCGCCGTCCTCTCGGGCCTGCGCGAGGCACATGGTACGTACTACAAGGTCGTTGACTCGGACGACTGGCTCGACGGTGCGGCGCTTTCGACCATGCTGTCGATTCTGCGTGGCTTTGAGGAGCGCGACCAGCGCGTCGACCTGTTTATCTCGAACTACGTGTACGAGAAGGTTTACGAGGGTACGCATACCGCTATTGGCTACAAGTTTGCCCTGCCGCGCAAAAAGATTTTCTCTTGGGACCAGATCGGACACTTCCGTCCCGATCAGAACCTGCTCATGCACAGCCTGTGCTATCGCACCGATGTACTGCGTGAGTCCAATCTACCTATGCCGGCACACACGTTCTACGTGGACAACATCTACGCCTACGTGCCGCTGCCGCGTTGCAAGACCATGTACTACGCCGACATCGACCTCTATCGCTACTTTATCGGTCGCGAGGGCCAGAGTGTCAACGAGGCCACGATGGTCAAGCGTCTCGATCAGCAGTTCCGTGTGACGCGCATCATGATGGAGTCGTACCACCTGTACAGCGATGTCGAGTCGTCGCGTCTGCGTTCGTACATGATGGGTTATTTCACTATGATGATGGCGATCTGCTCGGTGCTCACCAAGCTTTCCGAGGAAGATTGCGCCGACGAGCGCCTAAAGACGCTGTGGAATGATTTGAAGGCCTATGACGAGCGTATGTATCGTCGTGCACGTTACGGTGTGGTCGGCTTCTTCACCAACCTCCGCGGTCGTGCCGGAGACAAAACCACACTCGGCCTATACCGCCTTGCCTCAAAGATCTTCAAATTCAACTAGGGCAGAAACGCTCGGGTAACGGGGACCCCTGGTCCTTAACTTGCTACTTCGAACAGTCCTGCGCAAGACGGAGGCGCCACTGGCGCCTCCTTTGCGTGCGGAACTCGTATCAAGTTAAGGACCAGGGGTCCTCTGCTATGTCCCGCTTTATGTCAGCAAGCTGAATTTGAAGATCTCCGACGCGCGGTACACAGGGGCCTGGGCTGAAAAGATTTTGGTTGGTAGGTTGCCCGGTGGGTCTTGGTTATGTTTGTCGCGAGTTCCGCACGAGCCGAAGAGCACTTAATGTGCTCTTCGTGCGAGCCAGGACTGTAGAGCAGCAAACATAACCAAGACCCACCGGGCAACCGGACGAGCTAGTTTACTTCGCGGCGCCGGGGATGCCGTGGGAGGTTTTGGCGGTTTTGGCTCCGTTTACGATGGCGGTTTGCAAAGCCCTTACGGCGAGCATGCCCAGCAGGTCTAGGGGAACGGCGGCGCTTGCCTGGGCGCCCAGTTTGCCGCTGGCGAGGGTGTAGATGGTGTCGCCGTCGTTGGTGGTGTGCGTGGGACGGATGGCGTGTGCGTAGGCGTCTGCGGCCATCTGGGAGACCTTGGTGGCTTGTGCCTTAGTGAGTTCCACGTTGGTGACGATGCAGCTGATGGTGGTGTTGGTG
Organism: Collinsella sp.; assembly: GCA_019414045.1. Taxonomy (GTDB): domain Bacteria; phylum Actinomycetota; class Coriobacteriia; order Coriobacteriales; family Coriobacteriaceae; genus Collinsella. The sequence goes on along the minus strand of DXMW01000032.1, from coordinate 19,165 downwards.
CGGTCGAGCGGCATCTGCATGGATCCGGCGGCGGCAAAGGCTGCGAGTTCCATGTCGACGATCTGGTCGCTATCGGCTGCGGCGCGCATACCGGCGACCCACTCGCCGGTGAAGGGGTCGACAACGTTGCCGCAGGCGTTGACCGAGACCACGGCGCCCACCTTGATGGGGCCGAGCGCCACGGCGGCAGCGCCAAGGCCGGCCTTCATGCAGGTGGCGGGGCCCATGAGCTTACCCACGGTAGCGCCCGTGCCGGCGCCTACGTTGCCCTGTTCGAGCTTGGTGGGGGTGTGGTCGAGCGCCTCGCGCACGGCGGCGATGCCGGCCTCAATGTCGGGACGCACCGTGGGGTCGCCAAAGGCAAGGTCGAAGATACAGCTGGAGCACACGATGGGCACCTGCGTGGGGCCGACGGGCAGACCAATGCCGCGGCTCTCGAGTTCGCGGGCCACGCCGCTTGCAGCCTCGAGGCCAAAGGCCGATCCGCCCGAAAGGCAGACGGCGTGGACCTTATCGACGGTGTTTTCGGGACGCAGCAGGTCGGTCTCACGCGAAGCGGGGGCACCACCACGTACGTCAACGCCGCCGGTGGCACCCTCGGGTGCCACGATTACGGTGCAACCGGTGCCGGCCTCCTCGTCCGTATAGTTGCCATAGCAAAAGCCATCGACATCGCAGACGTCAATGGCCTCGAGCAGTGTATCCATGTTTAACTCCTATCGGTTTTCCGCCGCGCCTTGTGCCCGGTCGGGATCCGTACGGTACGCCAAAATTGTAGGCGCCGGGGGATACCCAGCGCCAGATGCAATTACGAGAGTTTTTGAATCGCGCGCGCGACGCGGGCGATGGGTAGGCCCACCACGTTATAGAAGTCGCCCGAAATATCGTGCACGAGCATGCGTCCTCCTGTGCCCTGAATGCCGTAGGCGCCGGCCTTGTCCATGGGCTCACCCGAGGCGACGTAGTGCTCGATCTGCTCGTCGGTGAGCTCGTAGAACGTCACGTCGGTCACATCGACAAAGGACAGGCTTTCGGCGGCATGCGGGGCGGCCGTATCGCCTGCCTTAACGATGCAGACGCCGGTTGCGACCTGGTGCGTGCGGCCCGAAAGCTCACGGAGCATAGTGCGCGCCTCGTCCTCGGTTGCCGGCTTGCCCAGAATCTTGCCGTCAAAGGTGACGATGGTGTCGGCCGCGACGGTCAGTTCGTTGGGCTCGGCATGTTCGGCCGTGACGGCAGCGGCTTTGGCACGCGCCAAGCGCTCGACGAGTGTAAGCGGAGCTTCGCCATCAAAAGGCGTTTCGTCGATATCTGCGGGAATCACGCGAATGTTGTAGCCTGCCTCGCGCATCAACTCGATGCGGCGCGGCGATTGCGAAGCCAAAATCATAGTTGGATGCCCTCGGCGACCTTCTCGACGGCCTTGTCGCCGGCGAGCGTGCGCAGCAGCTCCAATGCAAAGGGGAGGGACTGTGCCATGCCGCTGGCAGTGATGATGTTGCCGTCTTGCGTGACCTTCTCGCCGGTATAGGCGCCTTCGGGGAAGCTTTTCTCAAAGCCAGGGAAGCACGTGGCATGGCGCCCCTCGAGCAGGTCGAGCTCGCCCAGGATAAACGGGGCGGCGCAGATGGCGGCGACGTGCTTGGTTGCGGCGAACTCGCAGACCACGTCGCAGACGCGCTGATCTGCGCGCAGGTTGGTGGCACCGGGCAGGCCGCCGGGCAGCACGACGCAGTCGTACTCGTCAAAGTTGATCTCATCAAAGAGCGCATCGCAGGTCACGGGGATCTGCAGCGAGCTTACGACCTCGCGCGTGGGCATGATCGAGACGAGCGTGGCACGCACGCCGCCGCGACGCATGACATCGACCATGGTCAAGCATTCAATAGTTTCAAAGCCATCGGCGGCGAGAACGGCAACGCTGGGCATGAGGGTTCCTTTCATAGGCGGCATACAATTAGCCGTCTTATACCCCGAAGACCTCCGCTTGCCACGCTCGATTTCCCAATGATTTTCTGAGCAATGATTAAGCGGCTAGTTGCGCCTAAGGTGGACGACGGTCTCGCAGTGGAAGGTTTGTGGGAACAGGTCGACTGGCGTGATCTTTACGGGGGAGAAGGTGCCTTCTTCGACAAAGCGTTTGAGATCGCGCGCCAGGGTGGCCGGGTCGCAGCTCACGTAGGCGACATCGCGGGCACTCGTGCTGGCGATAAGGCCGATCGCCTCGGGGGCGAGGCCTGCGCGCGGCGGGTCGACCACCAAGATGTCGGCATCCTGGTCGGGGAACTCGCGCACCGCGTCTCCGCCAATGACGTCGACGTTATCAAGCTTGTTGATTTCCAGGTTACGGCGTAGATCGCGCACGGCGGGGCCGTAGGCCTCGACGGCAGCGACAAAGTCGCAGCGGCGGGCGAGCGGCAGGGTAAAGGTGCCGGCACCGCAGTACAGGTCCACGGCAAGCTCGTCTTCCTGCGGGTCGAGCGCTTCCATGACAAGATCGATCAAAATCTCGGCACCCTTGGTGTTGACCTGGAAAAAAGACGGGGCAGACAAGCGCATCTGATCCTCGGCGATATTCTCGGTCCATGAGCCCTCTCCGGCGAGCATTTCGACCTTGGAGACACGGCGGGCCTTCTTTTCGCCCTTGCTCATCACGCGTACGATGCTCGTAGGATGAGCGGCGTCCGCCAGCACGCGGGAGACCTGCGAGCGCGGAAAAGAGCCTGTGGGCGTCCAGAGTGCGACCTCGAGTGCCTTGGTGCGGCGCGATGCGCGAATGCCCACGCGTTCGAGCCCCAAGTCATGGCTGCCGCTTAGATAGTTGAGTGCGCCGACGACCGATTTGAGTGCCTTCGGGAAGCGCTTATCGAACAGCGGACACATATCGACGGTCACGATTTTGCTGGGGTCGACACCGTGCATGCCAAGGCGCACGCGACCGTTGACGACGGTCGGTTCGAGCTCGATTTTATTGCGGTAGCCCCAGTCGTCCTTGGTGTGGCAGATGGGCTGTACCAACTCATCTGCCAGCTCAGGAGCGAACTTGCCGATGCGCTCGAGCGTGGAGCGCAGGTTTTGCTCCTTGGCGGCGAGCTGTGCCGTGCGTGAGAGATTGCCCCACGAGCAGCCGCCGCAGATGCCCACGAAGGGGCAGGGAGGCTGAATGCGATTGGGGCTTGGCTCCAGAATCTCGGTGGTGCGGGCGCGCATGAATGACTTGCCGTCCTGTACGACCTCGGCCTCGACGGTGTCGCCTGCCACGGCACCCTGCACAAAGACGGCCTTGCCGTTGTCGGCGTGCGCCAGCCCGTCGGCGCCGTAGGTCATCGATTCTATAGTGAGCTTCATATTCCTGCCTGTCATTCGCGTTGTTGTTCGCACCATGGTAGCAGGGAAAAGCGCCCCGCATCCGAGGCTTTCCTCAAATGCGGGGCGCTTCTACAAACTGCTTCTACAAACGACTATTTCGTCTTGCCGGTAATGAGCGTCTTAAGACCCAGGCCGATCAGACCCAGGCCCATGCGCACGCGGCCGGGGCGATGGCGCTCGATGGCCTTGGTCTTGCCAGCGGGCTTATCGCGACGGGCGCTCGTCTCGGGTGCGGGCTTGGTGACCTGCGGATCGGGCTGAGGTGCAGGTGCAGGCTCGGGCTCAATGACGGTCGCCTGGACCTCTTGGACCTTGGGTGCTACTGGCTGCGGCTCGGCCTCGGAGGCAGGTTCCGCCTCAATGACGGGCTCGGGCGCGGCCTCGGCGTTGCGATAGGCGCGCTCCAGCAGGGCTTCCTGTGAGTTGAAGGGTTTCTCACCCTCTGCACGCTCCACGGGGACCCAGGTGCCGTCGCTCGTGAGGCTGCGGGCCTTCACGTTGTCGCGCAGCTGCATGCCCATGTACTCGTGCACCAGGGCGCGGCAGGTGGGGTCGAGCACGGGGAAGGCAATCTCCACGCGGTGCTCGGTGTTGCGCGTCATCATGTCTGCCGAGCTCAGGTAAATCATGTCCGAGTCCACGCCGAAAGCATAGACGCGCGCGTGCTCCAAAAAGCGTCCGACGATGGAGCGGACATGCACGTTCTCGGTCTTGCCCGGAACACCGGGCTTGAGGCACGAGATGCCTCGGATGATCATGTCTACGCGCACGCCGGCACACGATGCCTCGGCGATCTTGTCGATAACCTCGCGGTCGGTCAGCGAGTTGAGCTTAAAGAACACGCGGGCGGGCTCGCCGGCAAGGGCGCGCTGGATCTCGCGGTCAAGCCCGCGCATGATGAGCGGTTTCAGTCCGACGGGCGCCACACCCAGGAAGCGGTAGTCGCCGCGCAGGTTGCCCAGCGACAGGTTGCGGAAGAACAGGTTGGCGTCCTCGCCGATGCCGGGATGGGCTGTCATGAGCATAAAGTCGCTGTAGAGTTTGGCCGTCTTCTCGTTAAAGTTGCCGGTGCCCAAAAGTGTGAGGCGCGTTAGCGCCATGCCCTCGCGATAGGTGAGCTGGCAGATCTTTGAGTGGCATTTAAAGCCCTCGGAACCATAGATGACGGTGCAGCCGGCCTCTTCCAGGCGCTCGGCCCACTCGATGTTGTTCTGCTCGTCAAAGCGTGCGCGGAGCTCCATGAGCACCGTGACCTCTTTGCCGTTCTCGGCAGCATCGATCAGCGACTCGCATAGGCGGCTCTGCTTGGCCACGCGGTAGAGCGTGATGCGCAACGAGATGCACTCGGGGTCGTAGGCTGCTTCGTGCACCAGGTCCAAGAACGGGTTCATGGCCTCGTAAGGGTAGAAGAGCAGCTTGTCGTGCTGCAGCACCTGCTCGCGGATGGAGCGGGTCATGTCGATGGTGGGATTGGGCTGCGGCTTAAACGGCGTAAAGAGCAGCTCGTTGCGCAGGTGCTCGGGAATCTTGCCCTCAATGCCAAAGACGTAGCCCAGGTTGAGCGGGATATCGCAGGTAAAGACCGAGCGACGCGAAAGCTCGAGCGCCTTGCGGATAGTCTTGAGCGTCGCCTTCTCGAGCGATCCCGAGACCGCGAGCACTACCGGCTGCAGGCGCAGGCGCTTCTTGAGAATGCGCTTCATGTGCTGGCGGTAGTCCTCTTCCTCCTCGACGCCCTCGCCGTCCGGATCGATGTCAGCGTTGCGGGTGACGCGGATCAGCGCACGATCCAGCGGCTTATAGGAGCCAAAGCAGCTGTCCAGGCAGGCGAGGATGACGTCCTCGAGCAAGATGTAGGAGTAGGTGCCGGTGGGCGAGGGGATCTCGACCACGCGGTTCATCGAGGCGGGAATCTCGATAAGGCCCAGCAGGCTCTCCTCGTCGGTGGCACCGTCCAGACCACAGGCCAGATAGAGCGCGCCATTGCGCAGGTTGGGGAAGGGGTGGCGAGGATCGATGACCAGCGGCGAGATGACCGGTGACACGTAGGCCTGGAAGTAGCGGGTTACAAAGGTGCGCTCCTCGGGCGTAAGCGAATCGATGCGGGCGCGGTGAACGCCCAAGGTGTCGAGCTTGCCCTCGATGCTCTTAAAGATGGACTCCCAACGGGTAAGGAGCCCGGGCATTTCGGCCATGACAGCATCGACCTGTTCGGAGGCGGTCATATTGCTCTTGTTGTCGACAGGTTGTTTTTTGAGCTCCGCCAGATCGGACAGGCCGCCCACGCGCACCATAAGGAACTCGTCGAGGTTGGACTCGAAGATCGAGACGAACTTTAGTCGCTCGAATAACGGAACGGTTTCGTCGAAGGCTTCGTCGAGCACGCGGTTGTCAAAGCGTAGCCAGCTGAGCTCTCGGTTTTGCGTGTACGAGAAGTCGCGCGGCGGTTTGCGCAGCTTTGCGGCGGCTTGCTTCTTTTCGATTTTGCTCGGCATATGCATCTGTCCGTTCAGTCCCCACAAGGGACGGTAGCCTAACACTAATCACTATTGTCTCAATTTAGTCGACCGCTGGCACGGACGTATCGCGTGAACGGTATCTTTACCTACTTCTTACGCTGACAAGTCATAGGACTGACGTCCTGCTCGTCTGCAAGCGGTCTATATCCTCACTCAACTGGTACGTAAGTGTGAATAAGAATGATGGATAGCTGAATATCATTGAATGCAGGCGGAAACGTAAACAAACATCATTTATATACATAAAACCGATTTAGCTATGCAATTCTGAATCAAAAGTTTAGAGATGCAATTGCAAATAGTTTTTAGGAAAAAAGAGCGTTTACCTTAGAAAAGTTACTTTAGAACGCCGAAGTACATTATGGGGGAATCTCGTGCGATATACCGTTCATCGCACTTTGTTGACCGTTCGGGGGCGAGGTGGAATTGCGGGTGGAATTTGGATATAACTAGAGCTGTCAGCAAGCAGCGTCCGCTATGGAAGGGCGCTGAGAGATTCGGCCGAAAGGCCCGAAAGAAAGGTAGGAGGCCATGACGAAAGGTCTGCACGTGCCTTCCGAGATCGGCAAGCTCAGGAAGGTCTGCCTGCACCGTCCCGGCGACGAGCTCCTCAACCTGCCGCCCGACGAGCTCGAGCGACTCCTGTTCGACGACGTCCCGTTCCTGGAGGTCGCGCAGCAGGAGCACGACACCTTCGCCCAGATCCTGAGGGACCAGGGCGTGGAGGTCCTCTATCTCGAGAACCTCGTCGCCGAGGTGTTCGACCAGGTCCCCGGCGCCCGCGCCGAGTTCACCGACCAGTACATCGCCGAGGCCGGCATCCGCGGCCAGCACATGCCGCAGATCGTCCGCGAGAAGCTGGACTCCATCGAGGACAACCTCGAGTTCGTCAAGAAGACCATGGCCGGCATGACCAAGTCCGAGATCGACATGCCCCTCACGGCGTCCACGACCCTCGACTCCCTGGTCAACTCCGAGTCCGAGTCCGACCTGATCATCGACCCGATGCCCAACCTCTACTTCACCCGCGACCCGTTCGCGGTCATCGGCGAGGGCGTCAACCTCAACCGCATGTACTCGGTCACCCGCAACCGCGAGACCCTGTACGGCAAGTACATCTTCAAGTACCACCCCGACTACAAGGACGTCTCGCTGTACTTCCGCCGCGACTGCCAGTTCCACACCGAGGGCGGCGACGTGCTGAACATCAACGAGAAGACCCTCGCCGTCGGCATCTCCCAGCGCACCCAGGCCGCCGCGATCGACGTCATGGCCCAGAACATCTTCTGGAACTCCGACTCCAAGGTCGAGCGCATCCTGGCCTTCGATATCCCGGTCTCGCGCGCCTTCATGCACCTCGACACGGTCTTCACCCAGATCGACGTCGATAAGTTCACGATCCACCCCGCCATCATGGGCACCCTGCGCGTCTACGAGCTGACCGCCGGCAAGAACCCGGGCGACGTGAACATCCGCCTGATCGAGGACACCCTCGAGCACGTCCTGGAGGACGCCACCGGCGTCGACCAGGTCAAGCTGATCCCCTGCGGCGGCGGCGACCCGATCGCGGCCTCCCGCGAGCAGTGGAACGACGGCTCCAACACCCTGTGCGTCGAGCCCGGCAAGATCTGCGTCTACGCCCGCAACACCGTCACCAACGACGTGCTGTACAAGGAGGGCCTGGACCTTCTCGTCGTGCCCTCCGCCGAGCTCTCCCGCGGCCGCGGCGGCCCGCGCTGCATGAGCATGCCCTTCTGGCGCGAGGACCTCTAAGGTCTTCAAGGACCCGTACAGGTCATAATACATACATCTAGCTGCCATTAGATGTCTCCCATTGGGGCGGTGCGGGTTTTCGCACCGCCCCAATCTTGTATGAGGAACGTCAACACGATTGGATGACTGCTTTTGTAAGGAGCTTGGCCATGGACATCAAGACGATTGGCGTTGAGGAATGGCTCAACGTTTGGGAGAAGAGCGCCACGTGGGACATCGCCCAGTCGACGATCTCGTCGCTCACCATGGGCGAGCTGCGCGCGCTCGATGAACAGGACGGCGCCACGTTCTACGAGCGCCTGGACCGCGAGAAGATGAACTACGGCTGGATCGAGGGCTCGCCGGAGTTTAAGGCCGAGGTTGCCAAGCTGTATCGTCGCGAGGTCAATCCCGATCACATTCTGCAGACCAATGGCTGCACGGGCGCTAACCTCAACGCCATCATGGCTGTGGTCGAGCCCGGCGACCATGTTATCGCCGAGTGGCCCACCTACGCGCCGCTCTACGAGATTCCGCGCACGCTGGGCGCCGAGGTCGAGTATTGGGAGCTTCGCGAGGAACTCGGCTGGAAGCCCGATATCGAGGAACTCAAGCGCTTGGTGCGTCCCAACACCAAGCTTATCTGCATAAACAACGCATCTAACCCCATCGGTACGGTGCTCGATGCCGATATGCTCGGCCAGATTGCCGAGATCGCCCGCTCGGTGGGCGCCTACGTGCTGTGCGACGAGGTATATCTGCCGCTCGAAAACACTGAGTCCTTTATGTCGATGGTCGACGTGTACGAGAGGGCCATTGTCACCAACTCGTTGTCGAAGACCTATTCGACACCTGCGGCCCGCGTGGGCTGGGTCGTGGCAGACGAAGAGGTGTCCAACCGCATCCGTACCTATCGCGATTACACCATGATCTGCGGCGGCGTGTTCAACGATGCTCTGGCGACCTATGTGCTTGAGCACAAGGATAAGATTCTCGAGCGCAATCGCAAGATCGTGTTTGGCAACCGCGATATCGCGCAGGCTTGGATCGATACGCAGCATCGCGTTTCCTGGACGGCCCCGCAGGGCGTGTCCACCTCGTTTATCCAGCTGGATATTCCCGAGGATGACGAGGAGTTCTGCAGGCGCCTGCTGTCCGAGAGGGGAGTGCTGCTGGTCCCCGGTAGCCGTTTTGAGCTTCCCTGCGGCGCACGCCTGGGCTACTGCGCGAGCGAGGACGTTCTGCGCGAGGGCCTGAGGCTTTTGGGCGAGGCACTGGCGGAGTTCGATCGCTAGGATTCCGATGGTCTTCGGGGGCCTTATCCAAATTAGCCGAAGATAATCGAAAACGGACCCGTTTCCCTAGGGGAAGCGGGTCCGTTTTTCTATACCGAGAAGTCAAGTTGTTACAAATGGGGCCGTAAAGCGAGGCGGTATCCGCTGGGCCTTATACTGAGTTTCCGGTGAACGGTATTAAGCGTCTGGTAAACGGTAATTTATTTATCAGAAATGAATAGGACAAACTTTTTTCTGAATAAAAATGAAAATGGTTGAGACGCGGTGTGAACCGCTAATTCTATTCATAGCTTTATTGGAAATATGCAATTTGAGGATGGTTTAACAAAGTTTAGTTCCATTTGATTTTAGGATTAAAACGCGTTTAAGCACGTAAATACGCTTTATTAAGATGAAGTGTGCCATGCGTGAAGTATATGTGTATGCCGTTCACCCCCTATAAAAAACCGTTCGGGGGCAAGGTGGAAGTATGAGCTGATTTTGGATATAAATATGTCGTCAGCAATAACGCCTCACACGGAGGGGCGCTAACGAATCGGCCCTGACAAGGGCCCGAAAGAAAGGTAGGAGGCCATGACGAAAGGTCTGCACGTGCCTTCCGAGATCGGCAAGCTCAGGAAGGTCTGCCTGCACCGTCCCGGCGACGAGCTCCTCAACCTGCCGCCCGACGAGCTCGAGCGACTCCTGTTCGACGACGTCCCGTTCCTGGAGGTCGCGCAGCAGGAGCACGACACCTTCGCCCAGATCCTGAGGGACCAGGGCGTGGAGGTCCTCTATCTCGAGAACCTCGTCGCCGAGGTGTTCGACCAGGTCCCCGGCGCCCGCGCCGAGTTCACCGACCAGTACATCGCCGAGGCCGGCATCCGCGGCCAGCACATGCCGCAGATCGTCCGCGAGAAGCTGGACTCCATCGAGGACAACCTCGAGTTCGTCAAGAAGACCATGGCCGGCATGACCAAGTCCGAGATCGACATGCCCCTCACGGCGTCCACGACCCTCGACTCCCTGGTCAACTCCGAGTCCGAGTCCGACCTGATCATCGACCCGATGCCCAACCTCTACTTCACCCGCGACCCGTTCGCGGTCATCGGCGAGGGCGTCAACCTCAACCGCATGTACTCGGTCACCCGCAACCGCGAGACCCTGTACGGCAAGTACATCTTCAAGTACCACCCCGACTACAAGGACGTCTCGCTGTACTTCCGCCGCGACTGCCAGTTCCACACCGAGGGCGGCGACGTGCTGAACATCAACGAGAAGACCCTCGCCGTCGGCATCTCCCAGCGCACCCAGGCCGCCGCGATCGACGTCATGGCCCAGAACATCTTCTGGAACTCCGACTCCAAGGTCGAGCGCATCCTGGCCTTCGATATCCCGGTCTCGCGCGCCTTCATGCACCTCGACACGGTCTTCACCCAGATCGACGTCGATAAGTTCACGATCCACCCCGCCATCATGGGCACCCTGCGCGTCTACGAGCTGACCGCCGGCAAGAACCCGGGCGACGTGAACATCCGCCTGATCGAGGACACCCTCGAGCACGTCCTGGAGGACGCCACCGGCGTCGACCAGGTCAAGCTGATCCCCTGCGGCGGCGGCGACCCGATCGCGGCCTCCCGCGAGCAGTGGAACGACGGCTCCAACACCCTGTGCGTCGAGCCCGGCAAGATCTGCGTCTACGCCCGCAACACCGTCACCAACGACGTGCTGTACAAGGAGGGCCTGGACCTTCTCGTCGTGCCCTCCGCCGAGCTCTCCCGCGGCCGCGGCGGCCCGCGCTGCATGAGCATGCCCTTCTGGCGCGAGGACCTCTAAGTCTTTCCGTTTCCGGTGCGGTCCCCCTACAACCGCACCGGCTTCGCCCGTTAAACGGGCAACACTGATACTTACGTAATTCATTTCTTCGAAAGGAATCGAACCATGGGTGTTAACCTCTCCGGCCGTAGCTTCCTCAAGCTTCTCGACCTCACCACCGAGGAGATCGAGTACCTGCTCAAGCTCTCCAAGAACTTCAAGGATATGAAGCGCGCTGGCGTTCCGCATCGCTATCTCGAGGGCAAGAACATCGTTCTGCTCTTCCAGAAGACCTCCACTCGTACCCGCTGCGCCTTCGAGGTCGGCGGCATGGACCTGGGCATGGGCGTGACCTATCTCGATCCCGGTTCGTCGCAGATGGGCAAGAAGGAGTCCATCGAGGACACCGCCCGCGTTCTCGGCCGCATGTATGACGGCATCGAGTTCCGTGGCTTTGCCCAGGACGACGTCGAGGAGCTCGCTGCTAAGTCCGGCGTGCCCGTGTGGAATGGCCTGACCACTGAGTGGCATCCCACCCAGATGCTCGCCGATATCCTGACCGTCCAGGAGAACTTCAACTACGACATCAAGGGCAAGACCCTCGTCTTCATGGGCGACTGCAAGAACAACGTCGCTCGCTCCCTCATGGTCGTCTGCTCCAAGCTCGGCATGAACTTCGTGGCCTGCGGCCCCGAGGAGTGCATGCCCGCCGACGACGTCATCGAGGCCTGCAAGCCCATCGCCGAGGCCAACGGTTGCACCATCAAGCTGACCACCGACGTCAAGGACGGCGTCACCGGTGCCGACGTTATCTACACCGACGTGTGGGTCTCCATGGGCGAGCCCGACGAGGTCTGGGCCGAGCGTATCGCTCAGCTCACCCCGTATCGTGTTACCTCCGAGGTCATGGCTATGGCCAACCCGGGCGCCATCTTCCTGCACTGCCTGCCCAGCTTCCACGACACCAACACCACCATTGGCGCCGAGAAGTGCGAGCAGTTCGGCATCACCGAGCAGGAGGTCACCGACGAGGTCTTCGAGAGCCCCGCTTCCAAGGTCTTCGACGAGGCCGAGAACCGCATGCACACCATCAAGGCTGTCATGTACGCCACGCTCAAGTAAGAGCATCTAGCATCTCGCTCGGGGTGTCTTGCTGCACACCCCGAGCGGCTTTGTCTGGTAAATATCTCGCACCAGGCGGCAGGCACGGCACGGAAGAGCCGCTTCGGGCGAGATCAGTAAATGATTTATGAAGGGGGGATGAGAACTATGACTGAGACCGCTAAGAAAAAGCGCGGTATGCCTTCATCGTTCACCATTCTTCTTGCTCTGCTGGCAATTGTCGCAGTGATTACCGTTATCGTCTCCGGCACGTCCGGTGGCGCGGTTACTGCCGCCCGTCTGAGCGATTTCTGCACCGCCCCGATTAAGGGCTTCGCTGACGCTCTGCCCGTCTGCCTCTTCGTTATGATCCTGGGCGGCTTCCTCGGCATGATGACCGAGACCGGCGCCCTGGACAACGGCATCGCCGTCCTGGTGCAGAAGCTTAAGGGTAATGAGATCATGCTCATTCCCGTGCTGATGCTCATCTTCTCCCTCGGTGGTACCACCTATGGTATGTGCGAGGAGACCGTTCCCTTCTACGCCTTGCTTGCCGCTACCATGATGGCCGCTGGCTTCGACCCGATGGTCGGTGCCGCCACCGTCCTGCTCGGCGCTGGCTGCGGCTGCCTGGGCTCCACGGTTAACCCGTTCGCCGTCGGCGCTGCCGTCGACGCTCTGACCGGCGTTGGCATTGAGGTCAACCAGTCCATCATCATCGGCCTCGGTGCCGTCCTGTGGATTGTTACCACTGCTATGTCCATCTTCTTCGTCATGAGCTATGCCAAGAAGGTCAAGGCTGACAAGGGTTCCACCATCCTGTCGATGCAGGAGCTCAAGGACGCCGAAGAGGCTCACGGCAAGGCTGCTTCCGAGGTTCACAATGAGGTCAAGCTCACCGGTCGTCAGAAGGGTGTTCTGATCGCCTTTGCCTTCACCTTCGTCGTCATGATCGTCGGCTTCATCCCGCTGGCCGACCTCAACGAGGGCGTCGCCAACTTCTTTGACGCTGGCGCTGTCTACGATGCCGACGGTAACGCCGTCGTCCAGGGCTGGTCTGCCCTGATCACCGGCCTGCCCATTGGCCAGTGGTACTTCGACGAGGCTTCCACCTGGTTCTTCCTCATGGCTGTCCTGATCGGTATCATCGGTGGCCTGTCCGAGAAGCAGATCGTCAACACCTTCATCACCGGCGCTGCCGACATGATGTCCGTTGTTCTCGTCATCGCCCTCGCTCGTGGTATCTCCGTCCTCATGGCTAACACCGGCCTCGACGTCTACGTCCTCGACGCTGCCGCCAATGCCCTGGCTGGCCTGTCCGGTGTGATCTTCGCTCCCATGAGCTTCCTGGTCTACTTCGGCCTGTCCTTCCTGATCCCCTCGACCTCCGGTATGGCCACCGTCTCCATGCCCATCATGGGACCGCTGGCTGTTAAGCTCGGCTTCTCGCCCGAGGTCATGGTCATGATCTTCTCCGCCGCCATCGGTGTCGTGAACCTGTTCACCCCGACCTCCGGCGCCATCATGGGCGGTCTCGCCCTGGCCAAGATCGAGTGGACGACCTGGCTCAAGTTTGCCCTTAAGCTCATCGTCGCGCTCTCCGTCGTCTGCGCCATCATCCTGACCGTCGCCTGCGTGTTGCTCTAAGTACCCAACGGGTACCCCACGGAAACCTTGACGATCCTGTAAAGGATCACCTGGTCATCGTCTGTCCGGTGGGGTCAACCCACCGGTAGACTCCTACCTTTAGCCCCCTCCCGTTCCGTGCGCGGGAGGGGGCGCTCTTGTGTTCCGGCGTTTTACCAAACGCCGGAACCACTCGACGCTGCAAGCCCGCCAGAGCGGCAATCTGACGTTCAATCGTCGGGCATGGCCAAAAGGCCTATGCCCTCCTCTTTCACGTCACCTTGCTCGCTCTGGCGGGCTTTCGCTGACTTTTGCTCCACCTGCGGCGCTGCCATTGTTGGTGTTATGGGGCGGTGCAATGGGGTCAGGTTAGTTTGCACCAAATATGTCCGACAAGAGGTTTGACGGATGTTTGGTTGGTGCCTGTTGATGGTCTGGGTATCGGGGAGGGCGGGCTCCGTTATAATCGCCTAGAACATTAATTGGAAACGGGACGGGAGCCATACATGCGCCAGGGTTTCGACAACGCGAAGTATATCGAGCTGCAGGCTGCTCACATTAAGGAGCGCATCTCGCAGTTTGGTGGCAAGCTCTATTTGGAGTTTGGCGGTAAGCTGTTCGATGACTATCATGCGAGCCGCGTGCTGCCGGGTTTTGAACCGGACAGCAAGTTCCGCATGCTCAAGAGCATCGCCGACGATGTCGAGGTTATCATCGCGATCAACGCGAACCACATCGAAAAAAACAAGGCTCGTGGTGACCTTGGTATTACCTATGACGAGGATGTGCTGCGCCTGGTTGACCTGTTCCGCGGCAACGGCTTTGCCGTCGCGGCTGTGGTCATCACCCAGTACGCCGGCCAGCCTGCTGCCGATGTGTTCCGCAACCGCCTGAACGCGCTCGGTATTCCCGCCAAGCTGCACTATCCCATCGAGGGGTATCCGCACGATGTCGATCTGATCGTGTCCGACGATGGCTACGGCAAGAACGAGTTTGTCGAGACCACCCGACCGCTCGTCGTGGTCACTGCCCCCGGTCCTGGCTCGGGCAAGCTTGCCACCTGCCTGTCTCAGCTCTATCACGAGCACAAGCATGGCACGGCCGCCGGCTATGCCAAGTTTGAGACCTTCCCGGTCTGGAATCTTCCTCTGACGCATCCGGTCAATATTGCCTACGAGGCCGCCACGGCTGACCTCGACGACGCCAATATCATCGATTCGTTCCACCTTGAGGCCTACAACAAGACCACAGTCAACTACAACCGCGACGTCGAGGCCTTCCCGGTGGTCCGTGCTCTGATGGAAAAGATCCTGGGCAAGAGCCCCTACCAGAGTCCTACGGACATGGGCGTCAATATGGTCGGCTTTGCCATCACCGATGACGATGCCTGCCGCGACGCTTCCAAGATGGAGATCGTCCGCCGCTACTTTACCGCGGTCGAAAATGTGCGCCGTACCGGCGTGGGCGATGAGCAAGTCGACCGTCTCAAGATTATTATGAAGAAAGCCGGCATCGATAAGAACTACTCACCGGCGCGCTCGGCGGCCCTCACCAGGGAGCAGCTGACGGGTGGTCCCGTGGGGGCCATGGTCATGCCCGATGGCTCCGTGGTGACCGGTAAGACCTCCACGCGCCTGGGCGCCGCAAGTTCGCTCATTATGAACGCCCTCAAGCACGTCTCGGGCGTCGACCTTGAGCTCGAGGTTATCAGCGATGAGGCGATCGAGCCCATCAGCAAGCTCAAGACGCATTTCCTGGGCAGCAAAAACCCGCGCCTCCACACCGACGAGACGCTTATGGCGCTGTCGATCACCTCGGCCACGAGTGAGACGGCCGCTCGCGTCCTTTCGGGCCTGGAGCAGCTGCGCGGTTGCGATGCCTTTTTTAGCGTGATTATCTCGCCGACGGACGAGACGGTACTGCGCAAACTGGGTATCAACGTGTGCTGCGAGCCCAAGTTTGAGCGCCGCGGTTTCTTCCATCGCTAAGTTTGAAGCACCGCGGTAATTGCATTGCATTTTGGCCGTATCGGGTTAGCGCCCGGTACGGCTTTTTGATCAATAAAGCGCCTATTTCGGCGAAAAATAGCTGTTTACCTGCCTAGAAACAATTTGAGCGGTATACAATAACCATAACTGTTTCATCCTTAGCGGGATGCCGCATGATGGATATTACCTGCCATCGTGAGGTGTGTCGGTCGCGCACGGCGCGTTAGATGCTCGTGCTCGGTTTGAGGAGGCTGCTATGGCGGGCAAGGGTCGTGCGAGTGTCAACGATATGAAGCGTGTCGAGGTGCTGGTGTTGATGGAGATCGACCGGCAAACCGAAGACAATGGCGGGCCGTATGGTTTCTCGCGCAAAACGCTTGCCGAGCGCGTGGGGGTTTCGCCGTATCGTGCCCGCGCCGCAATCGATCGCTTGGATTCCGAAGGCATGATTGATGTCGTCTCGCGTTATAGCGACGACGGCGGTCAGCTTGCAAATGGCATTTGCCTCACCGAACATGGCAAGTGGTATCTTGAGGGCGTCCGTACCGGCATGCTCGTTCAAGAAATGCTCGAGGACGAGGTTGCTGATCGATAGCAGCATGTAACCCTTGTCATAGCGACGCCGCCTGGGAAACCGGGCGGCGTTTTGTTTCAAGATTGAGAAATGCAATCGCACGCGAGAAAAATTGCGAACGGTCCGCGGCGCGAGTATTACAATGAAGACCCGTAAGATGTGGATAAACAACTTCTACGGGAAGCGCAGGTAACTCAATATGACCAAGCATGTGTTCGTAACCGGTGGCGTGGTTTCGTCCCTGGGCAAGGGTATCACCGCGGCCTCGCTGGGCCGTCTGCTCAAGTCGCGTGGCTACAAAGTAACGATGCAGAAGGCCGACCCGTATTTGAACGTCGACCCCGGTACCATGAGCCCATTCCAGCATGGTGAGGTCTTCGTTACCGAGGATGGTTACGAGTCCGACCTGGATCTGGGTCATTACGAGCGCTTTATTGATGAGAACCTGACCCGCGATTCCAACTTTACGACCGGTGCCATCTACAAAAGCCTAATCGCCCGCGAGCGTCGCGGCGACTTTTTGGGCGGTACCGTGCAGGTGATTCCCCACGTCACCAATGCCATTAAGGACAAGTTCCGCCGCATCGAGGAGCAGACCGGCTCCGATGTAGTCATCACCGAGCTGGGCGGCACGATTGGCGACATCGAGTCCCAGCCGTTTGTCGAGGCCATCCGTCAGTACCGCAAGGAGGCCGGCCCCGAGAACGTCTGCTACATCCACGTGTCGCTCGTTCCCTATATCGCCGCCGCCCACGAGGTCAAGACCAAGCCCACACAGCATTCCGTCAAGGAGCTCCGCAGCTTTGGCATCCAGCCCGATATTATCGTGCTGCGCTCCGACCACCATATCGATGACGCTATCCGCGGAAAGATCGCAAGCTTCTGCGACGTCGACACCGATTGCGTCTTTACCAACGAGGACTGCGCGAGCATTTACGATGTTCCGCAGCTGCTTGCCGAGCAGGACTTTGACCTGCGCATTTGCGAGCGCCTGGGTCTGGACCCGCGTGAGCGCGACATGAGCGAGTGGAACGAGTTCCTGCGCAAACAGAATCACGCCAACCATCACGCCGACAAGGTGAAGATCGCCGTCGTGGGCAAGTACACGCAGCTGCCCGATGCGTACCTGTCGGTTATCGAGGCCCTGCACCATGCGGGCGTCTTCTACGATCGCCATGTGGACGTCCAGCTGGTCGACGGCGAGAGCCTCGACGAGCAGAATGTCTCCGAGGTTCTGGGCGACGCCTCGGGCATCCTGGTCCCCGGCGGCTTTGGCAAGCGCGCCCTGGAGGGCAAGATCCTCGCGGCCGAGTTTGCCCGTGAGCACAAGATTCCGTATCTGGGCATTTGCCTGGGTATGCAGGTGGCCGTGTGCGAATTTGCGCGCAATGTCGTCGGCCTTGCCGGCGCCAGCTCCTCTGAGTTCGATCCGGATGGCCCGTATAGTGTCATCGATCTGATGAGCTCGCAGGAGGACGTGACCGAGAAGGGCGGCACCATGCGCCTGGGCGCCTATCCGTGCAAGCTCGCCGCCGATACCCTTGCTCGCGAGGCATATGGCGAGGAACTCGTCTACGAGCGTCACCGTCACCGCTTTGAGTTCAACAACGCCTTCCGCGACCAGCTCGAGGACGCCGGTTTGGTTATCTCGGGTCTGTCGCCTGACGAGCGCCTGGTCGAGATGGTCGAGCTGCCGCGCGACGTGCATCCGTGGTATGTGGCAACCCAGGCTCATCCCGAGTTCAAGAGCCGCCCGACCAACCCGCAGCCGCTGTTCCGCGAGTTCGTACGCGCTTCGATCGGCCAGCACGAGGGTGTCGACCGTCTGCAGGTGACGCCCATGAACCTCGCTACGGACTAAGGGTGCCGGCGAATAAGGAACATACCGAAGCTACTCCCTCGTCGCTCGCCGTGGCGGCGGGGGAGTATCTCGATTACCTCGCGGTCGAGCGGGGTTTGGCGCGCAACACGATTGCGGCCTATCGTCGTGACCTGACGACGTACTGCGCCTATCTGGAGCGGGCGGGTATTGTGTCTTTTGAAGAGGTGACCCGTCGGGTCGTGGAGGGCTTTGTCGCCGACCGTCGCGATGGGGGCTATTCCGATGCCTCGGTGGAGCGTGCGCTTGCGGCCGTGAAGGGCCTGCATGCCTTTTTGGTGCGCGATGGGGCTGTGGCCCAAAATCCAACGGCGGCGTTGCGCCTGCCTAAAAAGGCTGAGCGTTTGCCGGAGTATCTATCGGTGGAGGATGTCTCGGCGCTGCTCGATCAAGACTTCCCCGAGGGCGAGATGGGCTTGCGCGACCATGCCATCTTGGAAGTGCTCTACGGATGCGGCTTACGTGTGAGCGAGTTGGTGGGGCTCGATGTGGGCGATATCCATATCGACGATGGCTTTGTGCTCGTTCGCGGTAAGGGCTCAAAGGAACGCCTGTCACCGCTGGTGGGAAGCGCGGCGCGAGCTCTGACGCTCTATGTAACTGAGGGGCGTTCTCGCTTGGCGGTCCATGCCCGCGGAACCGAGACCTCGGCGGTCTTTTTAAATAAGAACGGCCGCCGTCTGTCGCGCCAGGGCATCCATGCCATCTGTGAGCGCTACGGGCGCCAGGTGGGACTGGTGGGGCTCCATCCCCATACGCTGCGTCACTCCTTTGCCACCCATATGCTTGCGGGCGGCGCAGACCTCCGTGTGCTACAGGAGATCTTGGGGCATGCCGATATATCGACCACGCAGATCTACACGCATGTCGATCGTACGCAACTGACCGAGGTCTATCTGGCGGCGCACCCGCTGGCACATCGCTAGCACCTCGCTGACCTGCATATTTATAAATATTAAAGGGGACGGGCCCCAGATTGCCGAGACGCACTTTTGCGCGCATGGGCAATCTGGGGCCCGTCCCATTTTTCGCCAGACACCGACGCGGTGGTGGGCCGTGTGTGTCGTGGGTGGGGGAGTTTGGGGGCGATGTGAACGGCGTGTAAAGGGACGTAAAAATCGCCTCAAGGTCAACTTGAAGGTTGAGGTTCGCGGGCGTGGTTCTACAGGTGGCATCACGCCTTTGCTGCAAACACAACATATTGTGTTTTCGAACATATGCTCGGGGGTGTTTAACAACATATTGAGGGTGGAGTGGTGGGGCGGGGT
>DXMW01000031.1:31711-331696 GCA_019414045.1 Collinsella sp. | reverse complement strand
CCTTGCGGCCTAGTCGCTATTTAGGGCGTCCAAGATTTGGGGCGCAGTTCACAACAGGGAAGCGGGTCTTTTTTTGGTGAGAAACGTTGCCCCAACGAGCACGCCGGATTCCCGGGCCGGGCGGCACAGGGGTTAAGATTGTCGCGAGTTCCGCACGAGCCGGAGGCCACTTAATGTGGCCTCCGTGCGAGCCAGGACTGTAGAGCAGCAAACTTAACCCCTGTGCCGCCCGGCCCGGGAATCAGCTACCGCGCACAGGAGGGGATTCCTTTTGTGTAGGCTTTGCGGAAATGTACCAATTTTGGGATACGCCCGGAGGCGTGGTCTGTTGACGGCACAGCTAACGCCACGTATCCTATCGAACTGCGTGTTTCGTAGGGGGATGCTGACCCCTCGATTCAAGCCGTTGCACTTTACAGAAAGCTGGAATCATTCGAGAAGGAGTACGCTTTGCCTACTATTAACCAGCTGGTTCGCCAGGGCCGTCGTTCCGTGCCCAAGAAGTCCAAGAACGCTGCTCTGCAGCACAACTCCCAGAAGCGCGGCGTGTGCACCCGCGTCTTCACCACGAGCCCCAAGAAGCCGAACTCGGCTCTTCGTAAGGTTGCCCGTGTTCGCCTCGTCAACGGCATCGAAGTTACTGCTTACATCCCGGGTGAGGGCCACAACCTGCAGGAGCACTCCATCGTGCTCGTCCGCGGCGGTCGTGTCCGTGACCTCCCTGGTGTCCGTTATCACGTCATCCGTGGCTCCTACGACGCTGCTCCGGTCCAGAACCGTATGCAGGCCCGTTCCAAGTACGGTGCTAAGCGCCCCAAGGCCAAATAAGCCAGATAACGTTTTGATACTTTCGCCGTGTGCCGTCTTTAGCGCCGCACGGTAGACACTTAAGGAGATTTCACATGCCGCGTCGTGCAGCAGCTAATCGTCGTGAGGTTCAGCCTGACGCCGTTTACAACAACCGCCTGGTGACTCAGCTCATCAACAAGGTCCTTCTTGACGGCAAGAAGGCCACCGCTGAGCGCATCGTTTACACCGCTTTCGAGATCGTTGCCGAGAAGTCCGAGGGTGGCGATGCTCTCGCTACCTTCAAGAAGGCTATGGACAACGTCAAGCCCACGCTCGAGGTTAAGCCCAAGCGTGTCGGTGGCGCTACTTATCAGGTCCCGATGGAGGTCAACTCCCGTCGTTCCACCGCTCTGGGCATCCGCTGGATCGTCAACTTCTCCCGCGCTCGCAAGGAGAAGACCATGGCCGAGCGTCTCGCCAACGAGATCCTCGACGCTTCCAACGGCCTGGGCGCTTCCGTCAAGAAGCGTGAGGACGTCTTCAAGATGGCCGAGGCCAACCGCGCGTTCTCTCACTATCGTTGGTAAGTTAAGGTAAGGAACTAACATGGCTAAGCCTAAGTACAAGCTTTCCGATACCCGTAACATCGGCATCATGGCTCACATCGATGCCGGTAAGACCACCACGACCGAGCGTATTCTTTACTACACCGGTAAGACCCACAAGATCGGTGAGGTCCATGAGGGCGCTGCCACCATGGACTGGATGGTTCAGGAGCAGGAGCGCGGCGTAACCATTACCTCCGCTGCTACCACGTGCTTCTGGAACAAGGACGGTAAGGACTACCGCATCCAGATCATCGACACCCCGGGCCACGTTGACTTCACCGCCGAGGTCGAGCGCTGCCTGCGCGTCCTCGATGGCGCTGTCGCCGTCTTCGACGCCGTTGCCGGCGTTCAGCCCCAGTCTGAGACCGTTTGGCGTCAGGCTTCTACCTTCAACGTTCCCCGCATCGCCTTCATCAACAAGTATGACCGCGTGGGCGCTGACTTCTTCAACGCTATCGAGACCATGAAGGATCGTCTCGACGCTAACGCCGTGGCCGCTCAGGTCCCGATGGGCGCCGAGGACAACTTCTGGGGCGTTATCGACCTCGTCACCATGACTGCATGGGACTTCAAGGCCGACGAGAAGGGTATGACCTACCCTGAGCCGATGGACGAGATCCCGGCTGAGCTTGCCGACATCGCTGCCACCAAGCGCGAGGAACTCCTCGACGCCGCTGCCAGCTTTGACGACGAGCTCATGGAGAAGATCCTCATGGAGGAGGACTTCACCGTCGAGGAGCTCAAGGCTGCTCTGCGCAAGGGCGTTCTGGCCAACGAGCTCAACCTCGTCTTCGTGGGCTCCGCCTACAAGAACAAGGGCGTTCAGGAGCTGCTCGACGCTGTCGTCGACTACCTGCCCAGCCCGCTCGACGTCAAGGCCATCACCGGTACCGATCCGGACACCGGCGAGGAGATCGAGCGTCATCCTTCCTTCGACGAGCCCTTCTCCGGCCTGGTCTTCAAGATCATGACCGACCCGTTCGTCGGTAAGCTCACCTACGTCCGCGTTTACTCCGGTCGTGCCGAGTCCGGCTCCTACGTGATCAACGCTTCCAACGGTCAGCGTGAGCGCCTCGGCCGCATCCTCGAGATGAACGCCGCCGAGCGTATCGACCGTGACGACGCTGCCGCCGGCGACATCGTCGCTTGCGTCGGCTTCAAGAACTCCACCACTGGTGACACCCTGTGCGCCGAGGGCAAGGAGATCGTCCTCGAGAAGATCGAGTTCGCCAAGCCCGTTATCGACGTTGCCATTGAGCCCAAGACCAAGGCCGAGCAGGACAAGATGTCCCTGGCTCTGACTAAGCTCGCCGAGGAGGACCCGACCTTCACGGTGTCCACCAACCACGAGACCGGCCAGACCATCATCGCCGGCATGGGCGAGCTGCACCTCGAGATCATCGTCGACCGTCTGCTCCGCGAGTTCAAGGTTGACGCTAACGTTGGTAAGCCCCAGGTTGCCTACCGCGAGACCGCTGGTCACGACGTCGAGAAGGCTGAGGGCAAGTTCGTCCGTCAGTCCGGCGGTCGCGGTCAGTACGGCCACGCCGTCATCAAGCTCGAGAAGATGGAGGAGGGCTTCGGCTACGAGTTCGTCAACGCTATCGTCGGCGGCGTCGTGCCCAAGGAGTACATCCCGTCCATCGACAAGGGCATCCAGGAGGCCCTGAACACCGGTGTTATCGCCGGCTTCCCGGTCCTCGACGTCAAGGTCACCCTGTTCGACGGTTCTTACCACGAGGTCGACTCCTCCGAGGCCGCCTTCAAGATCGCCGGTTCCATGGCTATCAAGGACGCCCTCAAGAAGTCCGATCCGCAGCTGCTCGAGCCGATTATGGCTGTCGAGGTCGAGACCCCCGAGCAGTACATGGGCGACGTTATGGGCAACCTCTCCGGTCGCCGCGGCAAGATCGAGGGCATGGAGGATCGCAAGAACACCAAGCTCATCCGTGCCAAGGTGCCGCTGGGCGAGATGTTCGGTTACGCTACCGACCTTCGCTCCCAGACCCAGGGCCGTGCATCCTACACGATGCAGTTCGACTCTTATGAGCCCGCGCCCAAGTCCATCGTGGACGAGGTCATGAGCAAGAACGCCTAAGTTCGAGCTCCCTGTTACGTAATCCGCGAGAACATCTCTCGCACTCTTTGGAGGTTTAAGTTGGCTACCCAGAAGATCCGCATTCGCCTCAAGGGCTATGATCACGAGGTCGTCGATCAGTCCGCGAAGCTCATCGTCGAGACCGCTCAGAAGACCGGCGCTCGCGTTTCCGGTCCTGTCCCCCTGCCCACCGAGCGCAACCTGTACACGGTCATCCGCTCGCCGCACGTGAACAAGGACTCCCGTGAGCAGTTCGAGATGCGCACCCACAAGCGCCTCATCGACATCCTCGACCCCACCTCGGGCACCGTTGATTCGCTTATGCGTCTCGACCTTCCCGCTGGTGTCGACATCGACATCAAGCTCTAAGCGATATCGCTCATAGCTTAAAGGGCCCCGCTGCCGTTACGGTAGCGGGGCCCTTTTGTTTGGCATGATGGGTTTTGATCGCCGGGTAAGGCTGCCGAGCGGCTGGCTGTGGCACCCTATTCACTCACGGGACGCAGCGATGCCTCCTCAAAATGGAAGGATCGCAAGTCGTCTTCTGTCTCGATGCACGCGCGACCAAAGGCATCGACGGTTTTAAAGATGCCGCGCGCCAGCTCGTCTCCAGCGGGTGAGCGGGCGATAACGTGCTTCCCAATCCAATTGAGGTGAGCGATATATTCGTCGTGGACGGGCGCGAGCGGACCGGCGTCTTTTTCCTTGGCGTTGAGGCGCTCTGCCCAGGCATCTACAGCGTCTATAACTGCGTGATAGACCTCATCGAGGAGCATGTCGACGGCAGGAACGTTCTCGTTAAGGTCCGAGAGACCGATTGCCGGCAAGCCGCCATCGGGCACCTCTTGGGGCGCATAGTTCACATTGACGCCAATGCCGCATACGGCGAAAGGTTTGCCTTCGTTATCGCGTGCGGCCTCGACCAGAATGCCGCCGAGTTTGCGTTCACGCGCGACCAGGTCGTTGGGCCATTTGAGGCCAATTTCGTTTGCAAGACCCTGTTTTTCGAGCGCCTCGAGCACTGCTAGGCCGCTGACGGCGGCAAGACCAGAGTACTTCGCAGGATTAACGCATGGACGCAGGACAATCGAAAGCAATAGGTTGCCGGCGGTTGAATCCCACTTGTGGCCGCGCCGGCCGCGTCCTGCCGTCTGAGCCTGGGCGGCAAGTCCCGTGCCGTGCGGCGCTCCCTGTTTTCCTGCTTCGAGCAGGTCATCGTTGGTCGATCCGGTTACGTCGACTATCGTTAATTTGGCATCCATTATGGCTGCCACCTCCTTAATGAATAAGTGAATAACGCAATGGTCTCGAGAGATAGACACAATGTGAAGCCTTTGTCGCATTTGGACAATTTAATGTTAACACGTCAACAACGACAAAATTGCGCTATCCTCTCTTGGTCGATGTAAACACGTCAACAACTCAAAGGAGGTTAGTGATGGGTTTCACGATTCTTGGAACAGGCTCGGCGCTTCCTGAGCGCAGTGTTTCCAATGACGAGCTGTCCGAGTTCCTTGATACCTCGGATGAGTGGATTTTTACCCGCACGGGGATCAAGAGCCGCCATGTGTGCACCACCGAGTCACTTGACGACCTTGCCGTAGCGGCGAGCGAGCGGGCACTCCAGGTGTCCGGAATCGACGCGAGCCAGCTGGATCTGATCGTCTGCTCGACGACGACGGGTGACCACCTTGTTCCCGCTGAGGCGTGTGCCGTTGCTGAGCGACTAGGCGCGACGTGCCCTGCCTTCGATGTCTCGGCGGCCTGCGCCGGCTTCGTATTTGCGCTCGATGTCGCCGAGGGCTATATCGCCCGCGGCCGTACCGAGCGCGTGCTTGTCGTTGCTGCCGAACAGATGACGCGCGCACTCGACTGGACCGACCGTGCCACCTGCGTGCTCTTTGGCGATGGCGCGGGTGCTGCGGTCATAGAGGCTGGGGGAGAGAATCCCCTCGCTGTTGAGCTTTCGACCGCACCCGATGTCGAGACGTTGCGCGTTCCCGGGCTGGATGGCACCTCGCCATTCAAGGTGCCCTCGGACCGCCAGAGCGTGCTGTCCATGAATGGCCGCCGTGTGTTCAAGTTCGGCGTCAACGCCATCTGCGACACGGTCCATAAGCTTGCGAGCGAGGCGGGCATTTCGGTCGAGGATATCGATCATTTTGTATTCCATCAGGCTAACGAACGAATCCTGAGTCAGGCGGTCAAGCGCCTTGGCGTGCCAGACGAGCGCGTGGTTCGAACGCTGCGGGAGACCGGCAACATTTCGAGCGCCTGCATTCCCTTTGCGCTTAACCGGCTGGCAAGCACCGACGCACTGAATGCAGGCGACACCATCGCCCTCGTTGGATTTGGCGCCGGTCTGGATATAGGTGGCTATCTGCTTCGTTGGAAGTAGTTGCACATAGGAAATGAAAACGCCCCTGGGGCACAAACAAAGGAGAACTACCATGGCAGATCAGAAGACCTTCGAGCGCGTTTGCGACGTTATCCGCGAGACCGCCGGCCTTGACGATGTCGAGATGAAGCCCGAGTCCACGCTCGAGGAGATTGGCCTCGACAGCCTGGGTACCGTCGAGATCCTCGTTGCCGTCGAGGACGAGTTTGGCATTGAGCTCGATACCGAGGAGAACCCCAAGACGGTCGGCGAGTTCGTCGATACGGTCGAGGCGGCATTGGAGAAGTAGTGATGCTCAAGTCTCCTCTCTGCGATCTGCTCGGCATCGAAAAGCCCGTGTTCCAGGGCGGTATGGCCTGGATTGCCGACGCCTCGTTGGCGTCCGCAGTGTCCGAGGCGGGCGGCTTGGGGATTATCGCGGCCATGAACGCCGACGCCAACTGGCTGCGCGATCAGATTCACGAGCTGCGCGCCAAGACGGATAAGCCCTTTGGCGTCAACGTTATGCTCATGAGCCCGTTTGTCGACGAGGTCGCACAAGTGGTGATTGATGAGCAGGTGCCCGTTGTGGTGACCGGCGCCGGCAATCCCACCAAGTACATGAAGGCCTGGGGCGATGCGGGCATCAAGGTTATTCCCGTCGTGGCTTCGGTGGCGCTGGCGCGTCTCGTGGCGCGTCGCGGAGCCACTGCCGTGGTTGCCGAGGGTACCGAATCAGGCGGCCATATTGGCGAGACCTCGACGATGGCACTGGTGCCGCAGGTTGTCGATGCGGTCGATATTCCCGTGGTTGCGGCTGGCGGCATCGCCGATGGCCGCGGTGTAGCGGCCGCCTTTATGCTCGGCGCTGCCGGAGTCCAGGTGGGAACACGCTTTCTGGTCGCAAACGAGTGCACCGTATCCGAACAGTACAAAGAGTTGGTGCTCAAGGCAGGCGACACGTCGACGCGTGCGACCGGTCGCTCGACGGGACATCCGGTTCGCGCCCTCAAGAGCCCCTTCACCAACGCGTATGCCAAGAACGAGGCGGCTGGCGCAAGCCCCGAGGAGCTCGGGGCCATGGGCACGGGCGCGCTTCGTAAAGCCGCAAAGGACGGTAATTACGAAGAGGGTTCGTATTTGTGCGGACAGATTGCCGGAATGGTCAACGAACGCCAGAGCGCACGCGAAATCGTCGACGATCTGGTCGATGGCGCCGAGCATGTCCTGAAGGGTGCGTTCGCATGGGTAGCGTAGCGTTTCTGTTTGCCGGTCAGGGTGCCCAGCATCCCGCGATGGGCGTCGATCTTATCGAAGCATCGCCGGCGGCTGCCGAAGTGTTCGCCATTGCCGACGAGGTGCGTCCGGGGACGAGCGAACAGTGCCGGAGCGCCTCGAAAGAGGAGCTCTCGCAGACCGAGAACACGCAGCCTTGCGTGTTCGTGCACGACTTGGCTGTTGCCGTCGCCCTGCGCGAGCGCGGCGTGGTGCCTGCCGCCTGTGCGGGATTCTCGCTGGGCGAGGTCGCTGCACTCACCTTTGCGGGGGCATTCGATACACGAGCGGGTTTTGAGCTCGTGTGTGAGCGCGCGGCATTGATGGCCACGGCGGCTGAGCGTCACCCCGGCGGCATGCGCGCCGTCATCAAGCTCGATGCAGCGCAAGTCGAGGGCCTGGCAAAACAGGCCGGCGAGAACTGCTGGCCGGTCAACTACAACAGTCCCCAGCAGACGGTTGTGGCCGGAGCGCCCGATGCGTTGCAGAACCTTGACGCCCTGGTAAAAGAGGCTGGCGGTCGCGCCATGAAGGTCGCGGTGTCGGGTGCATTCCATAGCCCCTATATGGCCGAGGCGACTGAGGGGCTGGCGACGTATATCCAAGCCGGGCACGCCCCGTCCCCTTTGCTGATTCCGGTCATGGCAAATATGACGGCGGCTCCCTATCCGGCCGACCCGCAGGCGGCATCGGAGGTGCTGGCCAACCAGGTGAGTCATGCCGTGCGCTGGGTCGACGCGCTGCATGCTCTGCAGGATCAAGACATCGACACGTTTATTGAGGTCGGCCCCGGCAAAACGCTGTCGGGCCTGGTCAAGCGTACGCTGAGCGACGTTCGTGTGTATTCGTGCGAAACGGCCGAACAGGTCGCAGCTATTGCCGACGAGCTCGCATAGTTCACAGGGCTGTAACCCGAAAGGAATGACATGGGCAACTTGAACAACGGCGCGCTCGAGCGCGACGGATCGCGCCGCGTGGCGCTGGTCACGGGCGGCTCACGCGGCATCGGTCGCGCTTGTGCCGTGGGCCTGGCGGAGGATGGCTACGATATCGCCGTCGTTTATGCCGGCAGCGTCGATGCGGCGCGCGAGGCGTGCGAGGCCTGCGAGGCGGCTGGCGCCACGGCGCGCGCATATCAATGTGACGTGGCCGATCCCGCCGCCGTCAACACGTGCGTGGAGACGGTCCTCAACGACTTTGGCTCCATTTGGGCGCTCGTCAACAACGCCGGCATCACGCGCGACGGCCTGCTCATGCGTATGGGCGACGATGCCTTCGACCGCGTGCTCGATGTCAATCTCAAGGGCACGTTCAATACGACGCGCGCGCTCACCAAGACCTTTATGCGCCAGCGCGGCGGTTGCGTCATCAACATGAGCTCGGTTGTGGGCCTGATGGGCAATGCCGGGCAGGCCAACTACGCTGCCTCCAAGGCGGGCGTGATAGGGCTTACCAAGGCGGTGGCGCACGAGCTTGCGCCCCGCGGCGTACGAGTGAACTCGGTCGCCCCCGGATTTGTCGAGACCGATATGACGGCAAAGCTCTCGGAGAAGGTGCGTGCGGCGTACGAGGAACAGATTCCCCTAAAGCGCATGGCGCGCCCCGAGGAAGTGGCCGGCGTGGTGCGCTTTCTGGCGAGCGATGCGGCGGCCTACATTACGGGCGAGGTCGTGCGCGTCGACGGCGGAATGGCGATGTAGAAACCAGGGCCGATCAACGGCTTAAATGAGGAGACCAAGATGGAACAGAGAGTTGCAATCACCGGCATCGGTGCCGTATCGCCGCTCGGCAACACGGCGCTTGCCACTTGGGCGGCAATGTGTGCCGGCACGTGCGGCATCGGCTCGATCACGCACTTCGATACGGATGCGTTTGCTGTCAAGGTGGCGGCCGAGGTCAAGGGCTTTGACGGCAACGAGTACTTTGGTAAGCACGATGCCAAGCACCTCGACCCCTGCGTTCAGTTTGCACTGGCGGCGTCGGACGAGGCCATGCACGATGCGGGCCTTGATGTCGAAGATGCCATCGATCGCGAGCGCCTGGGCGTCTACGTGGGTTCAGGCGTGGGCGGCATGCAGACACTCGTCGACAACGTCCACACGATTGCCGATCGAGGGCCTCGCCGTGCATCACCCTATATGATTGCGATGATGATCCCCAACATGGCTTCGGGCAACATCGCGATTCGCCACAAGGCAAAGGGCCCGACCCTACCCGTCGTGACTGCCTGCGCGACTTCTGCCCATGCGGTGGGTGAGGCGTTCCGCGCCATCAAGCACGGCTATGCCGACGCGATCCTCGCGGGCGGCGCCGAAGCCGCAATTATCCCCGATGCCGTTGCGGGCTTTACGTCCTGCCGCGCATTGACCACCAACCCCGATCCCGCGACGGCCTGCCGTCCGTTCGATGCAGACCGCGACGGCTTTGTGATGGGCGAGGGCGCCTGCGTGCTCGTGCTCGAGAGCATGGAACATGCGCAGGCGCGCGGTGCGCACATTTACGCCGAGGTCGTGGGCTACGGCAACACCGATGATGCCTATCACATCACGAGCCCCGATCCCGAGGCTGCCGGCATTGCCCGTGCGATATCGCTGGCGGTGGCCGAGGGCGACGTTAAGCCTTCCGAGGGCCTCTACATCAACGCTCACGGCACCTCGACCAAGCTCAACGATTCGTCCGAGACGGCGGGCATAAAGCGTGCGCTCGGCGAGGACGCGGCGCGCGCCGCGCACGTCTCGTCGACTAAGTCGATGACCGGCCACATGATCGGTGCCACGGGTGCCATCGAGGTCATGGCCTGCGCCATGGCGCTCGAGCAGGGCGTGGTGCCGCCGACCATTAACTACCACACGCCCGATCCCGCCTGCGATCTTGACTACACGCCCAATCGCGCGGTTCGCGCCGACCTTACCTGGGCGCTTTCGACAAACCTGGGCTTTGGCGGGCACAACGCCGCCATCGCGCTGCGTAGATATACGAGGAGCTAGAGCATGGATTCCAAAAGACTTGCCGAGATAGCCGATGTTATGGAGGACCGCGGCCTCACGCGCGTACGCGTTGAGGAGCCCGATGGCACCGCGGTCGAACTCGAGCGCGCGAGTGCGGCGCAGCCGGTTGCCGTGCCCATGCCTATGCCGGGTGCCGTGACTGCTCCGGCGGTGGCTCCTGTCGCCATGCCTGCCGCCGCACCGGAGCCCGCCGCGCAGGCACCTGCCGCCGCACCGGAGCCCAAGGGCACCGAGGTGACCGCTCCCATGGTCGGCGTTTTCTATGCTGCCCCGGCGCCGGGCGACGAGCCGTTTGTGCACGTGGGCTCCAAGGTCAAGGTCGGTGAGACCCTCTGCATCATCGAGGCCATGAAGGTTCTCAACGAGGTGACGGCCGAGGCAGACGGCGAGGTGCTCGAGATCTGCGTGGCCGACGGCGACCTCGTGGAGTTCGGCAGTTGCCTTATGAGGATCGGATAGGTGATGTCCATGAACAAAGAAGAGCTCAAGAAGCTGTTGCCGCATCGCGAACCGATGCTTTTGCTCGACGAGGCCGAGCTGGTGGGCGACGAGGCCCACGGCAAGATCACGATTACGGGTGACGAGTACTTTTTGCAGGGGCATTTTCCGGGAAACCCGGTAGTCCCCGGCGTGATTCAGTGCGAGATGCTCGCCCAAAACTGTTGCGTGCTGCTGATGGGCGACGAGGAGGCGCGCGGCGCGACGCCGTTCTATACGAGCCTCGATAAGGTGCGCTTTAAGCGTCCGGTGCGCCCGGGCGACACGGTTGATCTGGTGTGCACCATCACGCGTGCGCGCGGGCCGTTCCGCTTTGCGACGGGTACTGCGAGCGTCAACGGTGAGGTTTGCTGCCGCGCCGATATGTCTTTTGCACTCATGCACGAAAGTTAAGGAAGGCTTCATGTTCGACAAAGTGCTCATCGCCAACCGCGGAGAAGTCGCGGTCCGTGTTATCCGCGCGTGCCGCGATATGGGCATCAAGACCGTCGCCGTTTATTCCACGGCCGATGCGGACGCGCTGCACGTGCAGCTTGCCGACGAGGCGTATTGCATCGGCGGCCCGCGTCTTGCCGAGAGCTACCTCAACGACGATGCCGTGCTCACCTGTGCCGTGAAGTCGGGGGCAAAGGCAATTCATCCCGGCTATGGCTTTTTCTCCGAGAAGGCGAGCTTCGTGCGCGACTGCGACAAGTATGGCCTGGCGTTTGTCGGTCCTTCGGCCGAGGTGATCGACAGCATGGGCGACAAGGACGCCGCGCGTCGAACGGCCGCCGCGGCGGGAGTGCCCATCGTTCCGGGCTGCGATTTGCTCAAAAGTCCCGAGGAGGCAACGGCCGAGGCCGAGCGCATTGGCTGCCCCGTGCTTATTAAGGCGCGCGCCGGCGGTGGCGGTCGCGGCATTCGCAAGGTCGAGCGCGTGGAAGATGCGGCAAAGGCGTTCATCGAGGCACGTGCCGAGGGCGAGGCCGTCTTTGGCGACGGCGAGTGCTACATGGAGAAGTTCGTCGCGCCGGCGCACCATGTCGAGGTGCAGATTATGGCCGATAAGCAGGGCCATGTGTTTTCGCTCGGCGAGCGCGAGTGCTCGGTGCAGCGTCGCAACCAAAAGCTGATCGAGGAGAGCCCCGCGCCGTGCCTCGACGGACACGACGACATTCGTGCTCGCATGCACAAGGCGGCGCGTGACCTGGCTCGTGCCGTCGGCTACGAAGGAGCCGGTACCATCGAGTTCCTGTATTCGGACGACGGCAATTTCTACTTTATGGAAATGAACACGCGCTTGCAGGTGGAGCATCCGGTTACGGAGTTTGTGACCGATACCGACTTGGTCAAGTGGCAGCTGCGCGTGGCGGCCGGCCAGCCTTTGCCCTTTGAGCAGGAGGACATGCCGGTCCGCAACCACGCCATGGAGTGCCGCATCAATGCCGAAACGCCGGACTTTCTGCCGTCATGCGGAACGGTCACCGCGTTGCGTGTACCGGGTGGTCCGCGCGTGCGCTGGGATTCGGCCATGTTCACCGGTGCGACAGTTCCGCCGTACTACGACTCCATGCTCGGCAAGCTCATCGTGTGTGCGCCCACGCGTGACGGCGCCATTCGCAAGATGCGTTCGGCCCTGGGCGAGCTCGTGATTGAGGGCGTGAGCGAAAACAGCGAGCTTCAGCTCGACGTGCTGGCAAACGACGAGTTCTTGTCGGGCATGTATCACACCGATCTGATGGGGCATCTCTATGCTGATGAATAGAAAAGCGAAGACGGTCAACGTCCTCGAGGGACCGATGACCGAGGCGTGTGCCGAGTTTCCCGCGCGCCACGTGTTTATCAAGTGCTCGGAGTGCCGCCGCGTGATCGATGAGGCACGCCTGCACGACAACCTCGAGGTCTGCCCCCGTTGCGGCAAACACTTTCGCGTGAGCGGTCGCGCGCGCATGCGCATGACGGTCGACGAGGGCACGTTTGAGGAATGGGGTGCCAATCTGGCGTCGGAGGATTTCCTCTCGTTTCCTGGCTATGCCGACAAACTCAAGAGCGTGAGCGAGCGTTCGGGCGAGCGCGATGCCGTTGTGTGCGGCAGGGGTAAAATCTGCGGTTGCGATACGGCGCTCTTCTTTATGGACGCCAACTTTATGATGGGCTCGATGGGCTCCGTGGTGGGCGAGAAGATCTGTCGCACATTTGAGCGTGCGACCGAGATGGGATTGCCAGTTGTCGGCTTTACCGTTTCGGGCGGTGCGCGCATGCAAGAGGGCGTGACATCGCTTATGCAGATGGCCAAGATTTCTGCGGCAGTTAGGCGCCACAGCGAGGTGGGCGGCCTGTATATCACGGTGCTCACCGACCCCACGACCGGAGGCGTAACCGCGAGCTTTGCCATGGAGGGCGACATTATCCTGGCCGAGCCCGATGCCCTGACGGCATTTGCCGGCCCGCGCGTGATCGAGCAGAACATGCACAAGCGCCTGCCCAAGGGATTCCAGCGCTCCGAGTTTTTGCTGGAGCACGGCTTTTGCGATGCCGTTGTTCCGCGTGGCGAGATTGCGCTCACGGTAGGCGAGCTGTTGGCGCTGCACGAAGGGCACGTGCCCGGCCTGGGGGCACCGCATGAGATCGTCCGTGCGGGTCGCCGCGGCAAAAAGCTGGGACACTTGTTTAAGCGCTCGACGGCACCAAAAACCGCGCTCGAGATTGTCAAGCAGACCCGCTCGGCAGATCGCGCCACGGCGGGTGAGATGATCTCGCTGGGCCTGGATGGATTTGTGGAGCTGCACGGCGACCGCTACTTTGGCGACGACGCCGCTGTGGTGGGCGGCATCGGCTGGAAGGACGGGCGACCCGTGACGGTTATCGCCATCGAGCGCGGCACCACGACCAAAGAGCGTATCCGCCGCAACTTTGGCATGGCGCATCCCGAGGGCTACCGCAAGGCGCGTCGCCTTATGCGCCAGGCCGAAAAGTTTGGTCGACCGGTTCTGTGCCTGGTCGATACTTCGGGCGCGTTTTGCGGCATCGGTGCCGAGGAGCGCGGCCAGGGCGAGGCGATTGCCCAGAATCTCATGGAGATGAGCGGCCTTAAGACGCCGATTGTCTCGGTGGTGACAGGCGAGGGTGGCTCTGGTGGCGCGCTGGCACTATCCGTGGCCGACCGCATCCTGATGCTCTCGAGCTCGGCCTATTCGGTTGTGAGCCCCGAGGCCTGTGCATCGATCCTGTGGAAGGATACCGAGCGCGCGGATGAGGCCGCCGAAGCGCTTAAGCTCACGGCCCCCGATCTGTTGGCGCCCGGCATCATCGACGGCATTGTTGACGATAGGGGCCTGTCGCATGAGGAGATCGCCGGTGCCGTCATGTCCTCGGCATTTGATGCCTTCGATACGCTTGGGCAGCTCGACGACGCCACCCTCACAAACCTCCGCTATGAAAAGTACCGCACAATCGGTCAGTACCGCACGATGTGACAAAGGGGCAGCCCGCATGTCACATTGGGAAAGGCGTTCCATGTCGCAAGTTTCTAACACCTCGTTTACAACGACGGTTTCATCAAACGCCACGGCCGTGGTGGACTATCTGTCCAAAAGCATGATGTCGGCGCTGCCGTTTATTGTCTGCGCGGCGTTGTTCCGCACCGTCGCCGTCATTATGGGCGAAGGCATGCTGGGCCTGTGGTCTGCCGATTCCGAAATCTATCGCCTGTTCTACAGTTGGCTCTATAACGCCGGCTACTACTTTTTGCCCATTTATCTTGGTTGGGCGGCCGCCCGCCAGCTCGGTTGCTCGGAGCAGCTGGGCATGATGCTGGGCGGCGTATTGATTGCGCCCGATCTGCTTAAGCTCGTCGATGCCGCATCGACGACGGGGGCATCGATGACTTCCGTGTATGGCCTGCTTCCCGCGCCGGTCAACGATTACACGACGACTGTTATTCCGGTCCTTATCTCGGTGCCTGTGCTATGGCGAGTGGAGTGTTTCTTTTCGCGCATTATCCCTAATGCCGTGGCGTTTTCGTTCGTTCCGTTTACAACCATGCTTGTCATGGTTCCGGTTTCGCTGTGTATTACGGCGCCGGCGGGCAGCTATCTGGGCATGCTGTTGGGCCAGCTTATGTTTATGCTTGGCAATTCCGGTGGCATCGTGTCGCTGCTCACGCTCATGGGGCTTGCCGCGGGTTGGGAGTTTCTTAAGATCGCGGGCGTCAGCAACGTTGTCCTATCGCTCGCCTATGCGCAGTTTATGAGTGTGGGAACGGATTCGTGCATCCTGATCGCCGCGACGATGGCAACGTTCGCCGTTTGGGGTATGCCCTTTGGTGCGTCGCTCCGCGTTGCGGATAAGGACGAGAAGACGCTCATGCTGGGCTATTCGATCTCGGGCGTTCTTGGCGGCGTAAGCGAGCCGGCGTTGTACGGTTGCGGCTTCAAATATGGCAGGTGCCTGACGTGCATGGCCATTGGCGGCGCCGTCGGAGGCCTCGTTGCGGCCGTGGGCCACGTTACGGCCTATACCATCGGCATGACGAATGTCCTCATGGTCATTGGCTTTGCCACGGGTGGCATCTCGAACCTGCTGTGGTGCTGCGCTGCCGGCGGTGTGGCATTTGCGGTGTCTGCGGCGCTGAGCTACTGCTTTGGCGTGGTGCCGGCGAAGGGGCAGGCGGCAGAAGACGGAGCCGATTCACCCGAAACCTCGAAGAGCGTGGCCGAAGTAAGCGCGTAAACCTGTGCGACACAAGGACGATTCCTTTGCCACATTCCAAGGCCGTGGTTCGTGTGGGCTGCGGCCTTTTTGTATCTGGAGGACAAAGTGGCTACACTACAATCCGTTTGAGCAATAGATATATAGGTAGTACCGTGGGGGCGGATATAGATGGTCGAGTGGATTGTTAAGCGTGCGCAGGGCGACCGAGCACGCGTGGGTACGTTGACGGGCATGGTGTGTATTCTCGCCAATGTGGCACTATGCGCTGCGAAGGGTGCAATTGGCGTGCTGTCGGGTTCGGTTTCGATCGTGGCAGATGCCATGAACAACCTGTCCGATGCCAGCTCGAACATCGTGAGCGTGCTTGGCTTTAAGCTGACGACCAAGCCGGCCGACCCCGAGCATCCTTACGGCCACGGTCGCTACGAGTACCTCTCGGGTCTAGTCGTGGCGGCGCTCGTGCTGCTCATTGGCCTCGAACTGGTAAAGTCCTCGGTGGAGCGCATCATCCACCCCGAACCTGTCGAGTTCTCGCTTGCCCTGGTGGCAGTCCTTGCGCTTTCGATGGTCGTTAAGCTGTGGATGGCGGCCCTCAACCAAAAACTCGGCGATCGTATTGAGTCCGAGACGCTGCATGCGACCGCTCAGGACTCAAAGAACGATGTCCTAGCCACGGGTGCTGTGCTGGCGTGCGCAATTGTTTCGCAGGTGACGCACATCAATCTTGACGCATGGGTCGGCCTTGCTGTTGGCGCCTATATTGGCTGGAGCGGCTTTGAGCTTATCCAGGATACGGTGAGCCCGCTTTTGGGCCAGGCGCCCGATCCTAAGCTGGTCAAGCACATTCGAGACAAGATCATGAGCTACCCCGGCGTTTTGGGCGTTCACGATTTGATGGTTCACGACTACGGCCCGGGCAGGAAGTTCGCAAGCGCTCACGCCGAGATGGCAGCCGAGGCCAGCCCGCTGAAAAGCCATGACACGCTCGACAATATTGAGCAGGCGTTTAGGAACGAAGACGGCATGATTGTCACGCTCCATTACGATCCCATCGTGACCGATGACCCCAAGGTGGCGAGCATGCGTCTGCGCATCAACGCTATGGCTCAAGAGATTGATAGCCGCCTCTCGATCCACGACCTACGCTGTGTTCCGGGCCCCACGCATACCAACGTGATCTTTGACTGCGTACGTCCCTCGGATTTGGCGATGAGCGCCGAGGACCTGAAGCGCGCGCTGGCGAAACGGGTCGAATCGGAATATCCCAAGTCGGTCGCCAAGATCACGATCGACGAAGACTACGTAGGCCATACCCACGAGTAGGGCTGCGCCGGTAAAGCTAGGTATACAGAAGGGGAGAGCATGAAGCGTCTATATCTACTCCGCCACGGTCAGACGGAATTCAACGTCAAAAAGCTCGTCCAAGGTCGCTGCGATTCACCGTTGACCGATCTGGGCCGCAAACAAGCGGGAATGGCAGCCGCATGGCTCAAGGCCCACGGCGTCGTCCCCGACAAAGTTGTCTCATCACCCTTAGGCCGAGCCATGGACACAGCAAGCCTCGTCGCATGCGAGCTCCTCGGCCCGGACGCTGCTGCCGAGCCTTGCGAAGGTATCATCGAGCGCTGCTACGGAACCTTCGAGGAAGGCCCTCACGACGCATTGCCTAACGACGTCTGGGACCCCGGCGAGGACCTGATCCCATTTGGCGGAGAAGGAAGCCATGCCTTGCAGGAGCGCATGGTGGGCACCCTCACCAATCTCATGGACGCCGAGGGCATCGAAACCCTCCTAGCAGTAAGCCACGGCAGCGCCAGCCGCCAATTCATCAAAGCTGCAGCCCCAGAGGGCTTCGAGCTCCCAACAAAACTCCCCAACTGCGCCATTATGATTTTCGATTTTGATGAGGCGGAGCCACAAGTAGAGGGCGAGCCAATGCAATGCAAGTTCACCCTCCAGCAAATAGTGGACCCCCAACAAAGTCATTAGCCTGAGCGAGCAGAGTTAAGCAGACATCAACGTGTCGTCTCCCGAGCTTGGCAGAGGGGCGGCGAAATATATTAAGTTTGTCGCGAGTTCCGCACGCAAAGGAAAGCACTTAATGTGCTTTCCGTCTTGCGCAGGACTGTAGAGCAGCAAACTTAATATATTTCGCCGCCCCTCTGCCAAGCCCAGGCGACTCCACGCACTTTACCTGCGTAAACAATGTGAGTGAAATATGAATCTCGATGGATACGCCCGCAGCCGTGTATACTAAACAGCTGTGTGAAACCAGGGGAGTATTCTGGCTGGACAAAATGCCTGCTTAATAGGGTTGTCAGGTAGTCCGGGCGAAATACAAGGCTGGGGAGCACGTCGTGTAAGTAGTGGTCCTCTAGGGGCGTACGCTCGGTGGTGTACGCATTGTCCCAAGACCACGCGAGAGTTGGGATCATATCTTGATCAGCATGATTCTCGGCCGCAAGATTGGCATGACCCAGGTTTGGGACGAGGACGATAACGTCGTTCCCGTCACGGTCATCCAGGCTGGCCCCTGCGCTGTCTCGCAGGTTAAAACTCAGGCAACCGACGGCTATGACGCCGTCCAGATCGGTTTCGGCGACATCAAGGCCAAGAACGTGAACAAGCCCATGGCTGGTCACTTCGCCAAGGCTGGCGTCGAGCCTGTCCGCTTCCTTCGTGAGGTCCGCGTCGAGAACGGCGAGGAGCACAAGGTCGGCGAGGTCGTCACCGTCGCTGATTTCGCTGATGTCGAGAAGGTCGACGTCATCGGTACCTCCAAGGGTAAGGGCTTCCAGGGTCGCATCAAGCGCTGGGGTCAGCGCCGCGGTCCTATGACGCATGGTTCTCACTTCCAGCGTCACCCCGGTTCTATCGGTCAGTGCGCCTATCCTGCGCGCGTCCTCAAGGGCGTCAAGATGGCCGGTCACATGGGTAACGAGCGCGTTACCGTCAAGAACCTTTCCGTTGTCCGCATCGATGCCGAGCAGAACCTCATCTTGGTCAAGGGCGCTGTCCCGGGTGCCAAGAATGGTCTCGTCGCCATCCGTATGGCCTAAGGGCCCAGCCCATTTAGCCCAGCGTCATACCAAGGAGAACACTTAAATGGCAAAGTTTGAAGTAAAGAACAGCGAGGGCAAGAAGGTCGCCGAGGCCGAGCTCGCCGCTGAGGTGTACGGCA
The DNA here is from genome assembly GCA_019414045.1 of Collinsella sp. Lineage (GTDB taxonomy): Bacteria > Actinomycetota > Coriobacteriia > Coriobacteriales > Coriobacteriaceae > Collinsella. The sequence continues at coordinate 313,167 of DXMW01000031.1, read as the reverse complement.
TCGAGCCGAACATCCACGTTATGCACCACATCGTCAAGTGCCAGATGGCCTCTTGGCGTCAGGGCACCCAGTCCGCTAAGGGCCGCTCTGAGGTTTCCGGTGGCGGCAAGAAGCCTTGGCGTCAGAAGGGCACCGGCCGTGCCCGCCAGGGTTCCATCCGTGCTGCCCAGTGGCGTCACGGTGGCGTTGTCTTCGCCCCCAAGCCCCGTTCCTACGCTAAGCGTATGAACAACAAGGAGGTCAAGCTGGCTATGCGCTCCGCGCTGTCCGCCAAGCTGGCCGATGGCGAGCTCGTGCTCGTCGACGACTACGGCTTCGAGAAGCCTTCCACCAAGGCTGCCGTTGCCATGCTCAAGGCTCTTGGCCTTGAGGGCAAGCGTCTGACCATCATCGTTCGCGATGAGGACGTCAACGCCTACCTGTCGTTCCGCAATATTCCCAAGACGTTCATCATCACCGCTGACGAGGCCAACACCTACGATCTCGTCAACAACAACGCTGTGCTGATGCCCGCCGACATCGCCGCTCACTTCGGGGAGGTGCTTGCATAAATGACCGCCCACGAGATCATCATCCGTCCGATCGTGTCCGAGCGTTCCTTCTCCGGCATGGAGCAGAACAAGTACACGTTCGAGGTCGCCAAGGATGCTAACAAGTATCAGATCAAGGACGCTGTCGAGGAGATCTTCGGCGTCAAGGTCGTTCGCGTGAACACCTTGACGGTCAAGCCCAAGACCAAGCGCGTGCGCTATGTCGCCGGCAAGACCCGTTCTTGGAAGAAGGCCATCGTCACGCTGGCCGAGGGCGACACCATCGAGGTCTTTGGCAACCAGGCCTAAGACTCGCTGCTGTTGAGTGAGCTCATGCCTCCCAAATAGGGGAGGCGAGAGCTCAAGGTTTCGGGCGTATAAAATGGACACGCCCGGAACCGTGTATACGTCCGGTGTCATCGCACCCGAGGCAGAACCTCGAATCCCTGTCTGCGATGGCTAACGGATTCCTATTGAAAGGGATTGTAATGGCTGTAAAGCACCTTAAGCCGACCTCCGCTGGTAGGCGTTGGCAGACGATCTCCGATTTCTCTGAGATCACCTGCACCAAGCCCGAGAAGTCCCTTCTCGAGCCCCTGCCCAAGAAGGCCGGTCGTAACAACAACGGCCGCATCACCACCCGCCACCAGGGCGGCGGCGTGAAGCGTCGTTACCGCGTGATCGACTTCAAGCGCAACAAGGACGGCGTGCCCGCCAAGGTTGCCACGATCGAGTACGATCCGAACCGTTCCGCTCGCATCGCTCTGCTGCACTACGCTGACGGTGAGAAGCGCTACATCCTGGCCCCCAAGGGCCTCGAGGTCGGTCAGACCATCATGTCCGGTTCTGACGCCGACATCAAGCCGGGCAACGCTCTGCCCCTCGCCGATATCCCCGTCGGTACGCTCATCCACGCCGTCGAGTTCCAGCCGGGCAAGGGCGCTGCTATCGCCCGTTCCGCCGGTAACTCCTGCCAGCTGATGGGTAAGGAGGGCAAGTACGCTATCGTCCGTATGCCTTCCTCCGAGATGCGCCGCATCCTCGTTACCTGCCGCGCCACCGTCGGTGAGGTCGGCAACGCCGATCACGCCAACATCGTCATCGGCAAGGCCGGCCGTAAGCGTCACATGAACGTGCGCCCGACCGTCCGCGGTACCGTCATGAACCCTGTCGACCACCCGCACGGCGGTGGCGAGGGCAAGAACCACACCTCTGGTCGTCCCTCTGTTACCCCCTGGGGTAAGCCGACGAAGGGCCTTCGTACGCGCAAGAAGAAGAAGGTCTCGAACCAGCACATCATTCGTCGCCGTAAGAAGTAATTTCGGATACCGAGTTTTAGGAGAAAGCACTTATGAGCAGAAGTCTCAAAAAGGGCCCGTTCGTGGAGACTCGCCTTCTCTCGCGTATCACCGCGATGAACGAGGCTGGCAAGAAGGACGTCGTGAAGACCTGGTCCCGCGCGTCCACCATCTTCCCCGAGATGGTTGGTCACACCATCGCCGTCCACGACGGCCGCAAGCATGTGCCCGTGTATGTTACCGAGTCCATGGTTGGTCACAAGCTCGGCGAGTTCGCGCCGACTCGTACGTTCCGTGGCCACAAGGCCAAATAGGGGGTTAACCGTAAATGGCAACTAAGTCTATTGAAACTGAGGCCACCGAGGTTCGCGCCGTCGCTAAGTACGTGCGTGTTTCCCCCAGCAAGGCCCGCCTGGTGGTCGATCTGATCCGCCGCAAGCCTGTCGCTCAGGCCTTCGACATCCTCCACTTCTGCGACCGCGCCGTCGCCGTGGATGTCGAGAAGGTTCTCCGTTCCGCCGTTGCGAACGCCGAGAACAACAACGGTCTGCGTGCCGACAACCTGGTTGTCGCCGCTGCCTATGTTGACGAGGGTCCGACGCTTAAGCGCATCCGTCCCCGCGCCAAGGGTTCCGCTTCTCGCATTCTGAAGCGTACTTCCCACATCACCGTCGTCGTTGCTCCTCGAAAGGAGGCGTAAAGCTGTATGGGTCAGAAAGTCTACCCCACCGGCTTCCGTCTTGGCATCACCGAGAACTGGCGCTCCCGCTGGTTCGCAGAGAAGGATTACGCTAAGACCCTCGGTAACGATCTCGAGATCCGCAAGTACCTCGAGAAGCGTCTTTCCCGCGCAGCTGTTTCCCGCGTCGAGATCGAGCGCGCTGGCGACAAGGTGAAGGTCATCATCCTCACCGCTCGCCCCGGCGTTGTCATCGGTAAGAAGGGTGCCGAGATCGATACCCTCCGCACCGAGCTCGAGAAGGTCGCTGGCGTCTCCAAGGGCCAGCTCTCCGTCGACGTTGTCGAGATCAAGCGCCCCGAGCTCGACGCCAACCTCGTTGCTCAGTCTATCGCCGAGCAGCTCGAGGGCCGCGTTGCCTTCCGTCGCGCTATGCGCAAGGCTGTCCAGTCTGCCCGCAAGGCCGGCGCTAAGGGCATCCGTATCCAGTGCTCCGGTCGTCTCGGCGGTGCCGAGATGGGCCGTCGTGAGTGGTACCGCGAGGGTCGCGTGCCTCTGCACACCCTCCGTGCCAAGATCGACTACGGCACGGCTGTCGCCAGCACCACCATGGGCGCTTGCGGCGTGAAGGTCTGGATCTACCTGGGCGAGAAGCTCCCGGGCCAGCCTGTTCCCAACCCTGCACTCGAGGGCTCTTCCCGTCCTCGTCGTCGTAACTCCGAGAGGAGGGGTCAGTAGTGCTTGCCCCTAAGCGTATTCTTCACCGCAAGGTGCAGCGTGGCTCCATGAAGGGCCAGGCCAAGGGTAATACCGAGCTGCATTTCGGCGAGTTTGGTATCCAGGCTCTCGAGGCCCATTGGATCACCAACCGTCAGATCGAGGCCGCTCGTATTGCCATGACCCGCTACATGAAGCGTGGCGGTCGTGTCTACATCACGATCTTCCCCGATAAGCCCATCACCAAGAAGCCTGCCGAGACTCGCATGGGTTCTGGTAAGGGTAATCCCGAGGAGTGGGTGGCCGTCGTCAAGCCCGGCCGCATCATGTTCGAGGTCAAGGGCGTGCCCGAGGAGGTCGCTCGCGAGGCTCTGCGTCTTGCACAGCACAAGCTTCCCATCAAGACCAAGATTGTTGCTGCCAAGAACGCTGAGCAGCGCATCGAGAAGGAGATGGCTGAGGAGGCCGCTCTCGAGGCCAAGTGGGCTGCTGAGGACGCCGCCGCCGCCAAGGAGGAGAACTAATGAAGCCCGCAGAGATTCGTGAGCTCTCGGACGCTCAGCTCGTTGAGAAGCTGAAGGAAATGCGCGCCGAGCTCTTTAACCTTCGTTTCCAGATGGCCACCAGCCAGCTGGACAACACCGCTCGCGTCAACACCGTGAAGAAGGACATCGCTCGCGTCCTCACGGAGCAGCGCGCCCGCGAGATCGCAGCGGAGAAGTCCGCTGTCGCCGAGTAGGACCTAAGGAGAGAACATGACTGATTCGCGTAACTCGCGTAAGGTCCGTACGGGTGTCGTTACCTCCGTCTCCGGTGCCAAGACCATTGTTGTCACCATCACCGAGCGCAAGCGTCACCCCAAGTACGGCAAGATGATGACCAGCTCCAAGAAGCTGCACGCTCACGACGAGGAGTGCACGGCTGGCGTGGGCGATACCGTCCGCGTTATGGAGACCCGTCCTATGTCCAAGATGAAGCGTTGGCGCCTCATCGAGGTCGTCGAGCGCGCTAAATAAGCAGTCGCTCTTACGACTTGTACGTTTCCGAAGATGTGCGTATGCCTGGCTTGCATACCACGGGCCGTATAAAGGCTGCGCACCTCTCTTCGGTTCTTAGTTCGGAGGAACATCTACCATGATTCAGATGCAAACCATGCTGAACGTCGCCGACAACTCCGGCGCTCGCAAGATTCGCTGCATCAAGGTGCTTGGCGGTTCCAAGCGTCGTTATGCAGGCATCGGCGATGTGTTCATCGGTGCTGTCCAGGAGGCTACCCCTGGCGCCAACGTCAAGAAGAAGGACGTTGTCCGTTGCGTCGTCGTTCGCACCGTTAAGGAGATCCGCCGCAAGGATGGCTCCTACATTCGCTTTGATGAGAACGCCTGCGTTGTCATCAACAACGATGGTTCGCCCGTCGGCACCCGTATCTTCGGGCCCGTCGCTCGCGAGCTTCGTGACAAGAAGTACATGAAGATCGTCTCGCTCGCTCCCGAGACCCTGTAGTTAGGGGAGATATATGTATATCAAGAAGGGCGATAAGGTCCAGGTTCTCTCTGGTAAGGATCGCGGCAAGCAGGGCGTTGTCCTGCGTGCTCTCCCCGCCGAGAACAAGGTCGTTGTCGAGGGCGTTTCGGTCGTCAAGAAGGCCGTCAAGCCCAACGCTGCCAACCAGCAGGGCGGCATCGTTTCGCAGGAGGCTCCCATCGACGCCTCCAACGTCAATCTCGTCTGCCCCGAGTGCGGTAAGGTTACCCGCGTCGGTCACGAGAAGGACGGCAAGAACAAGCTGCGCGTCTGCAAGAAGTGCGGCCACAAGTTCTAAGCTGCCCGCAACATCAAGTTGCTAGCAAAGGCCCGGATGCCACGGCACCCGGGCTTTTTTCTATCCCTACTCGATGGCTTCGGTTCTGCCGTCCTGTCATTCCGGTTGCATCCAGTTTTCGGTGCCGTCTCGAATCGAGTGCCGCCACGTGACACCCTGTCGCGTTTCGTCGGCTTCGGGGACAAAAGTCGGGACAACTCCAAAAACTATTTTCGAACTCAGGGCTTTGAGTTTTTGTTTTTGTCCCAAAGGGCGCGGCGGGATGCCTTTGGAGGCTCGATAGCGCCGAAAACGCCCGTTTTGAAACTTAAATGCCTTTTCGCGTGCAAGCCGCCAGCTGCAATAGGAAGTGAATCAACGCAGGTGGCTTTCAAGCAGTTTGCAAAACTGCAGGTCGCAGGTCTTCATTGCCAGTAGGAGAAATGAGTAGTCTCAGGTGGCTTGCCCATGAGTTGACGAACGGGATTTGAGATTACGCTGACGTCCGGAAACGCTTCGAGCACGGCGTTACATTTTTGGGGTTTGGGCGTAGCCCCTGCACCCGCGAGCGCGGGCCTTAAGCCCGCCGAGGGGGTGACGCGTCGAAAACGAAGGGGAAAGAGAGAAGGGGCCGTCCCTATCATTCAGGTTGCGACCGAAGAAGACAAGGAGACCCCCTGAGCCTGAATGATGCCCCACAGACCGCGTCCGACCGAGCTCAAGCCGAGCTTTTCCTGACGTCCGCCTTCGCGAAGATGATGGCTGGATTGGCTATGGATTGGCAACACTTATTTGGACGATTTCGGGAGGGACGGCCCCGCCTCCCTGAACTCGACCGGCGACATGTAGCCCAGCGTCGAGTGGATCCTGAAGTTGTTGTACCAGTGCACGTAATCCAAGAGCTTGGCTCGGCGCTCGCGCGTCCCTCCTCGGTCCTTCGGAGCGGCCGACGATCTCCCCGTTGCAGAGGTCGACGAGCAGGCAGACGTAGTTCCACGACGCCCCGACGCGCACGCAGGCCAAGTCGCTGCATATATGGGTGCACGGCGCCCTGCCGCCGAAGCCGCGCGCGACGACGTTCGACACGTCGGCCTCGTTGACCGCCCCGGGGTGCACCTTGAACCTCTTCCTGCCGTATGCGCCGGCCAGGCCGTTCTCCCTCATGATGCGGCAGACGCGGCGCCGGCTGACGGTAACGCCCGACCTCCCGGGCGACGCCTTGATCTTGCGCGATCCGTTCCGGCCCTTGCTGGCGGCGTGCGCCGCCGCGGCCGCCGTCGCCCCCGACATTAAGGTCCTCAAGGGCCGCGTCGTCTCCGGCGACCAGTTCGTCTCGCCCGCGGAACAGAAGGAACGAATCCTCGCGACCTTCGGCGACCTGTGCTGTGAGATGGAGGGCTGCACCATCGCGCAGGCCGCCTATCTCAACGGCGTGCCCCTCGTCGTCGTGCGCGCCATCAGCGACAAGCCCTGCGCCGAGGGCCGGGTCGTCGACTACAACACCTTCGAGAAGAAGGCCGCCTGCGACTGCGCCCGCATCGCCGCGCGCATGGTTAAGCTTTAGGCCCTGCGTGCCGGGGCCCTTTCCAAAGCGAAGTGTCGAGCCGAAGTGTTGAGCGTCGGCCCTGAATGTTCAATGGCCGTTGTTTTCTGCCCCTCAAGTGGTGGACTTTTCCTCGGAGCTGTTGATTCCCCCACGCGCCCCCTTCCGTTCTCTGTTCTCCCCTTATACTCCTTGTACGAGGAGGTAAGAAGTCATGGACAAGACCACACAGGACAGCTTGGCAAAGAAACCCGTCGACATGAGGGACAGGATTCTCGAGCATCTCGAGGCCCTCACCTCTGCCGTCTCGCTCGACGACCTTGCCCGTCTGTCCACCTCCGACTTCGCCGAGACGCTCATCATCTCCAGGAGCCTGGCGAGCCAGTACCTCAACGACCTTGTTCGCGCCGGTCTTGTGGTTAAGGTGGCGGGCAGGCCTGTCCGTTTTTTTCATCGCCGCGCGTTCCAGAAGCGTTTTCAGGTAAAGCTCTCTGCAAGCGAGTACGCCTCGCTCGCCGACCTCATCCAGGCGACGGGAATCGCCGATCACCGCGACTTCGCGCGTGCCGTGGGCTTCGGCATGAGCCTCAGCTCCGTTGTCGAGCAGTGCAAGGCTGCGGTTCAGTACCCTCCGTTTGGCCTGCCCATCCTCTTGAGCGGCGGCGTGGGTGTCGGTAAGTCTTTCCTTTCTCGCCTTGTGTACGAGTACGGCAAGAACCAGGGCTTGCTGTCCCGCGACTCCTCCTATGTGCGCATCGACTGCGCCGGGGTCCCGGACGCCGCCTCGTTCAACGGGCTTCTTGACGAGTCGATCGCGAAAGCGCGCGGGGGTGTGGTCTTTGTCAACGGCATCGAGGCACTCTCTCCCTCTGCGATGGAGCACTGCCTTGCGACGGCCCTCGGGCTCGATGCCTCCCAGGATGCGCCGCGCGCTCGCCTCGTTCTTTCGACGACGCTTTCCGCCGATGACCTGAAGGTTTCCTCGGCCTACAGCAAAATGCCCATCTGTGCCCGCGTCCCCTCACTCAAGGAGCGGACCCCCGAGGAGCGCGAGGATCTCATCTTGAGCTTCCTGCGCAGCGAGGGGTGCCGAATCGGTTCTGATGTGAAGATCAGCCGCGGCGCATACCGTTGCCTCGTGAACGCGGACTTTTCCGATAACATCGCCGGCTTGCGCGCCTGCGTGACGAACTGCTGTGCCAAAGCGTTCCTCAATCGCGAGGGCGACTACGTCGTCGTTCGCCCGTATCTTCTTCCCAGCGGGCTCCTCTCCTCCGCGCAGATCGATCAACAGCCCGACGATGGCGTTCTGATCGACGCGTCTCTGGATGCCGCCGAGAGCACAGGGCCGGTCGAGCAGGCGCTCGATGCCCTGTGCTCCCTCGATGAGCGATTCTGCGCCGGGGAGCTCTCTGTCTCCGAGCTTGTCTCGCAAGCTGTCTCCGCTGTGCGCGGCGTTGAGGATCACTTGATCTTCGACCACGGCGTCGCCTCCTCGAGGTCGCGCGCCTTCGAGCGCGTCGTGGGCGCGGTCCTTGCCGACGCAGGCTCTTCTTATGGCATCGAGCTTTCGAGGAAGGTCGCTTTTCTACTGGCCCAGGAGATTTGCCTGCAGTTGTGGCCGGGTATCGGCCTGGCTAAGCGAAAGTCTGCCTGTGCGGAGCAAATCTCCCATCTCCTCGGTGCCGTGACCTCCGAATTGCCGTTTGCCTCGAGTGTCTCCGATCAGGTCGCCGCAGACGTGGAAGGGGCGCTGGGAATCTCGCTCGATCACTTCACGAAGACGCTTCTGACGCTGTGCGTCGCATCGGAGTCTCGCGATGCGAAGGCCCTTCGGACGCTCTGCGTCATCTTGTCCCACGGCTACTCAACGGCGACGAGCATCGCCGACGCGGCGAACCGTATGCTCGGCATGCATGTGTACGAGGCTGTCGACATGCCCTACGACCAGCAGCTGAAGGACATCGTCGGTCCGCTCCAGCGCCTCGTCGACCGCCATTCCTACTGCACCGGGGTCGTGTTCCTCGTCGACATGGGCTCCTTGGAGGAGGCCTATAAGGCCCTCGAGAACGTTACCGACTCCACTATCGGCGTGGTGAACAACGTCTCTACCGGTCTTGCGCTCGAGATCGGGGTCGGGCTGCTCGGCGGCAAGTCCATCGCCGAGGTTCTTGGCGATGCGACCGCCGCGTGCGTGACGCACTGCAAGGTGATCGAGCGCGTCAACCGTGAGGACGCCATCGTCTTCTGCTCCGAGTCCGGGGTCGACGCCGCGGAAAGGATACGCCAGCTCGTCTCGCAGAGCCTCCCGCGCACCATAGGCGCGCGCCTGCTCACGAGGCCCTTCAAGCAGCTCGTCGCGAACGGGTCGAACGACGCCGTTTTCTCCGAGCACCGCGTCTGCGCCGTCATCGGCACGGGAGACCCCGGGGTCGCCTCCGTCCCCTTCGTCGCCCTCGAGGACATCATGTCGACGGCGTCCGCCTCTAAGGTTGATGCCGTGTTCGGCAGGTGGCTTGACGCTTCCGAGCTCTCTTCTTTCCACGAGAAGCTGCTCTCGAACATGACGCTGCAGAACGTCATCCGCTCCATCACCATCCTCGACCCGGAGCGGCTATTCCACGAGATCGAGAGCGCCGTGCACGAGCTTCAGCGCAGGACAGGCGAGAAGATCGGCAGCAACGCCATCATTGGGCTCTACGTCCACCTCTGCTGTCTCGTCGAGCGCCTTGTTACCAGAAACCCCATTGAGACCTACGTTGGCCAGGACCGCTTCGAGGAGGAACGCGCCGATTTCATCGAGTCCTTCAGGCAGAGCTTCTCGAGCATCTCGACGCGCTATCGCGTAGAGGTTCCCGTAAGCGAGATCGCATATGTCTTCGACTACATAAGCGTGAGCGCCGCCCCGGCGCGAGAAGAGCGCCTCGGCTCCTCGGACCTCCTGCTCGACGAGTGACCTTCCCCGCGCCGCCGCGAGCTGACCGCGCGTCCTCAATAATCCGATAACCCCTTGCCCGGCGCGAATCCGGATAGCGCCGAGGCAGTACCGAACGTAAAACTTCATTTGATAGGAGCAAACATGAGTGTTGTTATGGCACGAATCGACAATCGCCTGCTTCACGGCATCATCGTGACGCAGTGGGCCCCGGTGTCGGGCGCGACCCGAGTCATGGTCATCGACGACAAGGTCGCCGGCGACGAGGTCCTGAAGTCCACCATGAGGATGGCGCGCCCCGCGGGCATGGCCGTCTCGATCATCTCCGAGCAGACCGCGCTCAAGAACTTCGCGGCGGGCAAGTACGACCGCGAGAAGGTCTTTGTCATCGCCAAGGAGCCCGAGACGATCCTTCACCTGGTCGAGTCGGGCATCGAGCTCCCGTCGCTGATCGTCGGCGGCTCTCTTGTCAAGGAGGGCGGCGTCCAGCTCACCCAGCGCGCCTATGCCTCCGCCGAGAACGTCCAGAGCTACAAGGCGCTCATCGCCCGCGGCGTCAAGGTGACGGCACAGTTCGTGCCCGCCGACAAGCCCGTCTCCGTCGCCGACCTCATCTAAGGAGGGATCATGGTCAACTTCACTATCCTGCAGGTCGTCCTTTTGACCCTGCTGGCCTTCATCAAGCACGTGGACTACTACGGCATCCCGATGATCTTCGTCAACTATGCCGTCATCTGGGGCCTTATCACCGGTGTCGTCATGGGCGACTGGCAGACCGGCCTCGTCATCGGCGGCACCATCCAGCTCATGCAGCTCGGCGTCGCGGGCTTCGGCGGCTCGTCGATTCCCGACTACGGCACGATGGCCATCATCGCCACAGCCTACGGCGTGACCCTGGGCTCCGACACGGGCCTCGCCATCGGCCTGCCGGTCGGCATGCTCGGCATCCAGCTCGACGTCATCGTCAAGATCCTCAACGGCTTCGTCGTCGAGAAGTCCCAGAAGTTCTGCGACGAGGGCAAGTTCAAGCAGATGAACGCCATCCTGTGGGTCTGCCCCGTGCTCTTCGGCCTGTGCGCCGCCCTGCCCGTCTTTGTCTCCGTGACCCTCGGCCAGCCCGCCGTCAACTGGCTCCTCGAGGTCATGCCCCAGTGGTTCCTTTCCGGCCTCACCCTCGCCGGCAAGATGCTCCCGGCCGTCGGAATCGCGATGCTGCTGCGTTACATGCCCACCGGCAAGTACTTCCAGTACCTGCTCGCCGGCTTCTTCCTCTCGGCCTTCCTGAACGTGCCCATCATCGGCGCCGCCATCGTCGGCTTTGCCCTCGCGATCGCGTTCTACCAGCGCGCCGAGAGGGACACCGAGCTCGCCGCCCACGCTTCCGCAGACGCCTTCATCGGAGAGGATGAGTAACCATGGAAAACGAGAACATCACCGCCGTCGCCGAGGGCAAGCCCTCCGGCTACAAGGTCACCAAGAAGGACCTGCGCAACGCGAACTGGCGCTGGCTCATGAGCGTGTGCACCTTCAACTACCAGACCCAGCAGGGCGCCTCAGTCGCCTACGCCCTCTCGCCGGTCCTGAGGAAGATCTACACGAACGACGAGGACTATAAGCAAGCGCTCAACAACCACTTCCGCTACTACAACACCCAGCCTTGGCTCGCCGCCATCATCCTTGGCGCCTGCGTGGCCATGGAGGAGCGCGACGGCCTAGCGGCGGCGGACGCCGTCCAAGACCTGAAGATCGGCACCATGGGACCGCTCGCCGGCGTCGGCGACTCCCTGCTCATGACCATGATCCCGACCATCATGGGCTCCATCGCCGCCTACATGGCCATCGAGGGCAACCCCGTGGGAGCCGGCATCTGGTTCGCGCTCATCCTGGCCATCTTCTGGGTCCGCATGCACGCCCTCGAGTTCGGCTACAAGCAGGGCGTGAAGCTCGTCACCGACTTCAGCGAGAAGCTTCCCAACCTCACTGCCGCCGCCTCCGTGCTCGGCCTCACCGTGGTCGGCTGCCTCATCGCCTCGGTCATCGGCGTCACCTGCCCGATTAGCTTCAGCTTCGGCGACGTCGCGATGGAGATTCAGCCGCTGCTCGACAAGATCCTGCCTGCCATGATCCCCGCCGCCATCACGGGAAGCGCGTATTACCTTCTTACCAAGAAGAACGCGAGCATGACGGCCCTCATCCTCGTGGTGATCGTCCTCGCGATGGTCGCCTCCGCCGCCGGCATCCTCGCCTAGCTTCGACCCAAGAGATTGGTGAATCAATGAGAAAGATAGTTGTGGCGAGCCATTCCCTTCTCGCCCAGGGCTTCAAGGACACCCTCGAGTTCCTTACGGGTAAGGGCGACGCCGTCAACGCCGTGTGCGCCTACGTGAACGACAACGGCGAGGGGCTCGACGCGGCGGTCGAGGCGGCTCTTTCGGGCACTGACGAGGTTGTCGTCCTCACCGACGCGTACGGCGGCAGCGTGAACCAGCGCTTTTCCCGCTTCGCCTCCGACCGGATCCACGTGATCGCGGGTGTCAACCTCCCGCTCGCCATGACGGTCGCGCTCGCGCGCCCCGACGAGAAACTCGACTTCGACGCCCTCGTCAACGAGGCGCGCCAGCAGATCATCTACGTGAACGGTGCCAGTTCCGCCGAGTGCGACGACGACGAATAGAGGAGGTCGACGATGAGAGAGTTCCTTAAGGACGTGTGGATGCACGGCGGTGAGGAAAGCCGCGCCATCACCCCCGAGAACATCACGGGCGAGAAGGGCCGCGCCGCCATGTCGGCCAGCCACCTCGGCGTCGGCCGCAAGGGCTCGTGCTGCGTGCCCCTTGAGTCCGGCGAGACCATCACGCTCGCGGACATCGAGGGCCCCGGCATCATCCGCCACATCTGGATGACCGTCCCCGACAAGACCGCCGCCGGCAGCTTCGTCATGCGTGACCTCGTGCTGCGCTTCTACTGGGACGACGAGGAGACCCCCTCGGTCGAGTGCCCTGTCGGCGACTTCTTCTGCAACGGCTTCGGTGAGCGCGCCATCGTCAACTCGATGCCCATCTGCGTGAACCCGACGGGCGGCATGAACTGCTACTTCGAGATGCCCTTCAGGAAGCACGCCAAGGTCACGCTTACGAGCGAGCACCCCGGGTTCATTAAGTACATCTTCTACACGTTCAACTACGCGCTCACCGACGTGCCGGACGACGCCATGTACTTCCACGCCCGCTTTAACCGCGAGCGCAGCACCCGCAGGGGCGTCGACTACACCGTGCTCGACGGCGTGCGCGGCAAGGGCTACTACGTCGGCACCTACATGGCCCTGTGCGCCCTGGAGCGCTATTGGTGGGGCGAGGGCGAGATGAAGTTCTTCCTCGACGGCGACGAGGAGTTCCCCACGGTCACCTCGACGGGAGCCGAGGACTACTTCGGCGGTGCCTGGGCCTTCCTCGACAGGCCGCCCCACGCGCTGCCCGAGGCGCAGTGCTTCAACACGCTGTTCGCCGGCTACCCGTACCGCTCGACGCGCGACGCCACGCGCGACCGCTTCAGCGCGGGCAAGCCGAACCCGAATCCGATGCTCGCGACTAACGACGACGCGCTGCCCAGGCACGGCCTCTACAGGTGGCACCTTCCCGACCCGATCTCGTTCAAGGAGGACCTGCGCGTGACGTTCCAGGACCTCGGCAACGACGACATCAAGCTCTACGAGCGCGAGGACGACATCTCCACCGTCGCCTACTGGTACCAAAGCGAGCCGCACGCCGTGCTCGCCCCGTTTGCCGCAAGGCAGGACCGCGTGCCCAGGTAGGGTCGCCTCGAAACAAGCCAACGTTATGGGGCGCCCGCGGTTGACCATGACTGCGGGCGTCCCTTTGTAAGGAGGATCACATGAGCGAAAAGCAAATGAGGCTCGGCGCCCTCGAAGCCGGCGGGACCAAGATGGTCTGTGCCGTGGTGTCCGGCGACGGCGAGGTCCTCGACCGTATGGAGACCCCGACGCTTACGCCCGCCGAGACCGTCCCGCAGATGATCGAGTGGTTCACCGCCCGCGATGTGGACGCGTTGGGCATCGGCGCCTTCGGCCCGACCTGCGTCGACCCCAACGACGAGCGCTACGGCTCCATCCTCCAGACGCCCAAGCTCGCGTGGCGAGGCCATGGTCTTCGCGCCGCGTTCGCCGACGCCCTCGGGATTCCGGTGGCCTACGACACGGACGTGAACGTTGCCTGCCTCGGCGAAGTGGTCTTTGGCTGCTGCAAGGGGCTCGAGGACGCCGTCTACGTGACCATCGGCACCGGCGTGGGCGCGGGCGTCATGTGCGCGGGCAGACTCCTTCACGGCATGCTGCACCCCGAGGCCGGTCACATGCTGGTAAGGACCCGTCCCACCGAGGAGGGACGCTGCGTCTGCCCGAGCCACGCGAGCTGTCTCGAGGGGCTCGCCTCCGGCCCCGCCATCGCCGCGCGCTGGGGAAAGCCCGCGGCCGAGCTCGCGGACAACGATGAGGTGTGGGCGCTCGAGGGGGATTATCTGGGGCAGATGTGCGCGAACCTCGTGCTCATGTACTCGCCTCGCCGCATCGTCCTCGGCGGCGGCGTGATGCACCAGGAGCAGCTCTACGGCATCGTCCGCAAGAAGACCCTCGAATATCTGGGTGGCTACATCCAGACCGCCGAGCTTAAGGACATGGAGAGCTACATCTGCGCCCCGGGCTGCGGCGGCGACCAAGGAATCCTCGGCGCGGCCGAGCTGGCAAGAAGGGCGCTCGCGTAACTTGCGCTCTCTCCGCCATACAACGCGTTAAGAAAAGACGAGCGCTTCTTGCCAATTGAGCGGCAAGAAGTGCTCGTCTTTTGCATTTGTTTTTGGGGCAGGACGCCCCGCCTCCGCTAGAGTCCCTGGACCGCCACACCCACGAGGTTTGGACCGGTGTGGACAAGAAGCGCGGGGCTGATGTCGGAGCGGACGACCTCCACCGCGTTGGCCACGCACTCGCACAGGGCCTGCTCCATGCGGTCGTAGAGGTCGGCGTGGGCCGAGGTGCGGCTCGCGGCAAAGCGCACCTTGGGGTGCTTCTCGACGATGGCGGCGATGAGTTTGACCTCGGTGCGATGCGGTACTTGCACAGCCATTTCGTGTACGCGAGGCTGTTGGCTTTCTGGGCCACAGCAATCACCTTCCCCCTAGTATGATGACCTGAACAATCCTCATGCTAGGGGGAAGGTTTTTGTCGCGTAGCGGAAATTGGCCTCCACCCGCTGAGCGGGTGGCTTTCTATGCCGCGCGTGCCGCGCGGCACGGACTAAAGTCCATGAATAAAAACGAGGAAGGCCACGTCCGGCCTCCCTCGCAAAGGGTCTCTGATTACTCCCACTCATTGGGGACAGACTTAAATGAGTGCTCTTGAAATGCCGGCGCCTGGGGACGTTCTTTTTCTGTCTGCAGTTTGGAACGTTCCTTTTCTGTCGGCAGTTTGGGACGGTCCTTAGAGCTGCAGCGCGCCATGAGCGAAGGCGAAGCGGATCATCCTGTCTTTTGAGTTCTAAGCATAAGCCCCTGTCTCTGAGCAATGACCGGTTCGCATTTGTGCGTATTTGCGTGCGTGGGATTGCGTGAATATGCGTATAGATGCGCCGTTTACGGGACAAAAATGACCGTTTAGCGGTGAGATACGCAAAATCGCGCACAGACGCGCGTGTTTGTGCGAATATAGAGCTATCCGAAATGCAAGACGTTCTATGACACAGGAGGCACATATGGTAGATTCCAAGCAGGCTCCACTCGACTCCGCGGCAGCCGCAAAAGCAGCGTTCGCTTCGGTCCAGGACAAGCCATTCCCCGATGATATCTTTACGGCTCCCGAGCTTCGTTGGGCTGTGATCGGGTGCGGCGTTATCGCCAACCAGATGGCCCAGTCTCTCGCTCTTGCCGGCCGCAAGCTTGCGGGCGTCGCCAACCGTACGCTGTCCAAGGCTCAGGCTTTTGCTGAGCAGTATGGCATCGAGAAGGTCTATGAATCGGTTGAGGACCTCTACGCCGATCCGGGCATCGACGCCGTCTATATCACCACGCCGCACAACACGCATATCACCTATCTGCGTGACGCGCTGGCCGCCGGCAAGCACGTGCTCTGCGAGAAAGCCATTACCCTCAATTCCGCTGAGCTCGACGAGGCGCGTGCCATCGCCGACGAGCACAACGTCGTCCTCATGGACGCCACCACGGTGCTTCATATGCCCTTGTATCAAGAGCTGCGCCGTCGCATGGATGCCGGTGAGTTCGGCCGCATGAACCTCGCCCAGCTCAACTTTGGTAGCTACAAGGAGTACGGCGATCTGACCAATCGCTTCTACAACCGCAACCTTGCTGGCGGTGCCATGCTCGACATTGGCGTGTATGCCCTGTCCGTCATGCGTCTCTTTATGGCAAGCCAGCCCATTGAGGTCGTTTCGTTGGGCAACACCTGTGAGACCGGTGTTGACGTTGCGGGCGGCATCGTCTGCCGTAATGCCGAGCAGCAGCTGGGTGTTGTGAGCCTCACGCTCCACTCCAAGCAACCCAAGCGCTCGATTATTAGCTTCGATAAGTGCTATATCGAGGTCAACGAGTATCCGCGCGCCGATCACGCGACCATCGTGTGGACTGCGGACGGCCACCGCGAGGAGGTCCACGCCGGCACCGAGGCTTACGCCCTTTGCTATGAGATGGCCGATCTTGAGAAGGCCGTTGCCGGCGACGACTCTAAGCGTGAGCTGCTGGATTATGCTTCTGATGTTATGGAGCTGATGACCAAGCTACGCGCCGACTGGGGAGTCGTGTACCCCGAGGAGGAGTAAGCGATGCTAGCGGAAGATAGGCTCAACGCGATCGTGTCGATGGTCCAGCAGACCGGCTCGGTTACCGTGCCGGAGCTTGCCGAAGCCCTGGGCGTGACGGCGTCTACCATTCGGCGCGACCTGCAGACGCTCGACCGAGCACACCGTATCGCCAAGGTGCACGGAGGCGCGACAAGTCTGGAGCGCGCGCACGTGACGCGCGACCTAACGCTTAATGAGCGCAGCGACCTCCATAACGACGACAAGGAGCGTATCTGCGCCCGTGCGGCGGCGCTTGTGGAGCCCGAGAGCTTTGTATACATCGACTCGGGTTCGACGACGCTCAGGCTCATCGAGCATCTTCCACACCTTGAAGATGTCACCTATGTGACCGATTCCGTGCTCCATGCTCAACGCCTTGCTTTGCGCGGCATGCGTACCGTGGTGCTGGGTGGCGAGCTCAAACCCGAGACCGAGGCGCTCGTTGGCCCCGATGCCTTGGCAACCTTAGACCGCTACAACTTCAACTGTGGCTTTTGGGGCTCTAACGGCATTGCCGCCGAGCAGGGCTTCACGGCGCCCGATATCGAGGAGGCGCAAGTAAAGCGTATCTCGATGCGCCATACGGCCAAGCGCTTCGTAATCTCGGACGCCAGTAAATTTGGCATGGTGGCGCCCGTCAAGTTCGCGGACTTCCGTGACGCAACGATTATTACCGCAGGCGATGTCCCTGCCAAGTACCGGGCAATGGACAACGTCATCACGGTCTAACAGCAAGGGACGGGCTAAGGCCAAAACCACCGCGAAGGGGCAGGAACCTTTGTGGTGGTTTTGACGTTTGTCCAGATAAAACCTGCCAAAATAAACCTGTCCCTTTTTGGCAGGTTTTAGGGCTCCCAGGGGCAGGGGGCTTCGATGTGGATGTGCT
Organism: Collinsella sp.; assembly: GCA_019414045.1. Taxonomy (GTDB): domain Bacteria; phylum Actinomycetota; class Coriobacteriia; order Coriobacteriales; family Coriobacteriaceae; genus Collinsella. Next base: position 295,918 of record DXMW01000031.1, on the reverse strand, counting down.
CGCCGGTTACGGGATGCGTGAAGGACACGCTGTGGGCGTGGAGCATCAGGCCGCAGGGACGCGGCGTTCCGTACAGGTCATCGCCCACCAGGGGATGGCGCTCGCTGGCCAGATGTACGCGGATCTGGTGCTTGCGGCCGGTGAGCAACTCGACATCGATATACGAGCGCGTGGGCAGGCCACGACGGCTCTTAAGACGTTTGAGCACCTTCACGCGCGTTTGAGACGGCTTGCCGCTGGCGCCGACGCGCATCTTGCGGCTGTCGTGACGGTCGCGGGCGATGGGCTTGTCGATGAGCTTTTCGTTCCAGTCGATCTTGCCCTCGGCGAGCGCCAGGTAGTGCTTTTCGAACGCGCGGTCGATGATCATCTGGTCAAAGGCGGGCTGCGTCTGCTTGTCGAGTGAGAACAGCACCACGCCGGTGGTGTCGCGGTCCAAGCGGTTGAGCGGCTGCATGTCGGTCGCGGCAAAGCCGTCGCCCATCGCCAGCAGCAGGTCGCTGGCGTAGTCGGTGAGCGTACGCTCGCCGGTGCCATCGCCGTGGACGATCATGCCGGCAGGCTTGTCGATGGCCATGAGCCAGGCGTCGCAGTAGAGGACTTGAGGTTCTTCGTTCACGTGTAAGCCTTTCGGTTAGCTAATTCCCACAAACATGCAGCCCGAGGTCGCCCCGCGCAGGCGGGCGGCCGGCTTGCGGCCGGCTTGAGCCGCCTCGACAGCGCGACGGACGCGAGCGACGGCACGGCCAATCTCATCGGCCTCGAGCAGCGTTCCGTCCACCATGAGACGACGGACGCCGGCGTCGAGCAGCTGTGGTACCTGCGGCGTAAGGTCGATGGGGTAGGCGTCGTACAGGCGTGAGCGGCCGTGGATGTCGGTACGCACCGGCATGACCTTGCCGTCGATATTCTTGAGCGAGAGCTTGCGGGCACGCAGGCGGCAGTTGGCACAATCGTGGATGCAGCCGTTGGCAACCTGCAGAATGCAATGCTCGCTTGTCATGACGCGCGGGCGGCCAAAGACGGTGATGCCCAGAGCCGCGGGCGTGGCGGTGCCGAGCGAGACAATCTCGTCGAGCGTGATCTCGGGCGAGAGCCAAAACGCGCCGGCTCCGCGCTCGGCGAGTGCCTCCATGCAGGGCGCGTTGTGCACCGGCAGGCAAGAGCGAATCTCGGCCGTGGCGCCAACCTGGGCGGCCAGGGCAAGCTCGGAGATATTGCCGACGGCGACGGTGGCCCCGGCATTGATCCAGGGATCGACGCGCTCGTGGTCGACGGCGCGGCAGACCTCGTCGAGTACGGGCACGACGCCCTGCTCAAATGCATCGGTAGGGGAGAGTCCGACAGCCTTGAGCGCGTCGGTGGTCATATAGATGCGCGTGGCGCCCTCGGCGCGAGCTGCCTCGGCGGCTTCGAGCGTGGTGGCGGCGGCGCAAATCTGCGGCTCATCGCGGTAATGCTCGGGCATGGCGCGCGTACATTTGTCGAGCACTGGCAACTCGAGTGTTTTCGCGCGCTCCTCATACGGCGCCAGAATGGCCTCCTCCAATGCTTTACAGGCGGCGGCGCGCACCTTGTGCACGGCGGAGAAGCCCATGCCGCAGCCGGCGTCGAGCGAAACGTCAAAGCTCGCTGCCTCAAAGGGCGAGGAGCCCATGCGGCCCACATGCTCAACCAGGTCTGCCGCCTCGACGGCGCGGGTCTTGGCGGCCTCGACGGTGAAGCCCGTGGCGGCGGCGGTGAGCGTGGGGTTGTCACAGCAGGTGAGTGTGACGGTAAACGGCTCGCCCAGGCGCGCCACGACGGACACATCAACAGCTCGGCGGCGCAGCACATCGCGCTTGAGCGCGGCGCCGGCGGCGTCGATGGCACGCTGGCTGCGAATCACGCGGACGCGGCAGCCCTCGGGCATGCTACGGGGCACGCGACACTCGATAACATCGCCGGCAGCGGCATCATCGGCGGCGATGGTGGTCAGGAATTGGTCGAACTCATCGTCGTGGCGAAGCTCCAGCAGGTCGCCCTTGCCCACGGGCTCAAACAACTCAATGCGGGCGATGGCGGCGCGGCGACGGCGGTCGTCGGGCTTGAGGCCGCGCACATCTCGGTTGGCCGGGCGGCTGCCCAGCACCGTGCCCACGATCTGGCCGCGGTTGTTGGAACGCTCATAGCTCATCATCTCGTCGCCCGAGGTGCCGTCCTGATAGGCGTGCGTAAAGTCGCGGTTAAAGCAGCGCTTGAGCTGGCGCTGGCGGGCGGCTTTCTCGTCCTTAGAGGTCGAAACATCGGCCAGCATATCGTCAATCTGATGACGATACACGTCGACGATGGAATACACGTAATCGGGAGCCTTCATGCGGCCCTCGAGCTTGAGCGATGCGGCGCCGGCGTCATACAGGCGGCGAACAAGTTGTGAGGTGTTGGTGTCACGCGGGCACAGCGCGCGCTCGCGACCGGCAGGGGAGAGCGAGCGACCGTTCTCGTCGATCAGCTCGTAGGGCAAGCGGCAGGGCTGGGCGCACATGCCACGGTTGGCCGATCGTCCCGCCATGGCAAAGCTCGAAAGCAGACACAGGCCAGAGTAGCAAAAGCAGATGGCGCCATGGCTAAAGACCTCAAGGTCCACATCGGGCGCGGCATCGTGAATGGCGGCAATCTCGTCGATGGAAAGCTCGCGCGAGAGGGTCACGCGGTCGGCGCCCTGCTCGCGGCACCAAAGGGTTCCGCGGTCGTCGTGGATGTTCGCCTGGGTCGAGATATGCGTCTCGATGCCGGGCATCGTGCGCTTGACCTCAAAGAACAGGCCCCAGTCTTGGATGATAAAGGCGTCGGCGCCCAGCGTGGAGCAGCGATGGATGAGTTGCAGCGCATCGCTCATCTCGGACTGCTTGATGACGATGTTGACCGTGACGTAGACGCGCGACCCGGCTAGATGCGCGGCGCGGCAGGCTTGCTCAAAGGCCTCGTCGGTAAAGTTGGTGGCCTTGCGGCGGGCGTTGAAGCTGCCCATGCCGCAGTAGATGGCGTCTGCCCCGGCAGCGAGTGCGGCGGCGAAGGGCTCCGGGCCTCCGGCGGGGGCCAAGAGCTCGGGTCTACGGTTGGTGGTTCGACTGGCGGTTGCGGTCATATCCTGCCTTTCAAAATGCTCAGATACTCAAAAGTATAGTGGCGCCGTCGCGGTAGGCGATGCCCGTGCTCTAAGCGGGATAAAGTCTTCAGCAGCTTGGACTGGCTGCTCCACATGAGAACCGTTCAACGGTCCGGGGAAACCGTTGGGCGATAAAATATTCTCGCAACGTGATAATAATCTTGCATCGCGCGGAAACCTTGAGTACTATCCCAATCAAGCGCGGTGTTCAGACCGAACTGTGCCTCCCGGTGTGAACGCCGCGCTCCCGTTCCCTTTTACTTGTAAGGAGAAAAACATGAGCAAGACCGTCGTGTCTTCCGATAACGCACCCGCAGCCATCGGCCCGTATTCCCCCGGTATCCAGACTGGCAACATGGTGTTCCTGTCCGGCCAGCTGGGCATCGATCCCGCGACCGGCAAGCTGCCCGAGGGTGTCGAGGCCCAGGCCAAGCAGTCCCTCGCCAACGTCGAGGCTCTGCTGACCGCTGCCGGCGCCACGTTTGCCGATGTCGTCAAGACCACGGTCTACCTGGCCGACATCGCCGACTTTGCCGCCGTGAACGAGATCTACGCCTCCAAGTTCGAGGCCCCGTTCCCCGCGCGCAGCGCTTTCCAGGTTGCCGCTCTTCCGGCTGGCGGTCTGGTCGAGATCGAGGTCGTCGCCGCTCTCTAAGGCGTTGGCCACAACTAAACATGACATGCAAAAAGACCCTGCAGCGCGTGCGAGCTGCAGGGTCTTTTGTCAAGCGATGCGACAAAAATGATCCGTTTCCCTTCGTCCCCAAGAGATCACGTTTAGCCCTCCTTGCGGACTTTTTGCAGGTAGCGGTACACGCTGGGCTCCGAGATGCCCAACGCGGTGGCAGCGCAGGCCACGGCGCCCTTGAGCATGAACACCCCGTTGCCGTTGAGGTGGCGAATGACGTCCACGCGGTCGTTCTGACCAAGCGACGCTACATCCAGCCCGCGCGCGCTCAGCAACTCGGCAATGCTGCGGTCGATGAGCTCCTGGGTGGACTCCGAAAGGCTTTCGACCTCGATAGGGGCGGGCTCCGTGCGCGCCGGCGCCGCGTCGAAGCATGCCATGAGTTGTTGCGCCATGGTGTTGATGGAGCGCACGGTCGAGAGGTCGGTGTTGACGCAGAGCATACCGACGATCTCGTTATCCTCGCGGATAAAGTACGTCGCCGACTCCAGCGTTTTGCCGCCGGCGCCGCGGCCCTCGTAGCCCGTAATAAACGGCAGGTCGCGATACTTGGGGTCGTGCATGATCTTGAGCGCCAGATCCGTGGCAGGACCGCCGATCTTACGGCCGCTCACGATGCCGTTGCGAATATCGACGATGGCGTGGTCGGGATCCGAGAAATCGTGCAGCACGATCTCGCTGTTCTTGCCGAGTATCTGCTCCAGGAAATCGACCATCGGCAAAAAGCGGCGTACGGTCTCGTTCACGGGCAACTCCTTTGGGTGAAATCGGAAATGTTCATAACAATTTTTTCTCATGGTAACACGCTGCTCATCATCTCGTATATCCGCAGGTACATTGCGTAATGCAGATGAGCGGTAGATATTTGGCGGTAAACGGTTGACCAAAAGAAAAGTTAGATGCTATTTTGACCAGACACTTTCCTGACCTGCGGAAATGCATTATCTCAGCTGAAGAATAGTCTGATAACAAAAAATTATTATTGAGAATGAGAATCATCTTTAATACGATATGCAACGAAGGCACAACCTCAACCCCGCACTGCGTCACAATAGAGCGTTAGATGCGAAAACAACTATTTCGAGGATTGGTGGTCAAATGACCCAGGAGACGGTTAAGAACGGCACTGAAGCCCTGTTCACTCGTGAAGGCATGCCTCCCGTTAAGGAAATGATCCCGTGTGCCCTTCAGCACGTACTGGCATCGTTTGCCGGCATCATCACCCCGGCTGTCATCATGGCCGGCGTCTACGGCTTTAATAGCCAGCAGAGCACCGACATCATCCAGGTCGCGCTCATTCTTTCGGCGATCGACACGGCCCTTCAGGCCTTTGCCCCCTTCCGTCGCATCGGCGGCGGCCTGCCCATCGTCATGGGCGTTTCGTTCGCGTTCCTCCCGGCCCTGCAGGCCATGGGCGCCTCGGGCTTTAGCTTTGGCGCGCTGTTGGGCGGCGAGATTGTCGGCGGTGCCGTCGCGGTCCTCTTTGGTTTGGCCTACAGCAAGATTAAGTGGCTGTTCCCACCCGTCGTGACCGGTACGGTCATCTTCTCCATCGGCGTTTCGCTGTATCCCACGGCCGTCAAGTATATGGCCGGCGGTATGGGTACGCCACTGTGGGGCACCCCGCAGGCCTGGTGCGTCGCTCTTATCACCTTCGCCGTGGTCTTTGCGCTCGCCAACTTTGGCAAGGGCACGCTCAAGCTGGGATCCGTGTTCTTTGGCATGATCGTTGGCATGATCGTCTCCATCCCCTTTGGCATGATCGACTTCTCAAGCGTCGCCACCGCTCAGGTCTTCGCCCTTCCCAAGCTCATGCCCTATGCGCTCGAGTTTGATCCCGAGGTCTGCATTACCCTCGCCGTCGTGTTCCCCATGGTTGCCATCCAGGTTATCGGCGACGTCTCCGCCGCCTGCCTGGGCTCCATCGACCGTATGCCCACCGAGCGCGAGCTCTCCGGCGCTATCGTGTCCCAGGGCCTCACCTCTATGGTCGGCGGCCTGCTGGGCGGTCTTCCCACCAGCGCCCTTGGCCAGAACGTGGGCATCATCTGCTCCAACAAGGTCGTCAACAAGTGGGTCTTTGTGATCATCGCGGCCGTCTTTGCCATCGCCGGTCTGTTCCCGCAGCTCTCTGCCGTCCTTTCCGCTATCCCGCAGCCCGTCATCGGCGGCGCGACCGTCGGCGTCTTTGGCACCATTACCATGAACGGCGTGCGCATGTTCACCCGCGAGGGCCTCACGCAGCGCACTACCACCATCGTCGGTACCTCCGTCGTCTTTGGCCTGGGTATCTGGATGGCCAGCGGTTGCCTTGCCGGCGAGGGTATGCCCGCCTGGGTATCCACCGTCATCGGCTCCAATGCCGTAACCCCCACCGCCATCATGGCCATTGTCCTTAACCTGATCCTTCCGCAGACGCCGGTCGTGGCTCAGCACATCGATGCCGCCAAGGACGCTGCCGTGGATCTGGTCTTGCCCGAGAGCAAGAAGTAACCAATTCGGTGCTATTCGTCGGCGGACGCATCGCCTCGTCCGCCGACGTCATGCGGCGCCAAGCCGCACTTCAAAGGGTTTGCCCCTTTGGTGAAGCGTTGACGGGAGAGGGCCCGTTTCCGGTGTAGGCCGGCGCTTCGCACTCCGCTATGTCAGAGGTGTCAAACCCCGCCCCTGATGTTGAAGGGAGCATTCATGCTTCTGGTCGCTAACGGTTCTGTCTTTACCCGCAATTCTCAGACCCCGTTCATTCCCAACGGTGCGGTCGCCATTGATGGAGATACAATCGTCGAAGTGGGCCCCGAGTGCGAGCTCAAGGCTAAGTACCCGGATGCCGAGTACGTCGACGCCCAGGGCAACCTCATCATGCCCGGACTCATCAATTGCCACACCCACATCTACTCGGGTCTGGCCCGCGGCCTTGCCATTAAGGGCTGCAACCCCACCAACTTCCTGGAGAATCTTGAGCAGCAGTGGTGGAAGATCGATGACAACCTGACGCTCGACGGCACCAAGGCCAGCGCCTATGCCACGATTCTTGACTCCATCCGCGATGGCGTCACAACGATCTTCGATCACCACGCGAGCTTCTGCGAGATCCCAGGCAGCCTCTTTACCATTAAGGATGCAGCTCAGGAGCTGGGCATGCGTTCGTGCCTGTGCTACGAGGTCTCCGACCGCCGCGGTCAGGAAAAATGCGACCAGGCCATTGCCGAGAACGCCGAGTTTGCCCAGTGGGCCGCCAAGGAGCGTCGCGATAACGACAACCACATGATTGCCGCCATGTTTGGCGGACATGCCACCTTTACGCTTTCGGACGAGACCATGGATAAGATGGCCGAGGCCAACAATGGCCTGACCGGCTTCCACATCCATGCGTGTGAGGGCATGAATGACGTGTGGGACTCCCGCCTCAACCGCGGCGGCATCAGCCCCGTCGAGCGCCTGCTGCAGCACAACCTGCTGGGTCCCGACACCATGCTCGGCCACTGCATCCACGTGACGCCTGCCGAGATGGATATCGTCAAGGAGTCCGGTACCTGGCTCGTCAACAACCCCGAATCCAATATGGGCAACGCCGTGGGCTGCGCCCCCGTGCTCGAGTTCTTCCGCCGCGGTATCCCCGTGTGCATGGGCACCGACGCCTACACCCACGATATGCTCGAGAGCCTCAAGGTCTTCCTGATCATTCAGCGCCACAACGCCGCCATGCCCAACGTGGGCTGGTGCGAGGCCATGACCATGCTGTTCGAGAACAACGCCAAGATGGCGAGCAAGTACTTCGATCGCAAGCTCGGTGTGCTCGAGGCCGGCGCTGCCGCCGACGTCATCGTCATGGACTACAAGCCCTTTACGCCGCTGAGCGAGGAGAACATTGACGGCCACATGCTCTTTGGCATGATGGGCAAAAACTGCCGCACCACCATCATCAACGGCCGCGTCCTGTACAAGGATCGTGAGTTCGTTGGGATTGATGAGGACAAGATCAACGCGTGGACCATGGCCGAGTCCAAGAAGCTCTGGAGCACGCTCAACGATCGCGTGTACTAATTCCAATTGGAGATTCGCGCGCGTCGGATGTTTCGCCGCATCCGACGCGCGCATAGGCGGCCTCCGCGGGGTCGCCGGCGCTGTGCTAGCGCTACACCGTATTTGCGCCCGTCGCGCGGTCTCGCCGGGCGTTACAGAGAGGAGCTCACTATGAGCGACATCATGAGGCCGATCCCGTTTTCGCAGCTGATGAACTGGATCATCGAGGAGCACAAGACCCAGGACGCCATCTTTGGCGTGCGTAAGATGGTCACGACCAACCAGGAGGGTGCGCTTCCCATTTTTGACGAGCGCATCGAGACTCCGTTTGGCCCGGCTGCCGGTCCCAATACGCAGCTGGCCCAGAACATCGTGGCCTCTTATGTGGCCGGTTCTCGCTTCTTTGAGCTCAAGACCGTCCAGGTTATGGACGGCGAGGAGCTTTCCCGTTGCGTCAACAAGCCCTGCATCGTGGCTCAGGACGAGTGCTACAACTGCGAATGGTCGACCGAGCTCGAGGTTCCGCAGGCCTTTGCCGAGTACGTGAAGGCATGGTTTGCCTGTCACCTGATCGCTCGCGAGTACGGTCTGGGCAGCCCGGACGGCTTTGTCTTCAACATGTCGGTGGGCTATGACCTGGAGGGCATTAAGAGCCCCAAGGTCGACGCCTACATCGAGGGCATGAAGGATGCCAGCGGCTCCGACGTCTGGAACGAGTGCCGTGCCTGGGCGCTTGCCAACCTAGACAAGTTTGAGCATGTCGACGCCGCATTTGTCGAGTCCATCCCGGCGCGCGTCTCCAACTCCATCACCGAGTCTACCCTGCACGGCTGCCCGCCCGCCGAGATCGAGCGCATTGCGACCTACCTCATCACCGAGAAGGGCCTCAATACCTACATCAAGTGCAACCCCACGCTGCTGGGCTATGAGTTTGCCCGCCAGCGCCTCAACGAGCTGGGCTTTGACTACATCGTCTTCGATGACACGCACTTCCGCGAGGACCTGCAGTGGGCCGATGCCGTGCCTATGTTCGAGCGCCTGATTGCCCTGTGCGCCGAGCGGGGCCTGGAGTTTGGCGTCAAGCTCACCAACACCTTCCCCGTCGACGTGACGAGGAACGAGCTGCCTTCCACCGAGATGTATATGTCCGGCCGTTCGCTGTTCTCGCTGACCATCGAGGCTGCCCGCCGCATTACCGAGCAGTTCGATGGCAAGCTGCGCATCAGCTACTCCGGCGGTGCCACGGTCTACAACATCCGCGCCCTGTACGATGCCGGCATTTGGCCCGTCACCCTGGCGACCGACGTGCTCAAGCCCGGTGGCTACGAGCGCTTTAGCCAGATGGCCGGCGAGTTTACCGATCTGGACGGCAAGCCGTTCGCGGGCGTCTCTCTCGAGGCCGTGACCGCGATCCAGACCGACTCGCTCATCAACCCGCTCTACAAGAAGCCGCTACGCCCGCTGCCCGATCGCAAGGTCGCCGGCAAGAGCCCGCTTTCCGACTGCTTTACCACGCCGTGCCGCACGAGCTGCCCCATCCAGCAGGATATCCCTGCCTATCTGGCGGCTGTTGACGAGGGCCGCTACGAGGACGCGCTCAACATCATCATCGAGCGCAACGCCCTGCCGTTCATTACCGGTACCATCTGCCCGCATCCCTGCGGCCGTGCCTGCGAGCGTGCATTCTATGAGCCCGAGGGCGCCCAGATTCGCGCCAGCAAGCTCAAGGCCGCCCGCGAGGCCATGACCGCCGTGCTGCCCAAGCTGCGCGCCCAGGCCATTGCCAACGACGCCGAGCGCAACGTTGCCGTTATCGGCGGCGGCCCGGCCGGTCTGGCGACGGCGTTCTTCCTGACGCGCGCCGGCGTGCCCGTCACCATCTTTGAGGCCCGCGACTCTCTCGGCGGCGTGGTCCGTCACGTGATCCCCGAGTTCCGTATCGCGAGCGACGATATCTCCCACGATGCCGAGCTCTGTCTGGCCTTTGGCGCCAAGGTGCAGCTCAACGCCCGCGTGGAGTCCATTGACGAGCTCAAGGCCCAGGGCTTTACCGACGTAGTCGTGGCCACCGGTGCCTGGATGCCCGGCTCTGCGGGCTTGGGCGAGGGTGCCGAGCTCGACGTGCTGGAGTTCCTCGAGGCCGCCAAGAAGGGCGAGAAGCTCGAGCTGGGCGAGGACGTCGTGGTCATTGGCGCCGGCAACACTGCCATGGACGCGGCCCGCGTGGCCAAGCGCCTGGCTGGCGTGAAGAACGTGCGCCTGGTGTATCGCCGTACCAAGAAGCAGATGCCCGCCGACGAGGAAGAGCTCGATCTTGCTCTTGCCGACGGCGTTGAGTTCTGCGAGCTGCTGGCGCCCAAGGCGCTCAACGGTGCCGTGCTGACCTGCGATGTTATGGAGCTTGGCGAGCCGGATGCAAGCGGCCGTCGCAGCCCCGTCGCCACGGGCGAGACCGTCGAGCTTTCCGCCACCACGGTGATCTGCGCCGTGGGCGAGGGCATCGACGCCAGCCTGTACGATGCCGCGGGCGTCGAACACGACCGTCGCGGTCGCCTTGCCGCCACCTCTACCGGCGTCGAGGGCGTCTGGACTGCGGGCGACTGCCGCCGCGGTCCTGCCACCGTGGTCGAGGCTATTGCCGACGCCGCCGAGGTCGCCCGTGCCATCGCCGGCGTGGACTTTAACAAGTACGCCGACTGCAACGAGCAGGCCGGCCGCGAGGACACCTGCTACGAGCGCAAGGGATCGCTGTGCCGCGACAAGCGCAACTGCACCAAGACCCGCTGCCTGGGCTGCGGCTCGGTGTGCGAGGTCTGCTGCGACGTGTGTCCCAACCGCGCCAACGTGGCAATTAAGGTGCCGGGCCTGGCCAAACATCAGGTCGTCCACGTCGATGGCATGTGCAACGAGTGCGGCAACTGCGCCGTATTCTGCCCCTACCAGGAGGGTCGTCCCTACAAGGACAAGCTCACCCTGTTCTGGAGCGAGCAGGACATGGAGAACTCCGAGAACGAGGGCTTCCTGGCTGTGGACGAGGACCACTTTAAAGTCCGCGTCGCCGGCACGGTCCGCACCGTCTCGGTCGATGCCGTCAACACCGGTCTGCCCGAGGCCGTCCGCCTGACCATCAAGGCCGTGCGCGACAACTATTCGTACCTCCTTAAGAAATAGGCGAGTCTCTTATGGCCAAATCCATTCAACATAACGTGGCCTACGTTGCCTGCGGAAGCGGTTGCGCCTCCGCAGGCGGCGACGCCCGCTGCAGCGAAGGCTGCATTGGCTGTGGCGCCTGCGTCACGGCCTGCCCCCACGGTGCCATTGCGCTGGTCGATGGCATCGCCCGCGTGGATCGCTCCAAGTGCACGGGCTGTGGCCTGTGCGGCATGGCGTGTCCACAGCGCGTGATTGCCTTCGTTCCCGGCTACCAGAACATCCTGGTGCGCTGCAACAACACCGACAAGGGCGCCATTGCGCGCAAGATCTGCGACACGAGCTGCATCGGTTGCGGCATGTGCGCCAAAAAGTGCCCTGCCAGCGCTATCCGCATCGAGGACAACTGCGCCCATATCGACGGCGCGGACTGCCTGTCGTGCGGCATGTGCGCCGTCGTCTGCCCGCATGGCGCCATCCACGACCGCACCGGCATCGCCGCCGGCGTGTAGAAGGGAATCACCATGGCACAGGAATTCACTTTTACCGTTAACGGCGTCGAGCGCACGACGACTCAGAACAAGCCGCTGCTCCGCTACTTGCGCGACGACCTGCATATCCATTCCGCCAAGGACGGCTGCTCCGAGGGCGCCTGCGGTACCTGCACCATCCATGTGGACGGCGCGGCCGTGAAGGCGTGCGTGCTGACCACCGCTCTTGCCGCCGGACGCGACATCGTGACCGTCGAGGGCCTGCCCCAGGACGTGCGCGAGGCCTTTGTGTATGCCTTTGGCGCTGTGGGCGCCGTGCAGTGCGGTTTTTGCATCCCCGGCATGGTCATGGCGGGTGCAGCGCTCATCGCCGAGGACCCCGAGCCCACCGAGGAGCAGATCAAGTACGCCATCCGCGGCAACGTCTGCCGTTGCACCGGCTACAAAAAGATCATCGAGGGCATTTCGCTGGCAGCTGCGGTGCTCCGCGGCGAAAAGCAGATCGACGAGGACCTGGAGCGCGGCGACGACTACGGCGTGGGCAAGCGCGCCTTCCGTATTGACGTGCGCAAGAAGGTGCTCGGCGAGGGCAAGTATCCCGATGACATCGACGAGCTCGATCAGCCGGGTCTGACCTACGCCAGCGCCGTGCGCTCCAAGTATCCGCGCGCCCGTGTGCTCTCCATCGATACCTCCAAGGCCGAGGCCCTGCCCGGTGTGGTGGGTATCCTGCGCGCCGAGGACGTGCCGGTCAACCAGGTCGGCCACCTTATCCAGGACTGGGACGTCATGATCGCCCAGGGCGATATCACCCGCTGCGTGGGCGATGCCATTGTGCTGGTGGTTGCCGAGGACGAAGCGACGCTCGAGAAGGCTAAGAAGCTCGTAAAGATTGATTACGAGCCGCTGGAGCCCGTGCGTAACATTGTCGAGGCCAGGGCTGCTGACGCCCCGCGCCTGCACGACAGCTTCTTTGCCTTCGGCAACACGGTGGAGCTCAAGGACAACGTGTGCCAGAGCCGCCATGTGACGCGCGGTGACGCCGCCAAGGCGCTGGCAGAGAGCGCGTTTACCGTGACGCAGCGCTTTACCACGCCCTTTACCGAGCATGCCTTCTTGGAGCCCGAGTGCGCCGTCGCCTTCCCGTACAAGAACGGCGTCAAGGTGCAGTCGACCGACCAGGGTGCCTACGATACGCGCAAAGAGTGCGCCCACATGTTTGGCTGGGATAGCGAACCCGAGCGTGTGGTCGTCGAGACCATGCTCGTGGGTGGCGGCTTTGGCGGCAAGGAGGACGTTTCGGTCCAGCACCTGGCCGCGCTCGCCGCATATAAGTTCCAGCGTCCTGTGAAGTGCAAGCTCACGCGTGCCGAGTCGCTCGCTTTCCATCCCAAGCGTCATGCGATGGACGGCACCTTTACGCTGGGCTGCGACGCCGAGGGCATCTTTACCGGCCTGGACTGCGAGATCAACTTTGACACCGGCGCCTACGCGTCGCTGTGCGGCCCGGTGCTCGAGCGCGCCTGCACGCATGCCGTCGGCCCCTACAAGTACCAGAACACCGACATCCGCGGCTTCGGCTACTACACTAACAACCCGCCTGCCGGCGCGTACCGTGGCTTTGGCGTTTGCCAGTCCGAGTTTGCACTCGAGAGCCTGATCGACCTACTGGCCGAGAAGGTCGGCCTGGATCCGTGGGAGATCCGCTACCGTAACGCCATCGAGCCGGGCGAGGTTTTGCCCAACGGCCAGATCGCCGATTGCTCCACGGCGCTTAAGGAGACGCTGCTCGAGGTCAAGGATGCCTATTACGCGCATCCCGGACACGCCGGTATCGCCTGCGCCATGAAGAACGCCGGCGTGGGCGTGGGCCTGCCCGACGCCGGTCGCTGCAAGATTCGCGTCGAGGACGGCGTGGCGGTGGTCTATGCCGCCACGTCCGACATCGGCCAGGGCTGCAACACGGTCTTTTTGCAGGACGTTGCCGAGGCGTGCGGTCTGCCGCTGAGCTGCATTGCCAACGGCGAGTGCTCCACCGAGAACGCTCCCGACTCCGGCACCACGTCTGGCTCGCGCCAGACGGTCGTGACCGGCGAGGCCGTGCGCGGCGCCGCCTTCCTGCTGCGCGACGCCATGGTTGGCATCGAGGCCGGCAAGCCTGCGCCCGCCGCTCCGGTGAGCGCGCATGGCGACGGCGTCAAGATCGAGTACGACGACGGTCGCGCCTACCAGCTGCGCACACAGGAACTCGTCGCCGGCCAGGGTATGCATCCTCAGGACCCTGCGGCCACCATCAAGGCGCTCGAGGGATGCGAGTTTGGCTACGTGTATCTGGAGCCGACCGACAAGCTGGGCGCCGATGTTCCCAACCCCAAGAGCCACATCTGCTACGGTTTTGCCACACATGTGGTCATTCTGGATGATGACGGCCGCGTGAGCGAGGTCTATGCCGCACACGATTCCGGCAAGGTGGTCAACCCCATCTCCATCCAGGGTCAGATCGAAGGCGGCGTGCTCATGGGTATGGGCTATGCGCTGACCGAGGACTGGCCGCTCAAGGACTGCGTACCCCAGGCAAGGTACGGCACGCTCGGGCTGTTCCGTGCGCCCGAGATTCCGGATATCCACGCCATCTACGTGGAGAAGGACGAGCTGCTGCCCGTGGCATACGGCGGCAAGGGCATTGGAGAGATCGCAACGATCCCCACGGCGCCCGCCGTGCAGAACGCCTACCGCGCATTCGACGGCAAGCTGCGTCCGGATCTGCCCATGGTGGATACGCCGTACAGCCGCGCTCGTCACCGCGGGTAGAGTAGAGCGCGGACGGCCATTACTGACGGGCTGTCCATGCTCAGCATCAACTGCATACGCTGCGCCTTTGGCCCCGGCTCCATCGCGAGCCGGGGCCTTTTGTTTGGAGCGGAAACTGCGTCCCGGAATTGGCGCTCAGAATGGGATGCGCTGCAGAGCCTCAAATGGAACATGCGTTCCAGGACCCGCAACGGCGCCGCCGCGCAATTTTGTGTCCGCACGGGCAGCTACACTTGCTGTGATATGACCGTTCGAGAAACGAGTGGCAAGCAACGGAGAGAGGCCCTAACCGTGTCAGCTGAAAAGATGCCGGGTGTCTCGGCTATCGATACGACGAACTTTGCGCGCCAGATCGTGCTGGACTTTGAGTTTGCGCCGGTGCCAAAGCAGCGTCAGCGCCGTGGACTGTGCAATGAGATTATCGAGGCCGGCGCCGTCAAGCTCGATTACCACGGCAACGTTATGGGCGAGTTCTCGCAGTTTGTACAGACGGAATTTACCGAAGGCGTTGCGTTCCCCGTTCGCGAGCTCACAGGGATATCGGCCGTGGGCACCGCGATGGCCGATCCGCTCTACATGGTGATCAAAAGGCTCAGCGATTGGATCGGGCGCTACTCCGCCCAGGTGGTCTGTTGGAGCGGGGCGGATCGTCGACAGCTTTTGATCGAGTGCCAAGCAAAGCACATCGATCTTTCCGCATTTCCTACGGACTGGGCCGACCTGCAGGCGTTTTACACCTCGATCATGGACATGAGCAGCCACGGGTGCGTCTCTTTGAGTGACGCAGCGACGTGGTTTGGCATCGAGTTCGACGAGTCGACGGGTCACGCCCACAGCGCCCTAGCCGATGCGCGCGTGACCGCCAAGCTGCTCAAGCAGATGATGGACGGGGACTACCGCGTGAGCCCGCGCGCCCAGGAGGTCCGTCAACGGTGGGGGATGGGCGAGCGAGCTCAGACGCGCCTTTCCAGCAAGTGCTCCGAGCTGGGCGACCTGCTGCTAAAGCTGAAGGCGGAGGGGGTAGGCCTTTTGAGAACGCCATTCGGTTTGGCATGGCGGGGCTGTAAGCGCGAGCCCGCCCTGCTGTTTGAATCGAAGCGTCAACCAGTATGACGAGCTGTCTGGCCTGTCTGCCTACGCCCCCGCAATCCCGCGGGCCGCACTCAACAGCTCATACTCCCTCTGGCTCCACTAGTACAGCTCGGCCGTGCGTACGGCGTCGCGGCACAGGTCCAGGAATGCCTCGGCTCCCTCGCAGAAGCACTCTCGGGCAAAGGCGCCGGATCCGTCCGCAACGCATATGCCGTCAGCAAAGAGCTTCCAGCTAGACGGCTCGCGAGAGTCGTCTCCAAGCAGCTTGATCTGCAGCACGTGCGGGCTGCCGGCGGCGCAGAGTTCTTCCTAGAGCACCTGCACCGTAAAGCGCATCTGGTGGGAGAGGCTGCTCTTGATCATGGCCGAGGCGTAGCCATTTGGCTTATCCAGAAGATGCATGTGATTCGGTTTGACGATCAGGTTGTGGAAGTTACGCTCGCTGCGCACGGAGAAATTGTCCATACGGACTCCTTTCATCGATGTTGGCAGGGCCACCGTGCCTCTTGGCCGGTTGGCGTCGGGATCGTGGAGCCAACTCTCTACCCCGACTCTGGATAAAATGCGCCCGCTCCTTGCGGGCAAGAGGAAGTCTATCAACGTGTACGGACAGAAATCAAGCGCCGCCTGCGAAATGACGCGTGAACGGCGTTGGTTTCCCAAGTGATTATTCGGCTTTCATCCGGAAAAGTGTCGAAATCAGCCGTGTAAAAGTACGGAAAAGTGTCGAAATAGGCACCTTAAAACTTCGGAAAAGTGTAGCTGGATGACAAAACAGCACTTAGAAGCCGGTGCTGGATGCGGGATCCTGCGGCCGCCTTCAGCTCTCGCTACTCATCGTCTCCGTCGTTGGGGTCGCCCTTGAGGGTGTTGATGTCCAGATACTCGTTATCGTCCTCTTTTTGCTGGGTCTCCGACTCCGCTTGGGTGGGGCCGGAGAACAGCCGGAATCCCTCAAACGCAATGACGCCGAGCAGGGCAATGACAATGGCGATAAAGGCAACCTTGACTGCCTGCGGAAATTCCGAGAAACGCAGCGCCTTTTCCTCGGCGTAATAATCGGCGAAGCGCTCTTCGCCCGTGCTTTTGGTATACGCCGGCGCGGACGCGGCCTCCGGGTCATATTCCGGTGCAGGCGTGGCAGCGTACGGGTCGTTGAGATAATCGCTCGATGCGTTGCCATAATCCTCGGTCTCGATGCGATCGGTGCCAGCATAGCCATCGGAATAATCGGAATATGCCGCACCGCCCTCATAGTCCGCGGCGTTCGTGTTGGCGGCAAAAAGCGGGTTAACTGGAACGTCGAGCGCCGGCATGCCGGTAGAGGTCTCATCCAGATCGGCTGCAGCCCAGGAATCGTAGGCAACCTGATGGGCAACGGGCTCATCGAGCCTTGTGACCGGAGGCTTGCGTGCCGCAGGAACAGGCAACTGCTGGGCGCTGTACATAACGGTGCTGTCGGCCGATTTGCCCTGCGTCGCTGCAGCGAGAAATGCCGCCGTCTCGGATGGGTCGCTTGCGGGGCGGGGAGTGGGCGTGGGCGCCGAAATGGGTGCGGGCGTAGACGCGGGCGTCGAAACAGGCGGCTGCGCAGGAGTTGGCGCAGATGCGGGCTTAGGCGCAAGTGCGGGATTGGGGCTTGACGGGCGAGCCCCACCGCCCATGAGTTCGTCGGCGGTCCACGGGCGATCATCCATCACGTCGTCAAGGCTCAGCGAAAACAGGTCGTCTTCACCCTCATCGAACATGCGGTGCACATGTCCACCAATTGCCGGAATCAATCCGCGACCGGTGCATGATGCCTTGCTCAACGCCATTCTGTTCCACCCTTTCGAAATACTAATGACATCGATTATATGGAACTTCCCAAGCGGCTCGGTCTTGGATTCGAGCTTTCCAGAACTCGCGCCCAAAAGGGGAGGGACAATCTAGGCGAGTGCCTACTTGTCGTCGGCCGCCGCCTTGGCCTCATTGAGGTAGCTATAGAAGCTGTACTTGGAGATGCCAAAGAACTCGCAGGCGCGTTCGCTCGACTTGGAAATGAGGAAGGCGCCGCGACGGTCGAGGTAGCCAATGGCACGAATGCGCTCGTCTTTGGTCATGAGTGCCGCGGGCTTGCCCACAAACTGCTCGCACTCGTGCAGCAGGTCTTCGAGCAGGTCGCCGATGTTCTTGGTAATGGGCTCGGGTTCGGTATAGCCCGTGCCGCCGGTGCCGGTAAAGGCGTCGAGCGAACGCTCAAAAGCCTTCATAAGCGTAATGTCAAAGTTGATGCCCAAAATGCCGACAGGCTTGCCCTCATCGTTGCGGATAAAGATCGTCGAGGACTTGAGCAGCTTGCCATCGGCGGTTTTGGTGAGGTACGGCTTGCGGTCGTGCACGTCGGCGGTGCCCTCGTGCATGGACTCAAACACGATATGGCTGGGGCCGTCACCCAGTTTGCGCCCGCTGACGTGGCCGTTTTCGATCACTACGATGGAGCGGTCCACGTCCTCGGTCTCCAGGTCGTGGACGACGACTTCGCAGTTGGGGCCAAATTGGAGCGCCAGGCCGTGTGCAAGGCGCTTGTAGAACTCAATCTGTGCGGGGGTCATGGGTGCCTTCCTAAAAATTAGTTTGGGCTCACTGTGCCATAAACCCCACTTGTTCGCAAATAACGAAAGCGTCGCTGTGTTATGTGACCGTTCGGCGGCGAAAAGGTACCGATTACGGCAACAAACAATTTGTTAGGTTTTCCAATCAAAAAGTGTGATAGAACAGTGCTAACAAACTTTTTGTTTGGCATCCACATAAAAGTTCAGCCGTGTGAATGGGATCGGGCTGAAACGCGTATGCGGGGGCCGGCAAGAGAGAACTTAAGGAGTTCACCGTATGGCCGATAAGATCCAGTGGGCGGGCAACACGATGCCCAAGAGCGATGATAAGCACTTGGGAATCATGAGCCTCGACCACGTGAAGAAGGCCCGCGCCTTCCACCAGTCGTTCCCCCAGTACACCGTCACTCCGCTTGCCCGCCTGGATGGCCAGGCCGCGCGCCTGGGCCTGTCCAACCTGTGCGTTAAGGACGAGAGCTACCGCTTTGGCCTCAACGCCTTTAAGGTCCTGGGCGGATCGTTTGCCATGGCCAACTACATTGCCGACGAGACCGGCAAGGACGTTGCCGACTGCACCTTCGATTACCTGACCTCCGATCAGCTGGCCGAGGACTTTGGCCAGGCTACCTTCTTTACCGCCACCGACGGCAACCATGGCCGCGGCGTGGCATGGGCTGCCAACAAGCTGGGCCAGAAGGCCGTCGTGCACATGCCCAAGGGTTCCACCAAGCCCCGCTTCGATAACATTGCCGCCGAGGGCGCCACGGTGACCATCGAAGAGGTCAACTACGACGAGTGCGTGCGCATGGCCGCCGCCGAGGCCGACGCCTGCGAGCGCGGCGTCATCGTTCAGGACACCGCCTGGGAGGGCTACGAGAAGATCCCGTCCTGGATCATGGAGGGCTACGGCACCATGGCTTCCGAGGCTGCCGAGCAGCTGCGCGAGATGGCCATCAACCGCCCGACGCACGTCTTTGTCCAGGCTGGCGTAGGCTCGCTCGCCGGCGCCGTGGTGGGCTACTTCACCAACCTGTATCCCGATAACCCGCCCACCTTCGTCGTGGTCGAGTGCGCACCGGCCGCCTGCCTGTACAAGGGCGCTGCCGCCGGCGACGGCGACCCGCGCATCGTGGACGGCGACATGCCCTCCATCATGGCCGGTCTGTGCTGCGGCGAGCCCAACATTCTGGGTTGGGATATCCTGCGCAACCACACCACCGCCTTCGTGTCCTGCCCCGACTGGGTCACCGCTCGCGGCATGCGCACCCTGGGCGCTCCCGAGAAGGGCGACCCGCGCGTTATCTCCGGCGAGTCCGGCGCCGTGACCACCGGTCTGGTCGAGACCCTTATGCTCGATCCCGAGTACGCCGAGCTCAAGGAGCTCATCGGCCTGGACAAGACGAGCTCCGTGCTCTGCTTCTCCACCGAGGGCGACACCGATCCGGATCAGTACCGTCGCATCGTCTGGGAGGGCGAGTATCCGACCTGCTAGCAGACTGACCTGTCCGGAGGCAGCCGGAGGACTTTACTCCCTGCTCGGACAGTCCTGCTCGCACGGAGAGCACATTAAGTGCTCTCCGGCTCGTGCGGAACTCGCGACGGAGCAAAGTCCTCCGTCCGCCTCCTATGGTTACTTGCTTGTGGGGTGCTCAACCTCACGCCGCTTGGCACAAGTGATCTATCTGAAATATCTACCTGTAGGTAAACCCTTGTAGAAAGGTTGACTGTTATGACTAAAGAACTCGATTTTGATGCCATTAAGGCTGCGGCTGAGTCTCATCGTGCTGATATGACTCGCTTCCTGCGCGCTATGATCTCCCATCCCTCTGAGTCCTGCGAGGAGGGTGAGGTTGTCGCTTGCATCAAGGCCGAGATGGAGAGCCTTGGCTATGACGAGGTCAAGGTCGACGGCCTGGGCAACGTTATGGGCTTTATGGGCGAGGGCGACAAGATCATCGCCATCGACTCCCACATCGACACCGTCGGCATCGGCAACATCGAGAACTGGGATGCCGATCCCTATGAGGGCTACGAGACCGACGAGATCATCTACGGCCGCGGCGGCTCCGACCAGGAGGGTGGCATGGCTTCTGCTACCTACGCTGCCAAGATGATGAAGGACATGGGCCTCATCCCCGAGGGCTACAAGATCATGGTCGTCGGCACCGTCCAGGAAGAGGACTGCGACGGCATGTGCTGGCAGTACATCTACAACAAGGACGGCATTAAGCCCGAGTTCGTCATTTCCACCGAGCCCACCGACGGCGGCATCTATCGCGGTCACCGCGGCCGCATGGAGATCCGCGTCGACGTTCACGGCACCTCCTGCCACGGCTCCGCTCCCGACCGCGGCGACAACGCCATCTACAAGATGGCCGACATCATCGCCGACGTCCGCGCCCTCAACAACAACGGCTGTGACGAGTCGACCGACATCAAGGGCCTCGTCAAGATGCTCGACCCCAAGTACAACCCCGAGCACTTCGAGGACGCCCGCTTCCTGGGCCGCGGCACCTGCACCGTCAGCCAGATCTTCTACACCAGCCCCAGCCGTTGCGCCGTGGCCGACTCCTGTGCCATCTCCATCGACCGTCGCATGACCGCCGGTGAGACCTGGGAGTCCTGCCTGGACGAGATTCGCAACCTGCCGGCCGCCAAGAAGTACGGCGACGACGTGAAGGTCTCCATGTACATGTACGACCGTCCGTCCTGGACCGGCGAGGTTTACGAGACCGAGGCTTACTTCCCCACGTGGATCAACAAGGAGACCGCTCCGCACGTCAAGGCCCTCGTCGACGCCCACAAGGCCATGTTCGGTGACGAGCGCATCGGCTGCGAGCCCAGCATGGACAAGCGCACCGGTCGTCCGCTGTGCGACAAGTGGACCTTCTCCACGAACTGCGTTTCCATCCAGGGCCGCTATGGCATCCCCTGCGTCGGCTTCGGCCCGGGTGCCGAGTCTCAGGCTCACGCTCCCAACGAGGTCACCTACAAGGACGACCTGGTCACCGCTGCCGCCATGTATGTGGCTGCCCTGAACCTCTACGATTCGAGCCAGGCCGATGGCGACGCCACCGTGTTCCGCGCCGGTCTGACCAACAACAAGATCGATTAGTCCCATTCCTCGATCTTGTTGAGCCGGGGACAGCTCGTGTCCCCGGCACCCCCTGTTGACTTGGGGCCCGCGGTCGTTATCTCCCATGCTTCCTCAACGGTAGCGGGTCCTCGTCATAGTGCTCTGCATGTTCTAGCCACACGCGCATGCCGGAGCACATCTACTCATTGCAATCGTTTCATCTTTGGAAAGGATATTTACATGGACGCCAAGTTTACCGAGCTCGTCGAGCAGCTGAACGGCCTCGATTTTAAGGGCATGTACGGCAGCGACTTCCTGCACACCTGGGATAAGACCACCGATGAGCTCAAGGCGCTCTACATCGTCGCCGACGCCCTGCGCGAGCTGCGCGAGAACAACGTTTCGTCCAAGATCTTCGATTCGGGTCTGGCCGTCTCCCTGTTCCGTGACAACTCCACCCGTACGCGCTTCTCCTTCTCTAAGGCAGCCAACCTGCTCGGTCTTGAGCTGCAGGACCTGGACGAGAAGAAGTCCCAGATCGCTCACGGCGAGACCGTCCGCGAGACCGCTACCATGATCTCCTTCATGGCCGACGTCATCGGCATCCGCGACGACATGTACATCGGCAAGGGCGACGCCTACATGGCCGAGGTCTCCGAGTCTGTCCAGCAGGCCTACGAGGACGGCGTTCTGGATCACCGTCCCACGCTCATCTCCCTGCAGTCCGACTCCGATCACCCCACGCAGTCCTCTGCCGACATGCTCTACCTCATCAACGAGTTTGGCGGTCTTGAGAACCTCAAGGGCAAAAAGGTTGCCGTCACCTGGGCCTACTCGCCCTCTTACGGCAAGCCGCTGTCCTGCCCGCAGTCGCTGATCAGCCTGCTGCCCCGTTTTGGCATGGACGTCACCTTGGCCCACCCCGAGGGCTACGACCTCATGCCCGAGGTCGTCGAGCGCGCCAAGGGTTATGCCGCCGAGTCCGGCACCACCTTTAAGCAGGTCAACACCATGGCCGAGGCCTTCGAGGGCGCCGACATCGTGATCCCGAAGAGCTGGGCTCCGTTTGCCGCCATGGAGAAGCGCACCAACCTGTACGCCGAGGGCGACGACGCCGGCATCGCTGCACTCGAGAAGGAGCTGCTCGCCCAGAACGCCACCCATCAGGACTGGTGCTCCACGACCGAGCTCATGGAGAAGACTGCCAACGGTCAGGACACCATCTTTATGCACCCGCTGCCCGCCGACATCTCCGGTGTCTCCTGCGAGCACGGCGAGGTTAACGCCGACGTCTTCGACATGCACCGCGTGGGCATGTACAAGGAGGCCAGCTACAAGCCGTACGCCATCGCAGCCATGATGTTCCTGCAGAAGGTTGCCGATCCCGCCGCTACCCTCAAGGCCCTCGACGAGCGCAGCACCGCCCGTTGGTTCCAGGCCTAAAGCTGGGTTGAGGTAAGCCATGTAAAGGGGGCGCTCTGCCAACCGGCGGGGTGCCCCTTTTTGCATCGTGGGCGAGCGGGATAAGCGCTTTCGATGTAGATGCCCCGCGACGCGAGTTATGGGTACGATGGTTTCAGGGGAGGTATCGCCATGAAACTTGGTTGCGTCATTATGGCTTCGGGCGAGGGCAAGCGATTTGGCTCTAACAAGATGCTCGCCGATATCTATGGCGAGCCGCTGATTGCCCGGACCATTGATTCGGTTCCCCGGGGCTTTGACGTTGTGGTTTCGACGCGTTGGCCCGAGGTCGCTCAGATTTGCGAGGACAAGCATTGCCCGTGCGTGCTGCACGATGGCGAGCTGCGCAGCGAAAGCGTCCGTGCGGGCCTTTCGTGGGGAGTCGAACGCAACTGGAAAGGTTGCCTCTTTTTGCCGGGCGACCAGCCGCTCGTGAGTTCAGATTCTTTTGAGGCTATGGTTCGTGCATTTGACGAGCGTGGCCGCAAGCATCCGGTGCGTCTTGCGTGCAACGGTGAGCCTTCGAGCCCGGTGCTCTTTCCGGCGGAACTGTTCGATGCACTTATGTGTCTTGGGGGTAAGGACGGCGGCGGTTCGATCCTCAAGGACCGTACCGACGTGGTGCTGGTCGAGGCGCGTGCCTACGAGCTGTGGGACGTCGATACCGTCAAGGGACAGCGACGCATAACGGAGCATATCGCCGCCTGCTCGTATTTTGATCGCGTGGCCAACTGCATCAATCAATAAGGAGCAATTATGATCATCATCAAAAACGGCGCACTCGTGACGCCCCAGGGGCTTCGCCGCGCCGATCTTGCCATGGAGGGCGACAAGATTGTGCGGATTGCCGCGGCAATCGAGCTGGGCGAGGGCGATACCGTCGAGGACGCCACCGACTGTTGGGTGTTTCCCGGCTTTATCGACGGCCACACGCACATGCAGTGCTGGACTGGCATGGATTGGACGGCCGATAGCTTTGAGACCGGCACGCGCGCGGCTGCCTGCGGCGGCACGACGACCATTGTGGACTACGCGACGGCCGATCGCGGCGTGACCATGCCCGATGCCTTGGTCGAGTGGCATCATCGCGCCGACGGCACCTGCACCGCCAACTATGCCTTCCATATGGCGCTTGCCGAGTGGAATGAGCGCAACCGCGCCGATCTTTCGGCCATGCGCGAGGCGGGCGTGTCGTCGTTTAAGACCTACTTTGCCTACGACCATCTGCGCCTGGACGATGCCGAGACGCTCGAGGTGCTGGAGGAGCTCAAGCGCGTGGGCGGTATCCTGTGCGTGCATTGCGAGAACGGCACGTTGGTCAACGCGCTGCAGAAGCGCGTGTTTGAGCAGGGTATCCACGGGCCCGAGGGCCATGCGCTCAGCCGTCCGGACGTGTGTGAGGCCGAGGCCGTGAGCCGCCTGCTGTATCTGGCGCACTTGGCCGGGGACGCTCCGGTCAACGTGGTGCACCTTTCGACCAAGCTGGGGCTCGAGGCCATTCGCGCTGCCAAAGCGCGCGGGCAGAAGAACATCTATGTCGAGACATGCCCTCAGTATCTGATGCTCGACGACACCTGCTATCTGGAGCAGGGCGAGGACGGCTTTGCGGGCGCCAAGTACGTGATGAGCCCGCCGCTGCGCCATGCCGGTGACCGTGCCGCGCTGCGCGAGGCGCTTGTGGCTGGCGAGATCGATACTATTGCGACCGATCATTGCAGCTTTAACCTGCACGGGCAAAAGGACCGAGGACGCGATGATTTCCGCGCGATTCCCAACGGCGGGCCCGGCGTGGAGCATCGTCCCGTTGCGATTGCCACGAGCTTTGAGGGACAGCTGGGTCCCGAGGATCTGTGCCGCTTGATGAGCGAGAATCCGGCGCGCGTTTTTGGCATGTATCCGCGCAAGGGCTGTCTTGCCGAGGGCGCCGATGCCGACGTGTGCGTGTGGGATCCCAAGGCGCGCTGGACCATTCGCGCGGCGACGCAGCATCAGGCCGTGGACTATACGCCGCTCGAGGGCTTTGAGGCACACGGCCGCGCCAAGGCCGTGTTTGTGAACGGCGTGCTGGCTGCGCGCGACGGCGAGCCCACCGGAGCCCAACCCGGCCGCTACGTGCCCCGCTAACGGGAAGACCGCCGGGGTAGCTAATTTGGGACGGGGCTCTTTTAGCTACCCCTTGAGGCTGGTGGCGATGAGGGAGCGGCCGAGGGCCGCCTCGAAGCGATCTGCCATCGTTGGATCGGCAAGCGTGTCGACTTGGTTGAGCATGATACGGGCATTGTTTAGGTTCAGCATCTGCATCTCGGCATTGAGCACCTGGGCGACGCGCTCGGGCGTGGCGATGTCGGTAGGCTCGCAGCCGCAGCGCTCGCAGAAGAGCTCGGGGCGGTGGACAACCTCGGCGACGGGCTTGCCCAGCCCCGAGGCGCCGACGACCCAGACAACGTTTGCCGTGGCGGCGGGAATTACCGGCTCCCAGGCGGCATGCGCCTTGAGCGGGAGTCGCTTGCTGCCATCTGCCTCGGCCAACACATAGTTAAAGCGCCGTGCCAGCTCGCCGAGCGGCTCGGCGGGGGCGGAGAGCTTGCCTGTCTCCGGGTCCAAGACGCCTGCCTGGCAGATGCTTCCGTGCACAAGGCCCGTGCAGGCCTCGCAGGTGCAACCGGGGACATGCGCGGCGCCCGGCTTCCAAGGCGCGGCGTCCAGGCGACGATTCGACCCGTCCCATGGCACGCCGGCGACGGGAAACATATGCGTGGTGGTGCAGAGGAGCACGCGGCCGCCAGCGCGCATGAGCTCAAGACCCAGCGTCTTCAGCAACGTCGACTTGCCGCCGCTGCCGATAATCGCGGTAATGCCCGGCTCGATCCTGAGCGCCGAGGCAAGATTGCCGCTAACCGTTTCCATCTGTTCACCGCCGTATAATACTGTGATAATAAATAATCATCAGAGTAGCGGTCGAACCGCTTTTGCTCTGCTCAAACCGTAGCACAGGGAGGTGCCCCGGGAATGCTCGTTTATGTTCGCGGCGCCGGCGATATCGCCACGGGCGTCGCCGCTCGCTTGGTGCGCTCCGGCGTGTCGGTCGTTATGGCCGATATCGCGGTTCCCACGTGCATCCGTCGCACAATCTGTTTTTGCGAGGCCATTCGCCTGGGCGAGGTCGAGGTCGAAGGCATTCGCGCTCGCTTGGCACAGACGCCGGCTGAGGCGCTTGCGATTTCCGAGGCTGGAGACGTCGCCGTTGTGGTGGACCCTCAGGCCAAGATGCTCGGCGAGCTGAAACCCGCGGCTGTGGTCGACGCGATTTTGGCTAAGCGCAACTTGGGCACCACGCGCGACATGGCGCCTGCCGTCATCGCTGTGGGGCCGGGCTTTACCGCGCCGGTTGACTGCGACGCCGTGGTCGAGACCATGCGCGGGCATTTTCTCGGCCGTGTCATTACCCAAGGTTCGCCCCAGCCCAACACGGGCGTGCCGGGCATTATCGCCGGCTATGGCAAGGAACGTGTTATCCACAGCCCCGCCGCCGGCGTGTTTCGGTCCGACCGCGCAATCGGCGACATCGTGAGCGCCGGAGACGTGATTGGCTACGCGGGCGATACGCCCATGTGCACGCAGATCGATGGCTGTCTGCGCGGGCTTTTGGCGAACGGCGTGCAGGTGACTGAGGGCTTTAAATGCGCCGATGTCGACCCGCGCGGCGATGCCAGCTATATCAACTACATTTCGGACAAAGCGACGTCGGTCGGCGGCGGCGTGCTCGAGGCACTCGCTATGCTCACCGATGTCTTTAGAGGATAGAAGGCGGCAATGGAAAAGCTCGATGTTGTGAATGCGGCGCTTGCCGCCCTGCGTGCTGGCGAGACGTGCGAGCTGGTGGTCGTGGCCGGTACGGCGGGGTCGTCCCCGCGCGGTGTGGGCGCCTGGATGGCCGTCTTTGCCGATGGCAGCCAGGCGGGCACTATCGGCGGCGGCAAGATTGAGCTCTTTGCGCTGGATGAGGCGCGCGAGCTCCTGAGCGCGGGACAGTCGCGTCTGGTCCGCTACACCATGGGCGGCGAGAACTCCGATACCGGCATGATCTGCGGCGGAGCCATCTGCCTGTGCTACCTGCATTTGGATGCGACTCAGGCACCGTTGTTCCAGTCGGTTGCCGACGTCTTGGCCTATCGGCGCATCGGCGACTTCGTCATCGACTTTGAGCCGTTTATCGCGAGCGCGCTCGAGGGCGATGTGGTTGAGTACCATGGCGAGACATCGCGCCATACCATTGCCGGCTGCCCCGAGCTTTCGCTGGTGGAGGAGGGGAGTAAGGTCACCTACACCAACGCTGCCTCCGAGATTCCCCCGGCGCACATCGAGACGCTCTGCCCCGAGGGCCTGACCTATATCTTTGGCTGCGGCCACGTGGGCGCTGCGACGGCGCGGGTGCTCACGGCGGCAGGCTTTGCCGTCGTGGCTTGCGACGACCGCCCCGGCACGTTGACCCCCGAATGGGTGCCCGGCGTCTACGACCGTCGTCTGGTCGATTATAAGAACCTGAGCGAGCTGTGTCCCATCGGCCCGCGCGACCTGGTGGTCGTCGCCACGGCGGGTCACAAGTCCGATATCGACGTGGTGATTCAGGCCATGCGCGCCAAACCCGCCTATCTGGGCTGCTTGGGCTCGCGCCGCAAGACGGCCTTTGTGTGCGCCCGCTTGGAGCAGGAGGGCTTTACGCAGGAGCAAATCGACGAGCTGCACCTGCCGATCGGTGTCGCCATCGAGGCCGAGGACCCCGAGGAAATCGCCATCTCCATCGCCGCCGAGATGATCCACCTGCGCCGCACCAAACTCGTCCCCCGCAAGCGCTAGCCCCGTCCCAAATTAGCTACCCCAGCCCTCTGTCGCATACGGGTCAAAATGCTACCTGCGCCATATGCCCTATAATGTCCGACCGTTGAGCGGCATGGGGCCGCTGCCTAGGGTATGGGAGGCGCAAATGGCAGAGTCGGCAGCAGGGGATGCCCTGTTCGAGCGAACGGGAAAAGTTTCGTTTGTGCAGGTATTGCCCCATGCGCTGCAGCATGTGCTGGCGGCATTCGCGGGTATCGTCACGCCCGCCATCATCATTGCGTCGGTCTGCGGCTTTACCCCTCAGGAGGAGGCCGCCGTCATCCAGGCGTCGCTCGTCCTCTCGGCGCTTGACATTTTCCTTCAACAGTTTCCCATAAAAGGTGTCGTCGGTTCGGGCCTGCCCATTGTGATGGGTGCGAGCTTTACCTTCGTGCCGGCGCTCAAGGCAGTCGGTCTTGAGCTTGGTTTTGAGGCCGTGCTGGGCGCCCAGGTAATCGGCGGCGCGCTCGTCGCGCTCTTCGGCCTACTGTTTAGGCGCGTGAGTTTTCTGTTTCCGGCCCCGGTGCTCGGTACCGTCATCTTTGTGATCGGCCTGTCTCTGTGCCCGGTCGCTGTGGCTTCTATGGCGGGCGGGGAGGGCGCTGCCGATTTCGGCAGTGTCACCAACTGGGCCGTCGCGCTCGTGACGTTTGTCGTCACCTTTGTGGCCGGCAACTACGGCAAGGGCGCGCTTAGGCTGGGCAGCATCCTGGCCGGTATCTGCGCGGGCTTTGTTTTGGCTGCGGTGTTGGGCACGGTCGATTTCTCGGCCATCGCGACCGCCAGCTGGTTCGCCCCGCCGGCCCTGGGCGCCCATCGCCTTGTGTTCGACCCGGCCGCGTGCGCCGTTGTGGGCGTTGTCGCCATTGTCAACGCAGTACAGGTCATGGGCGAATTTGCCGCCGTGTCGTCCGCTGCGCTCGATACCCCTGCGACCGATAGCCAGATCTCGGGTGGCCTGATCGCCAACGGCCTGGTCGGTATGCTGTCAGGCTTTTTGGGCGGCGTCCCCACGGCAACCTTTGGCCAGAATGTGGGCATTATCGCCGAGAACAAGGTCGTCAACCGCATGGTCTTTACGCTTGCCGCCGCCATCTTGCTCATCGCGGGCCTGCTGCCCAAGTGCGCGGCAGTGCTCACGTCCATTCCGCAGCCGGTCATCGGCGGCGCCACGATCGGCGTGTTCGCGACCATTGGCATGAACGGTGTGGTCATGTTTGCCCGCCACGGCCTGTCTCAGCGCGATACCACGCTCATGGGTCTCTCTATCGCCTTTGGCACGGGCATTGAGCGCACGGCCGGCGCGCTTGCTGGCGCTGGATTCCCCGCATGGGTCGGCACCGTCTTTGGCGGATCCTCTATTGCCGTCGCCGCGCTTGTCGCCGTCGTCCTCAACCTGGTCCTGCCCCACCAAAAATAACGCCCCATATATGAGTTGCGGTGGAATACGGACTGTTTAAGCCTGTTAGGCCGTCAAACAGTCCCTATTTCACCGCAACTGCTTTTTGGGACCCATTTGTGCGGGGGAGTTGTGGAGTTGTGCAGGCAGACGAGGTTTTTCTGGAAATACGCACCCAATGCGCGTATAGTACCGATTGTTTTGTCGGCTCCTGCTGCGTCGAGTCCAAACCGCGAAATGCCATGAGCGGCGCGGATGCAGCCAGGAGGCACGAGGACAACCCACCGTGGCCACGCCCCGTGCTTAAAACCCCAAGAAGGAGTGAACAATGGCAGAAGAGAAGTATGTGCCACGTCTGAAGACCAAGTACAACAACGAGGTCAAGCAGCAGCTTCAGGACAAGTTCCAGTACGAGAACGTCATGATGATCCCCAAGTTTGAGAAGATTGTCGTGAACATGGGTGTCGGCGAGGCCGCTACCGATTCCAAGGCCATCGACGGTGCCGTGCGCGACCTGCGCGCCATCACCGGTCAGCAGCCGATGATCACCCGTGCCCGCAAGTCCATCGCTACCTTCCGCCTGCGCGCTGGTATGCCGATCGGCTGCAAGGTTACCCTGCGTGGCGACCGTATGTGGGAGTTCTTCGATCGTCTGACCTCCGTCGCGATCCCCCGTATCCGCGACTTCCGCGGCATCTCCGCCAAGAGCTTCGACGGCCGTGGTAACTTCTCCATGGGCGTCACCGAGCAGCTCATCTTCCCCGAGATCGACTTCGACTCCGTCGATCACCAGCGTGGTATGGACATCACTTTCGTGACCACCGCCAACACCGATGAGGAGGCCAAGGCCCTTCTGGACGCCTTCGGTTTCCCGTTCAAGAAATAGGTTCACCTGCCCTATGAGCGCCGTTCCCAGAAGGGGGCGGCGCTTGGGGCGAACAATACTCTATGTGAGGAGGATATAAGTGGCTAAGACATCGATGATCGTCAAGTGCAATCGCAAGCAGAAGTTCTCTACTCGTGAGTACACGCGCTGCCAGCGCTGCGGCCGTCCGCACTCTGTGTACCGCAAGTTCGGCCTGTGCCGTGTCTGCTTCCGCGAGCTTGCACTCAAGGGCGAGCTTCCCGGCGTTAAGAAGGCCAGCTGGTAAGTCACTACCAGCGTTTCAAGCATCAGTTTGGAACAGGGAAAACGCGCTAAAAAGGCTTTGCCGTTAAGGGCGGCGAAGAACCAAGAGCACGTGTTCATCAAGAACGAAGGAGAATCTGTATGAACCTTACAGACCCGATCGCAGATATGCTTACGCGCATCCGTAACGCTAACTCTGTGAACAAGGCCACGGTCTCCATGCCGAGCAGCAAGAAGCTCGTCGAGATCGCTCGTGTTCTGCACGAGGAGGGCTACATCGAGGGCTACGATGTCGAGGACACCGTTCCCCAGAAGACTCTGCACATCACGCTTAAGTATGGTCCCAAGAAGGCTAAGGTCATCAACGGCATCCGCCGCATTTCCAAGCCGGGCCTGCGTAAGTACACCGGCGTTGCCGACATGCCCCGCGTCCGCGGTGGCCTTGGTACCGCCATTATTTCCACCAGCCATGGCGTCATGACCGACCGCGATGCTCGCAAGCACAACGTCGGCGGCGAGATCATCGCTTACGTCTGGTAATTCGCTCGGTAGGTAGAAGGAAAGGAGATCACCGTGTCTCGTATCGGTAATAAGCCTGTCCAGATTCCCGCCGGAGTCGAAGTGGCAGTCAACGGCAACAACGTTGTCGTCAAGGGCCCCAAGGGCCAGCTCGAGCTCGATGTCTTTGAGAAGCTCGCTATCAACGTCGAGGACAGCGTCCTCACCGTTTCCCGTCCCGACGACGAGCGTGAGACCCGTGCCCGCCACGGCCTCACCCGCGCCCTCATCCACAACATGGTGGTTGGCGTTTCCGAGGGCTTCGAGAAGAAGCTCGAGCTCGCCGGCGTCGGTTACCGCGTGCAGCAGAAGGGCAAGAACCTCGAGTTCTCCCTGGGCTTCTCGCACCCCGTGATCGTCGAGGCTCCCGAGGGCATCACCTTCGAGGTTCCCGACAACACCCACGTGAACGTCAAGGGTATCAACAAGCAGCAGGTCGGTCAGATCGCCGCTGAGATCCGCGGCCATCGTCCTCCCGAGCCTTACAAGGGCAAGGGTATCCACTACGTTGGCGAGCACATCCGCCGCAAGCTGGGTAAGGCCGCCAAGTAGTCGTAACCGACTCACTCGCATAAGACCAGCACCCCGTCAGGTGCTGGCAAGATCAACCTTTTTAGGAGTTTACGTATGAACAAGCATAAGGCGAAGCTGGAAGGCCTCAAGCGTCGTCAGCGTCGTGTTCGCGGCAAGGTCTCGGGTACCTCCGAGCGTCCGCGTCTTCGCGTGACCCGTACTAACGCCAACATCTATGCCCAGATCATCGACGACAGCAAGGGCTCCAGCCTGACGCTCGTCTCTGCCTCGACCCTCGAGGCCGAGTTCAAGGGCACCCACACCTCGAACAAGGAGGCTGCGGAGAAGGTCGGTCAGCTCGTTGGCAAGCGTGCCATCGAGGCCGGCATCACCAAGGTCGCCTTCGATCGCGGTGGCCGTATCTACCATGGCCGCGTCAAGGCCCTCGCCGACGGTGCTCGTGCCGCCGGTCTCGAGTTCTAGGAGGTATGTAGCACATGGCTCGTAATCAGAAGCAGCAGCGCGAGGCCTCCGAGTTCGAGGAGCGCGTCGTTTACATCAACCGCGTGTCGAAGACCGTCAAGGGTGGTCGTCGCATGAGCCTCGTCGCTCTCGTCGTCGTTGGCGACGGCAAGGGCAACGTCGGCGTTGGCATGGGCAAGTCCGCTGAGGTGCCCCTGGCCATCTCCAAGGCGTCTCTCGATGCCAAGAAGAACATGTTCCACGTGCCGGTGACCGAGCAGGGCACCATCCCGCACGAGGTTCTCGGCCACTTTGGTGCCGGCCGCATCATCATCAAGCCCGCTGTCGAGGGTACCGGCGTTATCGCCGGCGGCGCTGTGCGTCCCCTCTTCGAGCTTGCTGGCATCAAGAACGTCCTGTCCAAGTCCCTCGGTACCGACAACGGCCTCAACATCATCAAGGCTGCCGTCGAGGGCCTCAAGGAGCTCTCCAGCCCTGAGGACGTCGCGGCTCGCCGTGGCCTGACGGTCTCCGAGATGTTCGTCGGTAAGGAGAACTAAGCATGGCTGACACCATCAAGATCAAGCAGGTCCGCAGCACCAACGGTTGCAAGCAGGACCAGGTCCGTACTGTCCGTGCCCTCGGTCTCCACAGGATCCGCGAGGTTCGCGAGATTGCTGACAACGAGTCCGTCCGCGGCATGATCTTCAAGGTCAAGCACCTTGTCGAGATTGTAGAGGAGTAGCAAATGCAGCTTCACGATCTTACTCCCGCGCCCGGTTCCACCAAGAACCGTAAGCGCGTCGGCCGTGGCAATTCTTCGGGTCACGGCACCACTTCTGGCCGCGGCCAGAAGGGCCAGGGTTCCCGCTCTGGTGGCACCAAGGGTGCCGGCTTCGAGGGTGGCCAGACTCCGCTGGCTATGCGCCTGCCCAAGCTTCCGGGCTTCCGCAACCCCCGTCGTATCGAGTACACCGCTGTTAACGTTGAGCGTCTCGAGCGTAAGTTCGAGGACGGCGCTGTAATCGACGGTGCCGCTCTTAAGGCCGCTCGCATCACCAAGAGCGAGTTCGAGCCCGTCAAGGTGCTCGGCAATGGTGAGCTCACCAAGAAGTTCACGGTCAAGGTCGACAAGGTCAGCGCTTCTGCGCAGGCCAAGATCGAGGCCGCTGGCGGAAAGGTCGAGCTGCCGTGCTAAATGGTCTTAAGAATGCTTTCCGCATCAAAGAATTGCGCGAAAAGATTCTTTTTACCATAGCTATGCTCGTCGTGTACCGCATTGGTGCGCACGTTCCTGTGCCCGGCATTCCCTTCCAGGGGATGCTGGGCCTTTTCTCGACCGATAACAATTCGGTCGCCGCAGGTGCTATGGCCCTCCTGAATCTTTTCTCTGGCGGCGCGTTGAGCTATGTGTCGGTGTTTTCGCTGGGCATCATGCCTTACATCACCAGCTCGATCATCCTCCAGATGCTCCAGGCCGTCGTGCCTTCCCTGCATGAGCTTGCCCGCGAGGGCGAGGTCGGTCAGACCAAGATTACGCAGTATTCGCGTTACCTCACCCTGGCTCTGGCAATCCTCAACTCCGTGGGTTACCTCTTCCTCTTTAAGAGCTTCGGCATCAGCTTCAATGGTGCCGGCGCTCCCGAGATCATCTTCGACCTCATGATCGTCGGTACGCTCACCGCAGGCGCTATGCTGATCATGTGGATTGGTGAGCTCATCACCCAGCGCGGTATCGGCAATGGCATGTCGCTGATCATCTTTGCGAACATCATGGCCGGCCTTCCGCAGGCTATCTTCTCCAGCACCGAGGGTAATGCCGGTGGCATCATCACCATGGTGATCATCTGCGCCATCATCCTGCTGGTTATCCCGCTGATTGTTTTCCTTGAGCGCGGCCAGCGCCGCATCCCGGTCTCCTATGCCAAGCGCGTCGTGGGCCGTCGCATGATGGGTGGCCAGACCACCTACCTGCCCATCAAGGTCAACACCGCGGGCGTCGTGCCGATCATCTTTGCCTCGGCGCTGCTGTACTTCCCGGCTCAGATTGCCGTGTTCTTCCCCGGCATCGGCTGGATTCAGGCAGTTGCCTCTGCGCTTTCGACCGGTTGGCTCAACTGGGTGCTTAATGTTGTCCTCATCGTGTTCTTCGCGTACTTCTACACCTCCATGGTGTTCAACCCCGATGACACGGCCGACAACCTTAAGAAGCAGGGTGGCTTTATTCCGGGCGTCCGTCCGGGTAGGGCTACCGCGGCCTACATCAAGAACGCGCTCAACAAGATCACGCTTCCCAGCGCTGTCTTTTTGGCGCTCATCGCCATCGTGCCTTCGATCATCTTCTCCTTCACGGGTAACCATCTGATCCAGGCATTTGGCGGTACGTCCATCCTCATCATGGTCGGCGTCGTGCTCGACACGGTCGATAAGCTCGAAGGCCAGATCAAGATGTATGATTACGATGGATTCTTTAAATAGGCTAGAGGAGGATTGCTCATGAACCTCGTATTGCTCGGAGCTCCGGGTGCCGGTAAGGGCACCGTCGCACAGGAGCTCGTCGCCGAGTTTGGCGTCGCTCACATTTCCACGGGCGACCTGCTGCGTGCTGCCGTCAAGGGTGGCACCGAGCTTGGTATTCAGGCTAAGAAGTACATGGACGCTGGCGAGCTCGTTCCCGACCAGCTCGTGATCGACCTTGTCAAGGAGCGCCTTGCTGCCGATGACGCCCAGCAGGGCTTCATCCTCGACGGCTTCCCGCGCAACACCGCCCAGGCTGTGACGCTCGATTCCGAGCTCTCCGCCATGGGTCGCGAGATCGACTGCGCCCTTCTGGTCGACGTGGCCCCCGAGGTCATCATCGATCGTCTGTCTTCGCGTCGAACTTGCCGCGCCTGCGGTTACACCGGCACCGCTGCCGATGCTACCTGCCCCAAGTGCGCCGGCGAGATGTATCAGCGCGACGACGACAAGCCCGAGACCATCAAGAACCGTCTCGACGTCTACGAGAAGTCCACGAGCCCGCTCGTCGACTACTATCGTGGCCAGGGTCTGCTCAAGTCGGTCAACGGTGACCAGGCTCGCGAGACCGTGTACGGGGATGTCAAAGAGGCTCTCGGTCTATGATCAAGATTAAGTCTGCAACGCAAATCGAGCAGATGAAGAAGGCAGGAGCGCTATCTAAGATGGCGCTCCGCCACGTTGGAGCCATGGTGCGCCCTGGTGTTTCGACCTTTGAGCTCGATCAGCTCGCGGAGCAGATTATCCGTATGCATGGCGGCACCCCGGCCTTTAAGGGTTACGGCGGGTTCCCCGGTACCATTTGCGCATCGATTAACGATGCCGTGGTCCACGGTATCCCCAACCCCGACATGATCCTGCGCGATGGCGATATCATCTCCATCGATACGGGAGCTGTCGTTGACGGTTGGGTTGGCGATAACGCTTGGACGTTTTTTGTCGGCACACCCACGCCCGAGGCCAAGGCCCTGTGCGAGGTCACGCGCGATTGCCTTAAGGCTGCCATCGAGCAGGCTGTTCCCGGTAACCATATCGGGGATGTTGGTTACGCCGTTCAGTCCCTCGCCGAGTCTCACGGTTACGGCGTGCTTCGTGACTATGTGGGCCATGGCATTGGCCGCGTGATGCACGAGGACCCCAACGTTCCTAACTATGGAAAGAAGGGGAGGGGCGTTCGCCTCCAGGCCGGCATGGTCATTGCCATCGAGCCGATGGTTACGATGGGTTCCAACCATGTGAGCACGGGCTCCGACGGTTGGATCGTCACGACCAACGACCACCTGCCCGCCGCGCACTACGAGAACACCGTCGCCATTACCAATGACGGCCCGGTGATTCTCACCACGGATGCCCAAGGTGCTTGGTGTTCCTTGCAGGGCGGTGAAATGTAGGGGTCCCGTTCAAATACGTCGGCATCTACATTTCTGTAAAGTAACAAGTTCCGCTTAGTTGTGGAGCCATTACGAAGATATTACGATACGTGCATGCGTATTGTAGAATACTCAATCGCTGTCGTTTTCTAGAGAAAGATGATTGCTTGTGAAGAAGGAAGACGCAATTGAGCTCGAGGGTACGGTAAAGGAACCGTTGCCCAACGCCATGTTTAAGGTCGAGCTCGAGAACGGTCATTCGGTTCTGTGCAACATTTCTGGCAAGATCCGAATGAATTACATCCGTATTCTCCCCGGTGACAGGGTTGTCGTGGAGCTTTCCCCGTACGACCTGACCCGCGGCCGCATCACCTATCGCTACAAATAGCGGCACGCATACACGCACTCCATTTCCGGCTGCAGGCTTAGCTCAACCTACGGTCGGATTGTGTGTGAAGACCAGCCATAGTTTTAAACGCCTGCGGCTGGGCGAGTAGATAGTAGGGAAGTAGTTTGAGCGCTACCGAAAGGAAGAACGATGAAGGTACGTCCTTCGGTCAAGAAGATGTGCGATAAGTGCAAAATCATTAGGCGCCATGGCAAGGTCCTCGTCATTTGCGAGAACCCCCGTCATAAGCAGCGTCAGGGTTAAGAGAGGAGACTACGTTGGCCCGTATTAATGGTGTCGACCTCCCGCGTGAGAAGCGCGTTGAGATCGGTCTGACCTACATTTACGGCATCGGCCGCACCACTGCGACGAAGATCTGCGTCGAGTGCAACGTTAACGTGGATACGCGTGTTAAGGACCTCACCGAGGATGAGGTTAACGCCATCCGTGATTATATCGATAAGAACCAGATCATGGTTGAGGGCGACCTCCGCCGTGAGCGCAACCAGAACGTCAAGCGCCTTATGGACATCGGCTGCAACCGCGGCCTTCGTCACCGCAAGGGCCTCCCGGTCCGCGGCCAGCGCACCCACACTAACGCTCGTACCCGCAAGGGCCCGAAGCGTCAGATCGGTGCTAAGAAGAAGAAATAAGGAGCGCTAGATAGATGGCTACTGCTAAGAAGAACGTTCGCGCTGCCCGTCTGAAGCGCGCGGACCGTAAGAACATTTCCGTGGGCCAGGCTCACATCCGTTCTACGTTCAACAACACGATCGTTTCGATCACCGATCCCCAGGGCAACGTCATTTCCTGGAAGTCGGCTGGCCAGGTGGGCTTCAAGGGCTCCCGTAAGTCCACGCCGTTCGCTGCCCAGATGGCTGCCGAGGCTGCTGCCAAGCAGGCCATGGAGCACGGTATGAAGAAGGTTTCCGTCTTCGTCAAGGGCCCCGGCTCCGGTCGTGAGACCGCCATCCGCTCCCTCCAGGCTGCTGGCCTCGAGGTCTCGAGCATCCAGGACAAGACCCCCATTCCGCACAACGGCTGCCGCCCCAAGAAGCGTCGCCGCGTGTAACTGAAAGGATCGTATCAATATGGCAATCGACAGGACTCCTGTTCTTAAGCGCTGCCGTCAGCTCGGGATCGATCCCGCTGAGCTCGGTTACAGCAGCAAGAAGGAATCTATCCGTCAGCCCAAGCGCCGTCGCAAGGAATCTGAGTACGGCATGCAGCTGCGCGAGAAGCAGAAGGTCAAGTTCATCTATGGCGTTCTGGAGAAGCAGTTCCACGGCTACTTCAACAAGGCCCGTAAGATGAACGGCGTCACCGGTGAGAACCTCATGATCATCCTTGAGTCTCGCCTTGACAACGTCGTCTTCCGTCTTGGCTTCGCCCGCACCCGCAAAGAGGCTCGTCAGTCCGTCCGTCACGGTCACTTCACCGTGAACGGCAAGCGCGTGGACATCCCGTCCTACCGCGTCAAGGCCGGCGACGTCGTCGCTGTCGGCGAGAAGTTCCGTGACCTCCTCCCCATCAAGGAGGCCCTGATTTCCTCCGAGCGCTTTGAGGTCCCTGGCTGGCTCGAGGTCGATATCGAGAAGCTGTCTGGTAACGTGCTCGCTCTGCCGACGCGTGAGCAGATCAGCGGTGATATCAACGAGCAGCTCATCGTCGAGCTCTACTCTAAGTAGTCCATCCGGGCTGCTGAGGCTGGAGGTAATACATGTCAGAATTCATTAGGCCTCAGGTTCAGGTCGAAGAGATCAACGAGACGTCTGCTCGTGTCTCCGTCGAGCCGCTCGAGCGTGGCTACGGCGATACGCTGGGTAACTCCCTTCGTCGCGTTCTTCTGTCCTCGCTCGAGGGTGCCGCCGTCGAGGCTATTCAGATCGATGGTGCGCAGCACGAGTTCATGACCATCCCTAACATGGTCGAGGATGTCACCGACATCGTCCTGAATGTCAAGGGTCTTGTCTTCAGGGCTCTCGGCACGACCGACGAGGCGACCGCCACCATCTCGGTTGACGGCCCCTGCGAGGTCACCGGTGCGGACTTCTTTATTCCGTCCGAGTTTGAGCTGGTCAACCCCGAGCAGCACATCGCTACGCTCACCGAGGGTGGCCATCTCACCATGAGCATGCGCATCGGCTATGGCCGCGGCTATGTTTCTGGCGAGGCCAACAAGCGCGACAACGATCCCATCGGTGTGATCCATGTCGACTCGCTGTACTCGCCGGTTTCCCGTTGCGCCAAGCTCGTTGAGGCTTGCCGTGTCGGTCAGCATACCGACTACGACCGCCTTGTCCTCGAGATCGAGACCAACGGCTCCATCGCCCCGCGCGACGCCGTGGTCCAGGCTGCCAATATCATCAACCAGCATATGGCCGCCTTTATGAACCTTGCCGAGACCCCCGAGGTCGAGGAGGAGGCTTCGATCTTCGCTCCCGAGGTCACCAACGACAACGCCGAGCTGGACAAGCAGATCGAGGATCTGGACCTTTCCGTCCGTTCCTACAACTGCCTTAAGCGCGCCAGCATTCACTCGGTCCGTCAGCTCGTTGAGTTCTCGGAGAACGATCTGCTCAACATCCGTAATTTCGGTGTTAAGTCGATCGAGGAAGTGAAGGACAAGCTTGAGTCCATGGGCCTGAGCCTGAAGGCTTAATGCTTCGCATATTTGAGGAGAAACTAGACCATGCGTCACAACGTTAAGAAGGGCCTTAAGCTCGGCACCGATGCGAGCCACACCAAGGCCATGAAGAAGAGCCTTGCTAAGGCCCTCTTCGAGAACGACCGCATCAAGACCACCGAGACCCGCGCTAAGGCGCTGCGTTCGGTCGTCGATCCGATCATCACTTGGGCCAAGAAGGGCGACCTGCACTCTCGTCGTCTGGCTATCGCCAAGCTCGGCGATAAGCAGCTCGTTGCCGAGATCTTCGACAAGGCTGCTCAGGGCATGTGGCAGGACCGCAACGGCGGTTACACCCGCATCATGAAGCTCGGTAACCGTAAGGGCGACAACGCTCCCATCGTTATCATGGAGCTCGTCACCGAGCCTTGCACGCCTAAGGCCAAAAAGGCTGCTCCGGTCCCCAAGAAGGCCGCTGCTCCCAAGAAGGTCGAGGCTGTCGAGGAGACCGCTGCCGAGGAGGCTCCTGCTGAGGAGACCGCTGAGTAGACAATCCGTCTGCATAGGCTATATTCGAGGGGTACGTTCGCGTACCCCTCTTTTTTTGTCGCGATACCGTTGCTTGTTTGTTGGGAGCGCCCATGACTGCGCCGTCTGATTTCAATTCGATTTCCGAGCTTGACGCCACGCTCGTATTTCGCGTGGCCTATGATGGCTCGTCGTATAGCGGATTTGCCGAGCAGCCGGGACAGACGACGGTTGCGGGTGAGCTACGTCGAGCCATCGAGACGCTGCTTCGCCGCCCGATCGATCTGACGTGTGCGGGGCGTACCGATGCCGGCGTGCATGCCGTGGCTCAGTACATCAGCGTGCCCGTAACGGACGCTGAGCTCGCTTGTACGCGCCGTAGGTGGCTGCGGGCTATGGATGCCCTTCTGTCCAAAGATATCGCCATTAACGAGGTCTACAAGGCCCGTAAAGGCTTTTCTGCGCGTTTTGACGCGCGTTCCCGTACGTATACGTACCGTATTGCCGATCGAGATGCGCGCCCCGTGCTGTCCCGCGGTGCCGTGTGGTGGCATCGCTATCCCTTGGATGTTGAGGCTATGTCTGCTGCCTGCCCCGCTCTGCTGGGCGAGCAGGACTTTAAAAGCTTTTGCAAGGTTGCTTCGGCCGTTGGCAAGCCCACGCATCGCTGCGTGATGCGTGCCGAATTTGGCCATGAGGTTGCGTTTGGCGAGGACATCCTGACGTTCACCATCGAGGGCAATGCGTTTCTGCATTCGATGGTCCGTACGATCGTGGGCACGCTTGTCGAGATTGGCATGCATCGCCGTGAACCCGAGTGGATGCGCGAGGTCATCGATGCTTGCGACCGTACCGCTGCGGGCCCCACGGCTCCTGCCTGCGGCCTTACGTTTATGGGCGTGGATTACGATCCCGCCGAGCTTGTCGTGCTCGACTAGGGGAGGGCTCGACGCGTCGTGCGTCGACACCTGCCATCTGTGGGCTGCGCGTGTGCAACATCTGTTCTTGGCGTGCAATACAACCGGTGTCTCATTGCTTTTATTGCCGGGGTGTACCATGAACCACGGTTTTATTCATTGCTGTCGAGAGGACGGATAATTTGGTTCGACGTGGCTCGCATCCGCGACTTTCGGTGATCCTTGTGGTAGAAGGTTCGCCCAGCTATGCGATGCGTGCGCTCGAGAGTATCCAGAACCAAGACCTCTACGATTTGCAGATTGTCGTTGTCTGTCGCGATGCTGCGCCCGGTGTGCGCCATTCGCTTCAAGTTGCTGCTGACAGGGACATCCATATTGATTTGATTGACGTCGAGGACGCGACGCGCGGCGCGTGTCTTCGTGCCGGTTTTGCTGCCTCGCGCGGCTCTCAAATCATCGCCATGAACGCCGATGAGTGGTTTGCTCCGCAATCCCTTTCCAAGATGGTCGATATCGCGTGCGATACTGCGGCAGACATAGTGTTCCCCACGGTGTCGCTCGACCGCTATGATGCACATCGAGAGTGCCATTCGCGCGTCTTGGATGCTACTCATATTTCCATTGATAGCAAATCTTCGATGGTGGCCGGGCTGCCCCAGTTGATTTTAGGCGGCTTGGTTGCTCAAGTCTCTGGCGTGATGTATAGCCGTCCGCTGTTTGAGGCATGCCTTTTGTGCGACAAGGCGTTTCGCACAGTTGGGTTT
Source organism: Collinsella sp. (assembly GCA_019414045.1). GTDB lineage: Bacteria > Actinomycetota > Coriobacteriia > Coriobacteriales > Coriobacteriaceae > Collinsella. Next base: position 255,335 of record DXMW01000031.1, on the reverse strand, counting down.
ATGGCATGCGCGCTCTCGCAGGCGCAGCGCGTCTCCGGATGCGGCAACGCTTGTTTCCACACGGTGGCGCCTAAGCTTACAGATGCCTTTGATCCCACCATGTATGCCAAGGCATCCGATGACACCCGGGCGCTCGACGAGCTTGCGGACTCACTCTCGGAAGCAGATAGCGGTGGTCGGCTCAAGCTGGCAAGCCAAAAGTTCTACTTTGCCGGACTGGTCGCCTGCATCGAGAATTTGTGTCTGAGCCCGCATGGAGTGTCGTCAATCGAGCGTTCCGTCCGCATGCGTGATATGCTCGAGGCGCCTCGAACCCGTCAGATGGTCGCCGCGCTCAAGGATAACCATCGGGGGCTCGGTCTGTTGTTTGGGCCGATCGCCAGCGCTAAGCCCGCGCGCTGCGTGATGTGTACGCATCTGGCAGCTTTTCTTAACCGGACGGGCGCAAAAACCGCCTAAACGGCTCATTACGAAACAAACTTGCATAGAATTGTTTCGAAATGCGTTCTTATTCACAAAAGCCTTCAAATAGCGCTAAACTATTCAAACACTGATTGATTGTCTCCGCCATCTTTTGGAGAGAGGGTTTGTATGGCTAAAAAACGCAATGGGCGCCAGGATGCCATTAGAGATATTGTGCGCAATAAGGATGTCCGCACGCAGCGCGTGCTGGTCGATGAGCTCCGTGCTATGGGCTTTGATTGCACGCAGGCGACTGTCTCTCGCGATATTGCCGACATGGGGCTGCGTAAGCTCCCTGAGGGCATCTATGTTCTGGCAGAGGACCTACACCTGCAGCGTATGGTTTCCGAGCTCGTAACGGGCGTTCTGCGTACCGATAATCTGGTTATGATCAAGGCTCAGCCTGGCACGGCTTCCGGCATCGCCGCCGCCGTTGACGCGGCCGAGTTGCCCGATGTGCTTGGCTCGCTTGCCGGCAACGATACGATTTTGGTTATTGCCCAGACGGCCGAGGACGGCGAGCGCCTCGAGGCACTGATCAATAAGCTGAGCAATTCTCGCAAGTAGGCGTGCGGGTCGTGCGCTCGGCACTTCGTGCACTGACATGGTGGCTTGTAAGGGGTATCGACGTTGGTCGGTACCCCTTTTTGATTGCCGGTATAAAGACCGCCCACCAGGTCGCTTCAAACTAAAAGGCCCCCGAGCAGTTCAATAGGCTGCTCGGGGGCCTTGTTGCTTATGGCCGGATGATTTCTAGCCGACCGTATCGTCAGGCGTGGGCGAGGGGTCGGGAGTGGGCGTAGGCGTAGGCGTAGGCGTGCCGCCATCGCCGCCGGTCGAACCACCAGTGGAGCCGCCCGTCGAACCACCGGTCGTACCGGTGCCGCCGGTGGTGTCACCGCCCGTGGTCTCGGTGGTCGTGGTCGTCGTGGTAGTCGTTGTGGTGGTTTCCTCTTCGTCCTCGTCCTTGTCCTTGTCGTCGTTCTCCGACTTCTTGGTGTTGTTGGTGCCGTAGAACTTCCAGACGCTGTTGTTCTTGTAGGTGGGCGCCGTTCCGGTCGCAAACTCCTCGCGCTCGGTACCGGTCAGAACGGTGTTCATAAACCGCTTAAAGACAGGCAGGTTGGTGCTGTCGCCCAGCAGGTCCGTGCCGTATTTTTGGATGGGGATCTCGCCCGCGGAATAGCCGGTCCACAGGGCGCACGCCAGCTGCGGGGTATAGCCGCAGAACCACAGGTTGGTGGTGTTGTCGGTGGTGCCCGTCTTGCCGGCATAGGGCTGGTTGACACTCAGGGCGCCGGCAGCACCCGTACCGCTGCCCTTCATGACGCCGGACAGAACATCGGTGACCGCGGCGGCCTCGCCCTCGGTAAGCACCTGTGAGGGATTGTCGGTGTGCTGGTACAGCACCGAACCGGTACGAGAGTCAATCTCGGTGATGGCGATCGGCTGGCGATAGTAGCCGCCGTTGGCAAACGTCGCGTAGGCGGCGGCCATCTCGAGCGGCGAGATCGAGCCGGTGCCGAGGGTCATGACGGGAACGTCCTCGATGTTGTCCTTGGCGGGGTCGATGCCGAGCTTTTTGACGAGCGAGATGATCTTGCTGTTGCCGACGGCTTCCGCCACCTGGATGTAGCCGGTGTTGGAGGAGTATGCCGTCGCCTGCTTAAGCGTGATGTTGCCATAGCTCTGGTTGGCGTAGTTTTGTACCTCGGTTGTGGTGCCCTTGGCCTTGAGCGGCGAGTTGCAGTTGAGGGTGACGTTGGGGTTCATGCCGTTTTGGATGGCAGTTGCCAGCGTAAAGGCCTTAAAGGTGGAGCCGACGGGACGCTTGGCCGTGGCATGGTTTACGTGGTTCTCGTCGGCGTTGTAGTCGTAGCCGCCCACCATGCACTTGATGTAGCCGGTCTTGGGGTCGACGACGACCATGCCCATGTCCAGGCCGTCAAGCGAGAGCGTGTCGAGCTGCTCGCGGACGGCATTCTCTGCCACCTGCTGCATCGTGGGGTCGATGGTGGTCTTGACGGTCAGGCCGCCCTTAAAGAGCACGTCGGTCGAGAACTCCTGCTCCAGTAGCTGCTTGACGTAGGAGACAAAGTAGGGCTGCGAGTATACGTCGACGCCGCTGCCCGAAATCTCGGTCACGTTGAGGGTGATGGGCTCGGCCTGTGCGGCATCGTGCTCCTCCTGGGTGATGTGGCCCAGGCGCAGCATGTTGTCGAGAACCTTGTTGCGGCGAGACAGCGCCAGGTCGGGGTTGACCGTGGGGTCGTACTGCGAAGGCGAGTTGGGAAGGCCGATGAGCAGCGCGGCCTCGCTGAGGGTGAGGTCGGCGGCGCTCTTGGACAGATAGGTCTCGGCTGCGGCCTCGATGCCGTAGGCGCCGTGGCCGTAATAGATGGTGTTGAGGTACATCATGAGGATCTCGTCTTTGGAGTACATGTCCTCCATCTTGATGGCGATGTAGGCCTCGCGCACCTTACGCTCAATGGTCGAGTCGAACTGCTCCTCCTGCAGGATGGTGTTGCGCACAAGCTGCTGGGTGATCGTCGAGGCGCCTTCGTGCCCGCCACCGAGGGTTGCCACCGCAGCACGCGCGATACCCCACAGGTCGATACCGCCGTGCTCGTAGAAGCGCTCGTCCTCGACGTCAACGGTGCCCTGCAGCACGTAGGGGGAGACCTCGTCCTTGGTGATGGACTTGCGGTTTTGCGTGTAGAAGCTCGCGATCTTGTTGCCGTTGCAGTCGACGATCTCGGTGGGCTCGCTCACCAGATACGCGTTGGCGTCGGTGTAGTCGGGCAGATCGGACAGCCAGCGGTTGACGTTGCCGACCATGCCGATGCCAAATGCCACGCCCGCAATCAGCAGAAAGCCCAAAAACGAGAGCAGGATTATGGGCAGAGCATGCGTCTTTGAACGGCTGCGTCCCTGTCGTTGGCGAGGACCCATATATTGACCTCCAGGTATGTCGTGCCGGACGGTGGATGTGCCGTCGGGGCAGGATGGACATAAGTTATTACACGATAAACCAAACGGGGCGCGCGAGGCCTCGTGTATGCTGGAAGACGGCATTTTTCAGAGTGAATGCATACCTTGGTAAGGAGTTTGTCGATGGCGATTCGGACGATGGGGCCGAGCGGACAATACGAGACTGGATTGGATGCTGCCGGTGCGGCGCTGCCCGAGCTGCTGGCGCCGGCGGGCGGACTCGACCAGATGCTTGCGGCCATCGCCGCGGGTGCCGATGCCATCTATGCGGGGTTGGGCGGCTTTAACGCCCGTGTGAGCGCCCATGGCTTTACGGATAACGAGTTTGCGCGCGGCTGCGCCGTGGCGCATGCCCATGGCGTGCGTGTGTACGTAACGCTCAACGTGTTCGTGTTTGACGATGAGTTGTCCGACGCGGTGGCGTTGGGAGCTCATGCACTGGAGCTGGGCGCCGATGCTCTGATTGTCGCCGATGCCGGGTTGGCCTGCGCGCTGCGCGCGGCGATTCCCGGGGTCGAGATTCACCTGTCCACGCAGGCGGGCGCTCATAGCGAGGGTGCCGTGCGGCTTGCCGCCGATGAGCTGGGGGTCGAGCGCGTGACGACGGCACGCGAGCTGACGGTCGACGAGATTGCGGCGCTATGTGCCACGGGCGTGCCCATCGAGGTATTCTGCCACGGTGCGATTTGCATCGGCTATTCGGGGGCGTGCGAGTTCTCGGTCCTGCGGCGTGGGCGCTCGGCGATGCGCGGCGACTGCACGCAGCCGTGCCGTCTGGCGTACGACCTAGTGGACGAGGCGGGACAGAGCGTTGTCGCCGTCGAGGGGGATCGTCTACTGTGTCCGCGTGACTATCTGGGTATCGCGCACCTGCCCGAGCTTGTTGCCGCCGGCGTGGCATCGCTCAAGATCGAGGGACGCATGAAGAATTCCGATTACGTATTCAACGTGGTGAGGGTGTGGCGTCGGGCACTCGATATGCTGTGCGACGGCGCGTGGGACTCCGGTGCCGTGGAAGAGCTTGAACGCGAGCTGGGAAGGTCGTTTAACCGTGGGTTTACCGATGCTTACCTGCGGGGTCGTTCGGGTGCCGAGCTCATGAGCTTTGAGCGCGCGATCAACCAGGGCGTGCGCGTGGGCCACTTGGTGGCGGTGGGTCACGAAGAGGTGACGGTTGAGCTTGATGCCGCCGTGGCGGCGGGCGATACGCTCGAAATTCGATTTTACCCGGGTGCCGACGCGCGTCCCGATGTGCCCAAGCGCTGGCCACAGGTGCCTTGCCCCGTGGATGCCGCTGCGGGAGAGCGCATCGTCGTGCATTGCAAACGTAAGGTGGACGCGGGCTGCGAGGTCTATCTGATTCGCAGCGCCGGCGTGTTGGATCAGGCGGCGGCGGTGTTGGAGCGCATGCGGGCCGAGGCGGATGCGATTGCGCCCGTTGCGCGTGCCGTTGAGGTGCTGCCCTTTGAGGACGCTGCGGTGGATGGCGGTGCGTCGACGGAGTTGGCGGGGTCGGCGGGGCCGGCAAAGCGCGAGGATTTTGCTCGTATGGTCTTTGCCTGGGAGCTGATGGATGTGGGTCCGTGCGATGAGCGAGATCTGTCCGATACAACGGTGGTGCTCGACGAAGTGTGCCGCGCGGGCGACGCCGAGCGGACTCGGGCGCTTATGCAGCGTGCCGGGCGCGTCGTCTGCCGCAATCTGGGACAAGTGGCGATGGCCCGCGAGCTGGGCACAACGTTTGACGTGGCGGCGCCGGTGTTCTGTGCCAATCGGGCCACGCTTACCTGGCTGCGCGGACTCGGTGCGGGGCGGGCGTGCTTGTCGGCCGAGTTGCTCGGCAATGATGCGGAGCGTGTTGCCGAACTTGCCGCTTGCCCCGGTGTCTTGGGGCCTGTCGATGCCGACCGTCCCGAGCTCATGGTGTGCGAGCACTGCTTGCTGACTGCCGAGGGCGCCTGCGCCACGGATGCAACGGGGCAGGTCCGTTGCCGTGACTGCTCGCGCCGTCAGCAGGCGCGCTTTTTGGTCGAACGTGACGGCACGCGTTTGCCGGTCGTTATCGACGCGTGCGGCAGGACGAGGATTTTCCTGTCGTAGGTGCCGCGTCGCGCTGTTTTGGTTATTATTAGTGGGTTTATGAACTTCCAGCACCGCCGTATCCGGTGAGGGTGCTATAGCAAAAGGAGGATACCCAATGCTGTCTGTTGACGAGCAAATGCGTATCATCACCTCGGGTGCAGCACAGATCGTCCCCGAGGCCGACCTTCGCAAGAAGCTTGAGAAGGGCGAGCCCCTCAACATCAAGCTCGGCGTCGATCCCACCAGCCCCGACCTGCACCTGGGCCATGCCGTGCCCCTGCGCAAGATGCGTCAGTTCCAGGACCTGGGCCACAACGTCACCCTTATCATTGGCAACGGTACCGCGCTGATCGGCGACCCCTCGGGCAAGAATTCCACCCGTCCGCAGCTTTCGCAGGAGCAGATCGAGGCCAACGCCGAGACCTACGTGAGCCAGGCCATGAAGATCCTGGACCCCGAGAAGACCACCATCGTGCACAACGGCGACTGGATCCTTTCGATGGACCTGGCCGGTCTTTTGCAGGTGTGCTCCAAGTTCACCGTCGCCCGCATCCTCGAGCGCGACGACTTTACCAAGCGCTACCAGTCCCAGACGCCGATTGCCCTGCACGAGTTCCTGTACCCCGTGATGCAGGCCTTCGACTCCGTGCAGATCAAGGCCGACGTCGAGATGGGCGGCACCGACCAGCTCTTTAACCTGCTCGCCGGCCGTGAGCTCATGGAGAAGATGGGCATGGAACCGCAGATCGCGCTCACCATGCCGCTGCTCGAGGGTACCGACGGCGTGCGCAAGATGTCCAAGTCCTACGGCAACTACATCGGCCTGACCGACGCTCCCAAGGATATGTTCGGCAAGACCATGTCCATCCCCGACGAGATGATCGGCAAGTACTATCGTCTGGCGAGCTCGCTCGCCCCGGCCGAGGTCGATAAGATCGACGCCGCCCTGGCCGACGGTTCCGCCGACCCCTACGAGCTCAAGCGCGCTCTGGGCCGCGACCTGTGCGATACCTACCACGGCGCCGGCGCCGGCGACGAGGCCCAGGCCGAGTTCGACCGTGTGTTCAAGGAGGGCCAGCTTGCCGACTTCCCCGAGAAACATGTCGAGCTGACTGTCAACGACGAGGGCCAGATCTACCTCGCTGGCTTGCTCAAGGACCTGGGTCTTTCGGCCAGCGCCGGCCAGGCCCGTCGCGACATCGACGGCGGCGGCGTCAAGATCAACGGCAAGGCCGTGGCTCCCAAGAGCTACAACATCGACCCGAGCGCCCTCAAGCTGGGCGACACCCTCTCCGTAGGCAAGCGCAAGGGCTTCAAGTTGATTTAACGAGTGAGTTGACCTTACAAGTTGCAACAAGGCCGCAGCCGGGATTCCCGACTGCGGCCTTGTTTAGTTACGCGGTTTTACCAAATACGATTCGCTCGCTGTCGTTGCCAAAACATCGGCGCTGCCGTTGTTGGCACTTGGGGACGTTCCTTTTGTGCCGGCACTTTGGGACACTCCTTGTCATTGGTACAAAGCAACCTGCCCTCATTGCGCCAAGCGGCGTGTGCCGTTAAGCGGAGGGGGTGTATTCCCGACCCATCGTTTGGGCATACAATGGCTATTGTCTTGCTGCGGTGAAGGCCTGTCCGCTCCGCAGCTGTTTTCTACGGTTAAAGGAGAAGGTATGTCCGTTGAGGTCATGAGGTCTGTGATCGAGGCCGCCGAGGGCCGCGTGCCCGTCGACACGCTGTTTACCAATGCGCAGATTGTCGACGTGTACGGTCAGCGCGTGGCGCCCGGTAGCGTTGCCGTCAAGGACGGTGTGATCGTCGGCGTGCTCTACGACGGTCGCGACGATGCCGCCGGTACGTATGAGGCTGCCGAGGTCATCGATTGCCAGGGCCGCTATCTTGCCCCCGGTTTTATTGACGGGCATCTGCATATCGAGTCTTCGAACATCCGCCCTGCCGAGTATGCACGCATGGCGGCGACGCGCGGTACCACCACCGCTATTGCCGACAGCCACGAGATTGCCAATGTTGCCGGTCTCGATGGCTTGCGCTTTATGATTGAGGACGGCCGCCGTACACCCATCTCCATCAAGTACATGATGCCTTCGTGCGTGCCCGCGCTGCCCGATGAGCAAGCGGGCGCTGTGATTACCGCCGCTGACATGCAGGCGTTTTTTGCCGAGCATCCGGGCGACGTTTTTGGCCTGGGCGAGATGATGAACCTGCCGGGTGTCTTTATGGCCGATCCTGAGACCTGTGCTCGCATCGATGCTGCCAACCAGACGCCGTCCAAGCAGGTCGACGGCCATGCGCCGCTCGTTGCCGGCAAGGACCTCAATGCCTATGCCGCGGCGGGCATTATCGCCGACCATGAGTCGACGATTCCCGAGGAGGCGCTCGACAAGCTGTCTCGTGGCATGTACGTGATGCTGCGCGAGGGCACCTGCAGCCATGACCTGGCCAACCTGTCGCCGATGCTGCTGGAGAATCCCGCGCGCGCCCGCCGCTGTTGCTTTGCGACTGACGACCGCGCCCCTTCCGATGCGCTTGCGACCGGCATGATCGACAATGCCTGTCGCGTGGCTATCGAGGCCGGTATCGACCCCGTGGTTGCCATCTCTATGGCGTCCCTCTCCACGGCCGAGGCGTTTGGCCTGGACCACGGTTGCCGCGACCCGCACGAGCTGCGTGGCGCCATCGCCCCGGGCAAGCGTGCCGACCTGCTGGTACTCAACGACCTGACGTTTGCCACGGCTCCGCATCGCGTATATGCCGCCGGTGCTCTGGTGGCGCAGGACGGCACCTTTGTGGGCGAGATCGCACCCGAGATGGCCGAGGTTGCGGCCCTTGCCGATGAGCTGCGTGCTTCCGTTAAGCTGCCGAAGCTATCGCTTGACGTGTTCGACTATGCCTTTAAGCCGGGTGAGGCCGTGATCGACGTGGTGCCGGGCAAGGCCATCACGGGCATGGCTCGTCCCGAGAATGCCGAGGGCCTGCGCCGCATTATGCTGATCGAGCGCCACGGCCGCGGCTTGTCACTGCAGGCCGAGGGGGCCGACGGTGATGGCCCTGCGGGCCTGGGTCTTGTTGGCAAGCACATTGGTCGCGGCTGGGTGCGTGGCTTTGCCATTACGGGCGGTGCCATCGCCTCGACGATCGGCCACGACTCGCACAACGTGTGCGTGGTGGGCGACAACGCGGCCGATATGATGGCTGCCGTTGAGGCCGTGGGCCAGGGCGGCCACGTGCTGGTGCGTAACGGCGAGGTCGTGGCGCGCATTCCGCTGGCGCTCGGTGGCCTTATGAGCGAAGGCACGGCCGAGGACGTTGCCGCGCAGCACGACGACTTTATGGTCAAGGCACGCGCCATGGGTATTGAGCCGCCGCTCGACCCCATCATGGGCATCATCTTCCTGCCCCTGCCGGTTATCCCGACGCTCCGCATCCGCCCCGAGGGCATGTTCGACGTTACAACCTTCACCTACGCCGACTAGTCATCGGGGTGGCGTGTCGCCTGACGCCGCGACCGTGAGACCTCTGGCATGTGTGAGCTATTTGCCAGGTCCTTGTAACGTTTACGCCCGCGGAGTCTTATTTGAGCTCCCTTTGGGTACGTTGGAATCGGATACACGTTCGATTCCAACAAGCCCGAAGGGAGCTTTTCTATGTTTAAACTGATTGCATCCGATATGGACGGCACGCTGCTTGACGAAAACGGCCAGGTGCCTCCCGAGACCTACGAACTGATTCTGGCGCTACACGAGCATGGCGTGCATTTCGCCGCATCGTCAGGTCGTCGCTACGATCGCCTGTGCGAGTTCTTTGCGCCCGTTCGCGACAAGATGGACTTTGTCGCCGCTAACGGCGCCCAAGTCTACGCCGACGGTAAGATGGTAGACCGTGAGGTGTATTCCCACCTGGCGATTCGAAGGCTCGCTCAAGCCGTCAGGACGTTTCCCAATCTGCATCTTGCGCTCTTTGACCGAACCAAGTCCTTCCTGCTCGATGACGAGTGCAAGTTCGTGCGTGAGGTCGATAAGGACCTTCCCAATGCCGAGCGCATTTGGGAGCTGCCCGATCCCAGCGTAAATATCATCAAAGCGAGTATCTTTTGCGACGACAGTGCGGTTATGGACAGTGCGTACGTGCTACAGTGCGAACTCGGTCAGCTCTTTACCTTTGCGCCTTCGGGCAACGCGTGGATTGATGCCATGCAGCCCGGTGTGTCGAAGGCCTCGGGTATTGCACAGCTCGCGGAGCATTACGGCATTGGGCGCGACGAGGTCATGGCGTTTGGCGACTCGATGAACGACTACGAGATCATTCGCTTTGTCGGCACGGGCTGCGCGATGGAAAACGCGCGCCCTGCGCTCAGGGCGGTTGCCGATCGCGTGGTGGGTCGTAACCGCGACCACGCCGTTCAGCAGGAGCTCCGCCGCGTGCTAGAGGGCCTCGCTTAATCCGGCAGCTGGGGACGTTCCCGTTCTGCCGGCAGTGGGGGACAGTCCTTGCAGCTTTTCACGAAGAGTGTCCCCAACGACTAGTCATTCAAGAACGTCCCCAATGACTAGCCGATGACTAGGCGAGGGCGGCCATGATGGTACGGGCGACGCCGTCGTGGTCGTTGTCGAACTCGGTGATGGCGTCGGCGGCGTCGCGGTCTTCGGGCTCGCCGTTGATCATGGCTATGCCGTGGCCTGCTGCCTGCAGCATGGGAATGTCGTTGATGTTGTCGCCGAAGCCCCAGGCGTCGGCGAGACGCTCGCCCAGGTGCTCGCATAGCCATGTGAGGGCCGTTCCCTTGGTGGCGCCCTCGCCCATGACCTCGATATTCATGGCGTACGAACGCGTGACCTCAATGCCTCCGAGCGTGTCGAGCTCCGCCGCGATGGCGTCGCGATCGGCCGGGTCGTGCCAGTACATGGCGATGCGTTCGAGTGTCTCGACCTCGTCGATCTTACTGTCGATATCCATGCCGATCGGTGTTCGTGTGCGCTTGAGCGAAGCCGCGATGTGGGGGTCGCCGCCGCAGAACTCGTCTAGGCGCTCATAGAGCGAGCGGGGGAGGAAGCACTGGCCGTCGGCGAAGATGTCGAAGGTGACGTCGTGGCCGGCGGCGATGCGATGGATGCGATGGGCGATGCCACGGTCGAGCGGTCGGCTCAAGATACGTTTGGCGCGTGAGGCATCGGTAGGCGCATCTTCGTCGAGCTGCCAGACGCTGGCACCATTGGCGCAGACCGCGTAGTGCACGGCAGGATGGGCGAGGATAGGCTCAAAGATGCCCGACAGCGGGCGCCCCGTGCAGGGCACAAACTCAATACCGCGGCGCGCAAGCTCGTCGAGCATTGCCCAAGTGGCGTCGCTCATCTGCTTATCGCTCGTCAGCAGCGTTCCATCCATATCGGAAAACACAATCATTCGCTGCGATCCTTTCTACTGGCATAAAAAGCGTGGCCGAGGGCGGTGATGCCCTGGCCACGCTCGGGTTCTATAACGGTCTGCGTCCTAACGATCGGCGAGCGGCTTGTACTCCAGCGGCTCGATAACCGGGCGATACGCGGGACGGATGATGCGGTGCGCGCAGAAGAGCTCTTCCATGCGGTGTGCCGACCAGCCGGCCATGCGGGCGACGGCGAACAGCGGCGTAAAGAGCGTCTCGGGCACGCCGAGCATCTTGTAGATAAAGCCCGTGTACAGGTCGATGTTGGCGCAGATGGGCTTGGTCATGCCGTGATCGCGCATCACTTGCGGGGCCAGGCGCTCGATGCGCTCGATGAGCGCGAACTCCTCGCCCAGGTCCTTCTTGGCTGCCAGCGAGCGCGCGTAACGACGGCACACCTCGGCACGCGGGTCGCTCAGCGTGTAGACGGCGTGGCCCATGCCGTAGATGAGGCCCGTGCCGTCGAAGGCCTGCTTGTCGAGGATCTTGCTCAGGTAGGCTGCGACCTCGTCCTCGTCCTCCCAATTGGAGACATGCGCACGGATGTCCTCGTGCATGGACACGACCTTGGCGTTGGCGCCGCCGTGGCGCGGGCCCTTGAGCGAGCCGATAGCTGCGGCGTAGGCGGAATACGGGTCGGTGGCCGAGGAGGACAGCACGCGGCAGGCGAACGTGGAGTTATTGCCGCCGCCGTGCTCGGCATGCAGCATAAGCATCACGTCGAGCAGCATGGCCTCGTCGCGGGTGAATGCCATGCCGCCGCGCAACACCTGTAGGATGGTCTCGGCGGTGGAGAGGCCGGGTGTGGGGTGCGGCACATGAACCTCGGAGCCGCGGCGCTTGGCGACCGAGGCCATATGCGCGAAGGCGGCGATGCGGGGGAGACGGGCGAGCATGGAGATGGCGACGTCGATTTCGTGTTCGGGTGTAATGGCGTCGGGCTCGGCGTCGAAGGCGTAGAGCAGCAGCACGGCGCGCTGAAGCACATTCATGATGCTCGACGACACCGTGGTCATGGGGAACTCACGGACGTATTCGTCGCTCAGGTGCCTAAAAGCACCCAGGCGTCCGCAAAAACCGTCGAGTTCCTCTTTGGTGGGCAGCGAGCCCGTGATGAGCAGATAGGCGACCTCTTCGTAGCCGTAGCGGTTCTCGGCCTGGGCGTTGTTGACCAGATCCTCGATGCTGTAGCCACGAAGCGTGAGCTTGCCCTGATCGGGCACGACTTTGCCGTCGACCTTGTTGTAGCCGTGCACGTCCGAGATGCGGGTAAGGCCCGCGACCACGCCCGAGCCGTCGGCATTGCGCAGGCCGCGCTTGACGTTGTGCTCTACGAACAGGTCCTCGTCGTACGGGGCGGTCGGCAGGCCGTGGTAGAGGTTTTCGCTTTCGGGCGAAATCTGACGGCTCGCCTCGTAATCCAGAACCAGGCGGCTCAGGTGATCGTCGAAGCGGTAGTAGATTTTCTTGGCGTCGTAGGCCATGCGCGCTCCTCTCCGGTCCGCTTTGGGGCCGCGCGCTTGGACGATATGACGTCAAGCTGCCCCGAGCGGCTTGTTCGCTACAGGCGGTACATAAAGTTAAAGACGTCCTCGCGCTGGATGGACACGTTGACGCCCGAAAGCTCGCCGGCCTCGGCCAGCGCCTTCTGCAGCTCGGCGAAGTCGAGCTTGGACTCGGCGGTGTCGGCCAGCATGGTCATGGTGAAGATGTCCTCGATAATGGACTGCGTGATGTCGCGGATGTCGACGTTGGCCTCGCCCAAAACGCGGGTGACGCCGGCGACGATGCCGGGGCGGTTCTTGCCAAGGACGGTGATGACGATGCGGGAGGACGAGATCTCGGCCATGGGAAACCCTTTCGCGTGGTTGCGGTGCGCGCGGGGCGCTCCGCTACGGTACAGTGTTCATCATTGTACCTGTCTGGCGCAAAAAAGGCGCGCTCGCTGCGGCGTTACATGCCTGCAACATGAGCGTAAGGGGGAAGGCCGTACGGGGAAGAGCCGTCTGGCGCGTGTCCGGCTCGTGTTGGGTTGATTTCCGATCTCAGCCGAACACATTGAGCGGACAGGCCGTTCCCGCAGTCAGCCGAACGCCTCCGACGGCTGATTCCGAACTGGAAGCGGAGGGCATCCCCGCCCTTCGGTAGGGGATACCGCTCCGCGGCGCATGCCGCGGGCGGCGCCCCTATCGGACCACCGTGACCTCAGTTGGGATGGGCCCAGCACTGCCGCGTACTCGGTGAGCTAGAGCCAACTGTTCGTCTTCACGTCGCGTATGGCGATATTTCGGTCGTCCGGCTCGGTGATGCCGTAGCCGAACGCCTGGAGCGTCTCGATGGACTCCTGGATCCTCTGTTGGAACATGGGACCCGGATCGACCCTCGGCCCGAGGTGCCCGCGCCAAAGGCACGGCGTGGCGCGCAGCATGTTATGGATTTTGGAGATGGGCTCGATGTCGGCGTAGACGTTGAGCGTCGCCATGGCGTCCTTGTGGCCGAGGATCGATTGGAGCGCCTTGATATCGCCGCCTTGGCGGATCCACTGCGTTGCGAACGTGTGGCGAAGGCCGTGGAACGTGATCAGCTCGTCGTTGGTGCCCATGAGGCCGTTGGTCTCCGAGAACGTCTTGAACGCCCTGCGGATATAGCTTGTCGTCGCGAAGGTCGCGCCCGGCTCCGACAGGATGTAGCAGTCCCCGATCTCGACCGCCCCGGTAAGGCCGCGCAAGCGCAGCTTTCCGCAGTCGATCTCGTGGGTCTCCTTCAGGAAGGGGAGTAGGCCGACCGGGTCGATGGGGATACCCCTGGCGTCATGGGTCTTGGTGTCCTTGATGAACGAACCCATTCCCTTCGCGTACGCCACCGAGTGTCTGATCGAGATCAGGCCCGTCTCGAAATCCACATCGCACCACCGAAGGCCGCAGACCTCGCCGATTCGCATCCCCGTGTGCAGGGCGAGTACGACCGCCCTCTAATCCTCGGCGGACCAATCGAATCCGAACTCCTTTCGGGCATCCTCTTCGCTCATGACTTCGAGAAGGTCTCCGGGTTGGCAACGAAGGGCGAGGCATAGCTGCTCGAGTGTGTTGAAGCGAATGCCGCGAATATGCCCTTTTTTAATACGGGACAGGTTCACGGGCGTGGTTCCAATCCTTTCGGCAAGTTCGTTCGAGGAAATCTTTCGCTCGGCCATGATCTTGTCGAGGCGAACAATTACGGGCATGGCGTTTCCTTACGCAATCTCGTCGGAGTCGAGGTACAGCTCTCGGGCGTACAAGAAGAGCTGGGAAAGCATGAACAGGACGATGCCGAGAACCAGAGAGGTCCAATCGAATGATGAAGCGATCTCTTGGGCGCCGACGGCCCCCTCGCCGCCAAACATCGAAACGGAGGTTTTGAGTGAGCCGGCGTAGAGGCTGGTGGCAGCTTGAACAACGAAGAGAATGCCGAGCACCTTCAAGCATGTCGCAGACCCTTTCTTGAAGGGGTCTCCGCTCTTGATCGTCCACACGAGAACGGCGCTGAGGATGGTCGTAGCGATACCGATGACGGCAGGGACCAATGTCGAGATTGCAAGGGCTGGATACGCGGGGGAGTCTGCAATTACAGGGTTGTCGAGCACTTCGATTGCTGGCTTTAAGGAGAACGCCACTTGTGCGATGGCGGTGGCGCAAAGGGTCGCAGAGGCTATCGCACATGCGATGCGGAAGGAATGAAGCCGGGGAGTGCGATTGTCGGAACTCATAATAACCTCCGAAGAATTTAAAAAACTCAGGTTACTTTTTAACAGTTTATGTTAAATTGACTTTGCCTGCAAGTAATCACAGCATGCTGCAACCGAAACCCCTCTAGATTGGAGAGGATTATGTTCAGTACTGTTAAGTCGTGTAAGCTCTTGGTTTTCCTCGGCCTCGCTCTTTGTCTGTTGCTGCCGGGAGCCCCCGCTTTTGCGGATACCCCGATGCCTCCTTCCCAGGAGAGCAGCCAGTGTGCCCTCGTTGAGCCCCTCGGGTATACGGACGACGTCGTCGATACCTACTGGAGCTACAGCTGTCCTCGCGGCGTAAGCGGGCACAGCATCTCGATGTTCAACATCTCTTACAAGACGATCTCCTACCGAAATGGCTATCGCCGATCCGCGCATCATAGGGAATCCCGCCTCGCTGCAATGTGCTCCTGTGGTGTTCTTGGCACAACTGATAAATGGCAATTTGTCTATAGCACCTACTAGATGCGAGGAAGGGCCGAGCATTTTGTTCGGCCCCTCTGTTCCGACTGGATGAGGTTAAGGTTGGCGATGAATATGCTCAAAATCTCGAAGGCGATCTTTAGGTCGCTTCTCTCCTCCAGGTCGCTCTGTGTTGTCGTTGTTGCGTTGATGGTTCTTTGTGCTCTGCCCGTCTTCAGGAGCGCGGCTGGCATCGACGGACGGGTCGAATACCTCGAGTCGGGAATAACCCGTGTTGAGCAGGAATTGTCAGCATCCTATGCGGATGCGCTTGTGAATGCGGGGGAGGACGGTGTCTATACCTCTTCATCAAGCATGCCCGCGCTTCTGTACCCTCTTGCCGCGGGACGTCTTATCTTGGCACCGCTCTCTCCCCTACTTCCGTTTCTGCAGATATCGGATGGAGAGTACACCTATTATGACGGATCGAAGGAGTACTTGCTATGGGTCGCAACGGCCGTTGCCGTCTCGTTCCTTGCCGCGCGTCTTAACAAACGTGAAAAGCTCATCATCCAGGCACCGATGGGCGAGCTGGGTAGACTTGTTGCATCGAGCGTATGGGCGAGTGTTTTTGCAATGCTTGCCGTCCTCGCCATCAATCTTCCAGGGATAATCGCCGCGCTTGTGAAGAATGGCCCGGGCTCGCCGTTCTATCCGATAGGCTACATTCAATATGCGACTCCGGTTATCAAACCGGCTTGGCTGGTGTTCGCGCAGACGGCCATCTTGCAATTCTTGGTGGCAGCGTTCATCTCGCTTGTCGTTCACCTTGCCGTGAAGATTGCCAATAACCCTACGCTTGGAATCGTGTTCGTATGTGCCCTGATGGGGGTGACGATGGTTCCCGGGTATTACGGAAGATCCATCGCTTTACGTGAGTTCGCCCTGTTGAATCCCCTTACGTATGCGAACACTGAGTTGACCGTCGGCGCCTATAGCCCGTACCCGACAACGCAGATAGTGAATCTGCCTGGACTTTGCTTCGAGCGTGGCGCGATTGCCCTCGTATGCGCAATCGGGATCGAGGTGCTGGCAATTAGCCTGCTTTGCGTTGCTGGAAAGAGCGGCTGCGCGTGCCCGATATCCCCGATTTGTCCTGAGAGAGGTTCCTTCACTGCATCGAGAACGGCAACTCGTTCGAGCGCTTGTGCCTCCGCCGTTGCATACGTAAGAACGATGGGGAAACTGCTCCTGCGTTCTCCTACCCTCGCCGTATGCGCGATTGCAATGTCGACGACGATGCTGGCCCCGGCTCTGGTCGAGATGTTTCCTGACGCTGATAACGTTTCCGCTGTTCGGTATAGGGATGGGGAGCTCCGTTCAATAAATCGGTATCTAGAGCAGAACGCTGCGAATATGGACGTCGAGGGCAAAGCGGCCCTGGAAGACATGCGGGATGCTCTTTCGGGTTTCGTGTACGCGCCTATGCCTGCGGAGGGGTTTCGAAGCCTTGCGACGTACGAGCGCGCTCGAGGTGAGCTGGGCGCGGCAGATGCGACTCTCCTGCAATCGATTGGAATCGAGCCGGAGACTCCTTCTCGTGCGGAGGCGCGCGCCCTTCTGCTTGAGTCGATCGCGAGCTTGCCGGACCCCAAGGTTTACGAGTTAAGTACGAAGATGCCCCCATTAATCCTCCTTTCGTATCTCCAGGCAGCGCTTCCCTCCTTATTTTTGCTGTTGCCCGTGGTTGTCACATCGCTCGCGTGCACCCACCTGCAGTGTCGTTCCCTTCTGGTTCTCCAGATCCCCGCAACAGCGCATGTGCGTTTTCTGACGGCTGTTGCGCTGGCTCTCCTGCTTGGCTTGGTGCTGCTTTTGGTGTCGATGGTTCCCGCTGTCGTTGTGTCCGTGATTAAGAACGGTGCGGGTGGATCGGAGTATCCCGTCGCTCTCATTCGGGCGGGAGCTTCGACAACGTCCATGGTGGGGGAGGCGGTGTTGTGCAGTATTCCGTTGCTGGTCATGGCATATGGCGTGATTTCCGTCGTCGCTGCGTTGACAGCAGCGATTAGCCGCAACCCCGTTGTCACCGGAATGGTTTGCGCGGTTCTCTTGGTGTTGGGTTCGTTGAGCGCTCATGTTGAAAGCGTGGGCATGGGCGTCGCGCTGCTGGCTCCATTCGCCTCGTTTGATCCCGCTTCCCAGGTGGGGACGATTGGGTTCCTTGGGCGAGGGACGAACGCGATGCCTTTTGGAGAGGTCGTCGGCGCATCGGGCGCTCTGCTGGTGGTCTTGGGCGCCGTATCTCCGTTGATGGTGCGCCTGAGTGTTCCAAAGATCGAAAGGGGATGATCTCGATGATTGACCTTCAAACGCTGACGATCTCTTATGGAAAGAAGGTGCTCGTAGATTCGGTGAACGCTGAGTTTGCCCCGGGTACGGTCTACGGTCTCGTCGCTCCGAACGGGCATGGAAAGACGACGTTGCTGCGTGCGATGGCAGGTTTGCCGGGTCCTCGCGTGGACGGGAGCATCGTTCTGGATGAGGTGCAGGGTGCGGGTGCGAGAGAGGTCCGTTCTATGATCTTCTATGCACCTGGTGAGGGGACGCTGCTGTATCCCGGATTGCGTGCGGAAGATCACCTCAAGATGGTTTGCGATATGTGGCCGCATGCTCGCGATATCGAAGAGATAGTGGAACAAACGCAGATAGGCGAGTTCGCGAAGATGAGGATCCGCACTCTGAGCCAGGGCATGAAGCAGCAGCTTACCCTGGCGATTGCGTATGCGACGGGCGCGCGGTACCTTCTATTAGATGAGCCCATGAACGCGCTCGACCCCAGCAGGGTGGACTTGCATTCCGAGATTCTCAGGAAGCTGGCCGATTCTGGTACGTGCATCATCATGTCATCCCACATCTTGGATTCGGTCGATAGGCTGTGCGATGAGATTCTGTTTTTGAAGGATGGGAGGCTCATTAGAAGCATTCCGCAAGATGATGCTGCGCCGAAGTCTCCTGGATCCCATTTCGCAAAGCCTGCCGGACGCGCCGAGGGTGCGCTAAGCACGTATCGGCGACTCTACGAAAAGGGCGGGTAGAAATGTAAGTTAAAAATCTATGTGGTCAATATAATACCGTTGAACCCGCATATCGATACCGCTCAGCCATTCGCCTCGCCCCCATCGCACGCATCTTCATTCGGTCTGTCATTATTAATCTAACAATTCTTTGAGGAACGTAGGTGCTTCTAAATGTACTGTCGACTTCTTCTCAAACTAATCCTAAGAGACAAGGCCGTATGGATTTGTACGCTCGTTCTCGCTGCAGCCTTTTCCGTCCCCATTGCGTTCAATTCACCCATCTACGGGCCCTTCTTTATGAAACAGGGCATGCAGAGCTTTGTCGACGCATTCAATACGCGCGCGCCCCAGGCCAGCGGCACAGACCTATCTCCAGAGCAGCAAAATGACGCGGAGCTTGCAAGATACGCGAACGCCGCCCTTGCCGCTCAAACCGACGCCGCCTTTCTCGATTCTGCCGAGAGCTACTACGTGCTCATGGGCGAAGGCTTCCAATCCGGGTCCATCGTGGGAGACCGAGAGACCAATGACGCGGAGCTCGCATATTGCCGTGCCCTGAGCAGTTCCGGCATCACGGATATCCCGGCCTCCGCAAGCGACCTGCCATTCCTTTCCTTCCTGCCTTACGCCATTGCCATGGTGCCGTCTTTCCTTCCCTTCATCCCCTTCCTTCTCTCGTCGATACTCCTGCTCGGGGCCACAAGGCCTGCGACCCTGGCGGCGAAGGCGCCCGTGCCCAAATTCCGGCGCCTTATCCAGATCGTGTTTTCGATAATCGCCGCGGGGACCGCGATGCTCCTCGCCGGCCTTGCGCCCGGGGGCATTTACGCCTTGGCCCTAAACGGCTTCGGGCAAATTGGGTACCCGATCGTCTTCTTCCATGACGGCGCGCTTACCACCACGACTGCGGGAAACGTCTTCACAGCCCTGCTTATCGCGCTTCTTGCGGGCGGAACCTTGATATCCGTTTGTTCCGTCGTCCTATCGACCGCAACGAGGCGCGTCCTCGCGGGCCCCCTTACCTCCGCGCTGCTTGTCGCGGCCCCGGTATTCCCGTTACTGTCCGATTCGGCACTGGAGCATAACGCCGCGCTCAATCTCCTGCCGCT
Organism: Collinsella sp.; assembly: GCA_019414045.1. GTDB lineage: Bacteria > Actinomycetota > Coriobacteriia > Coriobacteriales > Coriobacteriaceae > Collinsella. Next base: position 236,003 of record DXMW01000031.1, on the reverse strand, counting down.
GGCCGTATTCTCGCCTATCGAGGCAACGGGTTACGTAGGATGCTTCCCGACAGAATTCATTGGCTCCGGTTCAAGCGGTGCATCGATGCTTGCCGTGGCCCTGATATACGTCGCGGTCTTTTTTGCGGTCGGCGCCGTTGCGACACGTTCGCCCAAACAGCCTGGACCCGCGAAAAAGCACCATGGGCTCGAGCTTCTGGACGCGAGCGTGGGATACGGAAGCACGACGATACTTTCAATCGGATCGCTTTTCCTGAGCCCGGGAACGGCGGCGGGCCTCATTGCTCCCAACGGCTCGGGGAAAACCACCCTTCTTGAAGCGCTGTCGGGCCAATTTCCCACCCGCATCCGCTCGGGAAGCCTGGCGGCAGACGGAATCTGCCAACGTCGATCAGCCGAATTTGCAGAACTCGTCTACCTGAGCTCTTCGGGCAGCGCGGATCTCTATCCCACGCTATCGGCCATCGAGCACCTTGCTTTCGTTAGGGAGGCGTGGAAATCGGCCGCCGACATCGACTCGCTCTGCGACTCCCTCGGAATCTCCCCATATCTCGACAAGCCGACCCGTAAACTCTCGACAGGAATGAAGCAGCAGGTAAAGCTTGCCATGGCGATAGCGACCGATTGCCCGTACCTCATCCTCGATGAACCGCTGAACGGCCTCGATCCGGGAAAACGGAAAACCTCCTGCGACGCGATGCGCAGCGAAGTGGCGCGGGGACGCAGCGTGCTCATTTCAAGCCATCTGCTCGACGACCTGGCAGACCTCACCAACTCGTTCTACTTCATCGAGGCCGGCACGCTCGTGGAAAAGATCAAGTCGTCCTCGCAGACGCTCAAGCAGGAATACCTCGATACATACGAGGAAGGTGAATGACATGAAACTATTTGAACAGCTGAAGTCCAACGCGTCGCGCATGGCTGTCTACGCCATCCTCGTGGCAACGGCTTTATGCGGAATCGCGGCACCCGTCTATGCGCTCAACGGAGAGAAAGGCGATGTCGAACCCGCGTACATGGCTTCGACGGTTAAAGACCGGTACAAAGCCTTCTCTGGAGACACGTTTTACGTAGCAGAGTACGACACGACCTACCGTCAGCTTCGCTACAACAAGGGCTACGACTATCTAGGCGCAGAGGCAATCAGCTATACGTCGGGTTGGTACCGCTCCAACTATGGACACATAACCCAATTCAAGTGTAACTACCGTGTGTACAACTAAAGCAACCGGCCGGGACGAGGGGTGACGCAAAAGCGTCGCCCCTCGTTTTTTAACCATGTCAACTGAACCTAGTTCAGTTTGGTTGATTTCCGATCTCAGCCGAACACATTGAGCGGAAAGGCCGTTCCCGCAGTCAGTCGAACGTCCCCGGGGCCCTTCTCAGGCCCCGGGGACGGCATTTTCCCAGTTGAAGGAACGGTGGAGATGTGTTTCGATGGGTCAGATTCGTGTCGTTCCGAAAAGACCGTGAACCTTTTGTGGGACGCGCGGCGCCGTGGTACCATAGCCGAGTTTGTTGTCTTGGTCGGAAACCAAGACGCCTTATGCGCTGATCGGTAACCAGCGCCTGACCAATAAGGAGTCCTACCATGAAGCAGGGTATCCATCCCCAGTATGTCGAGTGCACGGTGACGTGCTCCTGCGGCAACACCTTCAAGACGCACGCTACCGTGTCCGAGATGAAGGTCGAGCTTTGCAACGAGTGCCACCCGTTCTACACCGGCCAGCAGAAGTTCGTCGACACCGGTGGACGCGTCCAGCGCTTCGCCGACAAGTTCGGTGGCGCCGCTGCCGCCCAGCTCAAGAAGGCTGAGGAGGCCAAGGCTGCCAAGGCCGCCAAGGCTGCTGAGGCCGAGGCCGCTCGCAAGGCCGCCGCTGAGGCTAAGGCTGCCGAGAAGGCTAAGCGTGCCGCTAAGTTCGCCGAGGAGGCTGCCAAGCAGGCCGCCGAGGCTCCCGCAGAGGCTCCCGTCGAGGAGGCCGCTGCCGAGGCCGAGACCACCGAGGCTGCTGAGTAAATAGCTCGCCGCGGAATCACTCGCATTCATGGCATGAGGGCCGTGCATCCATTTGGGTGCGCGGCCCTTTTCTTTTTATTGGCGCAAGCTAACCTGTCCCCGTGGCACCAAATGGCAGAGAGACGGCGTTTGCTCAGATAAAACCTGCCAAAATAAACCTGTTCCATTGCGGCAGGCTGGTCATAGTTATTACGTGGCGGTCGAGGTCGACCGTATAGGCCGCGCCTTGTTTGGCTAAAGTACAATCATCTGTGTTTAACTCGCCCGCAGCTGCACGGCGTGGGCGATGGCCAAAAAGGAAAACCACATGGGATTCATGTCAAAGCTGCTGTCCTTTGGATCCGATAAGGACCTTAAGCGCTACTACAAGATCGTCGACCAGATCAACGGTCTTGAGCCCCAGTTTGAGAAGATGACCGAGGAGGAACTCCGCGGCCAGACCGATAAGTTCCGTGAGCGTTACGCCAACGGTGAGTCGCTCGACGACATGCTCCCCGAGGCCTTTGCCACCGTGCGCGAGGCTTCCAAGCGCACCATGGGTATGCGCCACTTTGACGTGCAGCTCATTGGCGCCATGGCACTGCACGAGGGCCACATCGCCGAGATGAAGACTGGCGAAGGCAAGACCCTCGTCTCCACGTTGGCCGGCTATCTCAACGCTATTGCCGGCAAGGGCGTGCACGTCGTTACTGTCAATGATTACCTTGCCAAGCGCGACTCCGAGTGGATGGGCCGCATCTACAAGTACCTGGGCATGACCGTCGGTCTGCTCCAGAACAACATGCCGCTCGAGCTCAAGCGCCCGGCCTACCAGGCCGACGTCACCTACGGCACCAACTCCGAGTTCGGCTTTGATTACCTGCGCGACAACATGGTTACCCGTCCCGAGCAGCGCGTGCAGCGCGGCCACAACTACGCCATCGTCGACGAGGTTGACTCCATCCTGATCGATGAGGCTCGCACCCCGCTGATCATCTCGGGCGCTGGCACCAAGTCCGCCAGTACCTACAAGGACTTCGCGCGTGCCGTGCGTGGCCTTGAGCGCGGCGAGGACGTGTCGCACGACATGCTTACCGCCACCGAGGACGTTGAACCCACGGGCGACTACGTCATGGACGAGGCCAAGCACACCATCGCTGCCACCGAGCGCGGTCTTAAGAAGATCGAGCGCCGCCTGGGTATCGATGACATCTATGCCGATTTCTCCGGCCAGCTGGTCAACCACCTGCAGCAGGCGCTGAAGGCCCAGTACATGTTCCACCGCGACAAGCAGTATGTGGTCACCAACGGCGAGGTCAAGATCGTCGACGAGTTCACCGGCCGCATTATGGAAGGCCGCCGTTACTCCGAGGGCCTGCACCAGGCCATCGAGGCCAAAGAGGGCGTGCTCGTACGCGAGGAGAACCAGACGCTGGCCACTATCACCTTGCAGAACTACTTCCGTCTGTATGACAAGCTCTCCGGCATGACCGGTACGGCACTCACCGAGGATGCCGAGTTCCGCGAGATCTACAAGCTGCCCGTCGAGGTCATCCCCTCCAACAAACCCGTTCAGCGTGTTGATCACGAGGACCTGGTGTACCGTACCATTCAGGCCAAGTACAACGCCGTCGCCGACGATGTCGAGCAGCGTCACGCCAAGGGCCAGCCGGTCCTGGTGGGCACCGTCTCCATCGAGAGCTCCGAGAAGCTGTCGGCCGCCCTTACCAAGCGCGGCATCGCGCACGAGGTCCTCAACGCCAAGCACCATGAGCGCGAGGCTCATATCGTTGCCCAGGCCGGACGCTACGGCGCCGTGACCATCGCTACCAACATGGCCGGTCGTGGTACCGACATCCTGTTGGGCGGCAACCCCGATGAGCTGGTGCGCGAGCGCCTTGAGTACGAGGGCCTGACCATGGAGGACGTGACGCCCGAGCAGCTTGAGCAGTTTAACGCCGAGGCCAAGGAGACCTGCAAGGCCGAGCGCGAGCGCGTGCTTGCCGCCGGCGGCCTGACCGTTATCGGCACCGAGCGCCACGAGTCCCGTCGTATCGACAACCAGCTGCGCGGCCGCTCCGGCCGTCAGGGCGATCCGGGCGAGACCCAGTTCTACCTGTCGCTCGAGGACGACCTCATGCGCCTGTTCGGCGGCGACAAGATGGACCGCGTCTCCAAGATGATGGTCACGGCCGACATGGGCGACGACATGCCCATCCAGCACAAGATCATCTCCAAGGCCGTCGAGAGCGCCCAGCACAAGGTCGAGAGCATCAACTTCTCCATGCGTAAGAGCGTCCTCGAGTACGACGACGTCATGAACAAGCAGCGCCAGGTCATCTACGCCGAGCGCAATAAGATTCTGGACGGCAAGGATCTGACCGACCACATCACCGAGGTCATGCACGATACCGTGTACCGCTGCGTGCAGGAGTTCTGCACCAAGGACAGTCACGATGGCGAGCGCGACCTGGAGGGCCTGCGCAAGTGGGTTGTGGAGCTCACCGGCCACATCGATACGCCGAAGTTCCCCGACGAGGATTATGAGGCCCTAGCTGCCGATGTCCTGGCTTACGTAGAGAAGTGCTACAACATGAAAGCCGAGCGCTTGGGCGAGGACCTGATGCGCGAGCTCAACACCCAGGTCATGCTGCGCGTCATCGATACCCGCTGGATGAACTACCTGCAGGAGATGGACTACCTCAAGACCGGCATCGGCCTGCGCGGCTTTGGCCAGCGCGACCCGCTGGTCGAGTACAAGACCGAGGCCTACGGCGCGTTCCAGATACTCGTCGACACCATGTACGAGGATTACCTGCGCACGGTTCTGCGCATCGAGATCAAGGCTGCCCCGCGTGTCGTGGAGCACAAGGAGGAGCCCGCGCTCGAGGGTGCGCACTTCTCCGGTCCTGCCGAGGTCGATGGTGACAACGGCGACTCGGTGCTGCGCAAGCAGGCGCAGGTGCAGGCCCGCACGGCTGTCCAAGGCGGACCGGCTGCCGTCAACAACGGTGGCAAGGTGACGACCTACCGCAAGTCCGAGAGCGACGATCCGTACGTCAACGTGGGCCGCAACGACCCGTGCCCTTGCGGTAGCGGTAAGAAGTTCAAGTACTGCCACGGCAGGAATCGTTAATGGCTGAGGCTTTAGAGGTAACGCCCGCCGAGCTGGACGCGTTTGCGGACCGGCTCGGTGAGGTTGAGTCGTACCTCCATTTGGACGAGAAGCGCACCCGCGTAACGGAGCTCGAGGCCAAAAGCGTCGCCCCGGGCTTTTGGGACGACGCCGATGCCGCTCGCGCCACGATGGAGGAGATCGCGCGCACCAAGGAAGATATCGCTGCCGTGGACACCGCGCGCGGCGAGCTTTCCGATGCCCGCGCTGCGCTGGAGCTTGCCGAGGAGATGGGGGATGACCCCGACGCCGTCGCATTGCGCGAGGAGGCTGCCGCTACGGCAGAACGCCTAGCCCGCGCCATCGACGAGCTTGAGCTTGCGAGCTGGTTTACCGGGGAGTTCGACCATGGCGACGCGATTGTGACCATCAAGCCCGGGCAGGGTGGTTTGGAGGCCCAGGATTGGACCTTCATGCTCTTTAAGATGTACATGAAGTACTGCCAGCGCCGCGGTTGGAAGGTCACCATCAACGATTGCCCCGCGGCCGAGGTCATTGGCATTGATCGCGCGACCTTTACCGTCGAAGGCAAGGATGCTTTTGGCATGCTTCGCGCCGAGGCCGGTGTCCACCGCCTGGTGCGCATTAGCCCCACCGACGACAAGAAGCGCCGCCAGACCACGTTTGCCGGCGTCGAGGTCATTCCGGTGCTGCCCGACGATATCGATATCGAGATCAACCCCGACGACATCCGCGTCGACGTGTACCACGCAAGTGGCCCGGGTGGCCAGGGCGTAAACACCACCGACTCCGCCGTGCGCGTGACGCATTTCCCCAGCGGCATTGTGGTTACCTGCCAAAACGAGCGCAGCCAGATCCAGAACAAGGCCGCGTGCATGCAGATCCTCAAGGCTCGCCTGTACGAGATTGAGCTCGAGAAGCGCGCCGAGGCGCTCGATGAGATTCGCGGACCCAAAACCACGATTGGTTTTGGCAACCAGATCCGCAGCTACGTGCTCTACCCGTATCAGATGGTTAAGGACCTACGCACGGGCGTTGAGACCAGCAACGTCGAGGCAGTTCTTGACGATGGCGACCTGGACCCGTTTGTTATTGGCTATCATCGCTGGGCCACCGGCAACGCCGATGCAGAAGGCTCGGAGATCTAAAACATCGGGCGGCTTCAAGCCGATGCTAAGCCCAACGGTTGGACGGGTTTGTATTCGGAATAAACCCTGCGCAGGGGTGGTTTTTGTCCGGCGAATCGGTAGAATCGAATACAAGAAGAAGTTCAAAGCGCATCCGATGGGGTGCGCTTTTTTGAGGGAGGCAGCATGGCATATCGTCTGGACATTAAGCGCATTCTTTCGATGAACTTCTTTCACGACCTGCCCCAGATTATGTTGGGGTGCGCTCTGGCCGCTATTGCGACCGACCTGTTTTTGATTCCTAACGGCCTTGCTGCCGGTGGCGTTACGGGCCTTGCCACCATTATCCAGGCGGTTGGCGCATCGCGCGGTCTATCGCTTCCCGTTGGTATTCAGACGATCGTGATGAACGCCTTGCTGCTGCTGGTCGTTATGCGCGAGGGCGGCATGTTCTACGTGGTGCAGACGGCGACAGGCTTTGTGCTGCTGGGCTTTTTCACCGACCTGTTCGCTCCGTTTGTGGCGCCGCTGGCACATGCCGATCTGATGCTGCCCGCTATGTGGGGCGGCATCATCACGGGCATCGGTTATGGCATGGTGCTGCGCGCCGGCGCCAACACCGGCGGCTCGGACACGATTGGCCAAATCATCTCGCGTAATACCTCGCTGCCCGTGGGCTCGACCGTCATGGCGATCGATGTTGCCGTATGTGCGCTGTCGGCTCCGGTCTTTTCAATCGAAAATGCACTATATGCAGGCCTTTCGATGGTCATTAGCGGCTACGTGATCGATGCCGTGGTCGATGGTGGCAACAAACGCCGTATGGTACTCATCATCTCGGACAAGTTCCCTGATATCGCTGCCGATATTATGTATGGCCTGGGTCGTGGTTGTACCAAGTTTAAGGCGACTGGCATGTATTCGGGTGCCGAGAAGCCGGTGATCATGGTCATCGTGAGCCGTCGAGAGCTCAATACCCTCAAGACGATCGTGCGCGAGCGCGATCCTCACGCCATTGTGACGGTCGCTGACGTTACGGAAGCCTTCGGCGAGGGATTCAAGGACATTAGCGCGTAGGGGCGACCGCGTTCCATCCAAAAGACGTTCACATTGATAAACCGTTTCATCAGCGGTTCTGCCTGCTAAATTGTTCAAATAATGATAAAAACTCTGGTAAAGCCATCAGTTTCCAGCATAATGAATGACGTACGTGCATTGCGGCTGTGTTGGGATTACCTTCGGTGCCGTGCGCATCTTGTCTAAAGAGGATGAAAGGAAGGCACAATGAGCGACGAAGAGCTCAAAAAGGTTGCCAATGAGGTAAGGAAGGGCATCGTCACCGGCGTGCACGCTGCCAAGTCCGGCCATCCGGGCGGTTCGCTCGGTGCTGCCGACATCATGACCTATCTGTACTTTGAGGAAATGAACGTCGACCCGTCCGATCCCCGCAAGGCCGATCGCGACCGTTTTGTGCTCTCCAAGGGCCATTGCGCTCCGGGCCTGTACGCCGTGCTCGCCGAGCGCGGGTTCTTCCCCAAAGAGGACCTCAAGACGCTGCGCCATATCGGCAGCCACCTGCAGGGTCACCCCAACATGAACGACACCCCGGGCGTCGACATGTCCACCGGCTCGCTCGGCCAGGGCATTTCCGCCGCCGTGGGCATGGCCGTTGCCGCCAAGCACTGGGGCGATACTTATCGCACGTACGCCCTGCTGGGTGATGGCGAGAGCGAGGAGGGCCAGGTCTGGGAGGCCGCCATGTTTGCCGGCAACCAGCAGCTCGATAACCTCTGCGTGATCGTCGACCACAACGGCCTTCAGATTGACGGTCCCGTCGAGGAGGTCAACGACCCCATGCCGCTCGCCGACAAGTTCCGCGCGTTCAAGTTCCACGTGGTTGAGCTCGCCGACGGCAACGACTTCGACCAGATCCGCGCCGCCTTTGCCGAGGCTCGCGCCACCAAGGGGCAGCCGACCGCCATTATCGCCGAGACCACAAAGGGCAAGGGCGTGTCCTTTATGGAGAACCAGGTTGGCTGGCACGGCAAGGCCCCCAACGATGAACAGTTTGAGCAGGCCATGGCAGAGCTCACGGCCGCCGGAGAGGAGCTCTAGGATGGCAGACGTCAAGAAAATCGCCACGCGTGTAAGCTACGGCGAGGCCCTCGTCGAGCTCGCCAACGAGCACGATGACTTTGTGGTCCTCGACGCCGACCTGGCCGCCGCCACGCAGACCGGTAAGTTTAAGGCCGCTTGCCCCGACCGCTTCTTCGATGTGGGCATTGCCGAGAGCAACCTGATGGGCGTCGCCGCCGGTATCGCGACCACTGGTCGTGTTGCCTTCGCGAGTACCTTTGCCATGTTCGCTGCCGGTCGCGCCTTTGAGCAGGTCCGCAACTCCATCGGCTACCCGCACCTCAACGTTAAGATCGGCGCCACGCACGCCGGCATCTCGGTGGGCGAGGACGGCGCCACGCACCAGTGCTGCGAGGATATCGCCCTCATGCGCGTCATCCCCGGCATGACCGTAATTGTTCCCGCCGACGACGTGGAGGCCCGCGCCGTGACGCGCGCCGCCTACGAGTGCGACGGTCCGGTGTACATGCGCTTCGCCCGTTTGGCCTCGCCGGTTATCAACGACCCCGAGACCTACAAGTTCGAGTTGGGTAAGGGCATTGTCATGCGCGAGGGCGCCGATGTGACCATCATCGCCTGCGGCCTGATGGTCGGCGAGGCTCTCGAGGCCGCCGAGCAGCTCGCTGCCGAGGGCATCGACGCCGAGGTCATCAACATGCACACCATCAAGCCCATCGATGCCGACCTGATCGTCAAGAGCGCCACCAAGACCGGCCACGTCGTAACCGTCGAGGAGCACTCTGTGATCGGCGGCCTGGGCAGCGCCGTTGCCGACGTCCTGTGTGAGCAGTGCCCGACGCCGCTCAAGAAGATCGGCGTCAACGACACCTTCGGTGAGTCTGGCCCGGGTGCCGAGCTCCTGCACAAGTACGGCCTGGACGCCGCCAACATCGTGGCGACCACCAAGGAGTTCTTGGCATAAGGCAAGACGGATCTCAAGGACTGCTTCGCCAGTACTATGGAAACCCGGCAGGGGCGCTCTCTTGGAGAGCGCCCCTGTTTCAGTTGCGGTGAGATAAGGACTGTTTTGCCAGCCTAAAGGCTCAATTAATCCGTATTTCACCGCAACTTTCGAAGGCGTTCCCGCTTGTGTTGGCGCCGTCACGTCGATCGATTGCCGCTTGGCACAGCGCGGCAACATCGGGGGCGTCGTCGCCTTTATATGTCATGGCGAGTAGGGCGGCATCATAGATTTCGTCGTTGGTCATATCGTCGGCATCGATGGGGCAGAAGGTGAGTATTGAATCCTGCTCAGCGAGCTCGGCGAGATTGATCGTTTCGCCTGCGGCAAAGATATCGTCGAGGACAAGCGTCGCGCTCGTACAGGGAATTTGATAAATCTTGCCATCGGTGGCGATGGGGGAACCTGCCGCCTCGAGCGTGTACACACCTTGAATGAGGCTGATACCGGAACCGTCGGAGGCGACGAACTCAACCTTGTCGACCGTTATCCCGTCGACAGTCTTGCCCGTAATGTGTATCGGGACACGTGAGGCCCCATTATCGGTATCCCAACCTGCGGCAGAGATGTTGAGCACAATAGCATGCTCCGAATGAGCCGATATAAAGTGGGAAAAAATCTGCCGCAGATAAAGACCAAAACAGCTACCGCCGATAATGCCAATTACCAGCATGCAGGCAAGGATGACCGCAACGTGGTTCCGAGGCTTTACTCGAAGCCCAGAATCAGCAGAGATGCCATTGACGGCAGCCCCGCACGCCGTGCAGTACCTCACGCCATCGCGCAACTCGGCCCCACAATAAGGACAATTCATACTAGCCTCCCACAACCATAGGCGTTCCTATCGAGGCCACTGTAAAGCGATAATTCAAATCCAAGTTGCGCAACAATGAGCCCCAATATAAGTTGCGGTGAAATAAGGACTGATTAGGGCTTTTAACTGCTAAAACAGTCCCTATTTCACCGCAACTTCTAAAGAGGCCGTATCAAGCAGGATTTCTATTGGGATAAGGGCCCATCCCAGCCAAGTGCAATTCAGCCCCCAAGCATAGCGCCGCTGTACCCAAGTAAAACGCAACGACCCCTTAGTTACCGCAGGCCGGGCACAGGGCTACTCTCCAAATCTTTCCGCAGGACGGAGGAGCCCCCGCCGCACGTAGTGCGCAGCGGGGACTCCGACATGTCCGAGGACGATTTGGAGAGTAGCCCTGTGTCCGGCCGGAGAGGGCCGGAGGGACCCAAACACTGCCATGCTTCTTATGTGCAGCAAAGCTAATGCTGCTAAAATACTAAGCGCTCATGTAGTTTAAACGCACGACGATAAGGAGCACCAGTGGGTAACCACTTCCGTACCTCCGGTGCGGGCGATGATGCCCCCAAGACGCAGGCAGGCGTCCAGGGCAGTCGTTTCGCCAATCCGGATTCTGAGGGCCAGCCTGTTGCTCAGGCGCCCGCTCAGCCGGCAGATCAGGCACAGCCGGCATCCGATCCCTTTGCCTACAATCCAACCAGCGATGTCGCGCTTTCCGGCACGGCGGGTTTTGAGCCCGTTCAGGCCGTGACCGCTCGCGTGGAGCAGCCTCAGGCTGGTGCCGCCACGCCGCAGCCTACCATGGCCGGCATTCCCGACCCCTTGGCCCCTGCGACGCCGGCTCCTCAGCCTGCGCAGTCCGGTCTCTTTGCCGCTATTCCCGATCCCACGCAGCCTGCTGCCCCGGTGGTCGAGAGCGATCAGGCCGCCGAGGTCGCAAGCCTCGATAACGCGCTCAACAACCCCGATTTTACGTCGGTGTTTGCGCCCATCGATCCGCAGGCCAGCCGCAAGAAGATGGCCAAGCAGGCCGGTGTCGAGCCCGTTATCCTTATGGAGCATGTCACCAAGATCTATCCGGCACAGCCCAACAAGCCTGCACTCGACGACATCAACATCGAGATCTATCCGGGCGAGTTCGTCTTCCTGGTCGGTCACTCCGGCTCGGGCAAGACCACGCTGCTGTCGACGCTCAACCGCGACGTCAAGCCGACGAGCGGTCGCATCCTGGTTGCCGGTCAGGACCTCATGAAGATCAAGAACCGCAAGGTCCCGTTCCTGCGCCGCCAGATTGGCGCCGTGTTCCAGGACTTTAAGCTTCTGCCGCAAAAAACCGCCTACGAAAACGTGGCGTTTGCCCTGCAGTGCATCGGCAAGCCCAAGGGCGTCATTCGCAGCCAGGTGCCCGAGGTGCTGCGTCTGGTCGGTCTGGCCGATCAGATGGACTCGCTGCCCGACCAGCTTTCCGGTGGCGAGCAGCAGCGCGTTGCCGTCGCCCGCGCTATGGTCAACCGTCCGCCGCTGCTGATCTGCGACGAGCCCACGGGTAACCTCGACCCGGCGATCTCGCTGGGCATCATGAAGCTGCTCGAGCGCATTAACCGCACCGGCACCACCGTGATCGTCGCCACGCACGACCGCGAGATGGTCGATAGCATGCACCGTCGCGTGATCGCCCTCGAGGGCGGCCACGTTATCCGCGACCAGGAGAGGGGAGGTTACGGCAACTATGGCACCAACTAACGTGGGCTACTCCTTCAAAGAGGCAATCAGCCACTTCTTCCGTAACTGGACTACCTCGCTCGGCGCCGTCATCACGATCTTCCTTTCGCTGTTTATCATCGGCCTGTTCATCATGGGCTCCGCGATGCTGAACTCCGTGATCGGCACCGTCGAGGATCAGGTTGTCATCAACGCGTTCATTAGCGATGACGCCGATCAGGCCGATGTTCAGGCTTTTGAGGCCGAGCTTAAGACATGGAATAACGTCAAGTCCGTGACCTATAAGGACAAGGACGACGCGCTGGCCGAGTATACGAGCAAGATGTCGGGCAACGCCGACGCCACCATGAGCGCGCTCGATGGCCAGAACCCGCTGCCGGCTTCGTTTGCAATTGAGATGGACGATCCGTCCAAGGTCGAAAGCACGGCCCAGAAGCTCAAGAAGAACGCCGACTTCCAGAAGATCGCGGATGACGGCGACGTCAACGCGAGCGTGCTGTACGGCCAGGAGGAAGTGAGCCGCCTGTTCCAGGTGACCAACTACATCCGCATCGCCGCCGTGGTGCTCGTTGGCCTTCTGACCTTTATCGCATTCATCTTCATCAACAACACGATTCGCCTGTCCATCACGGCGCGTCGTCGTGAGATTGCGATTATGCGTCTGGTCGGCGCCAGCAACGGCTTCATTCGCGGCCCGTTTATCACCGAGGGCGTACTGCAGGCCATTTTGGGCTCGCTGCTTTCCATCGGCGTTCTGGAGCTGCTGCGCAATCTGATGATTCCGCGTTTGCAGGAGAGCATCGGCTGGATGTCGTTTGCCCTGCCGATGCAGTACTACCTGGTGACCTATGCTGCGCTGATTCTGGTCGGTGTGATTATCGGTCTCTTTGGTTCTGCCATAGCCATGCGCCGCTACCTGCGCGTGTAGGCATGCCTGGAATTCATCCCTTCCAACGGGTCGTCTCTTATGGGGCGGCCCGTTTTTTGATCCCAAGGGAACGGCAGGAAAGCGAATCATTTGGGTAGACTCTTTGGAGTTCGTCATCGATAGCAAGGAGGCGCCATGGGGCGCAATAACAAGCATAAGCGTGGAGCTCGCAATAAGCGCGGGCCGGTGCGCAGCGAACGCCGTCCGAGCCTGACCGGGCGCGTGCAGCTCCATGAGCATGGCGCCTATGTCATAACCGAGAGCGGCGACTACAAGGTCATGGGCCGCGGTAAGCGCGAGATCATGGATGGCGATACCGTTGCCGTGAGCATTAAGAACAGCCCGCACGGTGAGCGGTGCGCCGTGATCGAAGGCGTGGTTGAGCGCGCAGCCATAAGCGTGGTGGGTACGTACCAGACCGCTGGTCCGCTCGGTGTGATCGAGCCGCTCGATTCGCGCCTGAAGGCTGACTTCTTCATTCTGCCCGAGGATACCTCGGCGGATCGTCTGGGCGTTCACCCGGGTGATGTCGTTGTCGCGCGCATTTTGACCTACCCGACGCGCCTGGAATCGGGCACCGTGACGATCGAACGCCGCATTGGCGGAGATGACGCGCCGGATTTGGGCGTTCAGTATGTGATGGCGCGTTACGGCTATACCGATAGTTATCCCGAGGCCGCGCTGGACGAGGCCGAGGGGCTTTCGCTCGATGTGTCCGCGGCGCTTAAGGACCCGCTCCGCCGCGATCTGCGCGACCGCTTTGTCATCACGATCGACCCGGTCGACGCGCGCGACTTTGACGATGCCATTTCGCTTGAGCGCACGCCCGAGGGTGGCTACAAGCTGGGTGTGCATATCGCTGACGTTTCTCACTATGTGGCTTGGGACGGGCATATCGATCTTGAGGCTCGCCATCGTACGACATCGGTGTATCTGGCCGATCGCGTGCTTCCCATGCTGCCCGAGCGCCTGTCTAATGACCTATGCTCGCTTCGCCCTGACGAGGACCGTCTTGCGTTTACCGTTGACATTGAGCTCGATGCGCAGGGTCGCGTGCGGCATTACGATCCGTACCCCAGCGTGATTCGCTCGCGTGTGCGTATGGACTATGACGGCGCCGAGGCGCTGCTGGTGCGCGCCGGCGCGGTGGAGTATGGGGTGCTGGAGGGTGCGGCCGAGGATGTTGCGGCTGCTGAGGCCTCGCGCGAGGAGGCGCTTGAGCGCGGTCTTGCGTGCGAGGAAACTGCTCGCGGCTATAACGTCGACCTCGGCGATTTCCTTGTCGCCGCCAACGAACTCGCCGAACTTCGCCGTCGTATTCGTCGCGTCCGCGGCTCAGTCGATTTTGACACGGCCGAGATTCGCGCTCTATTGGACGAGGACGGAGTGCCCGTGCAGATTGTGGCGCGTGAGCGTTCGTGTGCCACGTCGCTTATCGAGGAAGCCATGCTGCTCGCCAACGAGTGCGTTGCAGAGTGGCTGGCAGACCGTGATATCGAGGCTTGCTATCGCGTGCATGAGGATCCGAGCCCCGATAGCCTGCACGGTGCCGCCGTTGCGCTGGCGCAGCTGGGCATCATCGACGATCGCCGTGCTGCCGGTATTGCCCTGGGGAGTCCCGATGAGCTGCAGGCTGCAGTTGATGCTGCCGCCGGTACGGCCAACGCACCGCTCGTCAACACGCTGCTTCTGCGCAGCATGCAGCGCGCGCTGTACAAGCCGCGCAACGAGGGCCACTTTGCGCTCGCCGCGCCGTGCTACTGCCACTTTACGAGTCCCATCCGTCGCTACCCCGATCTGGTGGTGCACCGCGTGCTCAAACTGCAGTTGGCCTATGAGCAGCTCGGCGGCAAGGACGCCTTGGTCCGTACGCCGCGGCTGATCGGCAAGGGGCGCGAGTCGCTGCCGCGCATTCTGCCGCAGATTTGCCGTGCGTGCAGCGATGCGGAGCGTGCGGCCGATGCCGCCAGCCATGCGACGCAAAAGATCAAGATTGCCCAGTACTATGAGGATCGCCTGGGCGAGCGCTATGCCGGAACGGTCTCATGGGTCAGCAGCATGGGCCTCTTTGTGCGCTTGGACCTGACGCAGGTCGAAGGCTTGGTTTCGATCAAGAGTCTGGGCAACGAGTGGTTCGAGTTCGACGAGGATGCGCTTACGCTCACAGGCGCCGACACGGGGACTCGCTATGAACTGGGCCAGCGCGTGATTATCGAGGTCTCGCGCGTCAATACCACGCGTGGGCACTTGGACTTTAAGCTTATCCATTAGCCAAATCTCGACTCATGGCGGGAGAGCGGAGGGCGGTCTTTCGGGGCCGCCCTCCGCATTTGGATCATGGCTACCTTGCCGTCTGCTCGGCCGCCCGCTTACCTGCTATTCGAGAGGTAAAACCTACCAAAATAAACCTGTCCCTTTTTGGCAGGTTTACAAGAAAGCGGGGATGAGATGGCGACGGTGTATGGTTATGCGCGGGTGAGTTCGCGCGATCAGAATCTAAATCGGCAGCTGGATGCGCTGGGCGCCTATGGCGTGGGCTCGGCGAATATTTATGCCGACCATGCGAGCGGCAAGGACTTCGATCGCCCGCGGTATCGCGAGCTGCTGCACATCCTGGGAGACGGGGACGTGCTGGTGGTGCTTTCTATCGACCGACTTGGCCGTAATTACTCCGAGATTCTTGAGGAATGGCGACGCATTACCAAGGAGCTCGGGGTTGCCATTGTGGTGTTGGACATGCCATTGCTTGACACGCGCGCCAGGGCCAGCGGCGCGCCGGATGTGACCAATACCCTGATTGCCGATATTGTGCTACAACTGCTGAGCTACGTGGCGCAGGTGGAGCGCGAGAATATTCATCGGCGCCAAGCGGAGGGGATTGCAGCGGCGCGGGCGCGAGGGGTCCGTTTCGGTCGACCTCGCAAGCCGTGCCCTCCTCAGTTTGAGCTGGTACGCGATAGCTATGAGGCAGGCGATATTACCCGCAGCCAGGCAGCAAAGTGCCTGGGCGTGTGCGTGGGGACGTTCGATCGCTGGATGCGCGAGGCGGGGTAGGGGTTTGCGCCGCTTTGGCGCTTCCTGTTGCGATTCAAATTTTGATACGGTGGCGATGTCATTTGGGGCTACACTCGCTGATATTCAAAAAAGGAGGTAGGCCCTTGGCGCGCGTAAAACAAATAATCGGATGGACCGCGATCGTTCTGTTTACTGCAACGCTGGTGGGCATCTGGGTGCTGACGGAGCAAAATGCGGTGGAGACGTCGTTGCTGAGCGAGTCAACCGCGCGTGTGGTGGAGGGTCAAGCTACGGGCGTACAGGCTGCCGATGTCGCGGGTGAAGCTCAGACCGAGAACGGGATGACCGGGGGCACCGATTCGGCTGCTTCGAATGTCCGGTCTGGCCGACTTGCTTCCATTCGCATGTGGGTGGGCACGAACGTCCGTCGCGTTGCCCATACCGTAGAGTTTTTCTTCGTCGGATTGTTCGCCTCGGTGGTCGTGGTTTGCTTTTCCAGGCGTCCGTGGAGCGTATGCTCCCGTTGCGTGCCCGTGTTGCTCTTTTGCGCCGTCTGCTCCGTTGGCGATCAGGTACATAAGATCTTTGTTCCCGGCAGGCATTTCGACGTTATCGATTTAGGATTCGATGCTGCGGGCTATGTTACCGCGATGCTGTTGGTATTGCTGGCAGCGGTGTTGGTGCGCCATGCGACTCGGCCGATCGGCGCCCATGCGAGGCGCTAGCCGGTAACAAGCCCGTTTTTGATAATGCGACCTTGTTGAATTATTTTGTGTCGCGCGTATTTCCGAGCGGTCGGATTTGAGGGGCGAGCGGTAGAACGCTCGCCCTTGTGCGCCACGATGCGGCACAATGTACCGTAAAAGCTGTTTATATCCGGTACGAATCGTTCGTTGGTCTTTAATTCTTCTCAACGGAGGTGTTTGAGATGGCAAACGGATTGCTTTTGCGGCTTCGCGAGCGTGAGCTCAGCGCGAGCCCGGCGGAACGCAATGTCATCGCATATGTAAGCGCTCATCCGCACGAGGTGGTCGGGCTGTCCGTCCGCGGTCTTGCCGATGCCACGTTCTCCTCGCCCTCGAGCATTTTGCGCTTTTGCAAGCGCTTGGGTTTTGCGGGCTACAAGGAGTTCCAGCGCGAACTGATTGCCGAGCTGGCGCTCTTGGGTGACAAGAAAGACGTTGCCCTCGAGGACATCTCCATGGATGACAGCGTCGAACGTATCGTGGGGAAGGTGATGAAAAGCAACGTGCGCACGATCGAAGCGACGGCGCGAACGCTCGATTACACCGTCTTGGAGCGATGTGCGGCCTATCTTAAGCGGGCACGCGCGGTCAATCTGTTCGGTATCGGTGCCTCTCGTTTGGTCGCGCACGATCTGGCGCAAAAGCTCATGCGTGTCGACAAAGAGTGCCATCTGTACGACGACTGGCATGATCAGCTCTTGTGTGCCAAGAACATGCATGAGGGCGATATGGCGATCGCCTTTAGCTACTCAGGCTTGACGCAAGAGGTGCTGGACTGCACCGCCGAGGCTCAACGTCACAACTGTCCCGTTGTGGCCGTTACCAAAGTAGATGGATCATCCAAGCTTGCCACCATGGCCGATGCCGTGCTCGGCGTCGCTGCGAGTGAGCCCTTGGTCCGCAGCGGTGCCATGGCTTCGCGTATGGCCCAGCTTATGGTTGTCGATGCCCTGTACGCTGCTTACGTTGCCAGCGACTACGAACGGGCGACGCATGTCATTAAGCAAAACTACATCGAGAAACAGGAAAGATGAGGTGAATGAAATGCTCGATTTAACAAAATTCACGACCGAACAGCGTAATCAAAGGTCAATGGACCTCGATACGATGACATCGCTGCAAATCGTCACGACGATGAATGATGAGGATCTTCGTGCCGTCCAGTCGGTCACAAAAGTGCTGCCCCAGGTTGCCACAGCAATCGACTGGGCTGCTGAGGCACTCGAGCGCGGCGGGCGCGTCTTTTACATGGGCGCAGGCACCAGCGGTCGTCTGGGCGTACTCGACGCTTCGGAGTGTCCGCCCACGTTTGGCGTGTCACCCGATCTGATTGTCGGGCTCATTGCCGGAGGCGAGACGGCGTTTATCAAGGCTGTCGAAGGTGCCGAAGACAGCGAGGAGCTTGGCGCGAGCGACCTGCGGGAGCGTGGACTCTCGGACAAGGATCTTGTCGTTGGCCTGGCGGCAAGCGGTCGTACACCCTATGTGGTGGGCGGCCTTATGTACGCCAAGGCAACTGGGTGCAAGACCATTGCAATTGCCTGCAACCAAGGGTCGAAGATCGGGGAGAGCGCAGATCTTGCCATTGAACCCGTGCCCGGTCCCGAGGTGCTGACCGGCTCAACGAGGCTCAAGGCGGGAACGGTTCAAAAGCTCATTCTCAACATGATTTCGACCGGTGCCATGGTCAAGATCGGCAAGGTATACCAAAACCTGATGGTCGATGTGCAGCAGACGAACGAGAAGTTGGTGGTGCGCGGCCAGAACATCGTGATGGAGGCGACCGGCTGCACGCGCGAGCGCGCTATTCAGGCGCTTGCAGATGCCGGCGGCCACGTAAAAACCGCTATTGTCTCGGTACTGCTGGACTGCGATGCCGAGCAGGCTGCGGTAGCTCTTGATCGAGCGCGAGGCCATGTCCGTGCTGCGGTGAGTGGCCATGAGAAGAGCAATGCCGATGCCCAATAGGTGTGCGGCGTGAGCAGATATGACATCCAGACGAGATACCCAATACAAGGAGGAGTTATGACGAACAAAGAGCTGGCTCAAAAGCTGCTGGACCTTTTGGGCGGTAAAGACAACGTGCTCGCAAACGCGGCGTGTATGACGCGCCTGCGCGTGACCGTCAAAGACGCGGGCAACGTCGACACGGAGGGCATTAAGGCACTCGACGGCGTGATAGGCCTGGTCGAGGACGACACGATGCAGATCGTACTGGGGCCGGGCAAGGTGAATAAGGTGCTCGAGGAGTTCTCCAAGCTCACTGGCCTTGCGAAAGGCGTTGCTGACGAGAACGTGGTTGACGCTGCGGCCACAAACAAGGCCGCGCAGAAGGCCAAGTACGAGTCTAAGCCGGTTCAGGCCTTCCTCAAGAAGATTTCCAATGTCTTCGTCGCCCTGCTTCCCGGCATCATTGCGGCTGGCCTCATCAACGGTATCTGCAACGTCATTAACGTCTCGACGGCAGGCGCGCTTGCAGGCGAGTGGTGGTACCAGGGCATTCGTTCCATGGGCTGGGCCCTGTTTGCCTATCTGCCCATCTTGGTGGGCTATAACGCGGCACGTGAGTTTGGCGGCTCCGCTGCGCTGGGCGGCATCGCCGGCATGATGTGTATCGCCAACAGTGCCATGCCCCTGCTTGCGCCTGGCGCGGCTGATCCTGCCACTGCCATTCTGCTGCCGCTCACCAATGCGCAGTACAACCCCGCAGCGGGCGGCATGATCGCGGCTCTTATCGCTGGCGCATTTTTTGCCTGGATGGAGCGTCAGATTCGCAAGGTTATGCCCAACGCACTCGACACGTTCTTGTCCCCGCTGCTGGTGCTCATCATCGGCGCCTTTGCTCTGATGCTCGTCATCCAGCCGGTTGGCGCATGGCTGACGACGGCGATCTTTAGCGTTTTGACCTTTATTTTCGAGAAGCTGGGCGTCCTGGGCGGCTATATCCTGTCGGCAGGCTTCTTGCCGCTGGTTTCCGTCGGCCTGCATCAGGCGCTCACGCCGATCCATGCTATGCTCAACGATCCCGACGGCGCTACCAAGGGCATCAATTACCTGCTTCCCATCCTTATGATGGCTGGCGGCGGCCAGGTCGGTGCCGGTCTGGCGCTGTACTTTAAGACCAAGAACGCCAAGCTCAAGAAGTACGTCGCAGAGTCCATTCCCGTTGGAATCCTCGGTGTGGGCGAGCCTCTGATGTATGCCGTTACGCTGCCGCTCGTTCGTCCGTTTGTGACGGCCTGCCTGGGTGCCGGATTTGGCGGCGCGCTCGCGGCGCTGCTTCACATCGGCACGGTTTCTCAGGGCGTTTCCGGTCTGTTTGGCCTGCTGATCGTCGTTCCTGGCCAGCAGCTCGGCTACGTTGCCGCTATGCTGCTTGCCTATGCCGCCGGCTTTGTCCTGACGTGGTTCTTTGGCGTCGACGAGCAGAAGATCAACGAGTTCTTTGGCGAATAGTTTGATATCGCGAGCCGTGTTGCTCAGGGCTCGCAGCGCGCGGCAGATTTCTTGATGCTATGGTTGTGCCGGCGGGGCTAACTGCTCCGCCGGCCTTTTTTAAAGGAGCGTTGAAACGTGAAAACGGGTATTTCGATTTATCTTTCCAGCCCTCTGCAGGATATTGAGCGGACGATTGAGCGTGGTGCCGCGGCGGGTGCGCGCTACGCGTTCACCTCACTGCATATTCCCGAGGATGGGGGAGCGGCGTATGCCGATAAGGTCCGTCATGTGCTGTCGCTGCTCTCCGCCCGCGGCATTGCGCTCACTGCCGATGTGGGGCCTCGCACGTGCGATTTGCTCGGGCTTGAGCGCATCGAGGACCTGCGCGATCTGGGGTTGGAATACCTTCGTTTGGACTATGGCTTTAGCGCCCAGCGGGTCGCGGAGCTGTCCGGTGTATTTCGCATTGTGGTCAATGCATCGACGGTGAGTTCTGTTGAAATCGCATCGTGGCGTGAGGCCGGTGCCGATGTGACTCGTTTTGCCGCCTGCCACAATTTTTACCCCAAGCCTTATACCGGTTTAGCTCTGGAGGACATTGCTCGGGTGAATCTTCGTCTTGCGGCGCTTGGATTCGAAATCATGGCTTTTGTGCCGGGTGATGCCAACGTTCGCGGGCCGGTATTCGAGGGACTGCCGACGGTCGAGGCGCAGCGCGGTCGCGCGTCAAAGGTTGCTCTCAATATGCTTGAGCTTGCACATGGCGCCGATTGCGACATTGTGTTGGTCGGCGACCCCGATCTTTCCGATGCGGGCTGGACGCAGTTTGCTCATGTTTCCGCCGGATACGTGGACCTGCAATGCGAGCTTGAGCCCGGTTATGCCTATGTACGTGGGCAGATTCATCACGACCGACCCGATTCGAGCACCCTCATCTTTAGGTCTCAGGAGTCGCGTACGACGCTTAAGCCGGATTCCGTGCCGATGGATGCCGGTGCCGGCCTGTCACGAAAGACGGGGTCGATCGCTGTGAGCAATAGCGGCTATGGGCGCTACGAAGGCGAGCTTGAGATTGCGCGGGTCGATCTTCCCGGTGACGAGCGCATGAACGTTGCGGGTTATATCACGCCCGAGGCAATGGAGCTGCTGCCGTTCATCAAACGCGGATTCGGGGTACGGTTCGTTTAGCGTGTGACCCGTGGGCTACAATTGGCCCATCATGCGAAGGCGCCTCGTGTGGCGTGTGCCTGCGTTGGCCGATCTATATTCGGAGGATTTCCATGACCGTACTGTTTGTTGAATATCCCAAGTGCTCGACCTGTAAGAAGGCCAAGGCATGGCTGGACGAATATGGGGTAGAGTATATCGACCGCGATATCGTTTTGGACAATCCCACGGCTGATGAGCTTGCGACCTGGATTGCTCGTTCGGGGCTGCCGGTGCGGCGCTTCTTTAATTCGTCGGGCATGAAATATCGAGAGCTTGGCCTGAAGGCACGTCTGGATGCGGGCATGACGGATCGGGAGTGCTACGAGCTGCTGGCGACCGACGGCATGCTGGTCAAGCGTCCGCTGCTGGTGGGCGACGACTTTGCGATCCCCGGCTTTAGGGAAGCGGCTTGGGCCGAGGCGTTGCTGTAGCGGCTGCGGAAAGTACGTCCCATTTCGAGTGCGGGCCTGCCCCAGTCAGTCCTTCAGCTGTGCCCATTCGTGCGGATCGTAGACCTTTACGTGCTTGTTGGGCTTGCCGCTCCAGTACTCCTCGTCCATAAAGGGCAGATATGCCTGAACACCGGGGCAGATAAAGGGAATCCGCTGCTGTTGCAGTCGCTCGCGCTGTCGCTGCTCCAGGCGCGCCTCGGATATGACAGTCGGCATACCGGACAGCTCGACGAGGCTTGCCTGGATTCGCTTAAGGTCGGGGAGTCCCGCGTGCCATGACATCCGCATGATCAAAAAGGATGCACGGCGGTATTTTGCCTGCATCACCGTGATGGCGGGGCGCAGAGTGGGATGGATTTTGTCCCGTTCGGGCCAAAGGTCAGCAGTGATCTCGAGGCCCAGGGTCTCCCATAGGTAATCAAGCTCTTCGTCCATGGCGCCTCGATATCTACGTGATCATTGATACTTCGATTGTGTTGCCTGGTGCTATCGTTTTCGCGGTAGAATCTGCCAACGGTTGACGGCTACCGCTCGCGGCGTTTTGCCCTTCGTGTGCAGCGGTCGACTTCACAGGTCCTTCACGTGTTGGCCGTATTTGACTGAATTTCAAAAAAGTCAAAATTGGGGCTTGCGTCACGGCGGGACTTCCCGTATATTTCTTTCTTGCGCAAAGGCACAGCCGAGCGCAGCGATGCAGTCATTGGGATGTCGTCTAATGGCAGGACAGCGGATTCTGGTTCCGTCAATGGGGGTTCGACTCCCTCCATCCCAGCCATTGCATTTGCTACATATGGCCCGTTCGTCTAGCGGTTTAGGACGCCGCCCTCTCAAGGCGGAGATCACCAGTTCGAATCTGGTACGGGCTACCAAAATTGAACGCCCGGGCCTCGTAAGAGACCCGGGTTTTGTGTATTGACCGATATTTAAGGCGCGCGTTGAGTCTGCCGCCCGGACCGAGGAGTTGTCATGGACCTGCCTATCAGCTTGGAAGACATCACGTATGCCGAGAACTATCTGGCGCAGGGCGACCTGGCTACGGCGACGCCGCTGCTTGAGCGTCTGGTGGAGCTTGCCGAGGAGTATATCGACGTTGAGTGCAAGACGGAGGAGAAGCGCCAGTACTTTAGCTTCGACAGCAAGTTTGAGCGCCTGGCCTATCGCCGCGTGGAGAAGGATCCGCGCGAGCTGGTGCAGGTCGAGGTTCCCTTTGACCGCCTGTACTCCGACATGGCGTTTGCCTACATTCGCCAGCAGGATTATGTGAGTGCTCGGAATGCCCTGATGCAGGCCGTGCGTTGGGATCCCATGAACTGCAACTATCGCTTGGACTTGGCCGAGCTGTTCCGCGCGCTCGAGGACAAGCAGGAGTGGGCATCGCTCTCGTTCTCGGTGCTGGAGCGCGCGAGCGACGGTAAGTGCGCCGCACGCGCCTACACCAATTTGGGTCAGTACTTCTTGGAGCCCGAGACCGAGAACATTTCGGCTGCCGTGGGCTGCGCGCGTCTGGCGCTGCGCCTGGCGCCCAATGATGCGCATACGACGCGCCTGCTCAACAAGATCCATACCACCTATCCGGATGCCGCGGACGAGAGTGACGACCATGTGATGGGTGAGCTCGCCCTGCAGGGCGTGCCGACCTCGCCTTCGGCCGAGATCGCCATCTGCCTGATCATGTGCGCGACCGATGCTGCAAGCGACGGCGACAAGCAGGAGGCTACGCGTCTGACGGTCCGTGCCCGCGACCTGGTGGGCGAGGAGGCATGCGCGGCGATTATCAAGCTGGTGCGCGAGAGCGATGCCGAGCTTAATGCCGAGCGCAAGGCAAAGCGCGAGGCTGCGGGCTCAAACGCCGATGGCGCCAAGGAGGCCGGCGATGCCCAGTAAGCGCGAGCGCAAGCTCATTTCCAAGAATCGATCGGCGCATCACGAGTACTTTATCGATGAGACGTTTGAGTGCGGCATTGAACTGAGCGGCACCGAGGTCAAGTCGATTCGCGAGCGCGCCTGCCAGATCACCGATACCTTCGCGCTGATCCGCGGCGGGGAGTGCTGGCTCGTCGGCCTGCATATTCACCCTTATAGCCATGGTGGCGTGTGGAACCGCGATCCTGATCGCCGTCGTCGTCTGCTGCTACACCGCAAGGAGATTGACTTTCTCGACGGCAAACTTCGCAACCGTGGTTATGCGCTGGTACCGTTGGAGCTCTACTTTAATACCGACGGCCGCGTAAAGCTGCTGCTGGGCCTGGGCCGAGGCAAAAAGCTCTACGACAAGCGCGAGGACATGGCCAAGCGCGATGTTCAACGCGAAATCGATCGCGCCCTTAAAGAACACAACCGCTGACCGTCCTTTATAAGTTGCGGTGGAATACGGACTGTTTTGCCTGTTTGAGGGGCTATTCAGTCCCTATTTCACCGCAGCTGCGGGTGTCTCATCTTTCTTACTGTTCTGACACATATGTTTCAAAGGCGGCGTCCGTTATGGGCGCTGCCTTTTTTGTGGGTACATACATCCATGAGGTTCCAACCCGAGCTAGGGGAGTGATCGTTATGGACAAAACTGCGTTCTTTACCATGCCGAGCGGCCTGTACGTGGTGAGCGCCGCGGCAGACGGGCTGCGCGCCGGCTGCGTCATCAACACTGCGGTGCAGGTGACGTCCATGCCGCCGCGCATTTCGGTTGCCGTGAACAAGGACAACGTCACCTCGGGCGTCATCGCTTCGGCCAAAGCGTTCGCGCTGACCGTGATCGATCAGACCGCCGATATGCTCTACATCGGTAACTTTGGGTTCCGCACTAGCAGCGATTATGACAAGTTTGCCAAATACGAGACCCGCGAGACGGCTCTGGGCATGCCCTATGTGCCCGAGCACGCGGCGGCCCTGTTTAGCTGCCATTTGATCGACACTGTGGATGTTGGCACGCATCTACTGTTTATCGGCGAGGTCGAGGATGCCGAGCGCTTGAGTGACGAGACGCCGCTCACCTACGATTACTACCATAAGGTCCTGAAGGGCAAGACGCCTCCGAAGGCGTCCTCGTATCAAGGCTAGAAATGTTTTAAAAATACTTGCATTATATTATTGAGAATCTATACTGATAAATGAAGTACATCACCAGTCGCGTTTGAGAGGAGAACATCATGGCTGAGGAGAAGAAGACGTATAAGTTCGTGTGCGTCGTTTGCGGTTACGAGGTTGAGGTCGATACGCCCGAGCTGCCCGAGGATTATGTGTGCCCGGTGTGCGGCGTCGGTCCCGATCAGTTTGAGCTCGTCGAGGAGTAGCTCGTCGGCACGCGGCTCACGGCAACACATAGCTCTGTCCAAGGGCCCCGGTCGAATTCTCGGCCGGGGCCCTTTTGATTAATCCGTCCCCAAGGGATCACGGCTGCTGTTAGTCGATCCTGTCTGACGTGAGTCCGGCCGACCTTTTGTCTCAATCTGTAACATCTAACGGCTCAAAACGGCCTCACGTGTTACAGATTGAGACAAACGGAGCTGTCCCTCGGAATGATCTCGATCTGTAACATCTAGACATCAAAAGCGGGTCTAGATGTTATAGATCGAGACGTTTGCCTGGGTAGGTGCCCCGTCCCATTACATCCCCGTTAGCAACACGACATCGAGAATCGTCACGATGGCACCGATCCCTACGAGCAGCGCGTTGAGTGGGCGCGAGTTGGCGTATTTGCCCATGACGCGGGGTGAACTGGTGAGCCGTATGAGCACAAAGACCGTAATCGGCAGTTGAAGCGACAGCAGTGCCTGACTCCAGATGAGACCTTCAAAAGGATTTGGGACGACCAGGCATGCCGTCACTGCGCCGACGAAACAGGACGCCACCCCGATCGAGGAATGCCGGTCGTGGATGTCGTA
Organism: Collinsella sp.; assembly: GCA_019414045.1. GTDB lineage: Bacteria > Actinomycetota > Coriobacteriia > Coriobacteriales > Coriobacteriaceae > Collinsella. The sequence goes on along the minus strand of DXMW01000031.1, from coordinate 210,448 downwards.
TTCCTCGTCGAACATGCCCGCGGTGATGGTGCCCGCCGCCATGCCCGCCGTCACGCTACTCGAGAGGCCCGCAAACAGCAGCGCCACGGCAAAGATGGTCGAGCTTGCCGGGCCCAGAATGGGGGAGAGCGTGGCCGCTGCGACGGCGAGGTCGTCTACGACCATGCCGTGCGCAAAGAAGGTCGTTGCGGCCAGGATGACCATGGCCGAGTTGATTGCCCAGCCCACGCCCATCGAAAAGAGCGTGTCGAAGAGCTCGTAGCGCAGACGCTCTTCGATAACCTGCTCGCCTTGGCCTTCGAAGTGCATGGATTGGATGACCTCGGAGTGCAGAAAAAGGTTGTGGGGCATAACGACCGCACCCAGGACACTCACGATAATCGTTGCCGAGTCGGCAGGCATGCTGGGGGTGATCCAGCTTGCGGTTGCTTGCGGCCAGTCGACTTTGACCAGCGCGAGCTCTGCTAAAAACGAGAGTCCCACCACACCCACGAAGGCGATGATCCAGCGTTCGGCGCGCTTGTAGGAGCTCGTCATGAGCATCGCCATCGATACTGCCGCCACGATGACGCAGCCCGCGCGCACGGGCAGCCCAAAGAGCATTTGAAGGGCAATCGCGCCACCCAGGACTTCGGCCATGGCGGTGGCGACAGTCGCGAGATAGGCGCTGCCGAGCACCGCGCGTCCCACGATGCGGGGGAGAAAGCGGGTCGTGGCCTCGGCAAGGCAGGCGCCCGTGGCGATGCCCAAGTGCGCCGCGTTGTGCTGCAGCACGATGAGCATAATCGTGGACAGCGTGACGATCCACAGCAGCGCGTAGCCAAACTGCGAGCCCGCGGCCATATTGGAGGCCCAATTGCCCGGGTCGATAAAGCCGACGGTCACGAGCAGCCCGGGGCCGATATGCCGCGCAATGTCTAGGCCTCCGTGACCACCGGTGCGTCGGGAGCCAAAGTGTTGTTTGAGATGGTTGAGCATGGTGCGCTCCTGCGTATGGGCGGCGTGACGTCGCATCTGGGTCGTGCGGCGCCACGCGTCGGATTTGGGTTGGGGCTACTTGTGCGCTTTGCCCTGATTGGCCACGGCGTCGATCTTGGCGGCGATGGTCGCCGGGTCGCCGATGTAGCGCTTGTCGAGGACATTGAAATCGGTATCGAAGGTGTAGACGAGCGGCACGCCGGTGGGGATGTTGACCTTGAGGATCTCCTCGGGCGTGAGGTGCTCGAGCTTCATGACGAGTGAGCGCAGGGAGTTGCCGTGTGCGGCGATGAGTACGCGCTTGCCAGCGAGCATCTGGGGGCGAATCTCGTCTTCGAAATAGGGCCAGGCGCGGGCGATCGTGTCCTTGAGGCATTCGGTATAGGGCAGCTGATCAGGCGCGACATCACGGTATTGCTCCTGGGTGTGGGGATCGCGCGCGTCGTTCGGCTCGAGTGCCGGCGGGCAGATATCGAAGGAGCGGCGCCAGATGAGCACCTGCTCGTCGCCGTGCTCCGCTGCGGCATCGGCCTTGTTGAGACCCTGCAACGCTCCGTAGTGGCGCTCGTTGAGCTTCCAGGATTTGATGACGGGCAGCCACTCGCGATCCATTTGGCCGAGCACGATGTTGAGGGTGTGGATCGCGCGCTTGAGGCGCGAAGTGCAGCAGACGTCAAAGTCGAAACCGGCTTCTTTGAGGGCTCGACCGCCTGCTGCGGCTTCTTCGCGGCCCGTGTCGGTGAGTTCTACGTCGGTCCAGCCGGTGAACAGGTTGAGCTTGTTCCACTCGGACTCTCCGTGACGGATAAGGACGAGTTGCATCGTCTGCTGGTCTGCTTGGTGCGCCATAGGGGCCTCCTTGATCTGGCACGGTGTGCGTGCCGTTTGCTTGACGCCGCAAAGGATACCCGTTTTAAGCTTAAAAGTTAACCAAGACTAACAAAATTGTTGTATTTGAATGGGATGGTGAAAGGGGGCTGCCGAAATGTCTCGATCTGTAACAACTAGGGATGGAAATTGGGCCTAGGTGTTACAGATCGAGACAGGAAGAAATGGTCCTATGGAAAATCTCGATCTGTAACAGTTAGCTGCAAAAACCGGCCCTTCATGTTACAGATTGAGACATTTGGAACCGTCTCTCGAAAACATCTCAATCTGTAACAGTTAGTCGTCGAAATTGGGTCTTACTGTTACAGATTGAGATGTTTGAAGGGGTGAGTTTGCAGGTCGAACTTGGGGCCTATGTTTTCGCCCTTGAGGTCGGCGGTGCCCACTCGTAAGGTGTGCGTTACGCGATTGTTTCGAAACGGGTGGGAAACACAACGGGCCGGCGATGCTCCTAGTATGCCTATTCAACTGACTGTCTAAATATCTAGGGGAGGATCGCGATGCAGGCAGATTCCGTTCGGCAGCAGGGCCTTTATCGCCCCGAATTCGACCACGATGCATGTGGCATCGGCGCGCTTGCCGATATCAACGGCGAGCGCCATCACCAGATTCTGGACGATGCGCTGTCCATTCTGGTCAACTTGGAGCACCGCGGTGGCACGGGACTCGAGAAGAACACCGGCGACGGTGCCGGCATCCTGTTCCAGGTTCCGCATCACTTTTTCCGTAAAGAGGCTCAAAAGTGCGGCCAGATTCTGCCGGCAGAGGGCGACTACGGCGTGGCCATGCTGTTCTTCCCGCAGGACGACAAGGGCGTAGAGGATGCCCGACGCGTATTTGAGGAAGGCTGCGCCGAGGCCGGCGTGCCGCTGCTCTTTTGGCGTGAGGTGCCCGTCGACCCGCACGACTTGGGCGAGACGGCACGCGCCTGCATGCCCACCATTCTGCAAGCCTTTCTGGGCCGCCCCGACGACACGCCCGCCGGCGATGCCTTCGAGCGTCGCCTGTACGTGTGCCGTCGCACTATCGAGAAGAAGGCCGATGCCGAGTTTGCCCTGCGCGACAAGATCTTCTACGTCTGCTCCATGAGCTCGCGCACTATCGTGTACAAGGGCATGCTCGTCGCCACGCAGATGCGCCGCTTCTTCATCGACCTCAACGACGCCGCCGTCAAGACGGCCGTGGCGCTCGTCCACTCGCGCTACTCCACCAATACCACGCCCAGCTGGGAGCGCGCGCACCCCAACCGCTTTATTATCCATAACGGCGAGATCAACACCCTCAAGGGCAACGTCAACTGGATTCGCGCCCGCGAGCCCAACCTGTACAGCCCCGTGCTGCAGCACGATCTTGAGCGCGTGATGCCTATCATCAACCGCGAGGGATCCGATTCCGCGATTCTGGACAACGTGCTCGAGTTCCTGGTCATGAACGGTCGCCCGCTCACGCGTGCCGCGTCCATGTTGCTGCCCGAGCCGTGGGACCACAACGACAGCCTGAGTGAGGAGCGCCGCGCCTACGACGCCTACCAGTCCATGCTCATGGAGCCGTGGGACGGCCCGGCGGCCATCGCCTTTACCGACGGTCGCACACTGGGCGCCGCCCTCGATCGCAACGGCCTGCGCCCCGCTCGTTACTACGTGACGCGCGACGGTCGCTTTATGCTGGCAAGCGAGGTGGGCACCATCGAGGTGAGCCCCGAGAACATCGTGACGAGCGGCTGTCTGGGGCCGGGCCAGATGCTCGAGGTCGACTTTGCCCGCGGGCGCGTCATCTACAATGACGAGCTGCGCGCCCGTTACGCCAAGGAAAAGCCCTACCGCGACTGGATTGCCGAGGAGACGCTGACCGTCGACGCGCTCGATGAGCCCGCCGCGCCCGCGTCCGCCGAGGATGCCGAGGTGCCCGCCGCTGTGCGCATGGCCAAGCTCGGCTACCACTGGGATGACGTCGACGAGGTCGTGCGTCCTATGGCCCAGCAGGGCAAGGCCCCGCTCGCCTCGATGGGCATCGACGCGCCGCTGGCTTGCCTGTCCAAGAAGACGCGTTCGTTCTTTGACTACTTCTATCAGCTGTTCGCTCAGGTCACGAATCCTCCGATCGATGCCCTACGCGAGCACATGGTGACTTCGACCACGCTCTACCTGGGCAACCACGGCAACCTGCTCGAGGATTCCCGCACGGCCTGTCAGCTGGTGCGCTTGGAGCGCCCATTGCTCAACGATGAAGAGTTCGAGCATATCTGTGCCATCGACCGTGTTGGCTTTAAGACCCGTCGTTTCCGTGCCGTCTACCGCCGCGATGCCGGCGAGGGCGCGCTGCAGGCTGCGCTCAAACAGCTTGCCGAGGACGTCGAGGCTGCGGTCCGCGACGGCGTGAACATTGTGGTGCTGAGCGATCGTGCCGGAGCAGGCGAGGTGCCCGTGCCGTCGCTGCTTGCCGTGGGCTGCGTGCACAACCACCTGATCCGCGCCGGTGTGCGTACCTTTGCCGATATTGTGGTGGAGTGCGGCGACGCCGTGTCCCCGCACGACTTTGCGGCACTGGTGGGCTACTCCGCGAGCGGCATCTATCCGTACAACGCACATGCGTGCATCCGCGATCTGGCGGCACGCGGCGACCTGGACGTGACGGCCGAGCAGGGCATCGCCAACTACAACAAGGCTGCGACTGCCGGCATCGTCTCCATCATGTCCAAGATGGGCATCTCCACGGTGCAGAGCTACCATTCGGCGCAGATCTTCGAGGCCGTGGGCTTTACGCCGGAGTTCGTCAACGCGTACTTCGCCGGCACGGTGAGCCGTGTGGGCGGTATGGGTGTCGAGGACGTTGAGCGCGAGCAAAACGAGCGCTACGACGCCGCGCTCGCTATCCTTAAGAGCCCGGCTCCCGATCAGCTGCCCACGCTGGGTCTGACCAAGTGGCGCCCGCTCGGCGGCGAGGATCACCTGATCGACCCTCAGACCGTCTACCTGCTCCAGACCGCCTGCCGTGGGGGCAGCTACGACACCTTTAAGGAGTACAGCGCTCGTCTGCACCGCGCCGGCCGTGCCGTGCGCCTGCGCGACTTGCTCGACTTTAATGCCAGCGGCCGCACGCCGGTTTCGCTCGACGAGGTGGAGCCCGCGCTCAACATCGTCCGTCGCTTTAACACCGGCGCCATGTCGTACGGCTCCATCAGCAAAGAGGCGCACGAGTGCATGGCCATCGCCATGAATCGCCTGCACGGACGCTCCAACTCGGGCGAGGGCGGCGAGGACCCGCGTCGCGAGACCCCGCTGGCTAACGGTGACTCCAAGAACTCCGCGATCAAGCAGGTGGCAAGCGCGCGCTTTGGCGTGACGAGCCGCTACCTGTGCAGCGCCTTCGAGATTCAGATCAAGATGGCCCAGGGCGCCAAGCCCGGCGAGGGCGGTCACCTGCCCGGCAAGAAGGTCTACCCCTGGATTGCCGAGGTCCGTCAGTCCACGCCCGGCATCGGCCTGATCTCGCCTCCGCCGCATCACGACATCTACTCTATCGAAGACCTGGCCGAGCTCATCTTTGACCTTAAGAACGCCAACCCCGGCGCACGCGTGTCGGTCAAGCTGGTCAGCGAGGCCGGCGTCGGCACCATCGCCACCGGTGTGGCCAAGGGCGCTGCCGACAAGATCTTGATCAGCGGCCACAATGGCGGCTCGGGTGCCGCTGCTCGCGATTCGATCTGGCACGCCGGTCTGCCGCTGGAGCTTGGCCTTGCCGAGGCCCAGCAGACGCTGCTGCAAAACGGCCTGCGCTCGCGCGTGGTGCTCGAGGCCGACGGCAAGCTCATGGACGGCACCGATGTTGCCGTCGCCTGCCTGCTGGGCGCCGAGGAGTTTGGCTTTGCGACTATGCCGCTCATCTCCATGGGCTGCCTCATGCAGCGCGACTGCCAGCAGGATACCTGCCCGGCCGGCATCGCTACGCAAAACTGCCGCCTGCGTCGCGGCTTCCGCGGCAAGCCCGAGCACGTCGAGCACTTTATGCTCTTTGTTGCCGAGCAACTGCGCGAGGTCATGGCGAGCCTGGGCTTCCGCACCGTCGACGAGATGGTCGGCCATCCCGAGTGCTTGCGCCAGATTGAGGTCCCGGGCAACCGTAAGGCCAACCTGCTCGATCTGTCGCCCGTGCTGGCGAGCGCGACCTGCGAGTTCGGTGCCCATATCCCGGGTGCCGACGGTCGTCACTTCCTGCCGCAGATGGCCGCGGACAGCGAGCTCGACAAGACGCTCGACTCCACGCTGTTCGTGCCCTATACGGCCGATGCCCGTGCCCACTTGCGTCCGATTCGCTTCCGCGCTGATATCGCCAACGTCAACCGTTGCGTGGGCACCATCCTGGGTAACGCGGTGACCAAGGCACATCCCGAGGGCCTGCCCGCCGGCTCCATCACCATCGATTGCGATGGATCGGCCGGTCAGAGCTTTGGCGCCTTCCTGCCGCGCGGCATTACGCTCAACGTGTGCGGCGACGCCAACGACTACTTTGGCAAGGGCCTTTCGGGCGGCGAGGTGTCGGTGCGCCCCAACCCGCATGCGACCTATAAGTTCGACGAAAACATCATCGTGGGCAACGTTGCGTTCTTTGGCGCCACGAGCGGCCGTGGCTTCATCAACGGCCTGGCCGGCCAGCGCTTTGGCGTACGCAACTCCGGTGCCACCGTGGTGGTCGAGGGTTGCGGCAACCACGGTTGCGAGTACATGACGGGTGGCCTGGCGCTCATCCTGGGCGAGGTCGGGCAGAACTTCGCTGCCGGCATGACGGGTGGCGTGGCTTATGTCTTTGACCAGTACGGCACGCTCGATGCCCGCGTGAACCACGAGAGCGTCGAGCTCAAGGCCCCGACGGCCGGCGAGCTGGAGCAGGTCCGTGCGCTCATCCAGGAGCACGTGGACGCGACGCAGAGCCCGCGCGGCATCAAGCTGCTCTACAGCTTTGAGACGATGAGCAAGCACTTTGTGAAGGTCATTCCGACCGAGTACGAGCGTGTGCTGGCGATTGTCGCCGCCGCCGAGGCCGTCGGCAGGACGCATGCGCAGGCCGAGGAGCTGGCGTTTGACATTGTGACCGGTCGCGCGAGCGCCGCGGATGTCGCTCGCTTTGATGTGGCGGGCGGTGCTGCTGGCGCTGCGTCTGTGGCTGCCAGCTCTGTTGCTTCGACCAAGAAGGAGGCGTAAGTGCCATGGGTAAGCCCGGTGCTTTTCTTGATATCGATCGTGTGACCCACGAGCTTCGCCCCGTGGAGGAGCGCAGCCGTGATTTCGATCCGCTGTACGTTGAACTCGACGACGATGCACGCCGTGCCCAGGCGAGCCGCTGCATGATGTGCGGCGTGGCGTTTTGCCAGATGGGCGCGAGCTTTGGCAAGGCACGTCCGAGCGGCTGCCCGCTGCACAACTTGATTCCCGAGTGGAACGAGCTGGTGTACCGCGGCCGCTGGGATGAGGCTGCCGAGCGCCTGTCGCTCACCTCGCCCATGCCTGAGTTCACGAGCCGTGTGTGCCCGGCGCTGTGCGAGGCCGCGTGCAACCTGGGCTCGGTCGACGGCCAGCCCACGACGATTCACGATAACGAGCGTGCGATCAGCGACCATGAATGGGCAAACGGCGGCCCGCGCCGCTTTGAGCCGGCGGGGGAGGGCGCACCCACGGTTGCCGTGGTGGGCTCCGGTCCTGCTGGTCTGGTGGCTGCATGGGAGCTTGCGCGTCGCAGCGCCCGCGTGACGGTGTTTGAGCGCGACGACCGCCCCGGCGGCCTGCTCATGTACGGCATTCCCAACATGAAGCTCGAGAAGTCTGTGGTCGAGCGTCGCGTGGCGCTCATGCGCGAGCTGGGTATTGTGTTCGAGCTGGGCGCCGACGTGAGCGATCCCAAGGTTACCGCCAGGCTCGACGACTTTGACGCCGTCGTGGTGGCTGCCGGCGCCCGTGCTCCGCGTGGGCTTTCGGCTGCGAACATTGATGCCCCGGGCGTGGTGTATGCCGTGGACTACCTGACGGCTTCGACCGTCTCGGTGCTCGATGGCGGTGAGCCTGCTATTGACGCGCGCGGCCTGGACGTCGTGGTCATTGGCGGTGGCGATACCGGCAACGACTGCGTGGGTACCGCGGTGCGTCAGGGCGCGCGCAGCGTGCGCCAGTTTGAGTTCTTGCCGGCTGCGCCCGATAAGCGCGCGGCAGGCAACCCCTGGCCGCAGTGGCCCAACGTTAAGAAGACCGATTACGGCCAGCAGGAGGCTATCGCTGCAATGGGTGGCGAGATGCGTACCTGGGCCGTGGATACACTCGAGGTGCTGCTGGACAAGAAGGGCGCGGCCGCGGGCCTGCGCGTGGTCGATCTGGACTGGTCGGCGGGAAAGCCCGAGCGCATCGCGGGCTCCGAGCACGAGGTGCCGGCGCAGCTGGTGCTCATCGCCTGCGGCTTTACGGGTCCGGAGCACGGCGTGTTCGATGCGGTGAGCGTGCCTGTTGCCACCGCTGGTCGTCCGCTGCCGGTGATGGCTGCTGAGGGTTCGCATCTCGCGGCTCGCACGGAGGGTGTCGCCGCGGATGCCGCGCCGGTGTATGTGGCGGGTGATGCCCGCAACGGCAGCTCGCTCGTGGTGAGTGCCATGGCCGATGCCCTGGCCTGCGCTGCCGAAGTCGCCGAGGCGCTGGAGCTGTAAAGTAGTCATTTAAGAACGTCCCCAATGACTAGCCTTTTTTGTCTAGTCGTTGGGGACACTCTTTGCGAGCAATTTGCTCGTTTGTCGATGTGCGGGTGTTCATTTGTCGACTTCTTGGGCTGTGGTCACCTGTTGTTTCTGTGGCGGCTGCGGGCATCTGGCTCAAAAAGGCGGGTTGGCCGTCTATGTTTACCTGCGGTTTTGTTGCGGCGCGCATTTTCGGTCAAGCTTTTCGTCAAGTGTTTGGTCAGCATTTGGTTTGCAGCCGGAGGCCTATTTTGCCCGCGCTGGCCGTGGTTGCCCACCCTCCTCGTAAGCTCAAATTGAGGTCCATCAGTTTGAGGAGGATGCCATGACTGACCACGCTTTAGACCGAGCGCAGCTAGCCGAAGCCGTCGGCAACGATATTGCCGACATGGCCCATTTTTGGATGCTGCGGAAGTTTCAATTCCTGGAGCCGGCGCGCGAACAGTTCGAGGTCATTGTCGACCCGTGGCTCAGCTATTGCACCGAGCCTTCGCAAAACGAAATCATGGCCTACAACATGGCATTTACCGATTGGCTGCTCTTCGAGCGCCCCTATCGCCATGGCAAAACGCTGCTCGAGCTATTTGTTGACGAGCCGCCGGCATCGCTTTCGCCTGCCTCGCTCAAGCGGCTCGAGCAGGTACGCGACACGCAGTATTTCTCGCGCTTTGGCATTTTGGACAAGGATCCTGCGTCCGGCATGGTCGTGCTGAAGGACACGCGCACCGATCATCGCTTTGATGTCTACGACCCGCATATCGTGCAGAAGGAGCATTGGAGCGACGGCGCGATTGCGGTGCGCCTCGCCTGCGTCGACGATGCCTGGCTTACGGCGGGACAGCTCTACCTGTATGACATCGCGCACCTGAACGACACGGCGGTCGACGGGCCGGGTGCGGTGCATCCCGAGGACCTGCAGGACGGCTTTGACACCTCGTGCATCAGCTTCTTCTTGCGTCTGGTCCGCGACATCATGGGCGCTCAGGGGCGGTACGTAAAGTCGCTCAACATCTACGAGCAGGAGTGGGAGTAGAGGATGGGTGGTTGTCGCCTGCCTTGCCTTTTGCCTTTTTGTCTCGATCTGTAACGTTTGGGGACAAAAACCAGTCTATCTGTTACAGATCGAGACGAACGCTTGGGCACCGCTGGTTTGTCTAAATCTGTAACGCTTAGGGGCCTGGAGAACGTCTAACTGTTACAGATCGAGACGTTTGGCACCTGGCTGGGGGAATGTCTCAATCAGTAACATCTACAGGCCAAAAATCGGTCTTCCTGTTACAGATCAAGACATTTGTCGGCGGAGGCAACGGTGACGATGGTCCATTTGTCCGATGTGGTGGTGATGGAAGTGTCTAATACCGTTTTCAAGCACAAGCATACGACTCGCAACACGTTGGCGCGGAATAGGATGCTCGCGCGACTCACGGAGGCGACCGAGCAAGGTGCGCTGCTCGCAACGCATGACAATGCCGAGCTCATGTGGCTGCGGCGTCATGTTGGAACCGACGATATCGCGGAACCCGAGCCGTATTTGTTCTGCTTTCAACATGATTGGGATGCGCTGACGCCGACGGAGCGAGCGCTGCGGGCCATCAAAGGGCTTGCGGAGTTTCATCCCGATTGGGCGTTTTGGGGCTATGACGCGGCGCTTTTGTGGGGTCTGGAGGTGCCGAATGATCTGCTTGGGTCGCGTTTTCTTGTTAAGACGGGTTGTTCGGTGACGTTGAGCGGCGGGTGCAGGTTGTTGCGTCCGCAGATGGCGGGCGCACTCGAGCATGTTGATGGCGTGCGGGTGACGTCGTTTTGGCGCACGGTGGAGGATTGCCTACTGCGTGCGCCGTTCTCCTACGGGTTGGCGATTGCCGATTCTGCACTGCGAGCGAAAGGCGTATCACGTGGGGATTTGTGCGAGCGCCTCCGCGCCGATTGCGAGGGCAGGCGAGGGTATCGCAGGGCACAGGTGATTGCGTCGTATGCGGACGGGCTGTCTGAAAACGGCGGCGAGTCTCGTTTTCGGGCGTTCTTTATTGCATACGGTTTTCCGGTGCCAGAGTTGCAGGTGGAGTTTCGCGACCCGCTTGATCCGAGCCAAGTGTTTCGTGTCGACTATTTTTGGCGGCTCGAGGACGGGACGTGTGTCATCGGCGAGCTCGACGGAAAGGGGAAGTACACCTTGCAGAGCGGCGAGGGTCGGGAGTCGGTTGACCCATTCGTGGCAGAGCGTCAGCGGGAATCTCATCTGACAATGCTCGGGCATAAGGTGCTTCGGTTTACGTTTAACGAACTCAAAGGCCCGGGGAAGCTAGTCGAGAAAATGAGGCTGGCGGGTATTCCTCGGCAGGTTGAATTGGCTGAGGAGTGGAGATGCCAGTGGTATGGGCGCTGAGAGGTTTTGTCTCGATCTGTAACGTTTAGAGGCTGTTTGAGCTCGTAATTGTTACAGATCGAGACAAGCCGGTGAAACGTCGACCGAATGTCTCGATCTGTAACATCAGGGGGCCCAATAACCCTGTACCTGTTACAGATCGAGACATTTCCCTGGTGCCGCTGGGGTGGGACTGCAATGTATTCCGTCCCCCACATCCCCTCTTCCTTCCGTTAACCGATGCGTCTGCAGCAATCCAGCGGGACTAGGTGATAATGGACAAATGTTCATGTTAATCGTGAGGGAGGAGCTCGATATGGCGTCTGCCGATCGTTCCACGTTGTTTATCAATGCGACCATTCTGGATGGTTCGGAGCATATGGAGCCACAACCCGATATGGCCGTGACTGTTGAGCGCGGCGTCATCACCTGGATGGGGCCGAGTGCTGTGGCACAGGCGCCCGCGGGTGCCGAGGTTATCGACCTGGGTGGTGCGTATCTCATGCCGGGCCTGATCAATATGCACGTGCACCTGTGCGGCTCGGGCAAGCCTGTCTCGGCCGGCGATGCGGGCGCGCTGATGAAGAAGCTCGATAATCCCGTGGGGCGCGCCATCGTGCGCCATATTCTCAAGGGCAGCGCTCAACAGCAGCTGGCAAGCGGCGTGACCACGGTGCGCGGCGCGGGTGACCCGTTGTTTGCCGACATTGCCGTGCGCGACGCTATCGACGCCGGCAAGTATCAGGGGCCGCGCCTGGTAGCGCCGGGAACGGGCGTCACGGTGCCGGGCGGCCATGGCGCGGGCTTGTTCGCCCAGGTGGCCAACAGCCCCGTCGAGGCAGCCGAGCAGGTGCGAGACCTGTATGCGCGCGGTGCCGATGTCATCAAGCTGTTCGTGACGGGCGGCGTGTTCGACGCGACCGAAGTAGGCGAGCCGGGCGTGCTGCGTATGCCGGCGGAGGTTGCCGCAGCGGCGTGCAAGGCGGCGCACGAGGTGGGCCTGCCGGTTATGGCTCATGTCGAGAGCACCGAGGGCGTGAAGGCCGCGCTTGAGGCCGGCGTCGATACGATCGAGCACGGCGCTCCGTTGACACCCGAGATCCTGGAGCTGTACCGCGGCGCCGCGGGCACGCAGCTCGAGGGACGTGCGCCCAGCGTTACCTGCACGATCAGCCCGGCGCTGCCGTTTGTATTGCTCGACCCGGAAAAGACCCATTCGACCGATACGCAAAAGAAGAACGGCGACATCGTGTGCTCGGGCATTATCGAGAGTGCTCGTGCGGCGCTGGATGCCGGCGTTAAGGTAGGCTTGGGCACGGACTCAAGCTGCCCGTTCGTGACGCAGTACGACATGTGGCGTGAGGTGGCCTATTTTGCCAAGTACGTGGGTGTGAGCAACGCCTTCGCGCTGCATACGGCTACGCAGGTCAATGCCGAGCTGCTGGGGCTGGGTGGCGAGACCGGCACAATCGAGTGCGGCAAGGCCGCCGATATCCTGGTGACGCGCAAGAATCCGCTCGATGACCTGTGCGCTCTGCGTGAGCCGATACATGTGATGTGTCGCGGTGATCTGGTACGCAAGCTCAAGGTGAAGCGTATTCCCGAGGTGGACGCCGAGCTCGACGCGATTATGGCCATGCCTGCCGAAGCGCTGGCTGAGGAGCTGGCCCGCGACGGTGTGGCGTAGATGTGACAAAGGTGCAGCTCCGTTGCCGCATACAAAAAGCCGAGGTCTCAACACGAGGCCTCGGCTTTTTTATCGAACAAATACTTAAGATTTGGGACAAACAAACCTGATTAATTTGTCCCGCGTGCGGGCGCTAGGAGCGGGTTTCCATCTTGGCGTGGCACTTGGGGCAGGTGACGCGGATCTTGCCTTTGCCCTTGGGGACGGAGAGCATCTGGCCGCAGTTGGGGCACTTGAGGTATGCCGTGGTCTTGCGTCCCTTCCACATCTTCTTGGCCGTGCGCTTGGCGCGCTCAAAGTCTTCCTTGCTCGTTCCAGCCGCGCGCGAGGTGCTGGCCGCTGCAGCGCCGCCGCCCAAGCTGGCGACAAACTTGCCCAAGCCGGGGACGTTCGCGGTCGCGGCGACAAAGGCAGCGTTTTCCTTGCGACGCGCATCGATGTTTTTGGACAGGCCGCGCAGCACGCCAATCACGATTACGGCGATGGCAATCCAGCTGAGCCACTGGATGTGGGCTATCGATCCGATCATCGCGATGACAATGCCGGCAAAACCCATCACGATGGTGAGTTCATCGGCACCATTGCGGCCCTTCATAAAGTCATTCATGCAAATTGCCTTTCGTTCGATATGCTGCACGCCTTTATACCCGATTTAGAGCAAGGGGGACAGGTCAATCTGCACCAAGGTGGTGCAAACGTACCTATCCCCGATACACCAAGATGGTGCAAAGAAGTCTGTCCCCAATGCCCCAATTACTTGGAGAGCTTGTCGACGACGCGCTCGATCTCGGCAAGCTTGGCGGCCTTGAGGTCTTCGTCGCCCGATTCGATTGCCGAAGTCACGCAGCCCTCGATATGTGCCTTGAGTACGTCGGCATTAATGCGCGCAAGGAGCGCCTGTGTGGCCATGAGCTGCGTGGAAATATCGACGCAGTAGCGGTCCTCCTCGACCATCCGCAGGATGCCGTCGATCTGACCGCGTGCCGTCTTGAGCATGCGGGTCACCGATTTGTGGTCTGCCATCATGGCGAGTCCTCGTTTCTGGTCGGGGGGGGGTACGTGCGGGTCGTTATGCGGCGGTCACCGAAAGGGCGTGGAACTTCTCACCCGCGGCCTCGACAGCAGCGGCGAGCTGCTCCGCGGTCACGGTGTCGGCGCACTCTACCTGGACGGTCTGGGTCTCGTGGTCGGCATCGGCGTCGGTTACGCCGGCCACGTTGAGCAGCGCCGTCTCGACGGTGGCGTCGCAGTGGCCGCACATAAGGCCAGACGTTTTAACGATGTAGTTCATGATTATCTCCTTTTCGTTGAGTACCTAAAGTTGCGGTGGAATACGGACTAAATAGCGGTTTAGCTAAGCATGTTACGCCTTATTTCACCGCAACTGATGGTGTAAAGGTTCGCAGGCGCAGCGCATTGGACACGACACATACGCTCGACAGGCTCATGGCGGCGGCGCCGAACATCGGTGAGAGCTGCCATCCGGTGAGCGGGAAGAACACGCCCGCTGCCAGCGGAATGCCGATGCCGTTGTAGAACAGCGCCCAGAACAGGTCCTGCTTGATGTTGCGGATCGTGGCGCGCGACAGCTCGATGGCGCGTGCGACGTCCATGAGGTCGCTGCGCATGAGCACCACATCCGCCCCTTCCTTGGCGATGTCGGCGCCGGTGCCGATAGCAAGGCCCACGTCGGCGCGCGCCAGGGCGGGGGAGTCATTGATGCCGTCGCCCACCATGGCGACCTTGCTGCCCACATCCTGCAGCTCGCGCACGTGGCGTTCCTTGTCGGCGGGAAGGACGTCGGCGATGACCTGCTCTCTGCTCAGCCCCACGCGGCGGGCGATGGCCTCGGCCGTCACGCGGTTGTCGCCGGTGAGCATGCGCACGTCGACGCCAAGCGAGCGCAGTGCGGCGATGGCCCCGGCGCTCGTCTCCTTGACCTCGTCAGCCACGGCAATGGTGCCGGCAAGCTCGCCGTTCTTGGCAAAGAACAGCGGCGTCTTGCCTTCGGCGGCAAATTGCTCGGCAAGACCCGTGGGCACGGTAACGCCCAGCTCGTCCATCAGGCGTACGTTGCCGGCTGCAATGGCGTTTTGCCCCTCGCGCGCCGTAACGCCACGACCGGGCACGGCGGCAAAGTCCTCGACCATGCGCGCGACAATTCCGCGCGACTCGCACTCGGCCATAATCGCCTCGGCCAGCGGGTGCTCGCTTGATCGCTCCAGCGCGGCAGCCAGCTTGAGCAGCGCCTTTTCGCTCATGGCGGACGAGCCGTCGGCGTGCGTGGCAACCACGATATCGGTCACGGCCGGCTTGCCGTGGGTGACCGTGCCCGTCTTGTCGAGCACCACGGTGCCCACGCTGCGCAGGTTCTCTAGCGCCTCGGCGCTCTTAAACAGAATGCCCATCTCGGCGCCCTTGCCGGTGCCTACCATAATGGCGACGGGCGTGGCCAGGCCGAGCGCGCACGGACAACTGATCACCAGCACGGCCACGGCGGAAGTGAGCGCCTCGTTCATGCTGCCGGTCAGTGCCATCCACACCGCAAAGGTCACGGCCGAGATCGCGAACACCACGGGCACGAACACGCCGGCGACCTTGTCGGCCATGCGGGCGATGGGCGCCTTGGTGGCGTTGGCGTCCTCGACGAGCTGGATAATCTTGGCGAGCGATGTCTCGGCACCCACACGCGTAGCGCGGAAGGTAAACGAGCCGGTGCGGTTGACCGTGGCCGCGTTGACGGTGTCGCCGGCGGTCTTTTCCACGGGGATGGACTCGCCGGTGAGCGCGCTCTCGTCCACGGCCGAGCTGCCTTCGAGCACCACGCCGTCAACGGGGATGGACTCGCCGGGGCGCACGCGCAGGATCTGGCCGGGAAGGATGCCATCGACGTCGATGGTGGTCTCGGCGCCGTCCTCTGCCACGACGGTCGCGGTCTTGGGCGCCAGGTCGATGAGCGCCTCGATAGCGCCGCCGGTCTTGGACTTGCTGCGCGTCTCGAGGTATTTGCCCACGGTGACGAGCGACAGGATGGTGCCTGCGCTCTCAAAATACAGATTGTCCATGCCTGTCATCATGGCCTCGTGGACCTGACCCGCGGCTAATTGGTCGGCCATGATGAACATGGCGTAGAGCGACCAGGCGATGGAAGCGGTGGCGCCCACGGCAATAAGGGCGTCCATGGTGGGCACGCCGTGCGCGAGCGATTTAAACCCGTTGATAAAGTACGTGTCGTTGACATAGACGATGGGGATGAGCAGGACGAGCTCGGTGAGCGCGAGCGTCATGCTGTGGGTGTGGTCGGTGAAAATGCCGGGCAGTGGCCAACCGAGCATGTGCCCCATGCCTATGTAGAACAGCGGGATGAGGAAGATGATCGAGATGATGAGGCGGGTGCGCATGGCGGAGGCGGCGGCCTCCAGCTTTTTGGTGGGCGACTCCATATGGGCGGCGCCGGAGCTGGCTTGCGCACTGCCGTTTGAGCCGGCGGCACCGGTGCCCGCATCGACGGGCGAGGCCGAGTAGCCCGCGCGGTCGACGGCGGTGCAGATATCGTCGGGGGTGACCTGCGCGGGGTCGTAGTCGACCATCATGGAACCGGCGAGCAGGTTGACCGCGACGCTTTGGACGCCGTCGAGCTTGCTCACGGCGCGGTCCACATGCGCTTGGCAGGCGGCGCATGTCATGCCGCCCACGTCGAACTTATCTTGAGCCATGGCTTCTCCTTTCTGTGGTTCGGTGTTGGAATTGTTAACCTGCCGATACTATACACCCATACCCCCTGGGGGTGTCTAGTTGGAGTTGAAATGTATGACATTTCGCTACGGTTGAGGATGGCTGTTCAGTCGTTGGCCATCCTTGCTAAATATCTCAATCTGTAACAGCAAGACCGGTTTTTGCCGAGTTACTGTTACAGATTGAGATAAACCGTTGGCTGGCAACTCAACGTCTCGATCTGTAACAGCAGGACCCGGTTTTACCCTGTAGATGTTACAGATTGAGACAATCAACCCGCGCACATCCCGGCCGCCCCGTCATCTGTGGTTTACGTGGGGGCATGCGGAGTACGGGTATACTAACCTGCGGCGAATCTGCTCCATCGCTTAGGGCCGCTGCGTCTGGACGGCGCGTGATAGGGCTGCCAAAGCGATCGCCAGCGCGCTGAGCAACGTCCTCTCTGTGCGCACCTGTTTTTGTATGTATTAGCGCACTACCAAGCACGCTCGCGCGGCCGCATGCCGTGCCCATAACGCGTGCAGATAAGGAACAACAACATATGCGTAATTCTGTATCCGACGTCACGGACGCCGAGATTCTGGACGAGACCCGCGAGGCCATGACCCAGGCTGCCTTCGATGCCGCCGATGAGGCCAATGCTGCCCAGGCCGTCGAGTCCGCTACCGAGAGCCTGCCCGCCTTTGACGAGCTGGGACTTTCGGACGAGATGCTCCGTGCTATCGAGAACCTGGGCTACACGGCGCCGACGCCCGTGCAGGCCGGTTCGATTCCTGTGGTGCTCGAAGGCCGCGACTTGCTTGCCGCCGCTCAGACCGGCACCGGCAAGACGGCCGCCTTCTTGCTGCCGACCATGAACAACCTGGAGCACATCGCTCCTCCCAAACCCGTACGCGAGCGCGGCGGCCGCAACCGCCATCGCGGTGCTAAAAAGCCCGAGGGCAACGGCCGCGGCCCCGTGATGCTCGTCATCACCCCCACGCGCGAGCTTGCCCAGCAAATCGACGAGGTCGCGAGCAAAATCGCCGACGTCACCGGCCATGTCGCCGTGACCGTCGTGGGCGGTGTGAGCTACAAGCCGCAGACCGCTGCCCTCAAGTACGGCTGCGATATCCTGGTCGCCACGCCGGGCCGTCTGGTCGACCTGATCGAGCAGGGTGCCTGCCACCTGGACGAGGTCAAGGTACTGGTGCTCGACGAGGCCGACCGCATGCTCGACATGGGCTTTTTGCCTGCCGTTCGCCGTATTGTGCGCGAGACGCCGGCCGAGCGTCAGACGCTGCTGTTCTCGGCGACCCTCGACGAGGAGGCCGTGGGCGAGATCACCGACCTGGTGAGCGACCCGGCCCGCGTGGAGATCGCGCCCGCCACGTCAACCGCCGACACCGTCGACCAGTTTGTGTTCCCGGTGTCCATCGAGGCCAAGAACAACCTGCTGCCCGAGTTCCTCAAAAAGGAAGGCCCGGAGCGCACTATCGTCTTTATGCGCACCAAGCACCGTGCCGACAGCTGCTGCCGTCGTCTGGAGCGCAAGGGCATCAAGGCCGCCGCAATTCACGGCAATCGCAGCCAGGCCCAGCGCGAGCGTGCTCTTTCGGCCTTCCGCGACGGTACCGTCGACGTGCTGGTGGCAACCGACGTGCTTGCCCGCGGCATCGACATCAGCGATGTGCGCTACGTCGTGAACTTTGACGTGCCGGCCGAGCCGACCGACTACATCCACCGTATTGGCCGTACGGGCCGCGCCGGCGAGCTGGGCTGGGCCATCACGTTTGTGACCGAGCAGGATGTCGATGAGTTCTACGAGATCGAGAAACTCATGGACAAGACCGCCGACATCTACGAGGCCGGCGACCTGCATGTGGGTCCCAATCCGCCCGCGGTTGATCCCGAGCGCAATCCTGCGGCCTTTAAGGTGAAGAAGAAGACCAAGCGCGGCAAGTCCAAGAGCAAGAAGAAGCTTGAGCAGGCACGTCGCGACGGCAAACGCAACGGCGATGACTACGGCGATGTGGCCGGTCGTTCCAACCGCGGTCGCGACGAGCGTCGCGGCGACGGCGAGCGTCCGAGCCGTCCCAAGCGCGGCGGCAAGACCCGTGTGCGCGAGGGCGTTCAGGCTCGCGTGGACGAGGCCGTGGAGAGCGTTGCCCGCGAGGTGGCTGCCGAGGAGCGTGCTGGCGCTGCCGAGCAGGCCCCGCGAGGTAACCGTGCCGAGCGCCGTGCCAAGCAGTTCCAGGGCGAGGCACATCGCCGTCGCCGCGAGGACGAGGACCGCGGTGGTCGTCGCCGTGTCGAGCGCGAGGACGAGGGCCGTGGCTCGCGTGGCGGCAAACGTGGCTCGGGCGATCGTCGTCGTTCCGGTCGCGATGGCGAGCGCGGTGGCCGTGACGAGCGTCGCGGCGGCGAGGGTCGTGGTGAGCGTGGCACCCGCAGCGGTGAGTCCCGTGGCGGCAAGCGCTTTGAAGAGCGCGGTGGCCGCGGTGGCGAGCGTCGCGAGGGTGCTCGCGGCAATGGCGGGCGCAGCGGTGCCGGTCGTTCTGGTGAGCCGCGCGATCGCCGTGATCCGCGTGCCAGCCGCGATCGTCGCGATGACTGGCGCAACTACGACGATACCCGCGAAGAGCGTCGCGGCGGCTACCGTGGTGGTCGCGGCGGCAACCAGGCCGGTTCCCGTGGCGGTCGTGCCGGCGGTCGCGATAACCGTGGCAGCTATGGTAACAATCGTGGCGGCAAGCGCGGCGGTAGCTCCCGTCGCCCCGGTGACGGCGGCGGCAAGCGCAAGTAACACACGCATCGCCCGCTAGAGCGAGGTGAACCAAGGGGCCCCGAGCAGACTATGCTCGGGGCCCTTTTTGGTGCAAAGAGGTCAGGTTAATCTGCACCAACGTCTTGAAGTTGCGGTGGAATACGGACTGTTTTGGCCTTTTGGGCGGCTTTTCAGTCCCTATTTCACCGCAACTCATGATTGGTGCAAAGTTACCTGTCCTCAATGCAGCAAACAAGGAGTGTCCCTAGGTGCTGCCTAAATACCGTTTATCGGAGAAAAAATACCGTTCGCCGGTCATAATGATTGTTCCGGCTTTGGGCTTGTCTACAATAACCCCCGTAAAAAGAAATGCGGAAGGTTACCGAGTCCCCTCGGACGTGGGCCTAACCAAAGTCTTTGATCGCGCGCGTCTCAATGGGCGCATTCGATTGATTTTGGTTGGGCTATATTTATGAAGGGACATGCCACCATGGGTTTCTTTTCTCGCCTGATGGGCGGTTCGGATGAGCAGAAGACTGCAGCTTCCGAGTTCGAAATCCTCGCTCCCGTTTCCGGCGAGCTTGTTCATCTGGAAAATACCAATGATCCCGCTTTTAGCAGCCGTGCGGTGGGCGATGGCGTTGCCGTGGTTCCCCAAGAGGGAACGGTGTGCGCTCCTGTTTCCGGTACCGTCGCGGCGCTGTTTCCGACTGAGCACGCGCTGGGCATCATGTCCGACGACAGCTCTGCTCAGGTGATGCTGCATATCGGAATCGATACTGTTAAGCTTGAGGGCAAGGGATTCCATGCGCTTGTTGCCCAGGGTGACCATGTCGACGCGGGCCAGCCCCTCGTCGAGGTCGATTTCGACGCGGTTCGCGCCGCCGGCTTTGATCCCACGGTCTTCGTTATCGTGTGCGAGCGCTCGGAGAACTCGACTCTTCGTGAGCATGCTTCCGGCCCTGTTGCTGTTAAAGAGCCTGTCGTCTGGCTTTCCGAGTAAATTCTTGTGGTGGGTGCCGTGGTTATCAAGCGAGTTTTCAACAACAATGTCGCAATGGTCACTTCGGACGATAGCTCCGAGCTCATCGTCATCGGTCGAGGTCTCTGCTTTGGCCGCCATGCCGGCGATGCCATCGACGAGGCGTCAGTCGAAAAGACCTACGCGTTGCAGGAGGGAACTTCTCAGGATTCGCGCACGATTGACCGCTTGGCACATCTTTTGGAGTCCATCCCCACCGTCAACCTCGTGATTTCCGAGGACATCGTTCAGATGCTTCGTCGAGAGCTCAATGTCGACATCAACGACAAGATCCTCATCGCTCTCGCAGACCATATCAGTCTTGCTTTGGAGCGCGAGCGCAAGGGCGTCCCCTGCGAGAATCCGTTGCTGCTCGAGATCCAGCAGTTCTATCGCAAGGAGTATGCGCTTGCGGGCCGTGCCCTTCAGATTATCAAGGATTATCTGGGCATCGAGATGAGCGAGGAGGAGCAGGGCTTCATCACCTTGCATATCGTCAACGCCACCATGCCGCAGCGCTCTGACCGTCTGATTGTTTCGGTCCAGCTTGTTCGCGACGTGCTCGCGATTGTTTCCGAGCACTATGCCACGACCCTTGACGTCACCTCGTTGCCGTACGAGCGTTTCGTTCGCCATCTGCAGTTTTTTGCGCAGCGAGCGCTCGATCCCGCGGCGGGACAGGTCAATGGCGACGCGCTGTTCCGTATCGATGAAACGGCGTATCCGAGGGCGTTCTCGTGTGCGGAGTCAATTGCCGACCACTTAGCGTCTACCTATAACGTTGTCGTTACCGATGCCGAGAAGAGTTATCTCGCATATCACATTGTTAACCTGCTTGGAGAACCTGGTCTCTAGGCATAACGTGCCCACACATCGATTGATACAAGGCAAGGCTCACGGTCTTGTCCAGGGCACACCTATCTCAATTTGCGGAAAAGGAAGGGGAGTACCGCTATGACCGCAAAAAAGAAGTTCAATTTCAAAGCGCCGTTGGAGGTGTTCGCGAAGTCGATCGTTCAGCCGATGATGTATCTCTCGGTTGCCGGCATCCTGCTCATCGTGGGCATCATTCTGACCAACAAGACCATCTGCGCTGTGATCCCTGTGCTGGGCTCCGGTCCGTTTCAGCTTGTGGGCGCCGTTGTCTATCAGTCGCTGATGTTTATCATCAACAACCTTTCGATTCTGTTCTGCGTGGGCATCGCCGGTGCCATGGCAAAGAAGAACAAGGGCCACGCTTCGCTGATCGCCCTGATGTCGTTCTTCCTGTTCCTGCAGGCCAATAACATCGTGCTCAACGCCACCGGTTCTCTTGCCGAGGCGAGCGGCATGCTCGGCCTTACCGGAACCGGCCAGAGCACCGTTATGGGCATTCAGGTGCTCGATACCGGCGTGTTTGGCGGCATCATTCTTGGTTGCATCACCGGTGCCGTGTTCAACAAGTACTCGAACAAGCAGTTCCCCATTGCTCTTTCGATGTTCTCGGGCGTTCGCTTCCCGTTCCTGATCATGATCATCATCTCCTGGATCATGGGCGCTGGCTTCTGCATCGTTTGGCCTCCGGTTCAGGGTGCCATCTGCTCCGTTGCCGGCATCATCAAGGAGTCGGGCAACATCGGCCTCTTTATTTACGGCATGCTCAACAAGCTGCTCGTTCCCACCGGTCTGCACCACCTCATCTACACCCCGTTCCAGTTCTCCGATGTGGGCGGCACCCTTACGCTGGGTGGTCAGGTTATCGCCGGCGCCTATCCCATCCGTGTCGCCGAGATGGCAATGACGGGCCAGCCCTTCTCCGATAGCACGTATTTCAACAGCTATACCTTCAACAACCTGTGGCCCTACATCGGTATCGGTCTCGCCTTTATCTTCACCGCTTACAAGCAGAACAAGGACAAGACCAAGGCTGTCATCATCCCGCTGATCATCACCGCCGTGCTTTCCTGCGTGACCGAGCCCATGGACTTCCTCTTTGTCTTTGCTGCCCCTGTGCTCTTTGTCGTTCACTCGGTTCTTTCCGGCATCTTCCTGGTCCTGCTCAAGGTCCTTTCCGTGCCCGCTTCGACTGCAGGCGGCATCATCAACATCGTGGTTTCCAACCTGGTTCTTGGTGTCGATAAGACCAACTGGCCGGTTATGCTGGTGCTTGGAGTTCTCAACGCCGCTCTGTACTTCTTCCTCTTCACCTTCCTTATTAAGAAGCTCAACCTCCACACGCCTGGTCGCGAGGAGGAGTCCGAGCTCGCCGAGTCCGTTGCCGAGGGCGAGGCCGCCGCGTCTGTCGCGGTGAAGCAGGGCGCTGTTGCCGCGGCTCCCGCAGAGGGCGTCGATGCGGGCATTGCCGACCTGGTCGCAGGTCTTGGCGGCAAGGACAACATCGAGGAGCTCGAGAACTGCTTTACGCGTCTCCGCGTGAACGTTAAGAACCCGGACCTCATCGATGAGGACCTCATCAACCACGTGCCCAACAGCGGCATCAACCGCAACGGCAACAACATTCAGATCATCTTTGGCATGAAAGTCGCCGAGATGCGTGACAAGGTCGAAAACGCAATTGAGAAGGAGCAGTAAACAATGATCATTACTCTGTGTGGTGGCGGATCCACCTTTACCCCCGGCATCGTCAAGTCCATCGCTCTGCGCAAGGACGAGCTCGACGTTGACGAGATTCGCCTGTACGACATCAACGAGGAGCGCCAGCGCAAGATCGGCGTGCTCGTGGACTGGATTTTGCACGAGGACCTTGGCCTGGACATCAAGCTCACGGTGACCACCGACAAAAAGACGGCTTTTACCGACGCGAGCTTCGTGTTTGCCCAGATGCGCGTGGGCGGCTACGCCATGCGCGAGCAGGACGAGAAGATTCCGCTGCGTCACGGCTGCGTTGGTCAGGAGACCTGCGGTTGCGGCGGCCTTGCCTACGGCATGCGCACCATCTTCCCCATGGTCGAGCTGATCGATGACGTCGAGAAGTACGCCAAGAAGGACTACTGGATTCTCAACTACTCCAACCCTGCTGCCATCGTCTCCGAGGGCTGCCGTGTGCTGCGTCCCAACGCTCGCATCATCAACATCTGCGACATGCCGATCGCGATCATCGACGTGGTTTGCGCCGCGCTCGATATCGACAAGAAGGATGTCGAGTACGATTACTTTGGCCTCAACCACTTTGGTTGGTTCACCTCGATCCGCCACAAGGGCGAGGAGGTGCTCCCGCAGCTGCGCGAGTACATCAAGGAGCACCAGATCCTGCTGCCCGACTCCTACCTCAAGGGCATGGGCTCGCTCATGGCAAAGAAGCCCGAGGAGGCCACTGACGAGCACCCCGAACAGAATCGCCACACCAAGGGCAGCTGGTACTACGTCTGGAAGGGCGAGTACGAGATCATGGAGTGCTTCCCGGAGTACCTGCCCAACACGTATCTGAACTACTACCTGCAGCAGAAGGAGTTCGTCGAGCATTCCAACCCCGAGCGCACCCGTGCTAACGAGGTCGAGGAGACGCGCGAGAAGAACCTCTTCGACGGCATCGACCATTACGAGAAGACGGGCGAGATCGACGAGAGCACGTTCTACGCGGGCAGCCACGGCGACTGGATTGCCGATCTGGCTATCGCTCTGAAGAACGACACCAAGCAGCGCTTCCTGGTCATTTGCGAGAACAAGGGCGCTATCCCCAACATGCCCTACGACGCTATGGTCGAGCTGCCTGCCTACATTGGCAAGAACGGCCCCGAGGTCATCAGCCGCGACAATATTCCTCTGTTCCAGCAGGGCCTCATGATGCAGCAGCTGAACTCCGAGAAGCTCGTGGTCGAGGCTACGATCGAGGGTTCGTACGAGAAGGCACTCAAGGCCTTTACGCTCAACAAGACCGTGCCGTCGATGAAGGTCGCCAAGGAGGTTCTCGACGACATGATCGAGGCCAACAAGGACTTCTGGCCCGAGCTTCGCTAAAGACAGAAGGTCTCTGGCACAAAAGAGCCGCTGACCGCATACCTGGAGCAGTGCCCCGTCCACGTGATTGCGTGGGCGGGGCATTGTCGTTTGGTGCAAAGGGCTGATGTGGGGGATGGGCTATCCGACCTCGGCACAGGGCATGAGGTCTTCTGCCGGCGCTCGACGGCCGCATGCTGTTGCTTGCCACACACGATGTCGTCGACGCTCAGGCCCTCAATATCTCGGGCATCATCACGCTCTAAATACTTACTCAGCAACAAAATGATCCGTTTTCCTCCGTCCCCATGGGGTCGGGTATGGTATTCTATCTGTGGGGTAATACTTAGAAATACCAAGTAATACCAACGCCGTAGAAACAAACTCCGGATGCGGGCCAATCGGGTTGCCTTCACAGCCCGTCGCCCAGCCGCGTGGCCCGCATCTATCCGCACCACCGCCGTTTCAAAAAGGAAGCGCCATGGCAGAACACATGACCCCGGTTGTCGCGAAGGTCTTGCCCGAGGAAAAGGCGGCCTTCGCGGCGGCAACCCAGCTCGTGGGCACCACGCCGTCCAACGCCATCCGCATGTTTATCGCCGCGTTCAATCGCTGCGGCACCTTCCCGTTCGACATTTCGCCCAACGGGGCTTTTGGCGCTGCGCCCGATTCTCATCAACAATGACTGTCCCCAAGTGCCGGGTTTTGAGGAGGTTGGCATGCTCAATGCGCTGGTTTGGGCGCTTGCCTGTTTTGGTGTCGTCGCTGCCGATATTGCCCTGAGCATTGTTTTGTTCTCCGCGCTGGACATCGTGTCGGCACTGACGGGTTTCCCGATCGACAATCTCGATATTCAATGGTTTCAGGCCGCCGCTCAGACGGCGTCGTTTTTGATGGCGCTGCTGTGGTGGCGTTATCTGTGGCCCCGCTCCTTCATGGCGCGCCGGCAAGGTGAACGCCCGCTCGGCGGGGGAGCAAATGCTGCATGGAAGCGCATCGCATGCGTTGTCGTGATCGGCCTATCCATGCAGGTGGTCATTAGCTACCTATGCGACGGCGTGCTGTCGCTGCTGCCCGAGGTTGCGGCGGACTATAGCGAGCTCGTCGAGGAAACAGGCTTGGGCGATACCAACCTTCTTGCCGTCCTGACCACGGTGCTCGGCGCTCCGTTTTGCGAGGAGCTCCTGGTGCGCGGTATCATTTTTGAGTTCTCACTGCGTGCGTTTAATCCACAGTGCCGTCCGCTCTGGAAGCGCCGACGCCGCGCGAACGCGCAAGACAGCGCCATAGTGCCCTGGGCGGCCCCGAGTACCTGGGGTGTTGCCGCGGCAATCGTGCTGCAGGCGGCAATCTTCGGTTTTATGCACATGAACTGGGTGCAGGGCTGTTATGCAGGTGCCGCCGGCCTCATCTTTGGCTGGGTGCTCGTGACGACCGGAAAGCTCCGCTACACGATTCTGCTGCACTTTGCCTTTAACGCCGGGTCGTATCTCATGGGCCTGCTGTGGTTTGTGAACACGCCGCTCGACGTGATAATCACGGTCACCATAGCTGGCATAATCCTCGTGGAGACGATGCGCTCACTGCGCCACGCATGCGAGACGGGCATAGCGACAGCACCGCTGCCCTAGTTGCGGCGTCCGCCTCCGTTGGCACCCTGACGCCCCTGAGCTGCACGGTTGCGCCCGGCAGTGTTTTGCGCGCGCGACATGCTGCCGTGCCCCTTGCTGCCCTTGGGCCCCTTGCTGCCAGCACCACCGTGGGCCTTGCCGCCCTTCTTGCCGGTGCCATGCCCACCGCCAGCAGACGTCTCGCCCGGGCGCGGCGGCACGGGGCGAATCAGGCAATGCTTGGTGTAGCCGATCAGATCGCGGCGGCCAGCCTTTTCCAGCGCCTCGCGTACCAGCTTGTAGTTCTCGGGCTTGCGATACTGGATGAGCGCGCGTTGCATGGCCTTCTCGTGCGGGTCGCGTGCCACGTAGATCGGCTGCATGGTGCGTGGGTCCACGCCGGTGTAGTACATGCAGGTCGACATGGTGGACGGGGTGGGGTAGAAGTCCTGCACCTGCTCGGGCATGTAGCCCATGTCGCGCACGGCCTCGGCAAGGTCCACAGCTTCCTTCATGGTCGAGCCGGGGTGGCTCGAGATTAGGTATGGCACCACGTACTGCTTGAGTCCGTATTCGCGGTTCAGGCGTTCAAATTTACGGCAGAACGCGTCGTAGACGGCGCGGCTCGGCTTGCCCATCACGGACAGCACCGCGTCGCTCACGTGCTCGGGCGCTACGCGTAGCTGGCCCGAGACATGGTGTTCCAGCAGCTCGCGTAAAAACTCGTCCGAGGCATCGGCCATGGTGTAGTCAAAGCGGATGCCGCTGCGGACGAAGACCTTCTTGACGCCCGGCAGCTGGCGCAGGTCGCGAAGCAGCTGCGTGTAGCCGCTCTCGTCGACCACCATGTTCTTGCACACGCTCGGCCATAGGCAGCGCTTGTTCTTGCACACGCCGTGCTTGAGCTGCTTGTCGCAGGCAGGGCGGCTAAAGTTGGCCGTCGGTCCGCCCACGTCGTTGATGTAGCCCTTAAACTCGGGATCGCGCGTGAGCAGCTCGGCCTCGCGCATGATCGAGTCGTGGCTGCGCATCTGCAACACGCGGCCCTGGTGGAAGGTGAGGGCGCAAAACGAGCACTCGCCAAAACAGCCGCGGTTGGAGCTAATGGAAAACTTGATCTCGGCAAAGGCCGGTACGCCGCCTGCCGCGTCGTAGTCGGGATGCCAATCGCGTGCGTAGGGGAGTTCGGCAACCTCGTCCATCTCGTCTGTGGTGAGTGTTGCCGACGGCGGGTTCTGCACCACATAGACGCTGTTGGGGTAGGGCTCTACCAGACGATGCCCGGTGATGGGGTCCATGTTCTGCTGCTGCACATTAAAACTGCGCGCGTAGTTGAGCTTGTCGGCGGCAAGGTCGTCCCAGCTGGGCAGTAGGTCGTAGTCGTAGACCTCGTCGAGCGAACCCGTGCGGTAGACGGTACCGTTGATGTAGGTGATCTGATCGACAGGCAGTCCGGCATCGAGCGCGTCGGCGATCTCGACGATCGCATGCTCGCCCATGCCGTAGATGAGGATGTCGGCGCCCGAGTCGAGCAGTACCGAGCGCTTGAGCTTGTCCTGCCAGTAGTCGTAGTGGGCCAGGCGGCGCAGGCTTGCCTCGATGCCGCCGATGATGATGGGAGCGTCCTTGAACGTCTGGCGGATGAGGTTGCCATAGACCGTGACGGCTCGGTTGGGACGGCGCCCCTCCTTGCCGCCGGGGGTGTAGGCGTCGGAGTGGCGGCGGTGCTTGGTCACCGAATAGTGGTTGACCATGGAGTCCATGTTGCCGGCGCTGACGAGAAAGCCCAGGCGAGGCTCGCCGAGCACCGTGATGCTGGCGGGGTCGGTCCAGTCGGGCTGGCAGATGATACCCACCTTGTAGCCATGCGCATCGAGCACGCGGCTGATGATGGCCATGCCAAAGCTCGGATGGTCCACGTAGGCATCGCCGCAGATGTAGACAAAGTCGCACTGGTCCCAGCCACGTGCATCCATGTCGGCGCGGCTGACGGGGAGGAACTTGTCGCGGCCCGGTCGCCAGGGGCGGGCGGGCGCAGCCGGGGCATGAGTGGTGTGCCCACCCTGCGCCTTACCGCCGCGCTTTTGCTGCTGGCCCTGTTTGCCCTGCTGACTGCGCTGGTTGTTCTGAGCGTGCTGAGGCTTTTTTGCCACGATCCCTCCCGGTGTTTGTATGCTGCACGTAATTGTAACCAGTCTTTTTGGGGCGGGGCTGAAAAGACTGGTGGAGTACATGAGCTGGCGGATCGGCGCGTCGATGCGGGTGTCGGCGCCGCGCCCGCCGTTTGTTTCCAGACTGTGTATCCGCGCGTTAGGGAACTCGTCTCGCGCGCACGCCATGTTGTCAATGGGTTACAGTATGAACGGCGGCTATGTTTCCGCCAACGCACGAGAGAGTCGTCAACAAGGAGGATGCACGACGATGCAGCGTGCCAAGCAGATATCGGAGTCTATTGAGCTGGGCATCATCTTGGCGCTCGCCGGTGGCTTTATGGACGTTTATTCGTACATTGGGCGCGACCATGTTTTCGCAAACGCTCAGACGGGCAACATCCTGCTCGTGGGCGTGAGCATTTCGGAAGGCAACTGGGCGCTCGCGGGACGCTATTTCTTCCCCGTGGTGTCGTTTGCCGTGGGCATTATGCTTGCCGACCTGGTTCACGAGCGGTTTGGCAGTGTGATTCACTGGCGCCAGGTGACGGTGTTTTTTGAAGCCGTCATCTTGCTGGGCGTGAGCTTTATTCCCGGTGGCGATTTCAACCTGCTCGCCAACTGCCTCACTTCGTTTGCCTGCGGTATGCAAGTCGAGAGCTTCCGCAAGATCCACGGTCACGGCATCGCCACGACCATGTGCATCGGCAACTTGCGCAACGCGCTGCAAAACGTGGACGATTACATCATCACCCACAAGCGCGGCTTTTTGGAAAACGGCCTGCTGTACTTTGGCGTGATCTTTACCTTTGTGTTTGGCGCCGTGTTGGGCAACTGGTGTATTGAGCGCATGGGCCTGCACGCCATTGCGGTGGCGAGCGTGCTGCTGTTCGTGGCGTTTGCCATCATGTTTATCGACCGTGAGCGCGACTTGCACAGGAAATGGGCCCGCATCATAGCTGACTGGCAGACCACGAGTCTTAAGCGCTAAGGTGCATGTTCGTAACAACATTCAGGAGCCAGAAAAACTATCTAGCTCCTGAATGTTGTTACGAACTGCTTTTTGCGATTTATTCGAGATGCTCTTCAATCCGAGCCCTCAGAAGGGCAATGGCTGTGGGTATTCCAATTGCGGCGGCTAATTCGGCTTTATCCAAAACCTGTATGCTAAAGCACGATTGTTTATCACATTGAAGGACGATAACTGAAGATAGCTTCACTTCCCGTTGACTGAATATATCGTAATCTCCAGATAGGAAGTTACCTTTTATTGTGTAATTCGGTATGTTCGTTACGCACTTCATCTCAAGTCTGTTTAGGCCATAATCGAACACCGCAACTTCCTTGTGTTCGATGATGAGCGCAACCCTGGGCATGTTACTAAAACCACCGTCGACGACAGTAAAGAGTTTTTCATTTGCATCGTCATAAACGGTATATTTAAGACTCAATAGCTGTCCTAGTGGACCCGTGAACCCATGTCTTTTGATATCGAGGTTGTCTCCAGCTGGGTTGATGAGAGCTAGAGCATGCGGATAAGGGTTACCTTCAATTGAGATTCGATATTCGTTTGTAGCCGTCTTGCTCGATTTAGGACCAGTAGCCAACACGTGTCATCGCCTCGATCGAATTGGAACCGACTTCTGCTTCGTGCGGAGAATTACGCTGTACGTTGCAGTGCAAGCAGCTGCAATAACAACATGGGCAATTTCTAACAAAATGAATGACGCTATTTGCTGCATGCATGTTATTTACTATAAAGTATCCTTTTATAAACGTATTGTCAAACATATATTGCTAAACAGAAACAATTTATAGACTGAGCGGGTCGTATTCTTTGGGCGATTGCTCCTATAATCTAGCCTTCGCTGCTGTTGGGAGGGAAGGACTAGGGCTCCGTTATTATGTTGAAACGCTTTAACACTTTTGATGTTCTCGCGTGTTTTTTGTTTCAAAAGCGTTAGGATGGGACTCATAGCGTGGGGCGTAATGGGTGCCCCGCACACGATGGGAGGCTATCAATGGCTAATCGTTTCGTTCTCAACACCATTTCTTATCATGGTTCCGGCGCCATCAAGGAGATCCCCGGCGAGCTCCAGCGTCGCGGCTACAAGAAGATCTTCGTCTGCTCCGACCCCGATCTGGTCAAGTTTGGCGTTACCGCTAAGGTGACCGACGAGCTCGACGCCGCCGGCATCGCTTGGAGCCTCTACTCCGAGATCAAGCCCAACCCCACCATCCAGAACGTCAAGGACGGCGTCGAGGCCTTCAAGGCCGCCGAGGCTGACGCTATCGTGACTATCGGTGGCGGCTCCTCCATGGACACCGCTAAGGCCATCGGCATCATCATCAACAACCCCGAATTCGCCGATGTCCGCAGCCTCGAGGGCGTTGCTCCGACTAAGAACCACGCCGTGTTCACCATCGCCGTGCCGACGACCGCCGGTACCGCTGCCGAGGTGACCATCAACTACGTCATTACCGATCCCGAGAAGGTCCGCAAGTTCGTGTGCGTTGACACCAACGACGCCCCCGAGGTCGCCGTCGTCGACCCCGACATGATGGCTTCCATGCCCGCCGGCCTTACCGCCTCCACCGGCATGGACGCTCTGACCCACGCCATCGAGGGCTACACCACCAAGGGCGCTTGGGAGCTCTCCGACATGTTCCACTTTGAGGCCATTAAGCTGATCAGCGAGAACCTGCGCGACTCTGTCGCCGAGGCCAAGTCCGGCCAGCCCGGCTCCGGCCGCGAGGGCATGGCTCTTGGCCAGTATGTCGCCGGCATGGGCTTCTCCAATGTCGGCCTGGGCATCGACCACGCCATGGCTCACACCCTGTCCGCTCACTACGACACCCCGCACGGCGTCGCCTGCGCCATGCTGCTGCCGATCGCCATGGAGTTCAACAAGCCGGTTTGCACCGAGCGCCTGGCCAAGGTCGCCGTCGCCATGGGCGTTGACACCACGGGCATGAGCACCGACGAGGCTGCCGACGCCGCCATCGCCGCCGTCAAGCAGCTTTCCGCCGACGTCAACATCCCGCACGTCTGCGAGGCCATGAAGGCTGACGAGATCGAGGTCCTGGCCAAGGACGCCATGGCCGATGCCTGCTTCCCGGGTAACCCGCGCGAGGCGACGCTCGACGACGTCATCGAGCTCTTCAAGAAGATCTGCCCGGCTGCCTAGTCCAGTTTGGTGGTCTTTCGTCCGTAGGCGTATGGTCTTTTGACTTGCCGCTGGCCCCGCCGTGCTACGCACGACGGGGCTTTTTGTGCTGCGCCGATGCCCCGAGACGGGCAAAACCAAGGCATGCTGCCCGCTGCGGATAGGTGGTGCACTTTCCAGCGTGCATTTTTGGGAGTATTCAGCAAGCTCTGAAAAATGCATAACGTTGTGAATGGGCCGAGTGGCCCGCAGGCGCCCATCGACAGCCCTTGTGGGCGGGCTATCGATGGGCGGAGATGGCTGTCGCCGCGTTTTTGGTTTGCGCCGGCCTACAACACTGCTGCAACCGCGTCGTTATGTCGTTTGTGATGGGCCGTTGGGGCCCACGGTGCTGAATACTCCGTTTTTTGCACGGTCCAAGGTGGGGTACCCTGAGACGAAGCAAATAGATGCCTCATTTCTATGCAGATACCGATAGGATTTATGCAAGATTGGGATTGTAAACCGTGCGCGTGCAGAAAACCAGTGCGGGGACGTCTGGAGGCGGTTCGGCTCCTGGGGCATTGCGCGTGCAGAACGGTTAAAATCGGGACTCGGTCTTAGTTTTACTTGGAAGGATGCATATGGCTTCTAATGTTGATGCTTCTCTAGAGGAGGCGCTCTCCTATATTACTGACCAGCTTAAGACGCTGACTTCTATTGCCTCGCCTACGGGGTTTACTCGTGCGGCTACTGATTATCTGATGGAGACTCTGCGCGATATGGGGTTTGGGCCTGAGCGTTCTAATAAGGGTAACGTGCTTGTTGAGCTTGGCGGTGAGGGTGAGCCGCTGGTGTTGGCGAGCCATGTCGATACCCTGGGCGCTATGGTGCGTTCCATTAAGGACAATGGTCGCCTGCGGCCCACGACGCTCGGCGGGCATCAGTGGTCTACGGCCGATGGCGAGAACTGCACCGTCTACACGCGTGACGGCAATGTGTACACGGGTGTGGTCCTCAATACCGAGCCTTCGGCGCACGTGGCCGACGAGCCGGTCAAGACCATCGAGAAGAACATGGAAATCCTGCTCGATGAGAATGTCGACAGCAAGGACGACGTGCTAGAGCTGGGTATTCAGACTGGCGA
Source organism: Collinsella sp. (assembly GCA_019414045.1). Taxonomy (GTDB): domain Bacteria; phylum Actinomycetota; class Coriobacteriia; order Coriobacteriales; family Coriobacteriaceae; genus Collinsella. Next base: position 178,327 of record DXMW01000031.1, on the reverse strand, counting down.
TATCATCGCTATGGATCCGCGCACCACGGTGACGGAGAGCGGCTACATCAAGAGTCGCTTCCTTGACGACAAGCTGTCCGCGTCGATTCTGCTGGGTTTGGCCCGCGCCGTTGCCGGCGGCGAGGTGACGCTTTCGCGCAAGGTATCGCTGCTCTTTACCGTGTACGAGGAGGTCGGCCACGGCGGTGCCTTTGTGCCGGCCGACACGCGCGAGATGATCAGCGTTGACATGGGCTGCGTGGGCGACGACCTAGGCTGCACCGAGCGCATGGTTTCGATCTGCGCCAAGGATTCGGGCGGTCCGTACAACTACGACCTGGTGACCACGCTGTCTAATATCGCGCGCGAGCTGGAGCTCGATTACGCCATCGACGTGTACCCGCATTACGGTTCCGACGTCGAGGCCACGCTTTCGGCCGGTTACGACATTCGCCATGGTCTGATCGGCCCCGGCGTGTACGCGAGCCACAACTACGAGCGCAGCCACATCGAGGGTGTGCGCAATACCTACGAGCTGGTCCGCACCTACGTGCAGCGCTAAGCGCGCCAACAACACCAATCGAACCTGCCGCCCCGGTTGTTGCAGCGATGCCGGCCGGGGGATGGTGGCGGGGTTCTGCTAGTTGATAGCGGCAGTTACCGTGCCGCCGCCCAGGACGACGTCGCCGCGGTAGACGACGACGGCCTGGCCGGGGGCGATGGCTCGCTGCGGCTCGTCAAAGGTCAGCAACATTTGCCCGTCTTCGCCGCGCGTAAGGGTCGCTGCCTGGTCTTTCTGTCGGTAGCGGTACTTGGCGCCCACGCGAATGCCGCCGGACGTGAGCTCTACCTCCATGTGGTCGGCAGGGGCGCTCCAAATCCAGTCGTTGGCCGTGAGCGCCGTGGCCGTCAGATCCTCTGCCTCGCCCAGATGCACAGTGTTGTTGACGGCGTCGACACCCGTTACGTACACGGGATGCGCCATCGCGACGCCCAGGCCCTTGCGCTGGCCGATGGTGTAGCGCAGCGCGCCGTTGTGGCGCCCGACCACGCTGCCGTCGCGCCACACAATGTCGCCCGGTGCAGCGGGATGTCCGCAACGGCGCTCGATATAGCCCGCGTAGTCACCGTCTGGAATAAAGCAGATGTCCTCGCTTTCGGCCTTCTGGGCGTTGGTAAAGCCCTGCTCGGCGGCTATGCGGCGCACGTCGCGCTCTTTGTCTAGGCCTGCTAGCGGAAAGATCGTGTGCGCCAGGCGCTCCTGCGTGAGCGAATACAAAAAGTAACTCTGGTCCTTTTTGGGGTCCTCGCCGCGATGCAGCTGCCAGGTGCCGTCGGGCGCCTGGCTCGTTTTGGCATAGTGGCCTGTGGCGATGTAGTCGCAGCCCATATCGAGTGCCGCATCGAGCAACGCGCCAAACTTAATATGGCGGTTGCAGATGATACACGGATTGGGCGTCAGCCCCTCCTGGTAGGCGTTCATAAAACGCTCGACAACGTTGCGGTCGAAGGTTTGCTGCAAGTCGAGCACGTGATGGGGTATCCCCAGGCGCTCGGCGACGGCCTTTGCATCGGCGATGTCGTGGTCGACCTTACTCATGCCCGTGGCGGGATCGGGCGCGGGGCAGGTGAGGCGCATGGTGGCACCGACACATTCGTAACCCTGACTTTTGAGCAGATACGCGGTCACGCTGGAATCGACGCCGCCGCTCATGGCGACGAGCACGCGCTTGTTGTGCATGGGGAGGTTCTCCTTGGTGGCATGTGGCCAAAAAAGAAAAGCGGCGCGGGAGGCTGGTTCCGCGCCGCAGACATTGTAGCAAGTTCGGGCGTCCTGTGGGACACCCTGTTGGGATGAGCTCAGGCTGCCAGAAGAGAGGGGAGACCGGCGTGCCTTGGACTCGTTCTAAGAACGAGAGCTCTAGTCCTGGAAGAGTGCCGTGGACAGGTAGCGCTCGCCGGTGTCGGCGAGCAGCGCCACGATGGTCTTGCCCTCGTTCTCGGGGCGCTTGGCCAGCTGCAGTGCGGCCCACACGGCGGCGCCGGACGAAATGCCCACGAGCACGCCCTCCTTGTGGCCCACGGCGCGGCCGGTGGCAAAGGCGTCGTCGTTCTCGACGGGGATGATCTCGTCGTAGACCTGGGTGTCGAGGACGTCGGGCACAAAGCCGGCACCGATACCCTGGATCTTATGCGGGCCGGCCTGGCCCTTGGAGAGCACCGGGGAGGTGGCGGGCTCGACGGCGACGACCTGAATCTCGGGGTTTTGCTCCTTGAGGAACTCGCCCACGCCGGTCACGGTGCCGCCGGTGCCGACGCCGGCGACGAAGATGTCGACCTTGCCGTCGGTGTCGTCCCAGATCTCGGGGCCGGTCGTGGCCTTGTGAATGGCCGGGTTCGCGGGGTTCACAAACTGGCCGGCGATGATGCTGTTGGGAGTTTCCTTCTGCAGCTCCTCCGCCTTGGCGATAGCGCCCTTCATGCCCTTGGAGCCGTCGGTGAGCACGAGCTGTGCGCCGTATGCCTGCATGAGCTTGCGGCGCTCGACGGACATGGTCTCGGGCATAGTGATGATCACCTTGTAGCCGCGGGCCGCCGCCACCGAGGCGATGCCGACGCCGGTGTTGCCGCTCGTGGGCTCGATGATGGTGTAGTCGCCACCGCGCACGAGCTTGCCGGCCTTCTCGGCCTCGTCAATCATGTTCTTGGCGACGCGGTCTTTGACGGACCCGGCGGGGTTGAAGTATTCCAGTTTGACGAGCACACGGGCCTTGAGGTCCTCGTCGGCCTCGAAGTGGGTGAGCTCCAGAAGCGGGGTGTGGCCGATAAGCTGATCGATGGACGTGTAAACATTGCTCATGGTGAACCTCCAAAGTGTTCAAATGACTGGATACCGTGTGGTTTTACGGTGCGTGTAGCAGCGAAACCCACAAACCTTATGGGTTGTTCGTTTTGCTGTTGGCAAGCATAGTAGGCACTAAAGCCTAGTAATGCAATAGGAAATAGAAGATTATTACGAGTCGATTAACCATCTTGACGGGAATAGGTATTTTCAAAACCAATATTTCGGCTAGAATTTCTACGAATTAAAAGACCGAAAGGCAGCAATATATATGTTGGTTTCCACAAAGGGCAGATATGCCCTGCGCGTTATGGTCGACTTGGCCGAGCATCAGGCGGCAGGCCGTATTCCCCTCAAAGAGATCGCCGCGCGTCAGGGGATTTCGGAGAAGTATCTGGAGAACATTTTGGCCACGCTCGTCCGCGCCAATATGCTCTCGGGCATGCGCGGCAAGGGCGGCGGCTACGTGCTCACGCGCCCGCCCGAGCAGTACACGGTGGGCGAGATCCTGCGCCTGACCGAGGGTAGCCTAGCACCGGTCGCATGCCTGGACGGCGACTGCAAAGGTTGCTCGCGATCTGATGAGTGTCCCACACTCGATGTTTGGAAGAACCTGGACAAGCTCATCAACGACTACCTCGACGGCGTGACACTCGATACGCTCGTTGCCCCCAACGAGGGCTACGACTACGTCATCTAGCCCCACCTGCTATTGGGGACGGGGCAGAAATGGTAGATTTTCCTGCCCTCTGAGGCTTGGCAAATGACAAGGCCGCCCATTTTGCGATGGGCGGCCTTTGATTTGGTCCGATGCGTTTGTGCGTCGGGGGCGTTCTACTCTTCGGCAATACTATCGAGGATGCTGCGCATGATGGACACTAGGATGCTGCCCATAAAGGCCGAGCCAAAGCCGGCGATGGAGATGCCGACGCCCAACAGGTTGACCGACAGGTAGCTGGCGAGCTCCAGCATAAAGCTGTTGAGCACGAGCTGGAAAATGCCGAGCGTAATGATCGTGAGCGGCAGCGAGATGACCGTGAGGAACGGTTTGACGAACGAATCGACGATGTTGAGGAACAGTCCCACAAAGGCAAAGCAGACCCAGGCCTCGGCAAAGCCGAAGGGTTGGATACCGGGGACGAGGAACGTGGCGATCGCGATGGCGATCGAGGTGAAGAGCCAGTTAAGCATAAAGCGCATGGCGTGAATCCTTTCTTGCGCCGGGGTTGCTGACGTCGCGTGAAGCGGCTTGCGGCGGCGACTTGGATGGTTGCGCGGGCGCGCCGCGGTGTTTGGGCGCCCATTGTCTCAAATATTCGTGGAGCTTACGTGCGCATTCGGTTTCTAAGCGGCGTTCGTCTTGAAAAACGTGCCGCTGACAGAGAGTCTTGCCGCTTTAGTTTAGTGGTGTGCTACACTGCTACGGGCAAATGCCCCATGCATTAGTTTTATTGCATAGAACGGGCGAACGATGCCCGATGTCAGTATCAACTTCGATGCCTTTTGGCGGGTTTGGCGGTGATCGATGAATATCGAGAACATGTTTGATAGGCCTGATGTCAAGCAGCTGGTCCACGCATTTAGTCTTTTGGACGACGAGAACGATATCCAGGCGTTTTTAACCGATATCTGCACACCGCGCGAGATTTGCGATCTTTCTCAGCGCCTGCAGGTTGCGCGTTACCTGGACGAGGGCGAGCCCTATGTCGAGGTTCAGGCCCGTACCGGCGCTTCGTCCACCACGGTGAGCCGTGTTTCAAAGGCGCTCAACGGCGAGTACGGTGGCTACCGCAAGATCCTCATTAAACTGGAGGATGGCGAATAGGCTGCGCCAAAAACGAATTGTACAAAACCGCTCCTCCGGGGGCGGTTTTTATATGCCCGCAATCGGCTGGTGCGTTGGGGTCAGGTTGCTTTGTACCAAAAGATGGAGCTGCGGTGGCAATGTGTCCGCTTGGGCGGGTAGGATGGATGCATTGATTATTGCGAACAGTTTGAGCGGAGGACCATGCCTGTTCGAATCTATACCACCAATGCCGGCACGGATTTGAGCGATGCCGAGTCGGCGCTGCTTGCCGACCTTATCGCCCGCCACGGGCGCGCCGTGCTGCTGGCACCAACGTTTGCCGAGCTCGACCTGTGCCGTCATGATGCGGCGGGAGCCGGCGTTTCGCTGGGTATCGACTACAAGACGCCTTCGTCGTGGCTTCGCTCGCTTTGGGAGCTTTTGGGCGACGGACGCGGTTTCGTCGACAACCTGCAACGCCAGATGCTGTTTTCGGACATGGTCACGCGTCTCGATGATTCCGACCTGCAACCGCTTTCGCGCAGCCAGGGCACAGTGCGCATGCTCGCGCGCATGGCCCGCGACGTGCTGCCGGGTGTGGCGGGGGCGGGCGACGAACGCTGCCGTGATGCCGCCGCTCAGCCCGATCCCAAGAGCGACGCCGAGGCTCGTGTGTTCGAGCTTTTGCGCGCCTACGCGGGCGGTTTGGACCGTCGAGATATGGTCGAGCCCTGCGAGGCAGCTGACATTATGGCCGGTACCCTGGCCGATAACCTGCCGGCGTGCACCCGCGCCGTATGCGTGCGCGGTGTCACGTCGTTTACGCACGGCCTGCTCGAGCTGCTGTCTGCCGTGGCGAACAATGGGGGAGAGGTCGTCGTGCTGCTTGCCCGCGAGCAGGCGGCGATGCGCGAGGAGCTTGCCGCGGCATTTGATGCCCGCGATGTGTTGTTTGAGATCGCGCCGCTAGGGGAGGGTGTCGGCGCGTCTGATGCCGCTTGCGGGACCGCCGCTCAGCCTGCCTTTATTGAGGTCGCCGGCCCCCATGCCCGTGCTCATGTCTATGCGGACGTCATCGATAAGATGGTGAAAGCGCACGAGGAGTCCAAGGTCAACGATGCCGCCTCCGCACCTGCCGATCCCGTGCGCGTGCTCGTGGTGTCCGCCCGGACGCCCCAGCTGTTCGGCGAACTCGCTGCCCGTTTGGCGGCGCGTCACATTGCAGCCGAGACGACTGAGTTCACGGCGTTTTCCCAGTCCATCGCAGGCAGGCAGTTTACGGCGCTCGCCAACCTGATCGAGCGTATGAAAGCCGCCGATGAGGGCATGGCGTCAAAGACCGAGTGGTGGCCCGCGCCGGAGCTTACCGACTGGATCTACAGTCCGCTTTCGGGCGCTGATGCCGTCAATGCCCGTACCTTCGATAAGAATATGCGTCTCTCGCGCAGCAAGACTACCGCGGGCGTTAAGAGCCTGCTGCAGAGCGTTCAGGGCCAGGTGAGGGGCGCGCGCAAGGCGGCGAGCGACGAAAACTGGTTTAAGAATGTGCCGTGTGTGGTCTCGGACGTGTTCCAGGCGCTGTGGCGTGACAAGCCCGTGACGGCGCTCAAGGCCATGCTTGCCGTTGCCGAGGCGTTGCCCGATCGCTCGCTGGGCAGCTTGGATGGCCAAGCCCGTCGCCAGGCGGAGGTGGCCCTGCTGCGCCATGTCATCGACATCCTTATGAATGATGCTCGCGCGCTCGACGTGTCACAGGCCGCGACCGTACCGGTTCTCGATGGCGTTCGAACCAAGGTGGACAAGCGCAGCACTGCATACGATTACGAGACCTACGAGGTAGACCGCGCGCCGCGTGCCCAGGTTCGCTTTGCTTCGCTTGCCGATGCGGCGGTTCTGCGCCCCGGCAGCTACGATGCCGTGCTGTTTGCCGATGTCGACCTGGACAGCTATCCGCTTTCGCACGAAGAGGGTCCGCTGGCCACGCTGACGGCCGCGCTGCGCCGCGACGGCGTGTCTTTGGAGCCCGCCGCCCTGCTGCGCGTGCGCTTTGGCCGTGCAATGCAGGCGGCGAGCGGTCCGGTCGCGCTCGCCCGCGTGACGCACGATCGCCAGGCACGCGAGTGCTACCCGGCAGCCGTATGGACCGAGCTGCGGGCGCATGCCGAGGCCGCTGGCGCCGTCAAGGTTGCGTGCGTGGGCGAGGGCGGTATCGTCGCCGATTTTGATCCCGCGGCAGGCGAAGGTCTTAGGCGCGAGCGCGTGACCTGCGAAGCTCCTCAGCATCTGAGCGATGAAGCCATTCCGTATCTGGTCCTGCGCCGTCGCGATGGCGAGGGCGAGGATGCGCCGCTGGTGCCGCGCCTGACGTCTGCCTCGCAGATCGAGGCCTATTCGACCTGCCCGCTATGCTGGTTCGTCTCGTACCGCGTGAAACCCCAGTCGATCGACGCCGGCTTTGGCAATATGGAGAAGGGCAACTTTGTCCACGACGTGCTGGAACACCTGCACGCCCGTCTGCCCCAGGAGGGCGTGGAACGCGTGACACCCGAGAACCTGCCACGTGCTCAGGAGCTGCTGCGCGAGGTCTTTGACGAGACTTTGGCCGAGCATGCTTCCAAGCGTGGCAACGAGGGCCCGCTCGTGCCGCTCTCTCCGGTGGAGGAGCGCCAGGTAGCCGAGATTCTGCCGCAGCTGGAGGGCGTGCTTGCCTATGAAGCCGAGGCGCTGACTCCTTTTGCTCCGCGCTACCTTGAGTTTGCCTTTAACGATCTTAACGTTGAGTATGCCGGCTGGCCGCTCGGCGGGCGCATCGACCGCGTGGATGTGGATGCCGAGAACCGCGCCGTCGTGATCGACTACAAGCACCGCACGGGCGTTGAGGAGTTTAAGCTCGCCGACCCTACGGTGCGCGACGAGGAATCGGGCACGGCGCCCATCGACGATCCGCGGTGGCTGCCGCCCCATACCCAGACGCTTATCTATGCGCAGGCCATGCGCCGGGCGCTGGATTTGGACACCCGCGCGGCGCTCTACTTTTCGACCAAGGGCGGTAAGCCGGCGTTGCGCGGTGCCGCGAGCGCCGAGCTACTCGAGGAAGAGCGCGGCGACGGTCGCATCCCGGGCCTTAAGAAAGGTTTCCCCGGCGAGGGCGGCAACATGGACTTCGATGCGCTGCTCGACCGCGTGGAGGCCGGCATCGCCGAGCGCCTGCGCGAGCTCGAGGCGGGCAACGTCGCTGCTGTCGACCCGGCGTCGACGCAGGCCGCGCATGCCCGCTGCTCGTATAACCACGAAGGAACGTTTGTAAGGAGGGACGTGTAGACCATGGATCTTTCGACTTTGATGCCGCAACAGCTGCAGATCGTCAAAACGCTCGACCGTCCGCTGTTTGTCTCGGCGGGCGCCGGTTCGGGCAAGACCTTTACCCTCACGCGCCGCATCGTCTACGCGCTCTCGCCCGAGTCCGGTCCGTTCGTCGAGCATCTGGACCAGGTGCTCGCCATCACCTTTACCAAGGATGCCGCGGCCGAGATTCGCGACCGCGTGCGCCGTGCGCTTATCGACGAGGGCATGGACGAGGAAGCCCTGACCGTCGACGACGCGTGGATCTCGACCATTCACGGCATGTGCTCGCGTATCCTGCGCGCGCACGCGCTGGAGCTGGGCATCGACCCCGAGTTCACGGTGCTCACCGATACCGACGAGCTCATGGATCAGGCTGTTGAGCATGTGCTGGGTCGCGCGACGGCACCCGATGCCGCCCCCGAGCTCGCGGCATCGCTCAAGGCCCTCTATGCCTGGTATCCCATGGCGGGCGAGGGCGGTTCCTTTGGCGGCGGTACGACCATCAAGGGTCTGGTGCGCGACCTGCTGGAGCTGTCGAGCCAGTTGCCGGGCGGTATGGACGACGTGCGCGTGGCGCGCGGCCAGGCCGATACCTCGGCACTCGCCGATGCCTATCGCGCGGCGCTGGGCGCAAGCAAGGCCTCGACCGAGAAGGCGCAGGCGGCGCTCGATGCCATCGACGCGTTCGAGGCGAGCGACAAGACCATGGTCGATGCGGCGCGACTCATGATGTCATGCACCATGCCGCGCGCGAGCAAAGCATTCCCTAAGGAGCAGGTCGAGCTGCTCAAGGCCGAGGCCGCCGATACGTTTGTCAATATCGTACTTGCCTGCGGCGGCCCGGCGCTCGATGCGCTGGTGGGCCTGGCCCGTTCCGTCGAGGCCGAGTATCGCGCGCTGAAGGCTGCCCAGTCCGCCCTCGATAATAACGACCTGCTGCGCATGGCCTACGAGGCCCTGCGCGATTACCCGGCCATCCGAGCGGCATACGAGGGCCGCTTTAAGATGGTCATGATCGACGAGTTCCAGGATACCGACCAGATGCAGGTCGATTTGATTCGCTATCTGACGGGTGCGGGGGAGCGTGCGCTGTGTACCGTGGGCGATGCGCAGCAGTCGATTTATCGCTTCCGTGGTGCCGAGGTCGAGGTGTTCCGTCGCCAGGAGCGCAAGGTGGGCTCGTCTGCCGCGCCCGAGGCGACTGCCGTGGCCGACGCCCCTGCTGGCGAGCTCGTCAAGCTCGTGCGCAACTTCCGCAGCCACGACGAGGTGCTGCGCTATGTGGCCCGCGTCTTTGATGGCGACGACGGCGGCCTGATGCAGGGCTTTTTGGATCTTGAGGCGAGCGACGGCCGCAAGGACACGCTGGTGGCAGACGCCTCGCGTCGCCAGGCCCTCTTTGTTGCCGGCGGCAGCATGCAGGAGCGTACACAGGCTAAGGCCCGTGCGATCGCCGAGCGATTCCGTGCGCTTGCCGATGCCGGCCAGCCCCAGGGCGGCATGGTGCTGCTGCTGGGCCGCATGACCAACGCCGACGTCTACGCCCAGGCCTTCCGCGACCAGGGGCTCGACTGCGTTATCGCGGGCGGCTCGGTCTTTGCTCAAGCCGCCGAGGTGCAGACGGTGCGCGCCCTGGTTTGTGCGCTCGCCAATCCGGCCGATACGGCGCAGGGCCTTATGCCGCTGCTGGCATCACCGATGTTTGCGCTGGGCGCCCAGGAGTTCCTGGCGCTGGCGACCAAGCTCGATAGCGAGACGGGGGAGACCTCGCGCCGGAATATCGACGCGGGCATCATGAGCGATTTCGACGTGCCGGGTTTGCAAGACTTGCCGCTCGTGACGCGCGCCCGCGAGGTGCTGCGGTATGCGCTTCGTCGCGTGGGCCGCGATTCGTTCGCTGCCATCGCGCGCGACGTGGTCAACGCTTCGGGCTGGTTCGTGCGTCTGGCGCAGCGTGGTCCCGAGGGCAAGGCCATCGCCGCCAACGTGCTCAAGGCGCTCGACGCCGTGGCCGAGGCCGAGGCCGAGTTCGGTAACTCGCCGCGCTCCATTGCGCTGGCCTTTGACCGCTTCCTGGCGGGCAAGGAAGCCCCGGGCGCGCTCAACGAGGAGGGTGACGGCGCGGTGCGCATCATGACGGTGCACGCCTCCAAGGGTCTGGAATATCCGGTCGTGGCGGTCGCGGAGTGCTTTGGCGTGCGTAAGTCCTCGGGTGCGGCACAGATGGGTCGCGTCGAGGGCGGAGCGCAGGTCGTGGCACTGCCGGCACGCTTCGACGGCGTTAAGCTCGCCGACGGAACCTTTGTGAAGGGCGACGATGTTAAAAAGCAGTTTGAGCATGCGTTTAAGGGCAAGGGCACGTCGCTATGGTTGCCGCCGGAGCTCATGGAGGACGTCTGTGCGACGGGTTCTCCCGCCGAGGCATTTGCTCGCCTGCGCAACGATGACCTGCAGCTTTCGCTCGAGGAGCGGGCCCGCTTGCTCTATGTTGCCATGACGCGTGCGCGCGAGCTGGTGATCTTGGCGATGGATGCCGGCGTGAGCCGTGGCAAGCTGTGTGCGCCGACCTTCGACGTCGAGACCGATTTGACCTACGACGTGCTGCGTCGTATTTTGCCGACCGACGCACAGGCCTTGCCGCAGCTCGATGCCGACCGCCTGGTGTTCGACAACTCCAAGCCGGGCGACTACGAGCTTATCTCGCTGGCGGACTTTACCTTTGGCGAGCAAGCGTTTGAGGCTAACGCTTCGCTGGATGCCGAGGGAAGGCTCGTTCGCGGTGATGTGGAGGCGAAAGGCGCCGGCGAGGATGTTCACACTGTCGTTCCCGGCCCCGCCGACCCCGAGCCCGATTCGTTTGAGCTCGTGTATCCCCAGACGGTGGGCGTGCGCATGGGCATCTGTCCGTATCCGATGCGTGACTCGTATAGCTACTCGTCAATCGCCGCGGCACTCCATGCCGAGACGGAAGACCGTGCCGCCGAGACTTGTGTTCCCATGGACGAGGCAGGCGATGATGCAGAGTCGGATGGCTCGGAGATGACGGATGCAGACGTGGCCGCTGTCGAGCCCGCCGGCAATCCCATGGCGCTGGGCTCGGCCTTCCACGCCGCCTGCCAGTGGCTCATCGAGATGGGTGCCGATACGCTGCCCGCTGAGCGTGCCGATGCGCTGGCGCGCCTGTGGTGCCTGACGCCGGAGCAGCGCGAACGCTTCGACGTTGCCCTGGACCGCTGGCTCAAGTCGGCTGTTCGTGCCGAGCTGCTCGCGTGGCCGTGTATCCGTGCCGAGGTGCCGTTCTTTTCGCTGGGCTGCGAGGAGGAGGACATCGCTCGCTACGGTGCATATGCCGAAGGCGCCATCGACGCTTTGGCGACGAACCCGGCCGATCCGTCGCGCGCGCTGGTCATCGACTACAAGACGGGCGGCACGCCGGACGAGACGCCGGAACAGCTGCAGGGGAAGCACGCCCTGCAGGCGCGCGTCTACGCCGATGTGTTGCACAAGGCAGGCTTTGAGGCTGTGACGGTCAAGTTCGTCCGCGTGGAGCAGCCGGATTCAGCCATCTTCGTCGAACCCGCCGAACCTCAAGTAGTCACCTACAATCTCTAGCCCTCAATAACTTGCGGTGGAATACGGACTGTTTTGGCCAAAAAAGCCGCCAAACAGTCCGTATTCCACCGCAATTGCAAGGGGAGCCGTGTGGGTTTGGCTAGGTTCGGGTGCTGTCCGCGCCGTGCGGTAAAATCGTTCAGTCAGAACACGAACCCGCATCGGAGCTCATCACATGGCATTCGTCCATCTGCACAATCACACTGTCTTCTCCATGCTCGACGGCGCAACCCGTATCCAGGATATGGTCAATCGCGCCGTAGAGCTGGGCATGCCCGCCGTCGCCATTACCGACCACGGCTACATGTATGGCGTGCCCGACCTGGCGCTGGCCTGCGACGCCGTCAACCACAACACGCCTGAGTACAAAACCTGGAGTCACGACAAGGCCTTTTTGGAAAAGGATCGCCGCGACGAGCTGGTGGAGCCCGATTCCGAGGAAAACCCGCGCGAGCATGCCCAGTATGTGAAGGACATGGCCATGTGGGACGAGAAGGGCAACATCGACGAGCTCAAGCCGCCTCTGGTCATCAAGCCCATCTTTGGCTGCGAGGTCTACTTTACGCCGGACGAGACCCTTGCTCGCGACCATAAGCCCGAGCTCTACCACATGATCCTTCTGGCCAAGGACCAGGAGGGCTACGTCAACCTGATGCAGACGGTCTCCGAGGCAGCCGTGCAGGGCTTTTACTACAAGCCCCGCGTGACGCTCGACAACCTGCGCCGCCACGCCAAGGGCATGATCTGCACCAGCGCCTGCATCGCGGGCATCATTCCCAAATACATCGACCGCGGTGACATGGAGGGCGCCATCAAGTGGGCCGAGACCTTCCGTGATACCTTCGAACCTGGCGACTTTTATATCGAGATCCAGGAACACGGCATCACCACCGACAACGGCCTGACCGATGAGCAGATGGACCGCACGCTCATCGACATCGCCAAGCAGGTAGGCGTCAAGGTCATCGCCACCAACGACTTCCACTACCTGCGCCGCGAGGACGCTCCCGTGCAGGACGTCATCATGTGCATCGGCATGAACGCCAAGGTCGACGACCCCAACCGCATGCGCATGACTGGCTCGGAGTTTTACATGAAGACCGAGGAGGAGATGCGGGCGATGTTCCCGTATTGCCCCGAGGCCTGCGACAACACGCTCGAGATCGCCGACAAGTGCTACGTTGAGCTGGACTGGGACTCCATCATCCTGCCGCGCTTCCCGCTGCTCGATCCCGGCGAGACGCACGAGAGCCAGTTCCGCCGCGAGTGCGAGAAGGGCCTGCGCCAGCACTACGGCGACGACTGGGCCACGCGCGAGATTGGTGGCGTCAACATCAAAGAGCGCTTTGAGTACGAATACAAAGTCATCTGCGACAAGGGCTTTGCCGCCTACTTCTTGATCGTTGCCGAGTACGTGCAATGGGCCAAGGACAACGGCATCGGCGTCGGCCCCGGCCGTGGCTCGGCCGCCGGCGCTATCGTCGCCTACGCCATGAACATCACCGCGTTCGACCCGCTCGAGAACGGCCTGATGTTCGAGAGGTTCCTGTCCCCGCAGCGTACCGAGATGCCCGATATCGATATGGACTTCGACGATGAGCGGCGCCTCGAGGTCGTGGAGCACGTTCGCCAGCTCTACGGCCCCGAGAAGGTCACCCACGTCATCACCTACTCGACCATTAAGGCCAAGCAGGCCATCAACGACGCCGCGCGCGTCCTGGACTACCCGGTCTACATGGGTCAGCGCCTGTCCAAGATGGTTTCGAGCGACCCCAAGGTCAAGCTCAAGCAGGTGCTCGACAAGCAGCCCGGCAAAGAGGATCTGTTTAACCCCGATTTTGCCGAGGCCTATAAAAAGGACGACGACGCCCGCCGCATCATCGACACGGCGCTCTCAATCGAGGGCCTCACCCGTGGCGAGGGCGTGCACGCGTGCGCCGTTCTGATCTGCCGCGACCCCGTCAACGAGCACGTGCCCACCAAGCTCGACACCAAGGGCGGCGTCGAGATTACCCAGTACGAGGGCCATACCGTTGCCGACATGGGCCTGCTCAAGATGGACTTCTTGGGCCTACGCACGCTGACTGTTATCTCCAAGGCCAAGGCAAACATCAAAAAGAACTTCGGCATCGACATCAAAGAGGAAGAGATTCCTTTTGACGACCCCGAGATCTTTAAGCTCATGGGTTCCGGCCACACCGCCGGCGTCTTCCAGGTCGAGTCCGCAGGCATGACGGCCACGATCAAGAACATGAAGCCCACCGAGTACAAGCACGTCGTAGCATTGATCGCCCTGTACCGCCCGGGCCCGCTGGGCGCCGGCATGGTTTCGTCCTACATCAACCGTATGAACGGCAAGGAGCCGGCGGTCTCCTACGACGACCGCCTGGACGACATCCTGGGCGAAACCTACGGCACCATGGTCTACCAGGAGCAGGTTATGCTCATCTCCGTCGAGATGTGCGGCTTCTCCAAGGGCGAATCGGACTCGCGTATCCGTAAGCCTGTGGCTAAGAAGAAAATCAAGCTGCTCACGTCGACGGTGCTCCACTGGGAGGATGGCTCCGACGAGACCACCTACGACCACTGGATGAACGGCGCCATCAAGAACAACTATACGCGCGAGGTCGCCCAGAAGATTTGGGACGATGTTCTCGAGTTCGCGTCCTACGCCTTCAACAAGTCGCACTCCGCCGGCTACGCCATCCTGGTTATGCAGACGGCGTGGCTCAAGGCGCACTATCCGCACGAGTACATGGCGGCCGTTCTGACGTCCTATACGGGCAAGACCGACAAGATCGTGCACTACGTCTCGGCATGCCGTCACGACGGCATCCCCGTGCTGTCGCCAGATGTCAACGAGTCCGGTACCGAGTTCACGGCTACCAAGGAGGGCGTGCGCTTTGGTCTGGCCGGCATCCGCGGCGTGGGCACCGGCGTGGCGCAGGCGATTATCGCCGAGCGCGAGGCGGGCGGCCCGTTTAAGACGCTGCACGACTTTGTCGAGCGCGTGGACTCGAGCCAGGCCAACCGCCGCGTGATCGAATCGCTCATCAAGGCAGGCGCCTTCGACTCCACGGGGTATCCGCGTCGCCAGATGATGCACTTTGTGGACAAGAACAACCCCGAGAACATCATCGATGCCGCGGTAAAGCGCCAGAAGGATCGCGCGAGCGGCCAGACGTCGTTCTTCGATATGTTTGGCGACGTTGAGGGCTCGGGCTTTGAGGTGAGCGTGCCCGATCCGGATGGCCAGGAATGGGACCGCCACCTTAAGTTGAGTCAGGAGAAGGAGGTTCTGGGCATCTATGTCTCGGACCACCCGCTGCGCCCGTTTGAGTATGCACTAGCCAAGGCGCGTGACTTCTCGTTCTCGCAGATCGACACCGGCTACGAAGTTCAGAATCCTACGGGCGGCACCATCAACCAGGAAATTCCCGAGGGCAAGGCGCTGTGGTGGGCCGGCATGGTCTCGAGCGTGTCCAAGCGCGTGACCAAAAACGGTGACCCCATGGGCATCGTGCAGCTCGAGGACATGGAAGGCGAGGCCACCGTCGTCGTGTTCCCCAAGACCTACAAGGAGGCCGAGGGGTACCTGTACGGCGAGGTCGATCCCGAGACCGGCGCGCAGCTGTCCGATGCCTTTGTGCGCATTAAGGGCAAGCTCGAGCGCTCGGACCGCGGCGACCAGATCATCGCGCAGGAGATCGTGCCGCTCGAGCTCAACGAGGAGAACAACAAGCCCAAGGTGTTTGAGGTCATGGTGCCCAACAGCCGCTTTAGCCAGGGCAATATGGCGCGCCTGGCCACGGTGCTCACCGCTAACCCGGGCGGCGACCGCGTGGAGATCTTTATCGAGCAGGTGGACGGGCGCGTGCTGCGTGCCGAGGTACCTGCCAAGGTCAACGCGCGTTCGATTCCGCTGCTGGCCGAGGCCAAGGCCATTGTGGGTAACCAGGGCCGCGTGACGGTGATCTAAGCTACCCCGGGTGAGATTGGAGGAAGTGATGGCGCAGGGGACGTTTGTGCAGGCGCTTCGCAAAGAGGCGGCGTTGAGCGGCACCTTTATGAAGGGGCGTTCGCTCATGCTCAACGGCGCCGTGCTGTCGATCGAGGACAGCGGCTCGCGCTTCTCCAAAAACGTGACGGTCGAGGGCTCGGTGCGCGGTTCGCGTGGCGACCTGTACAAGACGCACGTGGCGCTCGACATGGACGAGCACGAGGTGATCGACTACGACTGCGATTGCCCCGCCGCCTATCGTTACCCCGGTATGTGCAAGCACGCTATTGCCACGGCTCTGGCGTATTTGGATGCCAGCGGCGCCGAGCCCGTCGAAGGTTTGCGCACGCCGGTTCGCACGTTTACGGCGCAGTCGAAACAGCCCGCGCGCACCGCACCCAAAGCGCCGGCCGTCAACCCCAACTTTCCCTTTCCGGCGCCCGTCCCCACGAGCCCGAGCCTTGTGGCGGCGCTCTCCGATCTTTCGGACGCGCGCATGGATGAGCTGGCGAGCATGCGCCGCAAGCTTGCCGGTGCCGTTGATCCCGACGCCCCCAAAGCGGCATTGGAGCCCTCGTTGGTGCCGTACTACAATCCGCTGTTCGCTGACCGCTTTAGCTGGGCGCTCGAGTTCCGCATTCGCTGTGGATCGGTCTCCTACGTGGTCAAGGACATCGACGGCATGGCCGATGCCTACGTGCGCGGCGGCACGTTCTCCTATGGCAAGAAGCTCACGTTTGTCCATTCACCTGAGGCCTTTGACGAAACATCGGCAAAGCTGCTCAACCTTGTTGTGACGACAGTTGCCTATCTCGATGACATCACAAGCTCGCGTTCGGCGTCGTACGACTTTGCCCGCAGCGGTTTTGTTGCCGAGCGTCAGTTGCCGCTGTCCGAGCATAGCATCGTATATGTGCTGGACCTGCTGCGCGGCCAGACCATCTCCTTTGAGCCCGCCTGGTCGCGGGGGATGACGACGCATCGCACCTACGACGTGGCGGTTGAGCTGTCTCCGCAAGGGGAGGACGAGGCATCCGCTAAGCGCCCACCGCTGCTTGCCGCCAAAATCGCGCCGGCGGCTGGTGGTAGCTATGACCTGCGCCTGCCCGCCGATATGTACTGCTTTGCGTCGGGCGATGCCGCCTACTTGGTTGACACGCGCCGCGCGCGCCGTACCGACGCTGCATTTGCTCAGCATGCCGCACCTTTTTTGTCGCGCTTGCTGCCGTGCCGCACGCCCGCCCATATTGCCGCCGAGCAGGTGGGTGAGTTCTGCCGTATGGCGCTGCCCATTTTGCGCGACTATACCGACCTCACCGCGCCCGCCGCGCTCGATACTGTGGCACCCGAGGCGAGCTTTGCCATGGCAATCGGCGTCGACGATGGTCTTGTGACCTGCAAAATTACGGTTACCTACGGCGATTGGTCGGCTGATCTCTTTAGTCTTGGTGCTCCGGGCAGTCCTTTCGAAGAGCAACGCCCCGGCGTTCCGCCCCGCGATACGCTGGCGGAGTTTCGCGTTATGGACACGGCTGCCATGTACTTCGATTTCTACGAGGGCGGTCTGGCGTTTGAGGAGCGCGATGACGCCCGCTTGTTCTGCCTGCTGACCGAGGGCCTGTCCGCCCTGTCCGAGCTGGGCGAGGTCATGCTCAGCGACCGCCTGCGCCAGGTCTCGGTCCGCCCTGCGCCCAAGCTTTCGGTGCGTGCGACTGTCAAGAGCAACCTGCTCGACGTCGAACTGGGCGCGAGTGGCCTTTCGGCGGCAGACCTTGCCATCTATCTGGACTCCTACAAGCGCCACCAGACGTTTGCGCGTCTCACGTCGGGCGACATCGTTCGCCTGGACGAGGGAGCGCGCGCCGCGTTTGGCCTTGCCGAGGATCTGGGGGTCGATGCTGTTGACCTGCTCGACGGCGTGTCGCTTCCCGCGTCGAGCACCCTTTTCGTTGACAGCATGCTTGCGCGCACGCCTGCGCTCGAGGCCGATTGCGACGCCGCGTTCCGTCGCACCGTCGAGCGCCTGGACACGCTCGGCAAGATGGACTTTACGGTGCCCGCTTCGCTCAAGGCCACACTGCGTGGCTATCAGGTCGACGGCTACCAGTGGCTCGGCTCGCTCGAGCACCTGGGCCTCGGCGGCATCTTGGCCGACGATATGGGCCTGGGCAAAACGCTGCAGATGATCGCACATATCCTGGCGCGCGTGGAGGCGGGGGACACCAAGCCCACGCTCGTGGTATGCCCGGCCTCACTCGTGTACAACTGGGCTGCCGAGCTGGAGCGCTTTGCCCCGTCGCTCGATGTGTGCGCCATTGTGGGCGCCAAGGCTCAACGCCGCGTGCAGATCGCCGGCGTGGCCGAGCACAACGTGGTCGTGACGTCGTATGACCTTATGCGGCGCGATATCGACGAGTATGCCGAGCAGGACTTTGCCCGCGTTGTGCTCGACGAGGCCCAGTACATTAAAAACCCGCTCACGCAGGTGGCGCGCGCCGCCAAGCGCCTGCCGGCCGGTGTGCGCTTTGCCCTGACGGGTACGCCCATCGAAAACCGCTTGTCCGAGCTTTGGAGCATCTTCGACTTTTTGATGCCGGGCTTGCTTGGCACGCGCGAGTCGTTTGCCAAACGCTTCGAAAGCCCGGTCGAGCACGCCGAGGGGGACAGCGCCGCTCGCCTGCAGGCGCTCGTGTCGCCGTTTGTGTTGCGCCGTGTCAAGGAAGACGTGGTGGCCGACCTGCCTGAGAAGATCGAGGACACCGTCATGGCACAGCTCGCCGGCGAGCAGCGCAAGCTCTACCTGGCCAACCAGGACCGCATCGCCCAGCAGGTGCAGCACCGCGAGGCTGGGGAGTTTAAGAAGGACAAGCTCAAGGTGCTCGCCGAGCTCACCAAGCTGCGCCAGATTTGCTGCGACCCGCGTCTACACTACGAGGATTACAAGGCGGGGAGCGCCAAGCTCGATACGTGCATGGAACTCGTGCACGGCGCACTCGACGGCGGGCATCGCATCCTGTTGTTCAGCCAGTTTACGGGTATGCTCGATATCATCGGCAAACGCCTGGCCAAGGAGGACATCGCCTTCCTTAAGCTCACGGGCGCTTCGTCTAAGGAGAGCCGCGCCAAGATGGTCGCGCAGTTCCAAGCGGGCGAGGTTCCGGTCTTTTTGATTTCGCTCAAGGCGGGCGGCGTGGGCCTTAACCTGACGGCGGCCGACGTGGTCATTCACTACGACCCGTGGTGGAACGTGGCGGCGCAGGACCAAGCGACCGACCGCGCGCATCGTATTGGCCAGCAACATACCGTGACCGTGTACAAGCTCATCGCCAAGGATACGATCGAGGAACGCATTATGCAGATGCAGGAGTCCAAGCGCGACCTGGTCAACAGCGTGCTCGGCGGCGACGGCATCTCGTCGGCGCTGTTTACCCGCGAGGATGTTCTGGCGCTGCTCGGCGGCGACGGGCGCTAGCTGCGCGCTGGATGGGGCTGCCGGGTCGGGCCAGGTTGCCGGTTCGTTCTGGCCCGACCGCTTGTCCCGCTCGTTATGTGTTCATTTGCAATGCCGTGGATGGTTTGTCTGCCTTTGGGCATAAGAAGCATCGAGAACACCGGCACATCAGCAAAGGAGAACATCATGGCAAAATTCTTTAAGGACCCCGACGGCAAGCTCATTGCCGCCCTTGGCAACGACGTTGCAACCCCTGCCGGCTGCACGGAGCTGACCGCGAACACCGAGGACGCGGCGCACGAGAAGCACGTGCCAGTCGTCGAGAGCGAGCGCGACGGTCACGTGATCCGCGCACGCGTGGGTTCGGTCGAGCATCCTATGGTGCCCGAGCACTACATCGAGTGGATCGCCCTTGAGGCCGAGGGCCGTCTGGAGGTCCATTACCTTGAGCCCGGCATGAAGCCCGCGACGTTTTTTGCCGGCGGTTCCAAGACCGGTACCGTCTACGCCTATTGCAATCTGCACGGGCTGTGGTCCGCGACGTTCTAGGAGCGCGCCCCCGCTCGGGGTATCATAGCTAGCATATGCACATGCGAGCGCCGACTGCATCATGCGGCCGGCGCTTTTACTACGATTTCGATGGTTTACGACGGAAAGGGCTGAGCCATGAAGCTCGCGCTTGCACAGATCGATATGCGCCTGGGTGATATTGAGGGCATTTGCGGCCGCATCGAGGACCAGGCTCGTCTGGCCCACGAGCGCGGGGCGCGCGTGCTGTGCGTTCCGGCTCCGCTCTTTATGGGCGCCATGCCCGGTGGCCTGGTGGGCGCTGCCGACTTTGAGCACGACATGCTTGCCGGCTTGACTGGTGTCGCCGAGCGCATCCAGGAGCTTGACATGATCTGCATCGTGCCCGCGGCGGTTTCGTTTGAGGGCCAGCCGCTACTCGACTACATGATGCTCAAGGACGGTCATGTGGTGCCGGCGCGTTCGAGCATTGCCCTGCAGCGTGGCGAGAACAACGACACGCGTTGGGCGCCGCCGGTGTTCGACGTGGATGGCGTGCGCATCGCCGTGATTTTTGACTTGGACCGCGAGCTCGAGATGTTGCCGACCGGTGTTGACCTCATTGCGTATTTCCAATTCAACGCGTTTGACATGACCGACCGCGAGACCGCTGCCATTGCCGCCGTTCGCAGCGGCGCCTACCGCAAGATCGCATCCAAGCGCAGCGTGTGGTTTGCCTGCATGGCGCCGGTCGGTGCCTATGACGAGTCGGTGTATACCGGCGGTTCGTTTGTGCTCGACGACTGCGGTCGCGTGGTGGCCCAGGCGCCGTGTTTTGAGGAGAGCCTGCTGGTTCAGGAGATTCAGCGCGGCGTGATGCTCGATGCCCTGGAAGATCACGAACTGCCCGAGTTCCGTTCCGAGGAGTGGCTGTGGCAGGCGCTGGTGCTTGCCGTGCGCGACAACGCCCGGGCCCACGGTGCGTCGCGCGCCGTGGTGGCACTCGAGGGCGACTTGCCGTCGTCCCTGCTGGCGGCGCTGGCCGTCGACGCTCTGGGCCCACGTAATGTGATTGGCCTGGTGCTGGGGCGCAACCGCATCTTTACGCCGGCGCAGGAGGAGGCCGAGGCTGCTCGCTGTGCCGCCGTTCGCGCCATTGCCGAGCGCCTGCATATTCGCACGGTTGAGCGCGATGCGACGGATGCCGCGCGCGTGCTCGACCGCGATGTGTCGGCGGGCGACGCCGAGCGCCTGCGCTCTCGCACGCTGGGCCTCATGCTGGAGGATACGGCGCTCGAGCTGGGTGCGATGGCGTTGAGTCCGCTGTCCAAAACCGAGTACGCGCTGGCGGCGCCGGCGCTTTGCGGCGGCTACCAGGGCGATTACGCGCCCTTTGGCGATGTGTACCTGTCGACGCTTGAGTTTGTGGCGCGTGTGCGCAACCGCGCGTCTGCCGTGGTGCCCCAAGAGCTTGTGACGCTCAACGCGGTGGAAGATTGTATGGAGCGCGTGCTGGCGCAGGCGCTCTCGACGCTCGACGGTCCGGTCGATATGCTCGACCGCGCGGCACAGCTGCTCGGCGGGGTCGAGCCGGGTGAGATCGATGGCGCGCTTGAGGCGCACGTGGACCGCAATCGATCTTTCGACGACATCCCGATGGCCGCTGGCAAGCCTGAGGCCTGCTCGCTGCTGCTGATGCTCGTTCGACAGGGTGAGGCTGCCCGCCGCATGTTGCCGACGGCGCCGATCGTTTCGTCCCGTTCGTTTGCCGAGCGCTCCTGGCCGTACATGCTCGCGTGGTCCGACCTGGGGCTTAACGGCAAGGAGCGTATGACGGTCGATTCGCTGGCGCGCGCCGAGGTGCGCCGTTTTGCTGACGAGGATACGAGCGAGCGCGTGCGAAACGAGATGATGGGCGTGCTGGGCGAGCTACTGGGTATTTCGCCCGAACAAATGGAGGAGTTGCGCTCTGAAGACGGTCAGCGTCGTTTACACGAGGGAATGAAAAAGTTCGAGGGCGAGGTTCAGGACGCCATCGATAAGATGATGGGCGGCCAGGGCGGACCGCAAGGTGGTCCTCAGGGTGGCCCGATGCCGCATCCGCCGGTTGATCCCCGACAGTTCCCATTCTTCTCGCAGAACTAAACTGGGGATGGGATTCGCTCTCAACCCCGATACTTCAACTAAGCATCTTGACCCCGTTGTGTTATTCTAGAACAGGCGTTCGTGAGTAGTGCGCGGGGCCTTGCCTTGTGCTGTACTTGTGACGAGGGGAGGTTGGCTTGGTTATTTTGGGCATCGACCCCGGTTTGGCTCATACGGGTTGGGGGATTATCGAGGAGCGGCGTGGCGAGGTCCGCTGTCGTGCCTATGGCTGCATCGAGACCAGTGCCGGAAGTCCGCTCGCGGTGCGCCTGTCGCATATCGCCCATGACCTTAAGGGTGTCGTGGAGCGCTATCGACCCGATACTGCTGCTATCGAGAGCATCTACTTTGGCGCCAACGTTCGCTCGGCCATCCCTACGGCGCATGCCCGCGGCGCCGCGCTCGTGGCGCTTTCGGAGTGCGCGCTCGAGATCGGCGAGTATACGCCTATGCAGATTAAGCAGGCTGTGGTGGGTACCGGTGCCGCAGATAAGCGGCAGGTCGCCTACATGGTACGCACGCTCACGCAGCTCGATCACGACCCGCATCCCGACCATGCCGCCGATGCCCTGGCCTGCGCCATCTGCCACGTTAACCTCAGCCGTACCCGGGCGCTTACCGGCGGCGAGTTCTATCAACAGAGAGGAACCGGATACTGATGATCTCCCAGCTCCACGGAACGCTTGTCGAGGCCACGATGAGCTCTGCTGTCGTCGATGTGTCGGGCGTTGGCTTTGAGCTCGGCATTTCGGGCAGCACTGCGGCCACGTTGCCGACGCCCGGCGGCGAGGTCCGCCTCTACACGCGTATGCAGGTGCGCGAGGACGCCATGACACTTTTCGGTTTTTCCTCAAAGGATGAGCGCACGATGTTCGATCGGCTCGTGTCCGTCTCGGGCGTTGGCCCGCGCTTGGCGCTCGCCGTTCTTTCCACCTATACCGTGGGGCAGCTGTATTCGCTGGTGATGGCCGAGGACGACAAGGGTATGGCCAAGGTGCCCGGTGTGGGCAAAAAGACAGCTCAACGTCTGATCCTGGAGCTCAAGAGCACCTTTGCCAAGGATAAGGGCTTTGTGCCGGTCGACGCGATTCCCGGACAGGTTGCGATGCCCGTGCCCGCTGCCGCTCCCTCGGCGATCGATGACGCCCGTGCGGCGCTCCTTTCCATGGGCTTTAGCCCGCAGGAGACCGATGTCGCTCTGAGCGGGTATGATGGGCAGGATATGCGTGTCGAGGATCTGCTCGGCGCGGCGCTTAAGCGACTCGGAATGGATGCGTGATGTGGGAAGCCGATGACTCTCAGGACCTGTGGGCGACGCCCGGCAACTCGCCGGCGGCATCCATGGCGCACGGCGAGCGCATGGTGGGCTCGGAGCTGACGGCCGAGGACCTCGATGTCGACCGCACTTTGCGCCCCCAGCGCTTGGACGATTACTGCGGCCAGGAGCACATCAAGCAGAGCCTGCGCGTGTTGATCGAAGCGGCGCAGAGCCGTGGGGAGACGCTCGACCACGTGATTTTCTCGGGTCCTCCGGGCCTGGGCAAGACCACGCTGGCCACCGTTATCGCCAACGAGCTGGGCGCTCAGATTAAGACCACGAGTGGCCCCGCCATCGCGCGTACGGGCGACCTGGCGGCCATCCTTACTAACTTGCAGCCGGGCGATGTGCTGTTTATTGACGAGATCCACCGCCTCAACCGTTCGGTCGAGGAGGTCCTGTACCCCGCGATGGAGGACTTTGCGCTCGATATCGTGATCGGTAAAGGCCCGGCCGCACGATCGATTCGCCTGGATATCCCCAAGTTTACGCTGGTGGCGGCAACGACCCGCTCGGGTATGTTGACTGGCCCGCTGCGCGACCGCTTTGGCATTTCATATCGCCTGGATTACTACACGGTCGAAGAACTCGCGCAGATTGTGACGCGCTCGGCGTCCATCCTGGGCGTGACGATCGACCACCCCAGTGCGCTCGAGATCGGCTCGCGTTCGCGCGGCACGCCACGTCTTGCCAACCGCCTGCTCAAGCGCGTGCGCGATTACGCACAGGTGCGCGGCAACGGCCCTATCGAGCTCGATATCTGCCGCCAGGCGCTCGAGTTCTTCGAGATCGATGAGCTTGGTCTGGACTGGATGGATATTCGCATTTTGGAGACACTCGCTAAGACGTTCTCCGGACGTGCCGTGGGCCTGACAACGCTTGCCAGCGCGGTGGGCGAGGACCCGGGAACGCTCGAGGATGTCTATGAGCCCTATCTGCTGCAGTGCGGCTTGATGATTCGCACGCCCCAGGGCCGCCAGGCAACGCTTCGCACCTTTGAGCACTTGGGGATTGAACCTACCATTTAGGGCGCTTTGTTTTGGCGGGCTGTTAAGCTATCGCTGAGCATTGGATAAACATATCGCCATTCATCGGTTACGGGTGTTTTACTATTGCGCGCCCGTGCTATGCTGAATTGGTCTTTTTCTCATTCGGTAACGAAAGGACCGCCCATGCCTACTGACATCGAAATCGCACGTTCTGTCACGCCGCTGCCTATTACCGAGGTGGCCAAGAACGCCGCCGTCGACGTTAAGCACCTGATTCCGTACGGCTTCGACAAGGCTAAGGTCGACTATTCACTGCTCAACGAGCCGACTGATCACCAGGCCAAGCTCGTCCTCGTGACCGCTATCAACCCAACGCCTGCGGGCGAGGGTAAGACCACCACGACCATCGGTCTGGCCGATGGCTTGCGCCGACGCGGCGTCAAGAGTGCCGTGGCCCTGCGCGAGCCTTCGCTCGGCCCCGTCTTTGGCGTTAAGGGCGGCGCTGCCGGCGGCGGCTGGGCTCAGGTCATCCCCATGGAGGATATCAACCTGCACTTTACCGGCGACTTCCATGCCATCGGTGCTGCCAACAACCTGCTGGCCGCCATGCTTGATAACCACATCCAGCAGGGCAACCAGCTCGGTATCGACGTTAAACGCATCACTTGGAAGCGCGTCGTCGATATGAACGACCGTCAGCTGCGCCACGTCATCGACGGTATTGGCGGTAAGGCCCAGGGCGTGCCGCGCGAGGACGGCTTCGATATCACCGTCGCCTCCGAGGTCATGGCAATCCTGTGCCTGTCTACGAGCATTAACGACCTCAAGGAGCGCCTGGGCGAGATCGTCGTCGGCTACAGCTTTGCCGGCGAGCCCGTCCGTGCCCGCGACCTTAAGGCCCAGGGTGCCATGGCCGCGTTGCTTAAGGACGCGCTCAAGCCCAACCTGGTGCAAACGCTCGAGGGCACGCCCGCGTTTGTCCACGGCGGTCCCTTCGCCAACATTGCCCACGGCTGCAACTCTATCATGGCCACGCGTATGGCGATGCGCTTTGGCGATGTCGCCATTACCGAGGCCGGCTTCGGTGCCGATCTGGGTGCCGAGAAGTTCCTCGACATCAAGTGCCGCATGACGGGCGTTCGCCCCAGCGCCGTCGTGATCGTCGCGACCGCTCGTGCGCTGAAGTACAACGGTGGCGTCGCCAAGGCCGACCTCAACGAGGAGAACCTCGAGGCACTCAAGGCCGGCATGCCCAACCTGCTGCGTCACGTCGACAACATCCAGAACGTTTATGGTCTGCCCTGTGTGGTCGCCATCAACCGCTTCCCGACGGACACCGAGGCTGAGCTTGCGCTCATCGAGTCCGAGTGCCAGAAGCTCGGCGTCAACGTTAAGCTTTCCGAGGTCTGGGCCAAGGGCGGCGAGGGCGCGCTCGAGCTTGCCGATGAGGTCATGCGTCTGATTGAGCAGCCGAGCGAGCTCAAGTTTGCCTATGAGGACGGCGCCGATGTCGCCGACGCTCTTGAGGCCATTGCCACCAAGGTCTACCGCGCCGATGGCGTTGACTTTACGCCGGCCGCCAAGCGCCAGCTCGCCGAGCTGCGCGAGAACGGCTTTGGCAACCTGCCGGTGTGCGTGGCCAAGACGCAGTACAGCTTTAGCGACAACGCCAAGGCCCTGGGCGCTCCCGAGAACTTCCGCATCACGGTGCGTGAGCTCAAGGTTTCCGCCGGTGCCCACTTTGTGGTCGCACTGACCGGCAGTGTTCTGACCATGCCGGGCCTGCCCAAGGTCCCCGCGGCTGAGAACATCGACGTCGACAACGACGGCAACATCACCGGCCTGTTCTAAGCTTGTTGCCCATAGCTGCTTGCCCGCCCCGTCGCGCCTACCAAGGCCCGGCGGGGCTTTTGTTTTCTAGCCGCGCTTGTCTTGTAGATATGGACGGGCTCTGTCCGTCACGGGCTTTTGCGCGGGTAGAATGCATGGATAACTTGATGCTTACGGGCGACGGAAAGGAATCGTTGCATGGATCAGGACAAGACAACCGTGATGGGCGGCTACGGTTCTGCGCAGGCTGGCGATAGCGCCGATGCGACCCGCGTTGTTCCCAACCCCGGTTATACCGACCCCGCCGCGACGCAGCCTTCTGCCGAGCCAACCCGGGTTATGGGCTATGGCGACACAGCGCGGGATTCTTATGCTGTATCTTCGCAAGGCCCCTATGGCAACGCAGCTCCGGACCCGTTTGATTACGCGCCGCAGGATTCTTATGCCGCCTCGACGCCGAATCCCTATGATGACCTGCCGCAAAATCCCATTCCGCAGCCTCAGCAGACGACGTATATGCCTCGCACGGCGCAGTCTCGCTACGAGTCGCGCGAGCCGTATCGCGAGTACCCCAAGTCGATTCCGCAATATGGCGAGGACGAGGAGAAGAAGCCGTCGCGTTCGTCGAGCGTGATCAAGAAGATCCTCATCGTGCTGGCGATCTTCTTTGCGCTGTCGGTTGTGTTTGCCATTGTGTCGGGCATGCTCAACAAACGAGGGAGTTCAACGGCCGATACCGCTGCCGAGCAAACCGAGTCCGCCTCGTCTAGCACCGTCGATCTGAGCGATATCCCGGGGCAGTACTGGTCCAACGCCAAGAAACTTCTCAAGTCGCGCGGCGCCAATCTTTCGAATGCCGTGGTCCTGACTGATGATGGCTCAACGCCCGTCATCGATGCCAACTGGGTCGTTACTTCTGCTTACTATAACGACAGCGGCAACCTCGAAATTCAACTCACGCACAAGAATAGCTCGGGCAACTCGCCCGACGGCCAAAGCGGTACCGACAGCTCGAGCTCCAATACGCTGGAGGACTTGAGCAACAAGGCACAGGAGTTGGGAGACAAAGCGCAAGAGCTGGGCGACACGGCGCAGAACCTGGGCGACACCGCTCAGAACCTGGGTGATATGGCGACGGATGCCTGGAACGCACTGCAAAACGGCATCTCGGGCGCGCAGGGAAACTAGCTGTTAAGCGGGCTACAGTTGCTCGGCCGGACGCTCGGGCGAGCTAAAGCCCGAGTCAAACGTAACGACGCATGAGGCATTGGGTCGGCGCTCGTGCACGATGCGCGTGACGAGCTCCAGCAGCTCCTCGTCGGATATGTCAAAGCCGTCGGGACGCACAAGGTCAAACGAAACGAACCCGTCGTGCTCGTGCAGGTCGTGGATGGAGAGCGCGGGGTCGATCTGCATGATGCCGCGCTTGACCCAGCCGCGCAGGTCGTCGCCGGTGGTGGCGATGGGGTCACAGTGCAACGTGATGCCGATGCCCATCTGGCGCTTGATGTCGTGCTCGATGGTGTCCAAAATCTCGTGGTGCTCAAATGCGTCGCCCTCGCCGGGCATCTCCACGTGGGCGCTGGCAAACTGACGACCGGGGCCGTAGTCGTGCACCATCAGGTCGTGTGTGCCCAAGACCTGCGGATAGGACATGATCTTGTCGCGGATTGCCTGAACGAGCTTGGGGTCGGGCGCTTGTCCCAGCAACGGGCTGATGGCGTCGCGCACTAGACCCATGCCGCTGATGCAGATGAAGATGCCCACACCCAGGCCTGCCCAGCCATCGAGGTCAAAGCCGGTCGTCTGCGAAATAAGCGCCGCCATCAAGACCGAACCCGAGGTGATGACGTCGTTTTTGGAGTCCTGTGCTGTGGCAATGAGTGTTTCGGAATCGATACGGTTGCCCAGCGCGCGGTTGAATGCGGCCATCCAGAATTTGACGAGCATGGACAAGACGAGAGCGGCTAGGGAGACCAGCGTGTAGGCGGTGGGGGAGGGCTTGATGATCTTGGTGACCGACTCGAGGATCAGGTTGATGCCGACGGCGCAAACCAGGACGGCGACGAACAGACCGGCTAGGTACTCGTAGCGGCCGTGGCCATAGGGGTGGCCTTCGTCTGCCGGGCGGCTGGCAAGGCGGAACCCGAGCAGGCTTACGATGTTGCTCGAGGCATCGGAGAGGTTGTTGAAAGCGTCGGCGATGAGGGAGACGGAGCCGGCGAGCAGGCCCGCGATGCCCTTGGCCAGGCACAGAGTGATGTTGAGGCCAATGCAGATGAGGCTTGCGGCGAAGCCCGCGTTGGTGCGGCAGGAGGTATCGACCGGCTCGCCCTCGCTGCCGGGAACAAGCGTATGTACCAGCCGATTTACAAATAGCATAGCGGTCGTCCTCACAATCATGTTTAAGGGGATAGTGTAGCTCGCGCGGAGGCGCTGTGCACCGATGCTCAGAAAATGCAGTAATGGTCTGCCGGTGCTAACGAGCGAGCCTTCTCGTCAGCCTGGGTGCTCGATTTTGGGCCACATGGGTATGGGCACGTGCTTACCTGCCCGACATACTTAATGTCGACAGCCCCAGTGCAAAGGAGGACGTATTCATGGACGAGATGTTTGCCATTAAATGCCAAAACTGCGGCGGCCCTATGTACTCACACCAGGCTAAACGCAGCTTTGAGTGCGCCTATTGCGGCACGGTCGTTCCGTGGCAGGCCGATGCGGGGGAGCCCAAGAGCGCCCTGGGCATTCGCCATACGCCACTGACGGTTGTCGATGGGCTGCTTAAGCTCACGCATGTGTCGCAGCTCGAGCGCCCGGTGGACCCCGACTGGTATTTCTTTAATGAGCACTGGCGCAATCAGTCGGTTCTGGAGCATCTGCTGTGGGAAGACCGCGGCACGGCCCAGGAGTTCCAAGAGGCCACGCACGTGAGCATCCCCTGTCCCTTCTGCGGAGCGTCCTTTGAGGGCGAGTCGACCCAGCGCGTGTTTGAGTGCCCGTCCTGCGGCAATAAGATCGGTGTCGCCGACCTGCTCAAGCCGGGGACGTTTAGCAAGCGCCTGACCATGGGCGTTGGTGCGGAATATGTGCCCGAGCAGGGTATTCCCTGCGAGATAACGCCGCAGCAGGCGCGCGCCAATGCGCTTGAGCTGGTGCGCCGATATCCAGACGCCTTTGCCGGTCACGATGTGGAAGACGCGATTCAAAACGACATGATGCTCTTCTACTTCCCCATGGCGCTCGCGGACCTGCGCATGATGGCGTCCTTCCCGGGCAAGGGCCTGAGCAAGGAGACCCTGGTGTACTACGAGGTGCTCGACTGGGCATATCCCAGGGCAAACTACCTTGACGTTCGCCTTATGGGCATTCTGGAGCCATGGGACTTTGCCAAGGTTGGGTCGTTCGACCCGGCCATGCAGGAAGGCGACTTCCGCGTTGTCTCCGTCGATGCGTCCACCAAGGACCAGGTGGTCATTGACAAGCTGGCGCTCGACATTGTTGGCAACGATGCCGAGACTTTCCTGGGGCTCAATAAAAAGAGCATCCGCACCTGGGCGCGCAAGGCCTGCAAGCACAAGGACGGCCTGGTTATGGTGCCGGTCTACTTTGTCGATCGTCCCGCGTCGGATGGACGTAATGGCGAGCAGGTGCGCATTGCCGTGAACGGCCAGACGGGCCGTGCGGCGGCGGTGGTGTTTAGCGACAAGCGCGAGACGCATATTGTGGCGCCGCTCAATCCGAGCCTGCATCTGTCCGGCGAAAGCACCGTTCACGCCACGCCCGTCGAGGTCAAATACATCAAATCGCCATTCCTGTACCAAATTGTGCGCCGTGGAGGCGACGAGCAGCCACGTCAGGTGGCAGCGGCTGCCGAGGGTTCCTACCGAGAAGAAAAACCCAAGCGCAAGGGATTGTTCGCTGCGATCTTTGGGAAGTAGGGAAGCGGAGCCGGGGCGTCGGGCTGCATCGCAAGGTCATGAGACGAATTTAAGACTGCTGGGAACGTGCTACCATTGCCGATAGCCTTAATCTTGTAAGAAGCGGAGGCCAGATTATGGGTTTTGCGGATCAGCAGCTTCAGCTTCAGGTACCGTATTCTCCTGACGACACGTTTAATGCCTTGAAGGCAGCTATGGAAAAGCTGCCTAAAGTAAAAGTTGATAGTGCATCGCCCACAACAAGAACAGTTGCAGCCGAGATTGGTATGAGCCTTTGGTCTTGGGGCGAAAATATCAGTATTTCGGTTGTTCCAGTTGAAGGCGGATCTGGCGTTACTGTCAAGTCGTCATCTAAGGTCAGGGCAAACGTATTAAACGGGGGCAAAAATGCAAAGAATATTGCCGAGATAGTCGATGCCCTATCGAAGGAGCTTGAGCGGTATACGCAGGTTTCACAGACTATTGAGACGCTGGCGGATAGTGATTGATGTAGTTGCAAGGCTTGAGAGGCTTGCAACGCTGCGTGATAGTGGAGTGCTTACCGAGGAAGAGTTTGCTGCAGAAAAGGCAAAAATCTTTTTGTAATCAGACACGGTGGTTGGATTTGCATTCTATTATTGAACTTGGTTATACCAGGCTGAAAATATCGTGTGTAATAAAGGTGCGTAGTAGTCTCGTCTTGATTGGCAGATGTAAATAAACGGTGGAACGGCTGTAAAAGAGCCTTGCCACTGGGTAAAATCAGGATGTGCCGCGGAACCCGCTCCTCAGTCGGTCAACTTTGGAAGCGCGGGCAACGCAGGTGCTATCGTCTTAAAGGGTCGGCTGCAACCGACCCTTTTCTATGACTCCCTTCGCTATCCGTTACTGCTTATATTCCCGCCAGATCGAGTAGAGGTTCCGGGCAATGCCGGTCACATACATCGAGAGGCGCAGGATTTCAAGAAACAAGTTCATAGTTTGAATTGAGCCAGCATCTGCCCGAAGGTGCTGAGCTCGAACGGCTCATAAATGAGCGAATCGCCGTCCGCGGTCCTGTAGACCCCGCAGGGGAGGTAACGCCCGTCGGGGAGGATATAGAGGCTGGCTTCTTCCTTCAGTCCTACTGGAAATAGCGGAATCCCGTTTCGTCCACTTGGAACTCGTCTATATTTGCGACCTTCCTCTCCATGATGCCTCCTGCCTTATTTCTTGAATGGCGCCCTAAAACAGGCAGCTCTCAATCAACTCTTTACCGCGCAGGGTGTCGACCCACTCCTGCGGGATGGCGTCGATGCCGTATGCCGTGCCTGCGAGCGCGCCGGCGACGGCTGCGGTGGTGTCGGCGTCGTCGCCTAGGTTGACGGCGGCAAGCACGCATTCTTCGTAGCTGTTGGTGTTCACAAAGCACCAGGCGGCAGCCTTAAGCGTGTCAAGCACGAAGCCGCCAGACCTGATTTCGTGCTCAGGCACGCCTTTCAGGTGGAGTGCCCACGAGGGGAGCGCGTCGTTCATCACGGTCCTCATCAGCTCGACAAATATGACGCATGCATCGGTTGACGTTCTGTGGGCGTGCGTAATCGCGGAGACCTCGCTGACCTCTTCGTCTGTCGCATCGGTGAACGCCAGGGGCGCGATGCACATGAGCGATCCGTTGCCGTTGTCGCGCTCGCCGGAGCCTCCTTTGCCGGTGTGCAAGGCGCGGGCGGTTGTGCCGCCGTAATCGAAAACGCCGTCGATTGTATACTCGTCACGGGCAATCCAGCCGACGAACTTGTCGCGCATGTCCGCGGTGTCGATGTGCCCGAGCTCCCTAATCGAGTCGCAGGTAGCAAGCGTCATGGACGTGTCGTCGCTCCAGGTGCCGTCGGGCTGCCCATGCGTGCCGTAGCCGATCATGTCGGTGCATTCGAATGTGCCGCGGGGCCTGAACTCGTAGGGAACGCCCAGCGCGTCGCCGACGGCAAGCCCATAGATGCAGTCGCGCAGTGTCGTTTTCGGTCTGTCTGTCATGGAGCGCTCCTCTTATGTCGGGGGATATGAAACGCCGTCGGGGGTATCGGTCGCAACGTGCTGCTACCCTTGCGCTTCGCCATTAGTCGCTTCGTTGATGGCGCGGTACTCGGCACTCAGCTCGCGCGCCAGCTCTTCCTTGCTTGGAAGATACGGCAAGTATTTGGCGGCAAACACTTGGTCGTTGTCTTCGGGCAGCGTGTACTCGACAATCGAGTCGCTTTTGTCCGCGCAGAGCACGATGCCTATAGGCGGATTGTCGCCTTCGTTCATGAGCTCGCGCGTGTAGTAGTTCACGTACATTTGCATCTGGCCCAGGTCCTGATGCGTAAGATCGTCCGTCTTAAGGTCGATGAGCACGAAGCAGCGCATCAGATAGTTGTAAAACACAAGGTCAATATAGAAATGGCGCCCATCAAAGGTGATGCGCTTTTGGCGCGCCTCGAAAGCGAAACCACGGCCAAGCTCCAGCAGGAACTTCTGAAGATGCGTGATGAGCGCCTGCTCTAGATCGCTCTCGCGAAACGCAGTATCGTCCGAGAAACCTAAAAACTCCAGTACATATGGATCGCGGATGATATCCTCGGGGCGACGAGCCGGGGCGCTCTCTTGGATTTCCTG
The DNA here is from genome assembly GCA_019414045.1 of Collinsella sp. Taxonomy (GTDB): domain Bacteria; phylum Actinomycetota; class Coriobacteriia; order Coriobacteriales; family Coriobacteriaceae; genus Collinsella. The sequence goes on along the minus strand of DXMW01000031.1, from coordinate 145,972 downwards.
GGTGACGGCCTCCTTGTCCTTGCTGGCAAGCAGGCGCTCGCGGAACATGGTGTTGATCTGACGCTCGAGCTGACGCGTGCTCCAACGAGAATCGGCGCATTCGTTCATGTACCAGGCGCGAGCATCGGGGTCGGGAATGCGCATCAACCTGCGGTAATGAGTCCAGCTCAATTCGCTACGCAGTGCGTCGCGAATTGGAAACGCAAGAAAGAACTGACGCATATTGCGAAGGTTTGCGATGCCAAAGCCTCTTCCGAAATCCGCGGTAAGCCTTCTGGAGAGGCCTGCAATCAATGCCTCTCCATATGCTGCGCGCTCCTCTCCGCCCTGTTCATCAACAATGCTCTTGCCGATTTCCCAATATGCCTCAACCATCGCAAAGTTAACGGCGGTATAGGCCTTGTCGCGAGCGGCGTTTAGAATCGAGGAAACCTGCTTGTAAAAAACTTCTGGCACGATTGCCGATTCTCCACGGTTTACCAGTTCGCCCATCACTGTCGCCCCACTTTCCTCTTATGGAATGCATCTTTATCGCATTTAGTTTAAAGCCTCGCGCGGACACGAATTGCTGTGCTGTCTGGCACCTTCGCATGGGAGCCTTGCGGTGACTAAAATGTGACCATAGAGGCAGTTTTAGCGAACCCCATGGGAGTGACACGCATGGACAACAACACCTTGCTGTTTCAGGACAAGGGTTCGGGTAGGTTTAAAGACGTCAAAATTTACCCTAACCGTATCGAGGTGCTCAAGAAGGGCGCTTTCGGCGGCAAGCACACCGAGATTGTCTACCTTAAGGACATCACGGGGGTCAACAGGATCAAGGGCCGCGACGTTTTTCTGCGTAACAGGCTGTTGACTGCCTGTGTCTTTAGCCTCAGCAGTCACGCGAGGGCGCAGGAATTCGTCAACGTGCTCAATATGGTGATGTGACCGGGCGCTTTCGAACACAAAAAACCGGGATGCAAGGAGTCGCACCTTGCATCCCGGCTGAGCTAAAACGGCGCTGCTGCATGCCGTTGGAGCTTTAGCGCTTGATCTCGATATCGTCGAGCTTGACGTCCATGGCCTCGGTCTTGGCCTTGGCGATATCATCGGCAAACTCCAGGGACTTCATCATGGTCTCGACGGCGTCCTTGTGCTCTTCGACATTGTCGATGCGCACGTACACGCTGCCGCCGTCAACGTCGGTGAAGTACTCGGTCGTCACGCCGCCCGTGTGCGTGTAGGAAGCGTTGCGCCAGGTCTTGCCGTTGTACTTAACGGGATCATTCTCGGTCCACTCAAAGTCGGTCTTCCACTTGGCCTCGTAGTCAAACAGCTCGTCGGCGTTCTTGTCAGGGTCGAAGACGGGGATGAAGCGGTCGCTGGCGTGCTCGCTCTTGGTGAACTTAAACTGGGCCCTGTCGGCCGTGTCGCCGGCAACGTCGGTAATCTCGACGCCCTCGGGGACCTCGACCTTAAACCAAATGAAGTCGGTCCTCATATCCACGGTTGGCTTTTCCGCGCCGCCGCCACCGCTGCTGCCGGTAGCGCCACCGCTTCCGCCACAACCCACCAGGGCAACCGCGGCAAAGAGGCTGATGCAGAGGGTGAGAATCGCTAAGGCCTTCTTTTTCATGGTCGTGTCCTCCTCAATCTGTAACCGCCCATGGATTACCTGCCTTTACTGTACGCGTGGACGGCTCGCTAGGGTGGGCCATGTGTCCCATTCTGAGGGCCGGATTTGCGCCGTTAAGTGGCAATATGCGCGGGTGTAAAAGAGGGGAGGGCCGATACTGTCGGCCCTCCCCGGGTTGGGTGCCCGTTGTTTTAATGGGGCGCATGTGCACGGGTGCGCGTAGGCGCGTGCGGGTGTCCCGTTACTTGATCTCGATGCTCGAAATCTCGACTTCGCGTGCCTCGGAAACTGCCTCTTCCATGTCATCGGGGAACTCGATGGAGTTGAGGAGCGCCTCGGCTTCTTTCTTGTGCTGGTCGAAGTTCGAGATGAGGACGTAGACGCTTCCCGGCTCAACATCGGTAAAAAGCATGGTTGAGATGCCACTGTTGTCCTCGTATGTTCCGACGAGCCACGTCCTGCCGTTATACTCGACGGACCCGCCATCCTTCCACTGGAACGTATCCCCCTTCTTTTCCGCCTGGTCGGCGTGGGATTCCTCGGCCGTCAGCGCTTTTTTCCAAACGGGGATAAAGCGATCGGCCGAGGCGTTCTCGTCTTCGGGGAAGGTGAGCTGGACCCTGTCGGCATTCTTGCCGGCGGAGTCGCTTACGCCAACGCCCTCGGGCATCTCGACCTTAAACCAGATAAAGTCAGTCTTTTCGGCGACGGGGGCCTTTTCCTTGCCTTCGCTCTTTGAGGTGCTGCCGCCTCCGCCGATGCGATCCCGCCGCAGCCTACAAGGGCAAACGCGGCAAAGAGGGCGATGCAAAGGGAAAGGATCGATAGGGTCTTTTTCTTCATGATGGTGTCCTCCTTGTCTGTCGATGACATCGTGTGCCGCGGATTGCTGGGGCGGCGGTTGCGCGTGCACATGATGACTTTGTTTGCTGTGCGGTTATTCCTCCATTCGTCGTCCGGTGCCGTGATGAGCGTTGCCCCAACATAGGGCTCCTTACCTATATGTATGCCCCAGCTTGTGCTGCCCGGGAGTCTCGAAAGGTGGACCATGTGTCCCATGTTTGGGGCGCTGGGCGCATGGGACGGCACGGCTCAGCATCGTCTTTTCCATGTTGCGCAACAGCGTCTTGGGTGGGGGCGTATAGACTTGGCTGTGACAAAAGCTAAACCACGAAAGGTCGAACGATGTTCTGTCAAAAATGCGGACAGCAAGTTCCCGATGGATCGACGTTTTGTACGCACTGCGGGGCCTCGCTGGCGGGTGGTTCCGTGCCGACGCCTACGGGCGCTGGTCCTTCCTCTGCCCCGGGCCTAACCCAGTCGATGCCGCCGGTCGCGCCTGTGCCTCAAAAGCCTAAGAGCAAGGCGCCGGTCATTATCGCTGTGGCATGTGCTGCTGCGGTCCTCATCGGTGGCGGCACGGTGTTTGCACTCACGATGCTTAACGGGTCCAAGAGCTCTGGCACACAAATCTCGATGATCGATACCGGGTCTTCGGACGAGAAAGATTCTTCTGCCAAGAAGAAGAGCGACAAGTCCAAGTCCAAGGAGTCTGCGTCGTCGGATGACGAGGCCGTTCCCGAAGACGAATCGGCATACTACGGCTCGGGCGATTCGGACGATTACCTAACCGACGTGTATACGTACACGAACGACATGCATCCTTATAGCATGTCGATTCCCAATCGCTTTGAGATGGAAGATACTCCCAGCGGCAGTGGCGCCAGGTATGAGGATCCGGAGACGGGCTTTGTAATCAACCTGTTTGGCTACGTCAACATTAACGACGAAACCTCGCACGAGATGTTCGTCAACGCGGACACCTCGGGCAAGGCTGACCTCTATACCGCGGAGGGCGACAACTGGTACGTGGTTTCGTGGCGCGAGGGCGACACGATCATTTACGAAAAGACGATCGTCACGGATTCGACGATTGCCACGGCGCATTTGGAGTACTCGACTGCAAACCGCGACATGGGGTCGAAGATTATCGACACGCTGCTGCCGACGTTTCAGGTGGACTAGGCACCCGCGCCTATAGCAGGCAATCGGAAACGCCGATAGCCAGAGCTCCTGACAGCCTTTGTCTTATGGGCTAGACTGACTTGGACAAGATCGATGAATGGGACAACCGCTTCCTGGCGTCGTTGTCCCATTTTTTATTATGCGTGCGGCCCGTGGTGGCCGGCGCGGTGGGCAGAGGTGTTTCGATGAGCCAAGAGATGATGGATAAAACCTGCCGAGGGTTTGCCGAGGCGCTTGCCGCGCGCGAGCCGGTTCCCGGCGGCGGTAGCGCGAGCGCCTTTGTGGGCGCACTGGGCGCCTCGCTGTGCGGGATGGTCGCGCGCTACGGCGCAACCAACCCCGCGCTTGCCGATCGCGCAGACGATCTGACGCGCGCATTTGCCCAGGCAGACGAGCTGGCTCAGGAGCTCGTGGGTCTGGTCGCCGAGGACGTTCGTGCGTATGGCCAGGTGTCTGCGGCATACGGTATTCCTCGTGATGACCCGGCTCGACCAACTGCGATTCAAGATGCGTTGCATGTGGCAGCCATGCCGCCGTACCGCATTATGGATGCGTGCGGTCGTGCGCTGGCGCTGCTTGAGGACATGGCAGACAAGGGCTCGCGCCAGCTGCTGTCCGACGTGGCGTGCGGTGCCGTGTTCTGCCGCGCCGCCATGCAGGGTGCGAGCCTGACGCTCTTTGCCAACACCACATCTATGAAAGACCGGGCGCGCGCCGAGGAACTCGAGGCAGCGTGCGACGATCTGCTGGATACGTGGCTGCCGCGCGCCGATGCGCTGGCGCGCCGCGCCGCCGACGCCGCAAGGAAGAGGGGATAGCCATGGCCGAGCTGCTCAAGGGTGCTCCCGTTGCCCGTGCTTTGACCGAGGAGCTCGCTGCTCGCTGCGCCGCCCTGCGCGAACGGGGCATCGTGCCGACACTGGCCATCGTTCGTGTGGGCGAGCGCGAGGACGACCTGTCCTACGAGCGCGGCGCCCTCAAGCGCTGCGAGAAGGTTGGCATTGAGGCTCGCCGCGTTTTGCTTCCTGCCGATGTTTCGCAGGATGAGTTGCTGGCGGCTATTAAGGGCATCAATGCCGACCCCGCTGTTCACGGCTGCCTGATGTTTCGTCCGTTGCCCGCTGGGCTTGATGAGGATGCAGTTGCCGCGGCACTCGATCCCGCCAAGGACGTCGACTCCGTGACACCGGTTTCGCTGCTCACCGCGCTTTCGGGTCGTGGCGAAGGCTTTGCTCCCTGCACGGCCGAAGCCGTGTTGGCTTTGCTGGACCATTATGGCGTTGAGCTGGATGGGGCCAAAGTTGCCGTTGTCGGTCGGTCCCTAGTGATCGGCCGTCCCGTTGCCGCCATGCTTACGGCTCGCAACGCCACGGTGACGACGTGCCACACGCATACGCGCGACCTTGCTGCCGAGTGCTGTGCGGCCGACATCGTTGTTGCCGCGGTTGGACGCGCGCGCACGATTGGCACGGATGCGGTTCGCGAGGGCCAGACGGTCATCGACGTGGGCATTAACTGGGACGAGGCCGCCGGCAAGCTGGTCGGTGACGTCGATTTTGATGCTGCGGAGCCAGTTGTTGGCGCCATCACGCCCGTGCCGGGCGGCGTGGGCGCTGTGACAACGGCGATTCTCGCCAAACACGTGATTGAAGCGGCGGAGTGCGCATCGAAATAGGCGTTTTAGGCTGTATAGAGGGTCAGTTATATACCCACTGTGCAAAAAACGCCAAATATGAGTACTGTTGCAAAGATAGTCACATATGTTTTATGACATTTGGGCTTCCTAATGATATGCATTATCGTTAGGAAGCTCATTTTATTGAACCTATGGGGAATAACGTTGTCTTGCTTTTGGACAAATAGGGATTTTCGGCACTCATTACAAGGAAATTTGCTGCTACTAAATTGGTGACAGTACTCATATTTGGCATTTTTTGCACACAGAGGTCCCGAGGGGGTTCCGAGGGGTCGCGGTTTCGCCCTTTTTGCGCCGAAGCGATACACTGGTACCGTTTGATTTCGTCGCTCAAGGAGGATGCGCATGCCGTGCACAACGATTTTGGTTGGTAAGAACGCGAGCTACGACGGGTCGACGTTGGTTGCTCGCAACGAGGACTCGTCCAACGGGGTGTTTGAGCCCAAGCGCATGCGCGTGGTGCATCCCGACGAGCAGCCGCGCGTCTACACGAGCGTCCTGAGTCACCTGACCGTTGAGCTGCCCGATAACCCCATGCGCTACACGAGCGTCCCCGATGTTGTCCCGGGCCACGGCATCTGGGCCGAGGCCGGTTTCAACGAGCTCAATGTGGGCATGTCCGCAACCGAGACGCTCACCACCAACGAGCGTGTCCGCGGCGCCGATCCGCTCGTAGACTATGTGCCCGCCAAGGGCAACGAGGGCGAGGACGGCTATGTGCCGGCGCAGCCCGGCGGTCTGGGCGAGGAAGACATGGTGACCCTGGTGCTGCCGTATGCCAAGTCCGCCCGCGACGGCGTGCGTATCCTGGGCGACCTGCTCGAGCGCTACGGCACCTACGAGAACAACGGCATCGCCTTTAGCGACGTTGACGAGATCTGGTGGCTCGAGACCATCGGCGGCCACCACTGGATCGCCAAGCGCGTGCCCGATGACGCCTATGTGACCATGCCCAACCAGCTGGGTATCGATAGCTTTGACCTGGACGACGCCGAGGGCGCTCAGGTCGACCACATGTGCTCCGCCGACCTGCGCTCCTGGATGGCCGAGTGGCATCTGGACCTGACGCTGGGCGTTGAGGGCGACGGTCCGGCGACGGTCTTTAACCCGCGCGAGGCCTTTGGCTCGCACAGCGACAGCGACCACGTCTACAACACGCCGCGCGCCTGGTACATGCAGCGCTGCCTCAATCCCAGCGATGTGTGGGACGGTCCCGACGCCGATTACACGCCCGAGAGCGACGACATCCCCTGGAGCCGCGTGCCCGAGCGCAAGGTGACCATCGAGGACATCAAGTATGTGCTTTCGAGCCACTACCAGGGCACGGAGTACGACTGCTACGGCAGCAAGGGCACGCCCGCCACGCGCGGTGCCTATCGTCCCATCGGCATCAACCGCAACAGCCAGCTCGCCGTGCTGCAGCTGCGCCCCTATGCGCAGCCGGCGTATCGCGCCGTTCAGTGGATGGCGTTTGGCTCCAACTCGTTTAACGCGCTCGTGCCGCTGTACGCCAATGTCGAGACCATGCCCGAGTACTATGCCGACACGCAGGCTCGCGTGACGTCCGAGAACTTCTACTGGGCAAATCGCCTGATCGGTGCCCTGGCCGACGTCCGCTTCCATGAGTGCGGTCGCGCGGTCGAGGATTATCAGGAGAAGGTCGGCGGCATGGGCCACAAGCAGATCCACGACGTCGACGCTGCCGTGGCCGCCCTGCCCGAGGCCGAGGTGTCTGCCGAGCTCGCCCGCGCCAACGAGGCCTTTGCCGAGCTCGTGCGCGTGGAGACCGATGCCCTGCTGGGCAAGGTGCTCTACACCACCAGCTGCGCCATGAAGAACTCCTTCGCGATGAACGATAACGTAAGGTAAAGACGACCTTGCAACGAGCGAGCGGGACAAACGCCGTCAAAGGCTTTGCCCCGCTCGATTTCTATCTTGGCGGTAAAACGATATTGTGTCGTTCACCCAATCTTGGGTACAAGAAGGCCAATGCAGTTGTTCATGATTGGAGCCAACCATGGTTATGAAATTCGATCAGCTTGTTAACGGTGCCATCAACGTGGGCTTCGGCGCCGCCGCCGTTGCCGTCGAGGGCGGCAAGAAGGTCCTCGACGACCTCAATACCAAGGGTGAGCAGGTCCGCAAGGACGCAGGCGCCCCCGATATCGCCCGCAGCGTGTCCGACATGTTCGAGCAGGCGGGTGGCACCATCTCCGACCTGACCGAGCGCCTGGGCATGCAGGGCGAGACCGCGGCACAGCGCGTGCTCGACGAGCTCATTCTGGCTCGCGTCCGCGTTATGACCGCCCCCGAGCGGACGGCCTTTTTGGCCCATGTGCGCGATATCGTCGATTCGGTCGAGGACAACGTGACCTCGGTGCCCGTCGAGTCTGTTGAGCCCGACGACGCAGAGGACGCCAAAGAGGCTGAGTAGCAGCGCAGATGGCAGATTCCACCACCGATTACAACAATCTAGATCCCTTGGGTGACGAGGCGGCGGTTGTCGATGAGGTCGACGCCGCCGTCTCGGGCGCTCGCAAGAAGCCGCGCGCTGTCGATATGGTGCCCGAGGAGCCCGACGCGATGGCGCCGGACGAGGAATACCAGCTCACGCCGGCGGGTCGTCGCGAACGCATCGGGCAGATTGTTCGCCTGGTCAAAAAGTACCGCGTGTGGGATAACCTCACGCCGGTTCGTTTGCGCCGCCTGCTCGAGGAACTCGGCCCCATGTTCGTCAAGATGGGGCAGATTCTGGCCAACCGGTCCGAGATTCTGCCGCAACGCTTTTGCGACGAGCTGCGTCGTCTGCGCTCCGACGTGGAGCCGGTGCCGTACGAGGTAGTGCTCCGCTGCTTGGAAGAGGAATACGGCTTGCGCCTGGGGGAGATGTTCGATGCGATCGACCCCAATCCGCTTGGTAGCGCATCGCTCGCGCAGGTGCACCGCGCTCGTCTGGTGACGGGCGAGGACGTGGCCGTCAAGGTGCAGCGCCCCGGTGCGCAGCAGGTTATGGCGCAGGACATCGATATCATCCGCTCGGTGGTGCGTATCGTTTCCAAGTTCGTCAACACCGATCAATTCGTTGACCTGCACGGCGTGGTCGAGGAGCTGTGGACCTCGTTTCGCGAGGAGACCAACTTTTTGGCCGAGGCCAAAAACCTCAATGACTTTTACGAGTTCCATAAGAGCGTTCATGGCGTGACGTGCCCTAAATCCTATCTGGACCTGTGCACCGAGCACGTGGTGGTTATGGACTACGTCGACGGCATTTCGATCGCCGATCCTGAACGCTTGGTGGCCGAGGGTTATGACTTGGAAAAGATCGGTGCCGCAATCGTCGAGGACTACTCGACGCAGGTGCTCGATGACGGCTTTTTCCATGCCGACCCGCATGCGGGAAACATCATTCTCAAGGACGGCATCGTCTACTTTATCGACTTGGGCATGGTCGGACGCATGTCGAGTCACGATCGCGGTATCGTCAAGGACATGATTTTCGCCGTGGCCGAGGGTGACGTGCCCAAGCTCAAGGATTCGCTCATGCGCTTTGCTGTGACGCGCGGCGATTCGGCCGAGCTTGACCATTCGGCCTTTTTGTCCGATTTGGACTTTATCGTGGCTGACTTTGCGGGCCTTGACCTTAAGGACCTGGATATCGGTGAGTTTTTGACCTCGCTGTTAAACCTCGCGCGCAAAAATGACGTTGAGCTGCCGAGCGTGGTGACAATGTTCGCCCGCGGCATGGTGACGCTCGAGGGCCTGTTGACCGAGTACATGCCTAACGTCAACATGATCCAGATCATCCAGACGCACATCAAAAACGAGAAGAGCACCTACGCCCGCATGCGCGAGATGAGCCGCGACTTTGCAGCGAGCAGTTATCGCGCGGCGAAGGGCTCGCTCGAGGCGGCCGAGTATCTGGGCTTGGCTTCGCGCATGCTCACACGCGGCCAGCTTAAGGTGAACACGCAGATCATGAGCAGCGATAAGGCGCTGCGACAGCTGGGCGGAATTATCGACCGCATGTCGATGGCAATTGTGATTGCCGGCCTGTTTATCGGTTCGTCGGTGGTGTACTACGCGCGCATCGAGCCGGTTGTGTTTGGTATCCCGGTCATTGGCTTTATGGGCTACGTGAGCGCGCTGGTGCTGGCACTTATGCTGGGCCGCAATATCTGGCTCAACAGCCACGGCGGCAAGCACTAGAGGCTGCGACCGTCACCGCATTTTCCTATCGCAAACAATAGCTTTTACCATGGGCTTCGCCTGCGTGCGAGGCCCTTTTGCGTGATACCATTTTGACGGTAATAATCGATGGCCTAGATGGTGGTGCGGAGACGCACGAATGCGCGGTTATCCTGCGCATTTGGGAGAATCGGGGTGCAAGTCCCCGGCTGTACCAGTAACCGTAATTCCTCTTGGCTCGGGATGCTCGCGTCGCAGATCGGACGACGTGCCCGAGTCGTTAAGGTTAAGTCGGATCGCCTCCCGTCTTGCATGCGGCTGCGGCTTTTGCCGCCGGTGTGCATAGGGCTCTGGAGGGAAGGGGGACCCCGATGGGGGAACTCGAGCGCAACATGCGCGATGACGTGGGGCAGTCTCAAGGCAACGCTCCAAGTACAGACAGTAGGAGACAAATGGATATGTTTGAGGACGAGCGCCAGCGCGTCTCGCATCGCCGTGGCGCAATTGCGCGCGGCGTAGTCAAGCGCGGCCTGGTGGCATTCCTGGCCTTCGCGATGGCCTTTGGCACCACACCGGCTCAGCTGTGGGCCGAGGGCGCCGAGGGCATTGCCGAGGCTGTGGCTCAGGCTGCGACGCCGGGCGAGGACGCAGCGCTTGCGGTCGGTACCGCTGAGCAGAGCGGCGCCGAGGTTTCGGATTCCGAGGGCGCGCCTGCAGCTAGTGCAGCCATAACAGAGGCAGCAACTGGCGGCGAAGGCTCGGCGACGGGGGAGAGCCCTGCCACGAGCGAGCAGTCTTCGACGGCATCCGCTGGCCAAGCGGGATCTGCCGCCGCGGCTGCCGTTCAGACAGAGAACCCGACAGAAACCGGCGATGTCGCCAAGAAGCAGGTCGAGGTCTCGTTCTCGATTATCGGCACCGATGCTGACGGCAAGGCTCAGACCTGGGTGGCACCTACGCAGCTCAAGCTCGACGAGGGCGCGACGGCTGCGGATGCCTTCATTAAGCTGCAGGAGAAGATGGGCCTCAAGGCGAAGTACGAACCGAACACGGCATACGGTTTCTACCTCGAAAGCATCACATCTCCGAGCGATGGCCGCACGCTTGCCTACGATCCGACGACTTATGCCTTCTGGCAGCTGTTCGTCGACGGCGCGTCTTCCTCGGTTGGCGCGAGCAGCGTCAAGCTCACCCAGGGGCAGAAGATTGAGTTTGCCTATACGGCTGGTAGCTCGTCCCCTGTCGTTAAGGACCAGGTTGCCGCAAATGTGACCGTCATTGGTCGCGATGCCCAGGGCAAGACTCAGACTTGGGTCGATAACGCGCAGTATGTGGTGACGTCCGGCTCGAGCGCACTTGACCTTACGAAGGTCGCGCTCGAGGCGAATGATATTGACGCCGTTGCTGCGGGCTCCTTCATTCTGAGCCTTAAGTACAACGGTGTTGAGCTGGGTACGCCCCAAGATTATTCGACCTATTGGCAGCTGTTTATCAACGGCAAGTCGAGTGACTATACGGCGGACAATGTCACCATCCATGCCGGCGATACCGTCACGTGGTTCTACGGTGGCTGGGGCGACCAGTTGCCGTCCGATTCTGTCCATGCTTCTGTTCAGGTTCTCGGTAAGGACAAGGACGGCAAGCAGCAGGTTTGGGCTTCGACGGGTCAGACGAGTCTCAAGGCGGGCTCTACTGCCAAGGATCTCCTTGAGCAGACCGGCCTTAAGCTCGATGCTAGCGAATCGTCTTGGGGCTGGTTCCTCAACGGTATTACTTCGCCGTTCGACAGTAAGTCCTATGGCTGGCATGCTGCGACCAAGAGCTATTGGCGCTTCTACGTAAATGGCAAGTTCGCCGACGTTGGCGCCGGTGCCTACAAGCTCCAGGAGGGTGACGCCGTCACCTTTATGTATGGTGCTGACGCCGATGCCCTCCCCGGTCAGGTGCTTGGATCCGCCGATGTTATCGGTCCCGATGTCAACGGCAACAATACTCGCTGGGGCTCGGCAAGCAGTGTTTCTTTGCCTGAAGGCTCTACTGCCCAGAACCTTATTGAGACGGTTCTGAAGGCCAAGGGCGTTACGTACAACGGCTCCCAGAGTGGCGAGTACTGGTTCCTCAATTCCATCAAATCGCCGTTCGAAGACAAGTCGTACGGTTATGATGCTGCGACCAATAAATATTGGCACCTGTATATCAATGGAGAGCCCTCCTTACTCTGCGCCAATCAGATTACGCTCAAGAGCGGCGATAAGGTCACGCTTGCCTATACCACCGACGATTCGCCCATGCCCGATCCCGACAAGGTTGTCGTGGACCCGAGTGCGACGACTCCTGATTGGGATGCCGAGTGGGCCGGCTACGGCAACAGTGGCAACGGTTCGACCGTAACGGATGCCAAGACGCCTGCGCAGGCCGCCGGTCTTAAGTGGGCCTTCGATTGGAAGGCCGAGTCTGGTCAGCAGTATGCCAACTGCAGCGAACCTGTCATCGCCAACGGCTTTGTGTACATCGCGACCGAGAACGAGCTCATCAAGATCGATTCGTCCACGGGCAAAAAGGTTGCCTCTGCGCCGCTTGCCTCCAAGGTGAGCTATACCTCTCGTCCGATCTATACCAATGGCCTTATCATCGTTCCGCTCAACGGCGGTGCGGTCCAGGCGATTACTGCAGACAAGCTGATCTGCAAGTGGCTGACGCCTGGTTTGACGGACTTGACGCAGAGCTCCTGCACCGTCGTTTCGGACGGCGAGTACGTCTATGTAGGCTCGGTCGATATTTCGTATGACGAGAATTACAACGCGACCTACGGCAACGGCTCCTTTGCGCGCATTAAGATTGCCACGGGCGAAGTTTCTTGGCAGAACATCGACCCTGCCGAGGGCTATTACTGGACTGGTGCGGCTTTGACGGATAAGTATGCCATCGTTCCTACGAGCGCGGGTACGCTTAAGTGCATTGATAAGACGACGGGCGATGTCGTTTCGACCATGAAGCTCGGCGCTGTCGCAAATGCCGATTGCATTGCCGATCCGTCCAATGGTTCGACCTTCTATCAGATGACGCACGACGGAAAGCTCCATGTGATTTCGCTTTCGGCGAAGGGCGTGCTGAGTGAACAGAAGACGGTTGATCTGGGCCTTACGAATAATCTGAGCGCCCCTGCGGTGTCTGGTGACAATCTGATTGTCGGCGGACAGACGGCTACTGGCTCTGCTCTGGTTCTCTATAACCTGAAGACGGGTAAGACCACGATGGTCGCTGCTGCCGACGGCAAGGCGCTGCCGGCTGGCCTCAACGGTATTGCTGCTACTCCGCTGGTGAGTGTTCAGGGCGGCAAGACCTATGTGTACTTCACCGTTAACAGCGCGGATAGCAAGGATTACGTCAACTACTCTGCTGGTGGTGGCGTGTATCGCTATACGCTCGGCGATGCAGAGGCGACGCAGATTTATGATGCGGCTGGTCATTACCAGTACTGTGACTCTCCGGTCATTGCCGATGCTTCTGGCAATCTCTACTACATTAATGATTCGGGCACGCTGTTTAAACTTGGAGCTGTCGAGTCTTGGACGGTTGCCTTTAACTCCAACGGCGGGTCTGCTTGCGACACTAAGTTTGTTGCTACGGCCGATGGCAAGCTGGTCAAGCCGGCCGATCCGACGCGCGATGGCTACACTTTCGGCGGTTGGTATACCGATGAGGCTTGTACGCAGGCGTATGACTTTAGCACGCCGGTGACGGCCGATCTGACGCTGTATGCCAAGTGGACCAAGAATGCCGTTAACCCTGGCGGTGATGGCGGCGCTGGTTCGAATGGCGGCGGCGGTTCTGGTACCGGTACTGGTTCCGGCACTGGCGCTGGCGCGGGTTCTGGCTCCGGCTCGAAGGGCGGCGCTATTGCCCCGGGCAAGAAGCCGGTGACCAAGACGACGGTGTCGACCAAGACCGAGACCAAGGACAACAAGTCCGACAAGAAGGACTCCGATAAGTCCGATAAGAAGGACGAGAAGAAGTCTGACAAGAAGGACAGCAAGTCCGACAAGAAGTCCGACAAGAAGTCCGATTCCAAGTCCGATACGGGTGCTGCTTCTACGACCACTGCTAAGAAGTCCTCTAGTGCTTCCGAGCAGGAGACTGGCACCAACCCGCTCGCCATTGTTGGCGTTGCCGCCGGCGTCATCGGTCTCGCCATCGTCGGCGTGTTCGTGTTCACCAAACGTCGGTAGGTGAGGGTTGTGTCCAATAAATCCAAGGACGCTGACCCCAAGCAACCAGATTCCTCGTTCATTCAGTTCGACGATGCAAAGCAACAGGGCGCCGCTTCGGCGGCGTCCGCCTCTCGTCGCAAGGCGCTCCTTGGCGTTCTTGCTGCCGCGTGCACCATTCTGATCGTCGTCTCGCTGGGCTTCGTCCATCCTTCCGAGAGCGGCGCCTGGTCCATTGACTGGATCGTTCAGACCGTGACGGGGGAGAGCGTCGTCGCCAAGGACACCAAGGGGTTTGGCTCGACTACGACTACGACTTCGGGCGAGGCCAGTTCCAAGGATTCCGAGTCTTCAAACAAGGAATCGGACAAAAACTCGGATAGCAAGAAGTCCGAGGACCGGGGCGGCAAGAAGTCTGGCGATAAATCCGCTGCCCAAAATACGGGAGCCGGTGATACTTCCAATGCGTCTGGCGGTGCTTCTTCGGGCGGTGGCCAGTCGTCTGATGGAGCCTCATCCTCTAATGGTGGAAACGCCTCCTCGGGCAGCCAAAGCGGCTCACAGGAGTCCAACTACGTTACGGTGACGGTTTCGGTCACATCGAGCGCTGTGGGCAATCCCGTGTCCTCTGGCGGCACCTTTACCTTTAACGAAGGCGCCACCGTTTACGATGCCCTGTGCGCGCTGGGCCTTTCTGTCAACGCACACGGCTCATCGTACGGCACGTATGTTTCTGCGATTGGTGGTTTGGCCGAGAAACAGTACGGCGGCACGAGCGGCTGGATGTACTCCGTCAACGGCACAACGCCCATGACGGCCTGCAGTAACTACGTTCTCTCCAATGGCGACAACGTCGTTTGGTATTACGTAACGGGCTAGAGGCCTCGACATAGCGCGCCAGACGGGCGGTTCGGACAAACATCCGGGCCGCCCGTTTTTCGTGCGAATGGGACTGGGTCGCCGGGTCTCTCGGCAAACAAAAAACCGGTTGGAATGGGAATTCCAACCGGTTATACATTCAAGCAAATAGTGAATCGACTATGACCGTGCGCCCTCGAGGAAGAAGCGGCGGCTGAAGTAGTTGTACCAGGTGACGAGGAACGTGGCGATGGCCTTCATGGCTTGGTAGCCGATGCTCAAAAACGTGACGCCCACAAACATATACAGGTCGTTGAGGCCCAGGCCGATCACCGACAGGATGGTGAAGATCGTGAACTCACGCTTGCGGCTCATGCCTTCGCGGTGGTCGAACACGTACTTCATGCTGAGCCAGTAGTTGACCACGACGGACGTGATAAACGAAACCGTGGTGCTCATCAAAAAGTCGAGGTGGAACAGCTCGACGAGCGCAATGAGCATGCCCCAGTCGATGCCAAAGGAGATAAGACCCACGACAGCAAACTTGAGGAACTGCTTGGTATGAGGTTGTGCCAGCGCCTTGCGCACGTAATCACATCCAATGCGTTGATGAATCGAGCAGAGGATACTTTAGAGCTTTTACAAGGGAAACGTAAGGTCTTTGCCAATAACTATATGAACTCGCCAAATTTTCAAGAGCTAATCCGCAAACGTAAAATATTTGCCCGTAAACGAGCGACACCCACGGACGATACTGCGCTGAGTGCGCGTCGTCCGTGGGCGCCGTAATGCTGCAGGGGTTTCGAGCTATTTTGTCTCGTCGCCCTCCAGGAAGATTTTTCGAGTCACAAAGTTGTAGACCATGACAAGCGCGGTGGCGCAGATCTTGGCGATATTGGCCTCGAGTCCCAGGCCGGCGTTGAGCGCCAGCACGATGCCGTCGTTGAGCACCAAACCGATCACGGACAGCACGACAAAGATGATGAACTCGCGGCGGCGGCTCATGCCTTCCTTGTGCGCAAACACGTACTTCATGCTTGCGAGGTAGTTAAAGATGAGTGAGATGATAAAGCCGCTGGTGTTGGCGATTAGGATGTTGAGGCCCAGACCGTAGTGGAGCAGATTCATAATGCCAAAGTCGATAACCGTGGCAATGACACCGACGACGCCAAATTTCATGATCTGCGCAAGGAGCTTTTGCATGGTACCTGCCTTAAGCTGGCGCCGAAGCGCCGCGGGGATGACAAACTCAGCAAGTTTAGCCAATCCCCGCGGGTGGTGCTAGGCGCGCTCCTCGATAGCACCGTTTCTATATGCATCGAGCAGCTGACGCAGGTCTTGGATTTGGCTGCGGATCTTGGCGCCAGTATCGGTGTCGCTCACCATGCGGCGACGGTCCGCTTGGTCAAAACGGTTGGTCTCGCTTTCGATGTCCACGTTGCGCGTGAGTGCCTCGGCAACCGTCGTAAAGGCCCGGTGCGACTTGAGGCGGCAGCCGCGCGAGCTCGAGATGAGCGTATAGCCGGCGATGCCCGTCTTGGGATGGTAAGCGCGGCAGAAGCCGCCATCGATGACCAGCAGCTTGCCCTCGGCGCGGATGGGCTGCTCGCCCTTGGTGGTTTTAACGGGCGTGTGGCCGTTGATGATGTGGCCGGTCGGCGAGCATGCCATGGGCGCGACGCCAAACTCGCGCATGATATCATCGCAGACCGAGGGCGACTTGGTAAGCGTAAAGTACGGGTCCATCGGCTCGACCCAGGTGCTCTTATCGGCGATATAGGCGCGCTCAAAGGTACGCACCAGGCGTCCGCTGGCGGGTGAATTGAAGCCAATCCACAGGTACCACATCCAGTCGAGGGCATCGCGGTCGCCCACGCGCCACGCGCGGCGGGCGATGTGGTCGCAAAAATCGAGATAATCGCGGCCAGCGTGCCAGGTGCCCAGGCAGTTCATGCTGCTAAAGGTGCCGTCTTCGTTGAGCGGAACGCAGCCGTGGAAGAGCAGGTTGCCGTTGGCGACCTTGTAAATCGAGCCGTGGGAATAGAGGAAATCGATATGGCGATGCAGGTGATCGGCGGTGACAAACTCGGACACGAGCTTGTCGATGATGTGCTGCTCCTGAGACGTGAGCGTGTAGGGGTCCGCCGGGTCGACGGTGGGGAAGTCGTTGGTCGTGAGCGGCCACACGCTGCCGTCGGCGAGCGTGACCGTGCCGGTGTCGTGGTCGATCTTGTCGAGTAGCAGGCGGTCGGTCATATCGAACTCGGGGTGGCGCTGGATAATCTGGCCCTCGAGCTTAAAGAGCAGCACGTTGATGGCCTTGATCAGCGGGGTGATGGACTCACCGGCGGTGTAGGTGGCATCGGCAAAGGCGACAAGCTCACGCAGCGAGATGCCGTAGTCGTTCTCCAGGATCTCGTAGTTGTCGTAGCGTAGGTTGTTGCGCAACACCGTGGCGATGCAGGCGGGCTCACCGGCCGCAGCGCCCATCCACAGCAGGTCGTGGTTGCCCCACTGGATGTCGAGTGAATGGTAGGTGAGCAGACGGTCCATAATCTTGGCCGCGCCGCCGCCGCGGTCGAAGATGTCGCCCACTAGGTGCAGGTGGTCGACGGCCAGGCGCTTGATGAGCGAAGCGAGCGACTCGATAAAGTCGTCGGCGCTTGCGGTTTCTAGGATGGACTCAACGATGCGCTCGTGATAGCGCACGCGATAGTTGTTCTCGTCCGGGTGCGTGTGCAACAACTCGTCGATGATGTAGGCGTAATCGCGCGGGATGGCCTTACGCACTTTGGAGCGCGTGTAGCGGCTTGAAAGCGAGCGAGCGACCATGATGAGCTGGTCAAGCATCGTCTTGTACCAGGTGGGGGAGTCCTCGCGCTGGCTACGGACCAGGTCGATCTTCTCGCGCGGGTAGTAGATGAGCGTGCACAGCTCGCCCTTTTCGTCAAAGGAGAGCGTGTCGCCAAAAATTTCGTCGACATGCTCGCGCACGACGCCCGAGCAGTTGTTGAGGATGTGCATAAAGGCTTCGTACTCGCCATGCACGTCGCTCATAAAATGCTCGGTGCCCTTGGGTAGGTTGAGGATGGCCGAGAGGTTGATAATTTCGGTAAATGCGGATTGTTCGGTGGGGAACTGTCTCGACAGCAGGCGCAGATACTTGAAGTCTTGCGGGTTGCGATCGAATGCGACCATGAAACACCTTCCGATGGGGCTGGTAAAACTGATAAACAGCGTCAAACGTTTATCAGTATGCGCCGCTTTTGTTTCGATTTTGCGCCAGCGGCTGAATTGTCGGCTGAATGGTTTGGTAAATCGATTTAGTGAAGGTAGATGTGTTGGTTGGGTGGAGACGACAGAGGGTGTTTTCTCAGATATTTATACGTGGGGCCGGTGGAAACGATGGTGGTAAAGATGTTCACTATTTTTGGTTCGATTTGGTAAATAGTGGACATATGTACCGCATGTAGGCTCACTGTGCGATAATTTGCGCAGCAATGAGTAAGGAGCCTCATATGAGTGATTTTGTCCTGACCTGTGAATCCGCCGCCGACCGAACCCGTGAGTTCTTTGCGTCGCGCAATATCCCTGTCGTGTGTTTTCATTACGAGATCGATGATGTTGTCTATACGGACGATCTGTATCAGTCGATTACGCCGGACAAGTTTTTTGCCCAGATTGCCGCGGGCGCCATGCCCAAGACGTCTCAGGTGAGCGTGGGTGAGTACGAGGAGTTTTGGGAGCCGTTTGTTGCCGAGGGTAAAGACGTGCTGCACCTGACGTTGTCGTCGGGTATTTCGGGCACGTATGGATCGGCCTGCGTCGCGGCGCAGATGCTTGCGGATCGCTATTCCGAGGGCGGCAAGGTGCGCGTCATCGATTCGCTGGGGGCGTCTTCGGGCTTTGGTCTGTTGCTGGAATATGCCGCCGATGTGCGCGATAGCGGGGCTTCACTCGACGAGACGGCTGCCTGGATCGAGGAGCACAAACTCAACCTGCACCACTGGTTCTTCTCGACCGATCTGTCGAGCTACCTACGAGGCGGTCGCATTTCGGCTGCGAGCGCGATCATTGGCACGGCGCTTAAGATTTGCCCGCTTATGACGGTCGATTGCGAAGGTAAGCTGTCGCCGCGTGAGAAGATTCGCACCAAGAAGCGCGCGATTTCCGAGATGGCTAAGACCATGATGGCACACGTGCAGGGCGGTACGGATTATTCGGGTAAGTGCATCATGTCGCACTCGGCGTGCCGCGAGGATGCCGAGGCAGTTGCGGCGCTGATTGAGGAACAGGTTCCGCAGCTTAAAGGCAAGATTGAGATTAATGACATCGGTACTCTGATTGGCTCGCATACCGGACCTGGTACGGTGGCGCTCTTCTTTATGGGCGACAAGCGCGTGGATTAATTTGCCCCATCACGTCGCTGCATGATTGCTCAAACGAAAACGGCCCGCCTCACGTTTGTGGGGCGGGCCAAGATGTTTTGCTAGCGCTTCTTTCCGCGGAAGAAAAAGCCGTGCAGTGACGGCTTGAGGCCGCGGTTGGCGCGATGCTCCTCGACGCGCTCGTGGATCGAAGCGACGCGCTCGATGACTTCGTCGGGAATCGGCACGTCGGGATTCATGTTCTCGACCTGGCTGACTTCGGCGGCGGCGACCTGGTCGATAATGGGCACATCGTCGCGCGAGATGACAGGTGTGGCGTCTTCCTTCATCTTGCGATAGCGCTGCATCATGTCGGCCTGTAGCTGCTGGGCCGAAGGCGGCGTCCAGATGATGGCGTTGGCGCCGGCGGCGATGGTTTCGCGGATGCTCTCGGGCGTCTTGCCGCCCGGCGCGATGAGCGGCAGGTTGGGATAGTGCTCGCGCAGCTCGCGTAGGACCTGCGGTGTGTTTTTGCCGGCCGCGATGTTGAGAATCTTGGCTCCGGCGCGCACCTTGGCATGCGCATCGTCGTCGCAACGTACGACCGTGGCGATGACAGGGATGTCGGCGATGTTGGTGATGTGCTCGACCATCCCGGCGGTGGCGGGGGAGTTGACCACGCAGCCCGCCGCGCCCTGCATCTCGGAGACGGCTGCCATCTGCACGGAGCGCTTACCGGTCGTAGTTCCGCCGCCCACGCCTACAAAGACCGGGCACTCGGCGACGGTCAACAGTGCCTGCGTAATGGCCGGCTGCGGCGTGAAGGGGTAAACGGCAAAGACGGCATCGGCGTTGGAGTTGCGGATAACCGCGACATCGGTGGTGTAAATGAGCGACTTGATGCGGCGGCCGAAGAGCGTAAAGCCGCTGGCCTCCTCGATCTCGTCGGGCATGCGAAGGGCCGCCTTGCGCAAACGTCCGTCGATGGGCAGTGGCTCCATGGGGAGCAGTCCGTTGGGGGTCACGGCTACCTGGGGCTCGGTGAACTCGTCTGCGAGCTCGACCTCGGAGAAATCGACCGAGGCGACGATGTCCTCGTGAACCTCGGCGGGCACATCGATGGGAGCTTGGTCGTTTGCCGCGGCAGGCGTGTCGAAGGAGCTGGTGCCGACGAAGGCGTCGACGCGCTCATTTAGATCGTTGAGGGTATCCATGGAGGCTCGATTCTATGTGATAACGGCCGGCGCTATGCAGCCGGAATTGCGAATGCTAAATCGTTTGACGAGTTGATTTTTCCCCGCCGCGCCATCCGTTAGACCGAAGGGCCGGCGAACGTGAAGGAGCTGTGGTGGCGGGGATCGAGGTGCTATCTTGAAAGTCCCGTTTAAAAGAGAGGTGACGCGGTATGGAATTGACAGCAATGTTTGGCTCGATTGGCCTGTGTGTGGGCGCAATCGTTGCCGCCGCGGTCATCTACTTTGTGGCCACGGCCATTAAGGGCAAAAGGGCCGAGCGCAAGGAGCGTGCGATGCTTAAACAGCATCGCGACCAGCAGGGCAAACGCGCACAGAAATAGCTTGTTGAGTTTTGGATCCGTGCGCTAGCTGCGTTTTCGGATCAGGGCAATGTAGAAGCCCTCAAAGTCGCGGCTGGGCGGAATGGACAGCGTGCCGGGCATACCGTTGGCGACGGACGAGACGTGGCCGGCGGCGATGGCCTCGGTGAGAGCGTTGCTCTCGATGTGTGGCTCTTCGCCAGCTTCCTGAGCACGTTGCGTTTCACTTTCGCTCGGCGTGCCGTCGAGGGGGATAAGCTCGCAGTCCATATGCTTGTCGAGGGCCTCTTGCAGGGCGTCCTCGTTTTCCTGCGGCAAGATCGAACAGGTCGAATAGACGAGCGTGCCGCCCGGTTTGAGGGCACCCATGGCGCGGTCCAGAAGTGCTCGCTGCGAGCGGGCGCACTTGCTCAGCAACTGCTCGGTGAGGCCGCGCAGGCTTTTCTCGTTGCCGTTGATGACGGTGCCCGTGCCGGTGCAGGGAGCGTCGAGCAGGATGCGGTCAAAGCGGAAGAACTCGTCGAGCTCGCGTGCGTCGATGCGCATGACGGGCACGTTTTTGGCACCTTGGCGGTGGAGGTTGGACTCAAGCTTTTCGGCGCGGGGAATGCTCATCTCGCAGGCCGTGAGGTGTGCCTGGCCCTGGGTGAGGGCGGCGATCTGCGTTGTCTTGCCGCCGGGGGCTGCGCACATGTCCAGGATGTCCTCGCCGGCCTGAACGCCCAGGGCCAACGGTGGCATCATGGACGACAGGCTCTGCAGATAGATTTTGCCGTCGCGGTAGATGTCGAGATCCCACAGATCGGAAACCTGGGCCTCGGGCAGGATAAAGGCGTCTGGGTACCAGACGACGGGGTTGTGGGCGATGCCGGCTGCATCGAGCGCCGCAGCGATGTCCTCGGCGGTCGCCTTGAGCGTGTTGGCGCGCAGTGTGACCGGGCGTGTGGCCGCGGCACCAAAGCCCTCGATCATGAGCTCGGCATCGGCGGGCGCATAGGCGCCGGCGACCGTGTCGACCATAAAGCGCGGCAGGTCGGCGGCGCAGGGAAGGGCGGCAAGCTGGTCGGAAAGCTCGGTGGAGGCAAACTGCCTAAGCTTGAGCTCGGGCTTAACCTGCTTTTTCTGCTTACGACGACGCGGCTTGGACATCCGTCTTTCCTTCCCGTTCCAAATTGACTACTTTCCGGGCACGCCGCTGCTGGCGTGCTTTAGTACTGGCTCTCGTGCTTGCTAAAGAAGTCGAAGCGCGGGGGCAGCGGCTTCACGCGGTGCTCGCCGGGCTTCTCGCCCAGGCTCTCCACAAACTCATCCGTGGAGGCAAAGATGTTATCCCAGCTAAAGAAGGCGACCGGGTCGACGTCGAAGTACTCGCAGATGAGCTCACAGCCGGCCGGGACGATGCCGTGCATGAGCACGGTCGCCACGCGCAGCTCGCTAAAGGCGTCGACGAGGGCCTGCGCCATCGCGGCGTTTGCCTCATTACCCTCGAGCTTGTTGGCGGCCTTGGAGGCGTCGCTCCAGCGCTTGTTGGCGGCGCGTAGGTAGTCGTCGCACACGGCAAGCGCGCGGTGCGTCTCGAACTTGTACATGGCCTGTTCAAAGGCGAGGGCTGCCTGCTGGGCGGCTTCGATTACGGTGCCAGAAGCGGCGCCGGCGGGAATGCAACCGTTGCGATAGGGACTCTCGTCGCCCTCCTTGACGGCGACGCCGTAGAAGCAGCTGCGGGCCAGACGGTTGAACACGCCGGTCAGCAGCGCGCTCTCCTTAAGGGCGGGGTCGATGACGCGCTTGTCGTCGCAGGCGCGCACCTCGTTGCCGTCCTTGTCCTTGCCGGTTACGCGCGTGTCGTATGCCTTGGGACTAAAGCTCACCGGCTTCTCGGACAGGCCGAGCGACAGCCAGTGCGCGCGCATCTGCTCGCAGGTGTAGTGGTTGAGCAGGTCGTCTGCCGGCGGGGGAGGCGTCTGCGAGGACGAGCTGGCTTTTTTGCCCATGTAGAGCAGGTGATAGCAGGCGCTGACGGTGCTCTGCGTAAGATCCCAACCCAGGGCCTCCCACATGGCGGTCTGAGCTATGCAGTAGAAGTAGATGTTGTCCTGACCGATGAACTGGTAGATCTGAGCGTCGTCAGAGCACCACCAGTCGCGCCAGTCGAGCGAGCTGTGCTGGTAGGTGGGAGCGGGTACCTGCGTGGAATCGGCAGCGGGCTCGCCCATGAGGGCGGCATCCTGGGCGGCGACGCCCTCGGTCACGCCGGCGGCCTTGGCATCGCGTGCGAGCACGGTACGCGTATAGCTGATGGGCGCCCACAGGCTCTCGGGCCAGCACCAGCAGGTGACGTCGGAGACGCCATCGACCTCGGGCACCGGAACGCCCCAGTCGATGTTGCCGGTGATGCGGAAGGGCACGAGCGCCTTGCCGCTGCGGAAACGCACGCCACCGTTGGCGAGCACCGCGTGGGCATCGTCGCGCTCCTTCCAGCTGGGGAAGGTGACGGTAAAGCTGCTCTTGTTGCCCTCGGGCTCCAGGACGGTGTGCTCGGGAAGCTGATCCTCAACGGCATCGAAGGCCTCGCGGAACTTGTTCTGGATGTAGAGCTGAGCCGGCAGCAGCCACTCCTCCATGGTCTTGGAGACCACGGAACGAACCTGCGGGTTCTGGGCGAGCTTGGCGGTATAGGTCTTCATAAAGTCGAGGTAGGCCGGCAGGTCGAAGTAGAGGTTGTCGACCGGGCGCAGCTCGGGCACCTCGCCGGTGAGCTGGCTCTTAGGCGCGATGAGCTCCTCGGGCTCAAACTGGTGGCCCAGGTCGCACTCGTCGGCATAGGCCTTCTCGGACTTGCAGCCCTGGATGGGGCAGCGGCCGATCACCTGACGGCCGTTGAGGAACGTGCCGGCCTTGGCATCGTAGAACTGCAGCGTGGAGCGCTTGGAGATGGTGCCCTGCTCGTGCAGGCGCTCGATAATCTCGGCGGTCACCTCGTTGTGAATCTGCGCAGCCGGCTCAAGGCCCGAGCCGCCGTAGATATCGCAGCTGATGTTGTAGTTGTTGAGGGTCGCTGCTTGGCGGGAGTGATTGGACTCGACGTACTCGTTAATGGACTTGTCGTAGCCCTCGTTCTCCTTGAGCTTGCGGTAGCTCTCCATGATGGGCGAGCCGTAGCAGTCGGTGCCCGAGGTGAAGATGACGTTCTCACGGCCCAGGCGGTCGCGCAGGAAGCGGGCGAAGAAGTCGGCAGGGACAAAGACGCCGCCAACGTGGCCAAAGTGAAGGCCCTTGTTGCCGTAGGGCTCGCCGGCGGTAACGATGGCGCGGCGAGGCCAGCTGGGACGGTTGTTCATGGAGTATTTGGATGCCATGGGACTCCTTCGCATATGGTGAGGGCGCGGCCGGGCGCGGGGCTCGGCGGCGCGGTGGTCAATTCGTGCATATCGTTCGACATTATCGCACATGCGGGCGGGTGCGTGGCAGGGGCGCTATCCTAAGATGCTATGAATGAGATTTCCAACATACATGCGTTTGAAGACGAGGATTTTCTGCACGCTTGCTTCGTGTGGGGGATGGTCGTAGTCGGCGTGTTTGCCGTGTGCCTGGTGCCGGTGTTTATGCTGCTGGGCGGACCCGCGGACCTGGATGCGGCTGACGCGGGCGGTTGGACGGCGGTCGTGGGCTGGATAGTCGGCTTGGCTGCGATCTCAATGGCGTCGTTCGCCGTGCACGAGCTGGTGCACGGTGTGTTTTTTAAGCTGCTGGCGCCTGCGGGCGCGAAGGTGACCTTTGGGGCGAATCGCGAGACAGCGATGATCTATGCCTGCGCCGAAGGCGTTGTGTATTCTCGCCGGCGGTACGTGGCGGTTTGCCTGGCGCCGACGGTTGTTGTGACGGCAACGCTTGCCCTGGGGTTTGCGTTTTCGGGCTATCCGCTGCTGTGCTATCTGGCGGCCGGCTTGCATTTGTCAGGCTGTGTGGG
This sequence comes from Collinsella sp., assembly GCA_019414045.1. GTDB lineage: Bacteria > Actinomycetota > Coriobacteriia > Coriobacteriales > Coriobacteriaceae > Collinsella. The sequence continues at coordinate 121,490 of DXMW01000031.1, read as the reverse complement.
CGACTGGTATTACGTGCGGACCATTTTGCGCGACCGCCGCATTGTCGCCTGCGAGGATACGTCCTTTGGCGTGCGCTTTTTCGGGTGAGGAGATGTTGATGAAGCCGTTGTTGTTGCACGCTTGCTGCGCGCCGTGCTCGCTTGAGCCGGTCCGCCTGCTGCGCGAGGAAGGGTTTGAGCCCACGATTTGCTGGACCAACCCCAATATTCAGCCGCACGATGAATGGCAGCGTCGCCTGGACGAGCTGCGCCGGTGGTGTGCCGATGGCGACATCGAGCTTATCGAGGCGGGGGAGGACCGTGAGCGTTGGGAGGCCGGCGTGGCCCCGCTGGGCGCCGATCGAGCCCGTCGCTGTCGCGCATGCTATGCCCTGCGCCTGGCCGAGGCATGCCGAGTGGCCCAGGAGCGCGGGTTTGAGTTTGTGGGTACGACGCTCGCCGTCTCGCCGTATCAGCTGTTCGACACCTGCAATGATGTGTTGGAGCGTCTGGCTGCCGCCCGCGGTCTCACTCCGGTGATTCGCGATTTTCGTCCGTATTACCCCGAGGCGACACGCCGTTCGCGCGAGCTGGGCATGTATCGGCAGAACTACTGTGGTTGCCGCTTCTCGGCTGTCGAGGCGGCCATGGACCGCGCCCGCATCCGCGACGAGCGCAAAGCGTCCAAAAAGTAGTTCTTTTGAGCTGGCAGCCTGCTAGGATGTAGAGCGGACTATAGCTATATAAGGAGTATCCGACGTGTCTATGCGTACCGATGATTTTGACTACAACCTTCCCGAGGAACTGATTGCCCAAGCTCCTGCCGAGCCGCGCGACTCCTGCCGCCTGCTGGTGGTGGATCGCAAGGGCTCCCAGGCGGGAACGCCGCTGGAGCACGGCGGTACCGTTGAGCACCGCATCTTCCGCGACATCATCGACTATATCGAGCCTGGCGATGTGCTCGTCATCAACAAGACGCGCGTGATGCCGGCCCGCCTGATCGGTCGCAAGGAGGGCTCGGGCGGCGTGGTCGAGACGCTGCTGCTCAAGCGCCGCGAAGATGTTGACCCGCTGGGCCACGTTTGGGAGTGCCTGGTCAAGCCGGGTAAGCGCCTGAAGCCCGGTGCTCAGATTGAGTATCGTGCGGGCGGCGCCCATGCGCCCGAGGGGGCTCCCGTGGTGCTGACGGCCGAGGTCATCGACTTTGTCACCGATAGCCGCGGCGGCCGCCTGGTGCGTTTTGAGCCGGCCGGTTGCAATGCCGCCGGCGAGCCGCGCACGCTCGACGAGGCCATCCATGCTGCCGGCCACGTGCCGCTGCCGCCCTACATTACCGATTACGAGGGCGATCCCGAGAAGTACCAGACCGTCTACGCCATGAAAGAGGAACACTCGGCTGCAGCTCCCACGGCGGGTCTGCACTTTACTTCCGAGCTCATGGCCGCTATCGAGGCCAAGGGTGCGAAGTTTGCCGCCGTCGAGCTCGAGGTGGGCATCGATACCTTCCGCTTGGTGGAGGAGGACGACCCCACGCAGCACGTCATGCACACCGAGCGCTACCACGTGTCGCAGGAAGTTGTCGACGCCGTGCATAAGGCGAAAGCCGAGGGTCATCGTGTGATCGCCGTCGGCACTACCGCGGTGCGCTCGCTCGAGAGCGCGTTTGACGCAGAAGCCCCGGTGTTCGATCCGGCCGTGACGGCGCGCTATTTTGAAGGCCGCGAGGACGGAGCCGACACGCTTGGCCGCGGTGACATCGTGGTGCGCGAGAACGCCACGACGCAGCTCTACCTCATGCCCGGCTCGACCTATCACGTGGTAGACGCGCTGATCACGAACTTCCACGTGCCGCGCTCCACGCTCATGATGCTCGTGAGCGCACTTGCCACCCGCGACCAGATCATGGATGCCTACGCTGCTGCTATCGAAGAACGTTACCGCTTCTTCAGCTTCGGCGACGCGATGCTCATTCAGTAGGTTACGGCGTTTTACAAACGCCGTAACCGGCCGACGCTGCGCGGGCCGCATTTGAACGTCAGATTGTCTCAAATGCGACCCGCTCGCTGACTCTGCCATAACATCGGCGTTTGCGTTGCTGGCGAAAAGTAGTCGTTGGGGACGTTCTTATAGTCGTTGGGGACGTTCTTAAACGACTACTTGCTTGCGAACAGCCAGATTGCGATGATCACCAGGATTGCGGCGACGATGCAGACGATGGCGCCGGTGAATTTGATGCGTGAGTCGCGGGTACGCTCGCGCACCGCGTCCTCGGTGGCCTCGAGCTGGGTGACTTCTTGCTCGGTCTCGGCGTGTTCGGCTTTGTCTCGGGCCAAGGATCCTGCAAGCGACTCAGTGATCTCTGGGTGGTCGTGCACCTCGGTCGCCTGTTCGATAATCGACTGCGCATGCGCGGCATCTGCTTGGGCGTTGGCTATGCTCTGCTCTTGGTCGCGGCGTGCCTTGTCCTCGGCGGCGATCTTCTCGCGCAGTTCGCGCTGGCGCGTTGCAGCGGCGGTTTTTGCGGTCTGCAGCTCGTCGCGCGCGACATCGGCCTCTGCCGTCACGGCCTGATGGGCTCGCTTGGCGTCGGCGATGGGGGCTTGCGCCTGCTCGACGGCCTGCTCGGCTGCGGCAAGCGAGTGCTCAAGGTCGGCGGTGATGCGCGGGACATCTTCTTCGGCTTTACGCAGGGCATCTGCCGTGTCGGAGATCTGCATCGAGAGCTCGCTGGTGCGCACCGTATAGTTGGCGGGATTTGCCGAGGGATTGCGTTGCAGCTCGGCATACTCATGACGCAGTGTCTCGAGCTGGGCGCGCGTGGCGTCGACGGTTTGTTGTGCGGCGGCAATGCCGGCGTCTCGCTCGGCCTGCACCTTGTCGCGGATGCGCTTGGAATCCTCAAGACGGCGAACGAGGCGGTTGCCGGTCTCGCGTGAGCTCGCCTCGCGGGCCTCCACGGCATCGAGCGCGGCCTTCAGGCGGAGCTCGGTCGCGTCATCCTCTGTCTTCATTTGTTCGAGCTGACCCTTGAGCTCTGCTACTTTGGAAGCATGGACATCGCGATCGATTTCGGCTGCCGCTGCAGTCTTTTGGGCCGTGGCAATCGCCTGGCGCTGGTCGGCGACGATCTGGTCGTAGCGGCCTGCGATATCCTGGCGCGTCTCGAGTTCCTCGGCCTGATCGGCAATGCGCTGCTCAAGTTCGGCCAGGTGGGCGCGGGCATCGGCAAGTGCCTTTTTCGCGGCGTTCATCTCGCGCATGGCCGAGGCGCCCTGGGCAATAAAGGTGCCCACGGCGTTCGCGGTGTTCGAGACAGCGGTCCCCAGATCGCGGTTCGCGGCAGGGGAGTGCGAGGCGGTCGGGCGAGCGGTGTCAGCAGCATCCGCATCGGCAGCCTGCGGCACGGAGATGTTGCCGGTGCCGCCCTCGACCACAGAAAAGCCTGCTGCGTGCGGGTCGACCGCATCGGCGCCAATCGTGGGGTGCTCGAGCTGCAGAAACGAGGGCATGGTGCTGCCCTGGTCGGCAACCGGAGTCTCGCCGGGTACAAAGGTCGAGGCCGCCTCGGCAGCCTCCTCTTCCTCGGCGTCAACGTCAGCGTCGGCCACGGCGTCTTTCATCGCTTTGACGGCATCCATCATGGAGTCCATGACGGCGTCGAGCTCTTCTTCCGAAGACACCTCGATAGGGCCCGCAGCTTGCGGAGCGGCATCCTGTACGGGGTCGTCGTCCTGAGCGGGCGCATCGTCGTTTTGCTCGCCTGCATCTTCGGCGCCAGGGGTTTCCGCCGTAGCGCTTTCGTCCAAGATGGGGTCGTCGAGGTCAATATCATCGCAGGTCACAGCATCAGCATCTGCGGTGACGTCTGCGGAATCATCAATATGCTGTTGAGTCTGGGGGTCCAGCTCGTCTGTCATAGGTATGTGCTCCTCATCGTTGTTTGTCACCCTATGATAAAGTCTCGCGCCGACTTCCCGCGCGCCGCAGCAAAGTTTCAAAACGTGTTCGATGGCTCGATCTGATAACAATAACTCGGCCGCTTTATCCAGTTTGTACTTGACAATCCCTTCGCCGAACGACGTGGTGCCGTTCGCCTACCGCGGTCTTTTATTTTTGCTTGAACACGCTAAAGTTGCATCTCAGCTTTTGGCGCGTTTATTTGGATGCGCGCAGTCGGCGGGTTCGCCCGTCGCGATTTGAAAGGACTTTGTATGGGACTTTTCACTGGTAAGACCGTGATCGTCACCGGCGGCGGCAAGGCCACGCTTAAGGACGGCTCCGCTGGCTCCATCGGCTACGGCATCGATATCGCTTTTGCCAAGGAGGGCGCAAACCTCGTCATTACCGGCCGCAACGTTGCCAAGCTCGAGGCTGCTAAGGAATCCCTCGAGGCCGAGTACGGCGTCAAGGTTCTGCCTGTTCAGGCCGATGTCTCGGCCGGTCAGGACAACGAGGCCGTCGTCCAGAACGTCATCGACAAGGCCATTGAGGAGTTCGGCCGCATCGACGCCGTCGTCAATAATGCTCAGGCTAGCGCCTCGGGCGTGACCATCGCCGACCACACCATGGATCAGTTTAACCTGGCCATTTACTCCGGTCTGTATGCTACCTATCTGTACATGCAGAAGGCCTATCCGCACCTGAAGGAGACCAAGGGCTCCGTGGTCAACTTTGCTTCGGGCGCCGGTCTGTTTGGCAACTACGGCCAGTGCAGCTATGCAGCCGCCAAGGAGGGCATCCGCGGTCTGACTCGCGTCGCCGCCAACGAGTGGGGCCCCGACGGCATCAACGTCAACATCGTGTGCCCGCTTGCCTGGACTGCTGCGCTCGAGAACTTCCAGGATGCCTATCCCGAGGCGTTTAAGGCCAACGTCCACATGCCGCCGGCAGGCCACTACGGCGACGTCGAGAAGGAGATCGGCCGCGTGGTCGTTCAGCTCTGCGGCCCCGACTTTAAGTATATGAACGGCGAGACCGTCACCCTCGAGGGTGGTATGGGCCAGCGGCCCTAAGAGTTACGGCGTTTTACCAAACGCCGTAACGGGCCGACGCTGCGCGGTCACCGGAGCGACAATTTGTCATTCAAAGAGGGCGGCATGACCAGAAGGTCTATGCCGCCCTCTTTTCATGCCAACTTGTTCGCTCTGGCGACCGCTCGCTGACGTTGCCAGAGCATCGGCGTTACCTTGGCTGTTGGATGTAGTCGTTGGGGACGTTCTTAGAAAAGTAGTCGTTGGGGACGTTCTTAAATGACTAGTCGAGGGGGACGCTCTTGCCGGCACTTGGGGACACTCTTGCCGGCAGATTGGGACACTCCTTTGTAAGGTGGCGCTGAAGACTGTCCCCAACGACCAGTCGTTAAGAACGTCCCCAACGACTGGTCGTTTAATGCGCCAGTTTCTGTCGAGTCGGTGCTTCTTGCGGGTTGCCCGTATAATGGTTTGCGTATGAACCGCAACCAAGGAGTTCCAGTTTATGGACCAGAGCCTTTTTAAATTCGACCTGATCGCCGAGGATCCGACGACGCATGCGCGTGCCGGCGTGCTGCACACCCCACATGGCGACATCGAGACGCCGATCTTCATGCCCGTGGGCACCAAGGCAAACGTCAAGGGCATTCCTACCGAGACCGTTAAACAGCTCGGCGCCCAGATCGTGCTTGCCAATACCTATCACCTGTCCATGCGTCCCGGCGAGGACACCATCGCCGAGCTGGGCGGGCTGCACAAGTTTATGAACTGGCATGGCCCCATTCTTACCGACTCGGGCGGCTTCCAGGTGTTCAGCCACAACGACGCCGTCAAGCTCACCGACGAGGGCGTGCGCTTTATCGTCAACGACTACGACGGCCGCCATGTGTTCTGGACGCCCGAGGACAACATGGAAATCGCCATGAAGCTCGGTTCCGACATCTGCATGCAGCTCGACCAATGCCCGGGCTATCCCGCCACGCGCGCCTACGTTGAGCGCGCCGTTGAGCTGTCGAGTATGTGGGCCGAGCGCTGCTACAAGGCTCACACCCGCGATGACCAGGCGCTCTTTGGCATCGTCCAGGGTGGCATGCATCTGGATCTGCGCCTGCGCTCGCTGCGCCATCTGGAGGAGTGCGGCGACTTCCCCGGTTACGGCATCGGCGGCTACTCGGTGGGCGAGGACCACGAGACCATGTTCGAGACGCTGGCGCCGCTGGTTTCCGAGTACATGCCTAAGCACAAGCCGCGCTACCTCATGGGCGTCGGCAACCCTACCACGCTCGTGCGCGGCGTTGGCGTGGGCATCGACATGTTCGACTGCGTGCTGCCGACGCGCACCGGCCGCATGGGTACGGCGTTCTCCAGTGAAGGTCGCCTTAACTTCCGCAACGCGCGCTTTGCGCACGACGACGGCCCCATCGACCCCACCTGCACCTGCCCGGTGTGCACGGGCGGCTACAGCCGCGCGCTCATCCGTCACATGGTCACGCAGAAGGAGATGCTCGGCGGTATTCTGCTGTCGATGCACAACATCTACTACCTGCTCAACCTTATGCAGCGTGCCCGCCAGGCCATTATCGAGGGCCGTTACGGTGCGTTCGTGAGCGACTGGATGAACAGTCCTGCGGCGGTGGACTACTAAGAGTGGCGCGGGCGCTTGCGGAGCGTGGGCAACGGCAAGGGGCGAGCGCCGGCCGGTCATCACGTTCGCTAACACCGTCTGCGCGACCGCTGACCGATAGCTTGCAAGCACTTGATGCATCGTGGGTACCATACCGAATAGTTGATGTTCGGGCGGGTGTTTGGCGCATGGCGTCGACCCCGCCCGTTTTTCTTTTTCTCGATAGGAGTACCCATGATTAAGAACGAGAATGTCGAGGGCGAGCCTGCCTACGACGAGACGTACCGCCGCGGCCCCGTGGTTATGCGCGGCCCCATGATTCCTAAGGACAACACCTACGCCAACCTGCTGGCGCCCGAGGAGTCGACCGACTGGCTGCATGCTGATCCGTGGCGCGTGCTGCGCATCCAGGCCGAGTTTGTCGATGGCTTTGGCGCACTTGCCGAGCTCGGGCCCGCTGTGACCATCTTCGGTAGCGCTCGCACGCCCAAGACCGATCCGCTCTACAAGGCGGCGCGTACCGTCGGGCGCAAGATCGCACAACGTGGCGTGGCGGTCATCACCGGTGGCGGCCCCGGCATCATGGAAGCGGCCAACAGGGGAGCGGCAAGTGTCAACGGCAAGTCAGTTGGCCTGGGCATTGAATTGCCGCACGAGCATGGGCTCAATAAATACGTGAACCTCGGCATGGACTTCCGTTACTTCTTTGTGCGCAAGACCATGTTCGTCAAATACAGCTCGGGCGCCATCGTGTTTCCCGGAGGTTTTGGCACGCTCGACGAAATGTTCGAGGTGCTCACGCTGGTGCAGACACACAAGGTCAAGCGCATGCCGCTCGTTTTGGTGGGCACCGAGTACTGGCAGGGCCTATTCGACTGGCTTAACGGTCCGGTGATGGACGCCGGTATGATCAGCCCGCTCGATCCGGAGCTGGTGCATATCACCGACGACCTCAACGAGGCCGTCGACATCGCCCTGAGCGGGCTGATGTAGAGCAATCGTGCCCACCGCGACATGGATCTGCATGGCAATCTGATGCTATCTAACGGCAGTTTGCCATCTAAACTGGGTATACTGATGTAAAAGATGAGGCGAGGAGGTCGCGTATGTCTACTGCAACGGTTAAGCCCACGACGGTTCGCATCGAAGAGGGGCTCAAGGAACAGGCGACTGAGTTCTTGGACTCAGTTGGCTTGAGTCTCAATTCGTATCTCAACCTTGCTGTTCGGCAGCTGGTAAATCAGCGAAAGATTCCTTTTGAGATTGTAGGAAGGGCGGAGGTGCCCAGCGAGGCGACGAGGCGTGCCATGGTAATCGCCGAGGCTCATGAGTTGGGGATTTTGCCGGACGATAGCCCGTCATTCAACGACGCTGATGAGCTTATGTCATTTCTTGATGAGGAATAGCGATGTTCGAGATCAAAGTCGAGGCTCAATTTAAGGCGGACTACAAACGAACGATGCGCATGCATCCGCAGCTAAAGAGTGAGTTTAAAGCGGCGGTTGCAGAGCTTGTGGCTCATGGGTCGCTTCCGGCGGAGTACGGCGCCCACGAGCTCTCAAACCCGGGCGGCAATTACAACGGCCACATCGAGTTCCACCTATCCGATGGCTTGGTCGATGTGGTCGTTCTATATCTGCCCCATAAGACTAACCCAGTGATCAGGCTGGTGCGAATGGGCACTCATCAGGAGCTTTTTCAGGGTCCGCTGGGCTGATCGCCGATTTCTAAGTTGCGGTGGAATAGGGACTGATTTGCGGTCGATTGGCCAAAAACAGTCCCTATTTCACCGCAACTGATAGGCGCGCCCCGTTCGCTGCTGCGGCCCCCGGTTCTCCTCATTGCTGGATTTCGCTCAAAAACTCAGCGGCGACTTCGTTGCTTTTGAAACGGATGCTGCGGTCTTCTTTCTTGGGGAATGCCAGCAGCGGGATAGTCCCGTACCAGACAGTTTCCTCGTCAATCACGGCCGCGCACAGCCGCCCTTTGGCCTTGACGGAATAGTCGACGTTCATCTCGGCAAAAATCGCTTTCGCGTCATCGCGCGGAGGTGAGGCAACATAAACCTCAAGGGTAATCCCACGGGCGGCTGCGCCTGCGAGTGTGGTGGTGAGTTTCGTGAGGCATGCGGCGGATGCGTAGGATGCGGCTATGAAGGCACTCTTTGTGGCACCGGTGATGTCTTTAATTAATGCCTCAATAGCGTTTGCCGGCTCTATGAGAATGTTGTAATCGGGTTGCTCGCTGTCCTCTGCTGAATAAATTTCGTACCCCAACTTGGCGTACGTCTTGAGTCTTTTCTGGTACATGCGGGCGAGCATGGGTATCGACAGGTCAATGTAGTCGAATATCTCAACCTGTTGCTTGCCCTCGTGGCTTCTATGCAGTCTGCCCACCTGCTGCGTTACGCTGCCGTCCCAAGATATCGGCGTGGCAATGAAAAGGGTGTCAAGGTAGGACAGATCGAAGCCCTCGCTCAGAAGGCTTTCGGTGGCGACGATGATTCGATGTTCATGCTCAAAGCCGGGAAGACTGTTCAGTATCGCTTTTCTTTCTTTGGCGCCGATTTCTCCGGTTAAGAGTATGGGCTCGTGTCTGCGATCATTAAGCAACCTGAACAGTTCCTCAGCATGCTTTTTCCTTTTGGATAGTATGAGCGGATGTCGACCGTTTGACGCTGCTTCGAGGGCGTCATCGACAATCAATTCGTTTCTTGCCGCATGTGCACACAGCATATCGAGAATCTGATTGAAGCTTGCATCCGGCTCGTAGGCGGATAGCCGAATGCCGGTAAATCTCGGTCGAACGATGCGCTGGATGCCCTGCTGAATTGCCTGCGTTTTTGGATCGATGACATAGCGAAGCGGGCCGCAGAGCATCGAGAGCGCCCGCGTGAGTCCGTCGGAGCGCTCGGGTGTCGCGGAGAGGCCATATATATATTTGGCTGGAGCGGACTTGAGGACGAGCTCGAGCTGTGGCGCGGCAGCATGGTGGCATTCGTCGCAGATAATGAGGCCGCAATTACGAACAAGGTTCTTAACTATCGGCTCCCCGGTTTGGGAGTCTTTGCCAGATAGCGACTGAAAGGAAGCGACGTCGATAAGGCCGCTGACGGCGGTTTTGCCCCCTCCGATTTGTCCAATAAGGGGAGGTTGCTTTTTGCTGATTCGTCCTTTTGGCGTTCGGACCGGCTCTCTGGTGTCCGTAATGTCGAGAAATCGTTCGAGCTGCGATTTCCATTGGGCTATGAGCGCGGTCTTTGGAACAATGACGAGCGCCGGAAGACCAACGGCGGCAATAAGATAAGCTCCGATGACGGTTTTACCGAAGCCCGTTGGCGCAGACATGATTCCGTCTTCGTATTCAAGCATCTGGTCGGCGGCAATTTGCTGTTCGGGATGAAGGGTCCCTTTGAATGCCATCTCAATTGGATTGCCTGTGCTACGTTCGTCTGAATAATGGGCAGTAACGTGGGCTTCTTGAATCAGCTGCTCAAGTTGGGCTTTGCAGCCTCTGGGAATCGCGACGCGGCCATCTCTAAGTTCGCTGAGGTCTATGAGTCGCGGTTTGCCGAATACTGATTGATGCATAGATTGCGCACGGAAGAACTCCGGGTTGGCAAATGTCGCAAGCCTGCGGATTTCCATTTGAGCTGCCGGGCTCAGAGACTTTTCGGGGATGTAGAGCATATCGGCTTGTGTGACGAGCAGGTTCGAGGGGAAGTCTCGTGGCGTGAGCGGGAGCCGCTTTCGTGGCTTTTGGACATTGCGCCTGGTTTTGTTTGTCGCTGCAGCTGTTGCTATTCCAAGCGGTTTGTTTTTGGTGTCCTCGATCAGACGATCCACCGTCGCACGCGAGATTAGTTGGATTTGCGAAAGGTAAAGCCATTGGTCGGGAAAGGGCTCGAATCGTTCGTCAACAAATACGCTGTTTCCTTCCCGCTGCGCTTTTCCCTGAAAGGGCAGCGCAATGAGATTTCCAAAGCCGCCTTCAGGAATGGTGGACTGCGCGGGTATCATTCGGTCAAAGGCTTCGAAGGTGATTGTCTTGTTGAGTGCCGCTGCTTCGGCGATAAGGCAGCTACCGAAATCTCGTGCTGTCTTTGCGTTTATAGGTTCTAGGAAGAAAAACCAGATATGCGCGCCGTTGCCTGACCTTGATCGCTCGACCGCAGCGTTAATTCCATGGTTTTTTACGACAAGCCTGATAGCGTTTGTCGCTTCTTTCCAATCGGCTTTGTCAAAATCAATGACAAGGACATTTGTGTTGCAGTCTTTGTCGAGAACATATTGACCTATGACGTCCCGGAGCCTGTCGTCGCTGCCTTTGAAATGGGCGATAATGGCGGCATCGTTCAGCTCAAGGAATGTGCGGCTGCGACATTCAGCGCATTTAATTCTGTGATGGTTTGCTTTGGGGCAAATGCCTGGCTTCCACTCATTTGCGCAGGCGGGTGTATAGCCGATGCCCCCGTCTTTTCTGCGATACCCGTGAGCGTGCACATCTTTGCGGCCGGTAAAAAGATTGCGAAAGAGCTCGAGTTTGTCGCGCGCTGGGCTCGCGCTGGTAACGATGCCCTCGGTCTGTGCACGTTCGCCGAAAGATTTGCCGGCTTTGTCCCATTCTTCGAGTGTTGCGTAACGGATGTCTGGACCGTTGCTACAGATTACGATCTGCTTACGCGGATCTGAAGCGTGGACAACCGTTTTATTGAGTTTGAATAAGGCGTTCCCGAAAAGGGCGTATTGATGCACGGCGTTGCTCATTTGAATGCCATTCTTGTCAGCGTTCATTGGGATGAGGGTACGTCATTTCAGCTTTATGAGATATGCGACTTCGATTTTGGTTCGGTAATAGTGGGGTACCGATCCGTGAGTGGCAATTAGCCGGTGCCAAAACGTGCGGCGGCTGTTGTTAAAGGTGTTTTGGCGGCTATGGGGCGTGTTGGCGGCGTGGGGAGGGGTCCTTGAATGACTCCGTGGTCAAATAACGTCAAATATGAGTACTGTTGTTAATGTAGTCTCATAACATTTGGTAAGAATAGAATACCAATTCCACATTATTCTATATATCTAACCCACTAAACACGGAATTTTGAGCCTTGGCAAGACGTGGAATTGATCGAAATGATCAATTCCGGCGAGATTTTGCTGCTACTAATTTGGTGGCGGTACTCATATTTGCCATTTTTTGTCCAGTGGGTACCGCGAGGGGCCTGTTCGACTGGCTCAACGGCCCGGTGATGGATGCCGGCATGATCAGCCCACTCGATCCAGACCTTGTCCACATCACCGACGACCTCAACGAAGCCGTCGACATCGCCCTGAGCGGGCTGATGTAGGGTAGGTAAAATGGGACGGGGCTAAAAGACTGGTCTGAAACGTTTGATACCAGTCTTTTTAGCCCCGTCCCAAATGAACTGCTTCTAAGTTGCGGTGGAATAGGGATTGATTGGCGGCTAATAAGCCAAAAACAGTCCCTATTCCACCGCAACTGATGTGGGCGTCCCTAGTGAGTTGGCTGGTAGCGGGGGCAGTAGCTGATGGCGATGGCGTCGACGCCTACGTGGGTGGCGATGGTGCAGCCGATGGGGCCGGTGCCGGCGTCTACGTAATCCTGACCCGCGAGTGCCTCGTTGACAAGCTCCTGCTCCTCGGCGGCGCCGGTCGTGAGCACGCGCACGCTGGAGCCCGGATACTCGGCCAAAAATGCGAGGCACTCGGCCATGGTGTTGGTAACGATGCGCTTGGCACCGCGGCCCTTTTTTATGGCCTTGATCTCGCCCGATTTCCACTCCGGCGAAACGGCCAGGCGAATGTTGAGCATTTGCGTGAGCTGGCCGGCGAGCTTGGGCGCGCGGCCGTTCTTAACGAGATTCTCGAGCGTGCGGGGAATCAGCAGCAGGTGGGCGTCGGGCAGCGTCGCGCGGATCTGCGCCTCGGTCTCGTCCAGGCTGCGGCCGTCCTCGCGCATGGCCAGCGCGTACTCCACCAGCAGGCCCTCGGCGCCCGAGCCGGTGCGCGAGTCGATGCAGCGCACGTCGAGCTCGTGCGTCTCGGCCGTCAGGCTGGCGTTGGCGTAGCAGGCGGACCACTCGCTGCACAGCGAGATAAAGATGGCGCTATCGTGGCCGTCGGCGCGCACGCGGTCAAAGAGTTCCTTGAACTCGCCGGCACTCGGCTGCGAGGTGTGCGGCAGCTGCTCGGAGCCGGCCATGCGGGCGACGTACTCTTGGGCGGTAATCTGCACCTGGTCGAGCAGGTCCTCGCCCTCGATAATCACATGCAGCGGAATCACGTAAATGCCGAGCTCTTGGGCGCGGGCGGGGGAGATGTCCGACGTGGAGTCGGTTATGATGGCAAAAGACATAATTGCACCTTTCGTTGGGGCGCGACGGCGCCGCCTTCTGAGAGCAAAGTGCGACAAGTATAGTGGAGTCGTTCCACATTTCTAGGTTCAATTGTTGAATAGTCAACAGTTTGAAGTGTCGGTGTGGAAATCGTCAACTGGGGAAGAGGGATGCCGATGGAGGCGCTGGAGATATGCAAACGGCCGGTCGTGCTGTTTGATTTTGATGGCACGGTGGCCGATACGGGTCGGGCGGTGATGACCTCGACGCGCAAGACGCTGGCTGCACGCGGGTTTTCGGAGGCGCAGATGGGTGACCTGCGTCGCATGATCGGGCCGCCCCTGTGGAAGAGCTTTCACGACTTTTATGGCTTTTCCCGCGAGGAGTCGCTTGTGGTGGCCGACGAGTACCGTGCCTTTTTTGATGAGCTGGGACCGGAAGAGTATCCCGTGTTCGATGGAATCCCCGAGCTGCTCGATGGCCTTGTCGCGCAGGGGCATCGCTTGGCCGTGGCGACGTCACGCATGGAGGCAAAGTGCATTGACATGGTGGGCGAGCTGGGGCTTTCGCAGTTTGAAGCGGTGGTTGGCATGAATCCACCGCAGGGGCGCGAGACCAAGGCCGATTCGGTCCGCGATGCCCTGGCGGCGCTCGGCGCGACGGCCGACGATGCCGTGATGATCGGCGATCGCTTTAACGATGTGGATGGCGCGCACGCAATGGGCGTACCGTGCATTGGTATCTATTCGGGCGCGGCGGCGCCGGGCGAGCACGAGGCGGCGGGTGCCGATGCAGTGGTGCACTCGGTGGCCGAGCTTGCTAAACTTTTCGCTATATAAGTACTTGATGTGAGGGGCGGCACACTTGCCCCTCATTGGTAAGGAGGTCGTCCATGAATCAGGTGGAGCAGAGCGTTACCGAGTATGTCGACGAGGTCTGGGAGGATGTCGTCGCCGATATCGAGCAGCTGGTGAGTTATCCGTCCGTGGCAGTTTCTGCCAATGCGGAGCCTAGCGCGCCGTTTGGCCGCCCGGTTCGTGATGCGCTCGATTGCGCGCTCGGCATTGCGCAAAAGCTCGGCTACCAGACGAGCGACGACGAGGGCTATGTGGGAATCGCCGATATCCCGGGTCGCGGCGACAAGCAGCTCGCGACCATCTGCCACGTGGACGTGGTGCCCGCCGGCCCCGGCTGGAACACCGACCCGTTTGCGATGGAGCGTCGCGAGGGCTGGCTGCTCGGCCGCGGCGTGATCGACGACAAGGGTCCGGCGGTGTTGTCGCTCTACGCCGGCGCCTACCTGCTCAAGCACGGCATTGTGCCGCGCTATACCTTCCGCGCGCTGCTGGGCTGCGATGAGGAAGTGGGCATGTCCGACGTTCACCATTATCTGGAGGACCACGCAGACCCCGACTTTTTGTTTACGCCCGATGCCGAGTTCCCGGTCTGCAATGCTGAGAAGGGCCAGTTTGGGGCGACGTTTGTGAGCCCCAAGATCGACGGCGGGCGCATTGTGTCCTGGAGCGGTGCCGAGGCGAGCAACGCCATTCCGTCGCAGTCCATCTGCGAGCTCGCGATTGCCGCCGATGAGCTGCCGGCGCCCGTTGAGAACGCCGACCGCCTGGAGATCACGGCGCTCGACAATGGCCATGCGCAGATTTTTGCCCACGGCATTGGCGGTCATGCCTCGATGCCAGAGGGAACGATCAATGCCGTCGGCCTGATCGTGGCGTATCTGCGCGAGGCCGAGGACGCGTTTAGTGCACGCGACGAGCGCCTGCTGACGCCTGCCGAGCACGAGTTCGTCAAGTTCCTGGCCTTTGTGCATGCGGATGCCTATGGCCGCGGCCTGGGTATCGATGCGACGAGTCCGGCGTTTGGCCCGCTTACCTGCAATGCTGGCGTCATTCGCGTGGCGGATGGCCATATTGAGCAGGTCATCGACGTGCGCTTCCCCGACAGCACGAGTGCCGATACCATCCGCGAGCAGCTCGACCCGCTCGTGGGCCGTTTTGGCGTGACGTGCCAGCTGGGTCGCGCTAAGGTGCCGTTCTCGGTGTCTGCCGACGATCCGGCCGTGAAGGCGCTTATTGATACCTATAACGAGTTTACGGGCAAGCATGCTGAGCCCTTTGCCATGGGCGGCGGCACGTACGCGCGCAACTTTGCCCGCGCCGTCTCGTTTGGCCCCGAGGAGACCGGCCTGGAGCTGCCCGCATGGGGCGGCCAGATGCACGGCCCCAACGAGTGCGCCAACGAGGAACAGCTCAAGCAGGCGCTCAAGATTTATATCGTCGCAATCCTGCGCTTGAACGAGCTGGAGCTTTAAGGTTACGCGAACGCCAGGGTGACAACCTGTCTTTCGAAGAGGACGGCATGACCAGAAGGTCTATGCCGTCCTCTTTCTGAAAATGATCCCTTGGGGACGGAGGAAAACGGATCATTTGGTGTAAAAGGCGGGTCATGCTTGTCGGCGGGATTGTTATTCGTTTGTAAAGCCCTGCCGCGCTTGCGGTAAGGGTCTATCAATAGCCCGTAAGAAACCGCAGATAAGGCGGTCGTCGCCCGATCGGGGCCGTATCTTTCCAAACAGCAAAGCGGGCGGGGTGCCCGCGAGTCGCATGTATGAAAGGAAGATCATGCTCGATCAGGCTTATTCTCGTCGTCAGTTCCTCGGCCTCGCTGGTGGTTTTGCCAGCATCGTCGGTCTCGGTCTCGTTGGTTGCGGCGGCTCCGGCGCATCCGACGCCGCCGACAAGGGTAGCGCCGCTGCTGCCGAGTCCGTCTCCGGCGAGGTGACCTACGACGGTGCCTCTTCGTTCCAGGCTCTCGTCGAGGCCGCTGCCGAGAAGTTCATGGATGCCAACCCGGACGTCTCCGTCTCCGGCTCGGGTAACGGTTCGGGCAAGGGCCTGACCGCTGTTGCCGCCGGCACCGTCACCATCGGCAACTCCGACGTCTTCGCCGAGACCAAGCTCGAGGCCGACCAGGTCAAGAACCTCGTCGACCATGAGGTCGCCGTCGTGGGCATGGGTCCCGTCGTCTCCAAGAACGTGACGGTCGACGACCTGTCCCTCGAGCAGCTCAAGGGCATCTTCTCTGGCCAGATCACCAACTGGAAGGAGGTCGGCGGCGACGACGCCACCATCGTCGTCCTCAACCGCAAGGCCGGCTCCGGCACCCGCGCCACCTTCGAGGCCGCCGTCTTTGGCGACGAGGCCGTCGACTTTAAGGGCGACGCCGAGCTCGACAAGTCCGGCGACGTCCAGACTCAGATGGGCAGCACCGATAACGCCATCTCCTACCTCGACTTCTCGCACTTCGATGACTCCAAGTTCAACGCCATCAAGGTCGAGGGCGTCGAGCCCAAGAGCAAGAATGTCACTGATGACTCCTTCAAGATCTGGGCTACCGAGCACATGTACTGCTCCAAGGACGCCGACGAGGCCACCAAGGCCTTCCTGGAGTTCATGCTTTCCGACGACGTCCAGGGCAAGCTCGTCGAGGAGCAGGGCTTCATCCCCGTCTCTGGCATGAAGGTCGTCAAGGACGCCAGCGGCAAGGTCTCTGCTAAATAAGTAATCGCCCCGGAAAGGTTTGCAATGGCAAAACAGCTGCCAAAGCGCGACCTTGAGAACGTGGGCCTGGGCGTCACGGGCGCGTGCGTAGCGCTCGTGACGCTTGTCGTTGCCGCGCTCATCTTTATGGTCGCCCAAAAGGGCCTCTCGGCTTTTGTCAAGGACGGCGTCTCGGTCGTCGAGTTTTTCACCGGCACCAAGTGGGACCTGGCCAACACAGCCGAAAACGGCCTGCCCTATACCGGCGCCCTGCCCCTGATCGTCACCTCGTTTGCGGTCATGGTGCTCTCCACGCTTATCGCGCTGCCCATCGCCATCGGCTCTGCCATCTTTGCGGTCGAGATTAGCCCTAAGTTTGGCTCTAAGATCTTTCAGCCGCTCATTGAGCTTTTGACCGGCATCCCCTCGGTCGTCTTTGGCCTGATCGGTTTTCACGTGGTCGTCGGTCTTATGAAGAGCGTTTTCCACGTGAGCACGGGCCTGGGCATCTTGCCCGGCGCCATCGTGCTGGCGGTCATGATTCTGCCGACGATGACCACGCTTTCGGTCGATGGCTTGCGCGCCGTGCCCGACGGCTACCGCCAGGGCTCGCTCGCGCTGGGCTACACCCGCTGGCAGACCATCTGGCACGTGGTGCTCAAGTCCGCCATGCCGTCGCTCATGACCGCGGTTATCTTGGGCATGACCCGCGCCTTTGGCGAGACGCTCGCCGTGCGCATGGTCATCGGCGGCATCGAGGCCATGCCGACGTCGCTGCTGTCGCCGGCGTCCACCATCACCACCACGCTCACCACGTCCATGGCAGTCTATGCCGAGGGCTCGGCCCAAGACGATGTTCTGTGGGCGCTCGGCCTGCTGCTGATGGGCATGAGTCTCATCTTCATCCTGATTATCCACCTTATCGGCCGCAAGGGGGCGAAGGCTCGTGGCTAGCACGCGTATCCACATCGACGAGGCGAGGCTCGGGCGTGTCCAAAAGCAGGACCGCTTCGCCACGGGCGTGTTGACGGCGATCGTCGCCATCGTCATGCTCATCGTCGTCTCCATGGTGGCCTATATCCTGTTCGAGGGCATCTCGACGCTGTTCCAGCCGGGCTTTCTCACGGAGCCGTCGCGCGCCAACGGAACGCAGGGCGGCGTGCTCTACCAGCTGTTCGACTCGTTCTACCTGCTGCTGATCACCCTGATCATCTCGGTGCCCATCAGCCTGGGTGGCGCGGTCTTTTTGGTTGAGTACGCGCCGGACGGACCCATCCGCGACATCGCCTCCACCGCCATCGAGACGTTGTCCTCGCTGCCTTCCATCGTCGTCGGCATGTTCGGTTTTCTGGTGTTCTCGGTGCAGCTGGGCTGGAAGTACTCCATCATCTCCGGCGCCGTCGCGCTCACCATGTTCAACATCCCCATCCTGGTGCGCGTGATCCAGCAGGCGCTCGAGGACGTGCCGCAGGCCCAGCGCGATGCGTGCCTGGCCATGGGCCTCACTCGCTGGGAGGCCACGCTGCACATCCTGATCCCCGAGGCCATGCCTGCCATCGTGACGGGCATCGTGCTTTCGGCCGGTCGCGTGTTTGGCGAGGCCGCAGCGCTGCTCTTTACCTCGGGCATGAGCTCGCCGGTTCGCCTGAACTTCTTGAGCTTTAACCTGTCGAGCCCCACCTGCGCTTGGAACGTGTTCCGCCCCGGTGAGTCGCTCGCCGTGCATATCTACAAGATCTATGGCGAAGGCAGCCCCGAGGCCCAGCAGATCGTTTGGGGTACCGCGGCACTGCTGATGATTTGCGTGCTGCTGTTTAACGTAATCGCCCGCATTGTGGGCAAGCAACTGGCAAGGAAGATGACGGCCGAATGAGCGAGATGAATGTAACGCCCGCAACCGAAGCGGCATCGTCCGACACCCGGGACTTCCTGTCGAGCGTGGGGGAGAGCGAGAAGCGCGTGCGCGTGAGCGGCAAGGCCGTGAGCGACGAGGTTGTGCTCTCCACCAAGGACGTCAACGTGTACTATGGCGACCACCATGCACTGCACAATACGTCGCTCGACTTCCACAAGGGCGAGATCACGGCGCTCATTGGGCCTTCGGGCTGCGGTAAGTCGACCTTCTTGCGTAGCCTCAACCTCATGAATCGCGAGATTCGCGGCTGCCGCGTGGAGGGCGAGATCAACTATCGCGGGCGCAACGTGAACACCAAGACCGAAAACACCTACGAGCTGCGCCGTTCCATTGGCATGGTGTTCCAGCAGCCCAACCCGTTCCGCAAGTCCATTCGCGACAACATCACGTTTGCGCCCAAGCGCCACGGCATCACCGACCGTGACGAGCTCGACCGCATGGTCGAGGAAAGCTTACGCGGCGCGGCGCTGTGGGACGAGGTCAAAGACAAGCTCGATAAGAGCGCCTATGCGCTTTCGGGCGGTCAGCAGCAGCGTCTGTGCATCGCGCGTACGCTGGCGCTCAACCCCGACGTGATTCTGTTCGACGAGCCCTGCTCGGCGCTCGACCCCATCTCGACGCTGGCGATCGAGGACCTCATGTCATCGATCGTGGCCGACCGCGCCATCGTTATCGTGACGCACAACATGGAGCAGGCGTCGCGCGTGTCCAACCGCACGGCGTTCTTCTACATGGGCGATATGGTCGAGTACGACGAGACTGACGAGATTTTCCAACGGCCCAAGGATAAGCGGCTGAATGATTACCTCACCGGCATGTTCTCCTAGTCCGGGACATGCTTGAGGCCTGCAGCGGCCACGGTTGCCGCAGGACTGATTGGAGAGGCGGGTCATCTCTTGCGGGAGATGGCCCGCCTTTTGCTCTGCGACCGAAACGACCACCACAAAGGGGACAGGCGCCTTCGTGGTGGTTTGGGGTGGGGCTCGCTGCTATCATGGACAACGTTGAATTTCTACGAAGGAGCAGGGCATATGGCGATTCTTTTGGGATGCGATTCCGTCAGCCTAGAGTTTCCCACCAAGCATATTTTCGATAGCGTTACGCTCGGCGTGGGCGAGGGCGACCGTATTGGTATTGTCGGTAAAAACGGCGACGGTAAGTCGACGCTGCTGAGCGTGCTCGCCGGCACGTTGGAGCCCGACGACGGCCGCGTGACGCACCGTCGCGGCACCACGATCGGTCTACTCGGCCAAAAGGACCAGCTGGTCGATACCGACACCGTGCATCATGCCGTTGTGGGTGACGTCCCCGAGTACGAGTGGGCGTCGAGCCCCCGCACGCGCCAGATTCTGGCCGGCCTTATTAGCGATGTGCCCTGGGAGGGCACGGTGGGCGAGCTTTCGGGCGGCCAGCGCCGTCGCGTGGACCTCGCGCGCCTGCTGATCGGCGACTACGACGTGCTCATGCTCGACGAGCCCACTAACCACCTGGACATGCGCACCATCAACTGGCTCGCGCGTCACTTAAAGGCCCGCTGGCAGCGTGGCCAGGGCGCCATGCTCGTGGTCACGCATGACCGTTGGTTCTTGGACGAGGTCTGCACCAGCATGTGGGAGGTCCACGACGGCCAGGTCGATCCCTTCGAGGGCGGCTACTCCGCATATATCCTTCAGCGCGTGGAGCGCGACCGCATGGCCGCGGTTACCGAGGAGCGCCGTCGCAACATGGCGCGCAAGGAGCTCGCGTGGCTGAGCCGCGGCGCCCAGGCGCGTTCCACTAAGCCCAAGTTTCGCGTTGATGCCGCTCGCGAGCTGATCGCCGACGTGCCGCCCATGCGTGACGAGCTGGAGCTCAAGCGCCTCGCCGTGAGCCGCCTAGGCAAGCAGGTTATCGACGTGGTCGACGTGGACGCCGGCTATGCGGATGCCGGCGGCGCGCCCAAGCAGGTGCTCTCCGATGTGACCTGGCTCATTGGTGCGGGCGACCGCTATGGTCTTTTGGGTGAGAATGGCGCTGGCAAGTCGACGCTGCTTGATGTGATCCAGGGCAAAATTGCGCCCACGCGCGGCCGCGTGAAGATTGGCCAGACGGTACGCTTTGGCGTGCTGTCGCAGCAGCTCGAGGAGCTCGAGCCCTACATGGGCGACACGATCCGCGAGGTGCTCAGCAACTATAAGAAGTACTACGTCATCGACGGCAAGGAGACTTCGCCCGAGAAGCTCTGCGAGCGCCTGGGATTTACGACGCAGCAGCTCTGGAGCCGCATCGGCGATCTTTCGGGCGGCCAGCGCCGTCGCCTGTCGCTGCTGCTGACGATCCTGGACGAGCCCAACGTGCTCATCCTGGACGAGCCCGGCAACGACCTGGATACCGACATGCTCGCGATTGTCGAGGACCTGCTCGACGGCTGGCCCGGCACGTTGATCCTGGTGACACACGACCGCTTCTTGATGGAGCGCGTGACCGACCAGCAGTGGGCGCTGATCGACGGTCACCTGACGCATATGCCCGGCGGCGTCGACCAGTACCTGCGCCTGTGCAACGCCACCGCCGAGGGCGAGCCCGTGGGTGCGCCGAGTGCCAAGACCGGCACGTTTGACACCGGTGCCGCGGCGGCTGCGGCCGAAAAGCCCAAGTCGAGCGGTCAGCCCAACGGCCTTTCCAACGCCGAACGCCAGAAGCTCCGCCGCGAGGTGAGCTCGCTCGAGCGCAAAATGGAGACGCAGCGCGCACGCGTGGAGGAGGCCGAGGCCGCGATGACCCAGGTCGACCCCACCAATTACACGGCGCTGGGCGAGCAGCAGGCAAAGATCGACGAGGCCCACGCCGCCATGGACGAGTTGGAGATGGCGTGGCTCGAGGCGAGCGAGAAGCTCGAGGGCGAGGAGTAGGCGAGGATGATTAAGGCTGCGTTTTTCGATATCGACGGCACGTTGCTGAGCTTTAAGACCCATCGGATTCCGGCGTCGGCGCAGCGGGTGCTCGATAGCTTTCACGAACAGGGGATTGCGTGCGTAATCGCCACGGGTCGCCCGACCTACCAGATGCCGGATTGGCTGTTCGATTTGGGTTGGGATGCGTACATTACGCTTTCGGGCCAGCACTGTTTTGATTCCGAGGGGGTTTACCGCAGCTGCCCGATCGATCCGGACGACGTTGCGGTGATTGTGGACCAGGTGGCGCAGGGGCGCTACGACTCACTGTGCATGCAGGGCGAGAACTCGTTTGTGAACCGCCTGTCCGAGCGCGTGGTGACGGCTGGCAGCAACGCGGGAATCGTCTACCACGAGGAGCCGTTTGAGCATGCCTTTGACGCGCCGGTCTATCAGTTCTGTGCCTTTGTTGACCCAGTTGACGAGCACATCGTGACCGATGCCGTGTCGCATTCGCTCACCACGCGCTGGTGCGACCTGTTCTGCGACATTATTCCGGCCAACGGCGGCAAGGACCTGGGTGTGGCGGCGACGCTGGAGCGCCTGGGCATCGACGCGAGTGAAGCGATTGCCTTTGGCGACGGCGAGAACGACCTGTCGATGTTCTCGGCCGTGGGCACAAGTGTGGCCATGGGCAACGCGCAGGATACCGTGAAGGCCGCGGCGACCTATGTGACGACTGCCGTGGACGACGACGGCATCTACAACGCCGCGAAGTACTTTGGACTGTTATAGCTGCGGCTCGGCACTTGGGGACGTTCCTTATCTGCCGGCACCTGGGGACACTCCTTGCGGGGCGTCCCCATTTTGTTTTCGTCCCGCACGTTTTGTGAAACACGGCTAACTTTTAGGCAAAGTAGTAAGACATGGGCAACTTTTGCGGTAAAGTAAGCTGTGAAAAGTATCCAAAGGCTAACTAGCAATCATAGCGAAAGGCGGCCCATGGCCCTACGTGAATCCGGAGAAGACTATCTCGAATCGATCTACGTTCTGTCGGAACGTCAGGGCATCGTGCGCTCGATCGACGTTGCGGAGTACCTCGGCGTAACCAAGGCGAGCGTTTCCAAGGCCATGGCGACGCTGGAAAGCAACGGCTATGTCGAAATGGGCAAACGAGATGTTCATCTGACAGAGCGCGGTCTGGAGGTCGCGCGCCAAATGTGGGAGCGCCACTGCTTTTTCGTGGGGCTTTTGGAGGATGCAGGCGTATCGGCCGAGGTGGCGTCGCAAGAGGGCTGCCACATGGAGCACTGCCTGAGCGAGGAGAGCTTTGAGAAGCTAAGATCGATGCTGGGACGGGAAGATGTGGCGGGTCCAACAACGGAAGCCTAACTGACCCACAGTGGCGCGGAGTTCACGCAAAGCGCGAACCAGCGAAAGGGGATAGGGGATTCGAACAACAGCGAGTCCGACGCAGTCCAAAGTGGAGCAATCGGTGCGCGACGCCACCACAGCTGAGCCATCTCTGCGTTCCCAAAGAGGCGCGCTGTCACGCGCCAAAGGCGCGGGACAGCGACCGGGACCAGTAGCCCCATCAACTAAGTCCAACTCAGACAAGGAACCCCGCCAGCAAGCGATGCCCAAGAACCGCCAGCAACGTCACCGCAGGCCGGGGCCGGGCTTGGTTTTGAAAACATTCCGCGAGGCCCGTCTTTCCGTTGCTCCGCAGGAGCAGGAAAGACGGGCCTCATGCGCGAGGACGTTTTCAAAACCAAGCCCGGCCCCGGCCGGAGGGACCACAGGCGCTACAGGTTCTTGACACCCATCGCGCGCATGGCGTTCAGGATGGCGATGATCGCCACGCCCACGTCGCCAAAGACGGCAAACCACATATTGGCGATGCCCAGTGCCGCAAGCACCAGAATCAGCAGCTTAATGCCCAGTGCAAAGATGATGTTCTGCCAAACAATCGTCATGGTCTTGCGCGCCACGCGGATCGCGCGGGAAATGTTGGACGGCTTGTCGTCCATCAGCACCACGTCGGCGGCCTCGATTGCGGCGTCCGAGCCCATGGCGCCCATGGCAATGCCCACATCGGCGCGCGTAAGCACAGGCGCGTCGTTGATGCCGTCACCGACAAAGGCGAGCTTGCCCTTGCCACTTTCGGCCGCGAGCAACGCCTCAACGCGCTCGACCTTGTCGCCCGGCAGGAGCTGCGCGTGGAACTCGTCGAGACCGAGTTGCTTGGCCACAGACGCTGCAACCTCCTCGCGGTCGCCCGTGAGCATGACGGTGCGGTTGATACCGGCGGCATGCAGGTCGCGAATCGTTTGCTCCGCATCGGCCTTAACGGTGTCTGCAATCACGATGTGGCCGGCGTACACGCCGTCAACGAGCACGTGGAGGATCGTGCCGACAACCTCGCAGTCCGGTGCTTCAACGCCGGCCGCAGCAAGCATCTTGGCGTTGCCGACGACGACATGTTTGCTGTCGATAGTCGCCGTCACGCCATGGCCCGCGTCGTTGGCGGAGTCGCTTACGCGCTTGGGATCGAGCTCGCCCTGGAAGGCGGTGCGCACCGACTGCGCGATGGGATGGTCGGAGAACGACTCGGCGAGGGCTGCGACCTCGAGTAGCGACTGCTCGGTATAGCCTGCCTCGGGGTGCACCGCGACGACCGAGAACGTGCCGTTGGTGAGGGTGCCCGTCTTGTCAAAGACGACGGTGTCCACATCGGCGAGCGTCTCGAGGTAGTTGGAACCCTTGATGAGAACGCCCAGCTTGGACGCGCCGCCGATGCCGCCAAAGAAACTGAGCGGCACGCTGATCACGAGCGCACACGGGCAGCTGACGACCAGGAAGGTCAGGCCGCGCAGGATCCAGTCGGACCAGGCGCCGGTGACCAAACCGCCGCCGAGCGCGAGTACCGCGGCCGCGCCGGTGACGGCGGGCGTGTAGACGCGGGCGAAGCGCGTGATGAAGTTCTCGGTGCGCGCCTTCTTTTCGCTGGCATTCTCCACGAGTTCCAGGACGCGCGCGACGGTGGACTCGCCAAAGGGCTTGGTGGTGCGCACGTGGATGAGGCCCGTCATGTTGATGCAACCGCTGATGATATCGTCTCCGGTTTTGGCCGGACGGGGGACTGACTCGCCAGTAAGGGCGGCGGTATCGAGCTGTGTCTCGCCTTCGACGATGATGCCGTCGATGGGCACGCGCTTGCCAGGCTTGACGACGATGACGGTGCCGACGGCGATGTCATCGGGGAAGACTTGCTCGAGCGTGCCGTCGGGCTGCTCGACGTTAGCGTAGTCGGGCGCGATGTCCATCATGGCACTGATCGACTTGCGGCTCTTGCCCACAGCGTATGCCTGGAACAGCTCGCCGACCTGGTAGAACAGCATGACGGCGGCGCCTTCGGCCATGTGCGGGTCGGTATCGGGGAAGAGCACCATGGCAAACGCGCCGATGGTCGCGACTGCCATAAGGAAACTCTCGTCGAAGGCCTTGCCGCGGCGGATGTTATTGAATGCCTTTTGCAGTACGTCGTATCCGGCAATCAAAAACGGCACGAGGAACAGCGCGAAGCTGGCGTAGATGTTGCCGGGCTCCCCAAATGCGATAGTGAGGGCGCCGAGCTCGTCGAGGGCATAAACAACGGCAAAAACGCCCAGTGCTACCAGGATGCGGTTGCGCTTGTGCTCAAGGGACTCTTTCTTCTTGCGCTTCTTCTTTTTCTTTTTGGGATCGGCGGCTGCCATGATTCAAACCTCCCATTTGAGTGTATGAACACTTGCTCATATAATTTCGCGAGCAAAGGCCGCGGCAAGCGCGGCCTCGCAGGTCAACGTATGCGCGGGTTAGAGAATGATCTCGCAGTCCGGCTCGGCGTCGGCGGTGAACTCAACGACGCGGTCCAGGACCTCGTCGAACTTGGCGTCGTCGGCCTCGAGCGTCAGCTTCTGGGTCATAAAGTTGACCGAAACGGACTTGACGCCCTCGAGCTTGGCAAGTTCGTCCTGAAGCTCGCGCGCGCAGTTGGCGCAATCGATCTCGTCGAGCTTAAACTGCTTTTTCATGGTGGGTTCCTTTCCCTGTGTTAGCGGTCTGGGTGCCGGCCGCGCTGATACCGTGGGTGATTGCTATTCGCAGATATGGCTCATGCCCTGGTTAAGCATGGTGTAGACGTGATCGTCGGCGAGCGAGTAGAGAATGTTGCGGCCGTCGCGGCGGAACTTGACCAGGTGCGACTGCTTAAGCGTGCGCAGCTGGTGCGATACTGCCGACTGCGAGGTTGCGGTCGCCTCGGCGATGTCGGCCACGCAGAGCTCGCGGCCCATGAGGGCATAGAGAATCTTGATGCGTGTGGTGTCGCTGAAGACCTTGAACAGGTCGGCCAGGTCGTACAACAGCTCCTCGTCGGGAAGGTCCTCGGGCGAGCAGGTGGTGGGGACGATCGGCTCGGTGGCCTCGATGCCAGTCTTTGTTTCATCAGCGTGGCTGCTCATTGCAACATCCTTTCATATGAACATGCGCTCATATAACTTACTTCCGATTATATGAGTGTATGTTCATATGTCAATGACGTTCAGGTAATTCGTTGCACAAAATGATGGGGTATAGTGGACGAGATCCCGGAGTGAGCGGTTTTGATAGCCGATGCCGGGGTGGGTGCCCCCGCGCCGTGCAAAAATTGGAGTATTCTGCAACTATAGGGGGTCCGCTAATTTATTGCAGGTCATATAATGCAGTTCAAGAGTTATCTTAGGGTGTTAATCCGATGAGTTCTTCCTCAAATGTTGCCTAACGCTCTCACGCAAGAGTGATTTCGCTCCACATTTGGATCCACTCGAGGGTGATAGACACCCGACCCTGCTGAATACTCGCAATTTTGCACGTCGCTAGGGTACCCACCTTGTTAGCCGGCCTAGTCTCCGGCCCCGAAGATTCTGCCCTCGGGCGCGAGGCTGCTTATTTGGGCAAATGATGGGCTGTCGGATTCGACAGTCTGCATGTCATCGATTGCCGGAACTTCATTTATTGTCGGGTTATCCAGCGTGATGCCTTCGAGTGTTGCTTTTTCGAGGTCGATTCGTTGACGATCTTCGGAATCCTGGCGAAGCTGCTTCTGAATTCGCTTTTTCTCTTCTATAAACCTTCTGAGCACAAACTGTCTCAGGTTCTCTTGCATGATTTGAAAGTCTTTTGGCAGACGCGAGGGACGTATGCCCTCTTTCCGTTGGATCGCCTCCATGACCCTAACGAAAGCGCTGGCATGCATAAAGGAATAACGACTGACGGTGATGATTCCGTATCCCATGGACGCAAGCGCATTCTTGCGCTCCTCATCGATGGCGCGGTCTTCTTCCGCGTCATGATAAAACCCGTTGTATTCAATGTCTGTGCGAGATTTCTTTAGATACGCATCCATAAAGAACTTTTTGCGTCTCGTGAGATTCTTTGCGGCAGCGGTGACCTGCACCTCGTAATCGGTCTCAATTCCCTTAATACCAAGCCCTCCTTCGCTTTTGGGCAGCGTTAGCATCATGACAAAGGCCGTTTCCATAGGAGACCGGCATCCGTCGCGCACACATTGGATCGCCTTTCGGGCAAGGGCCAGACCGTCGCATCTGGTAATGGAATTAAAGAACTGTTTTAACCTTTCGGTCGAGGTGAGCGCGAAACGCTCGTTATACGAGGTGGAAGAGCCGGTTCCAAGGGAGTAAGCGCCGCACAATTCAAAGTAGTACTCCACCAGTTCGCGAAAAGGGAGATAGGTGGCGGCCTGAAGTGCGCAAAGCTCAACGCCAACAATGAAGATGCCATCTTTGAGCTCTATAAAGCGTGAGCTCGAGAATCGTTTTGACGAAACGTGGCATTGACAGTTCATTGCATAGCGCGCATTCCTGCGATCAAACACCATTACTTCGAGGCAATCATTTGCGTCAAGGGAAACATCGTGTTTGGTGAACCATTCTGCGGCTGCGTCAAGGAGCGTTCCGGTGGGACATGATCCGTAAATCGCGGCAGGGTTACAGGGCTCGGTGTCTTTCGCAGACGCCGAATGCGCGGCCTGGTAGACCGCTTTTGCAGTGGTATGTGACAATACGATACTCATGGTATATATCGTGTCAGCTAATGCCGTGTTGATGGCGCTGAGTGGGAAAGTCGTTTTAGGGGCCTAACCAAATGCTGTCCAAAAGCTTGACGCAATTATGGGTTGGCACGCCTAAAATCAATGTTATCGCAGCTTAGCTATAGCATATAAAAACTCAATTGCTGCACATTTGATATCGATGCATCGCCATCCGACAACGAATTACGTGTCGGGAATTGGCCGAAATCGTTCAAAATGAGGGTTCAGAATTTGTGATGGCAGATCTATCTGTGGAACGTAGGGCGGCCCCGCTGCGGTGTTTCCCGCTGCGAGGCCACTCGTGAGCAAGCAGTGTTTGTCGCAGGCGTTGCTATTTCGCGAATAGGTTCTTGAGGTTGAACTCGGCCTGTACCGTGCGGAGCATGAGGTCGGTGTCGTCCAGACCCAGATGCTGCTCGTTGGCGTCGGGCGCGAGGGTGCCGCGACGGCGTGCCCAGTTCTCGAGCGCGGCGGGGGCGGACTCGCGGGGGAGCGAGCGCACGTCGGCGTCCAGGCTGCGGCAGATCTGGCGCGAGTCGATGACGATGATCTTACCCGCGCGGCGTGCCTCGGCGTAACCGTCCAGGTGAATCTTGAACCAGCTGTCCTCAAAGGCGGCGTTATGCGCCATGTACGGGTACTTCTTCATAAGCTTGAGCAGCTGCTTTTGCAGCTCCTTGTTCTCGCGGAAGGGCGTTTTGCCGTCGATGTCGTCCCAGGTAATGTGGTGGATATTCGACAACGGCACATCCTCGCCGCGGTAGATGTCGGGCAGGCCGCAGTAGTGTGCCTCGGCGTCATGCGGGACGGCGTCGCTGGTGAGCTCCATGATCTCCCAGCCCACGTTGATGATATAGCCGCGCTCGGGTGCACGGCCGGTGGTCTCGATGTCGATACCGAGCACGGTGCCCTGGATGGGCTTGCGGGCGTAGGCCACGCCGAGCGCGTCGCGGTCGCCGCGGATTTCGCGCATAACGGACGCGGCGGTGCGCTTTTGCATCTTGCCGATGGCGGCGCAGGTGTCGGAATCGGACAGGCCGCGCGAGAGCGTCGCGGGCGTCACGTTGCGCAGACGCGCCTCGCCAATCTGGTCGCACAGGTCGCGGTTGCGGTCGGCCAGGTCGCGCACGGTGGCAAAGTCGAAGCCGGGGTCGCCCTCGGCGGTAAAGTACTCGGTCTCGAGCACCTTGAGGGCCTCCTCGCCCTTCTGGCGCTCGGACTCCATGGCGCCGTGGTCGCCGTAGATAAACATGGGGATAAACGGCTGGCGCTCGTATTCGAGTGCTTGCGATACGTTCATATGCTACTCCTTGGACGGGCCGCGTTGTGCGGCTCGAGGCTACTGAGTTATGGCGAGATGATAGTTTACCATAGGCAACTATTGGCACCGCGCCCGGGACAACTACAATACCCTAGTTGACCGCTAGGACTTTTACAATGCTGCCGAAAGACACGAAAGGTTCCATCCGTCATGGATTTACTGATTGATATTCTGCTCGACGCCGGCAAGGACACGCTGTCGCTGGTGCCGTTTTTGTTGGTGACGTATCTTGCTCTCGAGACACTTGAGCACGTTGCGGGCGACCGCGTCAACGGCGCTATCAAGCGTGCTGGTGCCGCGGGTCCCGTGGTTGGCTCGCTGCTGGGCATGGTGCCGCAGTGCGGCTTTTCGGCCATGGCGGCCACGCTGTACGCCGGCCGTGTCGTGACCTTGGGCACGTTGGTGGCGGTGTTCCTTTCGACCTCCGACGAGATGCTGCCGCTGTTGCTTGCCGAGCAGGTTCCCGTGCAGACTATGGCGATGCTTTTGGCTTCGAAAGCGCTGATCGCACTGGTCACGGGTTTTATCGTGGACGCTGCCATTCGCGGCCTGCGCCGTAACGCCCGCGCGCACGCGGCGATTCGCCGTACCGTGCTGGGAACCGCGGCCAATCCGGCCCACGTGAACTGCGCGCACGACGACCACAGCGGCGGTGACATCATCGACGAGGTGGCCGAGGCGGGCGTGAGCGCCGACCACATCCACGAGCTGTGCGAGCGCGACCATTGCGGATGTGATGAAGACGAAGACGAGCACGAACACGGACATGGCCACGATCACGGTCATGAGGGCGAACATGAACACCATGATGGTCACGGTCACTCTCACTCCCACGAAGGTGCGCCCGTCCTGTCGATTATCCGCAGCGCGATCTCGCACACCGTGCAGGTTTCGGTTTTTATTTTCCTGGTGACGCTGATTCTAGTTGCCGTGCTCGAGACCTTCGGAGAGTCCGCGATCGAGCAGTTCCTGCGTGGCAACGAGACGCTCGCCGTCTTGGGCTCGGCACTCGTCGGCCTGATCCCCAACTGCTCGGCCAGCGTGGTCATTACGCAGCTGTACCTGGAGGGCGCGCTACAGCTGGCGCCGATGCTCGCCGGCACGCTCATTTCCGCCGGCGTGGGCTATCTTGTCCTGTTCCGCACCAACCGCAGCGCTCGTGAAAACGCCGTGTTCCTGGTCATGATGTACGTCATCGGCGCCGGCTGGGGCCTTATCCTATCCGCCTTCGGCCTCTAAGTAGGCCTAAAAAATGGGCTTCAAATAGCCATGCTCGGCGCCTGCGCAATGCGGCGACGCATGGCATTTTGAAGCCCGTTTTTTGTTGAGCCATGGATTCCGAGCGCTCACACCGCTCAAAACAAAAAGGTAGATTTCCGGGCATGTCCCGAAAATCTACCTTGGTTAGCGCAGCAGCTCGGTGAGGTTGCGCTTAAAGCGGGCCCGGTCTTCGCTGGTAAATGCCGCCGGACCGCGAGTGCGACCGCCGGCGCGGCGCACCTTCTTTTCCTCGTGGCGAATAAACAGTTGCATGTCGATGGTCGCCTTATCGTAGACGCGCCCGCGCACGCCGATGGCGGCGGCATCGCGCCCGAGCACCATGCTCGCCAAGCCAATGTCCTGCGTCACGACTACGTCGCCCGCCTGCAGGCGTTCGACAATGGCAAAGTCGGCGCTGTCGGCGCCCACGCTCACATCGAGCGTCGTGACCCAAAATCCGCGTCGCGCATGCTCGACGTCGCGCGGATCGTCGCGGCGAATGTGGCGTTCCAGGTTCTGTGTGCTGTTGCCGGCGATAACGACGGCAACGCCCGCCCGCCGCGCGCAGTCAATCGACTCGCGCGTGACCGGGCAGGCGTCTGCATCAATAAAGAGCGTTCGCGGCATCTAGTGCACCAGTTTGCCAAATTGAATAGCGCGAACAATCAGCGTTACGCCAAACACCAGCAGTGCGGCGCCGCTAAAGATGACGAGCATCTTGGCCGACCACAGCGGATAGATAAACACGAACATGCCGGCGATGATGGAGAGCGCGCCGCTCAGGATGGCGAGGGCACGGTTGGACGAAAGCTCGGACTCCAGAATGGACATGACACCTTCGACGATCCAGCCAAAGCCGGCCACGATAACCACCATCGTGGTGAGCGTCGCGGTCGAGAAGGCCTGGTTGCGCAGGATTATGACGCCGCCCAAGATAATGAGTAGGTTGGAGATGATGCTCGTCACGCGCCAGCCGGTGGGCAGCAGTGGCTCGAAAACAGCGGTAAACAGCCTGATCGCGGCCGTGATCACAAAGTAGAAGCCCAAGACGGTCGTTAGGAAGACGAGGGACTTGGCGGGTGCAAAAAGCAGCGCGATGCCAGCAATGAGCGCCACGACGCCCGTGATGGCGTAGATCCAGCGTACGGCCTTGACGGCTTTGCCCGCCATGCTTTTCTCGTCAAATCCAAACTGGCTCGATTTTTGGTCATCGTTCTTAAAGATGCCCATAATGTCTCCTTTCCGTGCGGCGTAAGCCTTGATCGTTACAACCAGTATCCCCTAAGGGCGCTGACGTATGGGTCGGGGAGGGCGAAACGTAACCCAAAGGCCCCGAATTGTTTCCGTTGTTCCCCACGTCGCGATTTTCTATTCAACAGGTGTAGAACATTGCAGCCCTGTTCGTTATTGCCTACGTTTTAGGTTAGATTTTCCTAAGGACAATTGGCTTGTATTGGGGGTCCCTATGAACGAAACAGTTCCCGCGGCGCCGGTAAGCGCAGAATCGATGGCAAAGCAGGGCCGCGAAAAGCTCGGCTTGGACGCGTTTGATGCGTTGGTTCGTCGCGCCCGCACGTGCCGTCGCTTTGACGAGTCCATGCGCGTGCCGCGCGAGTTTTTGCTCGAGCTGGCGGAACTGGCGCACCTGACCCCGTGTGGTGCCAATGCTCAGTGTCTGCGTTTTCACGTGGTGAGCGGTGCCGAGGATTGCGCGCGTGTATTTGACGAGCTCGCATGGGCCGGCGCACTTAAGGGTTGGCCGGGTCCTGCCGAGGGTGAGCGCCCGACCGGCTACATCGCGATTCTGGCCGAGCGCGCCGTTCCGGGCAAGCCTGTCGCTCCCATTACTGAGGTCGACACGGGCATTGCCGCACAGACGATGATGCTCGCCGCCCGCAGCGCCACGCCCGAGGTGGCAGCCTGCATGTTCAAGGCCTTTACGCCCCACGTGATCGATGCCATGGGGCTCGATAACGACAAGTATGAGCTCAAGCTGATCATGGCCTTTGGCGTTCCGGCCGAGATACAGGTGATCGATGCGATCGATTCCAACCCCGATGGCTCCATCAATTATTGGCGCGACGAGGCACAGGTGCACCACGTACCCAAGCGTTCGCTCGCCGACGTGCTGGTGTAGTTGAGCGTCACCGCGGTGTGATCCGGCGGTAAACCACCACAAAGGTGCCTGTCCCCTTTGCGGTGGTGCGAGAGGAGGGCGTGTGGCAGATTTGTATTTGGTGCGGCATGGGCAGACTGAGCTCAATGTGCAGAGCATTTTGCAGGGCTGGCACGATTCGCCGCTTACGGCGCGCGGGCGCGAGCAGGCGCTGACGGCGCGTACGGCGTTCGAGGACCGCGGCGTGACCTTTGACCATGTGTATTCGTCTCCGTTGGGGCGGGCGCGGTCTACGGCCGAGCTTATCGTTGGCGAGGGCCGTTCCATTGAGCTGGTCGATGACCTGCGTGAGTGGCATTTTGGCTCGCTGGAGGGCACATCAAATCGCGAGATGCCGCCGCAGCCCTGGGGCGATTATCCGGTGGCCTTTGGTGGCGAGTCGGAAGTGCAGCTCCAGTCGCGTATGGTTGCGGCACTGTCCCACATCATGGCCCGGCCGCAGCACGACTGCGTGCTGGCGGTTTCCCACGGCTCAGCCTGCCAGGAGTTTCTTGAGTATGTGACTGGCGGGGGAGAGCTGCCCGACAACGGTGCCGTGCTTCATTTTGGCTATTGCGACGGGGCGTTTTCGCTCTTGGGTTGGTAACGAACGAAAGGACCCCTATGAATAAAGATCTGTATCTGGTCCGTCATGGACAGACGATATTCAACCTTAAGCGTATCATTCAGGGGTGGAGTGATTCGCCGCTTACGCAGTTGGGTTGCGACCAGGCGGCGCGCGCCGGCATGTTTTTACGTGCGCGCGGCATCGAGCCCGACCATGCCTACACCTCCACGCTTCATCGCACCGAGCAGACTATCGCCAACATGTGGCCGGGCTTGGCGTACGAGCGCCTGGACGGCCTGCGTGAGTGGTTCTTTGGCGACTTTGAGGCCGAGCGCGTGATGCTCATGCCCGAGCGCCCATGGCGTGACTTCTACTGCCAGTTTGGCGGCGAGGGGCAGATGCAGGTGCGCGAGCGCATGGTGGCGACGTTGACCGATTTGATGCGACGCCCGGACCACTCGTGCGTGCTCGCGGTGAGCCATGCCTCGGCCATCAAGGAGTTTTTGGACCACGTGAGGGGAGCGGCAGCCGACGAGCGCGAGCGCGTGCCGGGCAATTGCTCGGTGCTGCATTTTGCGTTTGGCGATGCGACTGACACGTTTGAACTGGTCGAAGTCTTTACGCAGGAAGATTATGCGCGCGAGTTGGGTCTTGAGCCGCTGGTGGCGGTAGCGGGTCCGCAGCGCGGATAACGCGAGCGCGGCGGCACGGGTCGTCGGCTAACTTCTCGACGCAAAAGGGGCGGAGATGCATGTACCTGCTGCATCTCCGCCCCTGTTTGTTGAGCTGCCGATTTTTGTGCTGGGCGGTCTGGTCTTGCTAGAACCGCGCGACCTGGTGCGTGAGCAGACCCGTCGGAACCTGCGGCGCGGCGCCGCTGACCTGCGCGGCGGGGAAGAGCACGGCAACGGTAAAGTTGAACGGCTCCTTGCCGGTGTACGTTCCGGCGGCACGGGCCTCATCGGCTAGCAGCTGCGACGCCCCGGTCAGAGCGGCGGCGTAGGCGGGGTCGTCGGCTAGTGCCGGCTCCGGTGCTTGGTCGAGCATAGCGCGGATGGCCCCGACGGCGTCCTCGCGCTTGACCTCCCACGCGCGGTGCGTAATGCCCGCGGGGTCGGTGACGGCGTAGAGCGACGCACCCTCTTTGGCGGCGCCCAGGATGATATCCATGACGGGCGAGGCCTCGTAAGCGAGCGACACGGGACGAGGCTGAACTTTGAGTTCGGCGATCGCGTGCGCAGCGGCGGCCACGTCAGCGCTGGCATCGCCCTTGCCGCCCGCAAGTACACTCGTCGGGCAAATCGCCACGACGCCCGTCACGCGACCCGGCTCACCCGAGCATTCGTACACGTAATACGCCGCGCCTGGATCCTTGAGCATCAGGCCATCGGCAATGGCTCCGCGCAGAGCATCGTTGCCGTTCAGGATGCTGCCCATTGCAGGCAACGCCTCGAGCACGCGGTCCTGAGCCGGGCGGATGCAGGGAAACGGAAGTGCTTTCATGGGCGGTCCTAACGCGCGAGTCGGTTTGTTCGCGGCTTATTATGCCCCAACTTGGCTATCCGCGCCCCAGAGTGTATTGTCGGCGAGCGCGATCAGCACCTGTTGGCAGCGAACGATGTCGGCGTGGGGCACATATTCGTTGGGCTTGTGCGCGAGCGCGAGCGACCCGGGGCCATAGCTCATGCAGTTGCGGTTTCCCGTCTTGCCGGCAATGACGGCAGTGTCGGTGTAGCCGGTAAAGAAGCCGACGGTCGTGTCCGTGCCCGTCACATCGTCTGCTGCGCACTTGAGCGCAGCTAGAAGGTGAGAGGCCGGATCGCGCTCGATGGCGGGGCGGTCGCCTGTCACGGTATAGCTTCCATGGCAGCCTGGGACCGCGGCTTCGGCGGCGACAATGGCCTGCTCTACCATGCGCGTCGCGGCGGCCGTATCGGTCGGCGGGGTCAGGCGCATATCGACCCAGACCTTAGCGTGGTCGGGCACGACATAGGGACGGTAGCCACCCTCGATCTGTCCAAACGTGATGGTCGATGGCCCCAGCTCCTCATGTAAAGGCAGCGTCGCAAACGTGCGACGAAGCGAGCACACGACCTCGGCTATGGCGGCGACGGCGTCGGCGCCCTTCCAAGGCTGGCTTGCATGAGCCGTGACGCCGGCCATCTCGATCTCGAACCACGTGCGACCCTTGTGCGCCACCTGGATCTGCCCGTCGGTGGGCTCGGTGTCCAGCACCCATTCGCGCGAGCCGACCCAGCCAGCATCGATCGCGGCCTCTGAGCCGCGCATGAAGTCTTCCTCGTCGACCGAGCAGATGAGCGAAAAGCCGCGGCGTGGCAGCGCGCCATCCGCCGCCACGCGCTCGAGCGTATGGACCAGTGCGGCAATGGCGCAGGCCAGGCCACCCTTCATATCGCAGGCACCGCGGCCATAGAGTTTATCGTCGCGCACAACCGCCCCAAGCGGTTCGATGTCTGCGTCCCAGCCATCGCCCAAGGTGACGGTATCCATGTGGCAGATATAGATCAGCCGCGGCTCGTCGCTTTGGCCCGGCACGGTGACTTTAAGGTTGCGGCGCCCGGGCAGCACTTCGAGCTCCTCAATCTGCACGGCATCGAGCGCAGAACTATCAAGTTGTGCCAGCTGCTGCTCAATGAGCCTCTTAATGAAGCGCTCAATTTCATCCTCATACGCGCCCGGGTCTGAGCTGTCGATCCGCACAAGCTCCTGCGCAAGCCGCCAGGCAAAGTCCTCATCAACCATATGCAACCTTACAATCAGTTTGCTTTCCAAACCGATTGTAAGCCTCCTGAGAGATCCGCGACGTGGGCGTGGCAGTATTTACCGTTCGCAGGCCGAGCCAGCGCGTTTGCCGTCCGAGCGGGTTCACAAACGACGCGGTGGGTACGTACCCTTCATGGACGACATGCTGTGCGACATATCTGCCTTTCGGTATCACCGGATACCTCCACAGGTCTTGGCAATAATGCCGGACCTGCCCGATTCTGCGGACGATCCGCGCAGGGAGCACCTATGTGAGCATCCGCTCGTCACGCATTTCCTGGGCACCCCGTTACACGTGTTGGCGCAGGGCAGCTGCGGACGTAAGGGCGATCGCATTGTCAGGCATGTTTGGAACGGGGAGAGGCCGTTTGATTCCATGCGACAGACAGAGTTTGGCCTCGATGTCGCGTCCCCGCTCTTTACCCTGCTGACCCTGGCTTCCTCGGTCTCAAACGAGCGTTTAATCATGTGCATGTATGAGATGTGCGGCACCTTTGCCGTGTGCAAGATTGCGCCTCAGGTAAAGTCGGCACTTGTGCAGGCATATGGGGACCGGTGGGGTGACGCACGGTTGGGTTGGGAAAATGTAAAGGATGCCTCGGGGAATCCAACGGACCTGTGGAAACGACCGCCCTTGATCGAGTTCTCTGAACTTACAGAGTACGTCGATAAGATCCCGGGGCTCCGCGGTGCTAAATCGTTCACACGTGCCGCGAAATGCATTACGGGGGTGGCGGCATCGCCGCTTGAGGTCCAGGCTTCGATGCTGTTTGGCCTTACGAGGTTGCGCGGCGGCGAAGGCCTGCGCCTTACCAATAACGTCGAGATTCGTATGACGCGCAGCGCCCGCCTGATTTCGGGGCTTGATAGGCGCTATGCCGATATCCTGCTGGCAAATAAGGACGGCAGTCGAGAGTGTCTGGTTGAATGCCAAGGTAAAGCCATTCACGGATCCATTGAATCCAAGATCTCGGACTCCGATCGAACGACGGCCTTGCAAGCCATGGGATATCCCGTCGTTCTGATGACCTATGGTCAGCTGGCCGACTTCGATGCCTTCCGCGTGGTGATGGAGCTCATCATGTCCTATCTCGATGTGCCGCTGAAAGACAAGACGCCGCGACAGCAGGAGCTCGAACGGCGGCTTCGTGAGGAGATTTTTATCGATTGGGCAGGAATGTAGCCGCGCGGGTGGAAAACGGTCGCGCGGACTAGAGTTTTGGTCACAAAAAGACTTATATTTCGCCTTGGAGGGGCCTTAAAAATGCTATCTAGAATAAGTTGTTTCGGAAAATGGACAGTCAACTTACATTCGGCACATAGAGATCGATTTTTACCTACTAAAGTCCCTGATAAAGCTGTTTATCAAAGCGGGTGTGCTTAGCGACTTGAGCCTCACTATCGATTATCTGAAAAAACTTGTTCTGGGTATCATTTTAAAGTCGTCCGGAGCAACAAAATCGGCCCCCGTTTCGTGAAAACGGGGGCCGAATGGGCTTCGTGGTCTGTCTGGCAGGATTGGCGCCGGCGCTATTTAATCACGCGCACACGATACATCGACGGAATTTGCTTAAGTGCCTCGATCGTGCTGCCGTCCAGGTGCTCATCGGTGTCGAACATGGTGTAGGCGTTCTCGCCAGCGGACTCGTTGGTCATGCGCTGCACGTTGGCGTTGTCCTTGGCGAGAATGGCCGTGATCTGGCCGATCATGTTGGGCACGTTGGCATGCAGGCAGGCAATGCGGCTTGCGGCGCGCGCCTTGCCCATGCTGCAGGTGGGGTAGTTGACGCTGTGCGCGATGTTGCCGTTTTCCAGGTAATCTTTGAGCTCGCTGATGGCCATGTCGGCGCAGTTGGCCTCGGCCTCGCCGGTGCCGGCGCCCGAATGCGTGGTGATAAACGTGTTGGGCATCTTGACGGTCTTGGGCGTGGCAAAGTCGCAGCTAAACCAGCTGAGCTTGCCCTCGCGCAGGGCAGCGTCGACGGCGTCCTCGTCAATGATGGTCTCGCGCGCGTAGTTGATGAGCACGGCGTCCGGGGCCAGCAGGTCGATCTGCTCGGTGCTGATCATGCCGATGGTATCGGCCTTGCTGGGCACGTGCACGGTGAGGTAGTCGCAGCCGCGGCACAGATCCTCGAGCGTGCCCACGCGCTGCACCTCGCGGCTCAGCACCCACGCGTGCTCGACGGAAATGAACGGATCGTAGCCGTAAACGTCCATGCCCAGGTCGACACAGGCGTTGGCGACCTTGGAGCCTACGTTGCCCAGGCCGATGACGCCGATGCGCTTGCCCTTGAGCTCGCGGCCCACAAAGGCCTTCTTGGCCTTCTCGGCATCGACCTGGATCTCGGGGTCGTCGGCGTTGTTGCGCACCCAGTTCATCGACTGCACGACGCCGCGGCTCGAAAGCACCAGCATGCCCAGGACGAGCTCCTTGACGGCGTTGCTGTTGGCACCGGGGGAGTTAAAGACGACGACGCCCTTTCTGGCGTACTCCTCGACGGGGATGTTGTTGACGCCGGCGCCGCAGCGGGCGATGGCGCGGATGCCCTCGGGCAGCTCGTAGCCGTGCAGGTCGGTGGAGCGCATCAGGATAGCGTCGGCCTCCTCGGCGGTGCCCACAAACTCGTAGCCCTCGCCAAACTCGACTTTGCCGTCTTTGGTGATGTCGTCGATGGTCTTAATCTTACGCATGGAAAAACTCCTTAGCAGGTTTTGATCTAAACAGGGTGGTCTGAGGTGGCTTGTCGGCCCGCGTGTTGCGGGCTAGTTAGATCGCGGACTCAAACTATGCTGCGCTTCGAAGTCCTTCATGTACGAGGCCAGTGCCTGCACGTCTTCCATGGTTACGGCGTTGTAGACGCTGGCGCGCATACCGCCCACCAGGCGATGGCCCTTGACGTTTTGAATCTGGTGCTTGGCCGCGCCTGCGACAAAGGCCGCGTCGAGTTCGGCGTCGCCGGTACGGAAGGTGACGTTGGCGATGGAGCGGCTTTCGGCTTGCGTGGTGCTATGGAACAGCTCGCTGTGTTCGAGCAGGTCATAGAGCAGGTTGGCCTTGGCCCAGTTGCGCTCGGCCATGGCGGCAAGTCCGCCGGTCTGCTCAACCCAACGGAACACCTTGCCGCACACGTAGATGCCAAAGGTGTTGGGCGTGTTGAGCATGGAGCCCTTGGCGGCCTGGGTCTTGAGGTCCATGTACTGCGGCGTCTGCGCAAAGGCGGGGCCATCTGCGATGAGGTCGTTGCGCACGATGACCACGGTCACACCCGCAGCGCCGGCGTTTTTCTGCGCGCCGGCGTAGATGAGTCCGTAGCGCTCGACGTCGAGCGGCTGCGACAGGAAGCAGCTCGAGACATCGGCGACCAGCGGTACGTCGCCGCAGTCGGGCAGCTCGTGGTACATGGTGCCAAAGATGGTGTTGTTCTGGCAGATGTAGACGTAGTCGAGCCCGTTGCTTGCGGCCTCGGCGGCAATGCGCGCGTTGACGTCGGCCATGGTGGGTATGCGGTCGAAATTGGTGTCCTTGGAGCTCGCGAGCAGCACGGCCTCGCCGTACTTGGCGGCTTCTTTGTATGCCTTGTTGGCAAAGTTGCCGGTCACGATGTAGCCGGCGCGCCCGCGGCGCATGAGGTTCATGGGGATGCCCGCAAACTGCAGCGTGGCGCCGCCCTGCAAAAACAGGACACGGTAGTTGTCGGGGATGCTCAGCAGACGACGCAGGGTTGCCTCGGCGTCGTCGATAATCTGCTGGTACATGCTAGATCGATGGCTCATCTCGAGCACGGACATGCCACAACCGCGGTAGTCCATCATCTCGTCGGCGATCTCGGCGAGCACGCTTGTAGGCAGCGCGGCCGGGCCAGCTGAGAAGTTGTGCGCACGTGCCATCTTCTAGGTCCCCCTCGTAGTCGTTTGAACGTTCGGGATACTTTAGCACAGTGGAGCGCCAGACGCGACCGCATCACGGTAAAACCCGAGTGTGCCGCTATGATTTACAGGGTTGTTACATGGGGGGAGGGTTTATCTGGAGGCTCGCATCCGATCTGCCTCTGCCTTTGCCTGTTTCCAAGGGCGCACGCGGCCGTTGGTGAGGTCATCGTAACCATGAGCGATGGTACGTTGAATGTGATCTTCGCGTTCCTGAATGGTAGTTAGCGCGCGCGTCTGATCAGAAATAGGCTTTACGACAGACATATGAAGCTCCTTGCATAGAATCATATGAATAACTCTATGTTGAGTTTAGCGGAGGGTGGCGTTGGGCGTGTGCGGGTCTGCATTTGTGAGCGCGGTTGTCTGGTAAATGTGATTTGGGGCGACCTCGTTAAAGTTTCTAAGCTGCGAAAATGACCGTTAACCGGATTAAATTTTGTTGCTCAACATTTGACACTCTGGGCGTGGTAACTTTTTTACCAACAGGTATGATTATTGTCATGTGCGCCGCGCCTGCCTGCCGGGTTGCGGCGCATTTGTGACAGCCTTTGACACCCTTGGAGCGTGTACTGTGGATGTAACCACAAAAAGCGTTCGGGGGGGGGGTGCTCACCCGCGAGCAATTCCTCCCGCATGAGATGCGCATCGTCGCTGCCCTTCGTATGCAGGGCGCAAGCGACGAGCAGGTCATTGTACGCGTAAAGAGCGAGAACCTCTTTCAATATCCCACGGAGCGCATGGTCGCCAACCGCGCAACCGTGTGCCTTCGCCGCCTTGACGCCATGGTGCCCACGGACGCCGTATGCGCCGCGCGCGGCATCGACCCCAAAACCGCCGTCGAGGCTGCGTCATCCCTAACCAGGCTCATGGCATCCGGCACTCCCACGCAGGCGGACCAGGCCATCTTCTACAGCATGATCTGTCGCTACGACATCGTGCGCGAGCTCGTGCTCGTCGAGGCGGGGGAGCGCCTTCAACACTTTGATTATGCCTTTACGGCGGTTGACCTCAACGCCTTTATGACGCGCTTTACCACGGAGTATCCGGACGCGGCCCGCTGGACTGAGGCCACGGTCATGCGTATTAAGGGCTCGCTCCGCCAGACGCTCCGCCATGCCGGCCTTATCGGCGAGGGCCAGGGCCCGGAGTCCGAGCGCCTGTCACCACTCTTCCTCGATTCCGATGTCGAGCGAGCCTTGGTTCAGTTGGGCGAGCAGTCGCTTATCGCGGCCCTTACCGGCAGGGCGGTGATGTAGCGTGGCTCCCGTCAAAAGCGCCGTCGACCCTGTTATCACCCCGGCGACCGATTTCACCACCAATATCGGCATCCATTCCCGTAAGAGCGTCGTGGCGGCGCATGTCCGCTCCGAGCACGCCCGTCAGGAATTTGAGCGCCGCGCGCAGCTTCTGCGCGAGTGCCTGTGCAGCGAGGACTTTTTGGCCAACAAGGGCATAGGCAATGAGATCGGCTTCCACACCTTTTGCTATGACCCTGCGCTGGAGTTTGAGGCGCGTGCATTATTTGACACCCTTTCATGCGATGCCGAGGCCGACAAGCTTCCGTGCACGCTCAAGGTCGTGAACCTTTACGACGCCGTGCTGGCAATTCTCGAAAAGCGCCGTGTCCTTAAGGCCATCCCACGCCAAGAGGAGCGCCGCGGTACCCAGCGCGTGCTCGAGGACGTGGCCAAGTTCGCCTCGCCCGAGAAAGTTGCCGCGTACATCCTTGAGCAGACCGAGCCGTTCGCGCCCGGAGACGTCATTCTCCTCACCGGTGCAGGTGAGGTCTTCCCGTTCTTTCGCATGCACACGCTTCTCCACTGCATGCTTGCGGATTTTGATGAGGTGCCTGTGGTCGCCGCCTATCCGGGCAGTTTCAACGGCTCTTCTTTCCAGCTCTTTAACCGTCTGCCGGCCGACAACTACTACCGCGCCATCGATATCTCGTAAGCACGGCTCCCCGCAGGCAAGTCCCTGCCGCCGGTAACAACCCTTTGCCATAACGTTCCCAAACCCAAAGGAGCACCCATGGACAACACGATCATTCGCGACCTCTTTGCTAAAGACATCAACCGCTCCATCAACGGCGTGGTCAAGGTCCAGGATTCAAAAGATGGGTCCATCCGCCAAGAGCTTGACGAGTACGTGGTGACGCGCGAGTTGCAGAGGCACTTTGCCACGTTCTTCAAGGCCTACGGCGATGCCATCGATGCGCGCACCGACAAGATCGGCGTGTGGATCAGTGGTTTCTTCGGTTCCGGTAAATCGCACTTCCTCAAGATGCTGAGCTACCTGCTCGAGAATCGCCAGATCGGCGGTAAGAGCGCCATCCGCTACTTTGACGGCAAGATCGTCGACCCCATGGTCGCGGCTGCCATGGAGCGCGCCTGCTCGGTGCCCACGCAGGCCATCCTCTTTAACATCGATAGCAAGGCGGGCCAGTGGAAGCAGGGCGATACGGCTCCCACGGCGCTGCTTCGCGGCTTTGAGCGCATGTTCTACGAGGCGCGCGGCTTCTACGGCGAGGACCTCAAGCTTGCAAAGCTCGAGGACTACATCGATTCCCTGGGCAAGACCCAGGAGTTCCGCGAGGCCTTTGAGCGCGTGAACGGCGAGTCCTGGCTCCAGACCCGCGACACCTACAGCTACTTTGAGGACGACGTGGTCGAGGTGCTGCAGAGCGTGCTCGGCATGAGCGAAAAGGCCGCATGGAACTGGCTCGAGGGTTCTGAGGACGAGGTTTTGGCCCCCGATGTCTTTGCCAAAAAGGTCAAGGACTACGTAGACGCTCAGGCAGCGGCCCACGGCGGCAACTTCCGTTTGCTCTTTATGGTCGACGAGGTGGGTCAGTTTATTACAAACGACAAGGACCCAAGCCTTATGCTGAGCCTTCAGACCATCGTCGAGGAGCTGGGTGCCGCCTGCGGTGGCCGCGTGTGGGTGATGGTTACGAGCCAGGAGGCCATCGACAACCTGAGCCTGCCCGTGGGCAACGACTTTTCAAAGATCCAGGGCCGCTTCAATACCCGCCTTTCGCTCTCCAGCTCCAGCGTGGACGAGGTCATCCAGCGCCGTGTGCTCGAGAAGACCGCGCCGGCGGCCGATATGCTTGCACAGGTCTACGAGCAAGACGCCGCCGTGCTTAAAAACAACTTTACCTTTGAGGGTGGCTCGCGCTCCGACCTTGCCGGCTACGCCAACTCCAAGGATTTTGTGGCCAGCTACCCGTTTGTGGGCTACCAGTTTAAGCTCCTGCCCGACGTGATGACCGAGGTGCGCAAGCACGGTGTCAAGGCCAAGCACATGTCAACGGGCGAGCGCTCCATGCTGAGCGCGTTCCAGGAGAGCGCTCAGGCCATCCAGTATGACCAGACCGGTGCACTCGTGCCGTTCTGGTGCTTCTTCGACACTATCTCCAAAGACCTTGAGCACGGCATCAACCAGGTGGTCGACCGCGCGGTCCGTGCGGCCGAGGACGCAAAGGGCTTTGAACCCTACGACGTTCAGGTGCTCAAGCTCCTGTACCTGATTCGTTACATCGGCTACGTTAAGGCCACGGTCGAGAACATCTCCATCTTCATGATCGACGGCCTCGACGTGGACATGCGCGCCCTCAAGGACCGCGTCAAGGAGTCCCTTGCCCGCCTGGAGGGCGAGAACTACGTGGCACGCCAGGGCGATGCC
The DNA here is from genome assembly GCA_019414045.1 of Collinsella sp. Lineage (GTDB taxonomy): Bacteria > Actinomycetota > Coriobacteriia > Coriobacteriales > Coriobacteriaceae > Collinsella. Next base: position 78,385 of record DXMW01000031.1, on the reverse strand, counting down.
TATAGCTTCCTCACCGACGAGGAGCAGGAGATAGCGCAGGAGATCGCACGCACTCCGGTCGATAACGCGCAGGTGATCGAGTCTATCAAAAAGCGCCTGTTCGACAGCATCTACACCGCGCGTAAACTCAACCGCGGGGCCAACGACTTTCCGTTTGACCGCTATGTGGACGGCTCAATCCACGGTGCCAGTATGGGCGGCATGGAGCTTTGCGTGGCGACTATGGCGAGCGATCTGGGCCGTGCGGACGATACCGAGCTGGCCTTGGCTTCTTCGGGCAAAGCCATCGTGGCTTTGAGCGACGAGGCGGATTATTGGGAGACGCTCGTCAACGCCGCCAAGATCCGCAAGTACGCCAAGACGCGAAATCTCCAGGAGCTTCAGCCGAGTACGCGCCAGATCGTCGAGTCCAAGATGCGCGAGGCAGCCTATAACGAGAAAGAGGCCGATGTCCTTTTGAGCGAGGCTGTACTCCATGCACGTTGCGCGGTCAACGGCCGCATAATTGAGGTCCGCGCGGTCAAACCCGCTCAGGTCTTTGAGCAAGTGCTGGCGCAGCTGTGCGATGTGGTCTTTGAAAAGGCCGACTATATCGGCGCGCCGGTCACGAGCGATTCCGATATCCGCTCCACTCTGGCGGGCAACGTTCAAGCGGGGCTCGCTGGCATGGACGCGGGCAACACGCGTGCGCTCAAGGAGGTCGAGGACTACCTCAAAGTTCAGCACCAGCGCCACCTGGATACCGCTATGGGCGATATCCAGCGCCAATACCAGCAAAGGCCCTTTGGCTGGCGCGAGGTCGATATCGCAAATGTGGTGGCGCAGCTTGTGGTGGAGCAGCGCGCGCAGGTGCTGTTTGGCGGTCAAACGGTTCAAGCCAACGATAGCCGCATGGTGGCACTCCTGCGCAAGGATGCCGATAAAGCCCAGGTGCGCTTGCGTATGCGCATGAGTGACCGTTTGCTGTGCGATACGGGCGAGCTTATGCGTGACCTGTTTGAGCTTGGCACCGTGCCCTCCAACGAGGATAAGCTCGTGGCCGAGCTTAAAGCGCGCCTTGAGGACTTGCGCGAGGCGTGCCTCGCCATGGCACGCGACTACTACACGGGCATCAAACCAGCCTACCCGTATCCCGGTGAGGACGAGTGCGAGAAGATGCGCTCGGAGGTCGCCGACATCCTTAAGGACCAGAGCGAGTCCGAGGCATTCTTGACCACCTTCACCAAGCACGAGGACCGCCTGCTCGATGCCAAGGAAGACTTTGACAGGGTGGTTGAGTTCTTCGAGTCCAACCAACGAATAGCGTTTGACCACGCCAAGGATTTCTTGAGTCGCACCGAGGGTATTGAGTATGTCTCCGATGACATTCCCAACGCGGTGGAGAACGTGGCAAAGGTGCGCGAGATCCTCAAAGACCCAAAGCCCTACGGACGCATCAAAGACTTGCAGCCGTTGATGGCACCCGTCGAGGAAGACATTAAAAAGCTCCTGGGCATTCGCCGCAACGAGTTCTTGTGTCGTATCGAGAATGACCTGCAGGATCTGCGGAAGCAGGCCGAGAGTCAAGAAGGTTTTGTCAATCAGGCCAAGGATGCCATCGCGGACGCCAACACTAGGTATGAGTCGTTCAAGAACCGCGCCCATGGCGTTCAGAGCCTCAACGAGCTTAATGCCCTAGCGGCAAACTGGGAAAACTGGATCGTTGCGGCAACCAACAAGATATACGACGCCACGGACGCTGCGCGTGAGCGCATGGACAACGAGCGCCGTACCACCGAAGTCACGAGTACGGGTGAAGTGGTCAAAAAGATCTCCAACAAGGGCGCTGCGTCGTCGGCGCCAGTGCCTGTGCCCAAGCCCCAGCGCAAGATCAAGACCGTGCGCCGCGCCGATCTGGCCAAGCCGAGTCGTCTCTTGTCCGCAGAGGACGTGGAGCGCTACGTGGATGACCTGCGCTCCCGTCTTATGCATGCGCTCGCTGCAAACGACGAGATCCGTATCAACTAACCCGCGGAGCCGCCGGTGCCAAAGCGCGCACCGGTGGCTTATGGCGTTTAGAAAGGCTCATCAACCATGAACGATTCTGCTCTTAAGAGCTTCTGCACCTGGGCCCGTACGGAGCTCATCAAAGGCGTGGAGGCGCAGATGGTGCGCTACGGCATCACCGAACCTGCACCCGCGCCCGTTGGGTCCGAGACCGTCAACGGCCTGCCCCTAAGTCCGGCTGAGATTGAGCAACGCGACGAACTGCTGCGCATGCAGGCGGAGGTGGGTCACGAGGCGCTGCGCGACCGTGCGGCCTACACCTGGTTCAACCGCATCGTGGCCATTCGCTTCATGGATGCACGCGGATGGCTTCCCAGCCGTATGCGCATGCTGAGTCGTGCGGACGGCAGCCATGGCAGCGAGGCCGTGGAGAACGCACTGGACGTGGAAATAACGACGGCCGATACCGATCGCATAGCCGAGCTCAAGATGGCGGGCTTGGATGAACCGTTGTGGCGCTACCTGTTTGTTGCTCAGTGCGAGGAGCTTGCCGATTGCCTGGCGGGCGTCTTTGAACGCGTGGGCGGAGCCATGGAGCTGCTGTTGCCCCAGGGCCTCATGATGGCTGACAGTGTGGTGGGCAAACTCAATGCTGTCCTCGCTGACGAGGACTGGCGCGAGGGCGTGACCGTTCTGGGCTGGATGTATCAGTACTACAATGCCGACGTTAAAGACGAGTTCTTCAAGTCCAAGCGCAAGGCAGCGGCGGCGGACATCGCGCCCGCCACGCAGCTCTTCACCCCCGAGTGGATCGTGCGCTATATGGTCGAGAACTCGCTCGGCCGTCTGTGGATGCTCAACAATCCGGGGAGTTCGCTACGCGAGCGCATGGAGTATTACATCGAGCCCGATGCTGAGCACGAGGACTTCATCCGCATTTCGAGTCCCGAGGAGATAACCCTCTGCGACCCCGCATGCGGCTCGGGCCATATCTTGGTCTATGCGTTTGAGCTGCTCTTCCATATGTACGAGGAGCGCGGCTATCGTGAGCGCGAGATTCCCGAGCTCATTCTTACTAAAAACCTTGCAGGTATGGAAATCGATTCCCGCGCGGCACAGATCGCGGAGCTGGCGCTTGCCATGTGCGCCCGCGAGCACGACCGTCGCTTCTTTAGGCGTGGCGTTCGCGCCGACGTTACCGTGCTCTCGAGCATCCCGCTAGGGGAGGGCGAGCTGCCGGGTAACAAGAAGCTCGCCGAGGAGCTGAGTCATTTGGGCGAGATCGGTTCGCTGCTCAATCCTTCAGAGGACGAGATCGACGAGCTCAAGGCTGCCGCCGCGAGCTGTTCTGACGACCTTTTTGCCGTTGCGACCAAAACTAAGCTCGAAAACGCTGCCGCCATCTGCGAGAAGCTGTCCCGTCGTTTTACCTGCACCGTTGCGAATCCTCCGTATATGGGCAGCAGTAGCTTTAACCCCTTCATGAGCAAGTGGGTCAAGAAGAACTACCCCGACGTGAAGAGCGACCTGTTCTCTTCGTTCATCGTGCGTATTATGGACTTTGCCGGCGAGCACGGCGAAGTTGGAATGATGACCCCGTTCGTTTGGATGTTTATCGGTAGCTACGAGAAGCTTCGAAATAGGCTTATCGATGACAAGACTCTAACCACGCTCATTCAGCTCGAGTATTCTGGCTTTGCAGGGGCAACTGTGCCTATCTGCACATTTACCTATCACAATTCGCATATCAATGACTATAAGGGCGGATACGTTCGTCTTGCCGATTTTACTGGTCCCGCGGTTCAGGCTCCCAAGGCGCTGGAGGCCATCCATAATCCTAACTGCGGCTGGTTCTACCGTCGCGACGCCGACACCTTCAAGAAGATCCCCGGCACTCCCATAGCCTACTGGGCCAGCGATGCCCTTCTGGATGCGTTTACGAATAAGGAAAAGCTTGGCTTGTTTGCCAAGCCGCAGGTCGGTTTGCAGACAAGTGATAACGATCGTTTTTTGCGCTATTGGTTTGAATGCTCTCTTGGGGACATGAGCGTCGCTTGTAACTCTGCCGAATCCAGTTTGAGCCTAGATGCAAAATGGTATCCGCACAATAAGGGTGGTTCCTTTAGGAAATGGTATGGCAACAGGGATCACGTTATTGAATATGCCAAGAATGGCCGCTCTCTTTCCGCGGCACCTGGCGCATCCAGGATAAAGGATTCAATTGCCTTCTTATCGTGCATCACGTATTCAAGAATTACGTCTGGGCAGATTGCATTTAGAATGCAGCCTTCCGGGTCTTTGTTTGACTCTGCGGCCGTGGCTATGTTTCCTCCTGTCTGCGATATGAAGTACTTGCTTGGGTTGCTTAACTCATCCGTTGTTGCAACGGCAACGTCCTTCCTTGTTCCCACGCTAAACGCCCAACCCGGTGATATCGCCAAGCTTCCCATCGCTATTGAGCCTGCTGAGCATGGGGCGGTTGATGGTTTGGTGGATTATTGTCTGGGCATTTCAAGGCTAGATTGCGACTCGTTTGAAACCTCTTGGGATTTCAAACATAACCCTTTGGTGTAGGTGCTGGTTATGGACAAAGCCTGTATATCTTCATTTCATATGTCTCTGCATGAATCTAGCTATTGGACTCCGGATGAGATTTCTTCTATCTGGGATTTCTTTGTGACTAAATCTGTAGCTAACTCTGCCTCTCAAAGAAGAACCGCCTCTGATTACGGATTGAAACAATTGCCATTCGATACTCTTCTTGAGTATGAAGGGGTGCCTTCCGGGAAGCGTGAATTACTTATGGCTGATAATCTTGGAGATGTGATTGAGGAATATGGATTTAAAACAACTGTAAATCAAAAGTCGGCTGATGGAGTTAAACAAGAGATTGAAGCTCCGATTGATATCGTTAGTCCGAGGGTCCTCTGTATTCAACCTTATACAATCTCTGGTCGCAAGGGTCCCGAACCTAAAGACTCAGGTAAAGGAATGACTTTACTAACTCATATCCGCAATTCACTTGCACATGGGTGTACGTATTACTTCCCTAATGGAATGATGCTTCTCGAGGATAAAGCTGGTGGTTCAAGTGGAAAAACGACTGCCATGATGCTTCTGCCTCAAAAGGCGTTTACCGACTGGATAAAGGCGATTGATATTGACGCTCGTTTTTATTTTAAGGACGCTGGCAGAGGCGAATTTGAAAAGCTCATTCATAGAAAGAGCAACAAACACTAGGGAATTAATAAACGACGCGCTTTAATCCGTAAAGAATTTAAATCTGTTAATTGTTTAGCTGGCTAGTGCAAATTTTAAATTTGCATAGCCGCACTTTTCAACAAAGAAAGGGCGGTCTGTCATGGCCACTTTACTTCAAGATAAATACGAGGCTCGTAAGGCCGAGGTCAATGCTCGCTTCGAGCAGCTTCGCACTAACGAGGAAGAGCTCAACCGAATCTTTGCCAAGATCTACAACATGGAGGGTGAGGTGCCCATCGAGGTCGAGGATAAGTTCGTTTCGGTGGCGCGCATCTTCGATACCGCAGATGAGATTCCCGAGAGCTATAAAGGCAACAAATACGTGCGTACCAAGCGCGACGAGATCACCTCGCTCATAAGCTATGCCGTGGGGTGCATGTTTGGTCGCTATTCGCTGGATGTGGACGGACTGGTCCTGGCCGATCAGGGCGCCACGGTCGACGACTATCTGTCAAAGATGTCTGATCCCGCGCACGTGACCTTTATGCCCGATAGCGATAACGTGCTGCCCATCACCGACGATGAGTACTTTGACGACGACATCGTGCGCTACTTTATCGACTTTGTGCGTACCGTGTACGGCGAGGAGACGCTCGAGCAGAACCTGGCCTTTATTGCCGAGGCGCTCGGCGGCAAAGGCACCTCGCGCGAGGTCATCCGCACCTACTTTTTGAAGGACTTCTTTAAGGATCATTGCCAGACCTACAAGAAGCGCCCCATCTACTGGCTGTTCGACAGCGGCAAGAAGAACGGCTTCAAGTGCCTTGTTTACATGCATCGCTACCAGCCTGACCTGTTGGCTCGCATCCGCACCGACTATGTGCATGAGCAGCAGGAGCGCTACCGTGCCCAGATCGGGTATGCCAACGATGCCCTTGTCAGTGCCGAGCGCGGCGAGCGCGTGCGCTTGGATAAGCGCATCAAAAAGCTCAACGACCAGCTCAAAGAGACTATTGCCTTCGAGGAGAAACTGCACCACTTGGCAGACCAGATGATTAAGATCGACCTGGATGACGGCGTCAAGGTCAACTACGCCAAGTTTCAGGATGTGCTGGCGAAGATTAAGTAACTGCAGCTACGGTAAGGATATTCATGCCCAAGATCGATGTAGAAGAACAGCTTAAGCTGCGATTTTTGCAGCCGTTGTCCTCATGCGCGCCGCGCCGTGTTGTGGTTTGGCACGATGCAGACGGCGAGTTTGCTCCTGAGTTTGAGCGATTGGCTGCCGAGGGTTTCGACGGCGTGGGGGCCGATGCCGGCGTAATGCCTGCTCACGGCGACTTTGAGCGCCCGGTGCGCTTTGTTGAGGCCTGCGAGGGTCGTATGTTTGCCGTCAAGAAGCTCATCAACCGCGATGACCTTGCGAGCGATATCTTGCTGTATCGCCGTTGCCCGCGCGGCAGGCTTGAGGGTGATTGGCTTGCCGATGTTGAGCTGTATGCCGATCAGTTCCAGGCTGACTATCTTTCGCTTTTGGCCGATCAGCTGGGTATCGAGAATATCGATGCCGTGCGCGAGAGCTTGCGAGCGCACAAGGCGTTCTTTGTCGCCAAGTCCCGCTGCGCTAAGTTTGTCGCATGCGTTCCGCATGCCGCGAGTGCATCCGATATCGAGCTCGGAATCCTTACGGTGATCTTTGGCGGCAAGGAGCCGGGCGACGCGCGGCCCGCGTTTGTATTGCGCGGCTGCATGGCCACGCTGCTGCACGAGGGTCCCGAGGCGCTGGCCGCGCTGGTGGATAAGTACTGTGTGCGCGATGTTCTCGCTGCCTTTATGCTGCGCTGTTATGGGTTTGATGGACCGCTGCACGAGCGTGATTCACTGCTTATGCTTGCATCCCATGTGCTTCTTACGGCGGCATCCACCGCACTTCCCGAGGGAGCGCTCAAGGGGCTCGAAAACTATATGGCTCCCGCCTACGGCCCCTATTGCCTTGAGGCGGTGCGTACGTGGGACCAGGCCGCCGATGCCCGGGCATCGAGCGAGGACCTATTTGAGATTTGTCGTTTAGTTGAGGATGCCCGTGGGCTCTTTGCACGGTTCGAGACCCTGCCGATCGATGCGCTGGCTTCGCTTGATGTGTTCCCGTGCGTCAACGAGGTCGTGCTCTCGCAGTTGTTCTGCTCGTTTGCGCAAGGTGCAGACCGTGTTGATGATGCGCGTGCTTTTGCTGCGCGCCGTTGCGACCTAAGCTGGTACCGTCGTGTCGAGAGCTACTTTGACCTGCTTGTCGCTGTGGCCGATATGTGCGCGTTTAGGCAGACGCACGCGAGTGGGTTCCATCTGGCGCAGTCCCAGCAGGTGTGGGATGCCTATACGTCCGAATGGTATGCCATGGACGCTGCCTATCGCCATATGTGCACCGCGTATCTGCGGGCACGCTCCGTCGAGTGCGATGCGCTCGAGGAACCTGCCCGCGCCGTGGCGGACTGGGCGGAGAATCTCTACAGCAACTGGTTCTTGGCGGATGCCAATGCCTGCTGGGCGGCTGCTGCGCAAGGGGAGTGGGCCGATTGCGGCTACATCGATGGTCCCGCACGGCAGGATGAGTTTTACTGGCATGTGCTGCCCGCCTTTGTGGGTTCTGCCAAAACAACGGTCGTTATCGTGAGCGATGCGCTGCGCTATGAGGTTGCCCGCGACGTTGCGGCGCTGCTCGAGCGCGAACGCGGCGGCAACGTCAAGGTCTCTAGCATGCAGGCGGTCTTTCCCTCCATTACCGAGGTGGGCATGCCTGCGCTGCTGCCGCACCAGGTGCTTGAGCTTGCAGAGGATGGCGCGTTTGTGTTGGCTGACGGCATGCCCACTGCGACGACTCCGCAGCGCGAGGCCGTACTTACCCACGTTGAGCCCACGGCCCGCGCTTTGCGCTCGAGCGCATACCTCAACATGGCGGGAACCGAGCGCAAAGCGCTGCTCAAAGACTCCAGGCTCGTTTATCTCTACCACAACAAGATCGATGCCACGGGCGAGAAGGCAGCTACGCAGGATGACGTTTTCGATGCCTGCGCGGACACCGTGGAGGAACTTGCCGCGTTGGCGCGCCGCGTGTGCACCGACGCCCCGGGCGCGCGTGTTGTTATGACGGCGGATCACGGCTTCATCTACACGCGTCGTGAGCTCAACGAGTGCCAGATGCTCGGCAAGCCAGACCTTCCCTTCCTTGACGCTCCTGTCATGCACGGCAAGCGTCATCTGGTGGTGCCCAACGAGGCCGTGGCCAAGCTTTCGGACGAGGCACGCGGGGTGTTTGTTAATGTTGACATGGGACGTTTGGGTGCTGGCTTTGAGGGATTTGCCCCGCGCGAGAACGTGCACTTCAAGCGTCCCGGTGGTACTAACAACTACGTCCACGGCGGCATGAGCCTGCAGGAGCTTTGCGTGCCCGTTATTGGATTTTGGCGTGCGCGCTCGGGTACCAAGGACTTTGTCGACACGCGCGCGGCGACGTTGCGCGTGCTAAGTGAGGGGCGCCGGGTGACCAACTCGCTCTTCTCGCTCAACTTGATCCAGGAAGAACCAGCCCAAGGCAAGGTCTTGCCGTGCGAATACGAGCTGGTGTTTACCGATGCAAGCGGCAACGAGGTGAGCGATACAGTCAAGGCGCATGCTAACAAGACTTCTGTTAATTCGCAGGAGCGCGTAGTGCATGCCAAGTTTGCGCTGCGCGCGGCGGATGGATTCTCGGCAAAGGGTCCGTACTATCTGGTCTGCCGCGAGCGCGAGACGGGCAAGATCGTTTGGCGCGAGACGTACACCATTGCTGTTTCGTTTGCCCCTGTTGCTGACTTTGGTTTTTAGGAGTGTGCCCTATGTTTGATAGCCATGATGACGATCTGTGGGAAGTCCCCTCGATTGATGTGGATGTGCCCGTGGAGGCTGCGGCTGCGGAGGAGGTCGTGCCTGCTGCGGAGGCTGAGGCTGCTGCGCCCGTTGAGCCTGCCGCGGCGGCCGAGGACGAGTCCTCGACCGATGGCTATGACCAGGCTGTGGCCGAGGCTCCCGAGGACGACGGCTACGACATGGATGGGCTGGACGGCAAGCTGCTCGAGCACTTTGCTGGCAAGATCGTGCGCAAGGACCTGACGGCCCTTATGAAGCGCGGCGCCAACGTGCCCACCTTTGTGTTGGAGTACCTGCTGGGCATGTACTGCTCGACCGATGACGAGGAGGCCGTGGCAGAGGGCCTGGATCGCATCCGCAGGATCCTCACCGATAACTACGTGCGTCCCGACGAGTCCGAGCGCATTAAGTCCAAGATTCGCGAACTGGGCCGTTTTACCATCATCGACAAGGTGACGGCCAAGCTCGACGAGTACAAAGACATCTATGTGGCGTCGTTTGCCAATCTGACCATCGAGCCGTTTGTGATGCCGGCCGAGTACGTGCGCGACTATTCCAAGATTCTGCAGGGTGGCATTTGGTGCATCATGAGCATCGAGTATCGTCACCCCTTGGATGAGGAAGACGAGTTTGGCATGGAGGTCTTTGGCGACGATGCGCCGCGCCGCTCCAAGGCCAAGCGCAAAAAGCGCGGACCCGAGGACTCTCCGTTTAGCGTGGCGTCGCTCACGCCCATCCAGATGCCCAATCTGGACCTGGATGCCATGGTCGACGAGCGCCAGTACTTTACGCGCGACGAGTGGCTCAACATGCTGCTGCGCTCCGCTGGCTATGAGCCCAGTGAGCTTTCCGAGAAAGAGCGTCTGCACTTTATCGAGCGTATGGTGCCGCTCATCGAGCGCAACTACAATCTGTGCGAGCTGGGTCCGCGCGGCACCGGCAAGAGCCATATCTACAAAGAGGTCTCGCCCTACGCCATCTTGCTCTCTGGCGGTCAGACCACCACGGCCAACCTGTTTGGCCGTATGAACTCCATGCGCGCCGACCGCGTGGGTCTGGTAGGTCACTGGGACTGCGTGACGTTCGACGAGGTCGCCGGCATGCGCTTTAAGGACACCAACGCCGTGCAGATCATGAAGGACTACATGGCGAGCGGCAGCTATGCGCGCGGCCGCGACCAGATCAACGCCGATGCCTCCATGGTCTTTGAGGGCAACATCAACGACACCGTGCAAAATGTCCTTAAGACCACGCACCTGTTTGATCCGTTCCCGCCGGAGTTTAACAACGATTCGGCCTTCTTCGACCGCATCCATTACTACCTGCCGGGCTGGGAGATTCCCAAGATGCGCTCGAGCCTGCTGACCGGGCATTACGGCCTGATCACCGACTGCCTGTCGGAGTTTTGCAAGGAGATGCGCCGCAAGGACTTTACGCACCATATCGACCGGTATTTCCGCTTTAACAGCGACTTTAACAAGCGCGACGAGATCGCCGTGCGCAAGACCTTTAGCGGCCTGGCCAAGCTGCTGTTCCCCGACGAGGCCATGGACAAGGACGACGTGCGCTGGCTGCTGGACTATGCCATCGAGGGCCGTCGCCGCGTAAAGGAGCAGCTCAAGATTATGGCGGGCGTCGAGTTTATCGACGTTAACCTGGGCTATATGGATGCCGACAACCCGCAGGATGTGCACGTTGTGCGCGTGCCCGAGCAGAGCGAGGACACGCTGATTCCCGACGGGCCGCTGCTGTCCGGTCACGTGTTTGGCGTGGGCAGGTCGCAGGGCGGCGAGGTTGCCGTGTACAAGCTGGAGAACAAGGCCGTTGCCGGCGAGTGCAAGTTTAAGTACGAGGGCGTGGCCTTTAACAAGCCAGTGCGCGATACGCTGGAGGCCGCGTTCGACAACTTTGTGAACCTGGCGAACCGCGTGGCGCCGGGCATGCACATTGGCTCCAAGGATTATCTGCTGTTCTACAACGACCTGCAGAGCAAGGGCCTGTCCGAAGAGGTTTCGCTCGCCGAGTTTGTGGGCCTTTGCTCTGCAGCGTGTAATCGCCCGGTGATGCCCGCGCTGGCGATTCCGGGCATCTTGCGTATGTCGGGCTCTATGGACGAGATCCGCGGGCTCGAGGACATTATGCGCGTGGCCAAAAACGCCGGTGCCAAGCGCGTGATTTTGCCGCTGAGCGCCATCGCGGGCCTGCAGAGCGTGTCGTCCGAGATTATCTCGGGGTTGAGCCCGGTGTTCTACATGGATGGCGACCCGGTCGACGCCGCGAAGAAGGCGCTAGATCTGTAGGAATGCGGGCGTGCGGGCTTGCGTACGCGTGGACCCGCGAGCGTGTTGGCGTGTTCGGGTAAGGAGGCCTTGCCATGGCGGACGAGCGTTGCGTTGGCGAGTTGCTCGACGAGCTGTTTGGCTTTGAGTCGGTGGCCAAGCGTCAGACGGCGCTTGAGCAGTACGATCGCGGGGAGTTGGTGCGCATGGCGCGCTCCCGCGAGCTGCTGGGCGTGCTTAGGGGCGTCGAGGCTGCCGAGCACGCTGCGCGCGACTCTGCCGTGCGGGCTGTTGACGGGTATGTCCGCCGTGTTGAGGGCGCTGCGCTTGCACGCGCTCGCAAGCAGGTGGGCGTTGTGGGTCCGCTGCAGATGGAGCGTCGCTATGCTGCCTTTTTGCGCATGGAGGACAAGGCCGAGCTGCTGGCCCGTTTGGAGCAGACGCTTGCGTTTATCAAGGTAAAGCTGCGTGCGAATACGGCGGACAGAGTGCGTGCGGCGTACGATGCTGCGGGGGCCTTGGTGTTGCGGGATGCGGCACGCCTGAGTGACGTGCGTGTTGCGGGCGCCGTGCCCCTGGATGCCGATCTGCTATGTACGCAGCTGGAGCAGTTGCGTTGTGCCGCGGATGCGACGGACCTTGCGGGCATGATCACGGCGACGTTTGAGTCTGAGCTGAGTGCGACTGGCCCGCAGTGCGCTGACGGGCTTGTGGACGACGTGGCCGGTGATGTTGCTGGCGACGTGGCGTTGGAGCGTGAACTTACGAACGTGCGCGGCGCTGCGCAGCGAGCGCGCTTGGCGGCGCAGGCGTATCGGGCCGAGCGCGCCGCTCGCGTTGCGGGGAGCACGGTGGAGCCGGTATCGTTGCCCGAGTCTGCGTGCGTTGCGTGCAAGACGGCGTGCGATGCCGGTTTGCTTTCCGAGCTGCTCGTTCAGGTTAAGAAGTCGTTTGAGACCTACCGTCGCGTTGTTGCCGACGGCGGGTTGTTCTGTGCGTTTGGCTCTGACTCGCCGCATGGGGTTTGCAGCGGCTTGAGCTATTTTGACTACGATTCTAGGCTTGATGAGGACATGTTGGTGGGCGAGTACGATGGCGCTACCAGGCATACTGTTCGGCGCGAGGTTCCGATTCCCGAGCTTGTGGATGAGGCTTCGGCCGAGGGCGGCGACTCGCTCAAGGTTGCCGTGGCGCACATGCAGGAGTTTAACGGACATCGCTACGATGGTGTGCTGGACGAGGACCCCGCGCGTCATGTGAATGCGTTTTGGTATGGACTCAAAAAGCTTAGCCAGTATTGCGAGGCCGCCGTGCGTGTGGATGAGCGTGCTTGGGATTGCTTTATCGATAAGGTGCAGTTTGCCTACGGTGAGCCCGTGGGGCGCCTGGCCACGCAGATGGACGACAAACAGGCGGCGGCTTTTGTTGCTGCTGTGGATGTGCTTGGCGCTGCTGGGTAGGGCCCTGGTCTGGTAAGAGGTTTACCATGAAGATCGATGTGGACGTTGACCAGCTGCGCGAGAGCCTGCTCGACCGCGCGGGGAGTGCGGCGGGCGTGGGCTTTCCGGCCGCTATGCTCGACGTGATGGATATCGAGGACGAGTCGCCCCAAGAGCTCCTAGCCCGAGCCGAACGCGAAGGCCTCGGCCTCCGCGACTTTGCCATCGACGACGACTAACCCCTTCCCAAATTAGCTACCCCCTGGCCGCTACGATGCCAGCGTGGCGATGACGGCTTCGTCGCCGGCGTATATGAGGGTGTTGCCGTCGGGGATAATCGTTTGGCCGTCGCGCTTGAGCATCACCACGATAAAGGGGTGCTTGCCCTGCGGCACGTCGCGCAGGCGCTGGCCGGCCAGACGCCCGTGGGGTGTCACGGTGACCTCGCGCAGCGTAACCTCGGCACGCTCTTCAAACGTCGGCGCGGCCATCACCAACAGGTCGCCTTCTTCGATGACGGTATCGCCGTTGGGCAGCACGGGGTGCGCCCCATCGCGCAGCACCAGGACCACGAGCATGTCCGTCGCACTGCCAATATCCGCGAGCGAGCGTCCGGCAAACGGGTGTCCCGCGCCCACCTTGAGCTTGACAAACGACATGCCGTCCTCGTCGCGGTAATCATTAAACGTACGGCGCACGTCGCCTTCCGCGTCGATCATATCGAGCTTCTTTGCCACCGCCGGTAGCAGCGAGCCCTGCACCACAATGCTCGACACGGCAATCACAAACACCAGGTCAAACAGATCGTGACCGCCGGGAACGCCGGCCACCACGGCAAAGAGGCTAAACACGACCGAAGCCGCGCCGCGCAGGCCCGCCCAGCTTACGAGCGCAACCTGGCGAGGGTTGGTCTTAAAGGGCGCCAGCAGCATGCCCACGGCGATGGGGCGGCTCACGAAGAGCATAAACGCCATGAGCGCCAGGCCGGGTAGCAGCATTTGCGGCAGGCGCGCAGGCGTCACGAGCAGGCCCAGCAAAAAGAAGATGGTCATTTCGGCCATCTCGGTAAGGGTATCAAAGAAGTGCGCCATTTCGACCTTGCCGGTGATGTCGCTCGCGCCCAGCACAATGCCTGCCAGGTATACGGCCAAAAAGCCGTTGCCGCCCAGATAGCTCGGCAGCGCGTAGGCGACGATCGCCACGGCGAACAAAAAGATAGTCTGCGCGCCCTCGGCCGTTGCGTGTGCGCGCTCAATCAGGCGGCTGGATGTCCAGCCGATGGCAAGGCCCAGGCCCACGCCCAGGACGATCTGCTTGGCCAGTAGTATGGGAATGTTGATAGTGCCGCCCGCCGCGAGGGTCGCGAGCACTGCGGTGAGCATGTAGGCGACGGGGTCGTTGGAGCCCGATTCGACCTCGAGCAGCGAGTCGGTGCCGTCCCTCAGCGACAGGTTGTGCTCGCGCAGCACGCTAAAGACGCTGGCCGCATCGGTCGATGCCACGACCGAGCCCAGCAGCAGGCCGCCGATCCAGTCGAAGCCCAGTGCGAAGTGCGCAAAGGTGCCCGTGATGCCGGCGGTGGCGATAACGCCGAGGGTGCTCAGCAGTACCGCGGGCGCGGCGACGGGTTTGGCACGGTCGATGTTGGTGTTAAAGCCGCCGTAGAACATGATGAACAGTAGCGCCGTACTGCAGACGGTTTCGGTGAGCGCGTAGTCGCTAAAGTCGATGTGCGCCGGCCCGTTGACGCCCAACAGCATGCCAAGCGCGATAAAGATGAGCAGGGTGGGGAAGGGGAGCTTTTTGCCGACGGGTTTGATGGTCAGGCACAAAATGATGACGAGGCCGATAAAGAGAAGTATCTGGTTCATGGATAGTGTCCGCTCCTGGGTGGTTGGCGTGGCACGGTCAGTTGTCTGCGGTTATTTGTACCCAAAGGTGGTGGGTTTACGGTGGTGGATTGCGGGCGTGCGCATTTTCGACACGAGGCTGCGGCGTGTGCGACGCTGATCGGGGAGCAGCTGCCGGCGGTGCACCGAGAGCGGCGCGCGTGGACGCATGGGCGCTAACGACCGTTGGCGACGCGTGGCCCTTCCCAGCTTTATTGCAACGGAGTACAATGGGTAACGTTTAAGCTCAACTTGAAGTTTTAGCTGAGGCTCCGGGCTTCGCCCGCAAGGTAGGGAAAGGCGTTCCATGGCGATCTATGTGACATCTGATGCTCACGGACACGTGCGTGCGCTTGACGATGCCCTGTCCAAAATTTCGCTGGCGGCCGAAGATACGCTGTACGTGCTGGGCGACATGATCGATCGCGGGCCCGATCCGGTCGGTGTTATTAAACTGGTGCGATCGCTGCCCAACGCGCGCGTGCTCAAGGGTAACCATGAGCAGATTATGCTCGATGCCATTATCGGCCAGGACCCGCTCGATGCCGAGACGTGGGATATCAACGGTGGCTGGACGACGCGCGAGCAGCTTAACGACATGGAATTTGAGGCGTACGAGGAGCTTGTGCGCTGGATGGCCGGGTTGCCGCTGTATGCGGTGGCCGAGACCGATGAGCGCCCGTACCTGCTGGTGCATGCCGGTATTGAGACTGAGGCGGCCCGGGCGTTTTTGCTTGAACACGACGTGGATTGTGCCGATGGTGCCGGAGCGGTTGGCGCCGATCGCGAACTGCTGAAGCAGATGCTTGCCGTGCAGTCGTCCGATGACCTGCTGTGGATTCGCCATGGCTATTGGGATGCGCCGACGGGGCTGCTTTCTGCCGAGGGCAAGGGCCCGGTCGTGGTGAGCGGCCACACGCCAACGGTGTCGCTCGGGCGTTATTGCGAGGTAGGCGGCCTGGCGGGACTCGACGAGGAATCGGGGCGCGGAAAGATTGTGCGCCTGGGCGGCGAGGATACCGCCGGCATTCCCGACCGTATCGACATCGACTGCGCCGCCGCCACCGGCTCCGAGTTCGGCCGCGTGGGCATCCTGCGCCTGGACGACGGTGCGGAGTTCTATGCGAACATTCTGCCCGGCGAATAATCGGTGCAAAGGGTAGCTAGTTTGGGACGGGGCTTTTTGACTACTTTTGCCCCTCTGCCTGTCAAATGATTTTTCTGGGACGGGGATTACATAATCATTTGGCTGCCCGCTGGCTAAGTGAGTAGACTTTTTTGGAAATGCCGAGCACCCAACATATTTGTCTCAACAAAACCGCAGGTCACAGACTTGTGCTTTGTCGGTGTGGTCGGGGATTCGGTAAAAGTCTACTCACTTAGTTTTGCGTGATGCATATTGTCCGCAACGAGACCGCAGCCGGGGTGATTCCATCGCAAATTCCGGTACCGGGGGCAGCTAATTAGGCGCCGTACGGGTTCCGGTCGCGCTCGATTTGTTGGCGGATGTGGGCGTACTCGATTATCAGCAACACCAGCAGTAGGGCCATGACTGCCAGGTAGCTCACCACGGCGCCCACCAGGCCCAGCAGGTTGATCAGGATCACCGGGAGCACCACGCTCACGGCAAAGCAGATCAGGTAGATCTTGGTGACGTCTCCAGCGTGGCGCAGCACTGTGATAATGGCGTAGATAAAATCGATGGCCGCGGTTACGCCGCCGGCGACGACCATCAGCAGCGCCAATGTGCGGTAGCGCTCAAAGTTGAGGCCGTACATAAAACTCATGAGGGGAATACCAGGACCTGCCATAAATGCGGCGCACACGCCGGTGATGGCCACGATCAGCACCATAACGGCAATAATAATCAAGTCAAAACGGCGGCGTTTGCGCGGGTTCGCCCAAATGCTCGACAGACGCAAAAGCTGCGGTTTATAGACAAATCCGATGCTCAGCAAAATAGCCTGCGCCGGAAAGAACAGGGCATTAAAGTACAGCTGGTATTTGTAGGCCAGCGTGCCTTCCATAACAAACTTGGGCATGCTCTCGATGAGGTTGAACAGGAACAGTGCACCAAAGAGCGGAGCGCACTGGACAAACAGGTGGCCGACCTCGCGCAGGCTCACGCGGCGCGATTTCTCGGTCTCGAGCAGGGCGAGCGGCGCGGTGACCAGCACGAGCGAGGCGATGGCGGTGACACCCATGGCCATGGCCGCGATGGGCATGCTGCGCGTAAGGAACAGCGTCACGCTAAAGACCACGATGACGCCGACGGAGCGTAGCGTTTGGCTCATGCCGGCCAGGTAGAGTTTATCGGCCTGCTGCAGGCGGCCCTCGTACACGTCCGCCACGCCGTCGATCACCTTGTACAGGTAGACACCCAGGCCGATTGTCGCCATCTGCGCGTCATAACCGCGGGCACTGCTGTACATGAGGCCGCAGCCTAGGGCGAGCGCTCCGCAAAGACAGCGGTTGAGCTGGTAGGAGGCAAAGGACGTCGTTTCGTCGATATCCGAGACTTGGAAATTGCGCACGCCGTAGTTGCACGCAATCATGATGAGCGTGCCGGTGACAAAGGCGATGGAGAACTTACCGGCTTCCTCGGCGCCCACAAGCTGCGTGGACACAATGGTGAGCAGGGGAAACGCGAAACCCCACACGGCGGTGCCCAGGGTATTCCAGAGATAGTCGCGGCGGGTGGCGTGCTCCTCGTATTCGGCTTCCTGCATGGAGAAGCCGCCGCCGTAGACAGCGCCGAGTAGGCGGTTCCACCAGGCGTTGACCATGCGGTGGATGGGGCCGGGCTCGCGATCGCGCTCGCGGCGACGGCGCGTGGCCTGGCCGCTGTCGGGGCCGCCGGCGTTGCGCTGGCTCAGCTCCTGGATGCGCGCGAGCTCTTCGGCTGTGTGGGAGGCGGGGAACAGGCCGTTCTCGATGCGTCCGCCCTGGGCCTTTGCGGTGCCGCTGCCCGCTACGGCGGGGTCGGCGACGCCATTGCGGCGGGCGATGGCACGGCGGATGCTATCGAGGGGCGTGATACTCAAGGCGGTTCCTTTCTCTTGCTGCGCTCTAGTATAGACGCGGTGGTGTCCATTCGTGTTTTTGAACAGGTCGTTCAATAATTTCGGCGGGCGGCTGTAATTTGTCGGTAAACGTGCGGTATCCTGTTGAAGTTTTGTGACCCCCCGATGCCGCTTGCGCGGTACCAAGGAGTTTTTACCCATGGATGTCGCTGCGTTTTTGCTGGCTCTTGTGCCGATCATCTGGCTCGTCGTGATGCTGCTGTGCTTTAAATGGCCAGCTTGGAAAGCCGCTATCGGATCGTTCGCCCTTTCGTGCGTGCTCGCCTTTGCGTGGTGGCACCTGCCGGTGGCGCAGATTGCCTCGGCCTCACTCGAGGGTTTTCTGATGGCCCTGTGGCCCATCGTGTTGGTGATTATCGCCGCGGTGTTTACGTATAACCTGTGCGTGCGCACGGGTGCCATGGACGTGATCGGCAGTATGATCACCTCCATCAGCAGCGACCGCCGTCTGTTGGCGCTGCTCGTGGCTTGGTGCTTCGGCGGCTTTATGGAGGGCATGGCTGGCTTTGGCACTGCCGTTGCCATTCCTGCCGGCATGCTTGCTGGTCTGGGCTTTGAGGCCGTTCCCGCCGTGCTGATCTGCCTACTGGCCAACGGCGTGCCCACGCCCTACGGCTCCATTGGCATCCCCACAGTGTCCGTTGCCGACCTGGTGGGCCTGGATTCCCTGCATTTGGCGACCGTTCAGCTGGTGCAGCTCGCGCCCTTCTTTGTGGTGATGCCGCTGCTTATCGTGCTGGTTGCGGGCCGTGTCGCCGATGACCAAGGCAATGTTGCGAGCGTGAGCGAGCGCCTGCACGGCGTTGCCGGCGTTGCACTGCTTTCCGGTGTGTCCTTTGTGGGTGCGGCCCTGGTCGTTGCCATGTTTGTGGGTCCCGAGCTGGCCGTCGTCGTGGGCTCCATCGTGTCGCTCGCGCTGACTGCCGCGCTTGCCATGCGCGCCGAGAAGTCGGGGCATTTGGATGCGCGCTTCCATATGAATATCGATTCCGGCGAGCAGCTCACCCTTAAATCGGCGCTTTCGGCCTGGTCGTGCTTCATCCTGATTTTTGTGCTGCTGCTGTGTACGTCCAACCTGCTGCCCGCCGTGCATGCTGCGCTTGCGCCCTTTGCAAGCCACGTGCAGGTGTATTGCGGTGAGAATCCCGGTATGCTTACGTTTTCGTGGATCAACACGCCAGGCGTCTGGATTTTCCTGGCGGCGTTTGTCGGCGGTGCCATTCAGGGCGCTTCGCCGCGCATGATGGGCGAGGTGCTGGCCGCGACGGTGAAGCAGATGACGCCGACGGTGATCACGATGCTTTCGGTACTGGGCTGCGCCAAGGTGATGGGCTATGCGGGCATGATCTCGTCGATCAGCGCGTTTTGCATTGCGGTCGCCGGTGGGTTGTACCCGATTCTGGCTCCGTGGATCGGCGCAGTCGGTGCGTTCGTGACCGGCTCGGGCACGTCCTCGGGCATGTTGTTTGGTCCCATTCAGAGCCAGGCCGCCACTGCGCTGGGTGTGAGCGACTACTGGATGGTCGCATTGAACGCCCTGGGCGTCGCCGCTGGTAAGATGATCTCGCCGCAGACCCTCGCCATTGGTCTTGCCGCCGTGCACGTGCGCGGTAAGGATGCCGAGCTCCTGGGCGCGGTGCTGCCCTACGCTGCCGGCATGCTGGTCCTGATGAGCGCCATAGCCATGCTCGGCCAAGGCCTGCCGCTGTAGTCGGCACTTAGGGACGTTCCTTATGTGCCGGCACTTTGGGAACGTCCCTAAGTGCCGGCATCCGGGGACATTCCTTGAATGTTGCCTGTTCAAGAGTGTCCCCAACGACTGGCCGTTTAAGAACGTCCCCAATGACTAGGCCGCTTGCCTGCGATTTTTGACCGTTGGGCGGGCTTGCCGTCCTTGCCGCAAAAACGTTTTTGCATATCGGGTACAACGGGCTTTACGTGAGTAAAGTGCGCGCCGCGTCCATGTGTCGCGTTTTTAAAGGAGGCCCCATGCCTGGTGTTACCCCTGCAGAAGTTTTGTCCAACTTTGGTATTACGCTCGTTGAAGATCCCGCCGAGAATCAGCCCCGTCTGCTGGTCGATCTACCCGCCGCGGAGCTCGTCGAACACGCTATCCGCCGCGAAGAAGGCCGCATGGCATCCAATGGCGCACTGGTGATCGAGACGGGGGAGCGTACCGGACGTTCGCCCGACGACCGCTTTATCGCCGACACGCCCGACGTGCACGACAAGATTGCCTGGGGCGCCGTCAACCGCCCGCTTTCGATTGAGAGCTACGAGGCCATCAAGGCCGGCATCGTCGACTATCTCAACGAGCGCGATGTGTTCGTCACCCGCGGCATGGCCGGCGCCGACCGCAACCACACGCGCCGACTACTCGTCGCCTGCGAGCGTGCCAGCCAGGCACTCTTCATTAAGCAGATGCTCGCCCGCCCGCTCGCCCGCGAAATCGCGCGCACCGGCGAGCCGGACTTCTGCGTGCTCGCCGCGCCGGGCTACCAGTGCGATCCCGCCATCAAGGGCCTCAACTCCAGCGCCGCCGTGGTCATCAACTTCCAGGAGCGCGTGATTTTGGTCGCGGGTACCGGCTACTCCGGCGAGATCAAAAAGTCCATCTTCAGCGTCATGAATTACCTGCTGCCTGTCGAGGACGACGTGCTGCCCATGCATTGCTCGGCCAGCATGGATCCCGTCACGCACGAGACCGCGGTGTTCTTTGGCCTGTCGGGCACCGGCAAGACCACGCTTTCGACCAACCCCACGCGCCTGCTGATCGGCGATGACGAGCACGGCTGGTCCGACATGGGCATCTTCAACATCGAGGGCGGCTGCTACGCCAAGTGCGAGGGCCTGGATGCGTTCCACGAGCCCGAGATCTTCAATGCCGTTCGCTTTGGCGCCATCTGCGAAAACGTGGTGCTCGACGAGGGTCGCAAGCCCAATTACGACGACATCTCGATCACGCACAACACGCGCGTGGCCTATCCCGTCGAGCATATCCCCAACGCGTGGACCAAGGGCATGGGCACCACTCCCAGCGTCGTGCTGTTCCTGACCTGCGATGCCTTTGGCGTGCTGCCGCCTATCTCGCGCCTGACGGCCGACGCCGCCATGTATCATTTTGTGACGGGCTTTACGGCCAAGATCCCCGGCACCGAGGTTGGCGTCACCGAGCCCACGCCCACGTTCTCCTCGCTGTTTGGCGAGCCGTTTATGCCGCTCGACCCCATGGTCTACGCTAAGATGCTCGGCGAGCGCATCGCCGACGGCCGCACGCGCGTCTACCTGGTCAACACCGGTTGGATTGGCGGCGGTTATGGTGCGGGCCATCGCATCGAGCTGGCCTACACGCGCGCCCTGGTCGCTCGCGCCCTCGACGGTACCATCGAGGACAGCGAGTTTGTGCACGACGATATCTTTAATGTCGACATTCCCACTACGTGCCACGGTGTGCCCGACGGCATCCTGGTGCCGCGCCAGTACTGGCAGAGCACCGCGCGCTACGACGAGGCCGCGCACAACCTGGCGGTGATGTTCGAGGAGAACTTCGAGAAGAAGTACTCGCACCTGCCCGAGTCCGTCAAAGCCGCCGGCCCGCACGCCCAGGTGTCCGCCGAGGCCCGTCATCGCGGCCGCGGCCTGCTGAGACTCCGCCACTAGCGTCGCCTCAGATCCAAAAACCACCACAAAGGGGACAGGCACCTTTGTGGTGGTTTTGCTCGCGCGGATAACTCAGGTTACAATACGCCTGACATATCGTCCCCTTCTCCGGATGGGGACAGCGCAAGCGCTCTTGTGGCGGCACCGTAGGACTTTGAAGGTGGCCGCCGTGGGGGCGCTTTTTGTTTAGACGCCCTCGCTCGGGCGTGCACGATGAAGGGAGAGCGTATGAAGAGCTTTGTTGCCGAGAATTCGTTTTGGGAGCTGTTTCCGCGGCGGCGGTCGGCGTCGTGGTCGTAAAGGGCATGAAGCCCGCGGCGCAGATTTCCCAGGAGGACGTGGATGCGATTGCCGCACTGCTTGACCGCGCCAATATCGATGCGGAGCGTCACCTGACGAGCGATACCATCAGCGAGAACGCGCCGGTGAAGGCTTGGCGTGACGCGTACCGGCTGTTCAAGACTAAAAAGGGCGCCCGCTGCTCGATCGAGAACTTGCTCAAGCGCGTGCTCAAGGGCAAGCCGGTCGGTCATATCACACCGGCGGTGGATATTTACAACACGGTGTCGTTGACCTATGCGCTGCCCGTGGGAGGCGAGGATCTGCATGCGATTGAGGGAGACCTTCGCTTGAAGGTGACCGACGGCGGCGACGCGTTCTTGCCACTTGGCGAGGAGGCGGATGATCCGACGCTGCCCGGTGAGCTTGCTTATATCGATGATGCGGGCGCCGTGTGCCGTTGCTGGAACTGGCGCGATGGCGTTCGCACGGCGCTGTCCGACGATTCGGCGGACGCATTTCTGGCGATTGAGTGCGTGGAGCCCGAGCGGATGGGGGATTGCCAGGCCGCCATCGATCGCTTGGCCGAGCTGCTCGAGCGCTATCTGGGAGCGACGGTTGTCGTTAAGACGCTTGTGACCCGCGACAATCCCTGCGTGGAGCTGTAGCGGCGCCTAGAACCTATTGATGCCCCAGACCACCACAAAGGTGCCTGTCCCCTTTGTGGTGGTTTTTATGTTGATGGGTTAACAATTGGGTCGCGTGGAGGCGGCAGTCGCTGAGTACGGCTAAGATGTTTACCCGTTAGCATCATGCAAGCGAAAGGCGGTCGTCTCCCATGCAGCAGAACGACGAGACACGTTTCGAGGATTTTGTCGGACTGATTAGCGGGCTGTACAAGGAGATTCAGCGTATCAAGACGTCCGAGGGCGCAAGGCTGGGCCTCAAGGGCTCCGACGTTATGTGCCTGTACTACCTGGAGCGCAGCAAGGACGGCATGACCGGCGCCGATCTGGCTCGCGTGGCCGGCGTGACGCGCGCTGCCGTTTCGCGCACGCTGGCGCACCTGGAGGAGGGCGGCTTTGTCGAGGTTGATGACTCGGGCGATGCTGCCGTCAAGTACCGCGCACCGGTTCGCCTGACCACGCTGGGTGGCGAGAGCATGAACGAGGCCGACCGTATCATCCACGACGTGCTCGACACCACCGGTAAGGCCATGGGCGTGGAGCAGCGCGAGCAGATGTATGCGTCGCTGCGTACGATTCTCAACACCCTGCGCGAGATCTAAGGCCGCCAAGGCATTTGCTTCCCATTAACAACTGCATAGTCCCGTTTGAGCGCGTATACCGTGCCGGGGCAATGCTGTCTAAATTCCCCGTGCGAGACCTGCGCAAGAAAGGATTTGTTATGTCCGTCCGCATTATTACCGATTCCGCAAGCGATATGTCGCCGGCGGAGCACCCCGCTCTGCGTGTTTTGCCGCTGTCCGTCACCTTTGGCACCGATGTGTATATGGATGGCGTCGACATCGATCATCAGCGATTTTACGAGATGCTCGTGGAGCGCGATGAGCTGCCCAAGACGGGCCAGGTCAACCCGTACGCGTTTTCGCAGGCGATTGCCGAGGCGCGTGAGGCCGGCGATGAGGCTGTGATTATTACCGTGGGCGCTAAGCTTTCGGGCACCAATCAGAGTGCTCGCACCGCACTTGCCGAGGCGCCGGGCGGCGACGTGTTCGTTGTAGACAGCAATAACGTAACCCTGGGCGAGCGTGTCCTGGTTGAGTATGCCCTGCGCTTGGTGGACGAGGGCCGTAGTGCGGCCCAGATCGCGGCGGCCGTCGAGGCCGTGCGCGACCGTGTGGTCGTCATCGGTCTGCTCGAGACGCTGGAGTACTTGGTGCGCGGCGGTCGCCTGTCTGCTGCGGCCGGCGCTGTGGGCACGTTGCTCAACGTGAAGCCCGTGGTGGCCGCCGAGGACGGCCTGATCGTGCAGCTGGGCAAGGCACGTGGCTCCAAGAACGGCCGTAACCTGCTCAACCAGAAGGTCGAAAAGGCGGGCGGTGTCGATTTTTCTATGCCGCTGGCGCTGGGCTATACGGGCCTTTCGGACGCTGTGCTCAAGAAGTACATCGAGGACAGCGCCGCGCTGTGGGCTGGACACACCGAGAACGAGCTGCCCATCCACACCATTGGCGCCACCATCGGCACCCACGTGGGCCCCGGCGCCGTAGCCGTAGCCTTCTTCCGCCCCGCCAACTAGCTATCCGGTCAAAACCACCACAAAGGGGACAGGCACCTTTGTGGTGGTTTATGCTGGTTTCGGTTGAAAGGAGCATGCGATGGCGTCTGAGGGCTTTTTTGAGCGGGTGTACGAGGTGGTCGAGCAGATTCCCGAGGGGATGGTTGCCACCTACGGTCAGGTGGCACTGCTCGCCGGTCGTCCGCGGAGCGCGCGCTATGTGGGCTATGCGCTGCACAGCAACCCGCGCCCCGGCCAAATTCCCTGTCATCGCGTGGTGTTTGCCGACGGCCGTATCTGTGAGGGCTTTGCCTTTGGCGGCCCCGATGCTCAGCGTGAGCTCTTGATGGGGGAGGGCGTGACGTTTACCGATCCCATGCATGTTGACCTGGCCGCCTGTCGTTGGCCGGCCGGGCTTTAGCGGCTTGCTCGCGCCAAAACCAGTACAAAGGCGCCCGTCACCTGTGACGGAACGCCGGCACCGGTACCGTTTCCCCAGATAAAACCTGCCAAAATAAACCTGTCCCTTTTTGGTAGGTTTACCGGGGCTAACTTATGGAGAAGGTGTGGCGGCGTACGTTGCCGTTAGAAAGTAAACCACGGTGAACTATATTGTATTCAGCAACGGAGCAGGCAATAGGCGATGAAAAAGCCTGCCCTGTTGAGTTTGATTCGCATTCCTCCCCTCTGTGCGATTCAACGGTGTACTTCGGGAACGGGCCCGCTGGCAACTGACTGCCGGCGGGCCCGTTCCCGTTTGTCGGGGGAGTGCAATGGGTGGAGCCGAATCGGTCGGGCACCAAAAAAGGCGGACGCTGCAGCGCCCGCCCTAAAGCAATCGAAAGCTCAAGTCAGCTAATCGGTTTAGTACACCATGCCCATGGCGTCCCGAACCTCGGCCAAGGTCTGCTCGGCGATCTCGTTGGCACGGCGGTTGCCTTCGTGCAGCACGTCCTTCACGTAGTCCAGATCGTTCTCGTAGCGCTGGCGACGCTCGCGGATCGGCGCGAAGTACTCGTTGACGGCCTCGGTCACGTACTTCTTGAGCTGGCCGGAGCCGCCCATGCCAATCTCCTCGGCAATCTCGACCTCGGATCGGCCGGTGCAGATGGCTGCCGTGGAAAGCAGGCCGGACACGCCGGGGCGGTTCTCGGGGTCGAACGTGATCATGCGCTCGGAGTCGGTCTGGCTCTTCTTGATGCGCTTGGCCGTCTCCTCGGCGGTCATCGAGATATTGATGGCGTTGCCGTAGCTCTTGCTCATCTTGCGACCGTCTAGGCCGGGCAGCAGCGGGGTCTCGGACAGCAGCGCGTCGACTTCGGGGAACACCTTGCCGTAGCGGTTGTTAAAGCGGCGGGCGATGGTGCGGGTGAGCTCGATGTGCGGCAGCTGGTCGCGACCGACCGGCACCACGTTGCCCTTGCAGAACAGGATGTCGCAGGCCTGGTGCACCGGGTAGGTGAGCAGAAGGCCGGTAAGCTCATGGCCCGAGGCCTCCATCTCGGCCTTGACGGTGGGGTTGCGTGCCAGCTCGGCCTCGGACACCAGCGACAGGAACGGCAGCATGAGCTGGTTGGCGGCGGGCACGGCGGAGTGCGCATAGATCATGGTCTTGTCGGGGTCGATACCGCAGGCAAGGTAGTCCATGACCATGTTGTACACGTTGTCCTGGATGTGCTCGGTGGTGTCGCGGTCGGTGATGACCTGGTAGTCGGCGATGAGCACGTTGGTCTTGGCGCCCATGTTCTGCAATTCAACGCGGCCCTTGAGGGTGCCAAAGTAGTGGCCCAGGTGCAGACGGCCAGTGGGGCGGTCACCGGTAAGCATGGTGAACTTCTCGGGCGTCTTGGCCAGGCCCTCGCGAATGGCGTTGCTCTTTTGCAGCGCGACTTCGTAGCTGTTCTCGTTTGGCATGATTGCTCCTAACGTATGTTCATGGGTCAAGATGATAACGCGTTTATTGGAGGGTCGGGGCGTAAGTAGGCGAGGGGCGGGGGAGAGGCGGCTTGCGCGATGGGTGCGGCGCGGCTGCGCTTGGCCAACGGTGCCTGGGCGCATCCTCGGCACCTTGCCCTAGAGCTTGTGGTGGCGCTCTTCCTTACGTTCCTCGGCTGCCTGCTCCTCTTGCTTAAAGGCGGGGTCGTCGGGGGTTACCAGCTCGTCTTCGTGCGTGCGCTTGTTGTAATGGTGGCGCAGCACGGGCTCAAATAGGTGCAGGTGCTTGGCGAAGGCCGCCGAGCCAATGGCGAGCACGGTAAAGATGAGCACGCGCAAGGGAACCTCGACCTGATTGATGGCGGCGGCGCCGGCCGAAAGCATAATGCACCAGGCGTAGATGAGCAGCACGGCCTGCTTTTGGTTGTAACCCTCTTGGATCAGGCGGTGGTGAATGTGGCCCTTGTCGGCCTGCCCAATGCTAATGTGGGCGCGCTTACGGCGCACGATGGCGCTAAACGTGTCGATGATGGGCACGCCGGCCACGATGAGCGGGATGATGAGCGATGTGAGCGCGGCGGTGCGGCTCACGTTGAGCAGCGATATGGAGCCGAGCGCAAAGCCCAGCAGCAGCGAACCCGAGTCGCCCAAGAAGATACTCGCGGGGTTGAAGTTGTAGCGCAAAAAGGCCAAGCAGGCGCCAAACAACGCGATGGAGAGCGCGGCGGCATCGATGCGGCCCGAGAGAACGGCCATCGAGAACATCGTGAACGATGCGATGCCACAGATGCCCGTTGCCAGGCCGTCAAGGCCGTCGATGAGGTTGATGATGTTGGTGAACGCCACCAGGTAGACCACGGTGATGGGATAGGCGAGCCAGCCGAGCATAATCTCGCCGGGGGCAAGCGGGTTGACGATGACGCCGATTTTTAGGCCGCCCACGCAGGCGATAAGCGCGGCGAGGACCTGGCCGGCCAGCTTTTGCTTGGGCTTGAGCTGGAAGACGTCGTCGATCGCGCCGGTCGCAAAGATGACGGTAAAAGAAAGCGCAAGTATGGGGTAGCTGATGTGCAGACGGGGGTGGGGCACCAAAACGGGTGGCCAGCCCAAGTACCAGGTGCCTAGGATCTGCACGGTGCAGGCGACGACGAGGCCCAAAAAGACCGCCGTGCCGCCCATGCGCGGGATGGGCTTAGTGTTGATACGGCGCTTGGAAGGATAGTCGACGGCGTCGAGCTTGATTGCCAGGCGCTTGACCAGGGGCACCGCAAGGAAGGTCGTGATAAAAGCCGCGACCGCCACGCAAAGGTACGGTATGAAGCTCGTGGAGGAAGCCATGAATCGATAAACCGCCAAGCGTCGAAGGAAAAGGTCAAAGGGTGCCACACCGCAAAGGGTATAGCTGACCCATGATACTCGACCAAGGAGGGTGTGAGGAATTGCACGGGGCGATAATCACGTGCTTACCAGATATTCGAGTGATGGCGAGGTTCTACCTGGTGCCTTTTGGAGATCTTGGCGGGATTTGCAATGGTGATTTTCGGCAAAAGAAAACCACCCCCCACGTTACGAAAATGAACCCACCTAAAACAGGTGGGTGCCCTCATCGACTGTTCCAGCGTCCTTAACAACGAAGGATACCTGTACTAGGTACGACTGTGTGGGCTCCCTAAATAAACGCGACGGTTCACCCAGTTGCTCCGCGGGGGGCGGAATACTTACATCATAAAGCGGCACTTTATCGATTCCAGTCTTGACATTACAAAAATCGTGTCGGACGATTACGGCGCCTTGGGCTCGAGCCGTCTGTGCGGTTGGTCCCTTTGCGTTTGAGCTGCTGAATCGTTGTTTTGGAGCATGTTTTTATGCCGACGTCGTTGACCGAACTTTTTTCGCCCGCCTGCCATTTGTGTCCGCGCCGTTGCGGTGCGGCGCGCGATGAGGGCGCGCACGGCGTGTGCGGTGCTAACGACACGCTCAAGGTGGCCCGCGCGGCGCTTCATATGTGGGAGGAGCCGCCTATCTCGGGCGAGACCGGTTCGGGCACGATCTTCTTTAGCGGCTGCTCGCTCAAATGCGTCTATTGCCAGAACCACGAGATCTCGATGGGCAATTTTGGGCTTGAGATTTCGCCCGAGCGCTTGGTCGAGATTATGTTGGAGCTGCAGGACCAGGGTGCGAACAACATTAACCTGGTGACGGCGACACACTACGCGCACCTGCTGCCGGCTGCGATTTCCGCGGCACGGGCACACGGACTGGTCATCCCGATCGTCTACAACACGAGCGGTTATGAGCGCGCGAGTGCCGTGGCGGCGCTCGGCGATCTGGTCGACGTGTGGCTTACCGACTTTAAATATGCCGATGCGGGGCTTGCACGGTCGCTCTCCCACATTAAGGACTACCCGCGCGTGGCCGTGTCGGGCCTGGCGCAGATGGCGCGCGAGATCGAGCGCCGCGGGGGAGAGCTGGTGGACGACGACGGGCTCATGAAGCGCGGCATCATCGTGCGCCACTTGGTGCTGCCGGGGCATGCGGACGATTCGTGTCGCGTGCTGGACCTGGTGTGGCAGACGGTGGGCGATGTGCCGGTCTCGGTCATGAACCAGTACACGCCCAATGCGCTCATGCGCGAGCAGGGCGGCGACCTGGCACGAGCCGTGACGCGCGATGAGTACGAGCAGGTGCTCGACCATGCCGACGACCTGGGCTTTACAACGATGTTCTGGCAAGAGGGCGGCGCGGTAGACGAGAGCTTCACCCCAGCGTTTGACACCACCGGTGTTCTTACTAGTGCTCAAACCAGCTAATCTGGGACGAGGCTCTTTGAGTAGTCTTTTTGGGACGGGGCTGTTTTAGCTACCCCTGCCGCTGTTCGACCAAACCGTTCGCGTTGTCTGTCGGGGTAGCTAAAACAGCCGCGTCCCAAAAAGACTGGGTATTGGGCGTTGACAGTTGGCGAGCCGTAGGTAAAATATCAACTTGTCCTGGGGACGTAGCTCAGTTGGGAGAGCGCTGCCGTCGCATGGCAGAGGCCGAGGGTTCGACTCCCTTCGTCTCCACCCTTGGATTTGATAAGCCGCTGACATTGTGTCGGCGGCTTTTTTTAAAAGAAAGGGCTGTACCATGGCCAAGCTTGAGTCCCAACCACTGTCTGCCGAGGAACGCGCCGAGTTGGAAGAGCTCCGCGCCGAGAAAGCTCGTCGCGAGGCCCAGGAAGAGGCACGCCGCGAGCGTGAGGAGCTGGCCGCCCTGCGTGCCGAGCGCGAGAAGGCCGAGGAGGCCGCCGCGAACGTCGCCCCCGCGCCCAAGCCCGCCGCCGCGAAGCCCGCGCCCACCGCACCTAAACCTCAGCCTAAAAAGGTCGCTCGTTCCAAGTCCGTCGAGCCCAAGCCGAGCCGTGACGAGATGACCTTTGCCCAGCGCATGGTTACCTCCAAGGAGCCTACGGGCGAGAACGAGATCCCTGGCATGGCGCCGGCTCAAAAAATCATCATTGTCCTTGCCCTCATCGCGTTTGTCATCTTTATGGGCTACACGATCCTGACCAGCATGGGCCTGCTCTAGCCCATTCGCGCTGGGTGCCATGCCCGAACACTCTGCCCTTTTCCAACCCTCAACCTCTGCACAACGCATCCGAAAGGTCGCCCCATGGCTTTGACCGACATCTCGCATCCCACCGACATTGCAATGCTCACCGATCTGTACGAGCTCACTATGGCCCAGGGCCTGTGGGAGAGCGGCAAGGCCAATGAGCAGGGTTGTTTTACCGCGTTTTACCGCGACCATCCCTTTGGCAGCGCCTATGCCGTCATGTGCGGCACCGCCGAGCTGCCCGAGCTGGTCGAGAACCTGCGCTTTACGCCCGAGGATATCGACTACCTCGCCTCACTCCAGGCCCCGGCCGGCGGTGCGATGTTCAAGCCTGCATTCCTCGACTACCTGCGCAACTTCCGCGCGCATGTGAACATTGACGCCGTGCCCGAGGGCGAGCTCGTCTTTCCGCGCGAGCCCATGGTGCGCGTCACCGGCCCCGCGCTGGAGTGCCAGCTGCTCGAAACGGCGTTGCTCAACATTGTCGGCTTCCAGACGCTTGTCGCTACCAAGACGGCGCGCGTGGTGCTGGCGGCGGACGGCCGTCCCGTTGCCGAGTTTGGCCTGCGCCGCGCCCAGGGTCCCGATGGCGGGCTGGCCGTCGCGCGCGCGAGCTACGTTGCCGGCTGCTCCTCTACATCCAATGTGCTCGCCGGCCGCCGCTACGGTATTCCCGTCTTTGGCACTCATGCGCACAGCTGGGTGATGAGCTTCGATTCCGAGCTCGAGGCATTCCGGGCTTTTGCTAAGTCGAGTCCCAAGAACTGCACGCTGCTCATCGACACCTACGACGTACGTGAGGGCTGCGAGCATGCCATTACGGTTGCCAAGGAGATGGAGGCGGTGGGCGAGCGTCTGTCGGCTATTCGCATCGACTCCGGCGACCTCGCCAAGCTCTCCAAGTATGTGCGCGGCCGTTTTGATGCCGAGGGCCTGCCCTATGTGGGGATCTCGGTTTCTAACGATCTGGATGAGTACACGATTCAGTCGCTGCTCGACCAGGGCGCGCCCATCGATAGCTTTGGCGTGGGTACCAAGCTTGCGACCTGCTATGACCAGCCGGCGCTGGGCGGCGTGTACAAGCTTTCCGCCCGCCGTGCGAGCGAGGCAGATCCATGGACGCCGGTGGTCAAGCTCTCTGAGCAGCCATACAAGCGCACGATCCCGGGTGTGCAACGCGTGCGCCGTTATTACGACGGCTTTGGCGGCCCGGTCTGCGACATGATCTACGACGAGGACCATCTGGCGGGGGAGGGCGCCGCGCGCGGCAATACCCTCGTGGCCGTGAATGATGCCGCCCTGGTGACCGACGTGTCCGAACTTGAGTATCGCGAGCTGCTGGTGCCGATCGTGCGCGATGGCAGCGCGGTGGCTCCGCGTGAGAGCATCCAGGACGCGCGCGAGCGCTGTGCTTGGGCACTCGATCATCTGGACGCAGCTTTCAAGCGCTTCCTGTACCCGCAGACCTATGTGGTGGGCATGGAACAGGGCCTGGCTCAGGTGTGCGACGAGCTCGTGCGCAAGAACATGGCCGCGTCTTCGGCCTTCCCCTGGGCAAAATAATCCGAAGGGGACGGAGGAACACGGATTATTTTCTCGCTCGGCCCGTTCGCCCGTTCGCTGAACATTCGATTGGTTTGACGTATGACGACTTCTTATAAAACGATGGTGGTAAAGATCGGTTCGTCTACGGTGGTGGGCGCCGACGGCAAGGTCAACCGCGCCTTTATCGGCGGGCTTGCCGATCAGGCCGCAGCGCTGCGCGAGCTTGGCTGGCGCCTGGTCGTGGTGAGCTCGGGCGCTATCGCCTGTGGCTATCCCGTGCTGGGCTTCGACCACAAGCCGGTCGGCGACCTGCCGAGCCTGCAGGCGTGCGCCTCGGCTGGTCAGTGCATCATCTCGTCGGCCTACGACGAGGAGTTCCATGCACGGGATCTGCTCACCTCGCTCGTGCTACTCACGCGCCACGATACGGCCCGCCGCACGTCCTACCTGCACGCACGCGACGCCCTGCTGCGCCTGGTGGAGCTTGGCGTGGTGCCTGTTGTCAACGAGAACGATACCGTTACCGTCGACGAGATCAAGTTTGGCGACAACGACACACTGGCGGCGCTTGTGAGCTGTCTGGTTTCCGCCGATCTGTGCGTGACGCTCTCGGACATCGATGGCCTCTACACCGCCAATCCGCACGAGGACCCCACGGCCGAGTTCGTCCCGGTTGTGCATAAGATCGATGCCAAGATTATCGCCTCGGCGGGCGATTCTTCCACATCGGTGGGCACGGGCGGCATGATTACCAAGATCCGCGCGAGCCGCATCCTGATGACGGCGGGCATTCAGAGCGTGATTTGCTCGGGCGAGGAGCCCGATGCGCTCGTGCGCCTCGCCCGCGGCGAGAGCGTGGGCACGCTGTTCGATCCGCCGGCGGAGCGTCTGGACATCGCACCCCGCAAGCTGTGGATCGCACTGGGCGACAAGGCGCATGGCTCGGTGACGGTCGATGATGGTGCTGCGAAGGCGCTGGTTAGCCGTGGCTCTTCCTTGCTTGCGGTGGGTATTCGCGAGGTCGATGGCCAGTTTGCCGAGGGCGATGTGCTCGATGTGTGCGATCCGAGCGGTATGGTCGTCGCCCGCGGTATCGCCGAGGCCGATTCGGACGTGCTGGAACTTGCTGCCGGTCGCCGCCAGGACCAGATCGCCAGCAACCGCCTGCTCGCTAACCTGGCCGAGAAGCCGGCGATACACAGGGATAACTTGATCGTATTTGCATAAAGAAAGACAGCACTGCGGATCGTTTCCCGCAGCGCTGTCTTTCTCGTGCCGGCACTTGGGGACGTTCCTTTTGTGCCGGCAGGTGGGGACACTCCTTTGTTAGAAGATCCGGCGCAGGTCTCCGCGGTTGAGTGCTTCGTCGAAGAGGTGCTTGAACACCACGCCGCCGTGCAGGCCGTCGTGCTCGAACTCGTTGGTCACCCAGGCATGCGAGTTGCCCACGCGGCTGAGCGTATCGAGCTGCAGGCCCGAATCCACGTACATGTCGTCGAAATACACCGCGGCCTGGAGCGGAACTTCGTTG
The DNA here is from genome assembly GCA_019414045.1 of Collinsella sp. Classification (GTDB taxonomy): domain Bacteria; phylum Actinomycetota; class Coriobacteriia; order Coriobacteriales; family Coriobacteriaceae; genus Collinsella. The sequence goes on along the minus strand of DXMW01000031.1, from coordinate 45,820 downwards.
CAGGCCAGGCGCTGCGGGTCGTAGATCTTGTCCCAGCTGGTGTCTTCCATCAGCAGGTCCATGGCGGGCTTAAACGGCTTAAGCTCGGGCATCTGCTCAAACATCCACGGGAACATGGCCTCGCCGGTAAACATGAGCGGGCGTGCGAGCGTGTCGAACTCGGCGCGGTGCGCCTTCTCTTCAGCCGCGGCCCAGCCAATGGGCATAGTGTCGCCGTCGGCGTATATGAACTCCTGCAGCGTCCAGTACAGCGGATTCGTGCGCGTGTTGGTGCGCTCGAAGGCGCGCATCAAAAAGCTGTCGGATACCGAGGAGCCGCAGGTCAGCGTGCCGTCGCCGTCAACAAAAGCGTGATCGATAATCCAATGCATGCGCTCAAAGCTCGGCTTCATGCCAAAGTCGCTGCCCATGAGCTGTAGACGCTCGACCGTCATCGGCGAGCCGTCGGGCAGCACGGGCTTCTGTGCCTCGAGCGCATCGGCCAGGGCTGCCACGCGCTCGACGTCGGCGGGGTAGCGGTCGTAATACTGCTGCGTCTTGGCGGCCATGCGCGGGAAGGTGTGCGCGTAGACCTCGCTGGCGCTCGCCGGCACGTGGGGGATGCCGCCGCAGGTAAAGTTCGCCGCCACGCCCTCGGGGAAGAGCGACAGATAACTCAACGTCAAAAAGCCGCCGTAGCTCTGGCCGAGCGTGACCCAGGGCTTGCCGCCAAAGCCCACCAGACGCAGGTACTCAAAATCGCGCACGATGGAGCTGGCGAGGTGGCGCTTGAGGAAGTCGGCCTGCGAGCGTGCTGTATCGGCGCCGGCGGCCGTTGCGCGATCACCCAGTGCCTTGATCGTGCGTCCGTCCACGCAGCTACTGCGTCCGGTGCCGCGCTGGTCGGGAAGGACCACGCGGAAGTGCTTGACGGCCTCCTCGATCCAGCCGTCACTTGTAGGCGACAGCGGACGCGGGCTCTCGCCGCCGGGGCCGCCCTGCAAAAACAGGAGCAGCGGCAGATCGTCGTTGATGCGGTCGGGCGCGCAAACCACGCGGTAGAAGAGCTTGATGCTCTCGGGCGCGCCGGCGATTGGTGCCGGCATAGCGCCGCGGCGCATGGTGCTGCCGACGGCCAGGAGCATCGGCTCCAGGCCGCGCCAGTCAAGGGGGACGTCGATGCTGTGGTCCTCGACATAAAGGCCGGGGACGTGGTACGAAGTGATGAGGGCCATGTGAGTCTTCCGTTCGTTGCGGTGTTTCGGGTTGACCAATTCTACCGCCGCGGGCGAGGCCATGCGCAAATCGGCTACCATGGTTGCAAACTTCTAGGAGAAAGGGCCGCCCATGTCGGTCGATATAGCCACGTATGTCCACGATCTTGCCGTTGCCGCCAAGGCAGCGTCGGCCTCGCTTGCCACGGCGAGCGATGAGCAGCGCCAGGAGGCCGTGCGCGCCATGGCCGCAGCACTGCGCAACGGTGTCGACTCCATCGTCGCCGCCAACGAGCTCGATATGTCCGCCGCGCGCGATGCGGGCACTTCGGCCGGTCTGCTCGACCGTCTGCTGCTGACGCCTGAGCGCGTCGAGGGCATGGCCGCCGGTTTGGAGAAGCTCGCCGAGCTGCCCGATCCCGTCGGCCGCGTGCTCGACCACCGCGTGCTTGCGAGCGGTGTGGACCTGACCCGCGTGAGCGTGCCGTTGGGCCTGGTCGCCATGGTCTACGAGGCGCGCCCCAACGTGACGGCCGACGCCGCAGGCATCTGCATCCGTACCGGCAACGCCTGCATTCTACGCGGCGGCTCGCTGGCCTATCACTCGTGTGCCATGATCGCCGAGCTGCTGGCCGATGCGCTCGAGGCCAAGGGCTTCCCGCGCGAGGCCGTGTCGATGATCGAGTCCACCGACCGCGAGGCCACCGGCGAGCTCATGAAGCTCCGCGGTATTGTCGACGTACTCATTCCGCGCGGAGGTGCAGGCCTGATCCAGCGCTGCGTGCGCGAGTCGTTTGTGCCGGTGATCGAGACGGGCACGGGCAACTGCCACATCTACGTGCATGAATCCGCCGACTTTGATAAGGCGCTCAACATTATCGTTAATGCCAAGACCCAGCGCGTAGGCGTGTGCAATGCCGCCGAGTCGCTGCTGGTCGACCGTGCTGTGGCCGATGCGTTTTTGCCCGCGGTCGTGACCGTGCTGCATGACCACGGCGTGCTGATTCACGGCGACGAGGCAACCTGCGCCGCATGCGCCGATGCCGGGCTTGTGGAGGGCGATGACTACGTCGCCGCGACTGAGGAGGACTGGGGTCGCGAGTACCTGGCGCTCGAGATGAGCGTGAAGGTCGTGGCAAACGAGGACGAGGCCATCGCACACATCAACCGCTACGGCACGATGCACTCCGAGGCCATCGTTGCCGAGGATACGGATGCTTGCGAGCGCTTCCTCGATGCTGTCGATGCCTCGGCCGTGTACTCCAACGCCAGCACTCGCTTCACTGACGGCGGCGAGTTTGGCCTGGGTGCCGAGATCGGCATCTCGACCCAAAAACTCCACGCCCGTGGCCCCTTTGCCGCCGAGGCCCTTACCACCTACAAATACAAGCTCCGCGGCACCGGCCAGGTCCGTCCCTAACGCCCGCGCAAACAAAAACCACCACAAAGGTGCCTGTCCCCTTTGTGGTGGTTTTAGGTGGCGTTGACGGTTAGGCCTGGAAGGTATCTCGGTCGGGGGCGAAGGACTGCATGGCCGCGATGGTGCGGTCAAAGAGCTCGGGGAGCTCCCAGCCCAACATCTCGGCGCCCTGCGAAATCACGTCGCGCGAGCAGCCGGCGGCAAAGCGTTTGTCCTTGAACTTCTTCTTGAGCGACTTAGTCGTAAAGTCCATAACGCTCTTGCTCGGGCGCATGATGACGGCAGCGCCGATCAGGCCGGTGAGCTCATCGCAGGCAAACAGGATCTTTTCCATCTGCAGCTCGGGCTTGGGTAGTGAGGTGTTGAAGTCCGACGTGTGCGTCTGGATGGCGCGAATGAGCTCGGGAGACGCACCTTCGCCCTCAAGAATCTCGGCAGCATAGATGGTGTGGTTCATGGGGTCGTCCTCATGCTCCTCCCAATCCAGGTCGTGCAGCAGACCGACGATGCCCCAAAACTCCTCGTTCTCGGGGTCGAACTCGCGCGCAAAGTAGCGCATAGTGCCCTCGACCGTCTCGCCATGGGTGATATGGAACGGGTCCTTGTTGTGCTCATTGAGCAGTTCGAACGCGCGGTCGCGGGTGATTCCGGCGGTAAGCGGCTCTGCCATAAGAGACTCCTTGTGCTCGTGGGTATCGATAAGAATGAATACTACTAGAACAAGAAAACCACCACAAAGGTGCCTGTTCCCTTTGTGGTGGTTTTTGGCGCGGATGGGTTAGTTGAGGGCGGCTTGGGCTAGGCGGGCTTCGGCGGCCTCCTCGGTGACGCCAAGGGCCACGGCGAACTCCTCGATGGAGCGGCGTTTGGCCTCCTTGAGTACGCGCATGTAGTAGGAGCTGGGTTTTTTATCAGCTTCCTCGGCCTGGCGAATGCGGTGCATCATGGTCTTTGCCACGCGGACCGTCTCGGGCGCGCCCAGCTTGAGCTGCTGCTTAAAGTGTGTCTCCTCAAGCGAGCTGTTGCGCTCGGTAAAGGTGTCGCACTCCAGCTCGTCATAGTGGCTCAGCAGGTGCTCGGCATCTTGCTGCGAGATGGCGGCGTGCAAACGGTCGGCCTGCGCCACGGGGTACATGAGGATCGTCTGCGCATGTCCCTGCTTGGTCTCGAGCAGCAGCATGGGCTGCGGTGTGTCGTCCCTAAAACCGACGACGGTGCAGACTCCCTGGCCCGGATGAATGACGTGTTGACCGATTGAGAACATGCTACCTCCAACTTATACGAATTTACGTTTGTCTAGAATAACACGCTGACGTGCGCAAACCGTTACTTTATGCAGGAAAAGCACACAACTCTGATAGGTAAGAGTATTCGATAACAGACGCAGCTCATTCACACCTTTACGCATTTTCAACGCCTGCATAATCTGCAGGCAGACCGGCATCTTTGAGTGACTCCATACAAGCTGTAGTCATTTTTGTGCATATGCAATATCTATTGGCTTTACCCTGCGACAGTGCCCGTCGCTTGTGATAGAGTGCTACAAACTCTGGCTTTTGCCCTACGAGTGACCAAGAGCTCGGGGGCTTTAACACAAGGAGGATCTATGCCCGAGAAGATTGAAGAGCTGGTACGCGCTGCGCTTGCTGCGGCCCAGGAGGCCGGCGACCTTTCCGCATTTGAACTTGACGATTGCGCTATCGAGCGACCGGCTGACACTTCTCATGGCGAGTGGACCTCTACCATGGCCCTGAAGTCCGCCAAGCTGGCCCACTGCGCCCCGCGCAAGATCGCCGAGGCCATCGTTGCCCATATGCCCGAGGACCCCGCGATCGAGAAGGTCGAGATCGCAGGCCCCGGCTTCATCAACTTCTACCTCTCCGTTGCCGTCAAGAATGCCATCTTTGGCGAGGCTCGCGAGAAGGGTATGGACTTCGCTAAGTCCAACGTCGGTGGTGGCCTGAAGACCCAGGTTGAGTTCGTTTCCGCCAACCCAGTCGGCCCCATGCACATCGGCCACGGCCGCTGGGCCGCGCTGGGCGACTCGCTCTGCCGCGTTATGGACCACGCCGGTTACGACATCCAGCGTGAGTTCTATATCAACGACCACGGCTCTCAGATGAACACCTTCGGCAACTCCATCAGCACGCGCTATATGCAGCTTGCCGACATCATCGCCAAGCAGGGTGTGGATATCGACGAGGCTCACAAGCTGCTGATCGCAGACCGCGACGCCTTTGTTGCCGACGAGAACGACGAGCACCCCGAGACCCATCCGTACCAGGACAACTTTGCCGAGACTCTGGGCAAGGACTCCTACGGCGGCGACTACATCATCGACGAGGCCGCCGAGTTCTGGCGCACCGACGGCGATAAGTGGGTCAACGCCGATCCGCAGAAGCGCATGGAGAGCTTCCGCGAGCGCGGCTATGTAAAGATGGTCGACAACATGCGCGACCTCTGCCACGCCGTCAATTGCGACTTCGATCGTTGGTTCTCCGAGCGCTCGCTGTATGTGAAGGACACCGAGGGCGAGACCGCCGGCACCTCCGCCGTCGACCGCGCTTTTGAGAAGCTCGACAAGATGGGCTACCTCTACACTAAGGACGGCGCCCTGTGGTTCCGCTCCACCGACCTGGGCGATGATAAGGACCGCGTTCTGATCAAGTCCGACGGCGAGTACACCTACTTCGCCTCCGACGTCGCCTATCACTGGGATAAGTTCCAGCGCGTCGACCACGTCATCGACATCTGGGGCGCCGACCACCACGGCTACATCGAGCGCGTCCGCTGCGTCTGCGACGCTCTTGGCTATCCCGGCAAGTTTGAGGTTCTGCTGGGCCAGCTCGTCAACCTGCTGCGTAACGGCAAGCCCGTCCGTATGTCCAAGCGCAAGGGCACCATGGTGACCCTGCAGGAGCTCGTCGACGAGGTCGGCTCCGATGCCGCTCGCTACACGCTCATCTCCAAGAGCTCCAACCAGATGGTCGACTTCGATATCGAGGCCGTTAAGAAGCGCGACAACTCCAACCCGGTGTACTACGTGCAGTACGCTCACGCCCGCGTGTGCTCCATCCTGCGCCGTGCCGCTGACGTTACGCCCGAGCAGGCTGACGAGATGGGCATGAAGGCCGTCGCCGCCAAGGCCATCGGTGAGAACGTCGATTACTCGCTGCTGACCGACCCGACCGAGCTCGCCCTTTCGCGCAAGCTCAACGAGCTCACCGACCTCATCGCCAGCTGCGCTCGCGACCGCGCCCCGTTCCGTCTGACGCACTTTGCTGAGGAACTCGCCGGCGACTTCCACAGCTTCTATGCTGCCTGCCAGGTTCTGCCGAGCGAGGGCCGTCCCGTCGACCCCGAGCTTTCGCGCGCCCGTCTGGCCGCTTGCGACGCCGTCCGCGTGACGCTCGCCCTGGTGCTCACCCTCGTTGGCGTTTCCGCGCCCGAGCAGATGTAATCTGCGAGTCATTTGACCGCGCAAGTTTGGTTTAACTGAGCCTTGAAAGCCCGATCTCCCACGGAGGTCGGGCTTTTTGCAAACGCCGACGTATTGACGAATTTGGAACTGCTGGAAATACGAAACTATGCCGGTTTACTACGATGAAATGAGAAATTCCAACCACGCCGGCTTTTCGCAAAAAAGTGCAAGGCATCTACCTGCGGTTTTAGTTCAACAAGTTTCGGAGTGGTCGCGGTTGAGCGATTCATCGTAGTAAACCGCCATAGTTTTGGCGGAGGCAGTCAGATTTGTGGGTGTTAAACCAAAGAGTGCCCCTTTAACTAGTCGTTTAAGAGCGTTCCCAATGACTAAGTTGCAGGTGGTTGCGGTTGTGTTACACTAACGCTGCGTATATGACGCAATCATCTCGATACAGATCAATGATGTCCGTCGTTTTGAACGGAACTAGACTGTTTAGCCGCCCTGAAGGTTTATGCAGGGAGCATGTGATCACAGGGCTTGAAAAGAAAGTTGAGCAAACACTGTGTCTGATCAACAGCAAGAAAACGAAATAATGACGACGCAAGCCGCTCCCGCTGCACCGGTTGCGTCGGACCAGGTCGCGGCGCCCGCGCATGCCTCGGCTCCTGAGACGCCTAAGGCTGCTTCGACGCCTACGCCTGCAACGGCTGAGAAGGCCGTGCCTGCAACTGGTGAGGAGGCTGTTCCGGCAAAGCCCAAGCGCACGCGCCGCACGGCCAAGCCTGCCACAGACGGCGAGGAGGTCACCAAGCCCAAGCGCCGTACCACGCGCACGACGCGCGCCAAGCGCACCGTTGCAGCTGACTCCTCGGCGCCGATTTCCGATGAGGTCGCGCAGGCACGTGCGTTGGCTCAGATTAGCGAGGCTCAGGTGGTGCGCGCCCGCCGTCGTGCTGCCGAGCGTGAGGCCGCGGCTCTGACCGAGCTTGCAGCTCCGTCTGTGCCCGAGACACCTGCCGCCACCGAGACCCCTGTCGCCGACCAGCCGACCGAGAAGCCGGTACCGCGCACACGCCGTCGCACGGCTGCTAAGGCCGAGCAGGTTGCCGATCAGGTAACCCCCGAGCTCACTGAGGCTTCGGTCCGTTCCGTGGCAGGGGAGGGCACATCGCCTGTTGAGCCCGCTGCGTCTGTCGAGGCCAGCGAAGTTCCCGTTGTCGATCCGGCTTTGCGCCCGCACCGTCGCGGTCGCAAGCCCAAGGCCTTCGTCGAGGCAGAGAAGGCCGCAGCCGCAGCTGCAGCCGCTCGGGATGCTGCGGCGACCGCCGAGTCTGCAACCGCTGCCGATGCACCCGTCCAGGATGCTACGACTTCCGAGGCCGCTCCCGCCGATGTCGAGCTCGCCGATGTCCGTCCCGGTCGCAGCCATCGTACTGCTGCTAAGCGCACGTCCAAGGCCAAGGCTGCCAAGGAGGGTGCGTCCGAGAATTCCGCCGAGACGACCGCCGATGCATCGACTGATGCCGCCGAGCCCCAGGACGTCGAACAGACTGCGTCCGAAAAGCCCAAGCGCGGTCGTAAGAAGTCCGCTAAGGCCAAGGCGCCCGAGCAGCAGGCTGATGCCGAAGCGCAGGTCGATTCCGGCGCCGAGGCCAATGGCGCTGCTGCGGCCAATGGCGACGCCGCTGCAACTGATGGTGCCGCCCCCGCCGAGGTCGAAGACGGCACTCGTCCCAACCGTCGCCAGCACAAGCGCAACGACGAGCGCAACGAGCGCAAGGACGACCGCAACAACGACCGTCGCAACCGTCAGCGCGATCGCAAGCAGCGCAACAAGGAACGTAATGCCGCCCCCACCGAGCCCACGCTTTCGCGCGAGGAACTCGCGGCCATGAAGGTCGCCGAACTGCGCGAGAAGGCCAAGGAGTTCGAGATCGAGACGACCGGCAAGAAGAAGGCCGAGCTCGTCGAGGAAATCTACACCACTGCCGCGAAGGCCGAGGGCTTCCGCGACATCAAGGGCATTCTGCAGATTCGCCCGGACAGCTCCGGCATCATCCACGCCCATGGCTACATGAAGTCCAACGACGACGCCTTCGTGCCCGCCTACCTCATCCGCTCCGCGCGTCTGCGCACGGGCGACGTCATCGAGGGCTCGCTGCGTCCTTCGCGCGGCGGCGACAAGCGCGCCGGCCTCGCCAAAATCACGACCGTCAACGGTCTGGACCCCGAGCAGATTCGCAACCGTCCTAAGTTCGGCGACCTCACCCCGGTCTATCCCAACGAGCCGCTGCGCATGGAGCACGGCAAGGACTCCATTACCGGTCGCGCCATCGACATCGTGTCGCCGATCGGCAAGGGTCAGCGTGGCCTGATCGTGTCCCCGCCCAAGGCCGGCAAGACCACGATCCTCAAGAAGATCTGCCAGTCTATCTCGATTAACAACCCCGAGGTGCACCTCATCTGCCTGCTCGTCGACGAGCGCCCCGAAGAGGTCACCGATATGCAGCGTTCCATCAAGGGCGAGGTTGTGGCGTCGACCTTCGATATGCCCGCCGACAACCACACTCGCGTGGCAGAGCTCGTCATCGAGCGCGCCAAGCGCATCGTGGAGCTGGGCGGCGATGTTGTGGTGGTGCTCGACTCCATCACGCGTCTTGCCCGCGCCTACAACTTGGCGGCGCCCGCCTCAGGCCGCATCCTTTCGGGCGGCGTCGATTCGGCGGCACTGTATCCGCCCAAGCGCTTCCTGGGCGCAGCCCGCAATATCGAGAACGGTGGCTCGCTCACCATCCTGGCCTCTGCCCTCATCGACACCGGTTCCAAGATGGACGAGGTCATCTTTGAGGAGTTCAAGGGCACCGGCAACATGGAGCTCAAGCTCGACCGCGACCTGGCCGACCGCCGCATCTTCCCGGCTATCGACCCCGTTGCCTCCGGTACGCGTAACGAGGACCTGTTGGTCGACGAGCAGATGCGTCCGTTTGTCTTTGGCCTGCGTCGCATTCTTGCCGGCATGAACAACACCGAGCGCGCGGCCGCATCGTTTATCAAGGGTCTTAAGGGCACCAACACCAACCAGGAGTTCCTGGTGCGTTCGGCCAAAAAGCACAGCGACTACGAGCAGACGTTCTAGGTTGTCATCCACGCACAGCGATAGTCATCAATGCAATAAAGGGTCGGGGCTTTGAGCCTCGGCCCTTTTCTATATTGCCGCTCCGCGCTTTTTTGACCATAAGACTGGCAAGCAGCAGGTTTCCCGTTTCAATCCGACATCGTCGCTTGCAATCGACAGGGCGGTTTCGCATAATAGCTTTTAAGCTTCGCGACGGAAAACGCAGATGAAACGAACCATATACCGTTGCTTTGGGGCATAGCCCCGCTTCATCTTCTCTCGCGCAGCCAACTGAATGATGCGATTTGGGTGCTGGAAGATGGGGAGAGCTCATGGCTTCTTCTGATGCAACACAACGAGCAGTCCTTGCCGGACTTTCGTGCGGGATCGGCCTTGCCGCTCCCGTGGTTATGTATGCCGCGACGCTGCCGTTTTCGTCTGTGAACGAGACGGTCGTGGCGGGTGCGGTTCCCTTCGCCGTGGGCGCGGTGGCGGGCGTGGGCATCTATGCCGCCTCGCTGGGTATCTCCGAGTATCGTGCGCAGCGTGAAGAGCGTCTGTTCCAGCCCGATGCCATGGGCGGTGCCGCCAATCTCAATCAGCATCAAAGCGAGTTCAAGACCGCCTCGATTCCAGCTCAGCAGCAGGATGCGACTCCTTACGCTGCGGCTTCTGATTCTCAGGCTCAGGCGGAGCAGTCTACCTCGGCATTCCTTTCCGGCCTGACTGGTGCGTTCCAGCGCCGTCATGCCGATGATGGTGTCCCTACCATCGCTCGAGCCGCAGATGCTATGGACGAGGACGAGGCTTGGTCCATGATCGACAGTATGCTTGACGACGATTCGCCGGTGAGCTGCGACCCTGCACACTCGCGCGACGTCTATCAAGTCGCCATCGACGAGCTCACCAACGGCGGGCAGACCGGCTCCTTCAATCGCGACGACATCGCCGCCGCGGCACGCGCCGTGTCTGGCTCCCAGGCCGCCCCTGCGGGCAGCACGGCGGCTTTCGTGGCACTCGTCGCCAACGCGGCAGCCAATAACGCCTACAGCGCTACCTCGGCGGACGCGAACGCTTCTGCCGACAATTCGTACGTTGATGAAGCCATGGCCGCGGACGAGGAGGCCGTTGCCGCCCGCCGTGCCGCCGAAAGCTCGCTGTGGGGCGCTCCTGCCCAGCAGCAGGCGGCTGAGGCTGCGCCGTACAATGTAAACCTCGCCAGCATGCCTATCATCTCCGGTGCCGCGGATATCGATTTCGATGACCTCGATGAGCCTGCAGCCATCACCGCATCGATTGATGCCCAAGATCGCATCGACACCGGCGACCTTCCGGATGCCTCACTCGAGGTTGATGTCCCCATGGCTGATTACTCGGGCCACGAGGACATGTGGGCCGCCGCCACCGCGATTCTGGATGAGATTGACGAGCCTGCTCCTGTTGCAGCCCCCGCTCCCGTCGCTGCCCCTCAGCCTGCTGCCCCCGCCTATGTCGGCCGTCACAGCGCTGTGTTCCCCGAGGATACTGTCCGTATCTCGCGCGAGAGCATCGAGCGGGCCGAGGCTATTGCCGCCGGCATTATGGAAAACCGTCGTCACGAGCGCGTCAATCAGATCCTCGAGGAGGAGATCGAGCGCCTGCAGTCCTCTACCGCCAAGCGTACGGGCCGTGCCTACCTGAGCGTTATCGAGGGCGGTACCGCCAGCTTCGCGCCGCTCCGCGCGGAGGCATAACTTCTGCATGGTTAAGATCAATCGAAAATGGGCGGTCGTGACCTGCCTGATGGCGCTCTTGATCTGGGGCAATTCGCTGGTTCCCGGCTCGGGGTCGGGCTCGCTGAGCCTAACGGTCATGGAAGCTATCCGCGGTTTCCTGCACGGCGTGGGACTTCCATATGAATGGGTGACCAACTTTGTTGTTCGCAAGTGCGCGCATTTTACCGAGTATATGGTGCTCGGCATCCTGGCAACGCACGCCTTTGATTTTGAGGGCCGGCGCACCTTTGACGTGCTGCTGCCCACGGCGGTGTTCCTGCTGCTGATTCCCTCGATCGACGAGACGATTCAGCTCTTTGTGCCGGGACGCGCTGGCATGATCACCGATGTGATGATCGACTGCTGTGGAGCGGCAACGGGCGTTGTGCTCCGATATCTACTACGATCGCTCATATGTGCCAAAAAGGCCGCCTAGGACGTATGTTTGGTCCTAGGCGGCCTTTTTTATTAGAGGGCTTATATGGGGCGTGGTGGCGTCGTTCCGTAGGTCGGATTTGCCGGGCGCGCCACGCCCTGTGGGTGCGTCTGCTACTGAAGCGCCTGTGCGCCCAGGGCCAGGCAACCCATAATGCCCTGCTTGCCCTCGAGGCTGTTGTTGACGATGTAGTTATCGATGTCGTTGACCTCGGGCGTGACGATATAGCCGTTGAGCATTTCGGCGCACTTCTTGCGCGCGAGCGGCACGATGGGGGTGTGGTCGGCCACGCCGCCGCCGATGATGATCTTTTGCGGCGCGTAGCACAGCGTGTAGGTCATGAGCGCCTGTGCCAGATAGCCGGCGAGCAGGTCCATGGCCTCCGGGTCATCGGCCATGTCTCCAGCGCTCTTGCCATCCCAGCGCTTTTTAACGCCGGGGCCGGCGATGAGGCCCTCGAGGCAGTTGTCGTGGAAGGGGCAGGCGCTGTGCTCGCCAATGGTGTCGCGCGGGTCGCGCGTGACCAGGATGTGGCCGGCCTCGGGATGCATCATGCCGTGTACGAGCTTACCGCCCGAGAGCACGCCGGCGCCCACGCCGGTGCCGATGGTCAGATACACAACGTCAGTGAGGCCCTGGGCGCAACCAAAGGTGACCTCGCCCAGGCAGGCGACGTTGACGTCGGTGTCGTAGCCGCAGGGGATATTGAGCTCGTTTTGGATAGTGCCCAGCAGGTCAAAGTAGCGCCATGCCGTTTTGGGCGTCTCCAGGATCTTGCCGTATTGGGGCGAGGCAGGGTTGACTGCGGTGGGGCCAAAGGCGCCGATGCCCAGCGCGGCGATGCCCTTGTCGGCAAACCATGCATTGACGGCCTCAACGGTCTCCTGCGGGGTCGTGGTCGCGATCTGCTCACGCTCCAGGACCGTACCGTCTGCATAGCCCGTGGCGCAGACCATCTTGGTGCCGCCGGCCTCGAGCGCTCCGATAAGCTGCTGTTCTGCCATAGTATTCCTCTCTCTGGGACGAGTTGCTCCGTGACTAAAGTATAGGGCTCTAAACCATTTAAGAAAGCGCTATAAAAAGAAGCCTCGCAACGTGGCGGGCGGTGCGGGGCTTCTTTGGTTGCTTTAGTTGCCGGGCCGTCCTTACCCGCGCGGCTTGATTTTATCACGTAGCGACTTGAGGTTCTCCAGTGCCGCGTTAAGCGTCTCGTCCCGCTTGGCAAAGTGGAAACGAATCAGATGGTTGACGGGCTCGCGGAAGAAGCTCGAGCCGGGCACGGCGCCCACGCCCACCTTGGATGCGAGGTCCTCGCAGAATTCGAGGTCGCTGTCATAGCCAAACTCAGAGATGTCCATCATGACGTAGTAGGCGCCCTGCGGCACGTTATGCTCAAGACCGATGCTATCGAGCCCCTGGCAGAACAGGTCGCGTTTGGCGGTGTAGAGGTCGAGGACCTCATCGTAATAGCTGTCGTCGAAGTTGAGGGCGGTGACAACGGCTTCCTGCAGGGGAGCGGCGGCACCCACGGTGAGAAAGTCGTGGACCTTCTTGATACGCTCGGTGATCTGGGCCGGGGCGATGGTGTAGCCCAAGCGCCAACCGGTGATGGAGTACGTCTTAGACAGCGAGCTGCAGCTGATGGTTCGCTCGAACATGCCGGGCAGCGTGGCCATATAGACGTGCTCGTGGGGCGCATAGACGATGTGCTCGTATACCTCGTCGGTAATGCAGTAGGCGTCGTACTTTTTGCAGAGGTCGGCGATGAAGGTGAGCTCCTCGCGCGTAAAGACCTTGCCGCAAGGGTTGGAAGGGTTGCACAGGACGATGGCCTTGGGGTCGTTGTCGCGGAAGGCTGCCTCGAGCGTCTCGCGGTCAAAGTCGAATGTGGGCGGGTTGAGCGGCACATAGATGGGCTCGGCACCCGAGAGAATGGTGTCAGCGCCGTAGTTCTCGTAGAACGGCGAGAAGATGACGACCTTGTCTCCGGGGTTTGTGACCGTCATCATGGCGGCCATCATGGCCTCAGTTGAGCCGCAGGTGATCACGATGTTCTCATTGGGGTTGATCGGCATGCCCATAAAATGCTCCTGCTTGGCAGCAAGCGCCTCGCGCATGGCCAGGGAGCCCCAGGTGATGGAGTACTGATGGTAGAGCGGCTTGGGGTCGGTGGCGATGGTGCCCAGGCTATTGAGCAGCTGCGCCGGAGGATCGAAGTCAGGGAAGCCCTGCGAGAGATTGACGGCATCGTACTTATTGGAGATGCGTGTCATGCGGCGGATGACCGAATCGGTAAATGTTGCCGTGCGGTTGGAGAGTTCTTTCATGCTTGTCCTTTCGAGCATTTGCAGTGGGGCAAGTTTACTCCTATGAAACCGGTGGGAAATGCTCGAAATGGATCCGAAAAAACTCTTTTCAAAATTCTTGAAAATTGGGGGTTGCATCACGTGGCGTTCCTTGCAATAATAGTCGAGCGCGAAGCGCATAGGACACGGTGGGTGTAGCTCAGTTGGCTAGAGCGACGGGTTGTGGTCCCGTAGGTCGAGGGTTCGAGTCCCTTTACCCACCCCAGTTCTTGCTTCGTGTTGATATCGGGTCGTTAGCTCAGTTGGTAGAGCAGGGGACTCTTAATCCCAAGGTCCAGGGTTCGAACCCCTGACGGCCCACCACACGATATCTCCTCTAAAGTCCGCCACAACAGACTTTAGCTTTGGGTCGTTAGCTCAGTTGGTAGAGCAGGGGACTCTTAATCCCAAGGTCCAGGGTT
>DXMW01000031.1:0-31611 GCA_019414045.1 Collinsella sp. | reverse complement strand
CGACCCCCTGACGGCCCACCCAAAGATTGTTAAAGCGACTGGCTTAGGCTGGTCGCTTTTTTGTTAACCTCACATGGGGTCGAACCCGTCGGGGCGCGGAGCTGAGGAAATGCGTAAGCATTTACCAGCGCAGCGCGCAAGGCGCAAAGCGCCGTAGCGGCCGCCTGCAAAGCAGGCTGACCCCCTGACGGCCCACCAAAGCATGTTAAGACGGTCAGCGAAAGTTGGCCGTCTTTTTTGTTGGCCTTTCATGGGGTCGAACCCGAAAGGGCGCGGAGCTGAGGAAACTGCACCGTGATTCCCTTAGGGAAACACGGCTAAAGCCCCATAAACGTTCTCTCCTTATGAGAATTATGCTCACGGGGCTCGATTCATGTTGAGGAGTTGTGATCAAACTCAAAGTGAGAATCGATTTAGTCTGCTCGATAGTGCGAACCCAGGCTTTCAGTTCGCTTGCGCATGGCTTTGACCATTTCCTGTGCCAGCTGAATCTGCGATTGCAGGCGGGCGAGGGCTGCGACTTCGCTGTCCTGGGCTTTCTGTGTGCTCAAGGTCGTTGCCTCCGTCTTCAAGCCCTCAAGCTCGTGTAGTGCCTCGGATAGGCCTGTTTCGGTCCTGTTGATCATGCAAAAGGTGCTCATCGTGTGCCTAAGGCTGTGTGTCAGGCGTTCGGCATCTGTTGTGGCAATGCCGTACTGGGGGAGGGTGATATCCGCCTTCAGGGCCGCCTCAGGCTCTTTCTGCGCTGTGAGGGCTGCCGATGCGCCCGCGATACGTCCGAATACGATGCCGTTGGCGCTTGACAAGCCACCAATGCGGTCGGCGCCGTGCATGCCGCCTGTCGCCTCGCCGCAAGCGTAGAGGCCCTCAACGCCCGTGTGCGCGGTCTTATCGATCTTGATGCCGCCGTTAGCGGCGTGGGCATACATCGCAACGCGCATCTCGTCAGTCGGGGCGATGCCGTGCTCGTCTTGCAGCCAGGTGGCAAAGGTCTGCACAAACTCTGGGACATCCTCGCGGGGGAAGTCGTAGTGGAGTGCCAGGCCTTCGACACCTGCCTGATCGATGACGAGATCGATAGCGCGGGAGGCCAAGCGTGACGTGAAGGGACCATATCCAGAGCGCTGCTCGAGCAGGTCGTTCAGCTTGTCGTCGGCAATATCTACCGGCTGGTCTACATGCACGTAGCGCCAGGTTTTCTCGTTGAAGACCAAGTTACGCCTGGGCTCGATGAAGCCGGGCATCATCTGCATGAACTCTATATTAGTAAGTGTTGCGCCGTGCGCCAGTGCGATGGCCTGCGAGGAGCTGAGCACATCAGCCGACGTAAGGCTGCGCTCGAACAGGCCGCCTGTGCCACCGGCTGCGATGATCGTGGCCTTGGCAGCAAAGGGCACGATTCGATTTTCGGTAAGGTCGTAGAGTACGGTTCCGGTTATTCTGCCGTTCGTGTCCTCAACAAGGTCGATAAGCTCATGGCGGGGGAGCAGGCGAATGCCGAGCGACTCGATCCAGGTCGTCAGAGCGTCCTCAAGGGGCTTGCGGGTGAGGCCGCGCCACATGCGCGTCTTGTGGTCAAAGCAGGGGATAAATTGCTTTTGTTGAGCACTCTTGGCGCTTTGCGGACGCTGGAGCTCAACGCCCAGGTCTTGCTCGAGCCAGTCAATCGCTTGGGGAATGCCGTGGACGAACGTTTGGACGAGTTCGGGGTCGGCGACACCGCCGCCGACGGTCTGGATGGTGTCGATGAGGTCCTGCTCGTCGTCTTCGTCGACGGGACCGATGAGGCCGAGGCCCCAGGTACCCGGGAAGAAGCTCGATCCACTCATGGTCTTGCCGGCGCTTGCCACAGTGACGGTTGCACCCGTGCGTGCCGCTTCGATGGCGGCACAAAGGCCCGCAATGCCAGATCCAATTACCAGTACATCAGTCGATTCCATCGGATTCCTTTCTCGTCCGGCGTATTGTCGCACGGGTGATCGGCAATGGGGCCGCAAAGACCCGTCAAATCGGTAAAGGGCAAATATGGCAGGTGGGCGTCATGGACGCTCTGACGCTCCATCTCTTCACATCTCGTATTTGGCCCCAGCTGATATATCGGCATTAGATACCCTGCGCCAGCGCAAACAAAAAGAGCCGCTACCTCGAAAGGTAGCGGCTCCAAAGCTCAACTATCTGAGCATCGCGCGGGCGCGATTAGGCCTTGAGGGCCTCTTCGACGGCGACAGCGCAGGCGACGGTGGCACCGACCATGGGGTTGTTGCCCATGCCGATGAGACCCATCATGTCGACGTGCGCAGGCACGGAGGAAGAACCGGCGAACTGGGCGTCGGAGTGCATGCGGCCCATGGTGTCGGTCATGCCGTAAGAGGCAGGGCCGGCGCCCATGTTGTCCGGGTGCAGGGTACGGCCAGTGCCGCCACCAGAAGCGACGGAGAAGTACTTCTTGCCAGCCTCGAGGCGCTCCTTCTTGTAGGTGCCAGCGACGGGGTGCTGGAAGCGCGTGGGGTTGGTGGAGTTACCGGTGATCGAGATGTCGACGTTCTCGTGCCACATGATGGCAACGCCCTCGCGGACGTCGTCGGCGCCGTAGCAGTTGACGGCGGCGCGGGGACCATCGGAGTAGGGGATGGTCTCGACGACCTTGAGCTCGCCCGTGAAGTAGTCGAACTGGGTCTTCACGTAGGTGAAGCCGTTGATGCGGGCGATGATCTGAGCAGCGTCCTTGCCCAGACCGTTGAGGATGACGCGCAGCGGCTTCTTGCGAGCCTTGTTGGCGTTCAGAGCCAGGCCGATAGCACCCTCAGCGGCAGCGAAGGACTCGTGACCGGCCAGGAAGGCGAAGCACTCGGTGTCGTCGGAGAGCAGCATAGCGCCCAGGTTGCCGTGGCCCAGACCGACCTTGCGGTCCTCGGCGACGGAGCCGGGAACGGTGAAGGCCTGGATGCCCTCGCCGATGATGGCGGCAGCCTCAGAAGCGGACTTGGCGCCACGCTTGACAGCGAGAGCGCAACCGAGGGTGTAGGCCCACTCGGCGTTCTGGAAGGCGATGGACTGGGTGTTGTTGACGATCTCACGCGGGTTGAAGCCCTTGTCGGTGCAGATCTGCAGAGCTTCCTCGAGGGAGGCGATGCCGTTGTCGGCGAGGCACTTGTTGATCTTGTCAGCGCGGCGCTCGTAACCTTCGAACGTAACAGTCATAGTTATTTCCCTCCCTTTCTACTCGTGAACCGGGAACACGCTGGCGACGGAGTGAGTCTCCTCGTCGGTGCGCGGGTCGATGTACTTGGCAGCGTTCTCCCACTGACCATAGTGGCCCATAGCGCCAGCGATGGCCTCCTCGGGGGTCTTGCCGGCCTTGACGGCGTCGGTGAACTTGCCGAGGTTCAGGAACTCGAATGCGATGATCTCGTTCTTGTCGTTGAGAGCCATGCGGGTGACGTAGCCCTGAGCGAGCTCGAGGTAACGAGCGCCCTTGGCCTTGGTGCCGAACATGGTGCCGACCTGAGAGCGAAGGCCCTTGCCGAGGTCGTCGAGGGAGGCGCCCACGGGCAGGCCGCCCTCGGAGAACGCGGTCTGGCTGCGGCCGTAAACGATCTGCAGGAAGATCTCGCGCATAGCAACGTTGATGGCGTCGCAGACGAGGTCGGTGTTGAGGGCCTCGAGGATGGTCTTACCGGGAAGGATCTCGGAAGCCATGGCGGCAGAGTGGGTCATGCCCGAGCAGCCGATGGTCTCAACGAGGGCCTCCTCGATGATGCCGTCCTTGACGTTCAGCGTGAGCTTGCAGGCGCCCTGCTGAGGTGCGCACCAACCCACACCGTGCGTAAGACCGGAGATGTCGGAAATCTCCTTAGCCTGGACCCACTTGCCCTCCTCGGGGATGGGTGCGGGGCCGTGGTATGCACCCTTGGCAACGGGGCACATGTTCTCCACTTCCTGTGAGTACTGCATGCCTCTCCTCTCTATCGTGTTGGCGTCCCGTCTGGGGGTCGTGGCTGGCGATTGCCGGGCGACCCTTCGAAAGGGACATGACATGCAGCCCCTATAATACCGCGAAATGCACGGAATATTCGGCGAACGGCTCAGTTTTCGTAGCGGGAAGTCCGGAAGTTTTAATTGAAACG
Source organism: Collinsella sp. (assembly GCA_019414045.1). Lineage (GTDB taxonomy): Bacteria > Actinomycetota > Coriobacteriia > Coriobacteriales > Coriobacteriaceae > Collinsella. The sequence goes on along the minus strand of DXMW01000031.1, from coordinate 27,484 downwards.
GTTTAACTCTATGTTCTGTGGTCGTGAACTTCCGTAGAGGGGGTCCTTCTTGGGCAAGCTTTTGGTCAGCTCTTGTAAGCGTTGCAGGGGTTGACCTGTTGCAACGGTGCCGTTCGCCGCCTGATTACTGCCTTTGGCCGCGCGAGTGTATTGTTTTGCGTGAATGTTTTGATGGCACGCTTCAATCGTGCTGTATTGGATGGCAAGCAGATCCCGGCGAAAGGAACGCCATGCAGCGCGTTTGGAGAACGGTTACCGGCTTTTACCATGTCTGTGCCCGCGGTACGGGCAAGCAGCTCATCTTTGAGGGCGATGAGGACCGGTGGGAGTTCTTGGAGCTGATGCGTGAGTGCTGCCGCAAGGCGGGCGTGACGGTTATCGCCTGGTGCCTTATGGGCAATCACGTGCGTCTGGTGCTTGCAGATTACGAGGACGCGATGAGCGCGGCGATGCACCGGCTGCTTTTGACGTACGCGCGGCGGTTCAATAAACGCACGGGGCGCACGGGCCATCTGTTCCAGAACCGTTTTGACCGGCGCTCGCTCGATACCGACTGGCAGGTGATGGAGGCTATTCGCTCCGTACACGCCGATTCGCAGGAGGCTGGCATCAGCTTAATCGAGCGTTATCCCTGGAGCAGCTTTGCCGAGCATCTGCGCGCTTACGACGGTGACGCGGCTGATGTCGCGAGGGGATTTTCTGATCCTTCTTGCGTGCTTGAGCTTTTTGGTTCTGCCGAGGGCTTTATTGCCCATTCGCTTTCGACGCCCGACGGCTGCGATCCAGCGATGCCCGTTCTGGAAGAGACGGAGTGGGAGCGGCATGCCTTTGCCGAAAAGTTGGCGAAGGGGCTCGGGGTTCCGCTCCACGGGGTTAAAGCCGCGCCGTCGGCGCAGCGCAATATCGTCATTCTTGGATTGCACGATGCCGGTTTTACGGTGCGTCAGATTGAGCGATATACGGGGATTGGCAAAAGTACCGTTTCTCGTATCGTGCGTGCCTGTGCACGAACGGCGGTGCAGACTGGCCGAAACGTGGCGTAGGACTGCCTGTGCACCGCAGCTGGGGTCGCCCATATGCCACAACCATTGTTCTAAAAGCTTGGTACGGTAACTGCACTTCTTAATATGCATAGAAAAATCGCCATCTTGCATAAAATAACGGCTCGGTCCGGGTTTGCCCGTGCCCTACCCCCGTCTGCGCCGTGAAAAAAACGGAGTTTTCAGCATCGTGTTGCTGTCGGCACCGCCGCAATCTTGCAACATACGGGTCCCGAGGCTATTGATTCCCGCCGTTGCGCCCCCGAAGCGCGTGCCTGCGTCCCGTCAGACCGCGATGCTTGTTCTAAAACACAATATATATGCGCCTAAAGACGTTGATTAACGCTTTCGATGCGTATACACACAGCTTGGCGTGCTGAATACTCGCAAAAATGCACGCCGCTCCCTATGGGACCCGTCTGCGGCAGGCGCGAAGCGAGTCGGAGCTTCGCAGAACGGGGCTTGGCGCATTGCTTGGCGGGCCCGGGGCCCTGCCGCAGGCCTTTGGTGCTGTGGAAAACGCCCGTGCTCGCGTCTGGCTGTGTGGCAAATGTCAGACGGGGCGCCGGACGCGCGGACTTTGTGCGTTCGCGCTCATTAGGTAAAAACAGAGCCGCCCGTATCGGGCGGCTCGGCAATCAAAAACCTTGGATTCGGGGCATAAACTACTGGTTAGCTTGCCCCTCGAGCATGCCGTCGAGGGTGCGCCAGGCGAGCTCGGCGCATTTGACGCGGGCGGGCATGTGCGAGATGTCCTGGAGCTGGGCGGCTTCGTCCAGGTCTTCCAGGTCTTCCTCGGAGAGCTGCTCGCCGCGGATCATGGCGAGGAAGAGCTCTGCCAGGCGGTGAGCTTCCTCGACGGTCTCGCCGGTGATGAGGTCGGCCATGATGTCGGCGCTGGCCTGGCTGATGGCGCAGCCGTGGCCGGTAAAGGAGGCCTCCTCGATCACGCCGTTCTCGACGCGCAGCTGCAAGGTGAGCTCGTCGCCGCAGCTGGGGTTGATGCCGTCGTGCTCGTGCGTGGGGGCATCCATCTCGTACTTGTAGTCGGGGTGCGAGTTGTGCTCCATAAACGTGGTGGAGGTGTACAGATTACCCATTGAACGTGCTCCAAACGTGATGCAGGCCGGCGATGAACTTATCGATGTCGGCCTTGTCGTTGTAGAAGGCCACGCTGGCGCGGCAGCAGGCGAGGTTCTCGACGCCCAGCCAGGTGAGCAGCGGCTGTGCACAGTGGTGGCCGGCGCGAATGCAGACGCCGTCCATGTCCATGATGCTCGCGACGTCGTGCGGGTGGATGCCCTTGACGTTAAAGCTCACAACGCCGTGGTGGTTGTCCCAATAGATGGAGCCGATGATCTGGACAAAGTCGAGCTGCATGAGCTCGCCCATCAGGTAGTGGACGAGTGCCTGCTCGCGGGCCTGGATGTTCTCGTAACCCACCGTGTTGACCAGGTAATCAAGGGCGGCGCCCGTGGCGAAGATGCCGGCGGCGTCCTGCGTGCCGGCCTCGAACTTCTCGGGGACGGGCGCCCAGACGGCTTCCTGCTCGGTGACAGAGTCGATCATTTCGCCGCCGGTGAGCATGGGCGGCATGGCGTTGAGCAGGTCCATCTTGCCCCACAGCACGCCGATGCCCATGGGGCCCATGGCCTTGTGCGCGCTAAAGGCAAAGAAATCGGCGCCCAGATCGGCCACATCGACCGGCATGTGCGGCAGCGACTGCGCGCCGTCGACGACCAGATAGCCGCCGTACTTGTGCACGAGCTTGCCGAGATTCTTGACCGGGTTCTCGACGCCCAGCACGTTAGACACCTGACCCACGGCCAAGATTTTGGTCTTGGGGCCCACCTTGGACAGAACCTCCTCGGTGGTGAGTTGACCGGTCTTGGTGGGGTAGAGGTAGACGAGCTTGGCGCCGGTCTCGCGGCAGACCTGCTGCCACGGAATCAGGTTGGAGTGGTGCTCCATGATGGTGATGACGACCTCGTCACCGGGCTCGAGCACCGTGGGTGCAAAGCTCTTGGCGACCAGGTTGAGCGACTCGCTCGTGTTGCGGGTGAAGACGACCTCGTTGGCCTGTGAGGCGCCGATGAGGTCGGCGATCTGCTGGCGGACCTTCGCGATGGCGTCGGTTGCCTCGACGGACAGCGAGTACAGGCCGCGCAGGGGGTTGGCGTTCATGCGCTGATAGAAGTCGCGCTCGGCGTCGAGCACACAGGCAGGGCGCTGCGCGGTGGCGGCGCTATCGAGGAAGGCGATCTCGGGGTGCTGCTGGAAAAGCGGGAATTGTGCCTTGTAGGGATTGGTCTCGATGTCGACGGTAGGCCAGCCGCGCGAGGCCTCGTCGCTGGCGTCGAGCTCCATAGGCTCCGGTGCGGTACAGGTGTCGCATTTAACGTGCTCGGTGTCGATCATGCGAGCTCCTCTTCAAAGTTGTCGATCAGGTTGTTGCCCAGGCGGACGACGGCGGCGCGGGTGCGCTCGTCGGTGGCGGAAAGCGCGGCGTCCTCCAGCTTGGCGCGGATGAACAGGTCCTCGGCGGCGTTTTGGTCAAGGCCTCGGCAGGCGAGGTAGAACAGTTGCTCGTCGCGGACGTGACCGATGGTGGCGCCGTGGTTGCCGGCAACGTCGTCCTCGTCGCAGAGAATGACGGGGACGGTCTTGTTGTCGACGCCCTTGTTGGCCAACAGCACGGTTTCGCGCTCGGTGCCGACGGCACCCTTGCAGCCGTGCACGAGATCGATGGTGCCGCGGTAGACCTTCTTGGACGTGCCGGTCAGTACGCCGTTGGCGTCGATCTCGCACTCGGTCTTGCGACCGCGGTGGCGCAGCTCGTAGTTAAAGTCGCGCACCTGCTCGCGGGCGCCCAGGTAGTCAGTATCGATGGTGACCTTGGCGGTATCGCCCAGCAGGTCGCCGGCAAGGCCGGTGGCGCTGGCGCCGGCACCCAGGACGGTGTGTTGCACGTTGACGCGCGCGCCCTCGTCCAGGAACAGGCCGGTGTCGTCGAGCGCGATCCAGCTATCGTCGAGCGTCTGCGTGCAGGTCACGTTGACGGTGGCGTACTCGTGGGCGCACACGCGTAGCGCGGAGCCCACGACACCCTCGCCGGTAACGGGGGAGTCTAGGGCAATATGCAGATTGAGCGTCGACTGGGGACGGGCGATGACGTCGATGGCGGCGATGGCCGCGGCGGCATCGACACCGCTCACACGCACGGTAACCGTGGCGTGCTGGTATGTGGGCACATCGATGACGACGCGCTTAGTGGCGTGGTCGGCCAGGTAGGTGTAGGCAGCCTCGCCCATGCCAGTCTCGAAGGCCTCAGCGGGGGAGAGCTCCTCCTCCAGCTTAATGGCACCGGCCTGGTAGATGGAGGTGGCGGGCACGTCGAGCTCGGTCTCGGGCGTGATGCGGGCGCGGTCGGCGGCACCACCCGGGGCGGAGGCGCGGCGCTCGGGGAAGCGCTCGGCCATGGCGTCCATGGCGGCGTCGAATGCGTCTGCCACGCCAGTAAACTGCTTGTCCAAGCCCTCAACCTCAATGGTCTCGGCGGGAGCGGCAGCAAGCTCGTCAGAGAGCTCGAGCTTGGTCTGGTTCATCTTGAGCCAACCCCAAGTGGCAGCCGGCATCGCATTGACCTGCTCAAGGGTGGTAGCAGCGGTGTTGGTGGTCTGTTTCATTATCCGATCGCTCCTTCCATCTCGAGCTTGATCAGGTTGTTCATCTCGACGGCGTACTCCAGCGGCAGCTCCTTGGAGACCGGGTTGGCAAAGCCGTTGACGATCATGGTACGGGCCTCTTCCTCCGAGATGCCGCGGCTCATCAGGTAGAACACCTTATCGTCGCCGATGCGGCCGATGGTGGCCTCGTGGCCGATATCGACGTTCTTGGCGCGGATGTCCATGGCCGGAATGGTGTCGGAGCGGCTCTGGTCGTCGAGCATGAGCGACTGGCAGCTCACGGTTGCCTTGGAACCCTCGGCCTTGGGTGTCGCCACAATAGAGCTGCGGAAGGTCTGAATGCCGCCACTCTTGGAGATGCCCTTGGTCTCGACGGTTGCCGAGGTATCGGGCGCGTTGAGCACGACCTTGCAGCCGGTATCCAGGTTCTGGCCGGCGCCGGCAAAGGTAATGCCGGTAAAGCTCGAGCGGGCGCGGCGTCCGTTGAGCACGCTCATGGGGTAGAGGTAGCCCACGTGGCTGCCGAAGGAGCCGCTGATCCACTCGATGTCGCCATCCTCGTCCACGCGCGCACGCTTGGTGTTGAGATTGTACATGTTCTTGGACCAGTTCTCGATGGTCGAGTAGCGCAGGTGCGCGCGCTTGCCCACAAAGAGCTCGACGGCGCCGGCGTGGAGGTTGGCCACGTTGTACTTGGGCGCGGAGCAGCCCTCGATAAAGTGCAGGTCAGCGTCGTCCTCGACGATGATGAGCGTGTGCTCAAACTGGCCGGCGCCCTTGGCGTTAAGGCGGAAGTAGCTCTGCAGCGGGAAGTCCAACTTGGTGCCCTTGGGCACGTAGACAAACGAGCCGCCCGACCATACGGCGCCGTGCAGGGCCGCAAACTTGTGGTCGGTGGGCGGGATGAGCGTCATAAACTTCTCGTGGATGAGCGGCTCCCACTGCGGGTCGTGCAGGGCCTCCTCGATGCCGGAATAGACGATGCCCATCTTGGACACCGTGTCCTGCATGTTGTGGTAGACCAGCTCGGAGTCGTACTGCGCGCCGACGCCTGCCAGGTAGCTGCGCTCGGCCTCGGGGATGCCCAGGCGCTCAAAGGTGTTCTTGATGTCGTCGGGCACCGACTCCCAGTCGTGTTTTTGGTCGGTGTTGGGCTTGACGTAGGTGACGATGTTGTCCATGTCCAAGCCTTCGATGGAGGGACCCCACGTCGGGTCGGGAAAACGATTAAAAATCTCGAGGGACTTGAGGCGCAGGTCGAGCATCCACTGCGGCTCGTCCTTTTTGGCGCTGATCTCGCGCACGATGTCGGGCGTGATGCCGGCGTCGAGGCGCTCGAATCCCTCCTCGCCATAGGTGAAGTCGTAGAGGCTGCGGTCGATGTCCGCGACCTCGGTGCGGTTCTTGGTCATTGCGTCGCCCCTTTACGCCTGCTGCTCGGCAGCGGCGGCCTCGGCCTGGGCGCGCTGCTCGGCGGCCTCGCGCTCGAAGGTCTCAAAGCCGTTCTTGTCGATCCAGGGAATGAGCGAGGCGTCGTCCTCGCGCACGATGTGGCCCTTGACCATAACGTGGACGCGGTCGACATCCAAGTGCTCCAGGATGCGCGTGTTGTGCGTGATAATGAGCATGGAGCCGTCGCAGCTCTTGCGGTAGGCGTCCATGCCGTGGCTGACGGTGGAAAGCGCGTCGACGTCCAGGCCCGAGTCGGTCTCGTCGAGGATGGCGAGCTTGGGCTGCAGCAGCAGGAGCTGGAGCATCTCGACCTTCTTCTTCTCGCCGCCCGAGAAGCCCACGCCCAGCTCGCGGTTGAGGTAGGCGGTATCCATGTTGAGCTCGGCCGCGAGCTCCTTGACGCGACGGCGGAACTCCTTGCCCTTCATCTCCAGGCCGGGGCGGCCGGCGATGCTGGCGCGCAAAAAGCTCGACAGCGGCACGCCCGGAATCTCGACCGGGGCCTGGAAGCTCAGGAACAGGCCGGCGCGCGAGCGCTTGTCGGTGGTGAGCTCGGTGATGTCCTGGCCGTCAAAGACGATGCGGCCGTCGTTGACCGTGTAGACGGGGTCGCCCATGACCAGGTGGCCGAGGGTGGACTTGCCGGCGCCGTTGGGTCCCATCAGCACGTGGGTCTCGCCGGCGGCGACGTTGAGGTTGACGTTGTGGAGGATGGTCTTCTCGTCCACGGAGGCGGTCAGACCTTCGATGGAAAGCAGCGGATTTGCGCTCATGCTGTCCCTCTCTGTATATGGTGTACTCATAGGTGTACTAAACCCTAGGAATCTTCTCGGAATAAAGTTACTATGGGTTCGGCGTTAGTCAAGGGAAAACCCGACTAATCCACTCGACTTTTTAGATGAGGGACATAAAACCAGGTTTGTTTGCCCCGCGTGCATAGGATTTGGGACAAACAAGCCTGGTTTTGTCCCAGTAACGATGGGAGGGTAGGTATGCTCATTTCTTCTAAGGGCCGCTATGCCCTCCGGCTGATGATCTATATCGCGGCGCTGGGCGACGCCGAGGGCAAGATTGCCCTGCGCGAGGTTGCCGACCGCGAGCATATCTCGCAAAAGTATCTGGAGCAGCTGGTTCGTCCGCTTATGAAGGCGGGCCTGCTTAAGAGCGTGCGCGGCAAGGGCGGCGGCTACATGATGGCCAAGGACCCGGCCGAGGTGCGTGCCGGCGACATCCTGCGCGCCGTCGAGGGCAGCACGGCTCCGGTGGCGTGCGACGGCATCGACAACAGTTGCGCCCGCAGCGATCTGTGCTCGACCGTCAAGTTCTGGCGCGGTCTGGACGACGTGATCGAAAAGTACGTCGACGGCGTGACGTTGGCCGACTTGGCCGCCGTCCCCGAGATCAACTTTGACATTAAGCTGTAGGTTGAGCGCAATTCCTTAAGATTTCGCGGAGGGTTGTTGCCGTTTACCGAGGGGTTGTTGTGCAACAACGGGCGAGCTGCAATACTTATTTTTATCTTTGCAAACTGAACTTTAACTACACCAATGCAGGGAGGGTCTTATGCAGCCCAAGCATTCTGCTATTGTCGCGGGCCTGACGCTGGCGCTTTCGTTTGGCGCCGTTTCCGCGCCGGCACCCGCCGCTGCCGAGGAGCCCACGCCGGGCATTGCCTCGGATGCCACCGATATCGATAAGGGCCTTTACACCCAACAGTCCTTCTCGGGCGTGCTGAGGTCGGTCCAGGGCGTTTCGTTTGTCAACGTGACTCCCGAGATGAAGTACTTCACCAAATATGAGAGCCATGGCAACTATAACCAGGGCTTTTCGTATGGTGACGGCTACAACGCGCTGGGTTATTACCAGTTCGACCGTCGTTGGTCGCTCATCCCGTTTATGAAGCAGGCCTACAACTACAACCCCGAAAAATACAGCATGCTCAAGGATGCGATTGATCGCGGCAGCGAGATTTCCAACACGAGCAATGCCATGTACGAGAACGGCCAGCCCACCGAGTTGGGCCGTATTGCGCAGGAGGCCTTCCAGGGCGCTTATAACATCGACCCTGCTGAGTTTTCGGCTCTGCAGGATGCGTATGCGTACAACTCGTACTATGCGGTGACCGAGGCGTGGCTCAAGAGCGGCCTTGGTATTGATATTTCGGGCCGTGCCGATTGCGTCAAGGGCATGGTGTGGAGCATCACCAACATGTGTGGCACCGGTGGCTGCAGGGACTTCTTCCGCTGGGCGAATCTTTCTAATGATATGACTGACCGTGAGTTTGTGACGGCGCTCTCCAATAGCGTGGTCGATAACGTCGCTACCAAGTATTCGAGCCAGCCCCAGTATCATGAGGGCTGGAAGAATCGTTATAAGAATGAGCTGAAGGACTGCTTGGCTTATATCGCCGAGGACGAGGCAGCCGCTGCGACGCCCGTGCAGCCCGAGCCTACGCCGGCGCCCTCGCCGACACCTGATTCGAATGACGACTCGAGTGACGATCCCAACGATGACAGGATGGATGCGCCCTCGACCGATGCTGACGGTAATGGCTCTGCTGGTGGCATTACCAACGACGGTTCCATCTCGAACGGCTCTGCTGCGGGCGATTCGTCTTCAAGCTCTGCCGGCAATACGGACAGCGACGCTTCTGGTTCGACCGGCGCTGACACCTCTAACTCATCCACCGGCTCGAGCGATTCGTCCGTTGACACCGGCTCTAACAACGGCTCCGGCTCTGACGCAACCCCTGATTCCGATGCTTCCAAGGACGACTCGAATAAGGCGCCGGACGCTCCCGTTGCTTCGCCGGACAAGAAGCCTTCTTTTTCCGAGCAGCTTGGTTCTACGCTGGGCTCTTCGCTGATGGCTGGCGTCAATAATGGCTCGACTCAGAACAAGGACAACTCTGATCAGGTTTCCACGGAAAAGACCGAGGCCGCAAAGGGCGACTCCAAGGATGAGGCTTCCGAGAAGACCGTATCCGATAAAGGTTCTAGCTCGGAGGAGAAGGACGACAAGTCCACTCAGAAGAAGGACGAGGATAAGAAGTCTGAATCTGAGGAGAAGGACGAGAGCAAGGGCAAGACCAAGGACGGAAAGCAGCAGGGCGAGGACAACGGTAAAGGCAACACTGACAACCGGAACCAGGAGCAAAATGACTCCAAAAAGGTGACCACCACGACGACTACAACGACCAAGTCATCTGGCGGTAACATGCCCAAGACGGGCGACCTTATCGTTATGGTGAGCCTTGCCAGTGCAAGCTTGGCCACACTGGGCGCTACGTCTATCGTAAGTGGTAAGCATAAGCTCGATCAGCAGAAGAAAGCTTCTGGGGAGGACAGCTCGGAGGAGTGGCCTCTCGGTTGCTAGATAACTAAAGAGTTGGGACGGGGTCCGGTGCGAATGCATAGGGCCCCGTTTTGTTGTGCAACGATTAGTTATGCCCCCTCACACCTCTTGTTGCTACCGTTGCCCGATATGTTCGCGCGGCGTCGTCGGTACGCGCGAGGCGGTCATTACAATTGGCATCGTGTTGCGATTTAGGGGGAACGTTTTGGTGCCTGAACAGGCGAATAATGGTTGTGATGCCGGCTTTGGCGTGCGCTTGATCGGCTGTGCCGACGATGCGGTTTTGCCCATTGGCATGCACGACTATGCGGAGGCCCTTGGTTGCTGCATGTTGGTTGACAAGACCATGTTTATTGCCGATGTGTTGGACTGCGACGCGTCCGTTGTGGTGTGCTGTCGACCCGAGGGTTTTGGCAAGAGCATGAACTTGTCGATGCTCAGGTCTTTTCTGGAGCGTCCAGCGGTCGGTCGCTCTGGTCAGCGTTTATTTGCCGATGCTCAGATTTGGGATGCAGACGGTGGGCGCTATCGGGATGAGTATGCTTGCTATCCGGTGATATCGCTGGACTTTTCTGGCGCTGCGAGGCGTGGTGCCGCTATTGCCGATGTCGTGCGCGATGCCCTTTCGGGCGAGTGCGCTCGCTTGTTGGCGCTCTTGGAGGCTCCTGATTTAGCTCGAGATAAGGTGCGTCACATCGAACGCGTCGCGCGTGATGTGGCGAGCGCGGACGAGGTTGACTCGGTGCTCGGTGTGCTCATTGAGCTGCTGGAGATGGCCTGCGATGAGCAGGTTGTATTGCTCGTTGATGGGTACGATGCGGCGTGGTCTCGCCGTGCGAGCGCGAGGGACGCTTCCGACGCCGATCCGGCAGGGCTATTCGATCGCGTGCTGTTCGACGCCATTGCCACTGCGCGCGATTCGTTGCGGCTGACGTGTCTGATGGGGGAGTGCCCCGGTCCTGCCGAAGCGGCGCTTTCTTCGCGCGGCTGCTCGTATTGTCTGACGACGCCGCTGTTGGCGTGGTGTGACCGATGTTTCGGTTTTTCGGATGCCGAGGTCCAGGCTCTGTTGAGTCATGCTGGACGCGAGGAATGCCTGGATGATGCGCGTGAATGGCTCGAGGGATATCGGTTTGGTAGGGCCTATTGCTCGAGTCCAGCGCGTGTGATCGGTTTTCTGGACCGAGGCTGCACGGCGCCTGTGCGCGCCGATCTGTATGGGCATGCGGATTGCCTGAGTAGGGTAGTTGCCGGGTGGAATCTCGACCGCCTTTCGGTCTTGTTTGATTTGCTCGAGGCCCATGGGTGCGCTGAGGCCCCGCTTTGTTTGGGCACTGCAGGGCCAGATGTCTCGCCTGAGGATGGCATGTGGACAGCGCTGTATCTGTCCGGTTTTCTCACGACGGATATGACTGAGGAGCCAGAGCATGGCAATCGCCTCCGTGCTTTGCGATTGCCCAATAACGAGCTTCGACAGGCCTTGCGTCTAGTGATTGTTGAGTGGTTTGAGTGCGCTGCCGAAGACATTCGAGACGTCGATGCGTTTCGCGACGGGCTGTGCCATGGGAACGAGGATACCGTGAGGCGGGCGCTAAGCCGCATCCTGGGAGATGCGGGAATCGGTGCGACCAACCCAGATACACCGCTGCCATATCATCTACTCTTGCAAGGACTCTGCTTTGGATTGCCGGGCTATGCCAATCCTGCTTCGAGGCGAAAGTGTGGCGCGGGTCGCTGGGACATCCAGGTTTTTCCTACGGGCGCTGTGTTCGACGTAGCTGACACTATCGGCATGCTGGACGAGCGCCCGCTTATAACGATCAATATGATGTATGACCCCGATGTGGATGCGCTGGGGTTGGAATTGCTGGCCGTGCAGTCGCTACTCGACATAGAGCGCGGCGGCATCGACGAAATCCGTGTACCGCGCCCCGGCGTGGGTCGCATGCGCTGGGGGTTCGGTTTTGATGGGCAGCATGTGGCTACGGTGTGCCAGCGGCTTTAAGCGCTGAGGTGTTTCCGGCTTCCGTTACTTGGTGGCCTTCATGGGCGGCATGGGCTTCCAGTTGGGATCCTTAACGATCTTGCGGGCGTCCTTCATGCCACGGCGCAGCGCCGGAATGCCGGTCTTAAAGCACTTGTCAACGGCGGCCAGGCGAATGAACTCCTTGCAGAAGGTCGCGGCGTTGCCCAGACGGAACAGCACGGGGTGATAGTCGCCGTAAATCTGCATGTAGCGGGCCAGATAACCGCGGTTGCGCATGATATAGTAGCGGTTGGTGTCGCTCGTAGAGTTGAGCTGGCGCTTGCCGGCGATATCCCAGTTAGAGACGGCGCGGGCGCGCTTGAGCACCAGGTCGGCCACAACGGCGGCGGGGAAGTGCTGGCTGGCCACGTAACCATAGCAGGCATCGTCGCCGTAGATGAAGAATCGCGCATCCGGCAGGCCGATCTTGTCGACCACGCGGCGCGAGAACATGCCGCCCTCAAAGCATAGCTGGTTCATGGCGCGGTAGCCCTCGGGTCCCAAGTCCCACTTGGCGACAGGGTTGGGAATGCCGAGCGAAAGGATGAGTTGGTACTGCCAAAAGAAGGCGCCGCCGTCAAAGTCCAGGCGCGAACCCTGGATGACATCGTAGCGGTCGGTCCACTTGGCAAGACGCTCGATGCCTTCGGGGATGACGAGCACGTCGTCGTCCATCACCCAGAACCACTGGGCGCCCAGGTCGTAGGCGCATTTAGTGCCAGCGGAGAAGCCGCCCGCACCGCCGCCGTTTTCGAGCTGCGGGGCGTAGATGACGCGGTCGGTGCCGCCCTGCGCGTCGGACTGCTCGGTGTCGATGCCCCACAGGTTGGCCAGGCGCTCGTTAAATGCGGCGCACATGGCCTCGGTCTCGCGCGAATTCTCGTTATCGACAATCACGATGCGCCAGGGCGCTGCCGTAAGCTCGGTCATGGAGTCGAACAAGTTGGCCAGGAGTTCCTGGCGCTTGTACGTAACGACGACAATGGCGAGCTTATCGATGGGAGCGGGAAGGGTTGAAGGCATGGGGCAATATATCCTTTCACGCGCGGCGGGTGAGTGCAGCGCGGAAGCTATCGAATACGTCCTTGGGACTGTCCTATTGTAAAGGCTCGGCGCACCTTGGCGGCAAGCTTTGAATAAAACGCAGGAACCTGCCACGGCTGTAGCGGCTTTAGCGTCTGACGGCAGCGTGTCTATTGCCTCTTGAGCTTGCGTTCAATAAGACTTCTAGTTGCATCGATGATGAGAAGTGCCAGAGCAAAGACGATGCTAATGACGATACCCGTGACGATACATATAGCTGCCGGGCTGTTTTGGCTGATCAGTATGTTTGCGAGCAACGTATTGAAGACGGGACGCCACAGGCTACTGGTGAGCGACTGCATCACATAGAAACCAAGCGTGGCGGTCGATAAGGTGACGATGACACCTGCGGTCCGTGGATTGCCTGAGGCCCTGCGCCGGGTCGCCGCAAAGAGCAGAGAGGTGGCAGCGAGGGCAAACGAGATCAACGAGGTTGATTTGTAGGAGAGGACTGCCATCGCCGTGAGGTTGCCGGTGAAGGAGAGTGCTCCTTCCAGGATGGTGGCGAGCGCCAAAACCGTTACGAGCGAGCGCATGCCCAAGGCGCCCGCCCTGTCCGAATCCATGGCGTCGGTTACGTCGCGGAGCAGTCCGCCGATCAAAAACGCGACTACGTACGTGGTAGCGCTCATGAGCTTTTGGAGCCAAGAAAACTCGCCGGCGCTCGTCGCACTCATGGCGGCCAAATACCCGTTAACAACGAATACGAGGATTCCAACGGCGATGACCGTCGTCGTGTAGGTTTTCTGGGAGAGTCGGCTCTTGGCCAGTCCAAACCATGGCGCCATGAAAACTGTGGCGGCATAGACCCAGATAAACTCAAGCCCAAGCGTGTACCAATAGTGCGTATTGAGGGTAACATCGGGAATGGGTGAGACGACCGTGGACCACGCGAGCGCCACGAGGCAATAAAACGCAGTGGGCATAATGACCTTGCCAAGGCGCTGCGCCGTCCGTTGCATTTGCGACTTCCACGTTGCTCCACCGTCCCAAGCACGCGCGGCCGAAGCGATGAGAAAATAGCCCGAGATCATAAAGAAGACCTCGTTGGCCCAGCAGCCAAGCAAGTTAATAAAACCGAGTACGCCGGAATAGGGGAACATCGCAAGTGGGGCATATTCCACGGCGCCGACGCAGACGGCTTGGAAGGTCCACTGAAAGGTGTGGAACACCGCGATGCCGGCGACCGCGACCAAACGCAGCGCTTCGGTGGGTATGTTGCGTGCGGCTTTGGGCTGCATGACGTCCTTTCTTATTGGTTTGCCTCTGCGGGCTCCATAGATTATATAAACGCCCGCTGGCGCGCTGACCCTTTGATACCATGAAACGACAGGTATTTCCTAAGGAGCACATTTGTCTACTAACGCCTCTGGCAGCCCTGTTCTGTCGCTGCTTATTCCCATTTACAATGTTCAGCGCTACCTGCGCGAGTGCCTCGATTCCGCCCTGGCGCAGACGCTCAAGGATATTGAGATCATCTGCATTAACGACGGGTCGACCGACAACTCGCCGGCGATTATCCGCGAGTATATGGAGCGCGATAGGCGCGTCAAGATGATCGACAAGGCCAACAGCGGCTACGGCGACTCGATGAACCACGGTCTGGAGATGGCGCGTGGCAAGTACGTTGGCATCTTGGAGTCCGATGACTTTATGGCGTCCGACGCACTCGAAAAGCTTGTCTCGGCCGCCGATAGCAATAATGCCGACTTTGCGAAGGCGAACTTTGATTTCTACTGGTCTAAGCCCGAGGAGCGCCGTTCGCTGCACGAGATGTTTAAAGCCAAGGACTGTGGCAAGCCAGTGCACCCGAGCGATACGACGCAGTTCTTTAAGCAAAAGCCGTCGATTTGGTCGGCAGTGTACCGTCGCGATTTTCTTGAGCGCAACGGCATTAAGTTCCTGCCGACTCCGGGGGCATCCTTTCAGGACACGTCATTCGCCTTTAAGGTGATCGCGTGCGCCGATAAGGCTGTTTACCTGCATGATGCTGTTTTGTCGTATCGACAGGACAACGAGAATTCCTCGGTCAATTCTTCGGCTAAGGTCTTTTGCGTCAATACCGAGTATGCCGAGATTGAGCGTTGGATTCGAGAGGATTATGCCCGCGACCACGCAAGCGTCGATGTCGCGCGCATGCTCAAGTTCAATCAGCTCATTAAGTACGATTCGTACATGTGGAACTACGTGCGCCTGGCGCCTAAGTTCTATAAGGAGTTCCTGGTTCAGATGGCCAAGGAATTTCAGGCGGCCTTGGACGCGGGGGAGTTTTCGCTTGACGACCTCAAGCCGTGGAAGCGCGCGAACCTCGCTGCCATCCTCAAAGATCCTGAGGGCTGGGTTGACGAACATCCGAGTTTTGCGACGGATGGTGCATTGGGGCGTGCTAAGTATTACGCCTCGGTTGGAGGCCCGGGCGTGGTCGCCGCCTTCCTCATCGAATCGCTGAGGGGGTAGGTCGGCATGGGAGAGGCCTCGTGTCCTAAAGCTACGATTGTCGTCCCCGTTTACAACTCTGCGCGCTCCATTCAGCGATGCGTCGATTCGCTGTTGGCTCAGTCCGAGCGCTCGATTCAGGTTGTCTGCGTTAACGACGGTTCGACCGATGATTCGTTGAACGTGTTGCGCCGGATCGCGCAGGCCGACGATCGTGTACTGGTGATTGACCAGGAAAACGCGGGCGTCTCGTGTGCTCGAAATGCCGGTATCGATGCCGCCGAGGGCGAGACCGTCTTTTTTGTGGACGCCGACGATTACATCGATGCCCAGACGATCGAGCGCGTGCTGCATGCCATGGAATCTGCAGATGCCGAGGCCGCCGTTTTTGGCGGCGTCTGTGAACCTGCCGATGCTGCTCCCAAACGCGTCCAGCAACTCATGAGCCCCAAAGCTGGTACCTTCGGCGCCCGTGATCCCCAACTGCTGTTCCATTCGAATGCGCAGCCCTATGCCTGCCGTGCGGCTTTTTCGCGCGAGCTGCTCAATCGCGAAGGCATTCGCTTCGCTCTCGGTCTGGCTTTGGGCGAGGACGTCGTCTTCCAATTTGCGGCTTATGCTCTTGCCCACAAGACCGTCGTCATGCCGGACAAGTTCTACCACTACGTGATGGAGAGCGAATCGGCGACGCACGAGTTCAACAGTGTCGAGGCTCGCGCCAAAAAGCTCGATGCCCATATGAGAATGCTCGAGGAGGTCTTGGAGGACTGGGCGGGCTACGGTCTTATGGACCTGTGTCCCGGCGAGCTGATCACCTGGTTCCTGGACCTTATCGTGTTTGATTTGGCGCGCTTAGATTCCGATGACTTCCATCGCGTGACGGCTCGCGTCAACATGGACCTCACGACGTTTTTGGGAACGGAGTGGGCGGATATGCCTGCTAAGGGCGCCGTTCGCCGTGTTGCCCACAAGCTCGTTGCGGCGACCTCGGGCGTTTCGATGGCAGATGCCACGCTGTTCTATCTTTCGACTCGCGGTCTCAAAGCCTGCCTGGAGCGCTTTGTATAATTCCAAGCGCTGCCGCCCGCCGCAACCCGGCTGCTAAAATAACCCTGTTACACGCTATTCAACAGGAGGTTCTCTTGCAGAACTCTGATACCCCTAAAGTTTCGCTGCTTGTCCCCATTTGCAATGTCGAGCGCTATCTGCGCGTGTGCCTCGATTCCGCCGTGGCGCAGACGCTCAATGACATCGAGATCATCTGCATCAACGACGGCTCCACCGATAGCTCGCCGGATATCATCCGCGAGTACATGGAGCACGACCCCCGTGTAAAGATGATCGACAAGGCCAACAGCGGCTACGGCGACTCGATGAACCGTGGCCTGGAGATGGCGCGCGGTGAGTACGTGGGCATCCTTGAGTCCGACGACTTTATGTTTGAGGATTCGCTTCAAAAGCTGGTCGCCAAGGCCGATGCTGAGCATGCCGATGCGGTAAAGGGCGACTTTTATCTGTATTGGTCCACGCCCAGCGAGCGACGTGAGCTGTTTGGGATTATCGACGAGCATATGACAGGCGCCGCGTATCGCCCCGTCGATCGCCCGGGCATCTTCTACCGCAAACCTTCCATTTGGTCGGCTATCTATCGGCGCGCGTTCCTCAACGACAATCAGATTCGCTTCCTTCCCACGCCGGGTGCTTCGTATCAGGATGCGGGTTTTAACTTTAAGGTCTGGGCATGCGCCGAGCGTGCTGCGTTTATCGCGGACCCCATTTTGTGCTATCGCCAAGACAACGAGAAGAGCTCCGTTAATTCGCCCAACAAGGTATTTTGCGTGTGCGACGAATACGCCGAGATGCAGCGCTTTTTGGATGAACGCCCCGAGCTTAAGGCTCAGCTTCAGGGTATTTTAATGCGCATGAAGGTCGATACGTACCGTTGGAATGATGAGCGCCTGGTCGATGAACTGCGCGAGCAGTTTTGGAAGAAAGCCTCGTCCGAGCTCAAGGCCGACTGGGATGCCGGTCGCTTTGATCTGTCGCTGTTTGATCCGCGTGGCGAGACCGACTTGCGCCTGATGGTCAAGTCGCCCCGCGCCTATATCGATTCGCGCTTTGACTTTAAGAAGCCGGGCAAGCTCAATACGTTTAAGCATTACTTTAAGATTGGCGGCCTACCGCTGGTCTGGCGCGTGCTGATGTATCAGCGCACCTACGGCGACAACCCGCACCCTGACGACGTTCCGGCAGCACAGTAGGAGCGAGTGACTATGGCTACCCCCAAGATTTCTGTTGTCGTTCCCATCTACAAAGTGGAGGAGTGCCTGGCCTGGTGCCTGGACTCCCTGCTTGCGCAGGACATGCCCGATTGGGAAGGCGTGTTAGTCAACGATGGCTCGCCGGACGGTTCACGCGATATTGCGGCTGCCTATTGCGAAAAGGATGCGCGCTTTACGCTGGTCGATAAGGAGAACGGCGGCCTGTCGAGTGCACGTAATGCAGGCATCGCCGCATCCACGGCGCCTATCGTCGCGTTTTTGGATTCCGACGACCGGTTTACGCCCGATGCATGCCGCGTGATCGTCGAAACCTTTGAGCGCGAGGACTGCGACGTTTTGACCTTTGGCGCGAATCCGTATCCGCTGGAGGCGGGGTATCCGTGGCTTAACTATGTGCTGAGCCCGCGTGATGTGTCGTTTGAAGGCTATTGCTCTGACCTGCTGTTTAAGGAAGCTTCTCGCCCCTTTGCATGGCGCACCGCCTGCAAGCGTGAGTTTTTGCTGGGCAACGGGATCGTGTTCGACGAAACCGTCAAGTATGGCGAGGACCAGGTTTTCGACTTTGCCGTGTACGGTCGTTCGCACAAGACCGCGCTTATCTCGAACAAGCTGTACGATTACCGTGTGGCGCGCAAGGGCTCACTCATGGACACTATGCGCTACGACGACGAGACGCGCCTGCTGGAGCACGTGAAGATTTACTCCGCGGTGCTGACTGACTGGCAGCGCGACGGTCTCGATGCTCAGCATGCCGATGACCTGGCGTACTTCCTATGCGATCTGGTGCTGTACGATGCGCTCAGGTTGCTGGGCTCGGACTGCGGCAAGGTGTTTGCTGCCGTCGCCGCGGCCCTTTCCGGTTCTGCCGTGGGCAGCGATGCTGCGCTCGCACAATGCGCTCCTTCTGTTGCTGCTATGGTGCGTGCGGCGCTTACCAGCAAGGCCCCCAATGCCCGTGAGTGCAAAAAGCTCATGTTCGATTACGACGTCTTGAGGTTTGGGCGCTTGGGCGCCTGCAAACGCATGGCAGCGAACGCCCTGGGAAAGCGAGAAGTGTAGATGAGTATCAAGCGTTTGGCACTTTGCCGCAGCCAGGGCCGTCTGTTTGTGCTGCTTCGTTTTGCCGGCCAGGATGTCGCCGCGCTTATTGAGCAAGAAGGTTCTCAGGCCTTTGTCCGCGCGACGACGAGCGGTTCTTGTGTGCCGTCGCTGGTACTCCCGGTTGACCATGGCCGTGTGCTGGCGCTTTGCCCTTCCGTTGCCGATTACGAGCGCGAGCTTGCCGTCTTGGTGCTTCCGTTTTTGGATGGCTCTACGATCGACGCTGCATTTGTGTCCGGTGGCCAAAAGCTTGGCTCCATTCGCCTCGATAGCCGCGTGGCCAAGCTGGAATCCAAGATTAACTACAAAGCAAAGGCTGCGATGTGTGCGCTCGTTCGCGATGCACAGCGCGGCGAGTGCTGCGGTCGCTATGAGATCGATGCCGTTCGTTATTTACCGGCAGACGCCGGCGTGGTGTGGCGCTATGAGGTTACGTGGGTGGGAGACCCCCAGTGCGCACCTGAGCTCCAGGTCTTCGATACGCATATGAACGCCATCGGTGCCACCGTGCATGTGTTTGAGTCGCAGGTCGATGTGCCGCAGCAGGACGGTTGCCGCGTCAATAAAACGTATCTGAGCGTTGAGATGCCTCAGGATATACGAGATTTTGTCGCGATTGCGGCTGATGCCACGGGCCAGATTCAGAGCGGTTTTTGCGCCATGGATGGCCGCCTGTACAACGGCATGGTCGACGACAGCTGGAACCGCATGAAGGATGCGCGTGCGGATGATGCGGCCTATCGACGCTGGTTTGAGCAGCATCGCGCAAAGCCGGGCGATTTGGCGTGCCAGCGTGTCGCTTCGGCGGCCTTTGCCTATAGACCGCTCGTGAGCATTGTGGTGCCGTGCTACAAGACTGATTGGGTTTACCTGCGCGAGCTGCTGGACTCGGTGCTAGCCCAGAGCTATGACAACTGGGAACTGCTCCTTATGGATGCTTCGCCCGAATGGGACGCGGTGGCCACCCTTGCGGCAGGTGCCAACGACGAGCGCATCCGTCGCATCGAGCTTCCCGGCAACGGCGGCATTGTGGTCAACACCAACGCAGGTATCGAGCAAGCGACAGGCGACTACATCGCGTTCTTGGACCATGACGACATTCTGGAACCGGACGCATTATTCCATTATGTTGCCGCGCTGAACAGGGCCGCCGAGGGCGAGCGTCCCCAGGTCCTGTTCTGCGACGAGGACATGTTCCAGAAAACGGGGGAGTGGGGCCAGCCGGTCTTTAAGACGCGGCTCAACGTCGACCTGCTCTATAGCCATAACTGCGTGACGCATTTTCTGATGGTGGAGAAGGCGCTCATCGATCACATTGGCATGTCTCCGGAAGATGTTGCGGGTGCCCAGGATTACGACCTGACGCTTCGCTGCCTTTCGGCGGGCGCGCGGTTTGAGCATGTTGCGCACGTGCTGTATCACTGGCGCGTTCATCCGGGGTCGACCGCCGATGGCTCTGCCGATAGCAAGCCGTATGCTATTGAAGCCGGGCGCCTTGCGCTTCAGCGTCACTTTGACGCGCTGGGCATTTGCGGAACGGTCGAGGAGGCCGAGACGCCGTTTGTCTACCGCATGCGCTATGCGCTGCCGGAGCCTGCGCCGCTGGTGAGTATTGTGATTCCCACCAAGGATCACATTGAGACGCTTGACGCCTGTGTGATGTCGATCGCCCAGAAGGCCGCGTATGCCAACTACGAGATCGTCTTGGTGGAGAACAACAGCGAAGCCCCGGAGACGTTTGCGTATTACGAAACCCTGCCAGAGCGCGTGGCTGCGGCATCCGAAGGCAAGGGTATCGCGCGCGTTGTGTACTGGCCGGGCGAGTTCAATTACTCTCAGATCATCAATTTTGGTGTGGAGCACGCCAAGGGCGACTACCTGCTGCTGCTCAACAACGATACCGAGGTCATTAGCCCCGACTTTATCGAAGAGATGATGGGTTGTCTGCAACGTCCCGATGCGGGCGTGGTGGGTGCCAAGCTCTATTTTGCCGACCACCTTGTGCAGCACGCTGGCATTTTGGTCGGTGTGCGCGGCGCACTTGCCCATGCCAACCAAGACTTCTCGGCAAAGCGCGAGGGCTATCTTGCCCGTGCTGTGCGTCCGGGCAACTTTAGCGCCGTAACGGGCGCCTGCCAGATGGTGCGACGTGACGTATTTGAGCAGGTCGGGGGCTACAACGAGGAATTCGCCGTCGGCTTTAACGACGCAGACTTTTGCCTGCGCGTGTGGGAGGCGGGCTACCGCACCATCTTTACGCCCTATGCCGAGCTGTACCACTACGAGTTCACCTCGCGCGGCAGGGAAGAGGCTAACGAGGAAAAGCTGCGCCGCTGGAAACGCGAGCAAGCTCTGTTCATGCAACGCTGGCCGGAGCTCTTCCTCGATGGTGACCCGTGGCTCGGACCGAACCTATCCTCCGACAGTGAGTACTTCTCGTTTTAGTGCGAAGTAATGCCAAGTTCCGGCAAAGTATCCTCAAGAGCTGCAAGGGCGGTGGGGTTCAAGTACTCCTCGTTCATGCAGCTCTTGTCATATCGAAAACGTGTGTCTCGTGAGCATTCGATGAGTTCTGCAGTAAAGAACCTCTCCCAGCTAAAGAACTTTGAGCTTTCGATATGTTCAGCGGGGTTAAGCAGCATGTCCTTAATGTGTTTGCTGTTGAATAATCCCGACTTCAACACGAGCCATTCAAACGATTCCGGTAGGAATAGCTTGATGTTCTTTCGGCGCAATAGAGCAGCTACTTCCGCAATTTCTGGTCCAAAGGCGGCGCCGTCGGCAATCACGAGGATGTCGTTTTCCGGTGCGTCCATAATGCAGTTGCAAATATTTGATTTTCCTCCCGCGCTGATGCATTTAATGCTGCTCTTTTTGCATAGCAAACTGAAGAATTCGTAGCCCGAATTTGTGTCCTCGACAATGACAAGCTCGGGCCTCTCGCCTCTAAAATCAGTATCACCGTAAATACGATATGTAGAGGTGTAGACACGAGAGTAAACGGGATACTTCGTTGTGGTTCGGTTGGTGTTCTTAAGACCGTAGATTTCATCAACGCTATAGGGCAGTTGGCGCAGTGACTCTCTGGCGACAATTACGTAGTAGTTTGAGCTACGCTTTGCTTCATGGGCAAATTCTCTTGATCGAACAAAAGTATTGCCCTCATCAATAAAAACAATACTGCTGGAAATCTCTTGGAGATCTCTACGCCAATATTTTCCAGATATTGTTTTACAGGGCACTTTGCAACTTACTGTTACGCCGCTTTGTGCCCCAAGCTCTTCGTGAGCTGCCACCATATCAAGCAGAGTTGTCTTGCCTGTAGCACTGTTACCTTGGATGATGGTCAGATTTCTATTGATGGTCAGTTTAAACTGAACCCGGTTATTTTGAATAATTACCTTGTATGATCCGCGCATCAGGAGTTCTCCCTTAGGCATTTTCCAGCTATGGGGACAAGGTCAAACATTGTGTGGACTATATCGCCCGTATTTGCAATGGTTACCGTGAATTTGCCGTTTCCAAAATCCATTATGTGGTAGAGATTGATTGTTAGATCCTTTTGCGCGGCGATCCTCAGAATCCAGTAGGCGCAATTATCACCGCAATTTGAGGCGTTATATATATTCTGCGGCATAAAGTACATAAGCAGTAGCGTTTTGGTGCCGCTGGATAGTTTCTCGGGAGGAATGATGCCTAGAATCTTGGTATCGATTGCATTGGGGCCTACCACGGTGCCTTTGTCGATGGATTTTATGACCCTTTGGGCAAAGGAGTCTTGAAACCACTGGGGCGAATATACGTTATCGAAGTAAACGGACGTGTTGTAGATAACGTTTTCCATATCACCATAGTGAATTGTTAGCACGTCAGCTCCTTCGGCTTGCTGATTTGGCATCTAGTGAGATTGATTATATCGCAGCACATGAGGCGGGCGTTATCGGCCCGCGGTAGATGTGATTGATGACCAAGGTTTGTATTCTGTTGCTTTATTAATCAGTTCACTCGTTTAATCAGTTCGTTCATGCGCTAAGTTTGCCTTAGAAGCTATTTAGCGTAACGGTTGAGGTGTGGCGACTCATATTTAAATTGCAGTCACAAAGACACCTTTTATCGATTTCCCGTTGAAATACTGAATTGATAGTTTAAAAATAACTTAAGAGAGCCTTAAATCTCGGAGAAAGGATGTCGTATGAAAAACCTTCGAGAAAGATGGCGCGGACTAACAGTGCTGGGAGTTGTTGCATTTGCCGCTGCCTGCATGACGGTTGCCCCGGTGCCCTCATTTGCTGATATTGCTGGCGGTGGCGGAGACGGTGGACCGATTACGGAATGGTGTTCCGACGGTCGTTCGAAGACTGGACTCGTTCGGTGCGAGGACGGCAACCTTCGCTATTTCGATCCCGAAACTGGCGCCATGGTCACGAACCAGTGGCATAACGAATACGAAGCTGTCTGGTACTATTTTGGCGCTGACGGGATCGCGGTGTCGGGCTGGCAGTCTATCGGTGGGGACAAGTATTACTTTTACCCCGAAAGCCATGATATGGCATACGGCCGAGTTCAGATTGACGGCAAGAACTACTTCCTGAACACCCCTGGTGCCAACGCCGATGGCCGCATGCAGCATAGCGGCTGGCTCTATGACTCCATCTATGGAAAGTGGTTCTATGCGACCTCCAGTGGCGAACTGCTGACCGGTTGGCATAATATCGGTGGAACTTGGTATTTTTTCGACGAGTATGGTGTCATGCTGACCGGCTGGATCAACGTTTCGGGGACGTGGTACTACGCCAACGCTTCCGGTGCGATGGTCACTGGCTGGCTCAATATCGGCGGTACGTGGTTCTACCTCGATGGCTCGGGCGCCATGGTTGCTAACGGCTGGCGCAGCCTGGGCGGCTCCTGGTACTGGTTCGGCGATTCCGGCGCGATGGCTACCGGCTGGTTCTTGGCAGGTGGCTCTTGGTACTATGCGAGTGGTTCGGGCGCCATGGTAACCGGCTGGCTCAGCAATGGCGGCACGTGGTATTGGCTCGGAGGTTCGGGCGCTATGGCCTCTAACTCTTGGGCCAACGTTGGTGGAGTTTGGTACTGGTTCGACGATTCCGGCGCGATGGCCACCGGCTGGCGTCAGATCGGCGGCGCCTGGTACTACTTTAGCGGTTCCGGCGCTATGGCCCACGACTCCTGGGTCGGCGACTACTACCTCCAGTCTTCTGGTGCCATGGCTACGAATGCCTGGATCGGCTCCTATTATGTCGGCGAGGACGGTAAGTGGATTCCGGGCTACGGCCTAGTTTGGTATAAGAACGGTAGCAATGTTTACCATACGCATAAGTGCCGTACCGTTGGTAAGGACGCAAAGGGCTATTCGCAGATCTCTATTCAGGAGGCCCAGAGGCGTGGTGCTTCACGAGAGTGCAAAAACTGCCAGCAAATTGGCTAGCACATTACTGAGTTAGTTTTGATTGAGACCCCGTTGCCCTGAGGTGACGGGGTCGCTGCGTGATTGGATACCGTGCTGCTATGAAGAAATGCTCATTCGGGGTGCTGGTCTTTTCCGGCCTTGTTTCTTTGGGGCTCCTTTTGAGTTCGCCCTCGATGTTATACGCCCTTGATTCGAATAACACTGACGAAGGTTCCGCATCTAACGTTGCTATTGCTTCTGTTGAGTCAGCCATTGATGCTCAGCGCGATTCGACCTTCGCTGTCGAGCAGAACTCTCAGGTGGATAATGAGACCCCTTCTGAGGTTTCGAATCAAATTGTTTGGCATCAGGGGTGGATATCACCCGAAGAAGGGGCTGGTTTTTGGCGTTGGGGCTTGTCCGACGGAACGATCGCTGTTTCTTCTTGGAGACATATAAACGGTAGCTGGTACTGGTTCGACGACGAAGGTCGAATGGCTCAGGATGGGTTGGTTCAAGTTGGGGGTGCGACGTATGCCTTCTCCTCTTCGGGCGCAATGCGTGTCGGCTGGTACCTAGATTCTACGGGCTCCACTTCTGCTTGGCGTTATTTCTCCGGTTCTGGCGCCATGGTAAAAGGCTGGCTTTCAGATGGCAGCAACTGGTATTGGCTGGATGATGAAGGCAAGATGGTCCACGACTCGATGCTACAGATCGGGGGAGCCACGTATGGATTCTCTTCTTCTGGCGCGATGCTTATCGGATGGCATCTTGATGCTTCCGTTTGGCACTATTTTTCCGGCTCTGGCGCCCTGGTGAAGGGTTGGCTCTCGGATGGGGGTCGTTGGTACTGGCTTGATCCTGCAGATGGTTCTATGGCCACCGGGCTGAATGAATGCAATGGCACCTCTTATATCTTTAACAGTTCAGGGGCCATGCTATCCTCCCAGTGGGCACTTATTGACAACAACTGGTATTACGCTGACTCCAACGGCTTACTGCATGGAGGTTGGTTACTTCTAGGGAATTCTTGGTATTACCTGGATCCAGGAAGCCATATTATGCTCACGGGCTTTGTGCAAGTGGACTCGTCCACCTATTTCCTTACGAGCTCAGGTGCCATGGCAACAGGCTGGGCACTTGCTGATGGTACTTGGTATTACGCCGCATCAAACGGAGCTATTCAACGAGGGCGATGGATAAAGTCCGGAAGCGCCTGGTATTACCTTGATGATGTATCCGGCGCAATGCGTACTGGTGAATTTGCGGTAGGAAGCAAGCGCTATTTTTCTTATGATTCCGGTGCAATGGCATCTTCGTGCTGGATCAACTTGAACGATGGTATGGCATGGGCGAATTCGTCTGGAGCACTGAGCGAGCCGTTGCCTACTTCATCTGATGGATCTCCTGTAGTCGCTGATCGTACTGACTCGTCTTCATTGCCAGGTGTGATTCATATTGGAGATGCGGTTTTCTATGCGGATGCGAATGGTGTCGTTAACGTGGCGTCTGGTTGGATTATGTCGAAAGACGCTTCTGACGAAAGTGGCAATACTTGGTATTACGCATCTTCCAATGGTGTCCTTAAGTCTGGTTGGCAATATGTCAACGGTGCGTGGTATTGGATGGACCCTTCCACATTCAAGATGAAAACTGGATGGCTTAATGACGGCGGTACGTGGTACTGGCTCCAGCCTTCGGGTGCCATGTTTGCTAACGGGTGGCTGAAAATCGATGGCGTTGACTATTACTTCAATGCAAGTGGTGCATGGTTGAATACGTCTGGTTCTGTTTTGGGGGTCAATAGGTCCAGCTTGGTCAATTGGCTTATGAGCCACGAAAACGACGGCTATTACCGTGGAACACGCTACGACACGCACCTCAGCCAGGAAACGTGCATGTACCCAAAGGGTGATCCGCGTTGGGACGGTTATACGGGCATGAATTGTGGTGGATTTGTATCGCATGCATATATGAAGGCGGGCGGGAATTTAGCTCCCATTGCCGCCGAGCAGAGCCATTCCCCTTGGAGTGGAGGTCCCGGAAGGGGCGGCTGCGTAAACGCTTATCGTTGGTACGGCTACGCTATCGATACGTGTGCGAACGTGACTTATTTCAACTCTATTGATGAGTTGTTACGTAGTGGTTTGGCTCGTAAGGGGGACATTGTGTTCTTCAATCCTTACAACCCATATGCGGACGATAGTCACATTGGCTTTTTCTGGGGCAATTCGCCGAGCGAAAATTTGTTCTGGCATAGTGATGGTTATGGAAATCGCATCTCCGGTTTGACCGCTTTGGGCCCATCGAAAGTAATACTGATTCGTTAGAATTCCGAGTTGTAGGGGACTCTCTGGGCCCCCTACCTTTTTGACATCTGGTTTGAAAGTTTATTTGAAGTCGGTATTCTTGGGGGCAAGAGGAGGGGGCAATGAGCCTGCGGGTTCAACCCTGCCGGTAAGTTCTTCTTTTCTTTGCAGCATTGCGCCCAACTATTTATTGTCCTAGATGGCATCTTGTCCTGTTAGATGTTCGGGAATCTTTCATAGCTATGCTGTAAGCTAGACGCAATCAAGAGCGAATGACGAGGTTTACATGAACAAACATCTTAAGTTGTTTTCGGCATTGTTGGTGCTGATGCTCTTTGCGCCCGTTTCTATGTTTGTATGCCCTGCGGATGCAGAGGCTGCTCAGACTCTGGTTGAGAATTCTTGGCGTTATGAGGGTGGACAATTAGTTTCAGATGATGCTTCTTCCGAAGAAGACGGAATAGCTTTATTGTCTATGGACGCTCTTCCCGATGGGGTTACAGCTCAGGGCATTGACGTCAGCGAGCACCAAGGGCGTATTGATTGGGACGCAGTTAAAGCTTCTGGCATCGATTTCGCTATTCTGCGCGTTGGGTTTGGCGCTCCGTCTTTCGGCGGTCGAGTTGACTATCAATTTAATCGAAATATTTCTGAGTGCGAGCGACTCGCAATTCCCTACGGCGTCTATGTCTATTCATATGCTTTTGATAATCAACAGGCAGCCGATGAGGCGTCCATGGTGATTGACTGCCTATCGGGGCACAATCCTAGGCTACCGGTGTATTACGATCTTGAGGACAAGACAATTATTGCAGATGGTCGTCAATCCGGAATTGCATCTAGAGCTCAGACATTCTGTAATAAGATTTCTAGTGCTGGATATAAGCCAGGCATTTATGCAAACCTAAATTGGTTTAACAATATATTGACCGACCCTGTATTTAAGAGCGGTTCTTGGGATCATTGGATTGCTCAATACAACTCCCAATGTCACTATACCGCCAGTTACAGCTTTTGGCAGTATACAAGCCGCGGAAAAGTTTCTGGTATTAGCGGAAATGTTGATATGAATTACGCGTATGTTGATGTCTCTCTTTATTACTGGCAGTTAAAAGAGGGCACTTGGTATTACGCAACCTCTGACGGCAAAGCGTATACCGGATGGTTGCGCCAGGGCGGAGCCTGGTATTGGCTCGACCCCGACGCGGGCGGTGTAATGGCCACCGGGCTCTACGAGTGCAACGGCTCCATGTACTGGTTCAACGCCTCCGGCGCGATGGCGACCGGATGGGTCCTCGACGGCGG
>DXMW01000030.1 GCA_019414045.1 Collinsella sp. | reverse complement strand
CAATGGTATACGGGTGCACCATCGACGTCTTCAATACAGAAGATATCAGTGCGGAATGCGCTGGGAAGTTACCCCATGCGGACAGCTGCGGGATCTTTGTTGCGTTCGTACAAGCAACCCAATATATATCTGAATTTGGATGGGAGGGGCTTGTTGCTGGTAGGGGCGTTGGGCTTCTGTCGACACTTTGGGATGGATTGTGCTTTGGGTTGGGGCGGCGCTTTGAGATGAGGTCGGAACTTTGGGATGAGGGGTTTACTCAGTTGAAGAGAGGCTTAATGGCTGATAGGTAGTCTTTGGCTACGTCGGCTTTGGCTGCTTGGAAGTTGTGCCAGGCCCACCATTGGACCATTCCTACGAAGCTTGAGGCTATGTGGTGTAGTAAGAAGCTGCGGTCCATGGTGGCGGCGGGGCCTGCGGGGTCGACGGGGACGGTTTCGGCTGCGCGCGACATGATGGTCTTGCGGAGGCAGTCGGCGAAGACGCGTGAGCCGGCGCCGGCTACGAGGGCTCGAACGCCCTGACGGCGTTCCCAGAGGTTGTTGAGGATATGCTCGACTTGCACGAGTGGGTCGTCGAGCGGCGTACCATCGTCGTCGAGGGCGTGGGTGCAGATGTCGCTCACGAGCTCGGACAGTAGGTCGTCTTTGCTCTTAAAGAGGCCGTAGAATGTCGCGCGGCCTACGTGGGCGCGCGCGATGATGTCGCCGACGGTGATCTTGCCGTAGTCCTCTTCGCGCAGCAGCTCGGAGAACGCCGAAACGATGGCAGCGCGGCTTTTTGCCTTGCGGGCATCCATGGCTATGCGTCCGCGTGAACGAGCAGGCAGCGGAGCGTACCGGAGCAACCCTCGTAGGGGCGCTTGCCAGCGCCGTAGCCGACGGCTTCGATGCGGTAGCGTGAGGGCAGTTGGTCGGACGTACGCAGCGCGGTGACGATGGCGGCGCCCGTGGGCGTCACGAGCTCGCCGGCGACCGGTGCAGGCGTGAGGGCGATATTGCCCGCCTGGCACAGGTTGACGACAGCGGGGACGGGAATGGGCATGAGGCCGTGGGCACAGTGGATGGTGCCGTGGCCCTCGGAGAGCGACTCGACGACAATATCCTCGATGCCCAGGTCATCGAGGCAGATGGCGACAGAGCAGACGTCGACGATGGAATCGACGGCGCCTACCTCGTGGAACATGACGGTCTCGGGCGTTTTGCCGTGGGCCTTGGCCTCGGAGGCGGCGAGCGCGGTAAAGATGGCGTGCGCACGACGCTTGGCGCCATCGCTTAACTGCGAGCCGTCGATGATGGCGGTGACGTCCGCCAAAGAACGGTGGTGATGGTGGTGGGCGTGATGGTGACCCTCGTGGCCATGGCCGTGGGTCTCATGATCATGCTCATGGCAGTGCTCATGCTCGTCATGGTCATGATGGTGGTGCTCGTGCTCGTGCGTGTGCTCGGCAGCTGCTTCGTTGCCGTAGAGCCATGCCATGTCGTGGTCGTGGTTCTCGAGCTCTTCTGCCAGCTGAACGTCGAAATCGCAGGCGTCGATGCCATGCTTGTTTACGCGCGTGACGGCGATCGTAAAGCCGTCGACCGGCAGTGTGGCGAGCTGTTCGCGCAGGTGCTCCTCGCTGGCGCCCAGGTCGAGCAGGGCCGCGACGGTCATATCGCCGCTGATGCCCGAGGTGCCGTCGATGATAAGCGTGTGCTGATGATTGGACATGGAATGCTCCTTAGCGGGCGCGGGGTGTGCCGGCGCTCAGATGATTGATAAGACTTGCCTGGTAAGCGGCGCCAAAGCCGTTGTCGATATTGACGACCGATACGCCGCTGGCACAGGAGTTGAGCATGGCGAGCAGTGCGGCTACGCCACCAAAACTTGCGCCGTAGCCCACGCTGGTGGGAACGGCGATGACCGGACAGCTCACCAGGCCGCCGATAACGCTCGCCAACGCGCCCTCCATGCCGGCGATGGCGATGACCACCTGTGCCTGGGCAAGTTCCTCGGCATGCGCGAGTAGGCGGTGCAGGCCGGCGACGCCTACGTCGTAGAGGCGGTCGACCTCGTTGCCATAGAACTCGGCCGTCAACGCGGCTTCCTCGGCGACGGGCAGGTCGCTCGTGCCGGCGCAGGCGACGACGATGCGTCCGTTGCCGGTAGGGGAGGGCTTGCCGCCCACGAGGGCGAGCTGCGCGTCCGGGACATATCCCAGGTCGATGCCGTTGCCGAGGAGCTCCGAGGTGCGGGCTGCCTTTTCGGCATCCAGGCGCGTGACCAGGATGCGCTCCTGGCCGGCATCGCGCAGCGCTTCGATAATGGCGGCAATTTGCTCGGCGGTTTTACCGGCACCGTAGACAACCTCGCCGGCTCCCTGGCGCACTCCGCGCGAAAGATCGAGCTGCGCAAAGCCTAAATCGGCGGTCGGAGCCGTCTGGATGCGTGTGAGGGCGTCGGCAGGGGTGACTGATCCGCCGGCAACATCGCTCAGTAGCTGCTCTAGATTTCGCTTATCCATATATGTTCCCTTCGACGGCGCAAAGTCTAGCACTCAAAGGGTGTTTTTCCGAACACTAAGACAAAATTGTTCGGAAACTATAGGACAGACTGATTCAATTGTTAGACAGATCGGCTAGTCGCGCAGGATGATGTCCATGGCGAGCATCAGGTTGCGCTCGTCGATGGCAAACGGGGCTGCCTCGCGCGTCTTGGGCTTGGCGCAAAACGCGATGCCAGTGCCCGCGGCCTGGATCATGGGGATGTCGTTGGCGCCGTCGCCGATTGCCACGGTATGGGCCATGTCGACACCGCACTCAACTGCCCAGTCCAGCAGCTGGATGAGCTTGGACTCCTTGGTCACAATGTTGGCAGCCAACTTACCGGTGAGCTTGCCGTCCATGACTTCCAGGCGGTTGGCCAGGCAAAAATCGATGCCCGCGGCGGTTACGATCTTGTCAGCGACCTCGTGGAAGCCGCCGCTTACCACGCCGACCTTCCAGCCCTTGCTGTGTGCCGAGCGCACAAGCTCTAACGCGCCGGGGGTAAACGTCACGCGCTCAAAGGTGCGCTCGAACACACTCTCGTCCAAGCCGGCAAGCAGCCCCACGCGTTCCTCGAGCGCCTGCTTAAAGTCGAGCTCGCCGCGCATGGCGCGCTCGGTGATCTTCGCCACTTGCTCGCCTACGCCGGCCTCCTCGCCCAACAGGTCGATGACCTCCTGGTTGATGAGTGTGGAGTCGATATCCATAACGATGAGGCGTGCAGTCATGGTGGGCCTTTCCGAGTGCAGTTGTATTGGGGCACATTGTCGCACGCGGCGCGCCTGGGCGACGGCCGCGGTGCGTCAATTGTTTCGTCTCCGTCAAGTCTTTGGGCAAGAGTTACTTTTTCGCGGTACATCGACGTGGGTGCGATAAGATAGAACGCCATGTCCGGCTGCGCGGTTTACGCAGGCTGGGCAAATCTGTACGACGCCGCCCGGAACGACACGGGGCGGCACAGATCCATAAAGGAGGATCACTGGTATGAGCCAGACCCGTCCCATCGATGAGCATTCCATGCACACCCGTACCTGCGGCGAGCTTCGCTTCGAGAACGTGGGCGAAGAGGTCACCCTCACCGGTTGGGTGAGCCGTCGCCGCGACCACGGCGGCCTTATCTTCTGCGACCTTCGCGACCGCGAGGGCATCACGCAGCTCACCTTCGACCCCGAGCACTCCGACGGCGACGCCTTTAAGATCGCCGAGACTATGCGTCCCGAGTGGCCCATCAAGATCCATGGCGTCGTGCGCGCCCGTGGCGAGGAGACCACCAACACCAAGCTCGCGACCGGCGAGATCGAGGTCCTGACCGATCATGCCGAGGTGCTCAACACTTCCGTCACCCCGCCGTTCCAGATCGAGGACGGCATCGAGACCAGCGAGGACACCCGCCTGCGCTATCGCTATTTGGACCTCCGTCGTCCCGAGATGATGGCCAACCTCAAGCTGCGCTCCGACTTTACCTTTGCCATTCGCGAGGCGCTGCACAACCGTGAGTTCATGGAGGTCGAGACGCCCTCCCTGTTCAAGTCCACGCCCGAGGGCGCCCGCGACTTCATCGTCCCCAGCCGTATCCAGCCGGGCAACTTCTACGCCCTGCCGCAGTCCCCGCAGCTCCTGAAGCAGCTGCTTATGGTCGGTGGCGTCGAGCGCTACTACCAGGTTGCCAAGTGCTTCCGCGACGAGGACCTGCGTGCCGACCGTCAGCCCGAGTTCACCCAGGTCGATATCGAGATGTCCTTCGTGGACCAGAACGACGTCATGAGCGCGCTCGAGGAGGTCCTGGCCGATGCCTTCGGCCGCATGGGCGTCGAGATGCCCACGCCGCTGCGTCGCATGAACTACTGGGAGGCCATGGACACCTATGGCTCCGATAAGCCCGATACCCGCTATGGCATGCACCTGGTCGACCTGACCGACATCTTTGCCAACTCCAAGTTCAAGGTCTTTGCGACTGCCGCAAACGAGGAGGGCTCTGTCGTCAAGGCCATCAACGCCAAGGGTGCCGGTGCCTGGGCTCGCGCCAAGATTGACAAGCTCACCGGCGTGGCCTCCACGTTTGGCGCCAAGGGCCTTGCCTGGATCGCCTTCCGCGAGGACGGCTCCATCAACAGCCCCATCGTCAAGTTCTTCTCGGACGAGGAGATGGCTGCCCTGCGCGAGCGCATGGACGTCGAGCCCGGCGACCTTGTGATGTTCGCCGCCGGCCCGCGCCTGCTCTCCGACGAGATCCTGGGCGGCATGCGTTCCCACATGGCCAATGCGCTCGAGGTCAAGCGCGAGGGCCACGACTTCCTGTGGGTCGTCAACTTCCCGCTGTTCCACTGGGACGAGGATCGCAAGGCCTATGCTGCCGAGCACCAGCCCTTCACCCTGCCGACCGAGACCGACATCGCCAAGATCGAGGCCGACCCGCTGGCAGCCGGTTCCTGCACCTACGACTTTGTCATGGACGGCTTTGAGGCCGGCGGCGGCGGTATGCGTATCCACAACGCCGAAATGCAGATGTCCATGCTCAAGCTCCTAGGCTTTACCGAGGAGCGCGCCGAGTCGCAGTTCGGCTTCCTCATGGAGGCTCTCAAGTTTGGTGCGCCCCCGATGGGCGGCTTTGCCCTGGGCCTGGACCGCGTGTGCATGCTGCTCACCGGCTCCGACTCCATCCGCGACGTCATGGCGTTCCCCAAGACGGCCAGCGGCTCCGACCTCATGTCGGGCGCCCCGAGTGCCGTTTCCGGCGCCCAGCTCAAGGACGTCAGCCTGCGCTTGATGTAGGCAAGCGGCTACCTATTGCCTGTAACGAGGGAAGGACGTGTGCCTTCCCTCGTTTTTTATACGCCGAGATTGTGAGGGCATGGGATGACCAGGCGTTGCGGAAAGTGCGTCCCGGAATCTGCGTCCAGAACGGGTCACGCTTTCCCAAAGGGGGTCCTCTGGGAAAGCGCGACCCAGAATTCGGCAAAATAATGGGACACAGTTTCCGCTTGAGCTGCCTAACGGAAACTGTGCCCCAGAATGAGCACTCAAAACGGGGCAAGCTTTCCGCAACAACTGTCTGGCGGAAAGCCTGCCCCAGTTTCTTATAGCGAGTCTCTCTGGATCAGCTGCATGTGCATCACGGAGGTGGTGGGCTCGGCACCCTTGATCATGTCGAGCGCAATGTTGGCGGCCATGTGGCCTTCTTCGCGCAGGGGCTGGCGGACGGTCGTGAGCGCGGGGACGCAGCACGCCGCAATCTCGTGATCGTCGAAGCCGACGACAGAAACGTCCTCCGGAACGGATAGGCCTGCCTCGTTGAGTGCGGTGATGACGCCAGCCGCGATACGGTCCGATCCGCAGAGCACGCCATCGAAAGCAATCTTGCGCGCGAGGATCTGGTGCATGGCCTGATAGCCGTCTCCGCTGTTCCAGCCGGTATAGATAACGTTTGCGCCTGGGAGCTCTTCGCCCAGGACGGTGCGGTAGCCGCGCAGGCGGTCGACAACAGCGGGGTTGTCTTGCGGTCCCAACACGGCGACGATATCTTTGCGCCCGCGCTCTTTCATAGCGAGTGCCGCAAAGCGTCCACCCTCTTCGTCGTCAGAGTAGACTGTCGAGAACACATCGCGATAGGGGTGGCCCTCGAGCTGGCCGCACAACACGGTGGGTACGCCCAGCTCGCGCAGCACCTCGAGCAGCTCGCTGCCCTTGTAGGGGGAGACGTCGATCACGGCGTCGAACGAGCGGCGCTCAAAGTGCTCGCGTGCGCGGTTGCGCTCATGCGTAGAAGACGCCTGCAAGATAACGGGCAGATAGGACGACTCCGACAGTTTCTCGGTAATGCCGCTCAAAAATTCGCTATAGGTGGGGTCGCTGAAGAGCTCACTCAGGGGCTCGGTCACGAGCACGGCGATGATTTCCGTGCGCCCGACAGCGAGCGCTCGGCCGCGAGCGTTGGGGACAAAATTGACTTTCTTGGCCGCCGCACGGACGCGCTTTTTGGTTTCCTCGCTAATGCGGGGCGAATCGTTGAGGGCACGCGATGCTGTGGAGTGCGACACGCCGGCAGCTGCGGCAACCTCGGCAAGCGTAGGTGCGGTGCGAACTGGTTGGGTCATGGCGTCTCCTGGAAAATGCGGTCGATGTTGTCACTGATACGGGCTAATGCGGATACAGCTTACTATAGTGCACCTGAACAGCGTTCATGATATCCGGTGACAGGTGTCGTTTTGCAACCAAGCCGCAATCGAATACGTCTCGTGTGGCTGAGATATCAGCGGGCGTGGCGGTTGCCTACGAGCTTAAGAACGATGTTTTGCGTTGGGTTTCGATATTCAGGGTGACATAAGTGTCGCGGTTGTACAACCGGTTGCACCGTTAATCCGGCCAAATCGACCGTTCAGCGGACAACCGGTTACACAGTTTTTTGCATCGCCCGTAAGATAAGGACAACCGGTTGCACAAGAATCACTACGATGACGAAGGAGCATCACCATGGACGCCATTAACGATTGGGAAAACCAAGCGCTCACCCACAGGAACCGCCTGGCACCCCATGCGTACTTTATGGGTTATGAGACCGCCGATCTCGCCGCTACGTACAGCCGCGAGCTGTCGCGCGGGTTTGTCCAGCTGTCTGGCTCGTGGCAGTTCCGCCTCTTTGAGGGGCCTGCTGCCGTCTCCAACGAGGAGCTCTCCACGTACAAGTCCGAGTGGGATCACGTGGAGGTCCCGCACCTGTGGCAGGTAGATGGCTATGGCAACCTTGCCTATACCGACGAGGGTTTCCCGTTTCCGGTGGATCAGCCGTTCGTTCCCTCCGACGACCCCACGGGCGTCTACCAGCGCATCGTCAACCTTCCCGCCGTTCCTGCCGGCGCCCGCGAGATCATTCGCTTCGACGGCATCGAGAGCTATGGCGAGCTGTACGTCAACGGCCAGTTTATCGGCATGACCAAGGGCTCGCGTCTGTCCGCCGAGTTCGACGTGACCGACGCGCTCGTCGAGGGCGACAACCTGTTTGCGGTCAAGGTCCTGCAGTACAGCGATGGCAGCTATATCGAGGATCAGGACATGTGGTGGGCTTCGGGCATCTTCCGCGATGTGTACCTTATGCAGCGTCCCGCCGCGCACCTGGTCGACTTTAGGTTCCGCACGCACCGCGAGGGCGATGCCGCTCTGATCACGCTCGATACGGTGGCCGAGGGCGCTACCCGCGTCGTGTTTACGCTCAGCGATGGCGAGAACGTGGTCGCTACGGGCGAGTGCGTCGACGGCCATGCCGAGTGCAGCGTTGCCGATGCCCACTTCTGGAACCCCGAGGACCCCTTCCTCTATGACCTTACGTTTGAGGTCTACGACGGTGACGAGGTCAGCGAGTACGTTCCGCATCGCCAGGGCCTTGCCGAGGTGATGGTCGAGGGCAATCATATCTACCTCAACGGCACCTACTTTAAGATGCATGGCGTCAACCGCCACGATCACGACGATCACAAGGGCCGCGCCGTGGGCCTCGATCGCATGCGCCGTGACCTGGAGCTCATGAAGCGACACAACATCAACGCGGTGCGCACCTCTCACTATGCCAATGACCCGCGCTTCTACGAGCTGTGCGATGAGTATGGCATCATGCTGGTCGCCGAGACCGATATGGAGAGTCACGGCTTCGAGAATATCGGCAATATCGCCCTGGTCACCGACGACCCGGCATGGGAGCCGGCCTACGTCGACCGCATTGAGCGCCTGGTGATGCAGGAGCGCAACCACGCCTGCATCATTATGTGGTCGATGGGCAACGAGAGCGGCTATGGCTGCAACATCCGCGCGATGTACGCCAAGGCTCACGAGCTCGATGATCGTCCGGTCCATTACGAGGAGGACCGCAACGCCGATACCGTCGACGTCATTTCCACGATGTACTCCCGTGTGTCGCAGATGAACGACTTTGGTGAGCATCCGTTCCCCAAGCCGCGCATCAACTGCGAGTACGGCCACTCCATGGGCAATGGCCCCGGAGGCCTGTCCGAGTACCAGGAGGTCTTCGATCGCTGGGATTGCATCCAAGGCCAGTTTATCTGGGAATGGTGCGACCACGGTTTGGCTGCTGTGACCGAGGACGGCGTTGCTTACGATATGTATGGTGGCGACAACGGCGATTACCCCAACAACAGCAACTTCTGCATCGATGGCATGGTGTTCCCTTGGCAGCAGCCGAGCCCGGGCCTCACTGAGTATGGCCAGGTCATCTGCCCGGTTCGCATGGCTTATGACACCGAGGCGGGCGAGCTGACCGTCACGAACAAGCGCTGGTTTACTACCCTCGAGGATGTCTGCCTGTCGGCGGAGA
Source organism: Collinsella sp. (assembly GCA_019414045.1). GTDB lineage: Bacteria > Actinomycetota > Coriobacteriia > Coriobacteriales > Coriobacteriaceae > Collinsella. The sequence goes on along the minus strand of DXMW01000030.1, from coordinate 116,160 downwards.
CCCTGGTAGACGGCGATGTAGTGTGCCGCAAGACGCTTATGCCCGGCGCGGTGGCTCCCGGCGAATCCGTCCAGCTGCCACTGGTGATTCGCGAGGCCGCGGTAGGCGAGACCCTGCTGACCGTGTGCGCCTACACCATGGCGGCTCACGCCTGGTGCGAGCCGATGTTCCAGCTGGGCGCAAGCCAGTTTGCCATCGCAAACCATCCGGCGCCGGCCATCGCCGCCCCCGCTCGTCCTGAGCTTACGGTCGAGGAGACCGAGCAGGAGATCCGCATTCACTCCCTCAACGGCGAGCTGACCTTCAGCAAAGTCAACGGTACCGTGAGCGAGTGGAAGGCATCCGGCCGCGACGTAATGGCCTCTGGTCCCCAGGTTGGTTTTTGGCATCCGCTCGTCGACAACCACGCTCAGGAGTATGACTCCCTGTGGAAGGACAACTTCATCGATGTGATGCAGACGTCTACCCGCAAGGTTTCTTGGAAGCAGGACGGCAATGCGGTCGTCGTTACCGTGAGCCAGCGTATCGCTCCTCCCGTCCGCGCGTTCGGCATGCGCGTCGAGCTCGTCTACACCGTGCTTCCGAGCGGTCGCGTCGACCTCAAGGTTTCCGGCGAGCCCTACGGCGATTACTCGGATATCATCCCGCGCATCGGCATCTCCTTCGAGGTCCCCGGTTGCAATCGTGCCGTCGAGTGGTATGGCCACGGCCCGGGCGAGAACTATCCGGACTCGCTGCGCGCCAACCCGGTCGGTCATTACCACACTACGGTCGACGACATGTTCACGCCCTACGTTATGCCTCAGGACTGCGCCAACCGTGAGGGTACCCGCTGGGTTGCCCTGCGCTCCAGTCACGGTGACGGCGTGTTGGTGACTCGTCCGGCTGATGCCGCCTCCAACCCGTTCTCGTTCTCGGCATGGCCCTATAGCTGCGAGGCAATCGATAACGCCAAGCACGTCTACGACCTTGTCAAGGGCGATACGGTCACGGTCAACATCAACGACCAGCTGCTCGGCCTTGGCTCGAACTCTTGGGGTTCCGAGGTGCTCGATTCCTATCGCACCCGTTTTGAGAGCTTCAGCTTTGAGGTGTCCCTGCGACCGCTGACGTCTGCCGACCTTGCTCAGGCGCTGGCACCCATTAAGGAGGCATAAGTCATGCATGTCTTTAACTCGCGCGCCGATTTCGACGCTCAGATGAAGTCCGTCAAGAAGTGGATGCGCACCGGCCAGGCGCTCGATGGTGTTGCCGACCTGCAGCACGACGTGGCTTACTCCATCGGCGACTCGTTGGTGTACTGGTGGGTGAACGCCCACGAGGCAGCTACCGCCGATCTGGTCGGCCACCGTCGCTACCATGCCGTGCTCGCCCCGCTCGACGGCGACCTGACCGTCGAGGTGGCTTCCAAGACGGACCTTACCCGCACGCGCGCCTACAGCGATATCGACGATCGCGAGCGCTTTGAGGGTACGGGGGAGACCGTGGCGATTCCCGCCGGCGGCGTTGCCGTCGTCGAGATCGACGAGGCCTACCGTGTCGTGGCCGATGCCGCGGATCCCCGCGTCGTGGTACTGCACGTGACGGTTGAAGGTTACTCCTTCCCCAACAAGTAGTATTCGTCCGTTTGGGCGTTTGCTTCGCGCCGTTAAGGGGGATGGCTTTGTTGACTCCCTTTTCCCCATTCCCCTTAGCTGGTGTGTCGTCCGTGATTGCGTTTGCAGCCCGGACGGTTTTAGATGACATATACGGATGATTGGGAGGGCTTATGAGCTCTGAAAAACGAGGAACGATCGGTTCGTTCGCTCTGCTGGGCATGACGGTCGCCGCCGTGTTCGGTATCAAGAACATCATCAACAACAACGCGGCCATCGGCTTGGCAGCTGCGCCGTCGTTCTTCTTCGCCACGCTTTTGTACTTTGTCCCCTATACCCTGGTTACCGCTGAGTTCGTCGGCCTCAACAGGGACTCCGAGTCTGGCGTGTACGCATGGGTTAAGACCTCGATGGGTGGTCGCTGGGCGTTCCTGACGGCATTTAGCTACTGGTTCGTTAACCTGTTCTACTTTGCGTCCGTCCTGCCCAACGTCATCATCTACGCGAGCTACGTGTTCTTTGGTGCCAATGCAGAGCTTTCGCAGCTGTGGATCACCATTATCGAGATCGTCGTCTTTGCTATCGCCACGTGGGTTTCGACCAAGGGCGCTAAGTGGATCGGCTCCATTTCCTCCTTCGGCTCGACCGCGGCTCTCGGCCTGACTGCCGTGTTCATCTTGCTGTCCCTGGCTGCTGCCTTTGGCGGCGTCGAGTTCGCTACGGCTCCTACCCCCGCTAACATGGCTCCCGACATGAGCAACTTCGCAACTATGTGGGGCTTCTTCGGTACGCTTGCCTGGATCATCCAGGGCGTTGGCGGCGCTGAGTCTGTCGGCGTGTTCCTTAACGACCTTAAGGGCGGCGTCAAGGCCTTCGTGCGCACCGTCGTTATCGCCGGCCTGACCATCGGCCTTCTGTACGCAGGCGCTTCGCTGCTGGTCAACCTGTTCATTCCCGAGGGCGGCGTTGCCATCTCCACCGGTATCTTCGACGTATTCGGCGCTGTCTTTGCCCACTTTGGCATTCCCATGGAAGTGTCCACGCGCGTCATTGGCCTGATCCTTCTCGCTGCCACGCTGGGCTCCCTCATGATGTGGACCTCTGCTCCCATCAAGGTCTTCTTCACCGAGATCCCCAAGGGCGTCTTTGGTAGCAAGATCGTCGAGCTCAACGAGCACGGCATTCCCGCCCGCGCCGCTTGGCTGCAGTTCGCCATCGTCGTCCCCATCCTGATCATCCCGGCCTTGGGATCTGGTAACCTCGACGACCTGCTCATGATCGTCACCAACATGACGGCTGCCACTGCTCTGCTCCCGCCGCTGCTGATCCTGCTTGCCTACTTTATGCTGCGCAAGAACTTCGACGCCGCTCCCCGTGACTTCCGCATGGGCTCGCGCAGCTTTGGTCTGGTCGTTGCCGCATTCCTGCTTGTGGTCTTCTGCTTTGTGCTTGTCTGCGGCACCATCCCGCTCGATCAGCCGCTGTGGCTGACGCTGGTCTACAACGTTGGCGGTGTGGTTGTCTTCCTGGGCCTTGCCGTGATGTGGTACAACCGCTATATCAACCGCCTGCGCGAGACCGATCCCGAGGCCGCCGAGAGCGAGCTGCGCCCCTCCGTCCTCGACATGATGGAGTAGCGGCTAGGATTAATCTACAGCTGTGGAATAAATCGATTCCCTTTCCTAAGGAGGGGCCTTACGAGGCCCCTCCTTTTGTGTTTTGGGGCATGGTTTTGGACCCCGTGGTCAAAAAATGCCAAATATGAGTACTGTTGCAAAAGAGGTGACATATTTTTCGGCCTGTTCTGAGCAAAAACGGGCTCAAAATCAATTTATATAACCCCCTTTAAAGGGCGTTTGACGGCTTTCAACCTCTTCGAATCGCTCAAAGGAGGCAATTTGCTCTCGATTTTGCTGCTACTAAATTGGTGACAGTACTCATATTTGCCACTTTTTGCCCACGAGGTGTTCAGAGGAGCTCTCGACAAGCATCTAACGCTACAATAACTACCACGTGGCTGGGTTTGCCGGCCGAATGTGCGATGCCGTGGGAGGGGACATGGTCGAGTTTACAAAGACGATTAAAGATCCGTTGGGACTGCATGCCCGCCCGGTTGCGCTGCTCTATGACATAATTGCCAAGCATCGTAGCAACGTATCGGTCAGCATCGGCGATCGCCATACCGACGGCCGCGATGTAATGGGGCTCATGGCTCTCTACGGCGAGTGCGGCGAGGACATCATCTTCCGCATTTCGGGCGTAGACGAGGCCTCGTGTGTCACGTCGATCAGAAACCTCTCCCTCTAAACGCAACAATGTGACAAAGGGGCTGTCCCCTTGTCACACCTGTTTCATATGGGAAACTTTTTCGAAAACTGAATAGGGACCCTTTCCAAAAAGTTAACCACGTGCTAGTTTACTGTAGCGAACATAGACGTGGTTAACTTTTGCTGCGTCGATGTTGAGGACGAACTGACGTTAGGAGCACACTCATGTCTTGCGGACCGCAGATGCCGGCCATGCCGCTTTCGATGGTGAAAGCGGGCGAAACCGTGCACGTGTCTCGTGTAAAGGGCAATGAGGACATGAAGCACCACCTCAAGGACCTCGGCTTTGTCGAGGGCAGTGAGGTTCACGTGGTGAGCTCGAGTGGTGCCAATATCATCGTCACCGTGCTGGGCGCACGCTTTGGTATCGATACCAAGGTCGCCATGCACATCATGACCGTCGGTTAGTTCGCAGCATTTCATTAAAGCTGAAAGGGGGAAAAGAATATGAAGACGTTGGGTGACGTTAAGGTGGGCGAGAGCTCTACCATCGTCAAGCTTCACGGCGAGGGCGCGCTTCGCCGTCACCTTATGGACCTGGGCCTCATCAAGGGCACTTCGTTCAAGGTCGTTAAGGTTGCACCGCTCGGAGATCCGGTCGAGATCAACGTGCGCGGCTACGAGCTTTCCATCCGCAAGGAGGAGGCTGCCGTCGTCGAGGTCCAGTAAGGGCCCGCGGCAACTATTTATGCAGATAAAGTTAGGTTTTTCTAACTTAAATTTGCAATGTTGAAGCACATTATCCAGCCCGTGCGGAGAAAGCAGCGCGGGCACACAAGGAAGAAGGATTGAATGGCGGATTCTCAGATCCATGTCGCGCTGGCGGGTAACCCCAACTGCGGCAAGACCACGCTTTTCAACCTGATCACCGGCGCCAACGGCTACGTTGGCAACTGGCCCGGCGTCACGGTTGAGAAAAAGGAAGCCAAGCTCCTGAGTGACAAGAACGTCACGATTACGGACCTCCCCGGCATCTACTCGCTTTCCCCCTACAGCCCCGAGGAGCAGTGCTCGCGCGATTACCTCATGAGCGGCGAGCCCGATGTGGTCGTCCAGGTTGTCGACGCGACCAACCTTGAGCGCAATCTGTACCTGGCACTTCAGGTCATCGAGACCGGCCTGCCCGTGGTCGTGGCCCTCAACATGGCCGACCTCGTGGAGAAGAACGGCGACAAGATCGACACCGACAAGCTGTCCAAGAAGCTCGGTTGCCCGGTCATGATGATCTCGGCCCTTAAAAACAAGGGTATCAAGGAGCTGTTCGAGCAGGTCAAGAAGTCTGCTGCTTCCAAGGGCCAGGTGCCGGAGCACAAGTTCGATTCCTCCATCGAGGACGTTCTGGACCACATCGAGAACAACCTGCCGGCGAGCGTTCCCGCCAACAAGCGTCGCTACTACGCTGTCAAGCTGTTTGAGCGCGACGCGGACGCCTGCAAGCTCATCAACCTCACCAAGGAGAAGGCCGCTCGCGTCGAGCAGCTGGTCGCCCAGTGCGAGCAGGATTGCGACGACGACGCCGAGTCCATCATCACCGGCGAGCGCTATGGCGTGATTGCCCACATTATCGACGAGTGCATGACCAAGGCTCCGGCCAAGATGAGCACCTCCGAGAAGATCGACCGCGTGGTTACCAACCGTATCCTGGGCCTGCCGATCTTTGTGGTCATCATGTTCTGCGTGTACTACATCGCCGTTTCCACCCTGGGCGGCACGGTGACCGACTTCACCAACGACCAGCTCTTCGGCACCGACGGCTGGTACGTGCTCGGTCAGGGTCGCGACGCCTATGACGCAGCTGTTGAGGCTGCGGGCGACAGCGCCGACTCGGTCGACCCGGCACAGTACGGCCCCTATGTCCCGGGTATCACCACCGCGGTGCATGACGCTCTCGTGGCGGGCGGTACCGAGGACGGTGGCCTCGTCGATTCGCTGGTCTGCGACGGCATCGTGGCTGGCATCGGCGCCATCATGGGCTTCGTCCCGCAGATGTTCCTGCTCTTTGTGATGCTGTCTTTCTTGGAGGACTGCGGTTACATGGCCCGCGTCGCCTTCATCATGGACCGCGTGTTCCGCCGCTTTGGCCTGTCCGGTAAGTCCTTTATCCCCATGCTCGTGTCCTCGGGCTGCGGCGTCCCCGGCGTCATGGCTACCAAGACCATCGAGAACGAGAAGGACCGCCGCATGACGGTCATGACCACCACGTTCATCCCTTGCGGCGCCAAGCTGCCGATCATCGCCCTGCTTATGGGTTCCATCATTGGCGACTCTTCTACCACCGCTGCGTGGATCAGCCCGCTCTTCTACTTCCTGGGCGTCTTTGCCGTCATTGCCTCGGGCCTCATGCTCAAGAAGACCAAGCTCTTCGCCGGCCGCCCGACGCCGTTTGTTATGGAGCTTCCTGCCTACCACTTCCCGGCGATCCGCTCTTGGGCGCTGCACGTGTGGGAGCGCTGCTTCGCCTTTATCAAGAAGGCCGGCACGGTCATCTTTGCGTCCACCGTCGTCGTTTGGTTCCTCTCCAACTTTGGTAGCTACAACGGCGCCTTTGGCTACCTGCCTTCCATGGAGGGCATCCCCGAGGAGTTCATGGATTACTCCGTGCTTGCCATGTTCGGCAACCTGGTCGCTTGGATCTTCGCCCCGCTCGGCTTTAGCACCTGGCAGGCCACCGCACTGACCGTCTCGGGTCTCGTTGCCAAGGAGAACGTTGTCGCCACCGCCGGCTCGCTGCTGTCCGTTGCCGACGCCGGCGAGACCGACCCGAGCCTGTGGACCGCGTTTGCGGCTATGTTCCCGACCATGGGCGCTTGCGTCGCCTTTGGTGCCTTCAACCTGCTGTGCGCTCCGTGCTTTGCCGCTATCGGCACCATCCGTAACCAGATGAACTCCGGTAAGTGGACCGCGATTGCCATCGGCTACGAGTGTGCCTTTGCTTGGGTCATCGGCCTGTTCATCAACCAGTTCTATAACCTGCTTGTTCTTGGGCAGTTTGGTATCTGGACGGTTGTGGCCATCGTGCTGCTGGCTGCGATGCTCTTCCAGATCTTCCGTCCCATGCCCAAGCATGCATGGACCGACGAGGACGAGACCAACACCGCTTCTGCCACGGTTTCCGCCTAAGTCCGAATAAGGATTAGCCCCTTTTCACGAGCCCGGGTGTCCCAGCGACACTCGGGCTTTTTGGTGGGGGAGATGTGACGTTTCCGCAGATAAAACCGACCAAAATAAACCTGTCCCTTTTTGGTAGGTTGAGAATGGGGTAAAGTAAGTGATGGTTAACTAGAGGAGGCTTGCTATGGCACCTATCGATATTGTTGTGCTGGCCGTTATCGCCATTGCGTTTGTCGCCGTGTGCGTGCGCATTTATCGCAAGGGCACCTGCGCCGACTGCGCTCAAGGTGGCGTTTGCACGGGACATTGCTCCAACAAAAAGACCTGCGCCGCACTTAAGGGCGTAGACAAAATTGCCGAAGACTTGGGCCGCGGGATCAAATAAGGCCCGGACATCCAGGCATCCAGGCGCCTCGCGAGTATCCGTTCGCGGGGCGCTTTGCACATATGGGGGCGAGCGCGGTGAGTTAAAGAGTGATTTTGGGGTATCGCTAACTATGTGGTCAACGGCCCGCTCACTGTGGTCCATGCTGTAGCCGGCGCCAAGCTCGCCGTCGAGGGCATGACCAGCTACCTGGGCCTCTAACTCCACCCCGCTCATCAGTTGCGGTGAAATGCGGACTGTTTTGGCTGTCAAAGGCCTTATCTACTCCGTATTCCACCGCAACTTTTTTGAGGGGTGGGCTAGAGACGCTGCATGCGGTACCCGACACCCATGTGCGTCTGAATCATCTTGGGGTGAGAGGGGTCTGCCTCGATCTTCTTGCGCAGGGTGCGCATGAACACGCGCAGGCTCGCCAGATCGCTGTCCCAGCTCGTGCCCCATATCTCGCGGGTGATGAAGGTGTGGGTGAGCACCTTGTCGACGTTTTTCGCCAGAAGGACGAGCAATTTGTACTCGGTTGGGGTGAGCGAGAGCTCGCGTCCGTCTTTCGTCGCGTATCCCGCGGCGTAGTCGATATGCAGCGGACCGTTGTCGAACGTGCTCGCTTCTGTCGACTCGCTTGACGCCATCGAGGAGCGCCTCAAATTCGCACGGACGCGCGCGAGCAACTCATCCACAGAAAAGGGCTTGGTGAGGTAGTCGTCTGCCCCTGCGTCAAGTGCTGCAATCTTGTCGGAATCTTCGGTGCGCGCCGAAATGACGATAATGGGGACTGCCGACCAGCTTCGGATCTTCGTGATGACCTCGATACCGTCAATGTCGGGAAGGCCGAGGTCGAGCATGATGAGGCTGGGGCCGTGCGACACCGCATCCATGATGGCGGCCTGGCCGTTGCAAACCTTGCTCACGACATAGCCGTGGAGGTCAAGCGCGGTCGAAACGAGGTTTTGAACGGTCAGGTCATCTTCGACCAGGAGGATGCGTGGCTTAGCGGCATTATTCATGAATCTCGATCTCCTCGGCGGGCAGGGTAAAACGGAAGACGGCCCCATGGGGGTGGTTGTCGCGAGCTTCGATGACGCCGCCATGCGCCTCCACGATGGAGCGGCAGAGCGACAGCCCAAGGCCGATGCTTCGACGCGAATCCACGGGCCGCGTATTGCGTGAGGTGAAGAAGCGCTCAAAGATATGAGGCTTGTCGCAGTCTGCCACACCCGGCCCATCGTCTGCGACGTCCACCACGACGAACGCGCCCTCGCGACGTGCGCTGATGGTGACAGTCGAGTCCTCGGGCGTGTATTTGAAGGCGTTCATGATGAGATTCGTAAGCACCTGCATGATGAGATGGACGTCGATGCGTACCAGCAGGATGTCGTCAGTGTGCTCGATGGTGACGGTACGTCCATGCGATGCTTGGGCGACATGGCTGAGGGCGGCCTCGATGACCTCGTCGATGAGCTCGGATGTGAAGTTGAGGCGAATGGTGCCATCCTCGACGCGTGTGATGGCGAGGAGGTTCTCCACGGTATCGATAAGCCAGAGGGAGTCGTCGTAGATGGCATCGGCAAGATCGCAGCGTTGTTCGAGGCTGAGCTTCTCGTCGCTCTTCCGAAGGATTGCCGCAGATCCGGATATAGCCGTGAGGGGTGTCCTCAAATCGTGGCCGATGGAGCGCAAAAGGTTGGCGCGCAGCTGCTCGTTTTTCGCCAAGACCGCAGCCTCTTCGCGCTCTTGCGCCGCCCGGTCGCTTTCGAGCGCCAAGGCGCATTCGCCTACGATAGATAGGACGATCGAATGCTCGAAGGCTTCGATCTCGCGCCCCTCCAGGTCGATGCCGATGACACCGAATACCTTGTCGCCGGTGCGAACCGCGAGGTAGAGGCAGCGCGCCTCAGGCAGGGTCCGCGTGCTTGCGCCCGCGCGCTTGTTGTTGGTGTAGGTCCAGGTTGCAACGGCGCGCTCGTAGTCGGTGAGCAGCGACGCGGATCGGTTTTCGGTGCCAGCGGACTCATAGAGCGTCTTGCCGAGCGTGCCGTGTTCGGCGGTGTAGAAGACCACGTCGAGTTTTAGCAGTTTGATGAGTTGGTTCATGGCGACGCGGGCGCACTCCTCCGCGCTATGGGCTTGCTGTAAGAGCTGGTTCGTTTCGAGGAGTACGCGCGTTTTGAATGCGTTCTCGGCGGAGGTGCGGGCATTGTCGGCGATGCGCGCAGTTAACTCGCCGGCGACCATAGCGGTAGCGAACATGATGCCGAACGTGACCAGATAGCTTCGGTCGTAGCTGGCGAGCGAAAACAGAGGCGTGACGAAGCAGAAGTTGTAAAGCACTACAGAGAGCACGCTCGATACGATCGTGCAGATACGCCCCGTCGTGGTGACGGCGGTCAGCAGGGCCGTGAGGATATAGAGGGATATGATGCTGGAATCGGCAAATCCCAGATGGCGGAAAGCCGTGCCGATCGCCGTGGCGACAAGAGAGAGGGCCAGCGTGCGAAGCACGTCACGGCTGCTGGGCGGCTGCAGGGCGAGCGCATGGCGGCGTCCTTTGGGTCGGGAGGGCGGAGTCGACTGGTCTGGAATGATGTAAATGTCGAGGTTCGGGGCGAATGTTATGAGCTGTTCTACGAGAGATTTGCGGCCAAAGAGGGCCTGACGGACGCTGCTGTGCTCGCCCGTGCGCCCCATGACGATCTTCGAAATACCCGACAGGCGCGCGAACTCGGAGATCTGAAACGCGACGTCGTCGCCATAGACGGTTTCCATATGTGCTCCGAGCTGCTCGGCTAGGGCGATATTGGCTGCAAGCTTGGCGCGCTCATCATCGCTCATGGCTTGCGTGCGCGGGCTTTCTACGAACAGGGCGACGAGCTCGCTGCGAAACGCTTTCGCCATGCGTGCGGCGGCACGGACGATGCGGGGATTGGTCGGCGCCGGGGAGACACAGACTAAGATACGCTCCTTGGTGTAGTAGTCACGGTTTCCCAGCACGCGTGCGGCGTCTGTGAGGTGGCCGGTGCGATCGGCGCAGCGGCGCAGCGCGATTTCTCGGAGTGCGGTGAGGTTTTCGACGGTAAAAAAATGCTGTTGCGCTCGGTCGGCTTGTGCGGGACGGTAGACGAGGCCGGCGCGAAGGCGCTCAAGTAGGTCTTCGGGCTCTATGTCGACGAGCTCGACCTGGTCGGCATCATCGAAGATACGGTCGGGGATTCGTTCGCTCACGACAACGCCGGTGATGGATGCAACCATGTCGTTTAGGCTCTCGATATGCTGAACGTTTACGGTCGTATAGACGTCGATGCCTGCATGTAGAAGTTCCTCGACGTCTTGATAGCGTTTGTCGTGGCGAGACCCCGGCGCATTCGTATGGGCGAGCTCGTCGACAAGGATGAGCTGAGGGGCGCGTTCGATAGCCGCATCTAGATCGAACTCGCTGAGCGCAATGCCGTTGTGCTCGATGAGTTTACAGGGCACGTTCTCAAGCCCTTGTGCAAGATGGGCAGTTGCCGGACGTTCGTGCGGCTCGATGTATCCCGCGACGACGTCGACACCTCGCCGCTTGGCGGCGTGGGCGGCTTGAAGCATCGCATAGGTTTTGCCTGCACCAGCAGCGTAGCCAAAGAAAATCTTGAGGTGTCCCCGGCTGGTTCGGGCGTCATCGGCGACCTCGTCTTTCTCAATTGCCTTGAGGATGAGGTCTGGATTGACGCGAGTGTCCGATGCGTCGCGCTGCATAGCGTAGCCTTTCTGAAACGTTGTCCATGCGTGCATACGCGGTGAGGACGCCACTGTATGCTCGCGAGGTCGAGTATAGGCGCACTGCAGCCGCAATAGTGCTTTCTACCTGCATCTTTACGGCATCTTAAGGTCGTGAGCCCCGGCCCTCACGCCTCTTTAATCTCTAGAAGCGTTTACTGTCCCCAGGCGCTTGCGGGAGCAGGCGTCCGAGACATCGGACCGCGCGTGAAAGGGGCGGTAATGGACATCCTCATTCCCATTATCGGAGTCGTCTGCATCGGACTCCTTATCTATTACATCTACATTCTGATGAGGAGTGATTCGTAAACTATGGACGCTGCGATTCAGTACATCTTGTACTTTGCCGTGCTCGTCGTCCTGGCCGTTCCGCTCGGTCGGTTCATGGCCCATATCATGGATGGCGAGCATACGTTCCTGTCGCCTGTGATTGCTCCTGTGGAGCGTGGCGTCTATCGTCTGCTTCGCATCGACGCGGCAGAGCAGATGGGGTGTAGGCGCTATCTGGCGAGCGTGCTGGTCTTTTCGGGGATCGGCCTCGTGGCCCTTGTGGCACTCCAAGCGCTTCAGCCCTTCTTGCCAGGCAATCCCCAGCACCTGCCGGGTGTGTCATGGGACCTGTCGTTCAATACGGCCGCTTCCTTCATAACCAACACCAATTGGCAATCCTATTCCGGTGAGACCACCCTGTCCTACCTTGTGCAGTTCATGGGCCTCACCGTGCAGAACTTCTTGTCCGCCGGCACCGGTATTGCGGTCATGTTCGCGCTGATCCGCGGCTTCCGTCAGGTCAAGGAGCAGGGTCTGGGTTCCTTCTGGGTCGACCTCACCCGCACCGTCCTGTATGTGCTCATCCCGCTGAACCTCGTGTTCGGCATCTGCCTGGCTGCCGGTGGCGTCATCTCCAACTTCCAGCCGGCTCAGAAGGCTGAGCTCGTAGAGCCCGTCGCTGTCCAGCCTAATGCAGACGGCGGCTGGAGCGTCATCGACGGCGCCCAGATCGAGGGCGATACGGTCAAGGTCGACGGCAAGGTTGTCGAGGGTGCGCGCGTGGTCACCGAGCAGTTCCTGCCCCAGGGTCCCGCGGCTCCTCAGGTCGCCATCAAGCAGTCCGGCACCAACGGCGGCGGCTTCTTCGGCGTGAACTCAGCCCATCCGTATGAGAACCCCAGTGCCTTCACCAACATCATCGAGATGACCAGCCTGCTGCTGATCCCGGCCGCCTGCTGCTTCACCTTCGGTATCGGCGTCAAGAACACCAAGCAGGGCAAGGCCATCTTCGCGGCGATGCTTATCCTGCTCGTGGTCTTTACCGGCATCATCGCCGTTAACGAGCATGCGGGCACCCCGCAGCTGGCCGATGGCGGAGCGGTCAATATCGAGATGACCGACGGCCAGGCCGGCGGCAACATGGAGGGCAAGGAGAGCCGCTTCGGTATCGCCACCTCCTCCACGTGGTCGGCTTACACCACCGCCGCTTCCAACGGCTCGGTTAACTCCATGCACGACTCCTACACCCCGCTGGGCGGTTTTGTCCAGATGCTCCAGATGGCTCTGGGCGAGGTCGTCTTCGGCGGCGTGGGCTGCGGCCTGTACGGCATGATCGGCTTCGCCATCCTCACAGTGTTCATCGCCGGCCTTATGGTCGGCCGCACGCCCGAGTTCCTGGGCAAGAAGATCGAGCCGGGCGAGATGCGCTGGGCAGTTGTCCTGTGCCTGGCAACTCCGTTTGCCATTCTGGTGTGCTCGGCCATCGCCTGCATGGTGCCCGGTCTTGCCGACCAGCTCTCCAACGGCGGGGCGCATGGCTTCTCCGAGGTGCTGTATGCCTTCACCTCATGCGGCGGCAACAACGGCTCGGCGTTTGCAGGTATGAACTGCAACATTCCCTGGATCAACGTCATGCTCGGCCTCGAGATGCTGTTCGCCCGCTTCATGCCCATCATCGGTACGCTGGCTATCGCCGGCTCGCTGGCCAAGAAGGGTAAGGTCGCCGAGAGCGCCGGTACCCTGTCTACCACCAACGGCATGTTCGTATTCCTGCTCGTGTTCATCGTTCTGCTGATCGGTGCCCTGAGCTTCTTCCCGGCCCTGGCGCTTGGCCCCGTTGCCGAGTTCTTCCAGATGATTGCGTAAAGGAGGGCGCAGATTTATGACTATGCAAAAAGACATGATGGGCCGCGCGGTCCGCGACTCGTTTGCCAAGCTGGACCCTCGCGTCCAGATTCAAAACCCGGTCATGTTCCTGGTGTGGCTTTCAGCCGTCATGACCTCCGTCCTGGCCGTCGCTTCCATTTTCGGTGTGCAGGACGCGGGTGTGCCCACCTACTATGTGGTCGCCATCGCGGTCATCCTGTGGCTCACCGACCTGTTCTCGAACTTCGCCGAGGCGCTTGCCGAGGGCCGCGGTAAGGCTCAGGCCGATTCCCTGCGTGCGGCCAAGAAGGATGTCGAGGCCCATCGCATCGAGTCCGTTGAGGACAAGGAGCACTTCACCGTCGTTCCCGGCACCGAGCTCACGCGCGGCGACCTGGTGATCGTACGCGCCGGCGAGCAGATTCCCGGCGACGGCGACGTCATCGAGGGCGCTGCCTCCGTTGACGAGTCCGCCATCACCGGCGAGTCCGCCCCCGTGGTCCGCGAGGCCGGCGGCGACCGCTCTGCCGTTACCGGCGGTACCACGGTGCTGTCCGACTGGATTATCGTCAAGATCTCCAGTGAGCCCGGCCAGAGCTTCCTGGACAAGATGATCGCGATGGTCGAGGGTGCCGTGCGCAAGAAGACCCCTAACGAGATCGCTCTGGAGATCTTCCTGGTGGCCCTCTCCATCGTCTTTATCCTGGTCACGCTGGCCCTGTATTGTTACTCCTGCTTCTCGGTCGGTCTTAACGACATAGTCAACCCCACGGCCGTGACCACGCTCGTGGCGCTGCTCGTGTGCCTGGCTCCCACTACCATCGGCGCCCTTCTGTCCGCCATCGGCATCGCCGGCATGAGCCGTCTGAACGAGGCCAACGTGCTGGCCATGTCCGGCCGCGCCATCGAGGCCGCCGGCGACGTCGACATCCTCATGCTCGACAAGACCGGCACCATCACCCTGGGTAACCGCCAAGCCGCCGAGTTCATCCCGGTCGACGGCGTCGATCCCGCGGAGCTGGCCGATGCCGCCCAGCTTTCCTCGCTGGCCGACGAGACCCCCGAGGGCCGTTCCATCGTCGTGCTCGCCAAGGAGCAGTTCGGTCTGCGCGGCCGCACGCTCGAGGATAAGGGTATGGAGTTCATCCCGTTCACCGCGGCAACGCGTATGTCCGGCGTGAACTACGAGGGCAATGAGATCCGCAAGGGCGCTGCCGATTCCGTGCGCACCTATGTGGAGGCAGCCGGCGGCGTGTTCTCCCAGGAGTGCGACGAGGCCGTCGAGCGCATCGCCAAGGCCGGCGGCACCCCGCTGGTCGTGACCAAGAACTGCCGCGTGCTGGGCGTTGTGTACCTCAAGGACATCATCAAGTCCGGCGTTAAGGAGAAGTTCGCCGACCTGCGCCGCATGGGCATCAAGACCATCATGGTGACGGGCGACAATCCGCTCACCGCCGCGGCAATCGCCGCCGAGGCCGGCGTTGACGACTTCCTGGCCGAGGCCACCCCTGAAGGCAAGCTCGAGAAGATCCGCGAGTTCCAGCGTGAGGGCCACCTGGTCGCCATGACCGGCGACGGCACCAACGACGCGCCCGCTCTGGCCCAGGCCGACGTCGCCGTGGCCATGAACACGGGCACCCAGGCTGCCAAGGAGGCCGGTAACATGGTCGACCTCGACTCCAGCCCCACCAAGCTCATCGAGGTCGTGCGTATTGGCAAGCAGCTGCTCATGACCCGCGGCTCGCTCACGACCTTCTCGGTGGCCAACGACGTGGCGAAGTACTTCGCTATCATCCCGGCCCTGTTCTCGCCGATCTATTCGGGACTGGGCGCCCTCAACATCCTGGGCCTCACCAACCCGTTGACGGCCGTGCTGTCCGCCATCATCTACAACGCGCTGGTCATCGTCGCGCTAATTCCGGCGGCTCTCAAGGGCGTTAAGTACCGCGAGGTCCCGTCCGGACAGCTGCTGACCCACAACCTGCTGGTGTGGGGTCTGGGCGGTATCGTGGCGCCGTTCGTATTCATCAAGATTATCGACATGCTGCTGGCCTTGTTCGGCATTGGCATGATGTAGACGGAGGTTTGTATGTTCAAAGGTATCGCACCGCGCGCACTTGGCGTGTTCGCGTTGTTTACCATCGTCTGCGGCCTGGGATACACGCTCGTCGTGACCGGCATCGTTCAGGTTGCATTCCCGTATCAGGCGAACGGTTCGCTCATCAAGGTCGACGGCAAGGTTGTGGGTTCCGAGCTCATCGGCCAGAACTTCGATGACGAAGCCCACATGTGGGGTCGTATCCAGAACGTGTCAATTGTCGAAGGCGAAGACGGCGAGCCCATGGCGTATGGTGCCCCGTCCAACCTGTCTCCGGCGAGTGAGGAGTACCGGCAGCTTGTGGACGCGCGCGTCGAGAAGATTCGCGCCTCCAACCCCGACGCCGGCATGGATGCCGTGCCCGTCGACCTGGTGACGTGTTCCGGCTCAGGGCTCGACCCCGAGATCTCCCCCGATGCCGCCGAGTACCAGGTACCGCGCCTGGCGAAGGCCACGGGCAAGAGCGAAGGCGAGGTGCGCGACATCATCGCCCAGTGCACCAAGGGCCGATTCCTGGGCGTCTTCGGCGAGCCCACGGTCAACGTGCTCAAGGTGAACCTTATGCTGGACGGCGCGCTGTAGGTGAGGGGGTGGCGGATGAGGGCATGATTGCCTACCTGGGCCTCTAACTCCATCCCGCCCATCAATTGCGGTGAAATACGGACCGTTTTGGCTGTCAAAGGCCTTATCTACTCCGTATTCCACCGCAACTTTTTTTGGGTAGAGCAGAAGTTGGAGAAGCGCGTGCGGTTGGGTGCTGCGCGGTTGCTGATACGATAAGTACGTTAGTAACTGCCGCCGAGCGGCTCAAACGAAAGGAAGCCTGCATGGAGTCCTCCTCCTACCCGATGCTCTTTAGCCCGATCAAGGTCGGTACGACCGAGGTCAAGAACCGCGTCTTTATGCCGCCGGTGTCCACCAACCTGGCCGACCACGGCTATGTGACCGACGATCTGGTCGACCATTACCGCGCCCGTGCCAAGGGCGGCGTGGGCCTGATCATCACCGAGGTCGTAACGGTTGAGCCCACCTATACCTATCTGCCGGGCGACATGTGCTGCTACGACGACACGTTTATCCCCGGCTGGGAAAAGCTCGCCGCGGCCGTCCACGAGTATGGCTGCAAGATCATGCCGCAGCTCTTCCATCCCGCCTACATGGCCTTTAACATTCCGGGTACGCCGCGCCTGATCGCTCCGTCCTTTGTGGGGCCGTCCTATGCCCGCGAGGCGCCGCGCCCCATCACGGTCGACGAGATCCACGAGCTCACGCATCAGTTTGGCGACGCTGCCGTGCGCATGCAGAAGGCCGGCGTCGATGGCGTCGAGGTCCATGCGGCGCACGCCCACGGCATGCTCGGCGGCTTTTTGACCCCGCTCTACAACAAGCGTACCGACGAGTACGGCGGCTCGCTCGACGCCCGCATGCGCTTCTTGCTCGAGGTCATCGCCGAGATTCGCGAGCGCTGCGGCAAGGACTTCATCATCGACGTCCGTATCTCGGGCGACGAGTACACCGATGGCGGCCTGACCCTCAACGACATGATCTACGTCTCGCGCCGCTTGGAGAAGGCCGGCGTCGACATGATCCACGTGTCGGGCGGCACTACCATCAAGCGCGGCTCCGCCATTCCCGCCGCCGGTACGCAGCAGGCCTCGCACGCCGCCTGCTCGCGCGAGATCAAAAAGCATGTGAATATTCCCGTTGCCACGGTCGGCCGCATCAACGAGGCATGGATTGCCGAGGAGCTGATCGAGGACGGTGCTGCCGACATCTGCATGATGGGCCGTGCCAATCTGTGCGATGCCGAGTTCTGCAACAAAGCGGCTGCCGGCAACGCCGACGAGATCCGTCCCTGCATCGGCTGCCTGCGCTGCCTGAACGGCATTATGTTCGGCAAGCGTATCTCCTGCACCGTCAACCCGGACGTGGAGCGCGACGAGGCCGGCTACGAGCCTGCCGCAGAGGCCAAGAACGTTCTGGTCGTGGGTGCTGGTCCTGCGGGTATGGAGGCAGCCTACATTGCCGCCAAGCGTGGCCACAACGTAGTGCTCGTGGATAAGCAGGACGAGCCGGGCGGCGAGATGCGCATTGCGGCCGTTCCGCCGGCAAAGCAGGAGCTCACGCGTGTGATCAAGTATCAGTACCGTCGCTTGGCCGAGGCAGGCGTCACGTGCGTCTTTGGCACCGAGCTCTCGGCCGAGGACATTCAGCGCGACTACGCGGGTTACGAGGTTGTCCTGGCTTATGGCGCTGAGCCCATCGCTCCGGCCTTTATGCAGGGCTTTAAGCAGGTTATGACGGCCGACGACCTGCTGGGCGGCAAGGCTTTCCCGGGCAAGAAGATTGTCATCGTGGGCGGCGGCACCGTCGGCTGCGAGACGGCCGATTACCTGGCCCCGTTGGTCAACGACCTGTCGCCGGCCAATCGCGATGTCACCGTTATCGAGATGACCAAGACGCTTGCCGCTAACGAGGGCGGCGCCGGTCGCGCGGTGCTCATCACGCGCATGCTCTCCAAGGGCGTTCACGTGCTGACCGAGGCCAAGGTGACCGAGATCACCGAGGACACCATCTCGTACGAAAAGGATGGCCAGATCCACACCATCGCCGATGCCGATACGCTGGTGCTTGCCATGGGCTATCGTCCCAATACCAAGCTTGCCGACGACCTTGCCGCTGCTGGTGTCTCCACCCACGTGCTGGGCGATGCCCAGAAGTGCGGCAACATCCGCGACGCCATCGGCGACGGCTACAAGGTGGCCTGCGAACTCTAGTCAGCCCCTTGGTGCACGAGGAGAGGCGTCTCTGCGCCATCCGATAGCAAAACAGCGGTGGTGTCCCGGGTTTCGGGATGCCGCCGCTTGCTCTTGCGGTGCTGGCGACGCGAGCGCGTCCTATTTCACCTCAACTGAGGGAATGGGGGATGCGATAGTATTACGTGGTATTCGACAAACCGTGAGCTTCATCCGAGGGCTTTAGCTTTATGGAACAACACCAGCATTATCAGAGCCTGCAAGATCAGGCATACAGCGCATTGCGCTCCAAGATCATCTATGCCGAGCTCAAGCCCGGCACGCGTCTTTCGGCGATTGGCCTGGAAAAAGAGACGGGAATCGGGCGAACGCCCATTCGCGAGTCCTTTGTGCGTCTGCGCGAGCAGGAGCTGGTGGAAACGCGTCCCAAGAGCGGCACCTACGTCTCTAAGATCAGCATGGAGCGCGCCGAGAACGCTTGTTTCTTGCGCGAGAAACTCGAGAGAAGTGTGCTCATTAAATGCTGCTCTGCCGCCACGCCCGAGCAAAAGCATCGGCTCGGGCAGATTCTTGCCGAGTCTGAGTCGCTCGACCATAGCGAAACGCGTCGCTTTTTCGATCTGGACAACCTGTTCCATGAGACGTGTTTTGTGATTGCCGGTCGTCACATGTTGTGGGATTGGATGAAGAGCATCAACACGCATTTTGAGCGATACAACTGGTTGCGTATGGTGTCGCAGGATTTGGATTGGGAGCCGATTCGTCGACAGCATCGCCGGATTCTCGAGGCCATTAAGAGGGGCGATACCGACGCGGCGAGCTATCTGGCAGAGATACACCTGCACCTGATGCCCGAAGAACAGGGCCCGGTTATCGCCTTGTATCCCGACTATTTCGAGCTGTCCAAAGACTCGTCTATCTAGCCCATCATCGCATCTGCTCGAGACGCAAAACGATGCTGCTCACCTACAGCGTTTTGCAACCGAAATTATTAAAAATGCCTAAAATGGCTCAGACTGCCGACAATGGGGAAACGGGGTGCGCTATGGCGCAGATGAGAATCAAGGACATTGCCGCCGAGGCGGGCGTGAGCCCGGCCACGGTCTCGCGCTATCTCAACAACCGCCCCGGGCAGATGACCGAGGAAACTCGCGCGCGCATCGCGGCGGTTATCGAGCGCACCGGCTATCGTCCACGTGCCGCCGCGCGCAATCTGCGCAGCTCGCGTACCAACCTCATCGGCGTGATCTTGGCCGACATCGCCAACCCGTTCTCCAGCGCCATGCTCGAAGGGCTTTCCGCTAGTGCCGCCGCGCGCGGCTGCTCGCTTATGACTGCCATTAGCGGCAATGATTCCGCCAAGGAAGCAGAGTCGCTCACCAGACTTATCGATGCCGGCGTGGACGGTCTGGTCGTCAATACCTGCGGAGGCAACGACAAGGCGATCGCCGCGGCTGCGGGACGCCTGCCCGTCGTGCTGCTCGACCGCGATGTTGCCGACGGCGGTGTCGATCTGGTGACCTCCAACAACCGTGAGCTGGTCGCCGGCCTGGTAGACGCCTTGGCCTCTGCGGGCAGCGAGCGCCTGTGCCTGCTCACCGAGGCAAGCGACGACAGCCCCGTGCGTCGCGAACGCGCCGAGGCGTTTGCCGATGAGCTCTCGCGCCGCGGCCTGGCCGGCGAGGTCGTCACCTTGGCGGACGGTGGTGTCGAGGGTGTCAGTCGCCTGGACGAGACCATCCGCGGCTATGCGGGTAAAAAGCTCGGCCTCATTGCCGTCAACGGTCTGGTTTTCCTGCGCCTGACCGAGGCGCTGGCCCAGCTGGGGCCCTCGTTGCCGGCGGGTCTCAAGATCGCAACGTTTGACGACTATCCCTGGAACCACGTGCTCTTTGGCGGTGTGACCACGGCCGCGCAAGACACCCTTACCATTGCCGAGCGCGTAGTCGAGCGCCTGTCCGAGCGCATCGACGTCGTTACCACTACGGTGGGCGATGCAGCAAAGCTCGCCCCCAAGCGCATCGAGGTCCCCGGCCAAATCGAACACCGCGCTTCGACCTCGCGCTAACTACTCGTTCGCAACTGCCTGTTCGCACACGTTTTTTGAGCGCTTGATACGCTTTAACCCTGCGGAAACATTTTTCTGCGATAGTATCTGCGATATAGACCAGTCGAAACCCGCCCGAAAGAAAGGGGAGCGACATGAACCAGCAGAACATCGATTACGTACTCCGCTCCGTAGAGCAGCGTGACATCCGCTTTGTGCGTCTGTGGTTTGTCGACATTCTCGGCCGCCTCAAGAACTTTGCCATTAGCCCCGAGGACCTCGAGGTCGCTTTTGAGGAGGGTATTGGCTTTGACGGCTCCGCCATCGAGGGCTTTGCCACACCCGAGGAAGCCGACATGCTGGCGTTTCCCGATGCTTCGACCTTCCAGATTTTGCCGTGGCGCCCGAGCCATAACGGCGTTGCACGCGTTTTCTGCGACGTGTGCACTCCCGATCGCAAGCCGTTTGCCGGCGACCCGCGCGATGCCCTGCGCCGCATGTTCCGCAAGGCCGAGAAGGCCGGCTACCTGCTCAATGTGGGTGCCGAGCTGGAGTACTATTACTTCCCCGACGAGCACACCCCCGAGCCGCTCGACAACGTGGGCTACTTCGATCTTTCGGTGAGTGACGCAGCCCGCGACCTGCGCCGCAACACGGTCCTCACACTCGAGAAGATGTCCGTGCCCGTGGAGTACACCTTCCACGCCGCCGGTCGCTCGCAGCACGGCATGAGCCTGCGCCACGCCGAGGCCCTGAGCATGTCCGACGCCATCACCACGGCCAAACTCATCATTAAGCAGCAGGCCTACGAGAGCGGTTGCCACGCCTCCTTTATGCCCAAGCCGTTGGCGGGCGAGGACGGCAGCGCTATGTTCCTGTGCCAGTCGCTATTCGACCACGACGGCAACAACGTGTTTTGGGGCGAGGACGACGAGAAGTACCATCTCTCCGACGTCGCCAAGCACTATATGGCCGGTATTCTGGCGCATGCCCGCGAGATCAGCGCCATCACCAACCCCACGGTCAACTCGTACAAGCGCATCACCACGGGTGGCGACTCCGTGCCGCAGTACGCCACGTGGGGCCTGCGCAACCGCGCGAGTATGGTCCGCATCCCGGTCTACAAGCCCGGCAAGCCGCTGTCCACGCGCATCGAGCTGCGCAGTCCCGACCCCATGGCCAACCCGTACCTGGTCAACGCCGTCACGCTGGCGGCTGGTCTGGACGGCATCGAGCGCAAGCTGGAACTCCCGCCCGAGGCCACGGCCGAGACGCTCAAGCTTACCGACCGTCAGATGGTCGAGGCCGGCTACGCGCCGCTGCCGCGCTCGCTCAAAGAGGCGCTCGACGTGTTTGAGGACTCGCAGTTTATGAAGGATGCCCTCGGCGAGCACATCCACAGCTTCTTCCTCAAAAAGAAGCGCGACGAGTGGCATAAGTTTGAGTCTACGATCACCGAGTGGGAGATCAAGCACTACCTGGCGAACTCCTAATCGCGCTGGCTTGTTCCAGTACGATTGAGCTCATTTCTTTGGAGGCCGATATGTCCGAAAAGAGTGCCCTGTTCATGGCGCGCACGACGCGCTTCCACGAGTTTGCCCGCAGCTTGACGACTACCCTGGGTGTCGAGGTGAGCCTGGCAACCCCCGATTCGCCGACCGCGGCGCACGACTTTGACCTGCTGATTCTCGATTCCGATGGCATCCGCAGCGACCGCATCGATCAGATTGCCAAGTGGCTTGACGACCGCGGCGGCGTTCCCATGCTGGTGATCGTCGACGACGAGGCGCTCGGCACCCTGCGCCTGCCGAATCACGCGCATGCCGACTTTGTATGCCCCACGGCGACGCCCAACGAGCTCAAGGCTCGCGCGCAGCGCCTGATGGGCGAGGAGGAGACCGTTACCGCTGACGATGTGCTCAACATCGATAACCTCGAGATTAACCTGGCTACCTACCAGGTGACACTCGATAACGAGCCTATCGACCTGACGCTGATGGAGTACTCGCTGCTGAGTTTTTTGGCGACGCACCCCAACCGTGCCTACAGCCGCGAGGTGCTGCTGCACCGCGTGTGGGGCTTTGAGTACTGCGGCGGCACGCGCACCGTCGACGTGCACATCCGACGCATCCGCTCCAAAGTGGGCCCGCAGATCGCGGCGCACATCACCACCGTCCGCGGCGTGGGCTATCTGTTTAAGGACTAGATTTCCACCACAAAGGGGACAGACACCTTTGTGGTGGTTTTGACGCAGGTGCGGGCTTCTTTCGAGTTTGCAGCAGAACTTAAGCCTTCCTAAAAGATTGCGTTCTCGTACACGTACGCCCGCATATTGGGGTACAACTCAACGTGAACAATGATGGCCCGCCACGTGTTTGGCGGGCCTTTGGTTATTTGACGAAAGGATCGCAGCTATGAGCGAGAACGATTCCCAGCGTCCCCAGGATGTTGGCAATGCCGGCGAGACTCAGCAGCAGCCGCGCGTGCAGGTGGAGTCGACGCCTGCCGGTAGCAACATTCCCTACGTGCAGGCCTATGACACACAGACCGGCCAGCCGCTGGGCGGTGCGCAGGTCGTGAACAAGCATACGGTGGTCAAGACCAAGACCAAAAAGCTGCCGATCTTTATTACGGCACTCGCCGGTTGCGCCTGTGGCGCCCTGCTGGTCATTGTGCTCATTATGAGCGGTACGCTCGATATCGGTGGCGGCAAAAATGCCGTGACGGCGGGCGCATCTGGCTCGTCGACGCAAAAGATCACGATCGACTCCGAGGACACCACACTGGCCGAGGCCGTCTCTGCCAAGGCTCTGCCCTCCGTTGTTTCCATCACTGCTACTTCGAGCGGTAGCCAGAATGGCTCGCTTTCGCAGTCTGCTGACGAGTCGGATAGCTCGGGCAGCGTCGGCTCGGGCGTGGTGCTCGATACCGAGGGTCACATCCTCACCAACAACCATGTGGTCGATGGCTATGACCAGTACGTGGTGACCATGGACGACGGCACCACCTATGAGGCCGAGTTCGTGGGCAACGACGCCTCGAGCGACCTGGCCGTCATCAAGCTCAAGGACGCCGACGCCTCCAAGCTCACGCCGATCGAGATTGGTGATTCCTCCAAGCTCAACGTGGGCGAGTGGGTCATGGCGATCGGCTCGCCGTTCGGCAACGAGCAGTCTGTCTCCACGGGCATCGTCTCGGCGCTGTATCGCTCCACGGCCATGAGCTCTACCAGCGGTAACACCATCTATGCCAACATGATCCAGACCGATGCCGCCATCAACCCGGGCAACTCCGGCGGTGCGCTCGTCAACGACAACGGTGAGCTCGTGGGCATCAACTCGCTCATCGAGAGCTACTCGGGCTCCAGTTCGGGCGTGGGTTTTGCCATTCCCGTTAACTATGCCAAGAACATTGCCGACCAGATCATCGACGGTAAGGCGCCGGTGCATCCGTACATGGGCGCTACGCTTTCGAGCGTCAATGCGCTTAACGCCCGCACCAACAAGTTGAGCACCGATAGCGGCGCGTATGTGGCGAGCGTCGTTGAGGATGGTCCTGCCGCCAAGGCCGGCATTCAGGAGGGCGACGTCATCACCAAGTTGGGCGACGATGAGATTTCGAGCGCCGATGGCCTGATCATCGCGCTGCGCAGCCACGAGGTGGGCGAGAAGGTCGAGATCACGCTCATGCGCGGCAAGGACGAGAAGAAGGTCACGGTTGAGCTGGGCTCCGACGAGGAGCTGCAGAACCAGCAGCAGAACGACAGCGCAACCGATACTGGCAACGGCGGTATTACCGATGAGCAGCTGCGCCAGTACCTGGAGGAGCTGCTCGGCCAGCAGGGCCAGGGCCAGGGCTACGGTCAGGGTTTCTAACGAGTCGTATTGTACATACCGATGCCAGAGGGGGCTGTCCCGCCAACGCGGGGCAGCCCCCTCTTTTCGCGATGATTCCTTGGGGACGGAGGAAAACGGATCATTTAGAAACGGCAAGGGCATGGTTTAATCGCGCGATCCACCCCAGTCTGGCGGCTGCCGATTCGGTGCGGTTCGAAAGGGTTATTCGGCGCCATGGTGACCGGTGGTACTCTTGTATCCGTTTGAAATCGAGCGAAGGAGTGCCGCTATGGAGCAATCGAGCCTGTTTGGTGACGGTGTGGACATCGATACCGAAACGCCCGCGAGCGCGGATGCCGCCGCACCGACCGACGCCCGTGCCCAGGCGGCAGCGCGCGCGGCCGAGCTGCGCCACGAGCTCGATTACCACGCGTACCGCTACTACATGCTCGACGCGCCCGAGATCACGGACGCTGCCTTTGACAAAATGCTCGTTGAGCTGCAGGAAATCGAGGCGGCCTACCCCGATCTGGTGACGCCCGACAGCTATACCCAGCGCGTGGGCGGCTACGTGAGCGAGCAGTTTACGCCGGTCACGCATATGGCACGCATGTATTCCATGGACGATGCCATGGATCTGGACGAACTCGACGCGTGGCTCCAGCGTACCGAGGATGCGCTCGGTGCCGGTAGCGTCACCTATACCTGCGAGCTTAAGATCGACGGCCTGGGCGTGGCGCTTACCTACCAAAACGGAACCTTCGTGCGCGCCGCCACACGTGGCGATGGCACAACGGGCGAGGACGTGTCGCTCAACGTGCGTACCATCAAGGATGTGCCCATGCACCTGTCCGAGCCGGCGCTCGCCCACATGGGCGCCGACCGCGAGCGTACCATCGAAGTACGTGGCGAGGTCTATATGCCCAAGGGCAGCTTTGTTCGTCTGAACGATGAGGCCGATGCCGAGGGCCGCGACCCTTTTGCCAACCCGCGCAACGCTGCTGCAGGATCCCTGCGCCAAAAGGACCCCAAGGTCACGGCGCGTCGCGACTTGGCCACCTTTATCTATGCCATTGCCGATACCGACCCACTGCACGTCCACAGCCAGCGCGAGTTTCTGGACTGGCTGCGTAGCGCCGGCTTTAGCGTCAACCCCAACGTGGCCCGCTGCGCCACGCCGGCCGAGGTCCACGAGTTCTGCGCCCAGGCCCTCGAGCATCGCGGCGACTTGGACTACGACATCGACGGCGTGGTCGTAAAGGTCGACAGCTTCCAGCAGCAGCTCGACCTGGGCTTTACCGCCCGCGCACCGCGCTGGGCCATTGCCTTTAAGTTCCCGCCCGAGGAAAAGCAGACCATCCTGCGCGAGATTCGCATCCAGGTGGGCCGCACTGGTGTGCTCACGCCGGTCGCCGAGTTCGACCCGGTGACGGTCGCCGGCTCCACCATCGCGCGCGCCACGCTGCACAACATCGACGAGATCCGCCGCAAAAACGTGCGCGAGGGCGATACCATCATCGTGCACAAGGCGGGCGACGTGATTCCCGAGGTCGTGGGCCCGGTGCTCGACAAGCGCCCGGCCGATTCGGTCGACTGGCACATGCCCGAGGTCTGCCCCGTGTGCGGTAGCCCCGTGGTTCACGAGGATGGCGAGGTTGCCTACCGCTGCGTGTCCATCGACTGCCCCGCACAGCTCAAGGAGCGTTTGCTCCACTGGGTGAGCCGCGGCTGCATGGACGTCGATGGCCTGGGCGACGAGATCGTCGACAAGATGATCGCTGCCGGCCTGATCCACGATGTCGCGGACTTCTACCAGCTCACGGTCGACGACATCGCAGGCCTGGACACGGGCCGCACCTATGCCAGCTCCAACAGCAAAAAGGGCGTCAAGAAGGGCGATCCCATCCCGGTGGGCCTCAAGACGGCCGAGAAAATCATCACCGAGCTCAACAAGTCCAAGAGCCAGCCACTCGGTCGCGTGCTGTTTGCCCTGGGCATCCGCCACGTGGGCAAAAGCGTGGGCGAGGTCATCGCCGAGCGATTCCTGTCGATTGACAAGCTCATCTTGGCGAGCGAAGAGGACATCGCCGAGTGCGAGGGCATCGGCCCCAAGATTGCGGCGAGCGTCAAGCAGTTCCTGGCTGTGCCCGAGAACCTTGCCGTGCTGGAGCGCCTACGCCAGGCGGGCCTGTCGCTCGAGGTTGACTTGGGCGCCGCACACGCGCAAGCCGCGGCCGATGCAGGCGTGGCCGGCGAGCTCGCCGACGCTCAACCGCTCGCGGGTCTGACCTTTGTGCTCACGGGCACGCTCGTCAACCGCACACGCGACGAGGCGGGCGCGGCGCTCAAGGTGCTCGGCGCCAAGGTCTCGGGCAGTGTTTCAAAGAAGACGAGCTATCTGGTCGCCGGCCCCAAAGCGGGCTCCAAGCTCACCAAGGCCGAGCAGCTGGGCGTACCCGTGCTGGACGAGGACGCACTCGAGCGGATCTTAGCTACTGGTGAGGTGCCGGAGGCGTAATGGATATCGAGAATCGCAATTGCTCGCAGGTGGAAGGGCGCGCGAGGCATTCCCAAGTGCAGGCAAAAGAGCGCTTAATGATGCGAATTTGCGTTGCCGAGCGCGAGCGCGCGGCGGGTGCATCTCGCGATGCCTTTGAGGCGTTGACCGAGTTAGAGGCGAGGCTCGGTCTAGCCTAGAGAGACCGGCACCGTGACTTGCGTCACGTAGGTTGCTGGGCCGTCGCTGATGATGTCGTCGATCAGGGCGATTTTGCGTCGCCCCGCTACGCCGCCAGCTTGTCAAAAACCCCGCGGCGGTTGAGTACGGTAAATGCAATCACGCAAATGACCGCCGACAGAATTGACCCGCACGGCGAGGCGATGCCCATGGGGAACAGCGTGTCAGAATAGGCATTCGACAGCAGCCAGGCGCCGGGCACGCGAATGAGCGCCACGGCCAGCACGTTGTGCGCAAAGCCGATGTAGCTCTTGCCGTATGCAGCGAAAAAGCCGCTAAAGCAAATGTGGATGCCGGCAAAAATCGCGTCGAAAATATAACTGTGCATATAGCCAGTACCGGCGGCGACCACCGCGGGGTCCTTGGCAAAAAAGCCGATAAACGCCGGTGCCACCAGCCACATCAGCACCGTGATCAGGCAGCCGTACACCACCGAGATCGTCATGGCGTCCTTGAGTACCTGACGCGCGCGGTCGCCCTTGCCCGCGCCGGCGTTTTGCGCCGTGAGTGCGCTGACGGTAGCGCCCATGGAACTCGGCACAATGAACAAAAAGCTGATCATCTTTTCGACCAGGCCCACGGCGGCGGCGTCGACTAGACCGCGGTGGTTGGCGATGACGGTGATGAACATAAACGCCACCTGGATGCAGCCGTCCTGCACGGCCACGGGCACGCCGATCTTAAGAATGCTGCCGAGCACCTCGGGCTGAGGGCGCAGGTCGCTGCGCTTAACGTGGATGTTCGTGCGGCGGCTCTTGAGCCACACGAGCGCGAGGGCAACGCTGGCCGTCTGGGCGATTACCGTGCCGAGCGCCGCGCCCACGGGGCCGAGCCTCATGTGGCCGATAAACAGATAATCAAGCGCGATATTGATGATGCATGCCACGCCAATCACGTACATGGGCGAGCGCGAATCGCCTAGGCCGCGAAAGATGGCCGAGAGGATGTTGTACGCGGCGATAAAGGGAATGCCGATAAAGCAGATACGCAGGTAGGCGGCGGTTCCTTCGACCGCTTCGGCCGGCGTGCCAATGAGCGCCACGATCTGCGGACACAGTGCGAGCAGGACAGCGGCCAGCACCACCGAGACACCCATAAAGAGCGTGATGGTGTTGCCGATGGCGGTCTCGGCGCGGTCAAACCGACGCGAACCCACGGCGTGGCCGACGATAACCGTCGTTCCCATGGCCAGGCCCACGAGCGTCACGGTAATGATATAGAGCGTCTGCGCGCCGTTGCCCACGGCGGTGATGCCGGCGGCGCCGCTAAACTGCCCCATCATGTACAGGTCGGCCATGCCGTAGAGCATCTGCAAAAAGTACGAGAGCATATAAGGCAGGGCAAAGACCGCGATGGTCTTAAGGACATTGCCGCGTGTGAGGTCGTGTTCCATGGGCGGGGCTTTCTGGCTTGGTCTGTTTACGTACCAGTGTAGTGAAAACCCTACAACGATTGTAGAGTCAAGGTTTGTGTTGGCGGCGGGGCGAAAAAGTCACGCACGCGTTCATTTCCAATTGAATACGGACATGCGCCCTGTGAGCATGGCGCCTGCACTAGCCTTGCAGAAATCGATTTCGGAGCACTTGACACCGCCGCACGGCGCGCCATAATACGTGGGTTTGCGAACAACGTTTGATGGGGGATGAACCTGCGTGCGCAATCTCAAGATTTTGTTTTCCTATCTGGGGGCATACCGCCGCGATGCCATGCTCGGCGTGCTCTTTGTGACGGCCGAGACGGCGCTCGAGCTGTTTATCCCGGTCATCATGGCAAATATCATCGATGTGGGCGTGCCCGCGGGCGACATCAACTACATGCTGTTGCAGGGCACGTATATGTTGGTATGCGCCGCATGTTCGCTGGTACTTGGCTTGGGCTATGCACGCACGTCTGCTCGCGTCGCCTCGGGGCTGGGCGCTAACTTGCGCGAGGCGGAGTACCGCAAGATCCAGACGCTCGCTTTTGGCAATCTGGATAACTACGACGCCAGCTCGCTCGTCACCCGCATGACTACCGATATCACCGTCATCCAAAATGCCATCGGCAATGGCTTTCGCCCCATGGTGCGCGGTCCCGTGACGCTCATCGTCGGCTTGGTCTATGCGCTGGTGCTGTCGCGTCCGCTCGCCACCGTTTTCGCGATCATCCTGCCGGTGCTGGCGATCGTGCTGGGCGTTATCACCTATCGCGTCAGTCCGCTCTACCGCCAGCTGCAGACCTCGATGGACCATCTCAACGGTGTGGTGCAGGAGGACCTCACCGCCGTGCGCGCCGTCAAGGCGTACGTGCGTGCCGAGCACGAGGAGGCCAAGTTCGATGCCGTCAATACCGAGCTTGCGCGCACCGCGACGAAGACCTTTGGCAACGCCGTGCTCAACCTGCCGGTGTTTCAGCTGTCGATGTACGTGGCGGCGCTTTCCATTCTGTGGATCGGCGGGCGCATGATTCTTGCCGGCGAGCTCGGCGTGGGCTCGCTCACGGGCTTTATGAGCTATGTGCTGCTGATCATGAACTCGCTCATGATGATTTCCAACGTGTTTTTGCTGCTCACGCGCGCACTTGCCAGCGTGGAACGCACCTCGCGGGTGCTCGACGAGCGTTCGCTTATCCAGGCGCCCGACGCTGCCGCTGCCGTGCACGAGGTGGCCGACGGAAGCATCGAGTTTCGCGACGTTTCCTTTAAATACCGCGCGGATGCAGCCGAGGATGTGCTCGAGCATATTGACCTTTGCATTGAAGCAGGCTCCACGGTGGGCGTGCTCGGCGGCACGGGCTCGGGCAAGAGTTCGCTTGTGCAGCTGATTGCGCGCTTGTACGACGCCACCGAGGGCACCGTGCTTGTGGGCGGACACGACGTGCGCGACTACGACTTGGCTACCTTGCGCGACGCCGTGGGTATCGTGCTGCAAAAGAACGTGCTGTTTACGGGTACCGTGCGCGAGAACCTGCAGTGGGGCAATCCGCAGGCGTCGGACGATGAGCTCCTCGCGGCCTGCCGGGCGGCATGCGTGGACGAGTTCCTGGATCGCATCGGCGGGCTGGACGGCGAGTTGGGCCAAGGCGGCGCCGGTGTTTCGGGCGGCCAGAAGCAACGCCTGTGCATTGCGCGCACGCTGCTCAAGCATCCGCGCGTGCTCATTTTTGATGACTCAACCAGCGCGGTCGATATGGCGACCGACGCTAAGATTCGCGAGCACATCGCTCGGATTCCCAATACGACCGTGCTCATCATCGCCCAGCGCATCGCGAGCGTCATGGATGCCGATCGCATTGTGGTGTTGGACGACGGTCGTGTCCACGGCGTGGGCACGCACGAGGAACTGCTGGCGGGCGACAACATCTACCAGGAGATTTATGCCTCGCAGATGGAGTTTGCGGGGGATGCGGACGTCGCAGACGGCGCAAATGCCCCGTCTTCGTCTGGCCCCAGCGGATCACTTCAAGCCACGGAAGGGGGTGAGCGCCATGCCTAAGACATCCGCTCAGGCCCGTCCCGCCAATCTGGCGCAGACGCTCCGCCGCCTGCTCTCCTACATGGGCCACGCCAAGTTCTCGCTGCTCGCAGTGGGTGTGCTTGCCTCTGTTGCGGCCATCGCAAGCCTTGCCGGTACCTACATGGTGCGCCCCATCGTCAACGGTTTGGCAACGGGCGGCGAGGAACTGCTCGCTAAGCAGGTTATCTTTACCGCTGCCATCTACGCCGCGGGCGTGCTCTCGGCTCTGGGCTACTCGCAGATTATGGTGCGCGCGGCCCAGCGCGTGGTCTCCGATATCCGCCGCGACCTGTTTGCGCACATCCAGATGCTGCCGCTGAGCTACTTCGACAGCACGCGCTCGGGCGACATCATGAGCTTTTTCACCAACGATGTCGACACTGTCTCCGAGGCGCTCAACAACAGCTTTGCCAACGTGATTCAGGCCGCCATTCAGGTTGTGGGCACCACGGCCATGCTCATCATCCTTAACTGGCAGCTCACGATTATCACGCTCGTGTGCGATGCGGCCATTGTGCTGTATGCGCGCTACTCGGGCGCGCGCTCTAAGCGCTTCTTTGCCGCCCAGCAGGCATCGCTGGGCGATTTGGACGGATATATCGAAGAGATGGTCTCGGGCCAAAAGGTCATCAAGGTCTTTAATCACGAGCAGGCCAACGTGGCGGGTTTTGACGTGCGCAACCAAGAGCTGCGCCGCACCGGTGGTGCCGCGCAGGCCTACGCCAACTCGATGGTGCCCATGACCGTGGTGATTGGCTACGTCAACTATGCCATCGTCGCCGTGGCGGGCGGCATGCTCTGCATCAACGGCTTGGCCGACGTGGGTGCGCTCGCGAGCTATCTGGTCTTCGTACGCCAGGCGGCCATGCCCATCAACCAGTTTACGCAGCTTGGCAACTTCTTGCTCAACGCGTTGGCCGGTGCCGAGCGCCTGTTTGCGGCTATGGACCTTAAGCCCGAGGTGGACGAGGGCTGCGTGGAGCTG
Source organism: Collinsella sp. (assembly GCA_019414045.1). Lineage (GTDB taxonomy): Bacteria > Actinomycetota > Coriobacteriia > Coriobacteriales > Coriobacteriaceae > Collinsella. The sequence goes on along the minus strand of DXMW01000030.1, from coordinate 84,900 downwards.
GTGCAGACGGGCGACGCCGCGTGGGCATGGAAGATTCCCGAGGGCCAGGGCGTGGGCGCGTACGGGCACCTGCATGATGTGGCTGCCGTTGATGAGTCGGGCCGCGTGGTGGCTGCCGACGGTACCGAGCTCACGTGCGGCTTGGTCCCGCTTGCCGGCGACGTGCGCTTCCATGCCGTGGACTTTTCCTACGTGCCGGGCACCCGTGTGCTCACGGACCTCAACCTGTTTGCCAAGCCGGGGCAAAAGATCGCCTTTGTGGGCTCCACAGGCGCCGGTAAGACGACCATCACCAACCTCATCAACCGCTTCTACGAGGTCGATGACGGCGAGATCACGTACGACGGCATCGACGTCAAGCACATTGCCAAGGCCAGCCTGCGCGGGTCGCTCGGCATTGTGCTGCAGGACACGCACCTGTTTAGCGGCACCATTGCGCAGAACATCCGCTTTGGCAAGCTCGACGCGACTGACGAAGAGGTGCGCGCCGCTGCCGAGGCAGCCTGCGCCGACTCGTTTATCCGCCGCCTGCCGCAGGGCTATGACACGCTCGTGACCGCGGACGGCGCCAACCTGTCGCAGGGCCAGCGCCAGCTGCTCGCCATCGCGCGCGTTGCCGTCGCCGACCCGCCGGTGCTCATTCTGGACGAGGCCACGAGCTCCATCGATACGCGTACCGAAAAGCTCATCGAGCGCGGTATGGACCGCATCATGCGCGGCCGCACCACGTTTATGATCGCGCACCGCCTGTCCACGGTCCGCGACGCCGACGCCATCATGGTCCTCGAACACGGCCGCATCATCGAGCGCGGCACGCACGAAGAGTTGCTCGCCCAGCACGGCGAGTACTGGCAACTGGCGCATGGCTTAAAAGAGCTGGATTAACCCGTTCGAGCACGATGCTTTGGCCCTTCCGTGCCCCTCACCTCGCCTCAAACCATCACAACATTCGACGTTTTTTGCCAAAAACGGGAAAAGCATCGAATGTTGTGATGGTTTTTCTGCCACTCGACCGGGTGGAATCGCTTTCTTGCGCACGAAGGTGTGCGGACCCGTGGGCAGGGGAATAAGGTTGGTTATCCGACTCCATTGGAGGGCTCATGGACCTGCCGATCGTCCTGTCCCATAAGACTGCCTGGCTGTACCACAACGTGGCGCGCCCGTCCGAGCCGCTCTCGCGAGCAAGCAGCCTATACGATGAGGACTCGCTTGCTAGCGAGGCGGAGCCGACCGCGAGCCTGCCCAAATTGGGACTCCATGCCAAGGGGCTGAGGGCTTCAACGGCAGTTGGGATCGTTACCGACTATCTGGTTTCGCTTGGTATTCCACGAGAAGAGCTCGATCATATCGATACGCTCGTCAACTTCGATTTTGAGCGCTCGACGCCGGCTGGATTTAGGTGCCACGTGTTTGGAGCGCCGGTACCTCCAGGCCATCTTATCGAGGTGGCAGAGGACCTTCTGGTGGTTGATGAGGTCATGTGCTTTGTCCAAGCGGGTTCGTGGATGAGCGAGCCCGAGCAGCTGGAATATGGCTATGAAATCTGCGCCCGATACCATTTGAATCATCTGTCGACGGACGATTATGTCGAGATGGGGCAGAGGTATACCGTTGCCGACTTGATTGCCTATTGCAATGAGAATCGATCTCGCCAGGGGGCTGTACGCGCGGCCGCCGTGCTCAGGCGCGTGTACGATGGCGCGCGGTCGCCCATGGAGACGGCCACCGCAATCATGGTCGTAGCAAAACGTTCCCAGGGAGGGCTGGGATACACCAAGATCGAGCTCAACCATCGGGTCGATGTTCCCAACGAGTTCAAGTGTCTCGCAAAGGCCGGGTATTTCGAGATTGACGTATATGCGCCTGCGAGCGGTACGGGGATTGAATACAACGGCTCGGACCATCTTGATAAACAGCGCAGCGCGTCGGATGCGGAGCGTATGACCGTACTGAGCGCGCTGGGCTTTAGGATGATCGTCCTCACCGGGACTCAGTTTGCCCATCAGCTGCAATTGCACCGGGCGATGAACGCCATTGCGCTCGCTATGGGCCTCAAGTGCGACCGAAGCGAAGCGTTCCAAAAGCGGCAGAACGACCTTCGAGAATTCGTGATTCGCCACTGGGACGGCGGCCTCTAGGGGCGCTTTGGTCTTTCTACGGGGTGCCGTGGGCAGGCAAACCATCACAACATTCGACGTTTTTTGCCAAAAACGGGAAAAGCATCGAATGTTGTGATGGTCTGTGTGTTGAGGATGGGCTTGGGAAGTCCGTTTTGCTCGAAGCGACCTGTCCTGTCGTACGGGTGTCGGCATGATTCTCTCGTGGGGTATTATGTTTTCCGAAGAATAAAACGCCGCGTGAGGGGAGGGCTGCGTGGACGGGCACGTGCAACATGACGGCTTTGGCCGCGATATCAACTACCTGCGCATTGCCGTTACCGACAAGTGCAATTTCCGCTGCATTTACTGCATGCCGGCCGATGGCGTGGCGCCCCGTGCACACGACGAGCTACTCAGCGCCGAGGAAATCGCCCGCTTTGTGCGCTTGGTGGCGGGGGAGGGCATTCGCCGCGTACGCCTGACGGGCGGCGAGCCGCTGGTCAGCCGCCGTATCATCCCGCTCATTCGCGACATCCGCGCGATTCCGCGGATCGAGGACATCTCGCTCACCACCAACGGAGCCCTGCTGCCCAAGCTGGCGCCGCAGCTCAAGGACGCGGGGCTTAACCGCGTCAACATTTCGCTCGACACGCTCGACCCTACGCTCTTTGGAAAGATCACGCGCCTGGGTCGACTCGAGCAGACCATGGCTGGCATCGACGCGGCGCTGGCTTGGGGCTTTGAGCCCGTTAAGGTCAACTGCGTTGTTGTGCGCCGGCTCAACCAGGATGTGGCGGCCCTCGCACGACTGACCGTCGACCGCCCCATCCACCTGCGCTTTATCGAATACATGCCCATCGGCGACGAGCGCACGAGCTCGCATTGCGCCGTGGACCCTCACGCACCCACGCTCAACCCCGAGTTGTGGGATGCGAGCGACAGCGTGCCGAGCGACGAGCTGCGGGCGCGCGTCAATGCCGGGGCCGCCGCGATGGGTCTGGGCGAGCTCGAACCGCTTGACATCACCGACGCTCCTGCCGGCGCGGGCCCCGCGCGCTATTGGCGCTTTCCGGGCGCGGCGGGAACGGTCGGCTTCATCAGCGCCATGTCCAACCATTTTTGCGCGAGCTGCAACCGCCTGCGCCTGACGGCCGATGGCAACGTGCGTCCGTGCCTGTTCAGCGATGCCGAGTATTCGGTGCGCGAGGCGTTGCGCCGTGGTGATGATATGCAGGTACTTTCGATTTGGCGCGATGCCGTGGCCCACAAACCGCAGGAACACGCGATAATTGAGGGCACGCAACGATTTATGTCCCAAATCGGAGGATGATCATATGGCCAAGAGCAGGTACGCCGATGCCACCAAGGCCGCTCGCAGGGCCGCGATGTCTGCCCATAAAGCCACGGCTGCTGCCAGCAACACCGCTGGGTCCGCGGCGGTACAGCCGTCCGCCGGCACTGCTGCCGAGCCCGCCCGCGACGCCCGCCGCGACGAGCTGACGCACGTGGATGCCAAGGGCGAGGTGCGCATGGTCGACGTGTCCGACAAGGCCGAGACCCATCGCATTGCCATCGCCGAGGGCACGATTCTTATGCACCCCGAGACGCAGGCCATGGTGCTGCAGGATGGCGCTAAAAAGGGCGACGTGCTCGCTTGCGCACGCGTTGCGGGCATCATGGCCATCAAACGCACGAGTGACATCATCCCCATGTGTCATCCGTTGCTCATTACCAAGAGTAAGTGCGATATCGAGCCTATCGCGCCGGTGGGGACGCCTGCCGAGGACGTGACCGAGGGCTGGGCGCCGGCGCGCGCAGACGGGCAAGTTGGCTTTCACGTACTGGTTACGGCTGGCGTGACGGGCAAGACGGGTATTGAGATGGAGGCCCTGACCGGCGCGAGTGCCGCGTGCTTAACGATCTATGACATGTGCAAGGCCGTCGATCGTGGCATGGAGATCGTCGACGTTCGCCTGCTGCACAAGGAAGGCGGCCGCTCGGGTGTGTGGGACCGCGCCGAGCGCCAGGCCGCTGCTGTTGAGGCTGTGGGGGCCGCGGGCGACGCACCCGCGAGCGCACCCGTCGCCGTCGCACCCGCAGCTCCCACTCCAGCCGTCCCTGCGATCGCGTTTATCGGCTACCAAAACTCGGGCAAGACCACGCTCGTCGAGAAGGTTATCGCCGAGCTCACCCGCCGCGGCCTGCGCGTGGGCTCGCTCAAGCATCATGGGCATCACGGCTTTGATATCGATGTGCCCGCTAAGGACACCTGGCGCCATCACCAGGCCGGATCCAAGCACGTGGGCCTCATCTGCGCCACGCGCTGGGCGGAGTACGCCGACACACGCGAGGAGGACGAGATGCCCGCGCGCGAGCTGCTGTCGCGCTACAACGATGTCGACGTGGTGATCATTGAGGGCTACAAGACCGAGGGTTTCGACAACATCGTGGTCGCGCGCTCCGGTGTCGACCGTCTGCGTGGCAAGAGCTCGCTCGACCTGGTCGACGGTCACACGCTGGCCCTTGCCTGCAACGAAGCCCTGGCGCGTCAGGCCTTCGACGCCGGCTTCGCGACCCGAGCCATCAACATCAATGACGCCCGAGCCATCTGCGATCTCATCCAAGACCACCTTTAAGGCTTGACGCTGCGCCGGCCCCAAGCACTCCATCTCGCCCCTCAAGCCGTCGCTCGCGTACCAAAGTACGCGTCGCTCCTCTTTCGGGGCGACCTGGGGCACTTGGAACCGGCTCGCTGCGCTGCCATAACATGCCAAAAAGGGACAGGTTTATTTTGGCAGGTTTTATCTGGGCAAACGTCATTTCCACCACAAAGGGGCCAGGCACCTTTGTGGTGGTTTTTGCTTTGGTAGATGTGTGGGACATGCCTTACAATCTACCAAGTAGTTCATGACGGGCGAAAAAAGGAGAGAAGGGTCCTGATGCGTCCTTAATGTTTCATGCGGACTGATTGATTTGATAGACGGTGGCGAATGCCCACCGCCCGTATTCGTATGAAACAAGGAGTCTCCATGCTCGCCTCTCTTTTTTCAAAGCCTCAATCATCGCTGTCCGTGCAGGCCAAGCGCCTGGTGGCGATGCGCTTTCTCGTCTACACCGGGTTTCAGACCAGTTATTTTATCGGCGTCATCGGAACGCTCACCTATGCGGACGACGCTTCGGTCGTCGCGACATCGCTGGCCGTCCTGTTCATGAACGTTTTCGTGATCCTGGGATCCTTTGCGGGTGGAGCGGCGCTCGACGCATGGGGTCCGCGCCGCCATTTCTTGCTGAGCATCGTCGGCACACTCGCAACTGGCACGGCGATCATCGCTTTTGGTAGCGCGACCGGCATCGTCCTGCTCGGCGCGGTGTTTCTGGGCTTTGTGATGGGATTCGCCCAGCCCATCGCCACGTCCTATCCGGCCTACCTCACCGACGATCCTGTCGAGCTCAAAGACATCAACTCCGCCATCGCCATGTTTTCAAACGTGAGTATCATCGTTGGCCCCACGCTGGGCGGCTTTGTCGCGGCGGCTGCGTCGTCGCGCGCGGTGTTTGTGCTCATGATGCTCTTTACCGTGCTGGCGCTCGTCGCCGGTTGGGGCTTTAGGCCGCAGACCAGCCATGTCGCCGGGCATGCGGATGCCGATTCGGCAGAGGAAGGGGAGCGTGCGGGACAAAGCTCCAACCCCAGCGCATCCTCCCGTGCCACCTTCGCAGCCAGCATCAAGACAGTCTTCACCAACAGCGTTCTCGCCCTGCTGTTTTGCATCATCTTCCTCTCGAACTTTGGCTACGGTGCCTTCGATCCGCTCGAGTCGTTTTTCTATCGCGATGTTCTGCACGTTGGCGTTGAGTGGATGGGCTGGCTCTCGTCTGCCTGCGGTGTCGGCGCGGTGCTGGGTGCCGTGCTCGCGCTCCGCTTGCCGCCGCACCTGGTCAACCTTAAAACGCTGCTCGTGGCGCTTATGTCCGTGGGCCTGGGAAGTCTGCTCTATGTGGGGACACCGTACGTGGGCGTGGCCCTTGTCGGCCAGATCGCCCTGGGTATAGCTTGGGGTGTCGTCAACCCGCTCCACAACACCATTGTGCAGACGACGGCTCCGCTCGAGCAGCTTGGTCGCGTCAATTCGGTCATGGGCTTTGGCAATATGTTCGCTGGTGTGGCCCCTCTGGCGATTGCCCCGTGGCTGGCGGCAACATTTGGCGTACAACGGACACTCGTGGGGGCAGGCATGGTCGTGACGGCGGTCCCTGCGGCGTTGCTGCTGTTTGGTCGCAGGCATTTTGATCGTGCCGCAAGGCAGTAAAACCATCACAACATTCGATGAAAATCGCGATTTTGCCGAAAAACATCGAATGTTGTGATGGTTTGGCCCGCAAACGTCATTTCCACCACAAAGGAGCCAGGCACCTTTGTGGTGGTTTTTGCTTTAACGGGCCGCGCCTGCGCCTTGGTATACCATGTACGCCGTTTGCGAATATACCCCACACCGCCGCACAACCCAGAAAGGCCCCCATGGACACTACCTTCAGCCACATCAAAGCCGTGTTCTGCGATATCGACGGCACACTGCTCACGAGCCAGCACACGGTGTCCCCGCGCACCGTGGCGGCGATCCGCGCCCTGCGCGAGCGCGGTGTGCTCTTTGGCCTGTGCACCGGGCGCGACGCCCACGCGACCGAGGCCATGTACGAGCTCTGGGGCATCGAAGGCCTGGTGGACGTGCTCGTGGGTTGCGGTGGCGCCGAGGTCATCGACCGTGCGCACGACATCAACGAGCTGAGCTATCCGCTGCCGGGCGAGACCATCGCGCGCATCTGCAAGCACATGGCGGACCTTCCGGCAACGCCCGTCTGCCCCCGAGACGGCGTGTTCTACGTGCCCGAGAGCAATGCGTGCGTCGAGCACCTGTCGCGCGTCGACGGCGTGCCCTACCAGGTGGTCGATTTTGCCGAGTTCTTGCGCGGGCCGCAGCCCAAGGTGATGTTTACCATGGCACCCGAGGTAATGCCGCGGGTGATTGAGCGGGCGTCGACGTTTGCCGATGACACTGTTAAGGCGGCAGCTCTGCAAACCACGCAGCGGCTCTACGAATTCATGGATCCGCGCGTGTCCAAGACTCGCGGCCTTGTGCGCGTGGCGGAGCTCAACGACATGGAGCTCCAGAACATCTGCGTGTTTGGCGATGCCGATAACGACACCTGCATGGTGGCCGACGCCGGCGTGGGCGTTGCCATGGCAAACGGCAGCGCCGCCACCCGCGCCGCCGCCGATTTTGTAACCGCCAGCAACGACAATGACGGCATTGCGGTCTTTATCGAGGAACATCTTCTGTAGCGCCTGGGGGCAGCCACAAAGAGGGCAGAGCGCCTTTGTGGTGGTTTTCCAAGCGTTCCAACAGTCGATTGTTGGAACGCTTTTTTGTAGCGAGGAGATTTGCAGCCGGTAACATGCGATGTCATTCAAGTGTCGATGTATGAACATGTCGGCACACACTGGTTGTGTAGTAATTGACCAATTAGCTCAAAACTAATATTTGCAGGTAGATATACTGCCATTCACGGCGCAATTTTGACCGTTCACAGATTGAGCGGGTTAAAACAAAATGTTGTACAAACAATGATAAAGTGTCATTTATCTAGATTTGCTAACGAGTTTACCAGCATCTTTCCGAAATTTAACCCTCGAAAAACAATGCATAGTTTGAATAATTGTTAAGAAGTTAAGGCAACGCGAAGTAAAATTGACATTGTTAGGCTTGCGTTGTTAAACAAAGAATAATAATAATATGCATATCGAGCGCGAGCAATTATAGGTTGCGCGCCCAAGTTTGATGGTGAAAGAGCAAGATCGCGGTCTCTTGGGGAGGAGACATCGATGAAAGCGAATTCAGACAAATCTAAGCAGAGTAAAAAAGCGACGCGCCGTGTACTGGCAGGCGTTTTGTGCGGAGCCTCCGTTTTGAGCCTGGCACTGTCGCTCGTCATGCCCCCGATCTCGCAGGCCATTGCCAACGATGCCCAGGCAGCTCCTACCGAGGAAACTGTGATGGGGGGGTTCCTCAACTGAGTCTACTGATGTAGAAAACACCAACAACGGGGATACCGAAAACCAGAATAGTGACGAGACCGAGGGCGACGAAGCCGACCCTTCAAATGGTGTTGAGCAGGGTCAGCCTGAAGGTAAGCTGCAGGCCGAAGATGGCGAGTTGTCGGATGGCAATGCCGTAATGCTGGCTGCGGAAGGCGGGCAGACTAAAACGGCATCCACTGAAATACGAACAGCTGACGACTTGAAAAAACTGGCAAATGCAAGCGGTGTTGCTAGCTTCAAGCTTATGAATGATGTCGAGACCGGCGAGACAATCGCGCTTAACAAGGACGGCAGCAATATCACGCTGGATTTAAATGGCTGCAAAATTAAGTATACAAGTCAGAGCCAGCCCCTATTCAACATAACCGGCGGCGCAACGTTGACTGTCAAGGACGGTCAGCAAGTTGCCGCGACAGAGACTACGACTTCTCAAACAAATAAATGCGGCAATCTCGCTTTAATGGAATACGATACTTCCAATGGCATTCCGACTGGCCTTACCTACTACGTAACCGAATCGGTCGCAAACGGAACCCGTACAACCGAGACTCTTAAGGCGTATAAGGCTCATGTCAAGGGTGCCATCGTGGCGTGCTCAGGCTCAAAGGACTTGAGGCTCATCGTAATCAATAGCGGTGGCCACCTCAATCTTGAGAGCGGCATGATTACGCAGGATAAAAACAACTGTGTCAAAAATTTGGTGTACGCAGCGGGCAGTTCGGCCATCAGCGTGGACGGCGGGTATGTCTGCGGCGGATATTGTCCGGAGGGCGCCGCTGGTGCGGGTATTTCTGTCGAGAACTCAACTCTTGACATCTCTGACGGCGTAATCGCTGGTAACTATGCCCCCAGTGGCGGCGGCGTTTATGCCCTGAATTCTACGGTAAACATGGTTGGCGGTATTATCTCCGGTAACGGTACAAATGATAATGAAGTCGGTTATGGCGCGGGAATTTGTGCTGAGGACTCTATGGTGACCATTACGAATGGTTACATTACTAACAACAAATATCAGTTCTATACCGATGAAGGACACAAAGGTAACGGTTGTCACGGTGGTGGCGGCATTGCTGCCTTTAGCCACAATCAGGGACAGAAAAAAGGCGGTCTGGTTATTAGCGGCGGCTACATCACGGGCAACTACTCTGCCGAGGCTGGCGGCGGCGTTTATGCTGGCGCTTGGAATAAACCTCTTTCCGGGTTTGCGTTTTATGGTGGAATCATCGCCAGCAATGTGGCGCAAAACTCAGAGGGTGGCGGCATCCGTATCGCTGCGCCTACAGTTGGCGAATTTAATGTGAGCGGCAAGAAAGCCTACATCACTAACAATACGACCAATACCACCAACGACTGGGGCGGCGGTGGCGTATTCGTCCAGGGCAGCAGCGACAACAACGTTCAGCCGGCGAGCCTCAATATATATAACGCGCTGATTACCAACAATCATGCCAGTGGCTTTGGCGGCGGGTTTGCCGCTTGCCCGACTGGTAAGACTGCCATTACCGATACCAATGGCATCGCGATTTTCGGTAATTATGACGGTAAACCTGACGGTAGTGGGTATAACCGATCGGGCGGCACCCACGACAAGAACGATGACGCGGATTGGCGCCCTAACCACGAAGGCGGCGAAATAACTGAAGACTTTAAAAAAGCCGGTCACCAGGATCTTTTTCTTATTCGCGATAGTGCTAACGCTGAATCGCTGCCGTATATCGCTGCCGTAACGGGACAGATGCTTGGTGGTGGAGCTGCCAATTGGTCGGGCACGATCGACAAAACACCAACGTCTATCGGCAAGTACGAGGGCGCCCAAGCTAAGTACATGATTGGCCTTAAATCTGAGCCGATTCAGTATGATAAGGATGCTGCTACTGCGGCTGCGTCCCTCTTCATCACGGGCAACCGCTCCAACATCCACGGAGGCGGAGTCATGACCAACGGCGACGTAATCGCTGGCTCCACCACGCAGGTGAACGTGTATCCCAAGATGAAGCTCAACGGCACTAAGGCACTGGAAGGCCGCGCGCTTACTGCGGATGATGCGGGAAAATTCAGGTTCCAACTCTTGGAGCCGGGCGAGAGCGGTGGTGTCCCTAGCTTTAATAATAATGATGATGGCAAATTGCAGCTCAATGGCTGTTCAATAGTTGGCGATGACGATGGGGCCACGAACGACGCTGAAGGTAACTTTGTCTTTGATTTGGGCAGGGTCCACTCCGCTGGAACGAACGTCTACTACCTCGTTGAGGACCCCGGCAACGTTGCGGATCGCGTCCCTGGCGTGGACTACGACCAGACCATCTACAAGATTGAGCTTACAACTACAACCGAAAAGCGGCCGGTGCTGGATATTGATTACATCTACTATTTAGTTACGAATGTAAGGGTTACTAATCTCAAAAATAATGAGGCGAAAACGTTTACTCCGAACAACGGTAGCGATGTCTCCATTAAGATCACCGATGGCAACACCGACAAGACCTTTACTAATGCATACAAACCCAAGGGCTCTTGGACGCCTCAGGTGACCAAGAAGGTTGATGGTGGCGAGATGAAGGCGTTCACATTCGAACTCGCGAACGAGGACGACCCGAACTTCACCAAACCGGAAACGGTAACAATTAATCCTGATCCTGCGAATGTCAAAACTGAAAAAAACGGTAATGCGACGAGCACGGTCGATTTCAAGTCGAAGACATATAAGCTCACGGACCTTAACAATGGTTCCAAGACCTTCACGTACTATGTGCGCGAGAAGTACGAAAGCTCGACCTATCCGCATTACAAGTTTGATCAGTCGGTCTATAGGTTCAAGGTTGTGGCAAAGGATAACACCCAAGGAGGAATCGACTGTGCGGTGACCTACAGGAAGGGAACCGTTGACCCCGGCGGTACGTGGAAAGACACCGATAATAAGGACCACGAGTTTCCCGACACTACCCCCACCTTCACCAACACCTACTCCACATCTTTGCCCCTTTCTGGTATGTCGGGCGTCACTCTGACGTACCTTGCCGGCGCGGCGGCGCTTTGCGCTGCTGCGGCCTGGATGCACATTCGTCGCAAGGCGAATGCGAAGGGAGGCGAGCGTCGTGAATAAGAAAGTTTGCTCCTTCCCGATCTTGTTTGCGCTGCTCGCCCTCTTGATCGGCACCTGCGCGGTTGTGTTCCCCGCATCCGCGCAGGCCGCGCCGAGCGCGACCGGATCCATCACGGTGACAGGCACCGTGGCGCGCAGCTACGACGCCTACCAGATCTTTGACGCCAACGTCGTCGATGACGACAACGACGCCAAGATCGCCACCGACCTTGTCTGGGCAAGCGATGCCGTGCGCGACGCCGCGCTGCCTGTGTTGCACAGCGCCGGCATGCCCAATTCCCAGACCACCGCACAGGAAGCTGCCGAGTGGCTCAACACCGATTCCCGCCTTACGAGCGCGCTGAGCGCACAGCTCGCTCGTTCCCTCCAGAGCTCTGGCGCCGTGTCCGTGGCCCTTAACGCGGGCACGACGGCCGAGCTGCCCTGTGGCTACTGGCTCATCGTCGCCAAAGACGACGCCATCTCCCAAAACGAGGCCGGCACCGCGCCGATCATGGCCCTGGTCGGCGGCAGCGCCGTCACCGTCAAGCCCAAGGCCGCGACGCCCAAGGTCCAAAAGCACGTGCTGGAGGACAGCACCGCCGCATGGCAGAAGGCCGCCGACGCCACGGTCGCCGACGACCTGTACTGGCGCCTCTCGGCCACGGTCCCGGCCGGGCTCACCGCCTACGACACCTATACGGTGCGGTTCGTCGACACCATGAGCGCGGGGCTCGACCCCTCCAAGGTGGCCGAGAGCATGCGTGTGTACGTGGCGGCGGGCGCGGACGGCGGCTTCGACGCCGTCTCGGCCGGCAAGGACGGACGCGCCGGCACCGAGCCCGCGAAGGGCTGGACCGACATCACGGCCCAGTGCGCCACCAAGGTAGCGGCTGACGGCAAGACCTTCACCGTGCGCACCGGCGACCTGATCGCCGCGCTCGGCGGGGCCGACGCCTTCACCGCGGGCGCTCGCGTGGTCGCCGTGTACAATGCGCCGCTCAGTAGCGCGTGCAACCACGGCATCGCGAAGGGCAACCCCAACGAGGTCTACCTGCGCTACCCGCGCTCTCCCTTTGCCGACCAGTCCGGCGACGCCGGCTTCACCCGCACGCCGAGCGACGACGCGTGCGCCTACACCTGGGATCTCGCACTCACCAAGCGCGGCAGCGACGGCGACAAGCCGCTTGCCGGGGCGGTCCTGAGCATCGCCGACGACCGCGGCCGCACACTGGCGGCCGACGGCACGTGGGATGCGGAGGGCAAGGCCACCGTCACCACGGGCGAGGACGGCCACGTGACCGTCTCGGGCGTGGACTCTGGCAAGCTGGAGATCCGCGAGCTCAAGGCGCCCAAGGGCTACACCGCCTTCGAGGGCACGCGCTCCGTGACGGTCAAGGCCGAGGGCCTGGACGTCGACCAGGTGGCCGCTGCCAAGCCCAAACTCACCATCACGGCCGAGTCGCCCCTGCGTGCCGACAGCGCGGACGGCTCGACGGGCAGCCTGGAGGCATCGCTCATCAACACGCCCACCGGCACACCCCCTAGCATTACCACCGGAGGCTTTATGCCCTCGACTGGCGATATGGCAATGTACGCCGCGGCCGCCGCAGCGGTCGCCGGAGCCGCGCTCATCGTGGTCGCGCTCCTGGTCAAGCGGGGAGGTGGCAGCCATAAAGAGTAGCTGGCAGCCCCACAGAGAGCGGGGCGAGACGTAGCGAAGCAGATGCTAAGACACAGACAGATGATGATCGATCGAATGAGAACCAACCGGAAAACGGAGGAAAAGAAGATGAGCATGAGCAAGAACATCGCACGCCTGGCAGTAACCGCCGGCCTCACCGCAACCCTGAGCTTCGGCGGCGTCATGGCTCCGGTGACCATGGCGTTTGCGGCCGAGGGTGACGGCAGCATCACCATTAGTCAGGCCGAGAAAAACGATGGCACCACGTTCAAGGCGTACCAGATCTTTAAGGCTACGGTGACCGACACTGAAAACGGTGGCAAGACCGCTCAGAACATCACGTGGGCGAGCGATACGGTTAGCACGAAGGTGATTGATGCCATTAGGAAAGACTGGAAGGGTTATGGCGGCTTGGAGGTTAAGGATCAGCTGTCTGACAAACCTACGGCCCAGGAAGTAGCCGACTTCCTCATGGCACATGCGGGTTCCACTACTGCAGGATCAACATCGACTGATGGAACGCGAATCGCTACCAACAATGTTCTCTACGCAGTTGCGAATGCCGTTAAGAGTGAGAAACCTGCCGCGACTAACATCCCTACTGGTAATTCTTGGACTCCTGATCTGGCGAATGGCAACGGTTACTACCTGTTTGTGACCAGCGATCTCGATTCGACCAAGCCGAACACTGGCACGTCCCCGATCTTTGCAGTCGTGGGCGGTAGCGCCGTAACTGTCCATGAGAAGACCAGCATCCCCACGGTTGAGAAAAAGATCCTCGATGATTCTAAGGTGAAGGGCGGTGACATTACCGGCGAGATTGACTGGGTGGACGCTGCCGACTCCCAGATCGGCCAGGAGGTCAACTACCGGCTCACCGGTACGATTGCGGACAACTACGATAGCTACGACACCTATTCCTACAAGTTCAAGGATCAGCTGACGGACGGTCTCGACTACATCACTGACTCGATCAGCGTTTACGCGCTGAATAATGGTGAATACACCGAGATTAATCCGACTAGCTACGATGTGGATGCCCCTTCTGAGTCAAATCAGCGTGTTTTGACAGTTAACTTTAATGGAACCAATGGGCTGAAGTCAGCCATCGCGAAAAATGGCGGAACGCTTACGATCAATGCCAACACCAATATTGTTGTCTTCTACAAGGCAAAGCTCAACGCAAAGGCGGTTATTGCAGGGGCCAACAACAAGCTGGAGGGCAACCCCAATACTGTTACGCTCGAGTATTCTAACAACCCCATGGTCGCAGGTACTGGCACCTCGGAATCCGATACGGTCAAGGACTACACCTACGGCCTCAAGATCAACAAGGTTGACCTTGGCACTGAGAAGGCGCTGGAAGGTGCTACGTTCACCATCGCAGCTGGTGACACAACTAACGGTGACGAGAACAGCGCAAACGTTAAATATGTCAAGAGTGACGGCACTTTGAGCGACAACAAGGTTGAGCTTTCGATGAACCCCGATGGTGTCATTACGCTTACCGGTCTCGATGCTGGCGTCTATACGGTCACGGAAACTTCTGCTCCCGATGGTTACACCAAGGTCGAACCCTTCACCTTCGAGATCAAGCCGACCATGAACACCATTGATCCGAACGCTGGTCTTACTGCGCTCTCTGGCACGCTTGATAGCAAGAACCAGAGTGACAAGGTCATCGCTGGCCTTACCGATGAGAATGCCGGTGATAACAGGCTAACGGCGCAGGCCGGCTCGGACAAGGTCACCGATGGCTACTTCAACATCACCGTTGGCGATACCAAGCAGGTTGGCCTCCCACTGACCGGTCTTAACGGCGTGACCTTCACTTGGATCGCTGGTGGCGCGGTGCTGTGCATCGGCGTGGCGCACCTCATCCGCAGCCGTAAGCAGGCTGAGGAGTCCGAGCAGGAGTAACGCTCACTCATCCATCCCCTTGGCAGGTGGGATGTGATGGCCATGAGACTTGCGGACACTTTTCTCGTCCATCGACGTTCTTGCTTTGCCATTCTCTTTTCGGGGCAGACTCCGCACTGGAGTCTGCCCCGTTTTTTTGGGACAACGCAGTCAGGTTTCATTGCCCGATGGATCAAGCGTATGAATATCGAACAGATGTTTGCAATTATTGCGTTTACCAGCTGTGGGTGCATACGCTCGCAGTAAAATGGCTTTGCGACGCATTCCGTGCGCGGGCGGCCGACGACTCGATCGGAGGTCCCCAAATGCTGAAATTCCTTAACGCGCGCGCCGCCCTCGCGGCGGTGGGCGCGTTCGTCATCGCGTTTCTTGACTCGTATGAGGTTCGGTTTAAGGTCCGTAGGCGCACGCGCGGTGCGGACGGTGGACGGCATTTGCGCCGCAAGCGCAAATAAGAATGCCCGGGGGTCGGATCCCGGGCATTTAACAAAACCAGAAAACTAGGCCGCCCGCGCTCCCAAACATTTACGCGGGATGCGTCGTTTTCTATTGACATTGTATCCCGAATCGCCCAGCCGATCTGGGACATTTTGAAAACTCAAATGCTGGCTTATCCTCGACTGGACGGTGCAGTCTAGCTGCGTTGTCCGGCGCGGAAGCTCGCTAATCGGCTATTATTTGTTTAGACAACTTGAGTTGTAGAGGAGTGACTGGCGATGGTGCAGGGTGCCAAACATATGAAGAGCAATAACGCCGCGGACAACGGCGGCTCAAGCCCTCAGCCCAAATCTCAACCAAAGCCCAAGCGCCGTCGCAAGCGACTGCCGCGCTGGGCCGACCGGCTCATCACCATCGTCATCATCCTTATTGGCGTGGGCCTTATGACCTGGCCGTGGATCTTGGACCGGCTCGAAGCCTCGGGCGTGTTCAACCAGATCAGCACGGTGTCCAGCACCGTGGACGCGCTGTCTGCCGAGGAGCGCGAGCGCATCTTGCTGCAGGCGCGCTCCTATAACGAGCAGCTGGCGGGCGAGGCCACCGAGCTCCCCGCCGACCAGATCGAGCCCTACGCTCAGCAGCTCATCTTTGACCGCGACCCCATGATGAGCTGGGTCGAGATCCCCTCCATCGACGTGAGCATGCCCATCTACCACGGCACGAGCGAAGAAGTCCTCATGGCGGGCGTCGGCCACCTGGAGGGCACGAGCCTGCCGGTGGGCGGCACCTCGACGCATTGCGTGCTCACCGCGCACTCGGGCATGCGCAACCTGAGCATGTTCGACGACATCCACTCGCTGGAGCCCGGCGACCTGGTGCTGCTGCACACCATGAACAAGACGCTCGCCTACAAGATGGTGGACTCCGAGGTGGTGCTGCCCGAGGAGATGGAGTCGCTGACCATCGAGCCCGGCGCCGACAAAGTGACGCTCGTCACCTGCACGCCCTATGGCGTGAACGACCATCGCCTGCTGGTGCATTGCGTGCGCACCAAGTACAACAAGAAGGACGTCGACAAGCAAAAGTCGCTGGCCGGCCGCCACTGGGGCAAGCGCGAGTTTGCCGTGCTCATCGTGGTCGTGGCCATTGTGCTGTTGCTACTGGACATCGTGATCCACGCGGTCCGCAAGCGCCGCAAGGCCAAGGCCTCGGCATAAGACATTCTCCAGAACCACCACAATGGGGACAGGCACCTTTGTGGTGGTCGGGATTTCCAAACCATCACAACATTCGATGAAAATCGCGATTTTGGCGAAAAGCGTCGAATGTTGTGATGCTTTTCGATGCGGGCGGGACGGTTTCGCTGCAGAACCGTCAGCCCGCCGCCTGCCAACCGCCGCCCTCGTTACGTTTTCGCTGCATTTGGGTAAAGCATCTGCTCCAAGCGGCGTTGCCTTGTATACTAGAGCAGTTTATCTGTTATGCGGAAGGGAGCGCCTATGGCACTCAGCGAGAAAGACGTGCGCGGCATTGCCGAGTACGCAAAGATCGCACTGACCGATGACGAGCTCACCCAGATGACGTCCTACATGAACGACGCCGTCCAGATGCTCGAGCCCGTCTTGCAATATGACTTGCCCGACGTGGAGCCCACGTTCCATCCCATCGGAAGCCTGTCCAACGTGATGGGCGACGACCTGCGCGAGCCCGAGCGCGACCTGCCGCTCGATGTCGCGCTCGAAAACGCCGGCAGCGCGCGCGATCGCTACTTCCGCGTGCCGTCCATTTTGGGAGAGGGGGAGAGCGAGTAATGGCGCTAAGCTTCGATTCCCTTACCGCCGCCCAGATTGCCGCGGGCGTTGCCGCCGGCGACTTTACCGCTACCGAGGTGGTCCAGGCCTCCCTTGCCGCCATCGAGGCGCGCGAGGGCGGGGTCCAGGCATTCCTGCAGGTGGCGCCCGAGCTTGCGCTCGAGGCTGCTGCGCGCGTGGATGCCGACCGTGCCGCAGGCAAGCCGCTGCCCCCGCTTGCGGGCGTGCCGCTGGCCATCAAGGACAACATGAACCTCGTGGGCACGCGCACCACCTGCGCTTCCCGCATGCTCGCGGACTACCAGAGCGTTTACACCGCCACCTGCGTCCAGCGCATGCTCGATGCCGGCTGCCTGCCCATGGGCAAGGCCAACATGGACGAGTTTGCCTTTGGCAGCTCCACCGAGAGCTCAGCGTTCCACCGCACCAACAACCCTTGGGATACCGAGCGCGTGCCCGGCGGCTCCTCGGGCGGCTCCGCTGCCGCCGTCGCCGCGGGCGAGGTCGCGCTCTCGCTGGGCTCGGACACCGGCGGCTCCATTCGCCAGCCGGCGAGCCTCTGCGGCGTGGTGGGCTTTAAACCCACGTATGGCGCCGTGAGCCGTTACGGCGTGGTTGCCTTTGGCTCGTCGCTCGACCAGGTGGGCCCCTTTGGCCGCACGGTCGAGGATGTCGCGCTGGCCATGAACGCGCTTACCGGCGCGGGCCATGATCCGTACGACTGCACCAGCCAGGATTGCGCCGTCGACTTTACCGAGCATCTCAACGACAGCATCGAGGGTAAACGCGTGGGCATCATCCCCGCGTTTATGGAGGCCGAGGGCCTGACGCCCGAGGTCAAGGCCGCTGTTCAGCGCGCCGCCCAGGAGCTGCAGAACCAGGGCGCCGAGCTGGTCGAGGTCGACCTGCCGCACCTGGACGCCGCCATCGCCGCCTACTACGTCATCGGCCCGGCCGAGGCGTTCTCCAACTTGGCCCGCTTCGACGGCATTCGCTACGGCTATCAGGAGGAGGGCTGCGCCAACCTGTCCGACCAGAGCTCGCTTTCGCGCGCCCACGGCTTTGGCGCCGAGG
The DNA here is from genome assembly GCA_019414045.1 of Collinsella sp. Lineage (GTDB taxonomy): Bacteria > Actinomycetota > Coriobacteriia > Coriobacteriales > Coriobacteriaceae > Collinsella. The sequence continues at coordinate 66,695 of DXMW01000030.1, read as the reverse complement.
CCAAGCGCCGTCAGATGCTCGGCGCCTACCTGCTGAGCTCGGGCGTGTACGACAAGTACTACTACGCCGCGCAAAAGGCCCGCACGCTCATCACGCAGGACTACGACGCCGCGTATGCCAAGGTGGACACCATCCTCATGCCCGCCTCGCCGCGCACGGCCTTTAAGTTTGGCGAGATCAGCGACCCCACGCAGATGTATCTCTCCGATCTGTACACCATCTCGCTCAACATTTGCGGCAACGGCGGTATCTCGGTGCCGCTGGGCCTGGGCGAGGATACTCAGCTGCCCGTTTCTGCCCAGCTGGTGGGGCCTGCCTTTAAGGACCGTCAGCTGCTCACGTTTGCCCGCGCCCTGGAGCGCGGCTTTGCCGATGCCGCCACGGGAGCGCCCGTGCTTTCCGTCGCGCCCGATTTTGCCGGGAAGGGAGGCGAGCTGTAATGAAGGAGCTTTCCGAGGTTCTGCAGGATTGGGAGGCCGTGATCGGCCTGGAGATCCATACCGAGCTCACCGCACTCGATACCAAGATGTTCTGCAACTGCAAGCTCAGCCACGATGACGAGCCCAACGCCAACGTGTGTCCGGTGTGCCTGGGCCTGCCCGGTGCCCTGCCGGTGCCCAACAAACGCGCCATCGAGAGCATCGTCAAGGCCGGTCTGGCCACCAACTGCGAGATCCAGCGCCACTCGATGTTCTATCGCAAGCACTACTTCTATCCCGACATGGCCAAGAACTTCCAGACCACGCAGGGTCCGGTCGCCTTTGCCATGTACGGTCATCTGGATCTGGACGTGACCGGTCGCGGTGCCGCCGAACGCCCCGACTGCGCGTTTGGCGAGGCCGAGGCCCAGAGCCTGGCGAGCGCCTCAGCCAATGCCGAGGGTCTGTCTACGTCCATGTCCTCCACGATGCGCGAGGGCAATCAGCGCGCCGGCCACCTGGCCAGCTACGATGCATCTAACCTGCAGATGCCTGAGCGCCGCGAGGACGGTTCCTACACGGTGCCCATCCGCATCCTGCGCATCCACATGGAGGAGGACGCCGCCAAGATGGTGCACGTGGGCGGTGCCGAGGGCCGCATTACCGCCGCGGCCGAGTCGCTCGTTGACTACAATCGCTGCGGTACGCCTTTGATTGAGCTCGTGACTGAGCCCGATCTGCGCACACCCGAGGAGGCTCGCCTGTTTATGGAGAAGCTCCGTCGCATCTTTGTGACGCTGGGCATTTCGGACTGCTCCATGGAGAAGGGCTCCATGCGCTGCGACGGCAACGTGTCGCTGCGTCGCCGTGGCGAGACCAAGTTGGGCACCAAGACCGAGCTCAAGAACCTCAACTCGTTTAAGAGTCTGCACGACGGCCTTGCCTACGAGATTTGCCGCCAGGCCGAGGTGCTCGAGGAGGGCGGCATCATCTATCAGGAGACCCGCCACTGGGAGCCCAGCCGCAAGCGCACCGTGGTCATGCGTGTGAAGGAAACGGCAGACGACTATCGTCTGTTCCCCGATCCCGACCTGGCGCCGTTCGATCTGGACGACGGGTTTATCGACCGCTGCCGTCGCGAGATTCCCGAGCTGCCCGATGCCAAGCGCGCCCGTTTTGAGGCCGACTTTGGCATTAAGACGGCCGACGCCGAGCAGATTGCCGGCGACCCCGAGTTTGCCGACTTCTTTGAGGCCGCCGCTGCCGGTATGGCTGGCAAGGAGGCCCAGACGGTCGCAAACCTGCTGGTGAACGAGATGATCGCCTACCTTAAGGGCGCGGGCGTGTCGCTCGCCGAGTCCGGCATCGTGCCGGCTCAGGTGGCGGCACTCGCCAAGCTGCTGGCGACCGATGCCATCAGCTCCAACCAGGCGCACGAGGTCTTTGAGGCCATGGCCCAGACCGGCGACGACCCCAACAAGATCGTCGACGAGCGCGGCATGCGTCAGGTGAGCGACGCCGGCGCGCTGCAGCCTATCGTGGATGAGGTGCTGGCAAACTGTGCCGAGCAGGCGCAGCAGTACCGTGACGGCAACCAGAAGGTCATCGGCTTTTTGGTGGGCCAGTGCATGAAGGCGAGCCGCGGCAAGGGCAACCCGAAGCTCTTCAACGAGTTGCTGAGAACGTCGCTCTCGTAAACGAGAACCCGGGAGCCCCGGCAGGGCGGGTGCTTCCTCAAAATTTCGAACAGTCCTGCGCAAGACGAAGGCCACATTAAGTGGCCTTCTTTGCGTGCGGAACTCATTTGGAGCAAACACCCCGGCGACTCGGGGCTTCCCCGGCCAGACGACTCGGCCGTTCGGGTCAGGTAGGCTGAATGGAATTTGGTGAATGAGGGCGCCGTTGGCGCCTTCATTCTTTATATATGTTGGGAGCGCCAGGTGGTGGGGGTGGTGCCGGTGTGTTGCTTGAAGGCTTGGGCGAAGGCGGCCTGCTGAGGGTAGCCTAGACGCTCTGCCACCTGCGCTATCGTGAGCGCGCTATCGGCCAAAAGGTCCTGTGCTCGCTCCATACGGCGTCTGCGAATGTAGGCGCCCAGGGACTCGCCAGTTTGAGCCTTAAAGGTGGCGCATAGCTTGGAGCGGCTTGTGTAGAGCCTCTCGGCCACCTCGTTGATACCCACACGCCTGCCTTTGTCGAGCGCGCGCTCAATCATTGCCGTTGCTTCTTCGGCAATGGTTATGCTGACGCGTGTGTCTGCCGCCTGCCGCGCCTGCTTGTGGGCCGCGCGCGAACAGGCGAGCTCCGCGACCATGGTCTCCACGATGCCCTGCATATAGACGTGTCCGCCTACGGTGCGGGCGCGTTCCTCGTTAATCTGACGCAGCGTGTGGCAGATGGCAGACGTCGCCTCCTCGTGCCATGGCTCGGCAAACGCCTCAAAGACCCCTGCGAACTCGGTGGGATAGCGGTGCTCCAGTTCGTCAAAATATCCAGGCAAAAAGAGCACCGAGCGCGAGTGATAGAGCCGCCCTGCAAACAGTGGGCTTAACTCCTCGCCACAGTTATCTTGGATAAAGCTGCACACGGCATTGTTTGGCCACGGTCCATGCAGGGGTTTAAGGTTCGCAGGCGTTATGCCGGCTTCGGGCATGCACATGAGCGTGGGCGCGCTGACTTCGCTCACGCACGCGTACGGTTCGGGTGTGTATTCGGCCAGGTACATATCGTGCATCGGGGTAATGAAATGCTCCATAACGATGCAGGCGGGGGAGAGAGGCATGATCCATGCGCGTCCGTGCGCCCGATCGTTTGCCACCTCGCCGGTAAAGACGGCGCCCTTGCCGGTAAGCTCCAGGCCAAACTGCTCAAACTGCGGTGCGTAGAGCTCGGTTATGTCGGTCGCTGCCCGCCGTATTTGCAAAAGCGTCCCTTTCCTTTGCAGAAACGTCCACGCCTGGCTCGATTGTGAGCCATGGCTAACACATCAATGATAAGTTCATTACGGTTAACTTTCAAGCCGTTAGAAAGGAATCTCATGGCAAAGGGATCAAAAAAGGAAGGCGGCGGTATCGGCGAGCTGCTTGCATATGCCGGCGACCGTAAATTCCTAACATATTTGGGCATGGCCCTCTCGGCGCTCTCGCAGCTGCTGAGCTTTGGCCCGTACGTGTGCATTTGGCTTGTCGCGCGCGATCTGATCGCCGTGGCACCTAACTGGAGCGAAGCCTGCGATATCGCGATGTATGGTTGGTGGGCCGTCGGTTTTGCCCTGGTGAGCATCGTGATTTATTTCGTGGGGCTCATGTGCACACACCTATCCGCGTTTCGTTGCGCGTCCAATATTCGCAAGACTACGAGCGAGCACCTGCTTAAGCTGCCGCTTGGCTACTTTGACACACACGCCACCGGTGAGCTGCGCCGTATCGTAGACGGATGCGCCGCCTCCACCGAGACCCTGCTCGCGCACATGCTACCCGATATCGCCGGCGCCACCGCCATGGTCGCAGGTCTGCTCGTGCTGCTTTTCGCCCTCGATTGGCGCTTGGGCGCGGCATGCCTTATCTCGGTGGCCATTTCGCTTGGCGCCATGGCCACCATGATGAGCGGCAAGGGCGCCGAGTTCATGAAGGCCTACATGGGCGCGCTGGTCAAGATGAACAAGACCGGTACCGAATACGTACGCGGCATTCCCGTGGTCAAGGTGTTTCAGCAGACGGTCTACTCCTTTAAGGCGTTCCACGACGCGATCGCCGAATACGCCGACATGGCACAAAGCTATGCGGGCACGTTTTGCCGAGGTCCGCAGGTACTCAACCTTACCGCGCTCAATGGTCTTGTGACATTCCTGTTGCCCGTGGCGTTGCTGTTGGCGCCGGGCGAGACGGACTTCGCGCATTTTATGGCCAACTTCACGTTTTACGCGATATTTTCGGCCGTGGTACCGACGGCCATGACCAAGCTCATGTTTGTGGGCGAGGCCTCTCAGATGAGTGCCGATTCGCTGGCTCGCATTCGAAGCGTCATGGATTCCAAGCGGCTCTCCGTGCCCGCGCAACCCAAGCACCCAGCCGGCGGCGACGTGCGATTTGAGGACGTGAGCTTTACGTACGAGGGTGCCGAAGCACCTGCCGTTAGCCATGTAAGTTTCAGCGTTCCCGCTGGTAGTGCCCTTGCGCTTGTGGGTCCTTCGGGCGGCGGCAAGTCAACCTGCGCAAGCCTGATTCCTCGTTTTTGGGATGTTTCCTCGGGTCGAGTGCTCGTAGGTGGTGTGGACGTTCGCGATATGGATCCGCACGAGCTTATGGACCAGGTCGCCTTCGTGTTCCAGACCAACCAGCTGTTCCGGCAAACACTTGCCGATAACGTGCGCGCTTCCAAGCCTACGGCCACTGACGACGAAGTGCGTGCGGCCCTCTCCGCAGCTCAGTGCGACGACATTGTGGCCAAGCTTCCACAGGGCATCAATACCATGCTCGGTGCCGGCGGAGCATATCTTTCGGGCGGCGAGGTGCAGCGCGTGGCACTCGCCCGCGCGATCCATAAAGACGCACCTATCGTGGTGCTCGATGAGGCCACAGCGTTTGCCGACCCCGAGAACGAGGCGCTCATCCAGCGTGCCTTTAGCAAGCTGGCGGCGGGTCGCACAGTCATTATGATCGCGCACCGACTCTCGACTGTAGTGGGCGCAGACCAAATCGTGGTGCTCAACCAGGGTAGCGTGCAGGAGGCCGGCACCCATGCCGAGTTGCTGTCCCAAGAGGGTCTGTATGCCAAGATGTGGGCCGAATACGAACAGGCCGCGAGCTGGAAGATCACTGCCGCCGCAGATGCCGCCGTCACGAAGGGAGGCGAGGCCTAAATGTTCGCCTCATTCCAAAAGAAGTACTTCCTATCCGATAAAGGCGTCGCCGGCGTAAAACGCGGCATTTTCTGGACCGCGCTCACCAATCTCATTACCATGGCCGGCATGGGCTTATTGTTCCTGGTCATGGCCGGTTTTGTCGAACATCTCGCCACCGGTGCCGACCTGCCGGATGCCCTGCCGATTGTGGGCGGCCTCCTGGTCTTTTCCGTGTTGCTCTTTGCCTCTAACTGGCAGCAGTATTACTACACCTACTGCATCTTTTACGAGGAGTGCGGCAAGCAGCGTATGGAGATCGCCGAGCGCTTGCGCAAGCTGCCGCTGTCGTTTTTTGGCCGTCGTGATCTGGCCGATTTAACCGAGACCATTATGGGCGACGTCCAGGCCATGGAGCACGCCTACAGCCACGTGCTGGGAGAGCTTTGGGGTGCCATCATCGCAAGCGCCATTGTGTTCGTGGCGTCGCTGTCCTTTTGCTGGCAGCTGGCGATCGCGGCGTTTTGGAGCGTGCCCGTGGCCTTTGCCGTGCTGTATCTGACACGCGGCCCCATGACCCCGGTGTTCGACCATGTGCGTGCCGAGAAGGTCAAGGTTACCAAGGCGATCCAGGAGACGCTCGACTGCGTGCGCGAGATCCGCGCCACCAACCAGGAGGCTCATTATCTTGAGGGGCTCAACGCCGTGATCGATGCCGAGGAGCGCGAGACCACCAAGGGCGAGCTCGCCAATGGGCTTTTGGTCAACTCCGCCTTTGCCATCCTGCGCCTGGGGATTGCCACCACGTTGGTCACGGGCGCTGCGATGGTCGCCTCCGGCCAGGTCGACTTTTTGATGATGTTTGCCTTCCTGCTTATGGTGAGCCGCATCTATGCGCCCTTTGATCAGGCGCTGATGCTGATGTCCGAGCTGTTTGCCGCCGAGTCGTCGGCCAAGCGCATGCGTTCCATCATGGAAGAGCCCGTGGCGCGGGGCAGCGAGCAGTTTGAGCCCGTGGGCCACGATGTGGTGTTCGATCATGTGGCATTTGGCTATGGTGCGGGCGAGGACGGCCGCGCCGGCGAGAAAGTTCTTACCGATGTGAGCTTTACCGCCAAGGAAGGCGAGGTCACGGCACTGGTCGGTCCTTCGGGCTCCGGTAAGTCCACGGTGAGCCGCCTGGCCGCGCGCTTTTGGGACGCCACCGAAGGCACGGTCACCGTGGGCGGCGTGGATGTTGCGAGCGTGGATCCCGAGGTGTTGCTGCGCGACTACGCCATTGTGTTCCAAGACGTGCTGCTCTTTGACGACACGGTGATGGGAAACGTCCGTCTTGGTTGTCGCGATGCCACCGATGAGGAAGTGCTTGCTGCCGCGCGTGCCGCCAACTGCGACGAGTTTGTGAGCCGCATGCCGCAGGGCTATGACACCATGATCGGCGAGAACGGCTCCAAGCTGTCCGGCGGTGAGCGCCAGCGCATCTCCATCGCCCGCGCGCTGCTCAAAGACGCGCCTATCGTGCTGTTGGACGAGGCGACGGCGAGCTTGGATGTGGAGAACGAGACCGTGGTTCAGCAGGCGCTCTCCCGTCTGCTTGCAGGTAAGACGGTTATCGTTATTGCCCACCGTATGCGTACGGTGGAAAATGCCGACAAAATCGTTGTACTCAAGGATGGTGTGGTTGCCGAGCAGGGCACTCCGGCGCAGCTCAAGGCGGCAGGTGGAGAATTCGCCCGCATGGTGGCGCTGCAAAAGGAAGCAGCTACCTGGCAGTTGTAAGAAGGGGCAAAGGGACAGTCCCTTTGTCACATTGACAATCGGTTGCTCCGCATCGTTAATTTTCAAAAGGTTAGCCATGGCTGACCTAGATAGTTAGATAAAATTGAGATATTTCAAAAGCGTGCTCGAGCAAACTTGTTTACTCGGGTGCTGAAGCACCATGCCGCGTCCAATGCGGCAAAAGGGAGAAGCAACATGAAGAAGTCGACGTTCAATACCCTGCTTGTCGGTGGCGGTTTTCTGCTTGGCACGGCCGGCATCAAGCTGCTTACCAGCGCTCCGGTCAAGAATGCCTGCGTGCAGGGTATCGCGTGCGGCATGCGCATCAAGAACGGCTACCAGGACATGGTCGAGCAGGCCAAGGCTAATGTCGACGACATGGTTGCCGAGGCTGCTTACATCACCCAGAGCGAGGCCGCTGCTGACGAGGCAGCCGAGTAACGCTCCCAGGCACAAACTATGAGATTCTCGATTATTAGCGAGATCCCCGGCAGGACCCGTCTTCAATTGGCGGGTCCTGTGCCAGAGAGCGATCTCGATGCACTTCTTAAGCTCAGCGGCGATATCGACGGCGTGCACAAGGTGCGCGTATATGGCCGTATTGGCCAGATGGCGCTCGAATACGACGAGCCACGTCGCGCGAGCGTGCTCGACGCCTTGGGCGCACTCGATGCTCAAGCTATCGCCGATGCCAAGTCGGGCTATGTGATGCAGCTTGAGCCGCGCAAGCACAAACTCGTTATGGACCTGGCGACACTCGTCGGCGCCCACTACGCGCGCCGCTGGTTCTTGCCGACGCCTCTGCGTGCGGTGTTTGTCGTGGCCGGTTACATGGCATTTTTGCGCGCTGCCCTTCATGAGCTGGCGCAGCCGCGCCTGACCGTTCCCGTGCTCGACGCTTCGGCCATCGGCATTTCGTTCGTCAAGCGTGATGTCGACACCGCGGGCCAGACAATGTTCCTGCTCAACGTGGGCGAGCTGCTCGAGGACTACACCCGCGCCATGAGCGAAAACGAGCTCATCAACTCGCTGCTCGATGTACCCGACAAGGCGCAAAAGGTCGTCGGCGACACCGAGGTAAGCGTTGCTGCGACCGAGCTCGAGCCCGGCGATCTGGTCGCCGTGCGCACTGGCATGTCCATTTGCATCGACGGTGTCGTCGAGCGGGGGAGCGCTATGGTCAACCAGGCGACCCTGACCGGCGAGCCGCTGGCCGTTGAGCGCAGCGTGGGCGACGACGTGTTCGCCGGTACCGTCGTGGAAGACGGCAGCATCTTGGTGCGCGTGCGCGCCAACACGGCGCAGACCAAACTGCGCTCGATCGTCTCGCTCGTGCAGACGGCCGACTCGCTCAAATCCGAGGGCCAGTCGCATATGGAGGACCTCGCCAACAAGATCGTCCCGTGGAACTTCCTGCTCGCGGGCCTGGTTGCGCTCACCACGCGCAGCCTTATCAAGACCTCGGCGGCGCTGATGGTCGACTACTCGTGCGCACTCAAGCTCACGGGTTCCGTCGCCGTCATGACCGCTATGAGCGATGCTGCCAAGATGGGCGTCATGGTCAAGGGCGCAAAGTACTTTGAGTCGTTTGCCAAGGCCGACACCATTGTGTTTGATAAGACTGGCACGCTCACCGAGGCGCAGCCGCGCCTGGCTTGCGTGCTCACGACCGACGGCTGGAGCGAGGACGAGGTCCTGCGCCTTTCTGCCTGCCTGGAGGAGCATTTCCCGCATCCGGTGGCGCGTGCCGTGGTCAACGCCGCCCGCGAGCGCGGGCTCGAGCACCGCGAGCGCCATGCTGCGGTCGAGTACATCGTGGCGCATGGTATTGCTTCGTCCATCGAAGGGCGTCGCGCGATTATCGGCTCGGCACACTTTGTGTTTGAGGACGAGAGCGCGCAGCTCGATTCCGACATTAAGGAGCGCATTGAGTCCCAGATGCAGGGCCTGTCGCCGCTGTATCTGGCGGTCGATGGGAAGGTCGTCGGCGTGCTCGGCATCGAGGATCCGCTCAAGGCCGGGGTCCGTGAGGCCATCGCCGACCTGCACGCGTTGGGCGTTAAGCATGTCGTTATGCTCACGGGCGACTCGGAGCGCACGGCCGAGCGCATTGCTCGCGAGGCAGGGGTCGACGAGTTTAAGGCCGAGCTGCTGCCCGAGGACAAGTACGCGTATGTGGAGCGCATTAAGGGCGAGGGGCGCCACGTTGCCATGGTGGGCGACGGTGTCAACGATTCGCCGGCGCTCGGTTTGGCCGACGTGGGCTTGGCGATGGGTGGCGGAAGCGACATCGCCAAGGAGGTTGCCGACATCATCCTGACCGATACGGATCTTGCCGCGATCGTGCGCCTGCGCCGTATGAGTCAGGGGCTTATCGATCGTCTGACGAGTTCGTATTCCAAGGTGATGCTCACCAACTCGGCGCTCCTGGCGCTGGGCATTACCGGCATGATCACTCCGCAGACGTCGTCACTGCTGCACAACGGCTCAACGATCGCCTACAGCCTGAGCAACGCGAAGGCCTACCTGCGCTAGCAGACGTGTTCGCCCACGTTATCTGGCCTGCGCCCAGACGGCATTTGTGTCGTCTGGGCGCAGGCCTTTTGCGTTTGACCATGTGCTAGCTTCTCTATATAGTGTTGCTAGCAGGGCTAGCAATTGAAGGGAGCGGGATCGACGTGGGTGCTGTTAGCGGCATGGCGCAGGTGAACGTTCGCGTGGATCGCCAGGTCAAGAACCGTGCCGAGGAGGCGCTGCGGCTTTCGGGCGGGTCACTGCCCGAGCTCATCAAAAAGGTGGTGGCAAAGGTTGCGCAGGGCGGCGAGAAGTGCGAGGAAGTGCTTGCGGCCGTCGACGACCGGCGGCAATCCGTCGCGCACGATACTCCGTTCGCCGCATCATGGGCGGCGGCGGATCAACTTTACGCGGACCTGGGCATCGCTGCGTCGCCCGTATCCGACGATCGCGATTGGGACACAATCTATTCCGAAGCCATGGACGAGTACTATCGCCAAAAGGGGATGATCCTGTGAGCGGGGCTCCCCTCAAAATAATGGTGGATGCCAACGTATGGGTTGATTCGTTTTGCGCCGACCATGCCGAGTCGCTTGCCGCACGTGCGTTTATTGGGCAGGCGACGGAGGCGGGGGCATTGCTGTTCTTTCCGGTGCATATCGCCAAGGACGTGCTGTACGTTGTCCAACACGAGCTCAAGCGTAGCGTTCTTGCCAGCGGGGGAGCGCTCGACGAGGCGTCTGCCCGCGCGATTGGCGATGCGGCGCTGGCGTTTGTTCGGAATATGACCGAAAACGCTATGGCCGTGGGCGCTGATGCATCCGATCTGTGGCTGGCCGACAAATACTTAGCACTCCATCGCGATTACGAGGACAACTTGGTGCTCGCCGCGTGCAAGCGCGCGCAGGTCGATTACTTGGTGACCAACGATCGCAAGCTGCTCGAACATGCCGATCTTGCAGCAAAGACACCTCGTCAAATGATGCCGATTCTTGCCTTGGCCGAATGCGGCGGCGCGGCAATCGGTTGACGCGAACTGTTTGCGGGCCTCTTGGACGACGATGCGCCAAGGGGCCCGCGTCTGCTATTTACAAAAGCTCGGCCTTGATGGCGGGACTTTCTGCGAGCTGCTCGGCTGCCTTTTCGTCGGAGCTGTCGAGTGCTGCCAGACTGCGGTAGACCCACTCGTTGACCTGGGTGTTCTTGACGCCTGCGGTCTGCATAAGGGCGCCTACCTCGCGGATTGCTGCGAACAGATCGGCCTTGGGACCCGCGAGCTCGACCTCGATACCGTGGTAGGCGGCCACGCCGCGGTTCTCACTCACGTGGTCGATAAAGCCCTCGACGGTCTCAAGCTGCTGGGCGAGAGCTGCATCATCGTCAACGTCCAGCGCGACGAGTGCGTTCGATACCGTGAGGGCGGGATGTCCGCAGGGGACAAAGCCCTCGATGACATCCATAGCTTCGGTAATGGTTGAGCCCAGGCCTGCGAGGGCATCGACGAGTTGCTGCTTGGTATCCATAACGGTCCTTTCGACGGGTCAATTTTGCTTGGCGAAAATATACGTGACGCGATCGGTAACAAAAGTGCGAAGTGCGGCGCACATTGGGGTCTTCACAGCTCGTGCATAGAACAGCTGTCCGCTTTCAGAACGTGGTAAGATAACACTCCACAAGCGGGGCTCGCCCCGTATGTTCCTTGAAAAGTCGACGGTTATCGGGTGTTTGCAGGCCCGATACCATCCAGACTTTCCCGACATTCGGGGGCGACTGGTTTCGACACGATAGCTCTGAGAGAGGAAGCAAGCCGAGGTCTCCTCGCCTCGTTAAACAGGGGTACCGTCAAATTGAATTGACAACAACTCTTCTTTTGAGCCTATGGCTCTCGCTGCTTAATTTATAGCGGCGCGTCAACCCGGTGATTTCCCCGACACCGGCGCGACGTCATCTTAGGGGAATGCTCCTGCGCACGTAATCGGTATGGCGCGGGCTAAGACCGAACCGGTTAGGACGTCGCGAGCGTGTCGCTGCGCGCAAGGCGTCCGAGACTAAACCAGCGACTGAGCTTGGAGATGCCAATCAGGGGGCTTTCGTGGACCGGAGTTCGATTCTCCGCGCCTCCACCATAAGTAACAGGCAGGTAGATATTCGTATCTACCTGTCTTTTTATTTCTAGTCCGTACCGCGGAGAATCGAACTCTGTGCAGGGCGCGGGCGTTAAGCAAACGCGAAGCGTTTGTAGCCCGCGGGCGAGGGCGGCGGCAGCCGGCCGAAGCCGGTGCGTATTTGCGAAGCAAATACGCGGATTCTCCGCGCAAAGCCTCGACTGGATATAGATTCGATGCCGACCGGATGACAGCCTGCCGTGTCCCGCGCGGACGGATCCCCTCCACCCGCGGAGAATCGAACTCTGTGCAGGGCGCGAGCGTAAAGAAAAACGCCTCAGTGACTCAGACCGAGACACGCTTTCCCAATGGCAGCTCAAGCGGAAACTGCATCCCGGAATCGACGCTCGGAATGGGATTCATTTTCCGGAAGACGCCTCAAGCGGAAAGTTCATCCCGGAATCCGCGCTCAGAACGGGTCGCGCTTTCCCAACGGCGGTCCAAACGGAAAGCGCATCCCAGAATCCGCGCTCAGACCGGGACGCACTTTCCGCTTCACCTGCCGCCTCGAAAAACCTGCGCGCCCTCCATCCCAAAACTGGGTAGAAGAAGGCCAAAACGCAATCGCAGGAGGTCAATATGACTGCAGAAGATAAGGCAAAGAACGCCGGCAAGGTCGCGCTCGTCTTGGAGGGTGGCAGTTTTCGTGGGCAGTTTACCGCCGGCGTGCTTGACGTTCTCATGGAGGCCGGTGTCGAAATTCCGGCGGTGTACGGCGTCTCGGCCGGTGCGCTCAATGGCGTCAACTACAAGTCGCACCAGATCGGTCGCACCAACCGAGTCAATTTGACCTTCTGCAACGACAGCCGCTACATGGGCGCCGCGTCGTTTGCGTCCACGGGTTCCATCGTGGGTTACGACTTTATCTTCAACGACGTCCAGGACCGCCTGGATCCTTTTGATAACGAGACGTTCGACGCCAGCCCTATCGAGATGTACGCCGTCGCGACGGACATGCTGTTTGGAACCGCTGCCTACCTGCCGGTCAAAAGCGCCGTGCTCGACCTCGACGCCGTGCGCGCCTCGACGTCGCTGCCGCTGGTGACGCCGCCGGTCGAGATCGACGGGCACAAATACGTCGACGGCGGCGTAGCCGATTCGGTCCCCATCGAGCACGTGCTGGAGGAGGCGGGCTTCGATCGCGCGGTTGTCATTGTCGCGCAGGACCGCTCGTACGAGAAAAAGCCCTACGAGTTTATGCCTGCCGCGCGCGCCCGCTATGTCGACTACCCCTATCTGCTCGAGGCTATCGAGACGCGCCACGACCGCTATAACCTCCAGCGCATGCGCCTGTGGAAGTATGAGCGCGAGGGCCGCGCGCTGGTCATTGCTCCGCAAAAGCCGGTCGAGGTCGGGCATGTCGAGCACGATCCGGCAAAGCTTTTGGACCTGTATATCCAGGGCCGTCAGGAGGCAAAGCGCTTGCTGGGAGATATCGAGGCGTTTGTCGAGCGTCAACGCTGCGACATCACGGCTCGTGGATGACATGTGCAGAAACTCTGGTCGGAGCCAAAATACCTGTTGACTCGTACGGCGAGCGGGGTAATATGGACGGGTTACTTGCAGAGCCCCGTGAATCTCTGTAACAACACGTACTGTACATGGAGGAGTCTAAGTGATTTCGAAATCGACTCACTACGCCAAGCAGGGCGAGGTCCAGCGCAACTGGGTTCTCGTCGACGCCGATGGTGCTGTCCTGGGCCGTCTTGCCACCCAGATCGCAATGATCCTGCGCGGTAAGAACAAGCCCCAGTTCACGCCCAACAGCGACTGCGGCGACTTCGTTGTCGTCATCAACGCCGATAAGGTCCAGCTTACCGGTAACAAGGCCGACACGAAGACCTATTATCGCCACAGCGGCTACAACGGCGGCCTCAAGGCTGAGAGCTTCCGCCAGGCTATGGAGAAGCACCCGGAGAAGGTCATCGAGCGCGCCGTTCGCGGTATGCTGCCCAAGACCACCCTCGGCCGTGCCCAGATGACCAAGCTTAAGGTCTACGCTGGTGCCGAGCATCCGCATGCTGCCCAGAACCCCACGAAGATTGAGCTGGAGGCTTAAAGATGGCTGAGAACACCGTTGTCTACCAGGGTACCGGCCGTCGTAAGAACGCCGTCGCCCGCGTCCGTCTCGTCCCCGGCACCGGCAAGGTGACCATCAACAAGCGTGATGCCGAGCAGTATTTCGGCCGTCATCAGCTCGTTGAGAACGCCCTTGCTCCCTTCAAGGTGACCGACACCGCCGGTCAGTTCGACGTTATCGCTCTGTGCGATGGCGGCGGCATCTCCGGTCAGTCCGGCGCTCTGCGTCTGGGCATCGCTCGCGCTCTTCTGAACGCTGGCGACTACCGTGCTGACCTCAAGAAGGCCGGTTTCCTTACGCGCGATGCTCGCGTGGTCGAGCGCAAGAAGTACGGCCTCAAGAAGGCCCGCCGCGCTCCCCAGTTCTCCAAGCGCTAAGGTTTTATCTCCTTTCGAGATACAATGTACAAGCGGGGCCTGCCGATTCCTCGGCGGGTCCCGCTTTTCTTTTTCGACTAGGGCGGGCGGTTGTATATCGCCTGCTAGGGAAGGAGCGATCCTATGCCCCAGAACATCTTCGGTACCGACGGCGTCCGTGGCGTCGCCAATGCCGACCTCTCGTGCGACCTCGCGTTTCGCCTGGGCCGCGCGGCGACCAAGTTCCTTGGCCCGGACATCTGCATCGGCCGCGACACGCGCCTTTCGGGTACCATGCTCGAGAGTGCTCTGACCGCTGGCATTATGGCAGAGGGCGGCCGTCCGCATTGCTGCGGCGTTATCCCTACGCCGGCCGTGGCGCTGCTCACCGTCCAAAACGAGCTCGACGGCGGCATCGTCATCTCCGCTTCGCATAATCCGCCGGAGTTCAACGGCATCAAGTTCTTTAGCCGCAAGGGCATGAAGCTTCCCGATGCTGTCGAGGAAGAGATCAGCGCCTGGGTCATGTCCGAGGAGGCCATGGCTGCCGACACGCTGCCGACCGGCGCCTGTGTGGGTCACATCATCAAGATGAAAGACGCCCGCAAGGCCTATGTCGATCATGCCATCAGCACGCTCGACGGCCTTAAGCTCGATGGCCTGGTTGTTGCCGTCGACTGCGGTCACGGTGCTTCCTGCCAGACCACGCCCGCTGCGCTGCAGCGCCTGGGCGCCACGGTCCATGCCATCAACACCGATTACTGCGGCATCGACATTAACGTTGAGTGTGGCTCCACTCACCTTGAGCCCCTGCGCGAGCTCGTGCTGCGCACCCACGCCGATATCGGCCTGGCCCACGACGGCGACGCCGACCGCGTGCTGTTCGTCGACGGCGAGGGCAATGAGATCGACGGTGACTACATCCTGGCTATCTGCGGTTCTGACCTCGCCGCCCGCGGCAAGCTCGCCAACTCCGAGATCGTCTCGACCGTCATGTGCAACCTTGGCTTCTCCATCGCTATGAAGGAGCAGGGCTTCGAGATGGTTCAGACCGCCGTGGGTGACCGCTACGTTTTGGAGCGCATGCTCGCGGATGGCGCCGTCATCGGCGGCGAACAGTCCGGCCACATCATCTTCCTGGAGCACAACACCACCGGTGACGGCCTGGTGACGGCTCTGCAGCTGCTGGCCGTGCTCAAGCGCACCGGTCGTACCCTCACCGATCTTGCCGGCATCATGAAGAAGTACCCGCAGGTACTCGTCAACGTGCATTCCGACAACAAGGCCGGCCTGGACGATTGCCAGCCCATTTGGGACGCCGTCGCTGCCGCCGAGAAGGAGCTTGACGGCCGCGGCCGCATTCTGGTGCGCCCGAGTGGTACCGAGCCGCTGGTCCGTGTTATGGCCGAGGCGGAGACGCACGAGCTCACTCAGCGTGTTGTCGACGACATCGTCGAGGTTGTCAAGCGCGAACTTCCCTAATGGTCAAAAACGGGTGCCAAGTGGTAAACTGTTAAAGCTATTTTGATTGATTGGTATGTCCGAGGGGGAGCATGTTCACTATAGTCCTAAGGTCTTTTGGTATGCGTGGACGAGTTCTTACGCTGGATGCTCCCATCTCGGGCGACGTCATTCCGTTGTCCGAGGTCAATGACCAGACATTTGCCACCGGCCTTTTGGGCCAGGGCGTGGCGATTCAGCCTACCGGCACGCGTGTGATTGCGCCGGCAGACGCCAAGGTCGAGGCCATTTTTCCCACGGGTCACGCCGTTGCGCTCAACACGGTCGATGGCCTAGACGTGCTCATCCACGTTGGCTTGGACACTGTTCAGCTTGAGGGCAAGCATTTTAGCGTGCATGCACAGGTGGGCGATGTCGTCCATAAGGGTGACGTGCTCATCGAGTTCGATCGCGAGGCAATTGCTGCCGAGGGCTACGATGTGACGGTTCCCATCTTGGTGTGCAACTCCGTTGAGTTCTCGAGTATCAAGGGCTCCGTTGGTGCGCATGTCGAAGAGATGGACCAGCTCATCGTTGCTCGCGAGCGCTAGTAAGTGCACGTGGCCATTAGCCTACAATTCAAACACGTTTATGGAGGGCGCCCTTGAAAGAGGGCGCCCTCCGTGGCAAGATGGGATTTGTCCGAAGCTAAACGGCTTTGGGTCACCGTGGACGGGCAGGGGCCTCGACGCGGCTAGACACGAGACACATACATTACGCGACCTCGCCCTGGTGGCCGCACACGTTGGTTGCGGCCGACGCGGGCCGCGGGCAAGTGCTTGTAAGGGGAGCCTTGCCTCTCTTGTACGAGAAAGGACGCGTAATGAAGATCATTAAAGCTAAAGACTACGAGGATATGAGCCGCAAGGCCGCCAATATCATCTCGGCACAGGTTATCCTCAAGCCCGATTGCGTGCTGGGTCTTGCCACCGGCTCCACCCCGATCGGTGCCTACAAGCAGCTCGCTGCTTGGTACGAGAAGGGCGACGTCGACTTTGCCGAGGTCAGCACCTACAACCTGGACGAGTATCGCGGCCTTTCGCACGACGATCCCCAGAGCTATCACTACTTCATGCGTGAGAACTTCTTCGATCACATCAACATGGACCTGAACAACACGCATGTGCCCGACGGTTCCAACCCCGACGCCGCCGCTGCCTGCTCTGAGTACGACAAGATCGTCGCCGCCGCCGGTTACCCGGATCTGCAGCTGCTCGGTATTGGCAACAACGGCCACATCGGCTTCAACGAGCCCGATGACCACTTCTCCAAGGGCACGCACTGCGTCGACCTCACCGAGAGCACCATTCAGGCCAACAGCCGCCTGTTCGACAGCATCGACGACGTTCCCCGTCAGGCCTACACCATGGGCACCCAGACCATCATGTATGCCCGCATGATCCTGGTCGTCGCCAACGGCGAGGCCAAGGCTCAGGCCGTGCATGACATGTGCTATGGTCCGGTTACGCCCGCGTGCCCGGCTTCGATCCTGCAGCTGCACACCAACTGCGTTGTCGTTGCCGACGAGGCCGCCCTTTCGCTCTGCGAGTAGCGCGAATCCTGCATCTCGACATAGCCTTGCCTAAGGCCTCCGCTTTGCGGGGGCCTTTTTGTTATCCCTCTCCGCCCGCTTGACCATAATCTTGCCGCAAGCTTGACGAATGCCGGATGCCCAACAGCTTGATTCATTCCATACCAGATTCTATGCAAAAATGCCACTAAAAGGTCGTAGACGGTAGCGGGTGCTAGGCGAGTTGAATGACATAGCTGAACCTTGTTCATTTGCGTTACACTGCCGCTTAGATGGGACAAGCTGACAAGCCATTTACCTGCTTAAAGACCGATTAGTCGGGGGATTAATAAGAATCGGCCCTCGCTGTACAAAAACTTGCCGCTTGCGTACCAAAAGACAACCTAAAACACAAGGTCGCTCTATTCATAGCGCGGCTTGTATGGTCTTGCGGCTACAGTGTCCATACGGTCGAGTTGAGGAGCGGGCATGGTAAACGATTTGGGCAGTATGGACGACCTCGAGCTGATGCCGCTGGGCGGTGGCTATATGGTGCGACGCGAACGCTTGATGAATGAGCTTCTCGCCAAGGGCCGAAAGGCCGGCATCGTGGTTCTTTATGCGCCCGACGGGTTTGGGAAGACCTCGGTGCTGCTGCAGTACACCCATGAGGTTAAATGCGACCCGACGCGAGGCCCCGTGCGGATTATCGAGGCCGATCGCGCCACTGGGCGCGAGGTGTTTATGCAGCTCGAGGTGGTTACCGAAGAACTCAAAGACAAACCGCACTCCCTTATCGCGATTGATAATGTGCCAAACCTCGATCAGCACGATACCGAAGACCTCATCGACAGGATTCGCGGCCTGCGCGCCATGGGGGTAGGGGTCTTTATCTCCTGCCGTCCTTCAAATCGTCAGCTGATTCATGGGCTGGGCGATTCGGTTAAGATCAATGCGCAGATGCTCAAGGTGCATGCCTATGAGTATTCGGCGTGGGCATCGGCGTTTTCGATCAGCACATCGCTCGACTTTTATCAGCTCACGCAGGGCGTGCCCGAGCTCGTTTCGGCATTGCAGACGGGTCTGTATGGCCAAGGCGACGTAGCCGGTCTGCTCGAAAACGAGATTGTCAACGTATATGGCGCGGCACTTGTCGATCTGGCTTCGCTCGACAATAATGCGCTGTTTTGCGTGGCATGTCTCATGATTTTGATGGGCGAGGGCAATATCGCAGAACTCGAGGCTTGTGGGGTGAGGCTGTCGATGGTCGACCAGTCCTACTTTGTACGCGACTATCCGATCTTTGGCTTGGATCCCGCCGAGCGGAGTTTTACGTGTCTGGGCACGGAGGATAACGGACGCTTGCGTTTGCGTAAGTTGGTGGCCGAGGTTCGCCCCGAACTTGTTCCGAGGGCGGCCCGGATTTTGCTTAAGGCGGGCCGATGCGATGCGGCGATGGGCCTGGCGGACGCCTTTTTGGACCGTGATGCGGTCCTTGAACTTGCTGGGCAGTATGGGGTCGATCTTGCTCTGACGGGGCACGGGGCCGATATCTGCCGAGCAGCGCTGGGCACGATCGATGCCGACGATCCGGCTCCAGAGCCAACGCCTGCCGAGGCGCTTGGCGTATATCTGGCGGCGGTCAGCGTGTCCAATACAAAGCTCGCTCGCTATATGGCATCGGTTATCGAGCGCGGGGGCGAACGGGCGGCCTGCGAAATAGACCCTGTTTCATGGAGGGTGGCCCAGACACTGACGGCTGTTTGCTATGGGGACAACGGGCTTGGGCTTCCTACGAACCTGGCCGTGCCAGAAATCGAGACATCCCATACCGCACTCGATATGTTGTCTGCGCATATCGAGGTCAAGCGCTGCCTGACCGAGCGGGGAGATGACGGCGGCGTTCTACAGCAGCTCAAAACGAGCAAGGCCTACGACTGCGAGCTCGACATCGCGGGGATTGTTATACGGGCCGATAGCATGCTGGTGGAGCTCTTTGACGGGTCGTTTACGGGAACCGACGAGCGCGACGACGAGATGACGGTGGTGCGGAAGGCGCTCGACGTGCGTGGGCTTAAGGCGATGGCTATCTGGGTGCGCATGGTGTTGGCGGCACGGCGGCTCCTTTCCGGCCTGCCGGTAACCGACGACGCGGCGTTCAACGAGCTCGATCGTTTTGCCGTGCGCATGCGCGACAACCAGATTCAGCTGTTTGGCCTGTTGCTAGAAGGCTGGCAGTCGCTGGCAGAGGGACGGCCGGTTAATGCAAAGTTCCGTGCGGTCCAAGTGCTCAAACTTGCCGAGGAGTCGATTGCGTACATGCGCGATAACGCATTGCTGCTGGAGCGCGCGGCGTATCTGCGTAACACCTCGATGGTTTCGGTACGCGAGGAAGCGGAGTTGCTCGATATAAGCCAGACGCAGGTTGGTGGAGCGGAGGCCTGGATGGTGGCGCTGCATTTGGCCTGTGCGGGCCGAGACAGCGATCTTGCGGCCTGGATGTCCATGAATCGTGCGGGGATTCTAGAGCCATCGTATCGGCTCTTTGCGCGCCTTGCCATGCATTGTCTGGGCGAGCCGGCGACCAGGATTCGCAAGAAGCTTCCCGTGCGCGAGCTGTCGCGGTACTCGCTGCGCGACGATTTGGAAGGGGAAGGCGAGCGCCTGTTCCAGGCCGGTGAGGTTGAAGCCGTTGATACCATTGAACATATCGAGATTCGCATGTTTGGGGCGTTTCGCGCCGAGCGCGACGGGTTTCCCATCACGGACAAAATGTGGCGCCGCAAGAAGGCGGCGACACTTGCCGAGCGGCTTGCGCTGGGCATGGATGCGCTCGTCGATCGTGAGACGCTGGCCATGGAGCTGTGGCCCCATGCCGAGTTCAATAGCGCCCGCAACAACCTGTACTCGACGATATCGCGCTTGCGGTCGGCTTTGGGACCGACGCCGGATGGCAAGTCGTGTGTGCTCATCCAAAATGAATGCATCGGACTCAACGGCGACTACGTCAAGACCGATGTACGGCTGTTTGACCAGATAAGCCGCGAGGTTTTGGGAAATCGCACGGGTGCGCGCGGGCCCCATTTAGTTGAGCTGTGCCTTAAGATTGAGCAGCTTTATGCCGGACCGCTGTATGTTCCCAATGGCTGTAATCCCACCTACTTTTTGCGCATGCGGCGCATTATGCAGTCAAAGTACATCGATTGCATGATTAAGGGAGCAAATGCCGCTCTAGAAGAAAACGATCTGCAGTCGGCGATTTGGCTGGCGGAGTCGGGGCTTCGGCAGGAAACAGCGCGTGAGGATATGGTGCGCTGCGCCATGCGTGTCTACAGTGCGGCGGGGCGGAGGCGCGATATCGTTGAGCTATACAGTGGGCATATGCACCATCTGAGGGAGCAGGTCAATGGCGTGCCCGAGCCCGAGACGCGGCGTCTATACGAGCGCTTGGTGGAGAGGCGGCTCAATCGCGTGCTGGTCGAGCGATAAAAAACGGGCGCCCGAAGTACTTGGGCACCCGTAAGCTTGCTATGTGTTGGCTCGCCGGATCATTGGCTCTTAGACGAGCTTGATCTTCTCGATGTCCTTGCGCGAGGACTCGCGATACAGCGAGAACTTGCGGCCGATGACCTGGACGACCTCGGCGTGGCAACGCTCAGCGAGCTCTTCGGCGGCCTCGCGGGCGGAAAGACTGGAGCCATCGAGCACGGAGCACTTAACGAGCTCATGCTTCTCCAGGTAGGCGACCGTCTGCTCGACGGTGCCCTCGTTGACATCGGACTTACCGATGATGATGGCGGGGTTGAGGTGATGGGCCATGCTGCGAAGCTGCTTGACCTGGGCTCCTGTCAGTGCCATGGGTTCTCGCTTTCTATGTATGGGGCGCCCCGCGACGGGGCCTTAATCTACGTGAGCTGTCCCACGATAGCGCAGGAACGGCGCGGTGTGGAGCGCGTTTGCCCAGTTCAAAAAGAATGCGGATGCCGAGTGAGTGGGCGGTGCGGGCTGCGAACAGGCTATGAGCTGGGCGCAGAGACCGGTTCCCATGCAATAAACGCCCAGCGAACCTTACGGATATGGTCGAGCATATAGCGCCCCTGCGGCACGCCCTTGGAGCCCGGCTCGCCGGCATGGGGGTTTTCGATCATGTGCTGAGCGATATAGTCGCGCAGGCGGTCGATCTTATCCTCGTTGCCATGCTCGAGCATACGGGAAAAATCCGCCACGCCTGCCTCAAGGCTATCGAAGGTATCGCGACGAGGCGATTCAAAGTATGTAACCTGCGGCAACGCACACATCTGAATGAGGATGTTGAAGGCGTACACAAAGCCATTGCTGCAGGTAACCGAGGCGCCGATAGCGTTCATCAAGTGCAGATCATAGCGCGGGCTGGAGTTGGCGACCATCGTGACAGCACAACGCCGACGAGCCGTGCGGTCGAGCTTGGCAAGCGCATCTTTTAGATTGGTCGTCGTAACCGACCGACTGGCAAAGGCAACATCCACCGCTTTCGCGACCGGTCCAACCAAATCCCAATCATCATCCCAAGCGAGCTCAAGCGGCGTAATGCGATCCTCGAGCCCATAGTACTCAATGCCAGCATCAAGCGTGCCCAACATGGCAGGGGAAAAGTCAGCAGCAATCACAGGATGCCCAGCCTGAGCAAGCGGAATGGCAATCGACCCAGCCCCACACCCCATATCAAGCACCGATTCACCAGGCTTTAACGCCAACAACTTCATAAAGTCCCGGGCATACGGAGCAGTCTCAAGCGGCCGAAAATGCCGAGCCCGCTTATCCCACTCAAAAGAGTCATCAGCCCGCCGCCGACCAGCCTGCAGGCGCATCCATTCCTGGTTCCAATCTGTGGAAAGCAGCTCAGAGCGAGCATCCCCATCAACCACGGGCCAACCTCCTAGCAACAAAAAAGCGACTCCTCCCAAAAGAAGAGCCGCAACCAGCATATATCAGAAAGAACCGATCCAACGTCAAACCGCCGTATCAACCATGTGGTGCAGGAGCGAAGCAACTGCAACCGGGATAGAACCCAACCGAGGTCCCGTTGTGCGGGAGCCCCGGGGAGGGCAAATATATAAGGTCGATCGCGAGTTCCGCACGAGCCGGAGAGCACTTAATGTGCTCTCCGTGCGAGTCAGGACTGTCCGAGCAGGCGACCTTATATATTTGCCCTCCCCGGGGCTCCTCGCCCGAACCCCTCAGCTAGTTCTTCAGCGAGTTCAGCGGTGCCGGGAAGCGTCCACCACGGTGGGCGAGCACGGTGCCGGCGTTGGGGTTCACCGGCATGATGGGCGCACGGCCGAACAGGCCGCCGTACTCGACGCAGTCGCCCACGCCCTTGCCGATGGCGGGAATCACGCGGACGGCCGTGGTCTTGTTGTTGATGACGCCGATGGCCATCTCGTCGGCGATGATGCCGGCGATGGTCTCGACCGGGGTGTCGCCGGGGATGGCGATCATGTCCAGGCCAACGGAGCACACGCAAGTCATGGCCTCGAGCTTCTCGAGCGAAAGCGCGCCGGCTTCGACGGCGGCGATCATGCCGGCGTCCTCGGACACGGGGATGAAAGCGCCGGAGAGACCGCCCACGCTGGAGCTGGCCATGACGCCGCCCTTCTTGACGGCATCGTTGAGCATGGCGAGCGCGCAGGTCGTGCCCGGGCCACCGCAGGTGCCCACGCCGATGATCTCGAGGATGCGCGCGACGGAGTCGCCGATGGCAGGCGTGGGAGCCAGCGACAGGTCGACGATGCCCTTCTCGACACCCAGGCGATGGGCGGCCTCGCGGCTCATGAGCTCGCCGGCACGGGTGATCTTAAAGGCGGTCTGCTTAATCTTTTCGGCGACTTCCATCATCGATGCGGAATCGGGCAGCGTCTCCAGGGCTGCGGCCATAACGCCGGGGCCCGAGACGCCTACGTTGATGACGGCGTCGGCCTCGCCACCGCCGTGGACGGCGCCCGCCATAAACGGGGAGTCCTCGACCATGTTAGCAAAGCAGACAAACTTGGAAGCGCCGACGGAATCCTGGTCGGCCGTGAGTTTAGCGGCATCGATGATGGTCTGGGCGGCCATAAGCACGGCGTCCATGTTGATGCCGGCGCGCAGGCTGGCGACGTTGACGCTGGAGCAGACACGGCTCGTGGTGGCGAGCGCCTGGGGGATGGACTGGATGACGCGGCGGTCGGCGTCGCCGATGCCCTTCTGGACGAGTGCGGAGAAGCCGCCCAGGTAATCGATGCCGAGCGTCTCGGCCGCGCGGTCGAGGGCATGCGCGATGGGGGTGAGGTCCTCATCCTTGCAGCACGCGGCGATCTGCGCCACCGGGGTGACGGAAACGCGCTTGTTGACAATGGGGATACCGTACTCGCGCTCGAGGTTCTCGGCGGTCTCGACCAGATGCTCAGCCGTGTGCGTCACATGGTCGTAGATCTTCGTGCACATGCGGTCGAGGTTCTCGTCACCGCAACCCATGAGCGAAACACCCATGGTGATGGTCCTGATGTCGAGGTTCTGTTCCTCAACCATGCCGCGGGTTTCCGCGATTTCTGCGGGCGTGATCGCCATCCTTGCGCTCCTATCTGCCAAAACGAGCATAGTCTTATCTATTCTAACGTGCCGCACGTGCCAAGTGGCGCGTGCGGCACGTTTTGGTGCTCGGTTGTTTCCGTTGTGTTACTTCCCAAAGACCTCTTCGGCGATACGAGCGCTCTCGGCGGCGTCCTTGGCGTAGTAGTCCGCGCCGATTTGCTTGGCATATTCGGGGGTGAGCACGGCGCCGCCCACGATGATCTTGACGCCCGGAACCTCGGCATGGAGCAACTTGATGGTCTCTTCCATGGCGACGACCGTGGTGGTCATAAGCGCCGAGAGGCCGACGAGCTTGATGTCACGCTCCTGCACGGTCTTGAGCACCTCTTGCGGGTCGACATCGCGGCCTAGGTCAAAGACGGTGTAGCCGTAGTTATCGAGCAGCATCTTGACGATGTTCTTGCCGATATCGTGGATGTCGCCCTTGACGGTGGCCACGCAGATCTTGCCCTTGTCGGCGATCTCGCCGGCGGGCATCAGGCGCTTGATGGTGTCGAAGCCCACGCGTGCGGCTTCGGCCGAGGCCATGAGTTGCGGCAAGAAGAACTTGCCCTGGTCAAAGAGGACGCCCACCTCGTCGAGGGCGGGGATAAAGTGGTTGTTGATAAGGTCCATGGCGTCGTGGTCTGCCAGCAGACGCTCGGTCTCGGCAGCGATCTCGCCTTTGCGGC
Organism: Collinsella sp.; assembly: GCA_019414045.1. Classification (GTDB taxonomy): domain Bacteria; phylum Actinomycetota; class Coriobacteriia; order Coriobacteriales; family Coriobacteriaceae; genus Collinsella. The sequence goes on along the minus strand of DXMW01000030.1, from coordinate 42,252 downwards.
CCGAGACGACCATGCGACGAATCGGGTCGTCGTTGCCGTCGGTGCCGGCGGTGCCGGCAGCGGGCACGGTGTCGGTCGATGCGGCCTGAGCTGCTGCCGGGTTGGCGGCGATCTTATACGGATCGGTCCAGCCGGCATAGCGCTCGATGTATCCGGTCGAGCCCTCGTCCTCAACGCTCAGGACGCGATAGCTGTAGACGGTGTCCATAAAGCGCTTGGAGCCCGGGTTCATGATGGGGGCATCGAGGCCCGCGCCAAAGGCGGCGGCCAAAAAGACCGAGCCCAGCAGCGGGCGGGCAGGCAGACCAAAGCTGATGTTCGACACGCCGAGCGCGCATTTGACGCCCAGGCGCTCCTTGCACAGGGACATGGCGCGCAGGATCTGCTCGGCCTGGCGTTGATTGGTCGAGGCGGTCATGACCAGGCAGTCGATGAGGATACGGTCCGGGCCGATGCCGTAGCGGGCAGCCTCGGCCACGATGCGCTCGGCGATGGCAAAGCGGGCCTCGGCGGTATCGGGGATGCCGCCTTCGTCGAGCGTAAGGCCGACGACGTTGGTGCCGTAGTGGGCGACCAGTGGAAAGATCTCATCCATGATCTGCTGTTTGCCATTGACCGAGTTGATGATGGGCTTGCCGGCGTAGCGGCGCACGGCGGCCTCGACGGCGGCGGGGTCGGTGGAGTCGATCTGCAGCGGCAGCAGCGTGGAGCCTTGGAGCTGCTCGGTGGCCTGTTGGATAATCTTGACCTCGTCGATCTCGGGCAGGCCCACGTTGACGTCCAGGATGTCGGCGCCCTGCTCCTGCTGGCTGATGCCCTGGCTCACCACGTAGTCCAGATCGCCGTCGCGCAGGGCCTGCTGCAGGCGCTTTTTGCCGGTGGGGTTGATGCGCTCGCCGATGACGGCGATCTTGTGGCCGTCGCAGGGGAGGTCCACCACGGTCTGGGCGCTTGTGACCGACATGCTGGGCTTGCGGTGGCGCGGACTGGGCGTGTGGTTATCGATAAGCGTGCGCAGCGCTGCCATGTGCGCCGGCGTGGTGCCGCAGCAGCCGCCCACGACGCTTACGCCGTCCTCAATCATACCGGCGACGGCCACGGCGTACTCGGGCGCCTGGATATCAAAGACGGTGTTGCCGTCGTCGTCCACGTGGGGCAGTCCTGCGTTGGCCTGCACCATAACGGGCTTGTCCGTAACGGTGAGCATGCGAGCGGCGAGTCCTCGGAGCTCGGCCGGTCCCTGGCTGCAGTTGATGCCCAAAACGTCGGCGCCGATGGCATCGAGCGTGATGGCGGCGACCTCGGGGCTCGTGCCCAAGAAGGTGCGGCCGTCTTCCTCAAAGGTCATGGTGGCAAAGACGGGCAGGTCGGAGTTCTCGCGGCAGGCGAGGACCGCCGCCTTGATCTCGGCAAGGTCAGTCATGGTCTCGATAATAAAGAGGTCCACGCCCGCATCGACGCCGGCACGCACTTCCTCGGCAAAGAGGTCATAGGCCTCGTCAAAGCTGAGGGTGCCTAAGGGACGAAGCAACGCGCCGATGGGGCCGATGTCACCGGCGACGTAGCGGGCGCCGGCCTCGCGGGCACAGGCGACGGCCGCGGCAAAGACGTCTGCCACGGTGGCGGCACCGTCGAGCTTGTGGGCGTTGGCGCCAAAGGTATTGGCGGTGATCACGTCGCAGCCGGCCTCGACGTACTGTCGCTGAATGTCGGTAATGACCTGGGGCTCCTCAAAGTTGAGCAGCTCGGGCAGGGCTCCGGCCTTCATGCCGGCCGCCTGCAGCATGGTGCCCATGCCGCCGTCGAACAGCAGATGCCCCGTGCCCTCGATGGCGGCGCGCAGGCGATCGTCCTTAATGCGAAGGTCGTCGATTGTGCGCGTCTTGTACGTGGCACCGTTGCGACGTGCGGCATCAACGGGTGCCGCCAATGCAGTGCCGTCAGAATCATGAGTGATAAGCGGAGTAAACATCGAGGGCTCCTAATGGCTGGAATAGCAGGTGGTGTGGGCGGCGCGGAAGCGACAGTGCTCGCGCATGCGGCAGATATTGCAGGTGGGGCGGCTCTGGGCGTCGTGGACCTCGCCGTCGAACAGACCGATCACCGCGGTCACGCTCTTGGTGGGCATGAGCAGGCTGGTGGGCGTGATGGTAAGCCCGATGAGCCGCGTGGCGTTGAGCGCGTCCACGATTGAGCGCTGTGCCGTAAGCGGGCAGTCGCCGTAGCCGGGACTGAAGCGCCAGTTACCGGCGAGTCCGTGTGCGGCGGCCGCAGCCTTAACCTGCTGGTCCATCTGCTCAACGGCGGCTTCTACATAGGCAGAGCATGCGGCGTCGAGCACGGCTCCCTCCAGGGGCTGCTGGGCTCCCGTGGTACGCAGGCGACGCTCGGCGTCCATGCCGAGGGTGCATGCCATGAGCGCGGCAAAGCGTGCGTCTTTGAGATGTCGATAGATGTCGCGACCGCGCAGCTCAACGTTGGTGCCAACCAGACGGATGCAAGGCTCTCCCTGCTCGTCCACGCCCGTGGCATCGACGGTAAACACGCGCCGCACGCCGCGGGGCTCAATGTCCAGCTCAAGGCGCTCGACCACAAGCTCAATACGTCGTGACAGCTCGGGCTCAATCTGCTGGCCGCCGTAACCCAGATACCGCAGCATCTCGGCACGGTCGACACGGGGATGGTACGCAGCATCGACACGGTAAAGCGCCGGCGACGCAAGGTCGGCCGGCACTTCGACAGTGGTTGTATCGATGTGCGGTTTTTCCATTACCCCAGGCGCTCCATAATGGTCGCGGCGATCGCAGGACGATTCATAGTGTACAGGTGCAGACCGGCGGCGCCGTGCTCCTTGAGGTCGCAAAGCTGACGGGCGGCATAATCTACACCGGCTGCCTGCAGGCTCTCGGGGTCGTTCTCGTACTTGGCGAGAATCTTGATGACGGGGGAGGGCAGCGACGCACCGCACATAAAGACCATGCGGCTGATTTGCGACTTGCCCATAAACGGCATGATGCCCGCGGTAATCGGCACGGTGATGCCCGCCTTGTCCGCAAGCTCGCGAAAACGGTAGAAGCACTCGTTATCAAAAAAGAGCTGCGTCACGAAGAAGCTCGCACCGGCATCCTGTTTTTGCTTGAGGTATTCGACCGAAGCGTTGAGGTCCTCGCAGGCAATGTGGCCCTCGGGGTAGGCTGCGGCACCCACACAAAAGCCGGCGTCGACGAGCTCGGGGATGAGGTCGCGGGCGTAGGCGTAGTCGGAGGCGGGCTTGTCGTCCTCGGTCGCGCCAGCGGGCAGATCACCGCGCAGGGCCAGGATGTTTTCTACGCCGGCGGAGCGGTATTCGTCGATCTTGGCGGCGATATCGGCGTGCGAGCGGCCCACGCAGGTGAGGTGCGCCACCGAGGGCGTATTGAATTCGCTCGTAATCATATGCGCGATGGGGGCGGTGGTGGCGCCATTGCCCGAGCCGCCGGCAGAGCAGGTGACCGAGACAAAGCTCGGCGAAAGCTTGCACAGATTGCCTGCCACCTCGCGAGCCGTGTTGAGGGTAAGCTCGCCCTTGGGCGGGAACATCTCAAACGAAACGGGTGCGGTGCCCTGGGATGCTGCCTGCTTAAAAACCTCGTCGACGCGCATATCGTGCTCCTTTAGATACGTAATAGTGTGATGTGTTGTAAGGATTCTACAGCACCACTGTGTCACGGTGGAGTTTCACTCGCTATTCGGGGATACCAATCAAAGATGCCTTGCTATCGACATTCCCTATAGCAGAGCGGTCAATCTAGGATGGGGCTATAAAGACTGGTATCTGATGCGAAATACCAGTTAATAGAGCCCCATCCCAAATTGACTACCCTTAAACCATGGGGAGAGGTCTGCAATTTATACAGTTGATTGGCTGTTGAGGGCGGCAACGCCGCCGCGATGCGGTAACCTCATTGATTGGTTTCGTGACAGCAACATAACGGTAATGTTGCGGAAACACGACGAGCCTAATCTATGACTCGTTCGTTAGTAATCAACACCGCTTCTCACGCGGTGCCGATACGAAGGGAGTTCCGTATGGCCGAACTTACTGACCGCTTCGGGACCATGGTGTTCTCTGAGGAAGTCATGAAGGACTACCTCCCCAAGGACATTTGGAAGCGCCTTGCTGCAACCCTCGAGGACGGTGAGCCGCTCGACCTGGATGTGGCCAACGCCGTTGCCCACGCCATGAAGGTCTGGGCCATCTCCAAGGGCGCGACGCACTACGCGCACTGGTTCCAGCCGCTTTCGGGCATTACTTCCGAGAAGCACGACAGCTTCCTCGAGCCCAACCACGACGGCACCGCCATTACCAAGTTTACGGGCAAGAACCTCATCCAGGGCGAGCCGGACGCCTCCAGCTTCCCCAACGGCGGCCTGCGTGCCACCTTCGAGGCCCGTGGCTACACCGCTTGGGATCCCACCAGCCCCGCATTCATTAAGGACGATGTCCTGTGCATCCCCACGGCTTTTTGCTCCTACACGGGCGAGGCCCTGGACAAGAAGACCCCGCTGCTGCGCTCCATGACCGCACTCTCGCGTGAGTCCAAGCGCGTTTTGGCGCTGTTTGGTAAGACCCCCAAGAAGGTCGTTCCTTCCGTGGGCGATGAGCAGGAGTACTTCCTGATCAAGAAGGACGCTTACCGCAAGCGCAGGGACCTGGTCATCACCGGGCGCACCCTCTTTGGTGCTGCTCCCTGCAAGGGCCAGGAGCTCGAGGAGCACTACTTTGGCGCTATCCGCCCCACCGTCTCGTCCTATATGAAGGACCTGGACGATGAACTGTGGGCGCTTGGCATTCCTGCCAAGACCAAGCACAACGAGGTCGCTCCCTGCCAGCATGAGCTCGCCCCTGTCTACGGCGAGGTCAACGAGGCCATCGACCAGAATCTGGTCATGATGGAGAAGATGAAGCTCATCGCCTCCCGCCACGACTTGGTCTGCCTGCTGCACGAGAAGCCCTTCGAGGGCATCAACGGTTCGGGCAAGCACAACAACTGGTCGCTTGGCACCGAGTCCGAGAACCTGCTCGACCCGGGCGACACCCCGCTCGACAACCTGCAGTTCATCGTCTTCCTCACCGCGGTGATCGAGGCCGTCGATAACTATCAGGAGCTCCTGCGTGCCTCCGTTGCCTCGGCCGGCAACGATCATCGTCTGGGCGCCAACGAGGCTCCTCCGGCGATTATGTCCATCTTCCTGGGCGACCAGCTTACCGAGGTCGTCGAGAAGATCATCGATGGCAAGGCTTCCGTCCATGCCACGCGCGGCGTGCTCGACCTGGGCGCCGATACCCTGCCCAAGCTGATGCAGGACAACACCGACCGCAACCGTACCTCCCCGTTCGCCTTCACCGGCAACAAGTTCGAGTTCCGTGCCTGCGGCTCCGAGCAGAACGTCTCCGACTCCAACCTGGTGCTCGATGCTGCCGTGGCCAAGTCGCTCAAGTCTTTCGCCGACGCACTCGAGGGTACGCCCGAGGATAAGTTCCAGGACGCCGCGCTCGAGTACTGCAAGAAGGTGCTGACCGATCACCAGCGCATCCTGTTCTCCGGCGACGGTTACTCTGACGAGTGGCCCATCGAGGCCGAGAAGCGCGGCCTTGCCAACAACAAGACCACGGCCGACGCTCTTCCCGCCTTTGTTTCCGATAAGGCCATTGCGCTCTTTGAGGAGACGGGCGTCCTGACCAAGGCCGAGGCTCAGTGCCGCTATGACTGCAAGCTCGAGAAGTACAACAAGCTCATGAACATCGAGGCTACCACGATGGTTCGCGAGGCGCGTCGTACCTATCGCCCGGTCATTACCGCCTATGCTACCAAGGTCGCTAAGGGCCTTGAGACTATTCGTGCCGCCGGTGCTGAGGCCGCCATGCAGTGCGAGCAGAACACGCTCAACAAGCTCTGCAACGGTATCACCGCCATCAACGACTCCATCAAGGCGCTCGACGCCGTACATCAGAAGGCCGAGGCTCTCGATGGCCAGGAGCAGGCCAACGTGTACGCGCACGAGGTCGTTCCCGCTATGGATACGCTGCGTGCTGCCGTGGACGCCATGGAGGAGATCGTGGCCGCCGACTACTGGCCGGTCCCGACCTACGACGACATCCTGTTCTACGTGTAGAGCGTAACTGACATATCGTCACGGTGTTGAGCCGGGGTCCGCATCGCGCGGGCCCCGGCTATTTGTTTGCGAAGGACGCTTTGGATCCCGCTTTGCAACTGATTCGCCCACACAATAAGGGGTCGTGGGCAAAAAACGTCAAATATGAGTACTGTCACAAGCCCTGTAGCATTATCTTTTTGCAAAATATGCAGTGTTACGCAACATATGTCCAAGTACTTAGCTGATAAATGCCTGCAATTCCTCCGCCGTAGGACGCCTTGTGTCCAAATCGCCTTCTGATGGCATGAAATCGCTGTTACTAAATTGGTAACAGTACTCATATTTGCTATTTTTTGTCCACGGGCCCTTGGATGACAGTGTGATTTTATGCCTTCGGGGTTCGAATCCCGGCGTATGGGTAGCAAAAAGCCCGTCACCGAATTGGTAACGGGCTTCTCAGATTCTGTGGTGCCCCCAGCGGGATTCGAACCCGCGATATCCACCTTGAAAGGGTGGCGTCCTTGGCCGCTAGACGATGGGGACAGCGGGAAAGAGTATAGCAGACTTTTTTGCCGGCGCGTATATCGTTGGCAAACTGGAAAACCACCACAAAGGTACCTGTCCCCTTTGTGGTGGTGGGGTGCTAGGGGAGGAGCTTCATGGCGGCGTCGTGGGCGGCGTGCTCGTAGGTGTCGTCGAGGGGCTTGAGCGGCAGCAGGGCTGTGGCCTGCGCATCGCCGCGGCGCTCGAGGGCGTGGGTAATGAGCCAGTCGGCAAGCTCGGGGTTCTTGGGCAGTGCCGGTCCGTGTAGATACGTGCCGATGACGCCCTTGTAGATCAGGCCCTCAAAGCCATCGTCGCCGTTGTTGCCGGTGCCCGCGACGACGGACGTTCCGAGCGGCATCGCCTCTGCGTCGAGCAGGGTGCGGCCGCCGTGGTTCTCGAATCCCACAAAGGGCTCGGGCGCCAGGTCGGTCTTGACGGCGACATTGCCGATCAGGCGGTCGGAGCCGCGCACAGTCTCGGCGGCAATGACGCCCAGACCCTCAATGCGATCCTCGCCCATATAGTACGAACGGCCGAGCAGCTGATAGCTGCCACAGATGGCAAGCAGTGTGCCGCCAACCTCAACATAGGCCGCGACCTTGTCTTTTTGGGCGAGCAACTCGTGTGCCACGGCTAGCTGGTCGCGGTCGGAGCCGCCGCCCATCATGACGATATCGGCATCGGCCAAATCAAGCGTCTCGCCCATGCGGACCTCGTCCACGCGCACGGGAATGCCACGCCAGGCGCAGCGGCGCTCGAGCGCGATAACATTGCCGCCGTCACCGTAGAGGTTAAGGGCATCGGGATACAGGTAGACGATGCGCAGGGGACGCGAAAGCTCGACCGGCGCGATGCCGACAGGAAGAGCGCTGCCGTCGGCACGGACTACGGCGCGGGCAGCAACCGTGGCTGCATCGGCACCCTTCAGCCCGTCGAGTTCTTTGACCAGCGGCGGGAAGGCCGTGTAGTTGGCGACGGCGTAGAAGGTGTCATCGGCGGCCTCGTCTGCCACGGCACCGATCGCCTGCGCGATGTCCGAGATAATCGCGGCATCGATGCCGGCGTACTTGAGGCGTACCTGCATGTCGTGCGCACGCGTGCCTCCGGCAAAGGCGACAAGACCCGGCGTGTCGGCGATGCGCTCGAAGTCGACATCGTAGATCCACGAGACATCGTGGCCGTCGGCATCGTTATCGTTTAGGAAGAAGGCGCAGAGCCTGCCACCTGCCGTTTTAATGGACTGGATCTGGCGATCGAAGCCCACGGGATTCTTGGCCAGGTTGGCCTCGACGGTGCGGCCGGCAATATCCCAGCGGCCCATGCGTCCGCCGGCGGGCACGTAGGCATTAAGCGTGGGCTGCAGGTGCGCCGCGTCCACGCCCAGCTCGTGCGCCGCAAAGAAGGCGGCGGCGACGTTATAGACCATGTACAGGCCGTTGTAGCGCGTGGCGATGTGCACGGCGGGCGCGTTGGCCTCAGGTCCAAAGGCCAGGTCAAAGCCGTAGCCGTCGCAGCCGAGCTCAACGCCCGTCACGCGGCGGAGCAGCGCGGGGCGACCCCAGCCGCACGAAGGGCAATGATAGGCGCCCAGCTGTCCGTACTGCACATAGTCGTATTCCAACGGGGCGTTGCACTGCGAGCAAAAACGCGAGTCGCTAATGCGGTCGGACTCGGTGCCCGTGGCGCCGTCGATGCCAAAGGCGATGCTTGCATTGGGAACGCGCGCGGCGATTGCGGCACAAAGCGGGTCGTCTGCGTTGTAAATGAGCGTCGTTGCCGGAGAGAGCTCCAACGCATGGGCGATGACGTCTTGGGTATGGTCGATCTCGCCGTAGCGGTCTAGCTGGTCGCGGAACAGGTTGAGCAGCACAAAGTACGTCGGTTTGAGCTTGGGCAGAACGCGTACGGTGTAGAGCTCGTCGCACTCAAAAACGCCCACGCGCTTGCCGCTGGCCGTTCGCTTAAGGTTGCCGCGCGCCTCGAGCAACGCGCCCACCACGCCCGGCTCCATGTTGTTGCCAGCACGGTTGCACACCACGGTGGCGCCGCTGGCGGCAACGGCGTCGGCGATGAGGTTGGAGGTGGTGGTCTTGCCATTAGTACCGGTAATCACCACGCTGCGGTCGACAAGGCCGGCGAGGTCGCTCAGCAACTCGGGGTCGATCTTCATGGCGATGCGGCCGGGGAGTACGCCGCCCTGGCGCTTAAGGATAGAGCGCAGCCCCCAGCGGGCGATATCGCTCGAGGTGCAGGCGAGAGATGAGCGGAAGTTCATGAAGTCGTTCCTAACGTGAATGACATGGTCGGGGCGATCGCGTCGCTAAAAGCCGTAGCGGCGCGCAAATTCCTGGGCAAGCTGCGACACGTCTTCGCAGGCATTGGCCCAGGGGGCAAAGTCTGGAGTGTCCGAGATGATGCCGTCCGCTTCCCAAACGGCCTGGTGCGAAAGATCCCAGGGATCGCGTGGCTCGGGCCGGCAGGGAAGGTACGGTGTCTGGTACATGGGATTCAGCAAGAAGAACGCGCCGCCCTCGCAGCGGTTAGCGAACTCACGCAGCGCACGCGTCGCCGGGCGCATCTTGTTCGTTTTGAACAGCAAGATCGTGCGGGCGAGCAGGTACCAAGGAGAGTTCTCGAGTGCATCGGCTCCCATCTGCTCCTCGAGCTGGTGGGCCAGGGCAAAAAAGCCGTCCTGGTCTTCTAGGCGGGCGAGGGCGAGCAGCACGGTGCCGGCGGCCCGGGTGGGATAGCCTTCCGCCTTAAGAACGCGGCGAGCATAGTTGGCGGCGGCGCGGTAACGAGCGCTCGCCATGCACAGCTGCGAGATGGCCTCGAGTGTGTGAAGCCACCCGATAAGAGCCGGCTCGCTCACGGTAAGGTCTGCTGCGGTGACACCGTCGGCCAAAACATTATTGGCCCAGTAGTGCGGGGCTTCCATGTCGAACCCGGGCACGCTTTGCTGCAGGTAATCGGCCGTGGTCGCCTCGAGCTTCATCAGGTCGCCCAGGCAGGCGTCAACGGGCGTGTCGGCCAGGATGATGGCGAGCAGCTGCGCGTCGACGGCCAGCGCATCGACGCGGACGATCTTGAGCAGCTCGTCGCGCATGTCGTCGAACAGGCGGTTGCGCGTCTGCTCAAACTCCTCGTCGCTGCCCATGTCCTCGATGCGATGGAGCTCGTCGAGCAGGTGGCGATGAACGCCGGCATAGGACAGCAGTGCCTGGGCATGCTCGGCCTGCGCATACTTTTGAGGATTCGCGCTAATGTCGTTATGGACAAGCTCGCGTGCTGCATCGGTGAGCTCGGGGTGCGACGCCAGATAGGTGCGCTCCAGGTAGGCGGGGATGTAGACGCTCGGATCCATTAGAGGTCCCCTCCCTTAAATGGAAGCCCCTGCTCGGCCGCGCGCAGGATGCGCTCGTCGATCTGGGAGCGCACGATGTCGTTGGTGGCGATCCAGGCGGCAAAGCTGGCGTTGTCGGGGGCGCCCAGGCCCTCCTGCAGTACCGGCGTCGCCTCGGACAGCGCAAGGACAAGCTCGTCGGTGGAGCCTGCACCCACGTTGACGCGGGCATAGACGCCATCGGGAAACTCGGTTTGGAAGTAGAGCGCCTCGGCTGCGTGCGGACACGAGCGCGCAAGGATGCGCAAGTAGTGCTCGGCGCCCTCGTAGTCCAGCTCGCGCCAAGCAGCGCTCATCAGCGCGATGAGCGTCCATGGGTCCAAGTCACGCTCCGCATCTTTGGGGCGGCGGCGCAGCGGGGTATTCGCGAGGTACGGCACGGAGTGAGCGGAGCGAAAGCGCTTGAGCTCCTCGGCGGGGTATTCGAGTTTTGCCATGGCGAGCATCGCGGTGTGGCGGACACCAGCGGGGTCGTTGGGCGCAAAGTCCAAGCTGCGATTTGCGGCTTCGAGCGACATGCGATAGCGGCCGCTAATGAGGGCGCGCGATGCCAAGGCGGCAAGCCAGCGCAGATAGGGGCGGCGCGTGAGGTCGCCAGCGGCCTCGCGCTCGTAGGGGTCCTGAGCCGAGGCGATCTTGAGCGCCAGGTCATGCTCGACTTCATCGCACTTGGACACCAGGTACTGTACGTATTCCTCGTTGGATTCGGCGGTGAGCGCCGTCAGCATGCGCTGGGCATCCCAGTTGGTCGGATCGAGCGCGGCTGCCTCGCGGAGCATGTTCTCGGCTGCGGCTTCTTCTTGCTCTGCCTGGGCGTCGTCGGGGATAAAGGGGATGCGGTAGTCGACAGCCTCGACCACCTTGGCAATGAGGTGCCCGGCGCGGTCGCGGTCGTGCACGATGAGCGGTGCAGGGTTGCGGGTGAATTGTTCCATCAGACGCTCTACGGCGGCACCGTCGGTGAGCGGGATATTGTCGCGGCGCAAGGCCTCAAGAACGAGGCGATGGCAATCCTCTTGAATGGGATCGAATGCCATGGGGCCTCCTTTGCTGCGGTTAGGGTTCAAATGTCTCTATATAAGGTTCTAGTTTACCCGCATGTGGCACACCGGGGGTGCCGCACTTGGACTTGCACCTTTGCACCACGAAGACGGATGTCGCACAAATGTCGGCACCTTGGACGACCGAGTGGTATCACGGTGCCGCAAACGGTCGATTTTTGGCGGCGAACGGGGCACATTTTGGAGGAGCACCGTCCTGCCCGGGATATGTGGTCAACCTTGATAAAACGTTTGCCCAGCTTGGGAGTATGAATGCCCCACAAGGGTCTTCAGGGATAGAAAAAACGTTTCATCATTGTCGGCTTTAGGTGAATAACTGACCAACCAGAACGGTAGAATAGTGTTTGTCTGAGCGTTGAGACGTTTAGACATCGCGCATTGTCATCGCCGGCAACGCGCAAAACGGTCCTAACGGAGCCAATCGGGTGCTCCGTTATATACGCAAGTCTAAGAGGGGCTTGTTTAGGAGGCACAGTATGGGACGTTTTACCAATCCTCGCGATCTGTACTTTGGTGAGGGCGCTCGCCACGAGGTGAAGAACCTCAAGGGCAAGAAGGCCATCATCGTTTCTGGCGGCAGCTCTATGCGCCGCGGCGGGTTCCTGCAGGACGTCGAGAACGACCTTAAGGAAGGCGGTTTCGAGGTCAAGCTGTTCGAGGGCGTCGAGTCCGACCCGTCCATCGAGACGGTCATGAAGGGCGCCGAGGCCATGCGCGAGTTCGAGCCCGACTGGATTATCGCCATCGGCGGCGGCTCGCCCATCGATGCCGCTAAGGCCATGTGGGTCTTCTACGAGTATCCCGAGGAGTCCTTCGATAACATCATCCAGCCGTTCAGCTTCCCCGAGCTGCGTCAGAAGGCTCATTTCTGCGCCATCTCCTCTACCTCCGGCACCGCTACCGAGGTCACCGCGTTCTCCGTCATTACCGACTACGCCAAGGGCATCAAGTACCCGCTGGCCGACTTCAACATCACCCCTGATGTCGCCATCGTCGACCCCGAGCTCACCTACACCATGCCCGCCAAGCTGTGCGCCCACACCGGCATGGATGCTCTGACCCACTGCATGGAGGCCTACGTTTCCACCTGCGCCTCTATGTTCACCGACGCCAACGCCCTGCACGGCATCCGCGAGATCGTCGAGTGGCTGCCCAAGTCCTATGCTGGCGACCATGAGGCCCGTCAGCACATGCACGAGGCTCAGTGCATCGCCGGTATCGCCTTCTCCTCGGGCCTGCTCGGCATCGTTCACTCCATGGCTCACAAGACCGGTGCTGCCTTCGAGAACGGCCACATCATCCACGGTGCCGCTAACGCCATGTACCTGGGCAAGGTAATCCAGTGGAACTCCAAGGACCCGCGTGCTGCTGAGCGTTACGCTTACGTGGCCAAGGAGATCCTGCACCTTCCCGGCGAGACCAACGAGGAGCTCATCGCTGCGCTCGTCCAGAAGATTCGCGATCTCAACGACCAGCTCAACATTCCGCAGTCCATCAAGGATTACGCGAATGGTGGCGTGAAGGTCGACGCCGAGAACCCGCAGATGGTTTCCGAGGAGGAGTTCCTCGCCAAGCTGCCCGAGATCGCTGCGAACGCCGAGACCGACGCCTGCACGCCCGAGAACCCGCGTGAGACCAAGGCTGCCGACTTCGAGAAGATCCTCAAGGCCTGCTACTACGACACCGACATCGATTTCTAATCGACTCTTGTTATCGTAACGAGGGGCTCCGCACGTATCTGTACGGAGCCCCTTTCTTTTTTCTTTTAGAGAATGGGATAGTTATGGCTGCAATTTTCAATAGCCCCAGCAAGTACATCCAGGGTCCGGACGAGCTCGCCAAGCTCGGCTCCTATGTCGAGCCGCTCGGCGCTAAGGCCCTCGTCATCGTGACGCCTTCGGGCAAGAAGCGCGTCGGTGCCAAGATCGAGGGCGGTTTTGCCGAGGCTAAGGCCGAGCTGCTGTTTGAGGACTTTAACGGCGAGTGCTCCAAGGGTGAGGTCGATCGCCTGGTCGCGCTCGCTCGCGACAACGGTTGCGACATCATCGTCGGCGTCGGTGGCGGCAAGATCCTCGACACCGCGAAGGCCGTCGCCTATTACCTGGAGTCCCCGGTTATCATTTGCCCCACCATTGCTTCGACCGATGCCCCGTGTTCGGCGCTTTCGGTGCTCTACACCGACGATGGCCAGTTCGATAAATATCTCTTCCTTAAGGCAAACCCCAACATTGTCCTGATGGATACGACGGTTATCGCGGCGAGCCCGGTGCGCCTGACGGTTTCCGGTATGGGCGATGCGCTCGCAACCTACTTTGAGGCCCAGGCGACGCATGATGCCGACGGTGGCACCTGCGCTGGCGGCAAGGGCGGCATGGCCGGTCTGGCGCTCGCCAAGCTTTGCTACGAGACGCTTATGGCCGATGGCGTCAAGGCCAAGGTCGCGCTGGAGAAGGGTGCGCTCACGCCTGCAGTCGAGCATATCATCGAGGCCAATACGCTGCTTTCGGGCATTGGCTTTGAGAGCTCGGGCCTTGCTGCTGCTCATGCCATCCACAATGGCCTGACGATGCTGCCCGAGTGCCACGGCATGTATCACGGCGAGAAGGTCGCCTTTGGCACCATCGTCCAGCTGGTACTCGAGGATGCTCCGACTGAGAAACTCGAGGAAGTCCTGGGCTTCTGCATTGAGCTGGGCCTGCCGGTCACGATGAAGGAGCTTGGCGTTGCCGAGGTTACGCGCGAGCAAGCCATGGTCGTTGCCGAGGCCGCTTGCGCGCCCGAGGACACCATGTGCAACATGCCGTTTGAGGTGACGCCCGAGATGGTCGCAAACGCCATCCTGGGTGCCGACGCGCTGGGCCACTACTATCTCATGGATGAGTAAATCAAGCTAAGGAAGGGGCAAAGCCAACAGATGGCTTTGCCCCTTTTGCTATGGTGCAAAGGGGTCAGGTTACTTTGCACCAATCGTTGTTTGATGAAGGGCGGATTCTCGTATGGCGCTTCCTATGGTTTATGGCGGTCCCGGCCGGTATGTTCAGGGGCCGGGCGAACTTTCGCGTCAGGGCAGGTATTTGTCATGGTTGGGCTGCGCTGCCTATGTCTTGTTTGACCAGGGCACCGAGGATCGGCTGTGCAGGCAGATCGTCGATGGATTTCTGGATGAAGAACTAAGCGAGCCGTTCTTTAAAATTTACAACGGTCCGTGTACGGAAGATGCCGTTGTCGAAATGGCCAAGGAAGCGCGGGCCGAGTATTGCGACATGGTAGTCGGTATCGGTGGTGGCAAGATGCTCGATATCGCTAAGGCCGTTGCGTTTTATGCTGAGCTGCCGTTGTGTGTATGCCCCACGGCGGCTTCGATGGACGGTCCGTGCAGCGCGATTTCGGTGCTGTATCACGAGGATGGGTCGTTCGATCGCTATCTGATGCTCGAGAAGAATCCGGACCTGGTCGTGGTCGATACCAACGTGGTCGCGGCGGCCCCACTGCGTATGACGGTCGCTGGTATGGGCGATGCGCTGGCAACGTACTTCGAGGCGCGTTCGTGCGCCGCGGCGAGAGGTGCGAACGAGCACGGTGGCGCGCCGGGGCACTTGGCACTGGTCGCGGCACGTGCCTGCTACGACACGCTTATGGAATGCGGCGTCGCTGCCAAGCGCGATCTAAAAAAGGGCCGTACATCGCCAGCGGTTGAGCGCCTGATCGAGTGCAATATTTTGCTCTCGGGTGTCGGCTTTGAGAGTGGCGGCCTAGCGCTCGCCCATGCTATCGCTAACGGGTTGACGATTCTGCCCGAGTGCAAGGCCATGCACGGCGAGGCCGTAGCGTTTGGCCTGGTGGTGCAGCTGCGCCTGGAACGTGCGCCCGAGCTTGATCAGGTGCTCGAGTTTTGCCAGCGCGTTGGTCTGCCGACGACGCTCGAGGAGCTGGGCCTTGGCGAGATTTCCGATGCCGATCTGCAGGGTGTTGCAAATGCGGTCTTTAGAAACGAGCGCAACATGGCCAACGAGCAGGCCAAGGTGACCAAACAAAAGCTCGTGCAGCTCATGTGCGAGGCATAGTTTGGTGCTTGATTGACCTTGTGCAATCGAGGCGGCGATAGGCCATGGGCTATTTGCCGCAAAGGTGCTCCGCGTGTAATTTGCTCGAGGCACGGGCCGATGGCGTATCATTATTTCTTGCTTGTTTGCACTGCTCAGGGAGGGGCCGCGCATGGCGCAGGAACACGATCTGTTTGATGACATTATCGAGATCAGCAAGGGTTTCGACTTTCTTAAAAACCCGCTTGGCGGCGTGACCGATGCACTCGATCCGTCGGCTCCGCAGTGGAATCCTGCCGACTACAAGGAGCGTCCGCGCGGCAACACCATTCCGTGCCTGACCTGCAAAAACGAAAAGAGCGGCTGCACCGCGTGCATGGACGTGTGCCCGGTCAACGCTATCGAGGTCGAGGAAGACGCCATTGAGATCCTCGACTCCTGTCGCAAGTGCGGCCTGTGCGCCGCTGCCTGTCCGACCGAGGCGATCATCTCGCCGCGCCTGGCGCCCAAAAACCTGTATGACGATATCGTCTCTGCTGCTACGAGCCACGAGACTGCCTACGTTACCTGCACGCGTGCCCTTAAGCGCATGCCGCGCGAAAACGAGGTCGTCGTTGCCTGCGTGGGCGATATTACGGCCGAGACCTGGTTCTCGGTGCTGGCCGACTATCCCAACGTGAGTGTGTACCTGCCGTTGGGCGTGTGCGATAAATGCCGCAACACCGGTGGTGAGGACATTCTGGGCGAGGCGATTGCGAAGGCCGAGGAGTGGTCTGGCACGGGTATGGGCCTGGAGGTCGACCCCAAGAGCCTCAAGTGCCATAAGCTTCGCGAGTACGAGCGCAAGGAGTACATGGAAAAGATCGCTCGCACGACGGGCCTGACAGTGACCAAGCTCAACCCGGCGACGGCGGCGCTGGCCTCGGTGACGCAGAAGCTCAAAGCCCATCGTCATCAGATTACCCAGCTGGAGCGCACGCTCAACACCATGTGCGGCACCACGACGACCAAGCGTCGCCGTTCGCTCACGCACGGGCGGCAGCTGGTGCTCTCGACACTGCAGAACCATCCCGAGCTTGCCCAGAACATGCAGGTGAGCACGCCGGAATGCGATTTTGACAAGTGCACGTCGTGCGGCGAGTGCGTCAACGTGTGCCCCACGTTTGCCTGCGATTTGGTGGGAAGCGGCCGCTTTGCGTTGGAGTCCACGTATTGTTTAGGCTGTGGCGCCTGTGTCAAGGTTTGTCCCGAGCATGCGCTCAAGCTGGTTCAACACGACGCGTCCAATCTGGTTGTCGTCGACCCCGAGGCCGAGGAAAAGGCTGCCCAGAAGGCCAAGGCCCACGAAGAGGCGATGAAGGCCAAGGCCGAGGCAAAGGCCAAGCTCGACAAGATGCTCGACCAGGTGGAAAAGCTCGCGGACTAGCTGGCGACCCCAATCTCTGCTTCATTTGCGCCGCCGTGGCGTCCGGGTTCGCCTGGATGCTGCGGCGGCGCTATACTTATGCAGTTTGAAGTACCTGTACCAAAAGGAGCTGTCGTGTCCCTTTCCATCGGTATCGTGGGCCTGCCCAACGTGGGCAAGTCGACGCTGTTCACCGCGCTTACCAAAAAAACCGGCCTTGCCGCCAACTACCCGTTTGCCACGATCGACCCCAACGTGGGTATCGTCGATGTGCCCGATAACCGCCTGCAAAAGCTCGCCGATATCGTCAACCCGGGCCGCATTGTGCCGGCTACGGTCGAGTTTGTCGACATCGCGGGCCTGGTGAAGGGTGCCAACGAGGGCGAGGGCTTGGGCAACCAGTTCTTGGCAAACATCCGCGAGACCGACGCCATCTGCGAGGTCGTGCGCTACTTTAAGGACCCCAACGTTATGCGCGAGGTGGGCCGCACGGGCGAGTTCGTCGATCCCGCCGGCGATGCCGACACTATCATGACCGAGCTCATCTTGGCCGACATGGGCACGCTCGAGAAGCAGCTGCCCAAGCTCGAGAAGGAGGCCAAGCGCGACAAGGAGCTCATGCCCAAGTTCGAGGTGGCCAAGCGTCTGCTTGCCTGGCTCAACGAGGGCAAGCGCGCCGCATCCATGGAGATGACCGACGAGGAGCGCGCCGCTGCCAAGGGCCTGTTCTTGCTCACCATGAAGCCCATTCTGTATGTGGCCAACGTAGACGAGGATATGCTCAACGAGGACCTGGCGCCCATCGACGGTGTCAAGCCGTTGCCCATCTGCGCCAAAATCGAGGCCGAGCTTTCCGAGCTCGATCCCGAGGACGCCGCCGACTACCTGGAGAGCCTGGGCCTGGAGCAGCCCGGTCTGGACGTGCTCGCGCAGGCCGCCTACAAGCTGCTTGGCCTGCAGTCGTTCTTTACGGCTGGCGAGATGGAGGTCAAGGCCTGGACGGTGCGTCAGGGCGCGACCGCCCCGCAGGCCGCCGGTGTCATCCACACCGACTTTGAGCGCGGCTTTATTAAGGCCGAGGTCATTGGCTACGACGACTACATCGAGCTCGGTGGCGAGCAGGGCGCCAAGGCTGCCGGCAAGCTGCGTATTGAGGGCAAGGACTATGTCATGGCCGATGGCGACGTCGTGCACTTCCGCTTTAACGTATAAGGACGACGCATATGTTTAAATATGGCAAAAAAGCTGGCTACATGGGTATTGCGCTGCTCGTACTTGCGGTGATTCCGCTGGTGGTCGCAGCGTGTGTTATCCCCAACATTGGTCCCGAGGTAGCAACAAAGTTTAATGCTGCCGGCGAGGCGACGCGCTGGGGCAAGAGCTACGAGTTGCTGGCGCTGCCGGTGCTCAACTTGCTGCTGAGCGTGGCGACGTACTTTACGGCGGGACGCCAGGCAAAGAACAATGAGGAATCCGCCGCCATGGCGCGCATCGTGTGCGAGCGCTACCTGCGAAACGGCTGCATCACGGGTGTGTTTCTCAACGTAATCAACGTCTACTTTATGTATTCGGCGATTACCGGTATGGGCTTTGGCCTGGGCTTTTAGCTTGCGCCTTTAGGCAACGAGCCTGCAAGCATATTCGATGGCTGCTGCGAGGCCGCCGCTCGATCGTGGTTGAAAGACTACATCGGCGGCGGCCTCGTTTTCGTATCCGGCACCGCGGAGGCAGAGCGCGATACCGGCTTCTAAAAGGAGCGGCAGGCCGCGTTGACTGGTTGCGATTACGGCAGCCTGATTGAGCGAGCAACTGTGCGCTTGGCATTGGATGGCAAGTTCACCTTGCGCCGGGCAAGGGACCAGAACAGCGGCGACTCGACTTGATAGCAATGCGAATGCTGTGCGCTCATCGGGCGAAAGACATTCTGCTTCAACGACGACGAGCTTGGGCGGTGCGCTGTTTGTGCGAAGCGTGGCTCGGTACATGCGGACCGAAGAACCCGACATAGAAAACTCCTGTGTATTCGGCAAAACGTAAACTATAGTTTACGTTTTTGTTCAGCTCCATTTCAAACTCGGCTGCACGGACGAACGTGCGAAACAGATTCTTGGCAGGCGGGTCGAAGAGACACGCAGGGACCTTGGTATCTCCAAGGTTGATTTTTGTGTGGCGACAGGAATCAGCCGACCCTACCTCGACCGAATCGAAGATGGGACGGCAAATTTCACGCTCAAGGTTCTATTTAAGATCGCGCCCGCACTCGGCATGACGGTGTCAGAGCTTCTCGAGGGGATCGAATAGGGCGTTCCCCCGCTGTATTTGACGCTCTTTGGGCGGGTCCCCCTGGTTGCGATGTGCAAAATCGCGAGTATTCAGCACCAGTTCGGCCGTAGATGGTAGCTCGAGCGGCTGGCTTTGCCTTTTTGACAGTAGATAATCCACACTCTAAATAAAAATGAGGAATAAATATTTACTAGACGGACCCTTCGTCCTAAAAGTTCGTCTAATAATCGGCTGATTCTATGCCTCCGGAGGAGAAATTGCAGAATACTCCGATTTTTGCACGGCCCGAGGGGGACCACCTGTCGTTTAAGGCTGCGATAAGTGGAGCTGCCTTAGGGATTACGCCATCGGGATGCGGTCGTGGTTGACTTGGCTGTAGAACAGGCGCTGAATCTCGGCCGCATCACGTGACTGGCCGAGTGCCCACATGGTTTTGGCCACGAGCGTCTCGGTGGTCATGTCGTCGCCGCGCAAAATGCCCGGATGATCGGCGTAGGCACGGCCGACCTCATAAACACCCAGGTCAAGGCCCTCTTCGGGGACCTGCGTGGTCATAACGACGGTGCGGCCCGAATCGACCCAGCGGAAAATCGCCTCTTGGAACGACTCGCCCGACTCGCCAAACTCGGGGATACCGCCAATGCCAAAGGTCTCAAGGATTACAGCGTCGTAGCTATCGGCAAGGGCGTCGAGGATGCCCGGGTTTACGCCGGGCGTGAGCTTGAGTACAAATACGCGCGGGTCGATGCTGTCGTAGAAACGCACCGGGTTTTCGCCCTGATGCGTGCCGTGAAGCCCGTTGCGCACGATGCGGTCGTTGCGGATATAGGCGATGGGCGGATAGTTGACGCTAATGAACGCGTTAAAGCTCATGGTGCGCTGTTTGCGGGCGCGCGTACCGGCAATGGCTACGCCGCCAAACACGATTGAGACGTCGTGCGAGTGCTCGTCGAGCGCATAGAGCAGGCTCTGGTACAGGTTGAGCTTGGCGTCGGTAAAGGGATTGCCCATGGGCTTTTGCGAGCCGGTGAGTACGATAGGCTTGGGGCTGTCCTGAATCAGATAGGAAAGCGCCGCCGCGGTGTAGCTCATGGTGTCGGTGCCGTGCAGAATCACAAAGCCGTCGTGGTCGGCATAACCCTCGACGATGACGTCGCGGATACGCATCCAGTCACTGGGGCGCATATTGGTGCTGTCGATGTTCATGGGCTGCACGACGTCGAGCTCGCAGAGGCCCGAGATCTCGGGGACGCTCTGGGCGAGCTCCTCACCGGTCAGGGCGGGGGAGAGGCCGTTGCCGTCCTCGGTCGATGCGATGGTGCCGCCCGTGGCGATGAGAAGGATGCGCTTCATGCTGGTATTCCTATCGGTTTTGTCGCCGCAAGGGCGGAGTCGTTCGGCAGTATTGTGGCACAGGGCGTCCAATGTTCAAACGTAATACATCATCTGTAATGTTTAGTAATACTTCAACTGCCGTCAAATAAGGGCCCAGGTCGTGCGTTTGCCGTGCGCTGATGGCCGCGAGGGACGAGAAACCCCATATAACGTGTACACTATGGAAGTTATTTTCGTTCATTCACGCGGGTGGGCACCGGCTCCCCGCCAACAAGAGGGGGAAACCATGGATCAAAAGGCTTCCGCAAAGGTCCTCGTACTCGACTTTGGTGCGCAGTACGGTCAGCTCATTGCCCGTCGCGTCCGCGACCTCAACGTGTATTCCGAGATCGTTCCCTGCGACATCTCGGCCGATGAGATTCGCGAGATGAACGCCTCTGCGCTCATCCTTTCCGGCGGCCCGGCCTCCGTGTACGCCGAGGACGCTCCGTCCATCGATCCCGCCATCTTTGACCTTGGCCTTCCCGTCCTGGGCTTTTGCTACGGCCATCAGATCACGGCCGTGACGCTCGGCGGCAAGGTCGGCCACTCCGAGGTGGGCGAGTACGGCCGCGCCACCATCACGCGCACGGCTGGCGCCAAGCTCTTTAACTCCACGCCCATGGAGCAGACCGTGTGGATGAGCCACCGCGACGCCGTGTCCGAGGTGCCCGAGGGCTTTACCGTTACCGCCAGCACCGACGTATGCCCGGTTGCCGCCATGGAGTGCGTCGAGCGCAAGATTTTCACCACGCAGTTCCACCCCGAGGTCAAGCACTCCGAGTACGGTCAGCAGCTGCTGAGCAACTTCCTGTTTGAGATCTGCGGCCTGGAGCCCAACTGGAGCATGGACAACCTGGTCGAGACCATGACGGCCGAGTTCCGCGAGAAGGTCGGCGACGACCGCGTGATTCTGGCCTTGTCCGGTGGCGTCGACTCCTCCGTCGTGGCTGCGCTGGGCGCCCGCGCCGTGGGCAAGCAGATGACCTGTGTGTTCATCAACCACGGTCTGCTGCGCAAGGGTGAGCCCGAGCAGGTGGAGGAGGTCTTCACCAAGCAGTTTGACGTCGACTTTATCCACGTCCACGCCGAGGACCGCTATGCCGAGCTTCTGGCCGGCGTGACCGAGCCTGAGGAGAAGCGCCGCATCATCGGCACGCAGTTCTGGAAAGAGTTCTTCGCGGTCGCCCAGCAGCTCGAGTGCGATGGCAAGCCGGTCAAGTATCTGGCTCAGGGCACCATCTACCCCGACATCATCGAGTCCGGCGCTCGCAAGACGGGCGGCAAGACGGCCACCATCAAGAGCCACCACAACCTGATCCCGTTCCCCGAGGGCGTGCACTTCGACCTCATCGAGCCGCTCGACCACTTCTTTAAGGACGAGGTCCGCGCGCTTGGTCTGGCGCTCGGCCTGCCGGGTCACATCGTGTTCCGTCAGCCCTTCCCGGGCCCGGGTCTGGCCATCCGCATCATCGGCGCGGTCGACAAGGAGAAGCTCGAGATTCTCAAAAACGCCGACGCTATCGTGCGCGAGGAGCTCGACGCCTACAACCAGCGTCTGTTTGAGCAGACTGGCGAGCGCAACTCCGAGCACAGCTGCTGGCAGTATTTCGCGGTCCTGCCCGACATTAAGTCCGTTGGCGTAATGGGCGACGAGCGCACCTATCAGCGTCCGATCATCCTGCGTGCCGTCGAGTCCAGCGATGCCATGACCGCCGACTGGGCCAAGCTGCCCTACGACGTGCTGGCCCGCATTTCCGGCCGTATCGTGGCTGAGGTCCCCGGCGCCAACCGCGTGTGCTACGACATCACGTCCAAGCCGCCCGCGACGATTGAGTGGGAATAGCGAGAACTGGCTTCCGGACTCGCATTTTGATGCTGCCGAGTACTGCCTGGTACTATTTCGGCATCGCCGCAAGGTAAAGCCATCAGCGAAATAACGGGAATAACGGCCTCCGAACCTTCTGGTTCGGAGGCTTTCTTTTTGCATGTCTACCTGGGGAAACGACCTAATTATTCCCGTATACCCCTACTGAGCGGTATGGCGGAGTATTCGGCGGTACGGGAATAATTGGGCCCTGCGGGAATAATTCACAATTCGGGTTCCCCGAGGGGCGATTTCGAGCGGGCGAAACTAAGTTGAAACTGCGGGGTCAATTCAAGCCCTCCTTGATTGCATTCGCCTAGGTCAACAAACGGGAATAAATAAACGCGAAAATCGGTTTACGCAGTTTCGGTAACCCCGAATGCCGCCGAATGACGCCGTGTATCTTGCCGTATTTGAGCACGCAATTATTCCCCCTAACGGTTCTTCCGGGACGTCGATTTCGTACGGGAATAATGGAACAGCTCTCGGAGAACCGGAGGCTGTTCGTAAGGAAATATCAATTTGCCTGGGGAAATGTCAGAAAGAGGTCTTCCAATCGCCACGACCAGGCCCCTCACGCTCGGGTCCAGCACGCACCAGTCCATGATCAGGTCAATGTTGGCGATGACCACGCCAAGGACTCCCTACAAGATCGTGCGCGCCAGTCGCCAGTACCACTCGTTGCTTGCCAGAAACTCGTTCAAGTCAGCCCACCTTTCCCTTCAAGGACTCGATGTCGTGCTTCGCGACAGTCATGTCCTGCTCGAGCACGTAGGTGCGCTCCAGGACCTGGTTGTGCTTCTCGACCTTCTTCGTGAGGGCGTCGAGCTTGACCTCCATGACGGCTCTGCTCTTAGAGTTGGAAAGGATCACCCCAATCAGCGTTACGACACCAGTAATGCACGCCACGATGATTGACTCCATAAAAGAACTGCCTCCCGAGATCGACTTTTCGTTCTCGGGAGACAGTGTCCGACCGTGTCACAAGTACGCAGATTATGCTCGGAGTTGTCGCTTGACCTCACGTTCTTCTATGCATGATGTCGAGCTGCTTTCTACTCATTATCTGAGGTTATAAGGACGCGTGGAATCGCCTCTTCGCTCGGAACCATCTTCTTCACCAGTGCAAAGCACTCAGCAAAGTCGTCGCCTGGCAGGCAAAAGACCCTATGCTTCTTTGTTCCATTGGGATATGCGACGGCAAACGTCGTTGAACCTATGTCGGTAACAAACTCCTCGTCATCTAGCTCTAGGATACCGGCGACCTTCTCGGCAACTTCATCGAACAGCGCACGATAGCCAAGGCCGCTTGGCTGGTATGCCCAGCTCATCGGCAAGTTATGCTCTGACATCTTACGAGGCTTGTATTTGTAGCTGATCCAATCGGGTGTGATGACAACCATGTCGGTGAATGCTTCATCAACGCTACAAAAGCCCGATTCGCCCTTGATGACGATGCGGGACATCGTAGGCATGCTAACTACAGGCAGGTGCTTGTACTCCTCAAAGAATGGATCCTCTGAGTCATCATCAGGTTCTTGGTCATAAACAGTCAGGAGCCCTCGGTCCTCTAAGTAGTCAAGCATGGCTTCAATCACATCACGTTCATCCTGCCATTCCATAGTTTGGAAGTATTCGAGATCCTCCACAGGCCTCGCATGGTCAGGAAACCAGTGGTTGAGAATTCGGGTTGTTTGTCGATCTAGTTCTCTTTCGAGCTCGTGCCTCTTATCCCAGTTTAGACCCTTGTACTCAGCTTCAGAAATGCCATGGATGAGTAGCGTATCAATAAGTTGCCGATAGGAGCCTAGCCGTAACTGCTCCGCAAGTTTGTATGGGAATTGCTTTGGATTCAGATAGTGTTCGCGCCAGTAGTCAAGGACTCCCTCTTCTTTCATGATGTCGAGATTGAGCGTCCATGCGTAGCGACCTGCAAGATAGTCTGGATAGACGTCGAGCTTCTTTGCAATCTGATCCAGCAATTCGGGACGTATTGTTCCCGACTTCACCGCACGAAGTATGGTTTTCTCTGTTCTGTCAATGTCGGCATCAGCTCCAAGCTTACGTATGCTCGAGTCAAGCCGGTGTATCACCCACTTAAACCACTCGGGGTCAATTTTCTCTCCAAAAGCATCAACTTCAGCATTGTTCATCTTGACTCCTTTAGTACGGACATTTTGGTTCCATAATGGCTGTTCACAGAACGCAACACTTCGTACTACCATGCATTATGCGGCCACAAGGTACGGACATCAAGCCGTGTAATCAATGCAAAACACTAACGGGCTCCATGTGAGCCCGAGAACGGAGAACTAACAATGGCGACTAACACGCTGGTACCGCATTACGAGGACAATGACATGGATCGCAAGGATCTCGCCGACTTCGCCAAGCAGAGCATGGATAAGGCCATGGACACCAATCGCTCTGTTGCCATGCGCCAGATGGAAGTCCTGAGCATGCAGACCGACGAGACGCAGGCCCTGCTCCAGAGCGGCAATCTGACCGACGAACAGTTCGATAAGGTCATGCAGGAGTCTGAGAAGATTCGACAGGCAATGTCCGATACCACGACGAAGCTGCATAAGTCGAACTTCGAGTTGGTTGTGAGCACCTGTGCCGTGCTGTTCTTTGGCGGTCTGTTTTTTACGCTTCGCGCCGCTTAGCCGGCATGTATGAGGGGTGATTAATCCATTGTCCCTCATACATGTTTTCATGCCGAGATGTTGCATTCCAACGTGCTTGCAGCATCTATGCGGAAGTGCGCGTGTTCCGTCTTGCTGCTGGCCCACACCGTGCCATATCCGACGACAAGTCCCTCATTGGGAAAGATGGTCGCAACTCTATCGTCCGTCTTCATCGCTGTGTATCTCAATGGTGAGGCTCAAGTTGTTACTCATCGCTGCCTTTGTCATCAATCTCGCGCAGACGCAAAAGCCAGCGTCTCATGCTCCCGCCCCCAAAGAAGCCGAGCAGTGCTCCATCGCAGAAGCGTTCTGCTCTCACGGCTCCGAGCAGAAGCGCCATCACCGCCTGGCCGTCGAGTTCCGATACATCTGCCCCAGACATTGCTTGGCTGCCCCACTCGAGTCCGTTGCGTCCAAGTATGTCGCGGTAATGCGTGAGCTCGTACTCGGGATGCTCGTCGACAAAGTCGTAGATTGCCTGTTCAACGTCAGCAACTGTCGTTCCGTAATTCACGTAGGGCATCTTGTTTGGGTTGTTCATGGTGTTCTTGCTCTCTCGGTCTACAACCCGGTTGCCAAATCCCTCGGCATTCTCAATCGCAGGCAGATGTTTTGTCAGGCTCTCAAACATAAGCCGCCTCTTTTGAGAAATGAGCTTCAGCAATACCGTCGAGCTGCGAACGTATTGTCTCGAAGGGCTGGTTCAGGTCCAATGTCCTCACGCTTATCTGGTTACCGCTCATCTGATACACACCATCAGGCTGCACGTCTTCGTCGGTCTTGGCGTAGAGCAGCATGCCCGACACGCTATGCTGCTCGTGAGTGCTGGCGAGCTCCGCTTCCTTGTTTTTCACGTAGGTGAAGATCTGGTACAGGTTGCCGGAGTGGACGCTTTGCCTGTCGAACTGCTGTTGCGTCGTGTGACTGTAGTACTTCGCGTCGATGATGAGGACGGTCCTGCCTCGTGTGAGCGTTATGTCGGTGTGCATGGCGGGGAGCATGTCATCGAAGCTGTCGTCGAGCGCCCAGCTGATGTACGGCGCCCCCGCGGAAAGCTCTGGGTGCTCACGTCTGTAGTACTCAAGGATGAACTTCTCGTACAGGTGGCTCATTCGCTGCTCGTCGAGGAAGTCCATCATGCGGAGACTCCCGCTCTCCCGCGTCTGGAGAAGGCCCTTCACGACCAGCCAGCACACGTTCATGAGCATGCGATAAGTCTGGTTGTTCCGGTCGAAGCGCATGTGCCAGTCTTCGCCCGAAAGGTTCACGTCTTCCACGTCCACGAAGTACGGAAGCAGCCGTCTAAGTGCCTTCTTGCGCGCCTTGTCGATGTCCGAGCGAATCAAGAGCATGATCGTCGCCTTGAGGATGCGGTTCATGCGCGTGTCCGTGCTGAACTCGTCGTAGCTGCAAACCAGCTGCCTGCGCAGAATCGAGCGCGTCTTCAAGGATTCGGACAGCTCAATCTTGCCCCTCGGTGAGGAGAGCATATCCTTGCGGTCGACGTACTCTCGGCCAAGGCCGCGCTTGAGCTGCAGGCTTACGCCCCGTGACAGTATCTCGGCGAGGAGGTCGGCGGTGTTGTCGAACTCCTCGGCTGCGATGTCGCGGTAGCCCTGCCCTTGCAGCGTCTGGAACGCATAGGCGAGCATGTGGTAGATGTTCTGTATCCGGATCACCGGATTGACCTGCGCAACTTGCTGGCCCACTCGTCGACCTTGGTAGGCTCGTCGAACCAGTACTCGCGCAACATCGGCACGAGCTCGTAGTTGACGATTGCCGAGAGTTTATCGTCCGTTACGTCGTCCGGGGACATGCGGCAGAAGTAGCTATGGCCGATGCAGAAGCCGTCTCCCAGCGACTCGTCGGACGCGATCGCCTCGTTCAGCTTCACGACGCAGGAGATGAGCCTATCGAACTTCTCGCTGGCAAGTCCCTCCTGATAGGCGATGAAGCTCTCCGTGTCGAAGGCGGGACGGAGGTCGAAGAACGCGAAGCGGCGGCGCAGGGCGTAGTCGAGCATGGCGAGCGAGCGGTCCGCTGTGTTCATCATTCCAATGAGGTATACGTTGCTCGGGACGTAGAACAGCTCGTGTGAGTAGAGGAGCTGCAGCGTGTTCCTGGGCCCGCGCTTGTCGTTCTCGATGAGCATGAACAGCTCGCCGAAGATCTTCGAGAGGTTGCCACGGTTGATTTCGTCGATGATGAAGAAGTAGTCGTTGTCAGAATCGTCCTTCGCATTCTTGCAGAAGTTGTAGAACGCGCCCTTCTCGAGGTCGAAGCCCTGCGCGTTCGGGCGGAACCCCTCTATGAAGTCCTCGTAGCTGTAGCTCTGGTGGAACTGCACCATCATCACACGCTCGGCGTCCTTCACGCCCATCATGGAGTAGGCCAGGCGCTTTGCGGCGAAGGTCTTGCCTACGCCTGGGGCACCCTGCAGGATGATGTTCTTCTTCGCGCGCAGGACGTTGACGAGGGTCCTGTAGTGCTCGCCGTCCATGTAGACCTCCGAAAGGAAGTCCTCGGACGTGTACGCTGGGTATTCAACCTCCTCCGTGTCTTCCTCGACTTCGCCGCCTTCGTCCTCGAAGAACGAGTTGAGCTTCTCAACGAGGTCGGGATAGGCGGTGATGTCCGTCAGGGTCTTCACGGCGAGGAAGTCTTCCGTGTGCCACTCTCCTCTGTTCGTCCAGCGTACCCTGCGGGTGTTCGGATAGGAGTCGCCATTTTCGTCGAATTGGTAATCCCCCTCAACGATGCCGCGACCAATAATTACGCTGCGGCCCCGCTTAGCAAAGACAACGTCGCCCGGCTTGATTTCGCGCGAGAACTGCCAGAGCGCGAGCGCGGAGTTCTTCTGCGAGTACTTGCTACTGTACAGGGTGCGCAGGTTCTTGCGGATGTCTTCCTTGCTGGCGTATTTCTCGACGTCGCCGAGCTTGCTCCAGCCGACGCCCATTACGCCACGTGCGTAGAAGTCATCCCACCTCGCGGCACCGTCTCCCGGGGAGTAGGTCCAGTAATGTGTGGTCTTGATCCCCTCGTCTCCAAGGGAATTTTCTTCCGCCTTCTCGGCTGCAGCCTTCTCGGCGACCTTCCTCTCGCGGTTGACGCGCTCAGACTCCACGAAGGCGGCAGCCGTCAGCGAGGGGAAGTCTGCATACGAGCACTCTTCGCTTCCGAGCTCCGACTTGATGGTGTCGCAAATGGCGAGGTAGCGATCTCCGTCATGAACTGGCGAGTCCTTCTCCTTCGGCACTATGCCGGCGATGGCGGTGCCAGCCTTTGCGACGTCGGCCATGAACCAGCGGTTGCGCGAATCCAGGCTGATGAAGTTGTAGGGCCTCGCCCAGTAGAGGCCCATGGTGAGCTTCCAGCCAAGTGTGAACTGGATGACGGTGGTATCGAATGCCTCGACGAAGGCCTTCCGGGTTTCCTCGTTGTCGTCGTCGGCCAGTGCAAGTTCGGCCTCGAACACGTGCCAGAGGTTATCGATGTCGTGCTCGCCGCGACGTTCGTCGTTGGCGAAGGCATAGAAGGTCGCGTTGAGGTTGTTGAGCACGGGGATGCCCTCGAAGTCCGTGGGCTGATCTGCCTCAATGTCGAACACCTCGGCGATGCCGGCGATGATCTTTTGCCGGTTTGCGTCTGTGATGCCCTTGTTGAAGAGGCCGAAGACGGTGAACGGATCGATGTCTTGCAGCTCATCTGCCTCAAGCTTAGGGAGACTCATCCCGATCGATTCATAGACAGTTGCTAGCTTGTTTATCAGATCGTCGCGCCTGTCTCGATAGGTCAGCAGCTTGTCAGATAACTCTTTATAAAAGCTAATCCAAGTAAATTTTGTGCTGGTCATTATAGTCACTGCCTATCTTGTGCCTCTGCCGAGGCGCCTTGCTTGCAATGTTTCTCCATATGCGTCTACATGCGCGACGGGTATCTTCATCGAATCTAAGTATACCAACGAGTATCTCTGCATCAATGTAATCCAATGCTTCGTCGATATTGCGCCCATTTCTTACTACTCCGTCAATTACGCTGATAACGTTTCTTTTTAGCTCGGGATTAATGTTCAATAGACCGGTATTGAGAACAGGGATATTGCCAACTTTCTTGGGCAGAATCTCAAGCACACCGCCCCCACAGCTTCTGCCGTAAAGCTCCGTGAATGCGAACGCAATGCTGTTGTAATAGGCGATAATAGAACAGACGTTCGATAAAATAATATAGTATCAGATAGCGGGCACGGTTTCAATCGAATCCGTGCCCGCTGCTGTATGCGTGTCCTTGCACGCCCAATATGCGCCGTAAAAGCCGTCTTCTTCGACGTCAAAGTGAATGCGCTTCGTTTTTGCCTCTCAAAATCTTATTTTCACGATTTGCATTTTCATCCCGTTGTCACCGACCCTTGCGAGAAACCGGAAAAAGCCGCTGACAGAAGGGTCTCTCAAATCGTTGTAGCCCAGCATATAGCCGCGACTTGTGACCTGCAGACGGCTGTCCCACGTGCCGATTTCCTTGGCGGCATCCGAAACCGCAAAATATGCCCCCACATCCTTGATTTTTGCGGTCTTTAGCCATGTTTTTGCGATCATCTTTACTGCCGTCCGATTGGCAGCATCAAAGACCAGCACACCGCCGGGGAAAGCGTCCGCCATCCCCCGCACCAGTTCCCGGACCTGCTGGGTCAGAAAGTAATAGAACACCCCGGAGGCAAAGAACACCGCCCCGCGGGAGGCATCGATTTTGCTAAACCATGCGGTGTCTTTCAGGTCACAGGGGATATTTTGTTCTCGATCCCCGGCGGGCAGTAGCTGCTGTCGCAAGGCAATCACATCCGGGAAGTCCAGATTGTAGATCTTGCATCTACCGTTGTCGCAGGTTCTGCCGGTGTTGTCCAGCCCGCAGCCCAGATTGACCACCGCCGCATTGGGGTGGCCTTTCAGGTAATCCCGCACCTCGAAAGCAAGATCACTCTGCCGTGTGGCCACCTCCAGCGCACCAAAGCGCTGCATCAGGCTGCGGGAGTTTTTCTCTGCCTCTGAAAAGTCGTAGTCGATCCGGCCGAGCAGACGAACCGCTGTTTCATCCTTGTAAAGGTTCGGGTACAACTCCGTACACGGCTTCCGGGAATACAGCGGGAGGATCAGCGTCTCCTGCACGGTGTTTTTCTCAATTTTACATTTCATAGGTTTCTTCCTTAGTGAATAAAAACTGTCATAATTGCCGCCAGCACAGCCACTATGACCGGCATGCCTAACTCATGTGCAGGATGGATGCAAAAATGCCCGTGCTTGATGCCCTTACTTCCGCGCCGTGACGCAGAGCCACTTTTTCTTTTTGCGTATCTGCACCTCATGAAAACCCGCCTGCTCCAGATACGCCTTTAATTCAATGTCCTTGTAGATGGTCATGCCGCCGATGATCTGCGTCCACCTCTCGTCCTTGTCCGTATCGCCATTGCTCTCGTTGCAGATAAGAATTGTCCCGCCTGGCTTCAGCGTCCGCCAGACCCCGCGGAAGCATCGGGGCAAATCAGGCCAAAAATAGACGGTCTCAAGGGCCGTGGCGGCATCGAAGTAGCTATCCTCAAACACCATATCCGCCACACTGCCTTGCAGAACGGCGCAACGCCCCTCCTGAATTGCAATTCGGTTGAGCTTTCTAGTCTTCTCCACGCTGACGGGCGAATAGTCGATGCCCTTGACGACGCCATACGGGCATTTTTTCAGCAGCCGTTTTATGTTTGCCCCGCCGCCGCAGCCGCAATCTAGCACCTTGGCGTTTGGCGCAAGTCGTAGAAATCGAAGTCCCCACCGCGCCACAGGGCTGTGGCCCAGATTCATCATGGCAACCATAAGTTTTCCGCCGAGGCCCACGGGCTTGCGGGTGTTTTCAAAGAACGACATCTGGCCCCTCCGATTTCGTGCATTCCGCATAGGTCAACGGGAACGAGGCCTTCAGCACCGCGCTTTTCTGCACCGCCCAGCCGTTTTGACGCAGGAAACGTAGGTATTCCTCGCTTGTCCACCTGCTGTGGAGGGGGAATCCCGCCATACTCATGAAAAAGGCTTTTGCCTTGCCGGAAACCGAGTTCCCCGCGTGGGTGAAGGTTGGCGCGATGAGCACGCCGTCGTCCTTCAGCACCCGCCTGATTTCTTGCAGGGCCTTTTCCGGATGCGGCACTATGTGAAGTGCGTTGGACACGATCACCACTTCGAAGGACTTCTGTGCATAGGGCAGGCGGAACATATCTTGTACGGAAAAGTGCAGCTTTGCGGATTGATTGTCCCGCTTTGCTTCAAGGATCATCTTTGCAGAGGCGTCCGTAGCCTCGATGCGCGCCGCCGCATCCACGACGCTCTTTGCGATAAGCCCCGTGCCGGTGGCAACCTCCAGCACGGTTTTTGCTTTCACCACCGGCCGGATCAGCCCATACATCTTCTCATACGCCGCCCGGTCGTTTCGCATGAAACGGTCATACCGACCGGCGTTCTTGTCCCAGAAACCCTCGCGTTCGTGCATGGCTATCGCCCCCAAACAGTTAGAGCCATCTAACTATAACACACGAATCATGCAGTAAGATGAGGCTAACCTTCTTTTCTTGGCTAAGACGCATCTCTTCGGTTTTCGCTTATAACGGCGCGAATCAGATACTAGGCTGGAGCTGAAGAAAGAGCTTGGCGGACAGGTAGGTCGATACCGGTTCCCGGAACGGTGATCCAGCCAATTACACCAGGGCCCTAGTCATTGAGTGGGAATAGAAAATTCCTTAGTTATGGGGGTATTAATTTGATTCCCTTTAGGATAAACCCCCATGACTATATGAATTGGCCTGCTGACTTCAATGAAGATTGGAGGGTAACGGCCAGGGGTGACGGCCCAGCGAGTGCTATTTTGCGAGCTATGCGCATTGAAAGCGACCTCTCGTGGTATAAACTACTTGCCGGAAGCCGCGGCTTTCAGAGTACGGCTTACGTGTACGTTTAATCTCCGTGGGCGACGGGGTGCCGCAAGGCGTAGAATATCGCCCACCTGTAGGGGCCCGCAGCGATGCGGGCCCCGCTTCGTATGAAGGGGGCGTAACCGATGAAGATTGTATCCATCCCCAGGACTTCTTCGGCCACGCCGAGGGCGACCGCGAGCTCATGCTTAAGCACAATCGTCCCTGCATCGTAGTGGTGAGGCTGCGTTTCCGCGGGAAGCGCAGGGACTTCGCCGTGCCGCTGCGTTCCAACATCGCCCCTAACGTGCCCAAAGACCAGTACTTTGCGTTGCCACCCCGCCCCACGACGCGCCCCAACTGCCGCCACGGCATCCACTACATCAAGATGTTCCCCATAACCAGGCCTACCAGCGCCGCTTCAGGACCGAGGGCTCGGCCTACTACGAGACGCTCCAACGCATCATCGACGGCAGCACCAAGCGCATTGTCTCAGAGTGCCAGGCA
Source organism: Collinsella sp. (assembly GCA_019414045.1). Classification (GTDB taxonomy): domain Bacteria; phylum Actinomycetota; class Coriobacteriia; order Coriobacteriales; family Coriobacteriaceae; genus Collinsella. Next base: position 9,995 of record DXMW01000030.1, on the reverse strand, counting down.
TACCTCGACCGCTACGAGCAGGAGGGAAGGCCTCGCTTTGCCGTCGACATCGACCGCATCGTGGTGCTGCTGGAGGGCGAGAAGTAGGGCACCTCGGCTCAGTCTCGAGCCATACAGAGTCGCTCCGCATTTTTGAACGCCGTGTGTGCGTCCCAAATACTTGAGAAACAAGCTGTGAAGTGCGGCGGCGCGCCCGTGCCCGTGCATAGCCGTCACCATTAGCGTCTACGCGGCGTCGGCTTCAAGTGGAACTGGCCCCACTGCTGTATATGGTTTGCCTTGCTGCACATGGCGATCAATGCCCACGATGCTTCTGCTTGCGCTTCAGCTTTCGCTGCTCGAAGCGCGCCTCCGCCTCATCCGCGCGGCGTTGGCTTCTTGCGCGGGCTGACTCCCGTTTCATTGTCTCCCGCTGACTCGCGAGCACCTGCTGCGCCCTGGTGCCCATCGCCGGCTGCTTAAGGGCCTTCGACGCCTCGCGGGCGCGGCGCTTGGGGTTCCTCGCGGGCTTGCTCGCCTCGGCGGGATCGTCACCGAAGAACGCGAGCTCCGCCCATTTGCTTGTAACGAATCGCAGGATTTCCTCATCGGACGGTTCCGCGCCGAAGACGATGCGGGCGGCGCCGTATCTGCCGTCCTCGACATGCTCCGCCAGCCCGACCCAGAATTGGCCGTCGTGATATACGGTCAGGGTGGATGACACGCTGATCTGCATGGTTGGTTCCTCCTTTATGTAGATGACCATGCAGAGAAGGGACAACCAAGGAGGCAGGTTACTGATGCGGACTCCCGCACGCCCACGACTACCCGACGGGGACTGTGTTTTCATCTCTGGTGCCCGCATTGTAGCACGCGTGAATGCGCCCGGCATCGCTGCTGACATGGCGCGACTGGGAATTGCTCCTCGATGCATCCCTGTGCATATTGCCTCCCCGGTTTCGAAACTTTAAAAAAATTCGAGTTTCGAAACCGAGGAGGACCGAATGATGGCTTGGGTAGACCGCAATACGTAGGAAGTTTCGCCATCGTCTATGCTGAACACGAGGTCGTCTTCCTCCAATCCGATCAAGCTGACCGAGCAAGCGGCACCTGGATCGACATTCCCCTGCACATGAACCCGCTTATGCGCGCGAACGGGGGGCTACAAGGGCATGACCGCGCAGGAAGCGCTTGGGGTAGCGAACGGGGCCGAGCATCGCCCTGCGCCGGCCTTGGCATCAGGTCCTCGCGCTGGGCGGTAATCCGAGGATCGGGAGTAAGGATTTGCCCAGCATCGATAATGCTCAGCTATACCCTTATTCCGTCTCCCTGCTCTTGCGGTATTCCGCGAGCCTGTCGTTCAATTCGCGGGTCTCGCGGCTCAGCTTGGCGTTGAAAGCAAGAGTGAGGACCGCCAGGATGGCGAGATAGACAACCGTGAAGGTAACCCACGCCCCGGGGTTGTTCACGGGAACCCAAGCAAAGACAAACGCCAATGCACAGAGGGCTGCGTAGAGGCAAACGTCGAACAGCACCAGGCGCGCGGGATACGCCATCTGTCTGATCACCGCGGGCGTGAAGAACACGAACTGCAGCGCGGGGACGGTGACGCACGCGGCGAGAATCGACCAGCAATAGTTAATGCCCTGCTTGGCGGTGTCATCAGCGAAACAAGTCCCTAATGCCAAGAAGGCTATCATGGCAACAGTGAAGCCGATACAGGTGCTTTTCACGAGTTGTCCGAGGTTTTCCGCGGGCGTCTTTTTATCGGTGTCGATAATGTCCCTGTTAATCATTTCGGTCTCCCTTCCTTCGTTTCGACTGCTTCAGACCGAGCTTCGATTTGACGTCGGGCGCATACTGGCGCGAGATAACGACCTGCTCACCGTTTTCCAAGGTGGCGATGATCCTGCCGTTGACGTCGGGCTTGAGGGCGGTGATCGCGCGGAAGTTGACGATGCAACCTTTCGCGATGCGCAGGAAGTCGCAGTCCGCCAGGCGCTCCTCCATCTCGTAAAGGCGCAGGCCCGTTTCGAGAACCGTGTCGGCCGTATAAATGAACGTGTGCTTGTCGACCGACTCGATGAACAGGACGTCTTCTGCGCTCAGCACGCGCGTGCAGCCGTCGGCCGTGCCCGTCACCTTCCTGTCAAGCATGCGCAGCCGAGCCGCTATATCAAGCACGCGGCGATCGACCCTTACGCAGACGATCGTGACTTCTATATCTTGAGCTGCTTCTCGCTCTTCGATTGTGATCTTCATGCGTCCTCCCTTCGGGTTGCTCTCATGCTAGCTGACGAAGATAGCTGAACCTTCGGCGTTTAACCAAGCTGCGCTGTCGAGGAACCAAGATGCAGACTAGGCGAGCTGAACAGCAAGAGAGACCGTAGTCACGCATCCTCGGATCGAGCCCGAAAAAGCAATCCTTGCCGCTCATGAACACCGGCACGTGAAACGCTATGCTCAAGAGCACTTAGCTCGAAGAACCCCCTCGCATGCAACTATCGAATCCGGGAAGCTGTCCGATTGGTCGTGCACGACGACGAGCGTACAATGGGTGGATACCAACAAGAACCTGCCCTCCATGCCAACTCCGCCACCTGACGTGATGGGCGATCCGATTGCTCTTCTGGATTGCCTTGAGAAGAACGCTGACGGAATCACCGAGCAGGATTCCAAGGGGACTGCATTTCTTCATGTTGTTCCTATCGGCAAACCCTGCCCCCAGTTGGAAGCCATCTTGGGCATATCGGCCTTGGAGACGGTGTTGTGACTCATATTAGCAAGTCTTCGCTCGACGGAGCGGCGTTTCCGTCAGCGCGGAGTTCGGGAGCACATTGAGGTCATTCGCATTTCCCCATGCATTTGAAAGTGGAGCCTTTGAACTCGTGGGTGAATAAGCCGCCTGCGACGATTCTTTCGGCCATCGCTCTTGCACATCCCTTCTGATCTGTGGAAACGTAAGACGGTAAAGCCGCTGGCTACGATTCACTTCGCTAAGCAAGCGCCAAAGAGGGAAAACAACCGTTTTGGCATCCCTTTTGAGCGGTTCCGGACTTCAAAGCCTTGCCGCTTTTGTCCCCGGGACAAAAATGAAACTGTGGGCTTGCGGTTTCGAAATAGTTTGCGAATTTGTCCCAGGGTTTGTCCCAAACGCGTACGCGAGGACACACGGAGGGATTCGGCGGCAAGGTGGACAAATCGACAACCAAACTAGACCCAATTGGAATGTCGCCACGGCAAATGAACTTAAAAGAGTTGGAATAAGCCGATAGGGCTTTGACCTGCACTTTTGAGTGCCGCACTGTGCCGCTGAGTTTCGTTTCGTACGAGAGTCATGGCAAAGCCGCCAGCGACGGCGGTGAGAAAATACGGCAATTGAGCCTCCGCTCCCGGCGGGACGGAGGCTTTTTCTTCGCCTTTGAGCATCCAACCTATTGGAAAAAGGTCGGAGAGGGAACGGAAGGTTCGGGCGATTTTCTACGCTCGACCTGCTTATTTATAGATTCCGAAAAGAAGCGGAAGTACACAGAAGACGAAATGATAAAGATCGAGAACATCAAGGGGAAGCTGATTTTGCTTGGCGCGGATGATGACAGCTTCTGGGAAGCGGGCAAGTATGTCAGGCGAATGGACCAGAGGCTTAAAGAGCGCCCGCATGAGTGCGAATACGAAGCGGTCGCCTATCGATACGGCACCCATTTCGTATTGCCCGAGTCTATGCTCAGAATGGCATTGCCGGTGGGCTTGATATTCGTTATGCGCTTCATATTCCGCTCAGCCAAAGAGCATCCGGACGAATGCGAAGCCACCAGAAAAGATGTGGACAGGCGGCTCTCGACAACATTGCACGAGTGGATTGCGGCCTAGCGCCATGGATGTGGTGTGGTTTCCGGCATGCCGGAGAGTTTAACCTTTTCTGCCACAGTGCAGTTCCTTCTCGCAACAACACTCGGAGGCTTCCCGGATATCGGCAGGGCTTCTTCGGGCGCATCACCGGCAGCCCTGCGCAATTCAAGCCTCTAATTCGGTTCTTTTCGCGCTACCAGGTGCGCGCCAGCCTTTTTGAGCCTCCATGGCCAGCACGGAAAGGCCGGCTTCTTCGGCCATGGCACGGAACTCGGATTGCTTCAATATGTGCACGTCGCCGTGGCCGGCAAGGCGGGCAAGCGGCAGCTCGAACGTATTCATAAGCCATACGGCGAAATCGTTTGCCGTGTAGTCGCGTAGGATGAGGCGGCCGCCGGGGCGCAGCACGCGCGCGACGCCAGCGAAGAATTTCTCCGGGTTGGGGTAGTGGTGGAAGCTGTTCGAAGACAAGACGGCGTCGAAACTGTTGGCGGGGAAGGGCAAATCCTCTGCGTCGCCGACAACGAACTCGCATCCGTTTAGGCTTTTCGCCTGCGCAACGGCAATCATGTCGGGCGTCAGGTCGAGGCCGACGTAGTGCGCGTCGTGGTATTTTTCATGCAGCAGCTCAATGACCGCGCCCGTTCCGCACCCTACGTCGAGAACGTCGGCGAATGGCTCGCGCTCCAGCTCGGCGAGCATCTGCGGATAGTCATCCTTGCACATCTCGTAGATGCCAGCATGGCCCGATTCGTACACCTTCGCGGCCTTCGTGAATTCCCTGATGGAAAGCTGCTTGTATTCGTCGGCGGTGCGTGCCATGGTGCCTCCTTGGTTGCCAGCAGAACGATAAAAGTAAGTCTAATATAACTTAATCCCGTATCGCAAGCATAAGGGCGCCAAGGCAAGGGGGCTACCAATCAAGGAGAACCATGATTCACCATCCCATCAAGCTGACTTAGCGAAACGAGCGACGCCGCACACTCCGGCTTTTTGGGCTTAGCAATCACCAGTCCGAGCCGATCGAGTAGGCTGTCCAGCCTCCCGGCAGGAGCGTAATTCCTTTTGCCGATTCGTCTCGAGATTGGTTCTTGGGCCGCCTACGACGCAGAGCTTGATACTCCCAAAACCGAAATGAGATTCGAGTTTTAGGAGCAGCTCTTGAAAGGCGATAGACTGAAACGCCGTAATAGATAACGATGTTGGTTTCAAGCGGAACCCAACACCGCTTCTGTATGAGTCTCGCTGCAGAAGGCGATCAATGCCCGCGATGCTTCTGCTTGCGCTTCAGCTTTCGCTGCTCGAAGCGCGCCTCCGCCTCATCCGCGCGGCGTTGGCTTCTTGCGCGGGCTGACTCCCGTTTCATTGTCTCCCGCTGACTCGCGAGCACCTGCTGCGCCCTGGTGCCCATCGCCGGCTGCTTAAGGGCCTTCGACGCCTCGCGGGCGCGGCGCTTGGGGTTCCTCGCGGGCTTGCTCGCCTCGGCGGGATCGTCACCGAAGAACGCGAGCTCCGCCCATTTGCTTGTAACGAATCGCAGGATTTCCTCATCGGACGGTTCCGCGCCGAAGACGATGCGGGCGGCGCCGTATCTGCCGTCCTCGACATGCTCCGCCAGCCCGACCCAGAATTGGCCGTCGTGATATACGGTCAGGGTGGATGACACGCTGATCTGCATGGTTGGTTCCTCCTTTATGTAGATGACCATGCAGAGAAGGGACAACCAAGGAGGCAGGTTACTGATGCGGACTCCCGCACGCCCACGACTACCCGACGGGGACTGTGTTTTCATCTCTGGTGCCCGCATTGTAGCACGCGCGGATTTACGATGTTGATCGCCGGCGCCTAGGCGGAGATGAAGGCGGTTCGATCTAGGTCAAGCCGGTCGCTCGTTCATGAAGCGGCCGATTCCCTGAAAATAAAAGGCGCCCAGGAGGACACCTACAGGCTATCTTCGAAATACTTGGTTTGGGGCAGACGGAGGAAAAAATAGGGCAGAATCGCTCTCACGATCCCGCCCCGCAAACCCGAGGGTTTCTAACTGGCTCCATTATTCCGGGCTTCTCAGTTCTGTCATTGACCCAGGTATCACCCGTCTCCTATAGCGAGTGAATATAAAAATAGGGCAGAGTCGCTTGCGCAAGTCCGCCCCTAAAACCGTGAAGGTTTTGCTATCTGCAGGCTATTCTACCAACCCGAGCGATTCTGTCAACCTGCGAAGGAACTCGAGCGCGGAGCGAGCTGCGGCGTCGGGCCCCTTGTCGGGCAGCGCCTCGGTTTCTCCGTCGGCCCTGGCGAACATCTCGGCGAGCTCGGATGCGGCGCGCGAGCGCGAGGAGCCCTCGGGTACCAAGCCGGAGTGCGCCACGAGCACGGTCGCGACCTCCTGCATGGCCGTATTCCCCATCCACTTCCTCCTGGTCGCCTTGGGGATTCCCACGGCGGCGACCCTTCGGGAGACGCCACTGGACGCCGAGCCCCGGGCGGCGCCCCTCTCGGCGAAGCAGTTGATCAGGCACGAGCCGTGCGCGGCGCAGTTGCGGACGGACTTCACGCGCTTGAGGTCGTAGTGGGAGGCCTCGAAGCGCCTGTCGCCCCATCGCCTGGCGCAGAAGCGCACGAAGTCGATGAGGGTGCCGAACGAGGTGAGCTCAAGGAAGGCCCAGGCAGGCATGTCGCCGGAGTACTTCGCGTAGAGGCTCGAGCTGTAGGGGCTGCGGCCGCTCATCTTGAGCTCGCGCAGGCGGTACTCCCTGTTTGCAGTGGTAAGCGATGCCATGTAGTCGGCCACGATGGCGTAGCCATCCTCTCCACGGTCCTCCATCTCGCGAAGCAGTGTCACCTTCTGGAAGTGCTCGATGTCGAGCGTCATGCCGAGCAGGGCGTGGCGTAGCTCCTGGTCGAGCGCCGCGAGCAGGCGTAGCTGGCCGAAGTCGAGGTCTACGTAGCGGCCGTCGCGCGGGCCTCCCTCGTATTTCGAGAAGAGTTTGCGATAGGATGCGAGCTTGAAGAAGTTGCACTTGTCGCGCAGGTAGTCCTCGGCCTCTTCCTCGGAACACAGCTCGAAGGCTACGCCCTTCTGCTTGAGGTGCTCTATCTGCTGCTCGATCGTGAGGATCGGCTTCCTATCGTGGGGTTCGGCCATGCTCGTTCTCCTGTCATAAAAAGTATTGCCTATTTTACCAGCATGTTCTCGACATTCGGTGAAGGCCTCATCGTCGACTCATGGGCAAGCCGCCTGATACGACTCCCTTTCCCTGCCAGCAGCGCAGTCGCCTGACCTGCGGCTTTGGAATCGCGTTGGAAGCCGCCCTCGATCAATCATTTGCAGTTGTTGCGAGTGGCTTGTGCGTGATGCTGCGGTTGAGTTCCAGAAACGGGCGATTCCGCCCAATCGGGCATCCGAATCACGGCCGGAAGCTCCTTTGGGACAAAAACAAAAACTCAAAGCCCTGAGTTTGAAAAAAGTTTTTGAAGTTGTCCCAGCTTTTGTCCCCGAAGCCGACGAGACGCGACATCGCGTCATTCGGCGGCACGCGTTCCGTGTCGATGCCGAAAACTGGGTGCAACTGGAATGACGGGACGACAGAACCAAAGCCACCAGCGAAATAGTGGGAATAACAGCCCTCGAACCCTTTGGTTCGAGGGCTTTCTGTTTGCATCTCTACCTGGGAAAACGACCCAATTATTCCCGTGTGTCCCTACTGGGCGGTACAACGGAGTACTCGGCGGTACGGGAATAATTAGGCCCTGCGGGAATAATTCACAATTCGGGTCCCCCGAAGGCCGATTTCGAGCGGATGAAACTGACTTGAAACTGCGAGGCGGATTCAAGCCCTCTTCAATTGCATTCGCCCAGGTCAACAAATGGGAATAAAGAAATGCGAAAATCGGTTTCCGCAGTTTCAGTGACCCCGAATGCCGCCGAATAACGCCGTGTATTCTGAGCGTATTGCTTGCATTGTTGCATTATTTTCCACAATGCAAGCATGGAATAAATCGAAGTCATACGAGCCACCAACGACATCGCCTCTTCCCAAAGGGGGCTCTTCACATCTGTGCAGGCGAAGGTGCTCGGCGTCGAGCGGTACGCGCTCTCGAGGCGGGAAGGGCTCGGCAACATAGAGAGGCTCGCGAAGGGCGTCTACCGCATGGGCGGCTCGCCGAGCACGCGGGAGGAGGACGTCCTCGCGGCCTGACTGTCGATCGACCCGGGGAGGCGCCCCGTCGCCATGGGGGCGACGGCTGCATGGCTCTACGGCATCGGCGAGGTCAGCCCCTCGCCCTACGAGTTCTGCACGCCCGAGAGAAAGCAGACTAAGCGCCCGAACCTGATTCATCAGGAAGCGCCGCCTCGACCCGAAGGACGTGGCGATCGTCTCGGACATCCCGGCGACGAGGCCCTGGCTCACGGTGGTGGACCTGATAGACTCCGGGGAGGAACTGAGCCTGGTCGCGAACGTGCTCGCGGACGCGCTCGAAAGGGGCCTCGTCGAAGACGAGGGCGCGCTGAGGGAGAAAATCGACGCCGGGGGGCAAAAGCCGGGATGCCGGCGGGGGCCAGCCTGTACGATTCGGTAGCTAGGAGGCGGGAAGAATGACGTACGAGAACGGCGGTCAGCTCGACAGGGCCCTGAAGAGGGCCGTTCGCGACAGGGGCGGTGACCCCGGGGACGGCTGTCGTCGGGCTTTGCGCGACCGGTTCCTGCGCAGGGTGTTCAGCAACCCCGACGGCCGGTTTATCCTCAAGGGCGGAAGCGGGCTGCTCGCGCGCATCCCCGACGGCCGCGTCACGCGCGACATCGACTTCGCGACGGCATCTGTGTTTGATAGCGTTCAATTTACGGGTTGGGGCTGCGGTGGAAATCCTGGACCAAAAGAGGACCAGGATTTCCACCGCAGCCCCAACCCGAAAATCAGGCTTGACTAAACACAGACGGTCTGCTGCGCGAGTACTTCCCGAAGGGGACCGGCTTCTCTGCGGTCTCGGACGAGGAGGTCGAGCGGGTGTACGATGCCATCAACCGCAGGCCCCACAAGCGCCTGGGGTTCAGGACGCCCTACGAGGTCCACTACTCAGGGGTGTTGCAGTTGCTCTGAGAATTCAAGCTCGAAAAGGCGCAAGCAAAGGTATCTTGACTACGCTCTAAAGCGTGGCGTGAAGTCCGGCATCGTTGACGCGCTGAGGCTTCAGGGAATTGCCGCGAGCGAGGTTGATGCAGTTTCTGTTGTGGTTGACGAGCATTCGACTTCGATCGACGGAAAGTACAACCTGGCAGAATCGGTTGATGAGGAGCTGCGCTGCGGCATGTTCAACCCAACGTGGCAGACCTCCTACCCTCCTGTATTTAGCGACTGGCTGCCCAAGATTCCAGTCTCCTATGTCGACTCCTCCAAGGTGGCTATGGTGAGGGCGGCTGACGTGACGGCGAACTGGGCATTTATGGCCGAGCGCGACAAAGAGACATATCCGCGAGCCTACGAGATGCTATCAAAGGCGACGGTCCTCGGGCTTCTGTAGCGTTGGACATGTAACTATCTGTCTTTTCAAAAGCCGTGAAGATCTTGGTGGATGATAAATTGCGATTTGTCCGCCTCGGCAGCGAAGTCGGCGAACTCCTGTTGGAGGGACAACGGGGGAATTGCAATGGGAATAGCGGCCAAGTCTGCTGCGCTGATATTTGCCTGATGGACACTTCCCTTCGCTATATTACGAAGGACTCGCTTTCCTTCCTTTGAATTCAGGTAACCAGATACATATTCGGCAGAGCTGTGGTCAGCGAACCTTACGCACACGATGTACCCAGCAATAACCATGGTCTCTGACTGATGAAAAACGCAAGTTTTCCCAACCTTGTCAATGCTGTTGGTTCGATTAAAAAGCATATCGCCATAGCGGACGGTAGCATTTTCGAGAGCTTGGCCCTTTAGGGTGATTCGCTTTGTATCGGTTAGGTCAAGGATGCCGTCGTCGGTGATATTGTTCATTCGGATGTAGACATAATCGCCATCGGCGCCGGCTTTTGCTGAAGTGCCGTAGTGCATTTCTATGCTGTAGTTGCCGATTGTTTCGATTGGCCATGATGCGTGTGTCTTGGTTCTAAACATCTCGACAAACCGTGATTTGACTTAACAGATATACCTTCTATGAGAGTCCCTTACGTTGT
>DXMW01000003.1 GCA_019414045.1 Collinsella sp. | reverse complement strand
AACTGCGGGAATGGGCTATTTGCTCAATGTGTTCGGCTGAGATCGGAAATCAACCCGATGAGTTCGACCGTGCGTAGCATCTCGCGCTGACGGCATCCGCGACCGTCGACCGAAGCCTCACCCATCTGGTTATCGTAAGGGTCCTCGCGCATGCCGTCGAAAGAGGGCTCAAACTCTGCCTGGAATCGATTGTTGGCCACCATACGCCATGGGTCGAGATTGCCAAAGTAGTGACGGCGGCGCCACTCCTCCCCCATCCTGTGAGCAGAAGATCCAAATGACACGTCGGCGTTGAGCCAACCGGTCTGCGGCGTATAGAACTCTGCCCAGTCGTGCGACCCCACCGAATCGGGCGCAACGTACAGGCCGCTCTGCCAACGGGCAGGCACGCCCGCGATACGGCACATGGTGATAAACGTGAGCGCCATAACGCCGCAATCGCCGCGGAGCGAATGCGCGCAGTCATCGGCAATAGATCCCAAAAGCAAGTACGGCGGCTGATAGCGATAGTCGATATGCTGCGTCAGATAATCATAGATAGCACGAGCGCGATCGAGCGGATCCTCGAGTCCGTCAACAACACCGGCCGTCAGCTGCTGCAGATACGGCGTGAATGCAATGTGCGGACGGTCCTCGGAAATATCCTCGGGCAGAGGCGCGTCCATACGCGGATGAACCGGAAGTGTGCCACCGTAGACATCACAATAAGCAGCATCGATGTGATAACGATAAGTCACCGAGAATGAGCGCTCACTCGAAGAAGACCACGAGGCGGTACGCGCCGAAGCGTTCGCGGGAGCAACAGCACCCTCCGGCGTCATGTCGAGAATCTCGACCCGAGACTGCTGACGGCAGGCAGCCGCGACGGGAAGCCAAGCGCAAACGGTCTCTCCCTCCAGAGCGCCGGGGACAGACAAGGACGCCTTAAGCGTAATAACGCGAGTCAATCCGTTTTGCGACTCCATCTCCTTGAGCATCTCGTTGCGCAGTGCTATTCCGTCCGTAGAATCGGGACGCATGCCGGGGACTTCTTTGGGATATACGCGAAGCGAATCGAGGAAGTTGTCGAGAACGAACAGCTCACCATCGATAAAGCGCCAGTCAATACGCTTACGGTCAATCAGATCGTCAAACTGCTCCTCGGTAAACTCAGGCCACTCCTCGCGAATCATCGCAATAGCCCGATCGCGCAACACCGAAAAATGAAGCGGCGTCTCAAGCATGCGATACCGCTCGGCACGAACGCAGGCAGCAAGCGAGGGATCGGGATTTTGGGCAAGTAGGCGGTCGCAAGCCTCAATAGCCTGCGAAAGATACCCCGCGTCCTTTAAACGCAGGATCTCGGGTGGCAAGCCAATATCTAGAAAACAGAAGTCATCATTGCAAACATCAACAGAGCAACCAACCGGCCCCTCGTCAATAACCTTCCCATCCGAAGGCAGCACATTAATAACAGCCATGCCAAACTCCAAGTCATTAGAACTCTTGAAGTCCATTGTAGCGAGATAAAAAAGAAAGCCCCAACAAGGGAGCCATCAACACCGCCGAGCGGTAGTCAAAAAATGAATTCAGCCCAGTAACCCTGTAGCGAGTTAACAAAGGAGGCCCCGTTCACCCGGAGCTTTTCCCATTGCGCGACTTCTGGCAAAGCCAGGTGAGCGCAAGGGAAAAGCGTAGGGCGAACGGGGCCTCCGACGGGAAAGTTAAACCGCTACTTACGCCTTGTTGACGGAGCCAAACTCCTCCATGAGCTCCTTGGTGCGGGCAACGATGTTGTCGCGACCAGGCTTGAGGAGCTTGCGGGGGTCAAAGCCCTTGCCCTGCTGATCCTTGCCAGCCTCGATATACTCGCGAACGCCCTTGGCGAAGACGAGCTGCAGATCGGTGTTAACGTTGATCTTGGAGATACCCAGGGAGATGGCCTTCTTGATCTGATCCTCGGGGATGCCGGTACCACCGTGCAGAACGAGGGGCAGGTCGCCGGTCTGAGCCTTGATCTCGCCCAGACGCTCGAAGGAAAGGCCAGCCCAGTCGGCGGGATACACGCCGTGGATGTTGCCGATACCGCAGGCGAGGAAGTCGACGCCCAGGTCAGCAATCTGCTTGCACTCAGCGGGGTCAGCGAGCTCGCCGTTGGAGGTCACGCCGTCCTCGGTGCCGCCGATGCCGCCGACCTCGGCCTCGATGGACATGCCCTTGGAGTGGGCAAGCTCAACGAGTTCCTTGGTGCGGTCGAGGTTAAGCTGGAAGGTCTCCTCGTGAGAGCCGTCATACATGATGGACGTGAAGCCGGCCTCGATGCACTTGAAGCAGTCCTCGTAAGAACCGTGATCGAGGTGAAGGGCGACGGGGACGGTAACGCCCGTGGCCTCGACGGCAGCCTTGACCATGTCGGCGCAGACCTTGAAACCGCCCATCCACTTAGCGGCACCAGCGGTGCACTGAAGGATCAGCGGAGACTTGGCCTCCTCGGCGGCCTGGAGAATAGCCAGGGTCCACTCGAGGTTGTTGGTGTTGAAGGCACCGAGAGCGTACTTGCCGGCCTCGGCCTTCTTGAGCATGTCTGCTGCGTTGACGAGCATAAAAGAAACCTCCTGTAAGGTTGCTCCGATAACGCCTGAGATTTTACCACGACATACCCGAGCATAAACGTTCGTTTGTTCACGAATACCATCCGATTGGACAAATTTTGACCGTTTGCCCCACAGAATCGACCCACTGGGGAAAATAGCTTGACGATTGAGCGGTCTTCGTGATTCGAAAGACGGCTTCGAGCCTACATCTGCATAAACGGATTCTGCATAAGTTCGCGCGCCATCGTGGTCGAATCGCCATGGCCCGTCAAGCAAACGGTATCGGGCGGAAGCGTCTTGGCAAGTTTGGAGAGCGAGCGCATAATCGCCGCCTCGTCACCGCCGGAAAGATCGGTACGACCGTGGCTGCCCGGGAAAAGCGTGTCGCCCACAAAGGCGATGTTCCCCTGCTCGGTCGCGGCGAACAGGACGATGCCGCCCGGCGTATGCCCCGGCGTCTCGATCACCTGCAGGCAGATATCGCCCAATTCAATCGTATCGCCCTCGGCAAGCAGCCGCGTCGGCTCGCCCGGATCGGGCGTCTCAATACCCCACATGGCGCGCTGCTCCTCGATATTTGCGCGAGGCACCGTCACGTCCTTAGCGCACAACTCATATAGTGCGCTGTCGCCAACGACAGCTCGAACCCCGGCGACCCCGCCAACATGGTCGGCATGACCGTGCGTGCAGACAGAGCCGAGTACGCGAACTTCGGGATGCGCCGTGCGGATATGCTCCACAAGACGCTCGCCCTCCCACGCCGGATCGACGATTAAGCACTCGTCATTCGAAATCACGGCGTAACTGTTGGTCTGAATCGGGCCGTTGACGAGTGCCTCAATCGAAGCTGCACCTCGGGGTGTCAGGTCCAAAGTCATATCGCCCATGCGCATACCCTCCTTCTAAAATACGTTCGAGGCACCAAACGATGCCTCGAACGTAACCAATATCTATGATGCTGAGAGGCTCTCGCACCTACACACGGCGCTTGAGCTGAGCTCCGCCTTCGCCGGGCATAAGACGGCGAGCGTCGTAGACCGAATCGACACTGCTGATGGAAGCCAGCAGCGGATCCAGACCGCTCGCGTCCGAGATCTCGACCATAAAGCGCAGGGTTGCAATACCCTCGCGGTTGGTCGACGTGGCGGCAGAAAGGATATTGCCGCCCGCATCGCCAATGGCAATGGTGACATCCTTGAGCAGGCCCATGCGGTCCAGGCACTCGACCACGATCTCGACCTGGAAGAGGGTGTCGGCAGCGCCGTCCCACTCCACATCGATCATGCGCTCGGGATGTTCCATAAGACCCTTGACGTTGGGGCAGTTGGCGCGATGCACCGAAACGCCACGGCCGCGCGTGATGAAGCCGACGATGTCATCGCCCGTCACCGGATTGCAGCAATGCGCCAGACGGACCAGCAGACCGCTGTTGCTCTCGCCCTTGACGATAATGCCGTTGCTGGCGCTCTTGCCGCGCTTTTGCGGCTTGCGGTTGGAGCCGCGGGCAGGCTGCTTGACGATCTCGGCAATGGCTTCGGTCTTGGTAAGCTGCTCCTCGGGCTTGGGGTCCAAGATTTGCTCGACCTTGTTACCCACAGCGCGCGGGGCAACCTTGCCGGCGCCGACGGCGGCAAACAGGTCCTCGAGCTGCTTGTAGTTAAACTGCTCCGCCACGGCGTTGAGCGCACGCGTGGATCGCGGCGTAGAGATGCCATACCCGCGCTTGCGCAGGTCCTTGGCCAGTATATCGCGGCCGGCAGCAGCGTCATCGTCTTTGGTCGCGGCGGCGAAGTAACGGCGGATCTTTGACTTGGCGGAAGGTGTCTTAACGATCTTGAGCCAATCACGCGACGGCTTGGAACTCTTGTTGGTCAGGATCTCGACACGGTCACCCGTCTTAATCTCGTGCGTGAGCGGAGCCACCGCACCGTTGATTTTGGCGCCGACGCAATGGTTTCCCACCTCGGTGTGAACGGCGTAGGCAAAGTCGAGCGGTGTAGAGCCGGCACGAAGCGCCATGACCTCGCCCTTGGGTGTAAAGACAAAGATCTCCTGGTCGAACAGATCGACCTTCAGCGAGTGCAGGTATTCCTTGGCGTCCGTAATCTCGTCAGACGCTGCCCAATCGAGCGAATGTTTGAGCCAGTTAATCTGGTCGTCCAGACGCTGGGCATCATTGGTCTTAGACGCAGACGATCCGCCCGACTTCTTATAGAGCCAGTGGGCGGCAATGCCGTACTCGGCCTGTTCATGCATCTCATAGGTTCGAATCTGAATCTCGAGCGGGCGGGCCGTGGGGCCGATAACCGTCGTATGGAGCGACTGGTAGTTGTTGACCTTGGGCATGGCGATATAGTCTTTGAAGCGACCGGGCATGGGGTGCCACAGCGTATGCACCGCGCCGAGCGTGGAGTAGCAATCGCGCACCGAATGCGTGATGACACGCAGTGCCACCAGGTCGTAGATCTCGGAGAATTCCTTGCCCTTGCGCTTCATCTTTTGGTAGATGGACCAATAGTGCTTGGAACGGCCATTGATCTGGAAGCCCTCCAGGCCAATGCGGTTGAGCTCGTCGGTGAGCGTCTTGATAGTCTCGGCCAGATAGCGCTCGCGAACCTCGCGCGACTCAGCCACCATGCGCGCAATGCGCTGGTAGGCATCGGGCTCCAGGTAGAAGAAGGACAGGTCCTCGAGCTCCCACTTAATAGAGCTCATGCCCAGACGGTCGGCCAGGGGCGCATACACGTCCATGGTCTCGCGAGCCTTAAACAGGCGACGGTCCTCGCGAAGGGCCGCCAGCGTACGCATGTTATGCAGGCGGTCGGCAAGCTTAACGATAATGACGCGGATGTCCTTGGACATGGCGAGGAACATCTTGCGCAGCGTGAGGGCCTGCTTCTCGTCCATGCTGTCGACTTCGATGTTGGTGAGCTTGGTCACGCCGTCGACGAGCCCTGCCACGGTTTCGCCAAACAGACCCGAAACATCGGCAAGCGAGGTCTCGGTGTCCTCGACGGTATCGTGCAGCAACGCGGCGCACACCACATCGCAGTCCATCTTGAGGTCAGCCAGAATGATAGCTACCTCGACGGGATGGTTAATGTACATCTCACCCGAGCGCCGCTTTTGGTTGCAGTGCTTCTCGGCAGCAAAGCAGTAGGCCTGCTCCACATTGGAGAAGTCGTCCTCGTTCATATATTTGAGGCACAGACGCTCCAGCTTGTCGTAGCTGTCCGCCATAATCTCGGGCGGCAGCTCATCGGCATGTTTATAGTGCTCCATCTCCGAAAACGGCTGGAGGGTGGAATCATGGGCGGTACGGGCTGCGGCGTCCATCGAGGTCCCCTTCCCCTAGGCCCGCGGTACGATCGGGCGGTTAACTTTGGCTAGCATATCAGAAGCGCACGAATCGAGTGCCCAGCTCCGAAAAGCCGTGAACTCCATGCGCGAGCGCAAGCCCTCCAAATAGCGAATTGACCTGCTTAATTGCACGCGACCGGGGTTTTCCGCCATCGCGATGCGACGCGTATCGTCAAACCCCGAAACGCGGCAGAAACCGAGTTCTTCGAAGATTCCCAGGCCGCTTTCCACCGAGCGCTCGTCGACCGGCGTGCGGGCATCGATGGCAAGACACATCTGCGCAATGTCGATATCGCTCGCGCAGAATGAATCGTCCCCCGTCTTGCCACGGTTGGAGCGCCACATGGTCTGCAGCGCTCGATAGAGAGTGACAAGCTCATCGCGCTCGGGCGCGTAACAATCGAGCAGGCGCTCATTAATACGAGCGTCACGCGACGAATAGAGCAGGTGAATCACGGCGGGCTGTCCATCGCGGCCGGCACGGCCACTCATCTGGTTAAACTCAATCGCACCAAACGGCATGTGGTAGAGCACGACATGACGGATATCGGGCAGGTTGACGCCCTCACCGAAGGCAGAGGTCGAAACGATGCAACTGAGGCTTCCGTCGCGAAACGCTTCCTCGACACGGCGGCGATCGGAGCGCGCAAGCCCGGCGTTATAGAACGCAATATGGGTCGCGCAGTCGGGCACGCGTTTGCGCAACGTCTTGGCAAGCGCCACGGACTGGTCGCGCGAGTTGACGTAGATGACGGTCTTCTCCCCCGTCGCCACGATTGACACCAGACGATTTTCGCGGCTCGCAAGGTCACGGTCGTCCTCGAGTTGCAGGTTCTCGCGAACGGTCTCGTCGACCACCGTCCTGGTAATCGGCAATACACGAGCAAGCTCCGCCACGACCGGGGCCGTCGCGGTAGCCGTTGCCGCCATGACAACGGGGTCGCCCAGGGCTTTGAGAATATCGGGCATGTCGAGGTAGGCGCTCCGGTCGCCGCCTTTGGCAAGACCGGCATGGTGTGCCTCATCGATAACGACAAAGCCAATACGTCCAGAACGTGCAAAGCGATCGCGATGGATAGACAGGAACTCCGGCGTCGTGAGAACGATGCCGGTGCGGCCCGAAGCCAGGCCGGCAAACACGTCATCGCGCGCTGCCTCCACGGTCTCGCCGGTCAACACGCCCACGCCAATGCCGAGCGCAGCCATCGTCGACGAGAGGTGATAAGCCTGGTCGGCAACGAGCGCGCGCAGCGGATAGACAAAGATGCTCGCCCGCCCACGAAGGACCGCCTCGCGCGCGGCGTGCACATGGAAGATGAGCGACTTGCCGCGCCCCGTCCCCATAACGGCCAAGACGCTCTGGTGGTCGGCGAGCGCGTCGAGTGCCTCGACCTGCGCGCGATGCGGCTGGTTCGAGCCGATAAAGCTATGGATAAGCGAGCGCGTGAGCTCGGTATAAGAAAGCTGGGCGAGCGTCTCACGTTTACGCGACTCCAGGCGCAGGCCAGAATCCGCTGGTTGCACGCCGCGGCGAAGCTCACATGCCGGATCGTCGATATTGGGCGCCGCGGTATCGCGCACCAAGACATCTTTAATCATGAGCTTGGGCTTCACACGTCCCTGCCAATGTTCGGCCACGGCCTCGAACACCAAGTCGACGGCACTGTCGCAATTGATGAGTTTATCGATCTGCGGCACGCGGAACATGATGGCCGGCACGCTCGCGGCGCCATCGGTCGCCACAAAGCGCATGTGCTCGCCGGTTTTGCCCACCACGGCGCGATCGCACATCGTCACGCCCTCGGCGGCCAGAAGCGGCACCTTATTGCCCTGGCCAAACGGCTCAAGACGGGAAATCTGCTCGATGGTCTCGATATTCAGCTCGGAGAGGTCAACGGTGGCGGCAACCTCGTCAGTGTCCTCAAAGTCATCGGCAGGAAGCTCCGATAGCACGGCCGAAAGGCGACGGCGGAACTCATCGAGCTTGGATGCCTCGATGGTCACGCCCACCGCACCGGCATGCCCGCCGCGACGAATCAGCAGGTCGGAGCAGCGTTCTACGGCGTCGAACAGGTTGACTTTGCCCACCGAGCGACCCGAACCGCGAGCGATACCGTCCTCGATCGAGAACAGCAGCGCCGGCACGTGATAACGGTTGGTCAGGCGGCTCGCCACGATGCCCTTGACGCCCTCGTGCCAACCTTCGCCGCCCACGACAATCGCGCGCCCGCCGTCATAAGTCTCCTCGACCTTTGCCATGGCATCGCGCGTGAGCTCTGCCTCGATCTCGCGGCGCTGGCGGTTGATTTCCTCGAGCTCAGCCGCCAGTGCGCTTGCCTCGATAGGATCGCGGGCAAGCAGCAAATCAAGTGCCAATTTTGGATCGGCCATGCGGCCGGCGGCGTTCAAGCGGGGAATGAGCGAAAATGACAGGCCATCGGCCGTAATGGTAGAAAGGTCGGCCTTGGCGAGCGCGGCCAGCGCGATATAGCCGGAACGGGCCGTCACGCGCATCTGCTGGATGCCCTCGGCGACCAGTGCGCGGTTCTCGGGCGTGAGCGGCATCATGTCGGACACGGTGCCCAGCGCCGCGACCTCGATCAGCGAACGCCAATACGACGGCTTGCCCAGACGCTCACCCAAAACCTGCACCAGCTTGAGTGCCACACCGGCACCGGCAAGTTCACGCGAGGGACCCTCGTCCTCGAGCTTTGGGTCGGTCAGAGGCACGCCCTGCGGCACCTGATCGGAGGGCTCGTGATGGTCCGTGACCACCAAATCGATCCCCAGGCTCTCCAGATAGGAGACCTCTTCCTTGGCGGCAATACCGTTATCGACGGTCACGATCAGGTTGGGTTGAGCGAGCTCGTTAACGCGGTCGAGCGCCGCACGCGACAGGCCGTAGCCCTCGTCAAAGCGATGAGGAATAAACGGTGTGACATCGGCGCCAAACGTGCGCAGCGCCTCGGTCAACAGGCAGGTCGACGTAATGCCGTCAACATCAAAATCGCCAAAGACCGCAATGTGCTCGTGGCTGCGAATAGCGCGCTCAACGCGGTCGGCGACGACCGCCATGCCCGGAATAACGAGCGGGTCGGCCCAGTCGCGATCGAGCGAAGGCGTCAAAAACAGCTGGCCTTCTTCGATGGATGTAATGCCGTGCGCAACCATAATGCGCGCCACCAGCCCGGGTATGCCCAGGCCAGCCGAAAACTCCTTTTCGAGCTCGGGGTTTTGCCGAGCGACCGCCCAGCGATGCGTCGTCTTAAGCGATGACATAGGCGCCCACCCCCGATAGGGGCAGGTCGCCGCGATACCTCTCACGGTTCATAGCGATGAGTCCTCTGTGTATGCCCGCTTCGGCAGGCAGATCTGTTGAACGGATTTATTATACCGTGCGGCACGGACGCACAACGTCCAGCACGCCGCGGTTTCGATAAACGAGGGCGGTAATAGCCTCGAAATATTCGAGCGTTTCTGACGCACGGACGCATGCGAGCGTCTAGCATATCCATTCAAAACGGATTCACGAGCAAAGGGAGTCACAAGAGCATATGAAGCAATGGGTTGGACTGGGCAAGTTTCTCGCGGGGCACATGCAGGTCATCGTTCCGATTTGCGTGACGCTCGGCGTGCTCTTTCCCCAGCAGATCGGCGTGCTCAAGCCAATCGTTCCCGCCCTGTTTGCCTTTATGACGTTCCAAGGTGCGCTCAGCAACACCTTTCACCAGGTGGCCGAGGTGTTCCGCCGTCCCCTGCATCTGATTTTGGCGTTATTTGTCTCGGCCGTGCTCATCCCCATCGCGGCGTATGCCATGGGCTCACTGTTCTTTGGTTCCAACCCAAACCTTGTCTGCGGCATCGTGCTCGAGTACAGCGTACCCGTGGCAGTCACCGCCTTTATGTGGATCAGCATGTTCGGCGGCAACGGCCCGCTCGCGCTCACCATCATCCTGACGTCCTCGGTCATCTCGCCCGTCACGATTCCGCTCACGCTTAAGCTCCTGCTGGGTGCCACCGTTGCAATCGATGTTCCGGGCATGATGCAGAACATGGCCTTTATGATCGCCATCCCCGCCGTGCTCGGCATCGTGATCAACGAGTTCACGCGCGGATGGGGACACGAGAAACTCTCCCCCGCGCTTTCGCCCGCCTGCAAGTTCATGATGATGGGTGTCATCGCCTCCAACTCCACCGCCATGAGCGAGTACGTGCTGCACATGAATGCGGTGCGCCTGGAAGTCGCCCTCTTTATTTTGACCTTCGCCATCAGCGGCTTTGTCGTCGGCATTCTGGTCGCCCGCGCGTTGCACCTGCCGTATAGCGAGACGACCACCATGTGCTTTACCTGCGGCATGCGCAATATCTCTTCGGGCGCCGTCATCGCCACGCAGTATTTTCCCGGCGAGGTCGTGTTTCCCGTCATGTGCGGAACGCTGTTTCAGCAGGTACTTGCCTCGTTTATCGGGCATCTCTTTGAGCGTCTAACCGGCGAGGAGCGCGCCGCCCAGCGCAAGCGCGTCGAGGCCGGCCGCGACGCCATGGCACGCTAGGCAGCACACTTTTCGCAGGCGTTCGCCTCGCTATGCGAGCGTTTCCAGATGCGCGCGTAGGCGCTCAGCATCGATATCGAGCGTGGTCTCGGCATTGACCTGGGCCAGACGATAGCCCACCAAGTAGGGCGAAACCACCCAACGCGGCAGCGCCTTGGCAATAGTCCGGCCGTCCATGTGGTAGAAGAACAAGTTGTACGAATCCGCGCGACCGCCGTGGTGCTCGTGCAGGATATAGCGCAGGGTCACCTGAATCGCATCGGCAAACAGGTCCGCTTCGGCTTGGTCGCGGGCGTCGTCGATGGCGGCGATTCCCTGTGGAGCCGAGACGTTGACCTCAAAGAATCCCATGATCGGCTCGGTTGAGATGTTGACCGAGATTCTCCCCTGCCGCCAGACATTGATGCCTTCGAAATTGGCGGAAGTCAGCGAAGCATAGCCGTCTTCCTGCTCCAAACCCACAATCTGCATGTGAGGATGGACGAGGCTGCCGCCCGAAAGCGGGCCTTTGTTCTTGTACATGAGCACGCTTAGGTACTGTTGGGAATCGATCATCTGCTGCCAACAGCCCAGGGCAAACCGCATCACATGATGCAGCTCATCCGGTTCATAGGTCGCCAGGTCGGCGTCGTGATTGGCCGACTCGATCAATACGGTCTGACGGGTGGCCCGCAAGGTCTTGAACTTATTCTCGAGCCAGATGCAGTCACCATCGCGCTCGATGATGTTGGCAAGCCCCTCCGTGTCGCAAAAGGGGCACGCGGTGCCAGGGCGACGATTATCGTCGGGCTTGCCGCTCGCCTGTTGAACGTCAAATACCAGCGCCGCGGGTTATACCTCCAGCGGCACGATCTTGGTGCCATGGAGCTCGGAGACGCCTAGCGCCGCCGCGACCGCGTCGCGATTTGCCGTAGTAATGCCGCCGCCAGGAAGGATGGTCAAACGATCGCCCGCGTACTCGATTAAACGAGCCAGGTGATCGTAATTATCCTCGATCGACGCACCGGCCGCGCCGCCATGCGTGAGGATGCGCGTAACGCCGCAGTCGGCAAGTGTATCAATCGCATCGAGCTGAGCCTCGGGCGAGAGCTGGTCAAATGCCATGTGGAAGGTGATGTCAAGGGGCTCGCGCTTGCACTCCTCGGTCGCGCAGCCCGTAGCCATAACGAGAGCGCCGAGGGTGAGCTCGTCGAGCGCCCAGCCGCTGGCACAGGGCTTGCAGCAGCCAAAGACCAGGCCGTCAACGCCGGCGCTCACAGCAAGGCCCAGGTCCATCTCCATCATGTGCAGCTCGTCCTGGTTGTAATGAAAGTCGCCACCACGCGGACGAATCATGCACATCACTCGCGCGTCATGCTCGTGAGCGTAACTGACTGTAGCGCTAATAACGCCGGCGGAAGGCGTGGTGCCACCGACGGCGAGGTTGTCACACAGCTCAATGCGCCCCGCACCGGCCTCGATGGCCGCCGGCACTCGCTCAAAGTTCTCGGCACAAAACTCGTACAGCATAGATAGGCCCCCAAAGACAGCAGATGTTTTCCGACGGGCATTGTCACACATCCCCATGAAGTTGCGGTGGAATAGGGACTGCTCTTGGCCTCTGGAGCCCGTATTCAGTCCCTATTTCACCGCAACATAAAGGGGGCAGAACCAAAGTAACGCCGCAGGCAGAGGACCGACAGCGAGCGGGCGCCAGAGCGAACAAATTGGCATGAAAAGAGGGCGGCATAGACCTTCTGGTCATGCCGCCCTCTTTGAATGACAAGTTGTCGCTCTGGCGCCCGCGCAGCGTCGACTGGTCCGCCGTTCGGTAGAACGGCGGAACCGCCTAACCGCCCAGGTAAGCCTTGCGGACGTTGTCGTCGTGCAGGAGCTCTTGGCCGGTGCCGGTCATGGTGATCTTGCCGGTCTCGAGCACGTAGCCGCGCGTGGCGATTGAAAGCGCCATTTGGGCGTTCTGCTCGACCAGAAGCACCGTGGTACCGGCCTTGTGCAGGTCCTCGACAATCTGGAAGATCTGCTCGATCAGGATCGGCGCCAAACCCATGGAGGGTTCATCGAGCATGAGCAGCTTGGGATTGCTCATAAGGGCGCGCCCCATAACGAGCATCTGCTGTTCGCCGCCCGAAAGGGTGCCGGCCACCTGGCGACGGCGTTCCTTCAGGCGCGGGAACTGCTCGTAGACGCGCTCAAGGCCCGGAGCAACCGTGGACTTGGGCTGCGTATAGGCACCCATCTCCAGGTTCTCCTCAACCGTCATCTGCAAAAAGGCACGACGGCCTTCGGGAACCTGAGCCAGACCCTTACCAACCAGCTTGTCGGCGGGCGTATGGGTAATGTCCTCGCCCATAAACTTGATGGAGCCGGTCTTAGAGCGTAGCAGGCCCGAGACGGTCTTGAGCGTCGTGGACTTACCGGCACCGTTCGCGCCGATCAGAGCCACGATCTCGCCCTCGTTAACGTTAAAGGAGATGTCCTTGATGGCGTGGATAGCGCCGTACCAGACGTTGATGTTGTAGACGGAAAGCATCGGCTCTGCCATTTAGTTCTCCCCCTTATCCTGCTTGCCCAGATACGCCTCGATAACGGCGTCGTTGTTCTGGATTTCCTCTGCCGTGCCCTTGGCGATGACCTTACCAAAGTTGAGCACGCAGATGCCCTCGCAGATGTTCATGACGAGCGACATGTCGTGCTCGATAAGCATGATGGCAATGCCAAAGGTGTCGCGAATCTTGACGATGTTCTCCATGAGCTCGGCGGTCTCGGACGGGTTCATGCCGGCGGCAGGCTCGTCGAGCAGCAGTAGCTTGGGGTTGGTGGCAAGCGCGCGGACGATCTCCAGACGCCGCTGAGCGCCGTAAGGCAGCGATCCGGCCTGCTCGTTTGCCAGATGCTCCATATCAAAGATGGACAGTAGTTCCATGGCGCGCTCGTGGGCGGCCTTCTCGTGCTTCCAATACGTCGGCAGGCGTAGCACGCCCTCAAAGCCGGAGTAGCGCTCCTGGTTGTGCAGGCCGACCTTAACGTTATCCTCCACCGTCATGGTGTTGAACAGGCGAATGTTCTGGAACGTACGGGCGATACCCATACGGTTGACCTGGTAGACGGACTTGCCCGAGGTGTCCTCGCCGTCGAGCAGGATAGTACCGTGCGTGGGCTGGTACACCTTGGTGAGCAGGTTGAAGACCGTGGTCTTACCGGCACCGTTGGGACCGATCAGACCGGCGATCTCGGTCTTACCGATGGTCAGGCTAAAGTCGTCGACTGCCTTAAGGCCGCCAAATTCAATGCCCAAGTGGATGCACTCGAGCGCCGGGCGCTGGCCCAGGTCGCGGTCGGGAACGATGGCGCCAGAAGGATACGGGACCATCTTGCCCTTGTTGAACTCAAACTTACTGGGCATCGGCTGCTACCTCCTTCTTGGAAGCAAAGCGGTCCTTAATGCGTGCGAAAAACGCCTTGAGCTGCGGGTTGTTGGTAAAGATCATGACCAGGATCAGCACGATGGCGTAGATGAGCATGCGGTAGTCCGAGAACTGACGGAGCAGCTCGGGAAGCACCGTGAGCAACGCCGCCGCGATGACGGAGCCGCGCATATTGCCCAGACCGCCTAGGACCACGAATACCAGGATGAGGATGGACGTGTTGAAGTCGAACTTGGTGGCGGAAAGCTGCGAGAAGTTACCGCCGAAGAGGGCTCCGGCAGCGCCGGCGAGAGCGGCGGAAACCACGAAGGCGATCATGCGGTACTCGGTGACGGAGATGCCCACGGACTCGGCAGCGATCTTGTTGTCGCGCACGGCCATAATGGCACGGCCAGTACGGCTGCGGACCAGGTTGAGTACAATCACGAGCGCGACCATGACCAGGATGGCGCCGGCGATGAAGGTCGAGTACGTCGACACACCCGAGGCGCCCTGGGCTCCCTTGATGATGGCGGTGCCGTCCTCGAGCAGGTGCAGGTCATCGATCGTGGAGTTGCCCGTGATGTTAAAGATCACGTGCAGGCCGCGCGAGTCGACACCCACGATAAGGCAAGTGACGATCTCTTTGATGATCTCGCCAAAGGCCAGCGTCACGATAGCCAGGTAATCGCCGCTCAGGCGAAGGACCGGAATGCCGATCAAGAAGCCCAGGATGGCGGCAGCGATGGCGCCGACCACGATGCTGATGATAAGGCGCACCGGATCGGAGGGAACGGCGCTCTCGAGGGCGACCGCGGTAACGATGCCCGTATAGGCGCCGACGCTCATAAAGCCCGCGTGGCCCAGCGACAAGTCGCCCGCGATGCCGACGACGAGGTTAAGGGAGATGGCCATGACGATATAGGCCGTGATGGGAACCAGCTGACCGGCGATCATGCGCGGAATCATGTGGTTGGACTGCATAAAGAACACGATGGCGAACGCCACAAGGCACATGGCGTACGTAACAAAGTCGTGACGCGTCTGCTTGTCTTTAAGAAACTTCATAACGCTCACCTACACCTTCTCGGGGACGTACTTGCCCAAGAGGCCGGCAGGCTTGACGAGCAGGACGATGATCAAAACACCAAAGACGATGGAGTTGGCAAGGCTCGTGGAAATGTATGCCTGCGCCATTGCTTCGATGATGCCGATGAGGATGCCACCGACAAAGGCACCGGGGATGGAGCCGATGCCGCCGAAAACGGCAGCGTCGAAGGCCTTGATGCCAGGCATGGCGCCCGTGGTGGGCTGCAGGACCGGCGAGTAGGAGCACAGGAGCACACCGGCGATGGCGGCAAGGGCAGAGCCGATGGCAAACGTCATCGAGATGGTGCGGTTGACGTTGATACCCATGAGCTGAGCGGCGGCTTTGTCCTCGGACACGGCGCGCATGGCTTTGCCCATCTTGGTCTTACCTGTAAAGAACATCAGGCCGGCCATGATAACCAGGCAGGCGACGATGGTGACGAGCGATACGGCGCTCACGTTAAACTTGGCCAAGAACTCCGGCACCGGGAAGGTGACGAGCGAAGTGAAGTTCTTGGGCGTGGCGCCCCACAGAAGCTGCGCGGCATTCTGCAGGAAGTAGGACACGCCGATGGCCGTGATCAAAACGGCCAGCGGGCCTGCTTGGCGCAGCGGCTTATAGGCCAGACCCTCAATGAGAACACCGAGAACCGTGCAGACCACGCAAGAGAGAATTACAGATGCCCAGCCCGGGAGGCCGAGATACGACGTGGCACAGAACGAGACATAGGCACCGACCATGATGACGTCGCCGTGAGCGAAGTTGAGCATCTTGGCGATACCGTAGACCATGGTGTAGCCCAACGCGATGATGGCGTAGACGCTGCCCATGGACAGGCCGTTGACCAGGTATTGGATAAAGACCGTCATGTTCCACATCCCCCTTTCGAATAGGTTTCCAGCTAATGAATGAAACAGGGACGTTACACTGTCCCTAGATACCAAGCAAGCAGGGAAGGCCAAAACCTCCCCTGCTTGGGATCAAAACCGCTCTATGTAAGGCGGCCTATTAGGCCTGTACGTACTTGCCGTCGGTGATGACGTACGCCGTGGGCTCCTTCTGGACCTGGCCCTTATCGTTCCAGGTGAGCTTGCCGGTCAGACCGTCAACGGTAATCTTGAGCATAGCCTTGGGCAGCTTCTCGGCGACCTCGGTCGGGTCGGCGTCGACACCAAGACCGGCCTCCTTGAGGGCCTCGGCCACCGCGTGCACGCCATCGTAGGCGTCGGCGGCAAACTGGTCGGGGGTATCGCCGTACTTATCCTTGTAAGCGTTGACGAAGTCGGCGTTCTTCTCGTCGTCGGCGGAGAACGGGGTCATGAGCAGCAGACCCTCGGCAAGAGAGGTGTCGAAGCCCTCAACGCCCAGGATGCCGTCCATGCCGTCGCAACCCATCATCTTGACGTCGTAGCCCATGTCCTTGGCGTTCTTGAGCAGGACGGACGCTGGCGTGTAGTAGATCGGCGCAAAGATCATGGTGGCGCCGGCCTGCTTGGCCTTGGTCAGCTGGTTGGTAAAGCTCGTGGCGGAGTCGTCCTTAAAGGTCTCCTCGTCAACAATCTCGAGCTTGGATTTAGCGGCCTGAACCTTAAAGGAATCTGCGATGCCCGAAGAATAGGCGTCGCCGGAGTTATAGAACAGCACGAACTTCTCGTCCGCATACTTCTGCGCCAGGAACTTGGCAGCGTTGACGCCCTGGTTGGGATCGGTGAAGCAAACCTGGAAGACGCAATCCTTGCCCTTGGTGACGTCCTCGGAGGACGCGGACGGAGTGATCATGAACGTTTCGGGGTCGTTACCGCACTCGGCGGCAACGGCAACCGACGCACCCGTGGTGGTCGGGCCGACGAGGGCCTGCATGCCCCAGTCGAGCAGGGTGTTAAAGGCGTTGACGGCCTTCTCGCCGTCGGCCTGGTCATCCTCGGCCTTGCTGGCAAGCGGCAGCTCCTTGGTCGAGAAATCCTTGCAGCCAAGCTCGACACCCTGGGTAACGGACTTGCCGTAGGACGCGTTGGCGCCGGTCAGCGGTCCGATGGTGCCGATCTTAAACGAAGCGTCGCCCGAAGCGGAACCGCTGTCGCCGCCGTTGGAGGAGCAGCCAGCTAGAATGGACATCGCCCCCAGACCTGCTGCGCTCGCGATAACGCTCCTGCGATTCATAACAGGGTTCAATGACTTACCGGTGAGGCTCGACATGCGGCTCTCCTCTCAAATCTCGTCGGGTTTCGGTTACCCAACAGGCCATCCTTCGCCGTGTTCGGCGTTCGCAAAATAGTAGACGCTTTAGTTGAGAAAAGTGGCGATTATTTCAACTTTTCTTTTGTTTTGTCCGTTTATCCATAATTATGCGTATTTCTATTGGTTTATGCAGTTTAGCCACTTTATTGTGTGAAAGTAATGTTTCCATTCCGTTACAAGCGCCCTTGCCCTGATTAAAACAGCCTCACCGGTCGCGTTTTGTACGCACCTAGGCGGCGATGTACTTGCCGTCCTGAATCACATAGGCCGTAGCGGGCTTTTCAACCTGCCCTTTGTCGTTCCACGTCAGCTCGCCCGTCAGGCCCTCGATTTTGATCTTGCGCATGGCCTTGGCAAGGTCGCCGGCAATGTCGGCGCCGTCGGCCGTAATGTCGATGTCTGCCTTATCGATAGCCTCGACAATCGCATGGACGCAGTCATAGGCATCGGCGGCGAACTGGTTGGGCGTCTCGTCGTAGGCGTCCTTATAGGCCTTGACGAAGTCGGCGTTCTTCTCATCGTCGGCAGAGAACGGGGTCATGAGCAGCACGCCCTCGGCAAGAGAGGTATCGAAGCCCTCAACGGAGAGCAGACCGTCCATGCCGTCGGTGCCCATGAGGGTCATGTCGTAGCCCATGTCCTTGGCGTTCTTGAGCAGGACGGACGCCGGCGTGTAGTAGATCGGCGCAAAGATAAGCGTGGCGCCGGCCTCCTTGGCCTTGGTGAGCTGGTTGGTAAAGCTCGTGGAAGAGTCGTCCTTAAAGGTCTCGGTATCGACGATGTCGAGCTTGGATGCCTTGGCCTGCTCGGCAAAAGCGTCGGCAACGCCCGAGCTATACGTATCGCCGGAGTTGTAGAACAGGGCGATCTTGGCGTCTGCATACTTCTCGGCCAAGAACTTCGCGGCGCTGGCACCCATGGTGGGATCGGTGAAGCAAACCTGAAAGACCGTTGTCTTATCCTTGGTCACGTCGAGCGACGAGGCCGAAGGCGTGACCATGAGCATATCGTCGGCAATCTCGCCCGAGACGGCGACGGCAGCACCGGTGGTGACGGGGCCGACGAGCGCCTGCATGCCCCAGTCGCACAACGTATTGAAGGCGTTGATGGCCTTCTCGCCGTCGGCGACATCGTCCTCGGACTTAAGCGAGAGCTTGAGGTCATTGGTCGAGAAATCCTTGGCGGCGAGCTTGGCGCCCTTCTCGGCCGAGACGCCATAGGTTGCCGCGGCGCCGGTCAGAGGGCCGATAACGCCAATCTTGAAGGTCTTGCCGTCATCGGCGGAGCCGCCGTCCGAGCCACCCGACGAACAACCAGCGAGTGCCGCGGTGCTGCCGAGCGCCGCGGCGCCGGCGAGAAAGTTCCTTCGGCTGAGCGTGCTGTTGATGTTGAACATGGTGTCCCCCTTTTTCGCTGGCCGCAGTGCGGCCGTCTTGCGGTACGGGGCAAACCTTATGGCGCAAACGTTGACAGTTTGTTACGGAGTTCCGTTTGTAGCGAGCATGTTTCCAATGTTTCCGCAGCGTTTCGGGGGTGCCGTTTTGTGCGACTCCTGTTGCCTGGCGAGCACGCGCCCTCGGTTCACGCTAGAATGCACTCAACCTTTAAGCGGTTAATCCATCCATAAGATGCACGAAGGAGCTATCTATGAGCGAATCCCTGCGCACCGTGAACGTCGGTCTGATCGGTCTGGGAACCGTCGGCGGCGGCGTGGCCCGTCTGATCAAGAGCCACCACGATGAGTACCTGGCAGCCTACGGCATCGACCTTAAGCTGACCCGCGCCTGCGCGCTTGCCTGGGAGCAGGCCGAGGCAGCCGGTATTGAGCACGAGGCCTTTACGAGTGACTGGCATGACGTCGTCACCGACCCCGCCGTCGACATCGTCGTCGAGCTGATTGGCGGCGAGCACCCCGCGACCGAGATCTTCACCACCGCCTTTGAGCACGGCAAGCACGTCGTCTCTGCCAACAAGGCCCTGCTGGGCCGTCATGTCGAGACGCTCGCCGAGAAGGCGCGCGCGTGCGGCGTGCAGATTAAGTGCGAGGCCAGCTGCGGCGGCGGCATCCCCATCGTGAGCACGCTCGAGCACGACCTGGTGGGCAACAAGATCCTGACCATCGCCGGCATTCTCAACGGTACCACCAACTATATCCTGTCCCGCATGGACGCCGAGGGCGCCGATTACGCCGACGTACTTGCCGACGCGCAGGCCAAGGGCTATGCCGAGGCCGACCCGTCCGCCGACGTCGACGGCTTCGATGCCGCCAGCAAGACGGCCATCCTCGCCTCCATCGGCTTTGGCACCCGCGTTACCACCGATGATGTGTACCAGCAGGGTATCCGCACCATCGGCGCCGAGGACATCGCCCAGGCCCGCGAGCTCGGCTACACCATCAAGCTGCTCGGCATCGCCCGCAACACCGACGCCGGCGTCGACGTTCGCGTGCATCCCACGCTCATCCCGGCAGACCATATGCTTGCCAAGGTCAACGGCGCCATGAACGCCGTCTACGTGGTAGGCGACGCCGTGGGCGAGACCATGTTCTACGGCGCGGGCGCAGGCTCCTTCCCCACCGCGAGCGCCGTCGTGGGCGATATCCTGTCGCTCTCCGAGCAGATCAGCCGCGGCGTGGCTCCGCTGCCCGAGATTGAGCCCTATGGCCACAACCTCACCTTTAAGCCCATGGACGAGCTCCAGACCAAGTACTATGTGCGTCTGAAAGTCGCCGACCGCGTGGGCGCCCTGTCCGAGACGGTCGACATCTTTGCCAAGCACAACATCTCGATCTCGCTCATCAACCAGGTCGAGGACGGCAAATCGGGCGTCAGCGATGCCTGCTCGGTCATCTTCCTGACGCACCGCGCGCTCGAGAAGGACGTCCAGGCTGCCGCCGCCGAGCTTGCCAGCGTCGGCTGCGTGGCCGAGGTCGCCAACGTCCTGCGCATCGAGGACGTTGAGGCTTGGACCGAAGGCGTCATGGCGAACTAGCCCAACGCTCGCCTAGCAATACGCGCCTTGAGGGCTCCCGTCCGATGTGGGATGGGAGCCCTTTTGTCACCTGCCCTAAGCACAACGGCAAAGCACATTTGCGCGAGCCGCTCATCGGTAACGCGGGCTACCGTTCACCGATATGCAAACGCGGCCGATTCCGACTACCGCTACGCTGTGCTGCGAATGTCCGCCCGCGATGAGAGGAAGCACCATGTTGCTCGAGGGCAAGAAAGCAATCATCACCGGAGGCACGCGCGGTATCGGCTATGCCATCGCCTGCCGTTTTATCGAGGAGGGCGCCGCCGTCACCGTCTTTGGCTCGCGTCAGGAGACCGCCGATGCGGCCATTGAGAAGCTGACAGCCGCCTATCCCGACGCCAAGGTCTGGGGTCGTTCCTGCGATCTCACCTCGCTCGAGGCCGTGACTGAGGCCTTTACGCAGGCTGCAGCCGACATGGGCGGTCTCGATACGGTCGTCAACAACGCCGGAATCTCCCAGCGCTCGCCCCTTTTGGACTATACAGCCGAGGAGTTCGCAAAGGTCATGGACCTCAACGTCGTCGCCGTCTTTAATGGCCACCAGGCTGCCGCCAAGATCATGACCGAGGCCGGCCACGGCGGCACCATCACCACCACGAGCTCGATGGTCGCCAAGTACGGCCAGCCCTCTGGCGTCGGCTACCCAACGTCCAAATTTGCCGTCAACGGCATGGTCCAGTCGCTCTCGCGCGAGCTCGCCCCCATGGGCATTCGCGTCAATGCCGTCGCACCCGGCGTGACCAAGACCGACATGGTCGCCAACCTGCCCGAAGAGGTCATCAAGCCCATCATCGCCACCATTCCGCTGGGTCGTATGGGCGAACCCGAGGATGTCGCCAACGCCTTTGTTTTCCTAGCGAGCGACATGTCCTCCTATGTCACGGGCGCCGTGCTCCCCGTCGACGGAGCCGCCCGCTCCTAAAGGTCGCGAACCACGGCTTCGAGTCTCAACGAAGCCCAACGCAAAAGGCGCGCTGTCTGCATCAACCGCAGGCAGCGCGCCTTCAATTATTTGGACGGAACCCGTATCCCGACATTCCTTGCTACCTGCCGTCGTCGTCCTGGGCTTCATCGCGCGCATAGAGTTCCAGCATGCGGCGACGGTATTCGCGCACGGCGAGCTTGGCGCGCTCCAGGCGGCGACGCTCGCGCGGAGTCAGCTCAGACGGGTCGACCTCGTCTCCATAGGTCTTATCGGCAAGAAGATGTGCCGCGTCCACAATGCGCGCATCGATGCGGCCGCTCGCCGCCCGATCAGAAAGGCGCTCGGCAATCGTATCGAGCGTAGGCAAGCCTTCGAATGCACGACCATGTCCATGCGAGGTCAGCAGCTCGTGCTCGCGTGCGAGCAGGCTCGCCAAATCGTGATGGGCACGCAGGATATCGAGTGCCTCGGCAGGGCGCTCGGCAACTTCTGCCACGGCGGCAACCGGCGCGGCATCAACCACACGATAGAAAAGCTGCGCGAGCAACGGCATTAAGAACACCGTGATGGCGCCGGCCGCCACCATAACCGAAGCGACGCTCTGAGATAATGCGCCGGCATTGACGGCAACGCTCGTCACGGCGACGATAATCGGCAGCGCCGTGGTGCAGTAGAGCGCTACGGTAATGCGGCCGTGGGCAGAAACATCGCGCGTCTTGGGGCAGATGCCCATGGAGACAACGATGGGCACGGCACGGATAACCAGCAACGCCATGATAAAGCCCACGAGCAGGCCGGGGCGCGATGCTACAGCCGTCAGGTCGATCTTGGCACCCGAAACGGTAAAGAACACCGGGATCAAAAAGCCATAGGCAAGGCCATCGAGTTTAAGCTCGAGCGTATGGTTGCCCTCGGGGATGATATAGCGCAGGACAAAGCCCGCGGCAAAAGCGCCCAACACGATATCGAGGCTAAAAATGGCCGAGAAGGCCACGAGCGTGACCAGGATGAGCACTGTGAGGCGCACGAACGTCTGAGAAGTCGTATCGGCGCGCTCCTGAATAAAGGCAAAGAAGCGGCTGCCGATACGCTTGGAGCGGCTGGGGACCACGGCAAGCAGCACGCACACCACGGCGAACAGGCCCAAGATCAACAGCGTCTCGACACCCGTACGGGCAGACAGCAGCACCGACATGGCGAGCACAGGCCCGAGCTCGCCCCACGTACCATAGGCAAGAATCGAATCGCCGACGCGCGTCCCGGCAAGCGACCGCTCGCGCAAGATGGGCATGAGCGCCCCAAGCGCCGTCGAGGTCAACGCCAGCGTCACGGCGATGCCATCAAAATGACTGACCGAAAACCACGGGGTAAAGCGCACGGCAAGCCAGGCGATGCCAAACGTGACGACCCACGTCGCCATGCCGTAACGCCCCTCGATGCCCGTGATGTTCTTGGGATCAATCTCAAAGCCGGCAAGCAGGAACAAAAAGGCCAGGCCGAGCTCGGACACGAGCGAGACCTCGGCATCCACATGGATAATGCCGAGCATATGAGGTCCCAGCACCGCACCGAACACGAGCAAAAAGACCGTCTCGGGAACGGGTTTTCCGGGAATCGCCGAGGCGATGAAGGGGCTTGCAAAGGCCACGAGTGCGATGATGGCGAGCGAAACAAATGCCATGTGATGCCTTTCTCTTGTTTGCGCTCCACTGTAGCACCCTCGCCGTCCTCAACGCGCCACGAGCTGTCGTATCATAGTGAGGTTTAAAAGTATGCGGCTCAAGGCGACCGCGAGGCTTGCCCCGCAAACCGACCGCTGCCGCATACCGCACCGTACGCCCAACCGATCAGGAAGGCAGGAACCAATGGTCTCTCGTATCTACGTGGAGAAGAAACCCGGGTTCGACGTCGAGGCTCAGCAGCTCAAGGGCGAGCTGACCGAGATCCTCGGCATCAAGGGCATCGAGGCCCTGAGGATCATCAACCGCTACGACGTCGAGGGCATCGACGAGGAGCTTTTCCGCTCCTGCGTGCCGACCGTCTTTAGCGAGCCCCAGGTCGATGTGACCTACGACGAGCTCCCCGCAAGCGATGGCGCCGTCTTTGCCGTCGAATTCCTGCCTGGCCAGTTTGACCAGCGCGCCGACTCCGCCAGCGAGTGCGTGCAACTCATCAGCCAGGGCGAGCGCCCCGCCGTGCGCTCCGCCAAGGTCTATATGATCTCGGGCGCTCTGGACGAGGCCTCCATCGATGCCATCAAGCACTACGTGGTGAACCCCGTCGAGGCGCGCATCGCCTCGCTCGACCTGCCCGAGACGCTGTACATGGAGACCCCCGAGCCCCAGCCCGTCGAGGTGCTCGACGGCTTCCGTGAGCTCGACGAGGCCGGCCTTGCCGCCTTTATCGCCGATCGCGGCCTTGCCATGGACGAGGCGGACATCGCCTTCTGCCAGCAGTACTTCCGCGATGAGGACCGCGACCCCACCATCACCGAGATCCGCGTGATCGACACCTATTGGTCCGACCACTGCCGCCACACCACCTTCGGCACCGTCCTGGACGACGTGACGATCGACGACGCCGTGGTGCAGCAGGCCTTCGACCGGTACATGGAGATGCGCCACGAACTCGGTCGCGACGCCAAGCCCGTCTGCCTCATGGACATGGGCACCATCGGCGCTAAGTACCTTAAGAAGACCGGCGTCATGACCGATGTCGACGAGTCCGAGGAGATCAACGCCTGCACCGTCAAGGTGAAGGTCGATGTCGACGGCGAGGACCAGGACTGGCTGTTCCTGTTTAAGAACGAGACCCACAACCACCCGACCGAGATCGAGCCCTTCGGCGGTGCCGCCACCTGCGTGGGCGGCGCCATCCGTGACCCGCTCTCGGGCCGCAGCTATGTATACCAGGCCATGCGCGTCACCGGCGCCGGCGACCCCACCGTCCCGGTTTCCAAGACGCTCGAGGGCAAGCTGCCGCAGCGTAAGCTCGTGACCACCGCCGCCGCCGGCTACTCCAGCTACGGCAACCAGATCGGCCTTGCCACCGGTCAGGTCAACGAACTCTATCACCCCGGTTACGTGGCCAAGCGCATGGAGGTCGGCGCCGTCGTGGGCGCTACCCCGGCAAACCACGTGCGTCGCGAGTGCCCCGCCCCCACCGACAAAATCATCCTGCTGGGCGGCCGCACCGGCCGCGACGGCATCGGCGGCGCCACCGGCTCCTCCAAGACTCAGAACACCGAGTCCATCGAGACCTCGGGTGCCGAGGTCCAGAAGGGCAACGCCCCGGTCGAGCGCAAACTGCAGCGCCTGTTCCGCCGCGGCGACGCCTGCCGTCTGATCAAGCGCTGCAACGACTTTGGCGCCGGCGGCGTCTCGGTTGCCGTGGGCGAGCTTGCCGACGGCCTGTATGTCGACCTCGATACCGTGACCAAGAAGTACGACGGCCTGGACGGCACTGAGCTTGCCATCTCCGAGTCCCAGGAGCGTATGGCCTGCGCCGTCGCCGACGGTGACGTCGAGGAGTTCATGGGCTACGCCGCCGAGGAGAACCTGGAGGCGACCGTAATCGCCGAGGTTACCGCCGAGCCGCGCATGCGCATGGCCTGGAACGGCGTCGCCATCGTCGACCTGTCCCGCGAGTTCCTCAATTCCAACGGTGCGCCCAAGCACCAGGTCGCCCACGTCTGCGCCCGTAGCGTGTGGCAGCCCAGCTGGGCCGGCACCACGCTCGCCGAGCGCATGACCTCGCTCGTCACCGACCTCAACGTCGCTTCTAACAAGGGCCTTTCCGAGCGCTTCGACTCCACCATCGGCGCCGCGACCGTGCTCATGCCCTTTGGCGGCAAGACGCAGCTCACCCCAAGCTCGGC
Source organism: Collinsella sp. (assembly GCA_019414045.1). Taxonomy (GTDB): domain Bacteria; phylum Actinomycetota; class Coriobacteriia; order Coriobacteriales; family Coriobacteriaceae; genus Collinsella. The sequence continues at coordinate 82,650 of DXMW01000003.1, read as the reverse complement.
CATGGTCGCCAAGTTCCCCGTGGACGGCGAGACCACCACGGCGAGTGCCATGGCATGGGGCTTCAACCCCTATCTGATGGAGGCCGACCAGTTTGCGGGCGCCTACCTGTCCGTGGTCGAGTCCATCGCCAAGCTCGTTGCCGCCGGCTTTGAGCACAAGCGCGCCTACCTCTCCTTCCAGGAGTACTTCGAGCGCCTGCGCACCGAGGCCGAGCGCTGGGGCAAGCCCACGGCTGCCGTCCTGGGTGCCCTCATGGCCCAGGTCGACCTGGGTGCCGGCGCCATCGGCGGCAAGGACTCCATGAGCGGTTCGTTTGAGGACGAGGCCGGCGAGCTCAACGTTCCGCCGACCCTGATCAGCTTCGCCGTCGCCGTGGGCCGCGCAGCCCGTGCCACCTCGCCCGAGTTCAAGGGCCTCACGCACCGCGTCGTCCGCATCGCCCCCGCCACCTACGGCGAGGACTACCGTCCCGACGCCCAGCAGCTGCTCGCCGCGTTTGACGCCGTCGAGGCGCTCACCGCCACCGGCGACGCTCTGGCCGTCTCCACGCCCGGCTACGGTTGCGGCGCCGAGAGCCTCTTTAAGATGTGCGTCGGCAACCAGATCGGTATCGAGCTTGCCGAGGACGTGGACGTGGAGAGCCTCTTCACCCCGCTCTACGGCAGCTTTATCGTCGAGCTCGCCGATGACACCGAGCTGCCCGAGGTCGCCGACGGCGTTGTCGTCGAGCCCCTGGGTACCACCGTCGAGGGCTATGTCATCGACACCGGCTCCGAGGTCATCGAGCTCTCCGAGCTCCAAGAGGCCTGGGAGAGCGGCATCGAGGGCGTCTTTGCCTACCGCAGCACCGGCGAACAGCCCGAGGTCGAGACCGTCGACTATCGCGCCAAGGATATCCACGTGTACGGCGGCGCCAAGATCGCCCGCCCGCGCGTGGTCATTCCCGTCTTCCCCGGCAACAACTGCGAGTACGACAGCGCCCGCGCCTTCCGCGCCGCCGGTGCCGAGGCCGACACCTTCGTGATCAACAACCTCACGCCCGAGGCCGTCGCCGAGAGCACCCACGAGCTTGCCCGCCGCATCCGCCAAAGCCAGATCGTCATGATCCCCGGCGGCTTCTCGGGCGGTGACGAGCCCGACGGCTCCGCCAAGTTCATCACGGCGTTCTTCCGCGCTCCCGAGGTCACCGAGGCAGTTCGCGACCTGCTCAAGGCCCGCGACGGCCTGATGCTGGGCATCTGCAACGGCTTCCAGGCCCTGGTCAAGCTCGGTCTGGTGCCCTATGGTGACATCGTCGACGCCACGCCCGATGCGCCCACGCTGACGTTCAACACCATCGGTCGCCATCAGAGCCGTCTGGTGCGCACCCGCATCTCGTCCAACCTGTCCCCGTGGCTGTCGCAGTGCAGCCTGGACGACCCCTACACCGTCGCCATCAGCCACGGCGAGGGCCGCTTTGTCGCCAATGACGAGGTGCTCGCCCAGCTGATCGCCAACGGCCAGGTCGCCACGCAGTACGTGGGCGAGGACGGCAAGCCCAGCATGGACCTTTCCGTCAACCCCAACGGCTCTGTACTCGCCATCGAGGGCATCGCGAGCCCCGACGGCCGCGTCCTGGGCAAGATGGGCCATGCCGAACGTCGCGGCGACAACCTGTACCGCAACGTGCCCGAGCATGTCCCCGGCGACAAGTTCATGCCGATCTTTGAGAGCGGCGTAGCCTACTTCGCCTAAAGACGTTCCCATCGGGTACAATCCCCTCGGGTAACAACACCCGCCACCGACACCTCCGGTGGCGGGTTCTTTTTTTGCTTCGCGCATGTAGGAAGGACATCATGGAAAGCCGCAAGCCGTATCTCGCCACCCTGCCCGGACTCATCCTGGGCTGTCTCGTTTGCTGCGCGCTCTGGGGCTCCGCCTTCCCCTGCATCAAGATTGGCTACGCGCTCTTTGGCATTCCCGCGCACGACAGCGCCTCGCAGCTGCTCTTCGCGGGCCTGCGCTTCACGCTTGCCGGTATCCTGGTTATCGCCGGTATGAGTGCGGCCCAGCGCCGCCCGCTCGTTCCGCAGGTGTGCGATATCAAGCCCATCTGCATCCTGTCACTCTTCCAGACTATCGGGCAGTACTTCTTTTTCTACCTGGGACTCTCGCGCGCCAGCGCCATGTCGAGCTCCATCATTGAGGCCAGCGCCAACTTCCTCGCAATCCTCTTTGCCGCCTTGGCGTTTCACACCGAGAAGCTCAATACGACCAAGGTGCTTGGCTGCGTACTGGGCTTTGCCGGTGTCGCGCTCGTCAACCTTTCGGGCGCGGATGGCACCTTTGGCTTTGCGCTCGACGGCGAGGGCTTTATCCTGGCTTCCACCGTCGCGGGTGCCCTTTCGACCTGCTTGATCGGTATCTTCTCGCGCGAGCACGACGGCGTCTTGCTTGCCGGGTGGCAGTTCTTGGTCGGCGGCCTGGTCCTCACCGCCATTGGCTTTTTGATGGGTGGCGCGCTATCCCCCACCAAAATCGTCCCCGCCATCGCGCTCATCATCTACATGGCGCTTATCTCCGCCGTCGCGTACTCGCTGTGGTCTCGTCTGCTCGCCGTCAACCCCGTCAGCCGCGTTTCGGTCTTTGGCTTTATGAACCCGGTCTTTGGCGTAGCGCTGAGCGCGCTGCTGCTCGGCGAGGGCGCGGGCACGAGCCCCGTTACCGTCATCGTTGCCCTGCTCCTGGTCTGCGGCGGCATCATCATTGTCAACAAACCTAAAAAGGCCTAACAAACCAGGCCCTTGCGTATGCCGCACTTGCAGCGGACATTCGCGTGGTCGCTTTTTTCTAGCGTATCTGGACGCCGGCCTTCTTCTTCTCGTGCTTTACGCGGTAGAGCTCCGCATCGGCAGCGCGAAGCAAGTCTTGCCAGGTATCGACGCCATCACCCATCCGTGCGTAGCCGATAGACATCCGCAACAGATACGGTACCTCGGCACGCGCGAGCTCGTCGTTGATCGCCTCGCACAGATGTATGATGTCCTGCTCTGCTGCCGCCTTTTGGAGCACCACGAACTCATCGCCGCCATAGCGTGCGATAAATCCACCAGACGTCGAGCAGACATCTTTGAGTGCGGCGGAGATAACCTGAAGGGCATGGTCGCCCTCCACATGTCCATAGCGATCGTTAATCTGCTTAAAGCCATCAGCGTCCATCATAAGCAGATACACATCGTCCGTATGATCCACATTTGAAAAGAGCGACAGCATATAGGTCTCAAAGCGGTTGCGGTTGTTGAGGCCAGTCAACGGGTCGGTCGAGATGAGCTGCTCCTGGTAGATGATGTAGAGCAGCAGGATGCTAATCATTATGCCGACACAAAGGCCGGGCACCGAGTATACGACCTGAAAGGTGACGCCCATCAGAGCCGGAATGGCGAAAAATGCCAAGGCTCGATAGATTGCCTTCGTTTGCAGACTCTCGACCCTGCACAATTGCACAAACGCATGCAGGGACGTATGAATAACGTAGCAGTAGCTGACGATGGGCTGGATCATATAGGCAAAGCCGCGACGATACACGCGCTGCGAATCGATATAGAACAGGGCGTGCGTCCAGTAACTGGTAAACGCCAGCACGACCACCAGAGCCGTAGGCAACGCTACAAGCACCACCCTATAGCGCGCGGTCAAAAGATGAGAGCCCTGCACCGTCTCGGAATAGATAAACCAAATGAGGCAAGCGATGGCAAAGAGCGAAAACGAAAACGCGTTGGAAATCCAGTTGGCAGCAATGCCCAACGTGCCGTCCACACCGTCCGAAAGCGTCCAGATCATATGGAATAAAACGTATGCGGCAGAGGTGTAGCCGAGCATGCTAAACAATAGCTGCTGGGTACTCGAGAATAAAGAGCGACGGCTTCGCGCGGCAAGCCCGATAAGAACAATCATGCAGAGCAGGAATATCTCAATCTTGAGTGCCTTAACCACTAGACGCCATCCCTTCAATATCCAAGTGGTCAGAATCGCCCAAATCGTGCCTGGGCAATAAACACCCCCTATTCCGTAGGGGTAAAGGGAATCATAGTAGAGCGTCCGAACATAACTGCAAGACAGCTTTCGTTCGGGCGCTCAAGCGGCGCGAATTGCACGCCGGAATCAATTATCGGTAGCGGCCGTTACTCACCGTCGATATCGGTTGCGACAGCCTCCTCGATGGCCTCGACACCGGCAGGCGACAGGTCCTCCTTGCCCTGGCAGAACTTCTTGTCGACCCAGCCGGTCAGAATCGGGGCCATGATTGCCGTGATGATGACGGCGGTGGCGATCTGTGCATACGCGGTGGGCGCAAGCTCTGCATAGCGCGGCGCGACCTCGGCAAGGGCGACCGGCGTAGTCATAGCCGTGCCGGCGATGGTGGAGCAAGCCACGGCGGCCTTGCCGTTACCGCCGCACAGGCGCTCGAACGCAAAGGTGATGGGACCGACGACAAACAGTGTGACAAGGCCCAGCAAGATGCCGGAAATGCCGCCGGTGACAAAGCTCGACAGGCTCATGGATGCACCAAGCTGAAATCCGATGACGGCAATCGCGGGATTGGTGCCGGGAACCAGCAGGTTCTTGATAAACGGAAAGAGGTTGCCCAGGACCATACCGATGACAAGCGGCAGGATGGAGCCGATGATAGTGCCCAGCGGGATGTTAGCAAGACCAGAAACGCCCAGGATGATCATGGTGACGGCGGGGCCGGCCGTAAAGAACAGGATGCCCACGGCGCCCTGCTCGGACTCATCGCCAAACTCGCCCATGATGCCCGTATAGAGCGCCATGTTGCAAAACGTGATGCCGCCGATAATGGAGACCGAGCTCAGGCCCAAAAAGTTATCGTTAAAGAAGTACGCGACGCCCAGGCCCAGCGCGGCTGCCACCACAAGCTTAGGGATCAGCACGACGATGCCGGTCTTGATGGCACCCGGCGTGGACTTAAAGCTGATGCCGGCGCCCACAAAGAGCAGGATTGCGGCGACGATGGTGTTGGAACCGCCACGGCAGGCGGCGGTAAAGAATCCGCCGATCTCAAAGACCTGCGGACAGAAGGTGTTGAGCAAAAGGCCGACAATCATCGGGTAGATCATGATGTCGCCCGGGATGCGCGGGACTTTGAATTTCGTTTGTTCGTTGGCGGTCGCTTTCTGTGCCATGAAACCCCCATTTCCGCTGACACGGAACAAAAGCCCACGTCACGCTTTGCTACAGTAAAGTTTGACCATGGTACCAGAAGAAGCAGACCAGCTCGGTGAGAAATTCGATTCATCGCGCCGGAACGCCAAACGTGCCCCGCTCTTATATGAGGCTCAAAACGATATAGAACACGATGCCCGAGACGCAGCACCACAACATCGACTTTGTCTTGATTGCAACCGCCACGACACCGGCAGCCGCAATCCAGGGAATCAAGCCCTGCCACAAGCCGGCATCGAAAGCGCCGGGGCTTATCAGGTCGTTAGCGACCAGCGCCGCAAAGGCGGCAGGCGGAATATAGCCCAAGGCCTCGGTAACGCGGAGCGAAAGCGTTCTCCCGCGCAAAGCAAACGCCGGGGCAATGCGGAAAAACGCGATGGCCGCCCACGACGAGAGCCACAGGGCCAAAAACTCGTTAACGGGCATCGCGAGCACCCCTTCCTTCAGCGAGGGCATCGCACACGAGCGCCGCGGCAACGCCGACGAGCACGCTTACCGGCACGGCGACATTCGTCCACCCCAAGAACTTGCATATGGCAACGGACACCGCAGCCAAAACGGCGGCCACGACATTGCCGCGCGACAGTCGCTGCGAAAAGAGCAGGCAGATAAAGAGCGATGTGCAGACAAAACCCGCAAGAGCGGTGGGAACATCGACAACGGCGCCGACGATGGCGCCCAACGTGCACGAAACGCCCCATGTTGCGATGAGAATCACGTTGAGCACAAAGGATTCGCGCGGGCCCCAATCCTCCCCCTCAATCAGCTTGGCAAGCGAGATGCCATATGTCTCCTCGGTGAGCGTCGCGGCAACGGCCAGCGTCTGACGCTTCGAGGCGCCCGTCAGATGCGGTGCGATCGATGCCGAGTAAAGTGCAAAGCGCGAGGAGATAGCGGCGACGCTGGCGACGATCGACGCCGCAGGCACACCCGCCAGCCACAGGTTGCAGACCATAAACTGTCCGCAGCCTGTCACGAACGTACTGCTCAGGGCAAAAACCATCCAGGGCTCCATCCCCGACTGCGCCATAATCATTCCACACGGCGCGCCTATCGCAACATAGGTAAGCATCACCGGCCAGACGGTTTTAACGATTTTGAGCACCATAACGTTCCTCGTCCCGACAAGCTGTCCGAGCCGCATTCAACGACACGGCAGAATCATCGCCCGGCAGCAACCGACATCACCTACAATTGCCACCGGATCGAAAGATACAGAAAGACACAACTTTTTAGGAAGTCATTATGACAGCTATCGATCGCGTGCGGGCTGCCGTGGCCTTCAAGGCCTACACCGATGCCTACGATGCCGCCAATCCGCGTATCGCGCTTAAAATCGAGCATACGTACCACGTTGCCGAGGCATGCGATGCCGTGGCGCGCGAACAGGGCTGGTCACCGCAGGATATTGACCTAGCGTGGCTTTGTGGGCTGTTGCACGACATGGGTCGCTTTGAGCAGCTGCGACGCTGGGATACGTTTAAGGATGCCGAGAGCATGAGTCATGCGGCGCTGGGCGTCGAGGTCCTCTTTGGCGAGAATCCCGCCGATGCACCCGCCGTAACGAGCATCCGCGACTTTATCGACGATCCGGTAGAAGACGAACTCATTCGAGCGAGCATTGCCTATCACAGCGATTTCCGTCTGCCCGCGCAGCTCGGCGAGCGCACGCGGCGCTTCTGCGATATTGCGCGCGATGGCGACAAGATCGACATCATGCGCACCATCGCCGACAGTACCGTCGACACCATCCTTAAGGTGGATGAGGACACGTTTCTGTCCAGTCACTTCTCGACACCGGCGCTGACCGCCTTTGACGAGCACCGCTGCGTCGCACGCGACGAACGCGATGAGTCCGCCGACTACCTGGTAGGGCTTATCTGCTTTATGTTTGAGCTCGTCTATCCGGCAAGCCGCGCGCTGGCGAGCGAGCAGGGCGATATCTACCGCCTGCTCGACGCACCCTTTGGCATCGTGCGGCCCTTTACCGATCCCGCCACGCAAGCGACCTGGGAGCGCCTCAAGAAAGAGATGCGCACCTGGCTGGCAGGCGCTTAGCGCTCGAGCTGGGCCAGAAGCTCCTCTACGACTTCGACGGCGTCACCGACAACCTTGTACTGCGCAGCGCCGAAGATGGGAGCATCCGGGTCCTCGTTGACGGCGATGATGCACTCCGCGCCGCCGATGCCGGCAAGATGCTGGATAGCACCCGAGACACCGATGCTCACGAGGAGTTTGGGCGAGACCGATACGCCTGTCTGACCGATCTGGTGGCGATACTCAAGCCAGCCCGCCTCCACAACGGGACGCGTGCAACCAAGCTCCGCACCCAGGGCATCGGCGAGCTTTCGCATCAGGGGCAGGTTCTTCTTGGAGCCAATGCCGCGACCCACCACGACCAAGCGCTCGGCGTCGGCAATTGATGCCTGCTGACCCCATTCCTCAGCCCGAATCGAGATCTCGACGCGGGCCTTAACGTCATCCGCAAGCGCTACCTGGGTAATCGTGCCGGAGCGGGTGTAGTCAAAATCGGGCGCTCCAAAGATACCGGGGCGCACCGTTGCCATCTGGGGACGGTGATTGGGGCAGATGATGGTGGCCATCAAGTTGCCGCCAAACGCCGGGCGCGTCTGCTGCAGTAGGCCCATCTCCGTATCCATCGAAAGCACCGTGCAATCGGCCGTGAGACCCGTCTGCAGGCGCACGGCGACGCCGGGCGCCAACTCACGGCCAAACGCGGTCGCGCCGTACAGAATTGCCTCGGGCTTGCGCTCGGCAACCAAATCACAGATCAGGCGAGCGTAGACTTCAGTGTCGTTCTGACACAGGCGCTCGTCGCGACAGACTAGGACCTCGTCCGCGCCGGCACAAACCAGGTGTTCGAGGTCCCCGAGCGAGCCCTCGGGGCTCATGCCGACCAGTGCCACCAGACGGCAGCCACGGGCATCGGCAAGCTCGCGCCCCTTGCCCATGAGCTCGTAGGCCACAGGAGCCACGGCGTCGTGCTCGTCAGTCTGCACGAAGACCCAAATGTCTCGATATGCGTCAAGGTCTGCCGCGCCGGCGGCCTCGTCGCGCTCAATCGAGATGGCGTTGACGGGGCAGGCGTCGACGCACCCGCCGCACAGGATACAGCCGTCGGTTACGCGGGCATAGCGATTGGGGCGCTCGCCCTCCACCACAATGCCGCCCGAGGCGCAGGCGCGAACGCAGCGACCGCAGCCGATACAAGCTTCGCTATCGATAATCAGCCCGCTCATCTATGCCATCCCCTCGATAATCTTGGCAAGCTTTGCCGCCTGCTCGACCGGCGTGCCCTCGATGGCCTCGCACGTTTGGTCGCGGTCGGGCACAAACGAGCGCACAACCTGCGTCGGCGATCCGGTAAGGCCGCAACGCGAAGGGTCGGCATGTACATCGGCAGCACAGACCACCCGCACATCCGCATCTTCGGCCGCGCGAATGCCGGCGATGCTCGGCATGCGCAGCTGGCCAATCTCCTTGGCGGTCGTCATCGCGCACGGCATCTCAAGATAGACAGTCTCCTCGCCGGCATCGCAGCCGTGGACAAGCGCCAGCGAGCCGCACGTCGTAAAGCCCGCGCTCTGCACGCAGCTCACGTCGGTCACGCAGGGAATCTCAAAGGCACCGGCAAGCTCGGGACCAATCTGGGCCGTATCGCCGTCTACCGCCATCTTGCCGCAGATGAGCAGGTCGAAGTCCTCGTCGAGCGCCTCGATGCCGCACTTGAGGGCATAGGTGGTTGCCAGGGTATCGGCGCCTGCAAAGGCGCGATCGGTTAGCAGCAGTGCGTCATCGGCGCCACGGGCGATGCAGTCGCGCAATAGTGATTCGGTCGCGGGGATGCCCATCGACACCACCGTTACGCGCACGTCCATGCCAAAGCCGATAAAGTCATCCTTCAGCGCCAGCGCGCATTCCAAAGCGCTCGCATCGAACGGGTTAATGACCGCCTGCTTGCCATCACGCACGATAGTATTGGTTTTGGGGTCCATCTTGACCTCGGTGCTTCCGGGCACCGCCTTGACGCACACCACCATATGGAAATCACCCATCTTCACGCACCCCCTTTCTGGACGAGCTCATCCAAGAGCTTCTCCGAAAACAGGTTACCGCGACCCAGTTGCCCGGCAGGATCGAGCTGGAACTTGAGCCGCGCCGACTCGACCATGGCCTCGTGACCGTACATCGTCTCCAAGAAGCCCGCCTTGATCTTGCCGACGCCGTGTTCGGCGGAGACGGCGCCGCCCATGGCCGTGACCTCGGAAGCCCACCGGGCAAAGAGTTCTCCGCCGCGGCGGTAATCCTGCGCATCGCGCGGCAGAATGTTCACATGCAGATGGTTGCTGCCGATGTGCCCCCAAGCGGCAGATTCAAGCCCGCTTTCGGCCAACGTGCGGCGATAGAGAGCAACGACATCGACCAGGCGCGCGTTGGGCACCGACATATCCGACCCCAACTTGGTAATGGTGGGGTCGGTGCGGCGACGCTCATCGATGAGCATGTTGACGCTCTCGGGGACCGCATGGCGAAAGAACCGCTGGCACTCGCGATCGACCTCGGTGCGCGCGACCCAGGTCGCGTCGTCGCGACCGCCCGCAAGCTCCAAAACCCATCCCAAGTGGTACAGTTCCTCGGTCGCTTGGGCCTCGTCGTCGCAGTCGAGCTCGACGTAGACGCAGACCTTTGCCTCCTTGTCGAGCGCCGGCAGCGAGGCAAACGCGGTCGACTGCTCGCGCTGGCGACGAAGGATATCCAAGGCGCCGGCATCGAAATACTCAATAGCGGCGGCATGGGACAGCACGGGGCGCACGGAATCGGTAAAGGCAACGGCCTTGTCCTCGCTATCGAAAAAGCAGCTCACGCCCCACACAACCGCGGGAGCAGGCTGCAGGGCGATCTCGAGCTCGGTGATAACGCCGAGCGTGCCACATGCGCCGATAAAGAGATCGATGGCGTCCATATCGTCCGCAACAAAATAGCCCGAAGCATTTTTGGTCTTGGGCATGGCGTAGTCAGGAAGATCGAGCTCGAGTGCGTGGCCCTCTGCCGTCACGAGCGACAGGTGGCGTGCGTCAGCGTGCGTTTGGCCTCGATGAAGCTCGAGCAGGTCTCCATCTGCCAACACCACGTGAAGCCCCGTAACGTGCGGGCGCATGGGGCCATAGGCGTAGCTGCGGGCACCGGAGGCATTGCATGCCGCCATGCCACCCAGGCAGGCAGATGCCTCGGTGGGATCGGTGGGAAAGAACTGCTCGGGAGCCGCCTGGAACTCATCATAGGCCTCAAGCGATGCCTGATCCCAGCCAGCGGTCGGCAATGCCTTCTTGCCCAGCTGCTTACGTAACTCCGAAAGCACGACACCCGGCTCCACGCGCAGCAGAAAACGGCCTTGCTCGTCGCGGCGAAGACCCAGGTAGCGATTCATACGAGAAGTGTTGAGGATGTGGCCGCCGTGGGGCACGGCACCGGCAGCCAGACCGGTCCGAGCGCCCTGGACCGTTATCGGAACATGCTCGGCATGGAGCTTTCGCAGAATGGCGCGGACCTCATCCTCTGTCGTCGGAAACGAGATGCTCGATGCCTCGCCCGATGCGCGGGATTCATCGCGACCGTATTCTTCGAACTCGTCGGTGAAGGGCTTGATGGCTTCAGACACGCGAACTCCCCCTTTAGCTAACTACAGTGTTTGCAGGGAGATGTTACCGCATCGTTTCGTCGACGCGACTGAGACCGTCTCCATAATTGGCGAATTTCACGTTTGCGCAATTCGGCGAGCGGCTGGATTTCCTCGGCAGACGATGCTTTTGACACATATCGCCCCGCCGTCGCCGACCGCTCGATTGTCGCTCGAAAAAAGTTGAAGTAATTTTTTCCACCTTTTACCTGCGGAGATGTCAATCCGTCAAGCATTTGGTCAGAAATTGGTCAAGTAGCGGCTGATACGGTCGGCGTCGACAGCCAAAACCGATAGAAGTTTTGGCCCCAGAAGCAGGGAGGTTCCCATGGCATATTACTGGCCCCAGTACGGCGTCGCCATCGAGGTCGACGACGATCCCTATCTCCTGCCTTTCGACGAAGAGGCGTTCCCCGATACGGCGGTCTACCACGTCACCACCGATGTTATCTGCGACCCCGAGTCGTTCTCGGCGCTCGCCCACCACATCGCGCGTATCCACGACATCGAGCTCCCTCACGACTTTGACGAGCTCATCTACTCGCGCCGCCTGATGCTTCACATGCTCTTTGGAGCGGACCCGTCCACGTTCGCACGTGTCTACACCACCAAGGACGCCGCATGAGTGCGAAGAAGCCGCCCCGCCTCGCAGGACTGGGGCGTCGCAAGAAACTCGTCGTTGTCTGCCTGGCTATCGCCTGCGCCCTCATCGCCGTAGGGCTATACGCCTGGCAGTCGCAGCCCGTGCCCGAAGCGGGCGCCTCAGTCACGACGGCAGAGGGTAAATCGCGACAAGAAATCCAAGATGAGCTCGATGCCATCGTCCGCGACAACATGATGACGATTTCGGTCGCGCCGGTCGCTCAGCTACAGGAGGACGGCAAGCTGCGCGTCAACGTGCAAAACGTCCAAGACAATAAATTTCCCCAGCGATTCCGCGTCATCCAAAACGACGAGACCATGTACGAATCCGGTGTGGTCGAGACCGGCAAGACAATCGAGACGTGCCCCGCCGGCGACATCAAAGAAGGCGAGGCATACATCGAGATCCAGGCACTCGATGCCAAGACCCTCGACAGCCACGGCAATCCGACACGTGTCAAGGTACGGGTTGAGCAAGCCGAGAACTAGCTTTTTCGGCCGACGCGACACCGCACGCAATTCACCAGCATTCGTCCAATCATCGCGGGGACGGCCCGCGGCGAATAGAAAGGAACGACCATGGACATCACCAGGAACATGAACGGAGCCAGAGCGCTCGTCGTGGGCGCAGGGCTCGCGCTCGCGCTCGCAATGGGCGCCGCCCCGACGCCAGCTCTGGCAGCCGGGCGCGTTGGAACCACGAAAGTAATGGTCAGGACCGAGATCGACAACGTAGAGTTCAAAGTTCCGACGGTTATTCCCTTCGTCGCCAAGGCCGACGGCACGCTTCAGGGCCCCTCAGAAGACGCGACCACCATCGACAATCATTCGGCCTACGGCATCCATGTCACCAACATGAAGATCGACGCCATGAACACCTGGACCATTGCTGCCGACGCCAAGGCCGGAACCGCGCAGAATTCCATCGACTTTAAGGTCGGCCCCGACGGCGCACTCCAGAACGCCAGCGCCGCAATGCAGGAGACGGGCCTCGATCTTTCCAAGAATGCAGCCTTCGACATGGGCTACCAGGGCATTGCCGGCGGCACGGACAAAATTAAGCTCAAGACAAGCGGAAACGTCGCCCGCGTCACGCGCGACATCTTCCGCGTAACCGGCGAAGGCGATCAGGTTGCAACGATCACCTGGACGGTCGAGCCCGGTGCGCACACGGCATAAGGCCGTCGCCCTGGCCGCCGTCAGTATCCTAGCGTTTGGGCCAGCCATGGCCTTTGCCCAGCAAGAACAGGCGCAGGCCGCCACGCAAGTGACGGTCGACCTCTCGGAGCTCGACCGCGGCAACTGCAAGGAACCGTTGGCACAGACAGACGACAGACGATGGCTCTTGGCAGCAGGCGCCACGGCAGCAGGTGCGGGAACCGCCGGCCTCGGTCTGCACATCAAACGCAGCCAGAAACGAAACACGGACAGGCCGCACTAAATTAGCTAAGGAGACCCCATGGCATCGAAGAACCTTTTGCCCGTCGTCGCACTCTGCGGCGCGCTCGCAACCGGAACGCCTGTCGCCGCTTGGGCGACTCCCGTCATGGCAGACTCCTTACCAGCAGCCCTAAGCTCCGCACCAAATCCGTCGAGCGCCATTGCGTGCAAGCGTTTTTCGTTCGCACAGGCCGCAATCTCAACCTCGGGATGCCTTCGTCGTAATACGGACGGCTCGATAGTCGTGGATATCAAGCGTTCGAACAAGGCAAACGGCTCCCAGGCGGGGTGCGCTGTCTGCACATGGCGCTCGGTTGTGCTCGATGCAGATGGCGATCCATGCAATTTAGAGCTGCGCATCGACATCGCTTCGGTCGATGACTCGGCGAACGGAGCGAAGGTCGCCTTCGACGGTGCGTTTTTTGAGAAAGGAGGCGGTATATGTCTGGGCTGCGCCGCCGCGAATGCAGACGATGTGCAGCCCACCCTCTCATTCACGGCATCGTTGCGGCTGACCAAAGCCGGCACCGATGCCATCGCGGCGGGAGAAGCATCCCTGCTGTTCTACGCCGTCAGCACCAAAGACACAGACGCTCATTTCGAGAAGCCGGCCGGATCACTCAGCCTTACGCGCGGGACGGAGGCAGGCCCTATTGCGATCGATACCCACACGCTAGGCAGGCAACGCATTCTTGCCGACCCGGCGCTTCTCGAGATGGAGTGGAACGGATCCGGAGCCGTCGGGATTGTCCCCTCCGCGCTTGACGCCAAGACGCTCCCCTCAAACGACGAACCCATCAACGCAACCATACAAGAAGAGAGCACGGACAAAGAAGCAGGTGCGGGCGACACGCCGTCGCCGACAAACAGCGTCCCAGCTTCTTTCGAAGCACCGAATGAGCCCGCTACCGGTCCAAACGATCCCGAGCTCGCGGACAGTCTGGGGCTTGCTGATCCTCAGGAGATCGATGAAGGTAACTGCTGCGTGTTTGCCGCGCTCGACCACACGGAGGTCATCGACGCTGCAAGCATCGAAGTTGCCGCCGCCAATCAGCCCGTCCGCAAGTCGGCCATCATCGCATTTCCTGAATCCATCGAAGTCGTCTTTTTGCCATCGGGCGAGGTCGTGGCCCCAACACTGCTCACCTTGTTGGGCGCCAAGAATACTCGAAACGAAATTAAAAAGGTCACGGTTGTCGACCCTGCAACCACCGCTAAATTGCGCCTATACGCCGTTGCCCCAGACGGAGGCAAGACCTTGGAATTCGATGGCGACACACTCCTAGCCTGGCGACGTCTGGACATTATGCAAGACGTCTCGTATCAGATCGAACTCGAAGGGTTTGATCGTACCCGCGATGCCAATATCATCGCCGCGGCTATTGAATCCCCACAGCGGCTTATGACACTGCGCTTTGACTACTATCCCTATGTCCCGACAACCACCTGAGGCTTAAATACTGCGCGTCGTTGCTAATACCACTTATATAACGTATTAGATGAGTCGCGATGTGTCTCGCATTCCATTCTGCTACGATTGCCACGTTGGCATCAATACAGGAGGGCTCATGCCGGGCTTGGGAACAATCATCAACGTTGTCCTTTTAGTTGCGGGCGGTCTTTTGGGATTAGCGGGCGGTCGCTTTATCACACCGCGTATCCAAGACACGCTCATGAAAGCGTCGGGGCTGTGCGTCCTGTTTATCGGCCTTGGCGGCACCATGCAAAAGATGCTCCTTATCGATGGGGAGGCGCTGGCGACCACTGGTACCACCATGCTCATTGTCTCGTTCGCCCTCGGCTCGCTCATCGGCGAGGCCGTCAACTTGGAAGCCGCCATCGAGAACCTTGGCGAATGGCTCAAGCGCAAGACTGACAGTGAGGGCGATAACGAGTTCACCAACGCTTTTGTCTCGACTTCACTCACCGTGTGCATCGGCGCCATGGCCATTGTGGGATCGATCCAGGACGGCCTGCTCGGCGACTGGTCAACGCTTGCCCTCAAGGGCGCACTGGACTGCATCATCGTCTGCACCATGACGGCCTCGCTTGGCCGCGGCTGTATCTTCTCCGCCCTGCCCGTCGCCGTGTTCCAGGGGACGATCACGTTGTTTGCCGGCGCGCTCTCCCCCATCATGACCACAGCTGCCCTCAACAGCCTTTCGCTCGTAGGCTCCATGCTCATCTTCTGCGTCGGCGTCAACCTCATCCGTCCTCAGACCTTCCGCACGGCCAATATGCTTCCCTCCGTCGTCATCGCCGTCATATACGCCCTCCTGTTCTAAATCTATCAACGCAGCGGTATCTCGAACATCTGTTTGATGCTGTGCTATGATATGAGGTCACCGTAGCTGCGTTCGAGAGGAGGAGCGGTGGCCGACCAGGACATCAAGATGCTCATCGAGCGCATTATGGCCGAGGCCCGGACCCATCAGTCCGCCCGCTTCTCAAACGAAATCTACGCAGACGAGCCGATTCTCAAAACCGGCCGACAGATGCAGAACTTCCTCCCCGACCAGTACCGTAAAATGCGCGAGATATCGCGCTGGCAGGATGACCCCAAGGGCGGTGCGGGCCGCTGGCTTTCGGAAGCCGAGCTTTTTTACCGCCAGGGCCTGCTGATGGCCGACTTTGAGGACGACTGTCCCTACAACGGCACCTTTAAGTCGTACTTTCCCACCTACAACGCCATGAGCGACCGGCAGCTGCGCGGCTACTTTACCTGGCGTGCCCAAGTGCGCCGCGGAACCGTCGAGGAAACGTCTACGTCCTTTGCCTTTCTGTATCTCTATGAGCTGATCTGCGGCATTGGCGTAGATAATCCACTCGATGGTTTTAACAAGATCAAGGCTTTTTGGGATGTCTATCGCGCCTTCGAGCCCGGCATCGACCGGTTTGCGCGCGTGTGGCTGCAAGATTACGCCGTGTTCCACGGGCTCGACCCCAAGCTGCTTCGTGACTCTAAAACCGTCATATTCGATAACGCCCTTATCGAGCTGCGGCGCGCGGCACGAGACCTTGTACCGGCACCGGCACCGTCCGGCCAGACCCCTAAGCGTCGCAAAACCTCCGAGCCCACGCTCCCCCTTCCGCCCGATGAGGTGCGTGAGGAGCGACTCATGGCCGCCATCAACGCCCTCTCCACGTACAACCTAAGTAACTCGCGGCTCGACCGCAGCCACCACCGCGATCTGCGCCACGTGGCATGCGCCGTGTATGTCCGCATGGTGCGCTACTATGACACGCACCGAAAGACCGGCATCGTGGCGAGTTTATTTGGGGAGGAGACGGCCATGCCCTACACCATGTTTGCCTCGGCCGTATTCTTTGCGCCCGAGCGCCACGAGGACTGCGAATACCGCCTGGATCCTATCCATATCTACCGTTGCCAAAACGGCTTTTGGGAATGCATGCGTATCCACGGTAGTAGGCAAAAGAGCAGCAAGCTCGGTGAAATGATGCGCGCCTGCGACCAACGCTTGCGCCTGGCGCTGGACCCCGCCCATCCCCTTAAGGAAGAAAAGGTCCCCAAATATCTGGCCAAGATTATCGATGACGAGATTGTGACATGGCTTTCGTGGGACGCCGCACACCAGCCCGTCAAGATCGATATCGATTTGAGCCAGCTGGGGCACATTCGGAGCGCTGCCGCACAAACGCGCGAAGCGCTTTTGATCGACGAGGAACGCGAGGACGGCGCGTCCGCAGAAGCCGAGGCAGCGGACTCAGGGCAACCGGAAGCCGAGCCCGTAGCCGACGCGACGGTCGAGGCGGTCGCGGCGGCTGCAGGGCAGGACGAGTCCGACGAGCCGACCATATCCACCGAACAGTTTGGTGTCGTGGCACCGCTTCTCGCGCCGACGCCCGCGTTCGCAGCTGCTGCGCCCGCTGACGCCACGAACGAACTCGCGCCCGCCGCAGACGCCTATCTCCGCGCGCTGCTCGAGCAGAACACGGCACAGACGGCATCGGCAGTGGCACAGTCGGGCAAGAGCGAGGACATGCTCGTCGACACCATCAACGAAGCACTCTTTGACCTGGTTGGCGACACCGTAATTGAATTTGGCGCGGCAGGACCGCAGATTATCGAGGACTACGTAGCAGACGTGAGAGGATACCTAGACCATGAGTGATACCGCATCCGCAGCACCCCGCGTGCCCAAGCGCGTCGCCGCTGTCATTCTCAACTCGCTCAAGGGTGGCGTGGTCCCGCGTATCGGCCTTCCCTACATCACCGTAGGGCGCGAGGTCGAGATCCGCGCCCTGCTCACCGATCTGAGCCTCATCGCTGACGGTGGTGCGAGCTTCCGCTTTCTGGTCGGCCGTTACGGCGCCGGCAAGAGCTTTTTGCTCCAGACCATCCGCACGCACGCCATGGGCGAGGGGTTCGTCGTCGCCGATGCCGACCTATCCCCCGAGCGTCGCCTACAGGGCGGCCAGGGGCAGGGCCTTGCCACCTATCGAGAGCTCATCCGCAACATATCAACTAAAACGCGCCCCGAGGGAGGCGCGCTCAACCTAATCCTTGATCGTTGGGTCGCCTCGTGCGCCGATGCCGATGAGTCCGCCGTCAACGCCCAACTGGCCCCGCTCGAGGAAATGGTCCACGGCTTCGACTTCGCCCGCATGCTCCGCCGCTACCGCGCGGCCGTATCCGAGGGCGACGAAGAGGCCATGAGCCGCGTGACCAAATGGATCCGCGGCGAATACCGCACCAAGAGCGAGGCTCGCGCCGAACTGGGCTCCTCAACCATCATCAGCGATGACGACTGGTACGACTACGTCAAACTCATCGCGCGTTTTTTGGTTTGCAGCGGCTACAAGGGCATGCTGGTGCTCATCGACGAGCTCGTGAATCTGTATAAGATTCCCAACGCCATCACGCGCCAGTACAACTACGAGAAGATCCTGACCATGTACAACGACACGCTCCAGGGCAAGGCGCAGTACCTGGGCATGATCATGGGCGGCACGCCAACCTCCATCGAGGACCGTCGCCGCGGCGTGTTCTCCTACGAGGCTCTGCGTAGCCGACTCGCTCAGGGTCGCTTTGCGCGCGATGATCTCAAAGACATGCTCGCACCCATCATCCGCCTGCAGCCACTCACCTACGAGGAGTTGCTGGTGCTGATCGAAAAACTCATGCAAATTCACGCCGGCTACTTTGGCTGGACGCCCACGCTTACCGAAAACGACTTAGTGGACTTCCTCAAGATCGAGTTCGGTCGTGTGGGAGCCGACACGCATCTGACGCCGCGTGAAGTCATTCGTGACTTTATCGAGCTGCTCGACATCCTATGCCAGAACCCCGACGCCAACGTAGCCGAGCTGCTGCAAAGCGTCGGTGGCGACACGCTAGCGCCGGCAACCGCAACAGGCGACACCGATACCGCAGTCGGCGACCGCAATTTCGCCGAGTTCACCATCTAACCCGCCAAAAAGAGACAGGTTTATTTTGGCAGGTTTTATCTGGGCAAACGTTAAAGCAGTCATTCAGCAAGCCGTTGCCAGCCGCGTTGAGAGATTCGTTTTTGAGAGGAGGCCCCGTGAACGCCTTTGACCGCTACGCCCCGTTTATCCAAGACTTCATCTACTCCCACGATTGGGAGAGCTTGCGCTCTATCCAGGTTGCGGCAGCAGGTGCCATCTTTGACACGCAGGACAATGTGCTCCTGACGGCATCAACGGCTTCCGGCAAAACCGAGGCAGCCTTCTTTCCCATCCTGACCGAGTTTTGGGAGAACCCGCCCGCAAGCGTGGGCGCCCTCTACATTGGCCCCCTCAAGGCGCTCATCAACGACCAATTCGTCCGCCTCAACGACCTGTGCGAAGAAGCCGATATCCCCGTCTGGCACTGGCATGGCGATGTCTCACAATCACACAAGGCCAAACTCATCAAAAAGCCGAGCGGTATCCTACAGATTACGCCCGAATCGCTCGAGGCGCTCCTGATCCATAAGCACATGGCAATCCCGCGCATGTTTTGCGACCTGCGCTATGTGGTTATCGACGAGGTTCATTCGCTCATGCGCGGCGACCGCGGCGGTCAGACGCTCTGTCTTATCGAGCGACTCTCGCGCATGGCCGGCGTGCAGCCTCGCCGCATTGGCCTTTCTGCCACCATCGGCGACCCCGAGCGCACGGGCGCCTTTCTCTCGCAGGGAACGGGACGCGATTGCATCATCCCCCGCTTTGAGGAACCGCGCCGCGTGTGGCGCATCTCCATGGAGCACTTCTACAACTCGGGCCCCCAGGCTCAGCAGCGGGGATTCGAGAGTGCGGGTCCTCAAGAGGCCGAAGTGCTTGCGTGCGAGCGTATTGAGACGGCGGCGCCCGCGGCGCTGCCCGCATCCGGACAAGACATGCGCCACAGCGGACAGCTTACACAGGAGGAACGCCGTCAACGTCGCGAGCAGGCGCGGGGCAAGACCGCTCCCAAAGACCGTCGCACTTCCTCGGCCCCCGAGGGCGAAGTCGACATCCCACGAGCGACCGAACAGGGACTGCTCAACCCCAACGACACCGCGCCCGACAACGCCGACCCCGGCATGGGCTACATCTTTGAACACACCCGCGGACGCAAGTGCCTGGTCTTTGCCAACTCGCGCGAGGAGGCAGAGGCCGTGTGCTCCATGCTGCGCAGCTACTGCGAGAGCCGGCACGAGCCCGACCGTTTCCTCATCCACCATGGCAATCTTTCGGCATCGCTGCGCGAGACGGCCGAGGAACTCATGCGCGATGAGGAGCAGGCGCAGACAACCGTCACCACCTCTACGCTGGAACTCGGCATCGATATCGGCCGTCTGGAGCGTGCCTTCCAGATCGATGCGCCGTTTACCGTCAGCTCCTTTTTGCAGCGAATGGGCCGCACGGGGCGCCGCGATCTTCCGCCCGAGATGTGGTTCGTCATGCGCGAGGAAGAGCCCGAGCCGCGCACGATGATGCCCGAGACCATTCCGTGGAAGCTCCTGCAGGGCATTGCGCTCGTACAACTCTATCGCGAGGAAAAGTGGGTCGAGCCGCCCGAGCTCGATCGACTCCCCTACAGCCTGCTCTACCACCAGACTATGTCGACGCTTGCCAGCACCGGCGAACTCACGCCGGCAGAGCTTGCCCGGCGCGTGCTCACACTCAGCTATTTCCATCGCATCTCGGCCGATGACTATCGCGTGTTGCTGCGTCACCTCATTACCATCGACCATATCCAAGTCACCGAGGGTGGCGGGCTCATTGTGGGTCTCGCGGGCGAGCGCATCATTAACAACTTTAAGTTCTACGCCGTGTTCCAGGAAAACGAGGAGTTCACCGTTCGTAGCGAGTCGGCCGAGTTGGGCACGATCGTCAATCCGCCACCGCCCGGTGAGCGCATCGCCATCGCCGGACACTGCTGGATTGTCGAGGAAGTGGACTGGAAGCGTCATACCGTCTTTGCCACGCAGGTCAAGGGCCGGGTGCCGGCCTACTTTGGCGACTGCCCCGGTGACATCAATACACACGTACTCGAGCGCATGCGCAAGGCGCTCAACGAACATGCCGCGTATCCGTACCTTATGGGTAACGCGCGGGCCCGCTTGGCGCAGGCTCGCCATACGGCCGAGATTTCGGGCGCGGGAACTAAGCCGCTCATTAACCTCGGCGGCGACACCTGGGTGCTTTTCCCCTGGCTGGGCAGCTACGCCTTTTTGGCGCTCGAGCGCATGCTCAAGATTAAGTGTGCCGCGGAGCTGGGCCTTCGCGGACTCGACCCGTCACGCCCGTACTTTATGCAGTTTAAGATGAAGGCCGACGAGGAGACGTTCTTTGAGGTGCTCGCAGCCGAGGCCGAAAAGGACTTCGACCCCATCGAGCTCGTCTATCCCGGCGAGGTGCCTTACTTTGATCGTTACGATGAGTTCGTTCCCGAAGAGCTCGTGCGTAAGGGCTTTGCCGAAGGCGTACTCGACATAGAGGGCATGAAGCAGCGTGTTCTCGGCTGGCGCCCGGCCAAGAAGTAGTTAAAAAGCCCCGTCCAAAAAGACTGATGGAAAGGCCCGCCACGAGTAGGCTAGTCGTGGAGGGCAGCGCCAAGGAAGTCGACGTCAAAAGGCACGGCTTCGGCGAAGACATAGTCGCCGTCGCTGGCGATGAGCAGGTAGTTCTCCTCGCCGCCGAACTCCGCATCGCCACACGGGACCACCCAGGCGTGGGCGAACACCTCGAGTGCCGTGGCAGCGCAGTCGCGCAGGAACGTCACATCGTTCCCCTCGCTTGCGCTCACGATATTGGCCACGTAGATACCCCCGGGGCTCAGGCTGCCTCGCACCAAACGCAACGCCTCAACCGTCGCCAGCTCGCGCACGGGCTCGGCACCGCCAAAGCAATCGCTCACGATCACGTCGTAGCGACGATGCCCCACGCTCGTAACGCCCAGGTACGAACGCGCCTCGGCGGTAATCACCCGAAGGCGATCGCCCGCCGTGCGCTCCAGCTCGTCTAGGTAGAACCAGCGGCGGGCCAGACGCGTAATCTCTCCGTCATACTCGATGACGTCCATGCACAAGCCCTTGTGCGACATCAGGGCGAACTTAGGATAGGCAAACCCGCCGCCGCCCAGCATAAGCATGCAGTCGATACCGTGACCATAGGCGCCACGCATTGCGTCCTCGGCCTCAAAGACATCGTCAAACGCGCGATAGTATGCAAAGACGGGCTCCGCCCAACGCTCGCCAACGTAGGTCGCGCTTTGGTACACGCCGCCTTGCACCAACACGCGGACTTCGTCGCCGTTCTCATCGTGCACGCGTTTCACACGCGCCAACCCATTACGGGTTCGCGCAACCTGCAGACAGGCAGCACGAACAGCGACAGCGGCCGCACCAAGCGCCGCGGCTCCCAGAGCAACGCCGGCAACGACGCCAGCAGAAACACTCGGCTTGTTCATCTAGAGCTCCTTTTGCAGATAGAGGCCATGGTCATAAAATCCAAGATGGCGATAGTACTCGCGCGTGCCAATCGCGCTGATCACGTTGATGCGCGCATAGCCCGCGTCCCGAGCAATCTGGCACGCACGCTCCACGAGCAGACGCCCCAGACCGTGATGCTGAGCCGCCTGGCCCTGATCGCCCACACGTGCCGCCATGCCATACACATGCACCTCGCGAATCATCGCTTCCTCCGGCCTGGTCGGCAACTCGTCCGCATGTGCGGTGACAAAGGCGCGATCGGGCAGAGACAGGCGCAAAAAGCCCGCGATCTTGCCCTGCGGCGTCACCCACTGCAAAAAGCGCTCGTGCGTCACCGGCGTCTCGTACGCCACTTCCTCGTCAAGGGCCAACTCGTTCAGGTCGGCACCCGCCGTGCTGATCTCGCGATAGCGGATCTCGCGCACCGTCGCGCCTTCCCCACGAGCCGCCAAGCGGTTTTCGACGAGTTGACGCAGGTTGGGCTTCTTGTTGCCCACCATGATGTCGTCAGAGCTAAAGTCGCGAATCATGCGGCTGATGCGGCAGAACGCCGGCGTCACCACGATGTCGTCGGCAAGCACATCGAGCAGCTCGTCCTCGGTATAGGGGCGCCACTCGCCACGCTCATAGCAGCCCACCAGGCGCGAACCCTCGATGAGCGCACACGGGTAAACCTTGACCTCGTCGGGCGTAAAGGCCCCTTCGGTCATAAAGCGCTCGTAGTCGAGCTTATCCCCCTCGGGCGTGGCGCCCAGCAAGTTGAGCATAAAATGCGCATGGATCTTAAAGCCAAACAGGCGCGCAAGCGAAAACGCCCACTCGATCTGCGCCACCGAAATGCGACGCTCGTTGATATCGAGCAGGCGCTGGTCGAGGCTCTGGATGCCCATCTGAATCTTGGTGCAGCCCAGACGACGAATGAGCGTGAGCGCCTGTGGCGTCACGGCATCGGGGCGCGTCTCAATAACGAGTCCCACCACGCGATGCTTCGCCGTCTCGTTGAAGCGCTGCTGGCGCTCAAGCTCCTCCATCGTGGCCGTCTGCCACTCGGCGACCTCGCCCCACGGCGTGCCGGGGCCGTACAGACGACGCACCGCACGGTTGTAGCCGCCCACGGCAGCATCCACACGCTCCTGCTCGTCGGCAACGCCGGCAGCAAGCTCGGCCTCGTCTGTCGCAATGCCGGCGGCCCGATAGCGCTCGCGGCGCTCTGCTACCACAGGCGGCAGGGCATCGGCGGGAGCGTCATCGAGCAGACGCCCCGCCTCGGCACGGCTGATGCCCGGACGCGCCAACATGGGGTTGGCCGCCACGCCGGCGACGGCATCGTCATTGAGCGCACGGAAAAGTTCCGACATAAACCACGTCTGATACCCTTGCGGATAGTCGCTCCAGGTACCACCGAGCACGATGAGCTCTATCTTGTCGGTCGCATGCCCCATCTGCGAAAGCGCGGTCAGACGAGCGCTCACCTGCAGATACGGGTCGAAGCAATTTTGCTCCGCACGGGCGCATGCCGGCTCGGCGTGCAGATAGCTCTTGGGCATGCGCAGATCATTGGGACAAAACAGGCAATCGCCCGAGCACGGCCACGGCTTGGTGATGACGGTAACGGTCGCCACGCCTGAGGCCGTTCGGCGCGGCTTCATGCGCAGCGCCTGCAGCAGTCGACGTTCCAGCTCGGCATCGACATTCCACCCAGCCCAACGAGCCGGCTCCTCACGTTTTACCCGCTGGTAGAACGGCAGCAGACGGCGCTTGGCCAAATCGCGTTTGTCGGCACCCTCACGGCGCGCCTCGGCATGTATCAGTTTGACGAGCGCTTTGTCGTCCACGGTCTCGCCGCGACGCAGGGCCTCGAGTATGTTCAAGATAATCTGTTCCATGCCCCCATTGTAAAGGCAAAGGCGCCGGAGCCAATCTCGGCTTCGGCGCCTTCATCAAACAGCGCGTCTAAGCATCTATGCTTGCGAACCAGACCGCAGTCATCACTCCGAATCAAACGACACGTCGCCCGAGCCGATCTCGAAACGATACGTGGCGGACTTATCGCCATTGTCGAATTCAGAATTCAATATGGTCTCGCCATCGTAGCCAAGCGGAAGGAAATCGCTCTCGAAGTCGCCGCTGCCCACGGTGAGGCTCGCCTTAAAGCCCGTAGAGTTCGGAACCGTTATCTCCACATCGCCCGAGTCCACGCTTACGTCCATCGACTTCGCGGGGGCCTGGTAGAGCTCGAACGTCACATCGCCCGAACCGACCTCGGCATTCAGGGTATCGGTCACGGTGCCCGTAAACTCAACGTCTCCCGAGTCCAGAGTCAGGTTGAGGTCATGACACGCAATGCCCGCGACCGTCAGATCACCCGATCCTACATTCGCTGTAATGCCCACCATGTTATCGGCAACTTCGCGCGGCAGTTCGACGGTAACCGTTCGGTCAATGGCGCGCTCGTCATCGCAATCGAACTGGCGAATCTTGAGCGTAGAGCCCTTGATTTCGGCCAGGTTCTGGGTTGCCGCATCGAAGGCAACAGTCCCCGTTGCCACGCGACCGCTTTCAATTACGCGCGCTGGCCCGCCGGAGACGAGTTTGACCTTGACCGTGCCCGACGTCACGTCCAAGTCGAGCGATGTGAACGCGTCGGCATCAAAGGTTTCGCTCGAAAGCTGCTGAGGCCGAGCAGAATAGTTACCGCCATCCAAAAGATCATCCTCGTCATCCACATCGCCCATACCAGACAAGCCAGATGCAATATCGTCGAGGTCCCACAGTCCATCGAAGGGAATCAATGTCCGCGAAATGCCGAAGACAAGCCCGATGATGAGCACAAACGCTCCGATGCCGACGCCCAGGCGCAGCTTGGATTCATGCGAAAGCTTCATCATTCGTCACCCTCTTTGGCACATGGCTCAGCGGTGACCGCGGTAGCCACGTCAGCATCAGGTTCCGCAGAAGTATCCTTCCCCTGGGCCTTGACCGCCACCGACGCCGAACCAACCTGAATATCCCCGCGTGCCCAATCACCATCGAGCGCACGCGCCACCCAGTGATAGATAGGAATCGTAAAGAAGATCAGTGCGGCAAAGGGGCCGGCACCAAACAGGAACATCAGCAAAAAGAACAGCAGCCAGCACACGGCCCAATACGGAAACGACTGGAACGGACCTTTCACCGGAGTCGGATTGACCGCACCGGCGTTCGTCGCTTGCGCCGTCGCGGCGTTAGCCACCTGCGCGCTCCAGCTTGCAGCCTGCGCCGCCTTAGCCGCGGCATCACTCGCCTGCGTTGCGGCCTCGGTAGCGCGTGCCGCCGCCTCGTGGGTACGGGCTCGCTCCGCCGCCTCGGCCTCGCGCTGGCGGGCGCGGTCCTCATTCTCAAACTCGATATCGTCCTCGATCTCGTCGCTCGGATTGAGCAGCTCGTCCAGACTCACACCATAGAGCTTGGCGAGCGAGATCAGGTTCTCGGTATCGGGCGAGCTCTCCGCGCGCTCCCATTTACTGACCGCCTGGCGCGACAGTCCCAGCTTTCGCGCCAGCCCTTCTTGGCTAAAACCCTTGCTGCGGCGAAGGTCGGCGAGCCGCTGCGCAGTTTCTACATTCATGGTTCCTCCTATGCGATGCCAGCCGTGCCGCCGGACCGTTTTTGTTCTTAAGGCGCCTTGCACAGTTAAAAATCTATCCGCCACCGCCAAAATCATGCCACCTATTCTAGTGAGATTTTTGACAACCGGCGGTTGCGGGTGCATATGAGCTGCGGAAATGTGTCCAAACAAAGCAATGACCCACGGCTCGGTTGTCCCCGTTGCGGCGTTAACGGTAGTATGGTCGTACTGTTTATTCCGCACCGCCAACGGAGGGAGTTCCGCGCCGTGAACCGCGATTTCGCCTCATCGCTCATCCAGCTCAACAATACGTTCTATCGCGAGCACTCCGCCTCCTTTTCCGATACGCGCCAGGCCCCGTGGCCCGGCTGGGTGCGCACCATGGACATCGCGCTCGAGCAGCTCGATGTGGCCACGATCGAGCATCCCGTCCGCGTCTTCGATCTTGCCTGCGGAAATATGCGCTTTGAGAACTTTGCCGCCGGCGGCGCACTTGCCGCCAAGGGCGTCAACGGCACAAACCCCTCGGCAGATGCCAGCTGCCCGTTTGAGTTCTATGGTGTCGACTCGTGCCAAGACCTGGCCATCGATGCACATGGCCACGCCCTGCGCATTCCCAACCTGCACTTCCAGGAACTCGATGTGCTCGACGCCCTCATGAAGCTCAACCCCGCCGAGACACCCGACGTGCTTTTCGACGCCCCGCTCGCCGACATCTCGGTCTGCTTTGGCTTTATGCACCATGTGCCGTCGTGCGAGTACCGCGTACGCGTGCTCGACGCCCTGGTGCGCCAGACGCGCCCGGGCGGCATCATCGCCATCAGCTTTTGGGAGTTTATGAACGACGAGCGCATGGCGCGCAAGGCTGTTCGCGCCGAGGCCCGCGCCGAGCTCACCCCACCGTTTGAGGGTTACGATTCCGCGCAGTTTGAAGCCGGCGACCACCTCATTGGCTGGCAAAACGACCGCCACGCCTACCGCTATTGTCATCACTTTGACGATCAGCAAATCACCGACCTGGTGCGCGGCGTCCGTACGTTCTATAAGAGCGGCGAGGTCCCCGTACGCGAGCTTGAGCGCTTCCATGCCGACGGTCGCAGCGGCGAGCTCAACCGCTATGTGATTCTCAAGCGTCTGTAGGCATCGACGACTCGTCGCCGAGCCGCACCACATCTTTCGGGCAAACTATGCCCACCCTTTTTCAACCCATTGACGGAACGTGCAGCTATACGTTCCATACTTATGACCAAGGAGCCTCATGGGAGCCGTCCACGTTCGCACGCCTAAGAACTTTGTGCTCGAGGAGCGCCTGGAGCGCTACGCCGATGCGATTGAGACGAACCCCGAGGCCTATGCCGGAGATTGGCGCGAGGCTTGCGCGCCAGTTGGCAGCAAGCCCTTCGAACACCTTCACCTGGATCTTGGCTGTGGCAAGGGAACGTACCTTGTAGAGCGCGCGGCCCACGAGCCAAACACCCTCTTTATCGGCATGGACCAGGAGCCCATCTGCATCGCCTATACCGCGCAGAAAACCTGCGAGCAGGAGCTATCAAACGTACTCGTCCTGCCCCGAGGCGCCGCATCGCTGCCGCAGCTATTTGCCGCAGGCGAGCTCGACGCCATCACCATCAACTTTCCCACGCCGCAACCCAAGGCCAAGTACGCCAAAAAGCGGCTCGTCCATGTCGACCATTTGATGCTCTATCGCCCGCTCCTTGCAGCCGGTGCCACCGTCACGCTGCGAACCGACAGTAAGCCATTGCGCGACTACGCCTTGGGGCAGTTTGCTGCGGCCGGCTACGACACGCTTTGGGTAAGTGACGACGTCCGCCGCGACCATCCCGAGCATCCAGAGACCGAATATGAGTGCCGCACGCGCGAGATGGGTGCCATCGTCTATGGCATTTGCGCCACACCCGGCGCAGAGCCCACCGAAGAACAGCTCGCAGCAGGCCGAGCACAGGAGCAAAGCCTTGCCTGCTACCTGCCCGATAACCTCGATGAGCTCACCTATGTACCTCTGGGCATGGAAGAAGCCGTCGAGAACTTTAAGAACCGCGCCCGCAAAGGCAAGAAACGCCTGCCACAAGAGTCCCAAGGGCTTCTGATGGTCGCGGCGTCAGCAAACAAGCGCAAATAGGCACCAGCAAACAACCCTCAAAACCTAAGTGAGTAGACTTTTTTGCAATAGCCAAGCACAACCCGCATAACGAAAATTAAAACCGCAGGTAGAGCCCTTGCGCAAAAGCCATGTGCTCGCGATATCGCAAAAAGTCTACTCACTTAGCCGGTAACTGCGCCAAACGGCTGGACAGAACGCCCATTTCCTGCATTTTCTCGCGCGCTGGCACCCCGCGCCGCCGCTACGCCATAATAGTTGGCGGACAATCGCGAGAGAAAGCAAACACATGGCACAGACCACGATAGATACCGCCGCCAGCACCGTCTCTGGCGCCGGCGCCGCCAGCTCATTCTCGGGCGGCACGGGAACCGAAGCCGAGTTCGGCTCGCTCGGCGCGCTCTCCCCCACCTGGTGGGAGCCCGAGGACGGCAGCGAGCCCGAACCATGGCTCACGCCCGATCAGGCCTTCGAACGCTTCTTTGAATGGACGAGCAATCGCGGCATTGAGCTGTGGGACCACCAAGAAGAGGCCCTCATGGACCTGGCTGCCGGCGATCACGTCATTTTGGGCACACCGACCGGATCGGGTAAATCGCTCGTCGCGCTGGGCATGCTTTTTATGGGCATGGCACAGGGCAAACGCTGTTATTACACGGCCCCCATCAAGGCCCTGGTCAGCGAAAAGTTCTTCGATCTGGTGCAGGTACTCGGCCGCGACAACGTCGGTATGATTACCGGCGACACGCATATCAATACCAAGGCGCCCGTCATCTGCTGCACGGCCGAAATCCTTGCCAACGATGCACTGCGCGAGGGCGAGGACGCCGACGTGGGCTGCGTTGCCATGGACGAGTTCCACTACTTTGCCGACCCCGATCGTGGTTGGGCCTGGCAGGTGCCGCTGCTCACCCTGCCCCACACGCAGTTTATGCTCATGAGCGCCACGCTCGGCGATGTCACTGCCATCGCCGCCTCTCTCGAGGAGCACACCGGCGCTGCTTGCGACTTGGTTGTCGATGCCCCGCGTCCTGTTCCGCTGAGCTACGACTATGTGACGACCTCCCTCGAGGGCACGGTCGAGCTCGCCATGCGCCGCGGCGAGGCCCCGCTCTATATCGTGCACTTTAGCCAGGATGCCGCCCTTGCGACGGCGCAGTCGCTCGCCAATTTTGGCATCGCCAGCAAGGAGCAGCGCGAGGCCATCAAAGAAGCGGCAAAGGGGACGAGCTTCTCCACGGCCTTTGGCAAGATTCTCAAACGTCTGCTTGGATGCGGCGTCGGCGTGCACCATGCCGGCATGTTGCCGCGCTATCGTCTGCTGGTCGAACGGTTGGCACAGCAGGGCCTGCTGCCCGTCATCTGCGGCACCGATACGCTCGGCGTCGGCATCAACGTACCCATCCACACCGTGGTGCTCACCGCGCTCACCAAGTTCGATGGCTACAAGATGCGTCGTCTGCGCGCCCGCGAGTTCCATCAAATAGCCGGTCGCGCCGGCCGCTCGGGCTTCGATACCGAGGGCATGGTGATCGCCGAGGCACCCGAGCACGAGATCGAGAATGCCAAGCTTATGGCCAAAGCGGGCGATGACCCCAAAAAACTCCGTAAGATTAAAAAGAAAAAGGCCCCCGAGGGCTTTGTCACCTGGAACAAGCAGACCTTTGAGCGCCTGATCGAGACGCAGCCCGAGACGCTCAAACCGCGTCTGCGCATCACACACTCCATGGTGATTAGCGTGGTCGAGCAAGGCGGCGATGCCCGCGCCCGCGTACACGACCTCATCGAGACGAGCCTGCAGACTCCCGAGGAAAAGGCTAAGCTCGAGGTTCGCGCCGACGAAATCTTCGCCACGCTCATCGATTCCGGCGTCGTCGTGCGCACCGAGGTGCCGCCCGCACCCGACGCCCCGGCCGATGCCACACCAGACATCGACTATGCGCTGACGGTCGATCTGCCCGAGGACTTCGCGCTCGACCAGCCGCTCTCGCCGTTCTTGCTTGCCGCATTGGAGCTGCTCGATCCCGAGAGCGAGACCTATACCATGGACCTTATCAGCATGGTCGAGGCCACGCTCGAGGACCCCAAGCAGGTGCTCCGCGCCCAGGAGCGCGCCACACGCGATCGCGCCATGGCCGAAATGAAGGCCGATGGCGTCGAATACGAGGAGCGCCTAGAGCGCATTCAGGACGTCACGTACGAAAAGCCGCTCGAGGATTTGCTCGACGCCGCTTTTGACAAGTACTGCCAGGAAGTACCCTGGGCAAACGACTACCAGCTCTCTCCCAAGAGCGTCCTGCGCGATATGCTGGAAAGCGCGAGCGATTTTAAGGGCTACATTCAAAAGCTCGGCATCGCCCGCTCCGAGGGCATTTTGCTGCGCTACCTGGCAGAGGCTTACCGTTCTCTCGACCGCACCGTACCCATCGAGAAGCGCGACGAGCGCCTGCGCGACATTATCTCGTGGCTGGGCTTTGTGGTGCGCTCGGTCGACTCGAGCCTGGTGGACGAGTGGGAGAACGCCGGCAACCCGGCAGCCCTCGATTCCGCGCCGCCACAGGGCATCGACGAGGTCGTGGCGGACCGCCGCGGCTGCACGCTGCTGGTGCGCAATGCGCTCTTCCGCCGCGTGACCCTTGCCGCCCGCGAGCACGTTCGCGACCTTGGCGAGCTCGACGACGACTGGGGCATGAGCGAGATCCGCTGGCAAAAAGCACTCGACGCTTACCACGAGCAGCACGAGGAAATCCTCACCGACGGAGATGCCCGCAGCGCCGCGATGTTTTCCATCGACGAGTCCGACGAGAAGACCGCGCACGTATGGCGCGTGCACCAGATCTTTGCCGACGAGGGTGGCGACCACGACTTTGGCATCATGGGCGATGTCGATCTGGACGCCACGCAAGACGGCGGCGAGGTCATCTTCAAAAACTACCGCGTCGGCTTTATCGAGGACCTGCTCGAGAACTAGCCGAACATACTGGAACGAAACAAAGCGGGGCCGTTGGCAATATCGTCAGCGGCCCCGCTTTTGCACTATCTGCTATGCCTTACTCGGCATCTTCGACCTCATACGAATCCGCCTCGGCGGGCTCATCGTTTGTCTCTGGCGCGGCCCCGCGCGCCTCGTCAAACGCTGCCTTCATGGTCTTGTTGCCCCACGTGAGCTTGCGAATGGTAAGATCGTCGGCTTTCTTGTTGGCTAGGCGCAGATTGTTCTCGGAGGACAGCAACGCCTCCTTGGTTTTCTGCAGATGGCTAATCGTCTTGTCAATCTCATCGATCGCCGTTTGGAACTTGCGGCTCGCGATCTCGTAGTTGCGACCGAAATCATTCTTGAACTTCTCCATCTTGGCTTCGAAGTTCGTGACGTCGATATTCTGCTGTTTGTACTCCGCCAGCTCCTGCTTATAGCGAAGCGAACCCATGGCGGCGTTGCGAAGAAGCGTAATCATGGGGATGAAAAACTGTGGGCGAATCACGTACATCTTCTCATAGCGATAGCTCACGTCCACAATTCCCGCGTTATAGAGCTCGCTCTCGGGCTCGAGCAGCGTGCAGAGCACCGCGTACTCACAGCCTTTCTGGCGACGATCGTGATCGAGTTTCTTAAAGAAGTCCTCGTTTTTGTGCTTGGTCGCGGTCTCGTCGTTCTCGTTTTTCATCTCGAACATAATCGAAATGACCTCGTTGCCGCTCGCGTCGCACTCGCGGAAGATAAAGTCGCCCTTGGTACCCTCGGATGCATCGTTATCCTTCTCGAAGTACGCGTTAGGAAATGCCGTCATGCGCAGACGGTTGAACTCGGTCTCGCAGTGCTGCTCGAGCGACTCGCCCACCATCTTGGTGGACAGGCGGACCTTCATGTCCTTAAGGCGCTCAATCTCTTCATCCTTGTAGCGAATCAGGTCATCGCTCGCACGCTTGGCCTGCGCAAGCTCGAGCTCGTGTGCCGCCTTGGCCTGCTCCTCGCGAGAATCGCGCACCGCCAACTCGCTCGTCAGCTTGGCACGTGCCTCATCGCGCTCTCGCTCCGCCGCGGCGACCGCCTCCGACAGGTTCATTTTTGCCATCAGCTCCTGCTCACGCAGCTGGGCACGCAGACCCTCGGCCTCTTGCTCAGACTGAGCCTTTTCGGCGGAAAACTTCTCTTGTACCTGCGCACGGTAGTCAGCAAGCGCGCGCTCGGCCTCGCTGCGAGCGGTATCGAGCTCACGCTTCGACTCTGCCGCGGCGGCGGCAAGCGCCATCTCCTGGGCCTTGTCCGCCGCGGCAAGCCTGGCCCGCAGCTCGGCAATCTGAGCATCACGTGCAGCCAAATCGTTTTGAGCAGCATTGCGCGCCGCCGACTCGACGAGCTTGGCTTCGTCATCTTTGCGCTCCAGCTGCGCACGCAAATTGTCGATTTCTCGCTGAAGCTCAGCGTTTTCCTTTTGAGCATCGGCACGGGCCTCAACCGCCGCGCGCTGACTTGCGCTCTCGCGTTCTGTGACAGCGCTCTCGAGCTTGGCGCGCAGCTCGGCAAGCTCAGCGTCGCGCTTGGCAACCTCTTGTGCCAGCTTCTGCTCCGCGGCGTTCTTCTGCTCGACAAGCTGGGCATTGCGCTGAGACTCTGCCTTTTGCAAGGCAGCCGTCGAACGCGAGCGCTCAAGCTCCAGTGCCTGCTCGCCCTCGCGCTGGACCGCCTTCACGCGCTCATCAAGGTCGCGCGAAAACTCGGCATTGCGCACTTGCTTGACGATATCCGCATAGCCGGACGCGTCGACCTTAAAAACTTCGCCGCAATGCGGGCACTTGATCTCGTTCATAGCAGCTCCTCGATGGACGCAAATTTCAACCGCCTACACTCTACCGCGCCGCGCGGACAAAAAAGACGCCGCTGCCATAATGGCAACGGCGCCAGAATCACCACAAAGGCGCCTGTTCCCTTTGTGGTGATTCGAGAATTACAGCCCAAAAAAGCCGAGGATCTGGTCACGGCTCACGGGCTTGTAATCGTTGGCATCAAAACCGACATCGTAGCGAAAGATAGGGCGCTCGCGATCGCGGTTGCGCGCGTTGGTACGGTCCCCTCTGCTGTGGATATGCCCGTGTAGCATGATGGCACCACGCGCCTTGCCATTCCAGCTGAGCATAGGGTAGTGGCTCATCACCAGGCGATGCCCCTTGGCATAGCCGGGGGCAATCTCCAGGTAATCGCGCACGTCATCCCAGATTTGAGGCGAAGCTGGATCTTCCCAGTCACCGTCATGATTGCCACGAATGAGCGTTATGTTCTGACATTCGATGCGCTCGCGCAGGCGCACCGCCTCCGCCAGGGGCAAACGATAGGTAAAGTCACCCAGAATATAGAGGCGGTCGTCCGCAGCCACGCGCTCATTGATGGCGTCGATGACCTTGCGGTTCATCTCCTCGACCGAATCAAACGGTCGATCCATATCGTGCAAGATATTCGTATCGCCCAGGTGCAGGTCGGCGGTAAACCACATCATCGTCTATGTCCTCATTTCGCAACGCGTCAAACTCGTGCTAAGTATACAGACACAGTGATGCGGCGGTTAGCCAAAGAGCCCGCCGAACAGCCCGCGGCGGCGCTTGTCTTGCTTTTTCGAAGCGTCACCCTGATTTTTCTTGCTCTGCCGTTTCCTACGGTCCTGCTCCAACTCATCGTCATCGAGTAGCATATCCCACTCAAACGAATCATCCGTCAAATCGAACAGGTCATCGTCGTCAAACATGGCAGCCCCCCTTACCGATTAGCGAGCATCCACCACATAGAGGCCAACGCGCACCTGGTGCCACGGACTGCGCTCGGGAGCAACCTGCTGCACGCGCGCCTCAAATACATCCTCGTGTCCGTAATACATCATCGAGGACAGCGGACCGACCTCGTTTCCCGGAACATACCCGAGCTTGGTGTTGCCGTAGTAGATCGCAACCGCCTCGGGATCATGGGGGTTATCGCGCTCGGCGCACAGCGTCAGCTTATCGCCAACTTTAAGATCGCCCAGGACCAAGGCGCCATCGGCATACTGAAATCCTGCGATATGAAACGACAGAAGAACACGTGAAGGCTCGTACATAGCAGCTCCTCTAACGGCCGAATAAACCGGCGCTTAACCTTATTGAGAAGTCTACGAACTCGTGCGGACACGAATTCACCCGCTCGCGCCTTTCACCCAGTTGCCGCAACGCTTGCGAGACAGAGCGCTTGCAGATAAGATAGGGGTACGGATGGCACCCGTGGCAGCGGGTCTTGCCAACTCCGATACACGTTTTCATCGTGAGAAGTGGCCGTCTTCGCTTACGCGGGGGCGGCTATTTCATTCGGCCGATAAATAGGCCGAGCTCGATAGCCGCGATTAACAACGCCAGTAACGAAATAACATCGCTTACGTTCATACCAATTCCCTTCTAAAAGGAGTTGGCCCATCCGTATCCCATAGCAGTAGTCTAACGTAAATGGCAGGTAATAGGAACACTTGTTCGTATTACCTGCCATTTCCTAATGCACAAACATGCGCACGAACTTGTGCTTCCAGCTTGCGTAGGGCGCATACCGAAACGGCACGTCCAGCCAGGTTGCCTTGTTCACGATGCTCTTCCTGTGGCTGAACGTATCGAAGCTCTCGCGTCCATGATACTGACCCATACCGCTCGTGCCCATGCCGCCAAAGCCCATATGGCTCGTAGCCAAGTGCATGATCGTGTCGTTGACGCAGCCGCCGCCAAAGGGCACGTAACGCACAAAGCGCTGCTGAACCGCGCGATCCTGACTAAAGATATACAGGGCCAGCGGCGTCGGACGATCAGTAATAAACGTCTCGGCCTCGTCTAAGCTCTCAAACGTCAGCACTGGCAAGATGGGGCCGAAGATTTCCTCCTGCATCACGGCGTCATCGGGGGACACGCCATCCAAAATCGTCGGCTCGATCCTGAGCGAAACCTCGCGCGCGGTACCTCCCAGCACAACCTTATCGGGATCGATCAGCCCGCGTACGCGCACAAAATGTTTGGCGTTGACGATATGGCCGTAATCCTCGTTGTCGAGCGGATGCTCGCCAAACATACGGCGGACTTCCTCCTTGATGAGACCCAGCAGCTCGTCGTGCACGCGCGCATCGACCAGCAGGTAGTCGGGCGCCACGCAGGTCTGCCCCACGTTGAGCCATTTACCAAAGGCGATACGCCGCGCCGCGACCTTCAAGTTTGCCGTCGCATCCACGACGCAGGGACTCTTTCCGCCCAGCTCAAGCGTCACGGGCGTAAGGTTTTTACTTGCGCGCTCCATGACGAGCTTGCCGACCGGAACGCTACCGGTAAAGAAGATCTTGTCCCAGCACTCATCGAGCAGCGCTTCGTTCTCGGCGCGCCCGCCCTCGACAACCGTCACCAAGCGCGGATCAAATGCCTCTTCACAGATTTGCTTGAGCACCGCGCTCGATGCCGGAGCATAGGCGCTCGGCTTGATGACCACAGTATTGCCCGCGGCAAGGGCGCCGGCGAGTGGCTCGAGTGTTAGCAAAAACGGGTAGTTCCACGGTGCCATGATGAGCGTGACGCCATAGGGCACGGCTTGCGTCTTGCACACACTCACGGCATTGGCAAGGTCACACGGACGCAGGCGCGGACGACTCCATCGAGCCACATGAGCGATCTGATAACGAATCTCGGAAAGCGACGTGCCAATCTCGCACATATAGGCCTCGTCATGCGACTTTCCCAAATCGGTCTTGAGCGCATGGGCAATATCGGCCTCGTGGGCCCGCACCGCATCGCGTAAACTCACGAGCGCACGGCGGCGAGCATCGACATCAAACGTGGCATGCGTCTTAAAGTAGGCGCGCTGGTCGCCGATGATGCGCGCAATTTCCCCGGTGTTCATGGACCCTCCTAGTTCTCGCCCTCAAACATACCACCTGCGATAACTTCGTACATATGCTCGAGCTCCAAACGATCCATTAAAAGTGGAACGGGGTATAGCGGATTGGCCTCGGCATCGGCATGGGCCGCCATTTGCGGAATATCGGAGCGGCGAATGCCCGTCACAAATTTGGGAATGCCCAAGGCGGCGTTCATGCGGTCGACCCAATCGATAAAGGCCTCAGCCGCAAGACTGTCCTGCGCAGTAGCCGGCGCAATGCCCGCCATGCGGGCGAGATCGGCGAGCTTGGGAGCAGCGGCTTCGCCATAAGCGCGAAGCATGTGCGGCAGGATAATCGCGTTGGCCAAACCGTGCGGAATTCCGTATCGGCCGCCCAGGCTGTGCGCGATGGCATGAACGTATCCAACATAGGAGCGCGTAAAGGCAACACCCGCTTTATACGCCGCCGAAAGCATATTGCGGCGCGCACGCATGTTGTCGCCATGCTCATAGGCCTCGAGCAAATTATCGTGGATAAGCCGTACCGCCTGACGCGCCATCTTGCGCGTATAGGGCGTGGTGCTGCGGCCGATAAAGGCCTCGACGGCATGTGTCAGGGCATCCATGCCCGTCTGCCCCGTAATGGAGGCGGGCAGGCCGCGCGTAAACTCGGGGTCGTGTACCGCAAAGCGCGGGATAAGCACAAAGTCGTTAATGGGGTACTTGTAGTGCGACTCGTCATCGGTAATGACCGCTGCAAGCGTGACCTCGCTTCCCGTGCCTGCCGTGGTGGGAACGGCGATGAGCAGCGGCAGGCGATGATGAATCCGCAGCAGCCCGCGCATCTTGTTGATGGGCTTGTTTGGCTGCGCAATGCGCGCCCCCACACCCTTGGCGCAGTCCATGGCCGAACCGCCACCAAAGCCGATAATGGCCTGGCAGGCGCGCGCTCGATACAGGGACGCCGCTTCTTCCACGTTTGAGACCGTGGGATTCGCCGATGTTTTGGCATAAACCGCAACGCCAATTCCCTTGGACGCGAGCGCTGTCTCGAGCGGTGCCGTGAGCCCCAGGCGGGCAATGCCGGAATCCGTCACGATAAGGACCCGCTGTATCGAGCGCTTTTGAAGCACTGTGGGCACATCCTCAGCGTGTTCCAGAATGCGTGGCTCGGTATAGGGCAGTACCGGCAATGCGATGCGAAAAACCGTTTGATACGTGCGGCACCAGGCGCGGCGGGCTAAATGCATAAAGGAAGCTCCTTCATTTGTTGATTGGTCAACATTTGCTCGACCGATTGTACTCGGCGGAAATCTCAGACGGCCTGCCAATCGTTAATCAATCAACATCTTCACATGCCTGAAATTGTTTTATTAAAAATCATTCCTAATAGGCTTCACATTTGGTTGCATTTATGGATAATAGAACTCGTCAAGACGCACGTCCGGAGAGGGCCCTTACGGGACCGGACAAGCGCCCCATCGCCATCGATCGAAAGGATTGAATCATGAAATTTGTTTGCCCCGTTTGCGGTTATGTTGAAGAGTATGACGGCGACCAGCTGCCCGAGGATTTTAAGTGCCCCCAGTGCGGCGTCCCCGGTTCTCGCTTCCTAAAGCAGGAGGAGGGCCAGCTCGAGTGGGCTGCCGAGCACGTCGTGGGCGTCGCCAAGATGGAAGGCGTCTCCGAGGACATCGTTGCCGACCTGCGCGCTAACTTTGAGGGCGAATGCTCCGAGGTCGGTATGTACCTGGCCATGGCTCGCGTCGCTCATCGCGAGGGCTATCCCGAGATCGGCCTGTACTGGGAGAAGGCTGCCCACGAGGAGGCCGAGCACGCCGCCAAGTTTGCTGAGCTCCTGGGCGAGGTCGTAACCGACTCCACCAAGAAGAACCTCGAGATGCGCGTTGAGGCCGAAAACGGCGCCACCGCCGGCAAGACCGATCTTGCCAAGCGCGCCAAGGCCGCTGGCCTTGATGCCATTCACGACACCGTGCACGAGATGGCTCGCGACGAGGCCCGCCACGGCAAGGCTTTCGCCGGCCTGCTCAAGCGCTACTTTGGCTAAGCCAACCGCTTGAGACATAACCTCTAGCTCGATGAGGCCCGGACCGTATTGGTTCGGGCCTTTTTCGTGCCTCACGAACTTGTTAACGCCCTGAAATAGGACCGCCTTCGGCATCGGCTTCTCGTCAAAAACTAAGTGAGTAGACTTTTTTGAACTTGCCGAGCAGGCCATCCATATCACTTTATAAAGCCGCAGGTAAATGCCTTGTTACAAAACGGCCTGGTCACCAAAGTGCCAAAAGCCTACTCACTTAGAACCGCAGCCGTCCACGATCGAGCTGTTTTGTGTCTAACGGGCATCTTTCCGTCAATTACTCCCAATTTTGTCCAGTCAACGAACAGTTCAGACCGGAGTAATGTCTCAGCCCTTTGCTCATCTGAGCTTTTATCACGATATTCAGCATCGAGCATCCTGCATACGGCCTTAACGATCGCGTGGAATCTACCCTCATCGGATATCTGTCTGTGCGTCAGGAGAAGTACATCGTAGCCCATGGCCTGAAGGGCCGTCATGCGGTCAGCGTCACGCAAGCCATCCCCTGTGCGTCCGTGCGAGGCCTTTCCCTGACATTCAATGGCCACCTGTCGCCTGCCGTCCAGCGAAGAAAGAAGTAGGTCGATATATACACGGGACTTTCCCACAATCGCTCGAGCACTTGTGCTTAGCATCACTTCAACATTGAGCTCTATGCCGCAAAAACCTTCTCCTCCCAGGGATCGCGGCAGTGCAAGTAGCAAATACGCCTCGACCTCAAAAGGCGACGCGGCGCCCAATGGAACGAGTTGCGATACCGCTATAAATCTATTGCCGTAACGCATCCCGCAAACATCTGAACAAAAACGGTCAAGGTCTCCGCCCAAAACCAAAGCGTCTCGACGCCATAAATTTGAGGCGGTGCCGTCCTCGGACGGGCAGCGCACCCAACCGAACGTTGTCGAAATCGCGCCCGAATCAATTGCACGCGAAAGCTCCGCCTCAAGTGCCGCCGGCAGGGCACACACCGCAAACAAGCCACACATCTCCGCCAATACCAAAAGAAGCTGAAGATCCGTCAGATGCCGCAACATGATGAATGCCGTCAGTAGAGGAGACGTAATCAAAACCCCATGCTCCGTTTCCAGCACGGATTCCCTGGGAAGCTCACCAAGAAACAGCCGCTGCCTAATGCTGGCAGGACAAGTCCGTTTGTTTCTCGTCCGAACCAATGTATACAACGGAAAACCGAGCGCGACCGCAGCCGTCGGGTTGCGGGCGAGATCATATCGCTGCCGGTCTTCTTCCGGTCGTGGAAGCGGCGGACACAAAGCGCGGACTTGAGGAGGCAAACGCCAGTACCTAAAAGCTGATATGTCACAAAGTAGATCCTTCATAGGCACAGGAAAACACGAATTTCAACCCAGTCAGTCACGCATTGGCGCGAACGCACCAAAAATGGCGCCGAACGGACTGCCAAGTTTTCAACAGCCCTCCCCAACTGGCCAAAAGCTTGCCGAGAGCTGGACGAAGCCCTGTTGAAAACCCCATTTTTTCTCATGCAGGAGCTTTGCGCGGCAAGTGAGTAGACTTTTTTGAACATCCCGAGCAGGCCGGTCATCCTGCTTTTCAAAACCGCAGGTAGATAGCTTGTTACAAAACTGCCTGGTCGCCAAAGTGCTAAAAGTCTACTCACTTAGGTTGCAGAGTGCCCCCCATTAGCTGCAATTCCAAGGTAGTTAGTACTTTTGGACTCAGATCGTCATACTGAACAAGAATTTGAGTTGAGTTTTCAGGGACAGATGCGCCATCGGCACACCAAAAACAGTCACCGATATCGATAAAAGGGATGCTCGAGCGCGTGAGGGCCCGTGCAAAAGTGCTTCCGCCCATTCCACGCTCCGCAACCACGATACAGTAAAGGCCCGCGTCTGCATGCTCGATCGAGACTTCCCCTGCCGGAAACGCCTTTCGCACAAGCGCCGTCAGGCCATCACGCGCCTCGCGAGCTCGAACGCGCACGCGGTTCACATGTCGCTCGTAATCACCCGATTCCAGCAAGCGAGCCAAAGCGACCTGGTCAACAGAACTCACCGACGAGGCGTAAAAACCAAGGTTGCGCCTAAACCGTTCCATCAGCTCATCAGGCAGGACCATATACGCCAAACGCAGGGCCGACGACAGACTTTTTGAAAAGGTGTTGGTGTAGATGACCGATTGGGCGGCATCGATCGACGCGAGCGCGGGAATCGGCTTGCCGGCAAGGCGAAACTCACAATCAAAGTCATCTTCGATGAGATACCGGTCCGGCTGCTCGGCGGCCCAGCTCAGCAGGGCATAGCGACGCGCAATGCTCGTCACAAGGCCGGTCGGATATTGGTGAGACGGCATCAGGTGAAGGACATCCGCCCCGGTTTTCTGCAGAGCGCTCAGGTCCACGCCGTCGTCATCCAACGGGATATGTCGTACTTGGCAGCCCATAGCCTGATAGATGCGCGTCAGGCGCAAATAGCCCGGATCCTCAACGGCATACACCTTGTCGGCTCCAAGCAACTGAACCAACATGGTATCGAGCAGCTGGGCGCCCGCACCGATAACAATGTTGTTGGGGTCGACATTCATACCCCTTATCCCGCGCAGATGGCGAGCAATTGCGCGTCGCAGCCGAGCAGTGCCCTGCGCCGGTGCGGGCGAAAAGATTTCGCGCTCATCTTCGGATGCCAGCGTCGCCCGTAGCGCGCTTTGCCAAAGCCGCGCCGCCTCCAAAGCAGAAGGAGAAAGCGCATCGAATCGCTCGACCTGTCCGTTGACATCATGCACGATGGGGCCCACAGAGACGGCATCTCGGTCGATGCCCTCCGCAGCCGAAGCCAAAACCGGTGCATCCGGAAGCTCGCAAGCGTAGTAGCCACGACGTGGCATTGAGCAAATATAGCCCTCAGCGAGTAACTGGCTATATGCATTCTCGATGGTAATAACACTGATTCCCAGATGACTGGCAAAGGCGCGCTTGGACGGCAGATGCTCCCCCGCCGTAATGCGTCCAGCTACGATATCATCTCGGATTTGCTGGTAAACATACTCATAGAGCGATGCTTCGCCGCGTTTTTCCAAATTGTAGTCAAGCATGAGTATATCACCTGACCTTATCGAGCTGTTCAATCTGGTATTAAGCTGACCTTATTATTATCTCGAAAACTGAGTATTTTGCCATGCCCAGCTCCCCGATAGGATTTTCCGTCAAGCAATGCACATGCCAACCAAGGGAGCAACCATGGCAGAACAGACCAGCAAGGCAGATCGCGTCAAACTCAATCGCGAGCTCGCGCAGATGCTCAAGGGCGGCGTCATCATGGACGTCACCACGCCCGAGCAGGCACGTATCGCCGAGGAGGCAGGCGCCTGCGCCGTCATGGCTCTCGAGCGCATCCCGGCCGACATCCGCGCCGCCGGCGGCGTGTCGCGCATGAGTGACCCCAAGATGATCAAGGGCATTCAAGAGGCCGTCTCCATCCCCGTCATGGCCAAGTGCCGCATCGGTCACATCGTCGAGGCGCAGATCCTGCAGGCCATCGAGATCGACTACATCGATGAGTCCGAGGTTCTCTCCCCCGCCGACGATGTCTACCACATCGATAAGACCCAGTTTGACGTCCCGTTTGTCTGCGGTGCCCGCGATCTGGGCGAAGCGTTGCGCCGTGTTGCCGAGGGCGCCACAATGATTCGCACCAAGGGCGAGCCGGGCACGGGCGACGTCGTCCAAGCCGTGCGCCACATGCGCAAGATTCAAAAGCAAATCCGCGACGTTGCTGCTCTGCGCGATGACGAGCTCTTTGAGGCAGCTAAGCAACTGCAAGTTCCAGTCGAGCTTGTGCGCGAGGTCCATGCCACGGGCAAGCTTCCCGTGGTGAACTTTGCCGCCGGCGGTGTAGCAACCCCCGCGGACGCCGCGCTGATGATGCAGCTGGGTGCCGAGGGCGTCTTTGTCGGCTCGGGCATCTTTAAGAGCGGCGACCACGCCAAACGCGCCGCCGCCATCGTTAAGGCTGTGGCAAACTTCACCGACGCCAAGCTCATTGCCGAGCTTTCTGAGGACCTGGGCGAGGCCATGGTCGGTATCAACGCTGACGAGATCAAGATCATCATGGAGGAGCGCGGACGCTAGTCCGGCAGAAAGGATCGCACATGAGCGATTATGCAGGCCAGACGGTCGCCGTGCTGGCGGTCCAAGGCGCTTTTGCCGAGCACGAGGCGAGGCTGTCCGAGCTCGGCGCACGTTGTGTTGAGCTGAGGCAGGCGGCCGATTTACAACAGAACTTTGACCGCCTGGTACTTCCCGGCGGCGAGTCCACCGTTCAGGGCAAGCTGCTTGCCGAGCTTGGCATGCTCGACGGGCTTCGCGCCCGCATTGTTGAGGGCATGCCCGTCCTGGGCACCTGCGCCGGCTTGATTCTATTGGCGCGCGATCTTGCCGCCCACGACGATAAGGGGACGCCGCGTTTAGCGACCATGGATGTACTTGTCGAGCGCAATGCCTACGGCAGACAGCTCGGCAGCTTTCGAACCAAGGGACAGGTAGACGGCATCGACGGTGAAGTGCCACTGACGTTTATCCGCGCACCCCGCATCGTCGAGGTCCACGGCGACGCCAAGGCCCTGGCAGAGGTCGATGGTCGCATCGTCGCCGCGCGCCAAGGCAAACAACTCGGCGTGACCTTCCACCCCGAACTCGACGACGACACCCGCCTCCACGAACTGTTCCTACAAATGTAGGCATCGAAATCAACAAACGAAACGAGAGCGGATAATCTCCCACTTCAAGCTTGGATGCAGGCTCAAACCGGGAGATTATCCACTCTCATGCTATGTAGTCATTGGGGTCGCTCTTACACGACTACTCAAACAAGAACGTTCCCAACGACTACATTGCGATAGACAACCACGTTTGCTCAGATAAAACCGACCAAAATAAACCTGTCCCTTTTTGGCAGGTTTTGATCAAGGCAACGCCGATGTTTTGGCAACGCCAGCGAGCGCCGCCCAGGGCGAACAAGTTGGCATGAAAAAGGCAAGGCATAGACCTTCTGGTCATGCCTTGCCTTTTGAATGACAAATTGTCGCCCTGGGTGGCGCGCAGCGTCAACTAGTTACGCGGTTCGTAGAACCGCGTAACCCCTAAAAGCGGTTGCCGCGGAAGCCGCCACCGTTGCGGCCGCCACGATCGCCACCGCGACCGCCGCGGTCGTTACCACGGTTGCCGCCGAAGCCGCCACGGTTGCCACCGCGATCGCCATAGCCACCACGGTTGCCACCAAAGCCGCCGCGACCGCCACGGTCGCCGCCACGGTCACCAAAGCCGCCACGGCCACCGCGATCGCCACCACGACCGCCACGGCCACCGCGATCGCCAAAGCCGCCGCGACCGCCACGGTCGCCGCCACGGCCACCGCGATCGTCACGACCGCCGCGAGGACCGCGGTCCTCGTCCAGGCCCATGGCGACGAGCGGAGCGATGACCTTATCGAGAGCGGCCATCAGCTCGGTGGCCTCCTCGTAAGAAAGCTCGGGCAGGAGCTTCTCCTTCTTATTGGCAAGCTCGACCAGGCCCTCAGCGGCATCCTCGGCAGCGAAGACAACGATCTTGCGCATATCGCCCTCGGCGTCGTCGATGCGGCCGACCAGGTCAGCAGCCTCGGCCTCGGCCATCAGACCATCGAGCTCACGAAGGCGCATGCCCAGCAGGTCGGACATTTCCTTCTGCTCCATCTTGGGCTTGAGGTCAAGAAGCTTGATGGCGCGCTCGATGTTCGCCATACGCTCGGCCTTGGCCTCCTCCTCCTTGGAAATAGCAAAGCGACGGCTACGCAGCAGGCGGGCGGCCTTCTGCATCTTGTCCATCAGCTCTTCGTCATCGTAATCAACGGCGGCCTCGACAACCTCGGCCTCCTCCTCGGCGGAAACCTCGGCAGCAGCCTCAACCTCGGCAGCTTCGGTCTCCACGGTCTCGACTGCCTCGACCTCGGCAGCCATGGTCTCGTTCTCGGTCTCGTTCATGATCTCTTCGTTCTCGGACATGAGACTCCTTCTTGGCCCTCTCGGGCATCATCGCCCCATTCGCGGGGCCCGTCGCGCACTCTTTGCGCTTTAAACATTCATGCCTCTCGGCAAAACGTCCATTAGTTTATGGTGTCGCCATCCAATCTAGCTGCAGAATCTATGTGCACACATTAATGCGACATGTGCGACTCGCGACGAGCGTACACCAGCGACGTCGCGAACCCGACCACGGCAATTACAGCCGCCACACGTACGGCAGCTGCAAATCCAATCGCCTGGGCAACGTCGGTCGCAGCGCCAGCGGCGCCGGCAGTCGCCGCAGAACTCGAGAGCAGGCCGATAAACAGCGACGGACCAAACGATGCGGCAATCATGTTCCACGTGTTGAGCAATGCCGTTCCGTGAGGATGCTCAGCGGCAGACAGCGTCTCCAAACCGGCCGTCTGCGAGGGGCTCAGCACCAAACCGACTCCGGCATACACCACAACGGTCAGCGCCACGACGACGCCGATGTTCATACTTGCCGCCGTCACTGAGATTGCGATCTGCCCCACGGCAATCAGGGCAAAGCCGACCGGCAGCAGCGGCCATGCGCCACGGGCGTCCATCACGCGTCCGCCCACAATCGAGGTCACGGCGTTGCAGGCAATCGCCGGCAAAATGAGCAGGCCCGCAACAAGTGCGGTCATGCCGTATGCGCCCTCAAAATAGAGCGGCAACAAAACGCTCATCGAGAACGTTGTCATCATCGACACCACCACAA
Source organism: Collinsella sp. (assembly GCA_019414045.1). Lineage (GTDB taxonomy): Bacteria > Actinomycetota > Coriobacteriia > Coriobacteriales > Coriobacteriaceae > Collinsella. Next base: position 38,253 of record DXMW01000003.1, on the reverse strand, counting down.
GCAAACACGCAGGCCAAAAACGAACGCTCGCCATGGGACGCACGTTAAGCACCGGATGCACGAGTTTGAGCTGACGGGCCGCAAACAGGCCGAGCAGCACAATGACGGCGAAAAGCGCCACGACACCGGCAATCAGATTGGTCGAGAACTCGCCTACGGAATACACAAATGCCGTAATGCCGGCGGCAAGCAAAACAACCGACAGAATATCAAGCGTGGTGTTCGAGCGCTCTCCGACATTCCGAACGAGCTTTGCTGCCGCCGCGGCGACCACGACACCGCCCACCAGCGGCACTACGAACACCGCCCTCCAGCCAAACAACGTGCACATAAGACCACTAATCACGGGCCCAAACGCCGGCCCTAGCGTAATGCAGGCACCGCCCAGGCTCAGATACAGACCGAGCTTCTCGCGCGGAGCGCAAGACAGCACCACGTTCATCATGAGCGGGAACAAGATGCCCGATCCCGCAGCCTGCAAAATACGACTTGGTAGCAAAACGCTAAACGACGGGGCGACCAGGCACAGGACTTCTCCGGCGACCAGGCATCCGCATGCGAAAAACAGCAGCTTGCGCGTCGAGAAACGACCGGAAAGAAAGGCCATGATGGCCGTAAAGATCGACGTCACGATCATGTAGCCCGAAACAAGCCACTGCGCCGTGGTGGCACTCACCGAAAAGGCCGCCATGATGTCGTGCAACGCCACGTTAATGATGTTCTCGTTAAAGGCGGCAACAAAGGCTGCGATATACATTACGGCGAGAAACGCCGAAGTGGCCGATGGCGTTGTCTGAACTTGCTGCTGAGATTTGCTTCCCATGCATTTCCTTCCTCTTGGAACGACAGTCACATCGCCCCAGAGGAACAGTCCAGGGCGAGAATGAGCCCTAGACTTACGCCAGACGCCGCACGCGACGAGTCTGGCAACATGGTCCAACGTCGAAAGATTGTAACGCGGACGCGCAGCTTTCCTTCCGCGCTATTATTAAAAGTCCACGAAAGCATGAGACATGAGGAGCCCGCCATGATCAAACCCATCATGAAATCCGAGTTCTTTTTGCGTCTGCCTTCCGAAGACGCGGGATCCGACGACGCCGCGACCGGACAGGATCTCCTGGATACGCTCCATGAGCATGAGCACGAGTGCGTGGGCCTCGCCGCCAATATGATTGGCGTGCGCAAACGCATCATCTGCGTAAAGGACGGCAACAGGGCGCTCCTGATGTACAACCCTCAAATTCTTGAGCAGGTCAATGCCTATCAGACGAGCGAAGGCTGCCTCTCGCTGATCGGCGAGCGTCCCTGCACCCGCTATCGCCGCATTAAGGTGAAGTATTTGGACGAAAACTTCGTCCACCGCATCAAAAACTTCTCGGGCTACACCGCCGAGATCATCCAACACGAAATCGATCATTGCAACGGCGTCGTTATATAGTTCCGCCGATTCAAGAAAGCTCCCTGCAGCAAAACAACTGCAGGGAGCTTTTCATAGTGCGGAGCTTCTATCCCACTAGCTCTGGCGGTAATGGTCGAAGAAGTCGGCAAGGTCTTCGAGCGACTCTTTGAGCACTTCCATACGCGGCAGGTACACGATGCGGAAGTGATCAGGCTCATCCCAGTTAAAGCCGCCGCCGCGGGTGATCAGGATCTTCTTCTCGTGTAGCAGGTCAAGGGCAAACTGCTCGTCATCGGTGATGTTGAACTTCTTAACATCCATCTTGGGGAAGATGTAGAACGCCGCACGCGGCTTGACCACCGAGATGCCGTCAATCTTGTTGAGCGCCTCATACACAAAGTTGCGCTGCTCGTAGACACGGCCGCCGGGACGGATGTAGTCGTTGACGGACTGGTGTCCACCGAGTGCCGTCTGAACGATCGATTGAGCCGGCACGTTGGAGCACAGGCGCATGTTGGAGAGCATGTTGATGCCCATAATAAAGTCGCTCATGCAGCGCTGGTTGCCCGAAAGCACCATCCAGCCAATACGATAGCCCGCAATCATGTGCGACTTGGAAAGGCCGCTAAAGGTGACGCAGGGCAGGTCGGGAGCGAGCGAGGCAATCGAGACGTGCTCGTAGCCGTCCATGCACAGGCGGTCGTAGATCTCATCAGCAAAGATCATCAGCTGATGCCTGCGTGCAACCTCGACGATGCCCTCGAGCACCTCGCGCGGATAGACGGAACCCGTGGGGTTGTTGGGGTTGATGATGACGAGGGCTTTGGTCGCGCTCGTGATCTTAGACTCCATATCCTCCAGATCGGGATACCAATCCGCCTGCTCATCACACAAATAATGTACGGGATGACCACCGGCAAGGGTTGCGCACGCCGTCCAGAGCGGATAGTCGGGGCTGGGGATCAGAATCTCGTCACCGTTATCGAGCAGCGCGTTCATCGAAAGCTGGATGAGCTCGGACACGCCGTTGCCCGTGTAGATGTGCTCCATCTGAACATTGGGCAGGCCCTTGATCTGCGAGTACTGCATGATCGCCTTGCGCGCGGAGAACAGGCCGCGCGAGTTGGAATAGCCTTCGCAGTCGGGCAGCTGCTGGCGCATGTCCTTAATGACCTCATCGGGCGTGCGGAAACCAAAGGGCGCCGGATTACCGATGTTGAGCTTGAGGATGCGCTCGCCCTCGTCCTCCATACGGGCAGCCTCGTCGACGACGGGACCGCGCACGTCATACAGGACGTTATCGAGCTTGGTGGATTTAGAAAAAGTACGCATGGTGGTGCTCCTTGGAATTTGAGCTGAAGGACTAGGTTCGAATTTGGCAACGTTATGGGACGAGGACGTCTCGCCTTGATCGGCGTCACCGGCGAGCAGCCAGGTAACATCGACCTCCAAAATACGGGCGAGCAGCTCTGCCACATCACGCCGCGGAATCGTCTTGCCGCTCACATATTGGCTCATCTGACTCTTGCCGAGTTTTTTGCCGAGCATCTCCGATGCGCGGATCACGTCCGACTGGCGAACGTCGCGATCGGACATAGTCTGTCGCAGGCGATCGCTAAACGTCTCTTGGGCCACAGGAACCTCCTTGCTGGCAAAGTTCAATTTATAGGACACGAATTGAACCGTAGTTCAATTTAGCAAGCAGTATAGCGCGGTGCTATTCCGAAAAGTTCAATTCCAAAAATAAAGTGAGCCAAACCCCGAGATTTATCCCAAGTCGACAACGACGTACGCCCATTTAGAGGTATTCGAGAAAACGAGCAGCGGCAAGCGAAACATCGGCTGTTCGATATACGGCGTTAATCTGCCGATGGGGACGTCCCTCGAGCGGACGAATGGCGACATTGAACTGACAGCGCCGCAAGATGAGCGCCGGAAGGATGCTCACGCCCAAGCCGTCCTCGACCATGGCCATAATCGCATAGTCATCCCAGGTCGACAGTTTTGAGCGCACCGTTAGCCCCGCCCGACGGAACAGCGGCGTAATCTCGTCATCGGTGCCGCGTTCCAGCAGAATAAACTGCTCGTTGGCCAAGTCGGCAAGCGAGACGGTCTCCTCACTAGCAAGCAAGGAGTCTACCGGCACTACCGCCATCAACTCGTCGCGCACCAAAGATCGCGATGTCATCCCATTTCCTCGGGGCTCATGCGGGATAAAGCCCAGATCACAACGGCCCTCCGCCACCCATTGTTCAATCTCTGAATAGTCGCCCATCAGTAACTCGTAATCAACGTCCGGATAATCGGCGCGAAAGCGCGCAATCACCGGCGGCAGCACGTGGGTCGCCACACTCGAAAACGTACCGATGCAGATTTTGCCGCGCATGAGCCCACGCATCTCATCCACCCGTCGCTGCAAACGAACAAATTCCTCGCATAACGCCTCGACCGCCGGCATAACTTGCCGCCCATCGGCAGAAAGCGTCACGCCCTCGCGGCTGCGATCGAGCACCTTAAAGCCCCAGTCGGCCTCGAGATCGGCCACCATACGGCTCACGCCCGACTGCGAATAGTTCAGCCGCTCGGCGGCGCGCGTAAAACTGCCGGCGCGCACGGTCTCGAGCAGCACCTGCATCTTTTGAATATTCGTTTCCACGGCACGCCTCCATCTTTGCATGAGTTTTTATCATGTTAACCATGCATTATATTCGCTTTTCTTCTAAAGCCAGTTCACCCATAGTGAACATGCTCGGATATAGAGGGGATGTCAGCGCATGAACAACGGACTGTTTACATACTTAGCAGCATTGCTATTGTTTGGCTCCAACGGCATCATTGCCGCGGCCATCGCGCTGCCGAGCTCCGATATCGTGCTGCTGCGCACCTTTCTGGGAGCCTTCTCGCTTGTCACCATCCTCGCCATCACCCAACGCCATAAACTGCAGGCGCCATCCCGCCCTCGCGAAGCTGCGGCCCTGATCCTCTCGGGAGCTGCGTTGGGCGCCAGCTGGATTTTTCTGTTTCGAGCCTATCAGACGATCGGCGTCGGCGTATCCTCGCTGCTGTACTACTGCGGCCCCATCATCGTCATGGCCCTCTCGCCGTTTATCTTTGGCGAAAAACTGACCGGCGGCAAAATCGCCGGCTTTATCGCCGTCGCCTGCGGCGCTTTTCTCATTGCAGCGCAAGGTCTCGGCGGCAACATGCCCATTGCGGGCATCGTCTGCGGCATCGCCTCGGCATTTTGCTATGCGCTGATGGTCATCGCTAGCAAGGGTGCGCCACGCATCGAGGGTCTCGAGAACTCTGCGCTCCAGTTGAGCGCCGCCTTTGTGACCGCGCTGGTCCTCACACTCGTCACCCAAGGCACCCCCTCGTTTTTCTCCCCCGGCATCGCCACAAGCATCGATTGGCGTGCCGTCGCTATGCTCGGCGTCGTCAACACCGGCATCGGTTGCCTGCTTTACTTTAGCGCCGTCGCCAAGCTGCCTGTGCAGACCGTCGCGGTTGTCGGCTACCTCGAGCCGCTTTCGGCGGTCGTGTTCTCCGCCGTCCTTTTAGGCGAAGCCATAACACCGGTCCGTCTGATGGGCGCCGCGCTTATCATCGGCGGCGCAATCTTTTGCGAGCTTGCCGGCAAGCGTGCAAGCACCAAGGCCGGTGTCGCCCAGGCGGCACGCGCTTAAGGGACATTTTCTCGGGGCGCATGCGGGATAAAGCCCAGGTCGCAGCGGCCCTGCACCTCACAGGAGATGCAGGGCCGCTTTGCATTGCAGTGAAGCTATCGGCTACGAGCGACGCGGCTCGGGAACCACGAGCCTATCGGGGCTCGCACCCTCGGCATCCATCAAGCTCACGTAGCGAATCGACGGGTCGTCGTAGGTCGCATAGTAATAATTGCCCGTGCGAGCGCTAAAGCATCCGGTGTAGATCGTCTTCTCGAACTTGCCATCGCCCATCTTGGACGCTCCCTCGATCATCGCCACGCCTTCGAGCGAGCGGAACATGCGGACGACATTTTCGGCCTCGCTCTCCTTTTGCGGGTAATTGGCATTGAGGTAGGCCGCCTTTACAAAACGGCTCGGCGAATAGCAGTCGCCCGGAATACCGCGCATGCCGGCACCCGCGCCATAGGGCTTGAGCTCGGCGCCACGCCATGTCGCCGTCTGCGGAAAATCGTTTGAGGCGGTGATATAGGTGCGCAGGTTTTCCATGTGCCACGGGAAGGTCGGCTGATTGGCCAGGGTATCGACCGGATCGTCGTATACATGTAGGCCATCGGCCATCATCTCGACCACGATGCTGCGCTGGCTGTCGCCGATAATCCAATGGAGCAGCGACACGCCCAGCCCTTCTCCAGCAGATTTGGCGACAATCACCGTGTCGTGCAGCGCGGCCTCCACCTCGTCGATCGTCGAGAACGTCGCCGCCACCCACAGGGGAAACTCATAGGCAGCGATATTGGTTTTGCCATCGACCGGGCCCTCGGCATACTCGGCATAACCGGGAAAGTTGAGCCCCGCTACAGCCAGACCCGCATCGTTACCACAGTCGAAAAACATGGGATAGTTCTTGTAATCGATACACATGCCAATCACCGCGTGCGCCGCCGTCGCATCGTCGATATACGAATACGGGATATGGAACCCGCGGGGCACCACGCGAACCTGCTCGCCGTATCCAAAGCTCCAGTCGAGATTGCGGCCCAGATACATATGGCCGGAATTATCGGTAAATCGAATGCTCGTGCACATAGCGCCTCCTAGCTCAATGTTTTTGCTAGGCTTATTGTCACCAAACAAAGGAGCGCTAAACAAAAAAGTCCGGACATGACAACAATGTCATACCCGGACTTTACAAGCAAGATAGACCCAACCAAGTCAACCCCGCAGGTCGTCTAAGGGGTCAAAGTGCCGCAGATTACCACGAAAGAGGAGCGAAGCGTACTTAAGGTACGCGAGCGACGATTGAGCGGCAAGGTGCGGTGCTTTGGTCCCCTTAGACCAACTTGCCAAGACAGTGATCAATCATGTGTTGGATCATCTGTGCTTCGAAGCCTGCGTAATCGCGGCGGCACTCCTTCATCTTGCCGTCGACGATCTGGTCAAAGGCAACCTTGCACTTGATATAGCGCGTGGACTTGGTGACCTCCTCGTGCGTCAGGCAGCTCTCCTCCATCTTGCTGGCGCCCAGACCAAACACCAGACGGGGGTTGTAGAGCACGTGGGGCTCGCCGGCGTCGTCCAGGTAGACGCAGATCTTCTTGGTAACGCCAATCTGGTTAGCGGCAAGGCAGCCGGCATCGTCGAGCGACTTGATGGTATCGATCAGGTCCTGAGCAACCGACTCGTCCTCGACGGTCGCAACCTCGCAACGCTGGGACAGGATAGCCTCGTCGTGGCAAAGCTCTTTAATCATACGTTCCTCCATAGGGGTCGTTGTAACCGCTTAAGTATACGGTACCCACACATTTTCATGCGAAAAATACCGTCCGTCTGCTACAAAGCGCCGAACATCAACATGCGAGGAGCATCAACCTTACAAAGGCGATATAGTAAGGAAGTTCGTGTCAATCGGCCTAAACTCGGGGCCGAACAAGGAAAGGGTATGCATGGACGAACTTTTTCACGTCAGTGAGCGCAAGTCCACAATCGGGACCGAACTTCGCGCTGGACTGACAACATTCCTGGCAATGGCCTACATCATCGCCGTCAACCCCGCGGTGCTCTCGGGCGCCGGCATCGATGCGGGAGCGCTCGCCTGCGCCACCTGCCTGGGCGCCGGCATCATGACCATCTGCATGGGCATCTTCGCTAACCGCCCGCTCGCCTGTGCGTCGGGCCTCGGCGTCAACGCGATGATCGCCGGCATCACCACCACCGTCTGCGGCGGCGACTGGCACGTGGCCATGAGCGTCATCTTCCTCGAGGGCGTCGTCATCCTGCTGCTCGTCCTTTGTGGCCTGCGCGAGGCCATCATGGACGCCATCCCCGTGGTCCTGCGCCACGCCATCTCGGTGGGCCTGGGCCTGTTCATCGCCATGATCGGCCTTGCCGACGCCGGCATCATCACCGCCGGTAACGGCACGCTTGTCGGCCTGGGCGACATCACCTCGCCCACCTTCATCGTCGGCATCATCTCCATCCTGGTGACGGTCGCCCTCGCCTGCCGCAACGTCCCCGGCTCGCTGCTCATCGGCATCGTCGTAGCCGTCATCGCCGGTATCCCCCTAGGCGTAACCCAGGCTCCGACCGGTATCATCGCCCCGCTCGACTTCTCGAGCATCGGTGGCCCCATCGCCGACGCCGGCGGCGTGCCCGCCATCGTCAAGGTCCTTACCGACCCCACGCTCCTTGTCATCTCGTTCTCGCTGCTCATGAGCGACTTCTTTGACACCATGGGTACCGCGATGGCCGTGGCCAAGCAAGGCGAGTTCCTCACCGACGACGGCAACGTCGAGAACATCAAGGAGATCCTGGTCGTCGACTCCGCCGCCGCTGCCGTGGGCGGCTTCATGGGTGTCTCCTCCATCACCACCTTCGTCGAGTCCACCTCTGGCGCCGCCGACGGTGGCCGCACGGGCCTCACCTCCGTCACCACCGGCGTGCTGTTTATCCTCGCCGCGTTCTTCTCCCCCGTCGTCTCCATCGTTTCCAGCGCCGCCACCTGCGGTGCCCTGGTCTACGTCGGCTACCTCATGATGAGCGAGGCCACCGAGATCGACTGGTTCGATGTCTCCGAGGGTTTCCCGGCGTTTATGATCGCCGCGGGCGTGCCCTTCACCTACTCCATCTCTGCCGGCATTGGCCTGGGCTTTATCGCCTACGTGGTCGTCGCGCTCTTTAAGGGCGAGGCTTCCAAGATCAAGCCGCTCATGTGGGTCGCATCCCTTGCCTTCCTCGTCTACTTCTTCGTAGCGTAAGCACAAAGCTGCCAAAGCAAAAGACCAAAGCGCGGGGTCGCATCGAGCGGCTCCGCGCTTTTCTTTTAAAGCCAGGCACCGCGCGGGCGCGCGATGCATTACTTCCCAAGTTTTGGACATTTTGCCCTCCAAACGGCACTACCGCCGGCTACATCCTGCAGATATGCTGGGCGTAATCGCATAGGCCCTATGAGGATGGGAGTAACCATGGCCGCCTTGTTCACGACCCCCAAGCGCAATGACAAAACCTCTGGAGCCCATTTTATCGAGCCCGACGTGCGCCGTCGCACGTTGCTCGCACACGGCAGCTGGCGCCGCGTGACGCGCCGCATCGTTGTAGGCGCCGTATGCGCGCTTACGGTAAGCTCGCTGCTCATGCCGAGCGTCTCGCTCGCGGCGGAGTGGGTCAACGTCGGCGGCGCCCAGTACAACGCCGGCACTGCGGCGGGCGACGCCGCCGGCACCTGGTCATGGGACGGTGCCGACGACATGAAGCTCAACGGCTATAACGGCGGCGCGATCGAGGCAGCGGGCAAGCTCAACGTGAGCTACGAGGGCAACAACACCGTCACTAACGACAACGGCCGCGGCATCAAGGTTAAGGATGGCGCGAACGAGAACGCCGAGCTTAATATTCAGGGCGACGCGTCCAGCACGCTCAACGTGACCTCTTCTCGTGACGCCATCACTTCCGTCGGCAACATCAACATCGACGGCGCTGGCACTGTCAACGCCACGAGCACCGAGCACGATGCCATCGATGCCGGGGGCGATGTCACCATCAAGGGCTCGGGAAACGTTAACGCCACGGGCGATTCTGATGGCGTCAGGGCCGACGGCAACATCACGATCGACAACAGCGGAACCGTCACCGCCAAGGCCACCGACGATCAGAGTATCGATGCTAACGAGAACCTCATCATAAAGGGCGGCGGCAAGGTAGAGGCAAGCTCTATCAAAGACAATGCGATTTGGGCCGACGGCAACATCGAGATCTCGGGTGGCAGCCAGGTCAAGGCAAGCTCCGAGGAAGACGCCGCCATCGACGGTAAAAACAGCCTCACGGTCACGAACGCTTCCCTCAAAGCAAGTGGCGTTGGGTATGGCATCTATGTCTACAAGGGCATCACGCTCGATGGCGCGACCGTGACGGTCCGCGCAAGCTCAGATGGCGGGGAAGCCAGCGCACTCTTCACCGATGAGGACGACATCGTCATCAAGAACGGCTCGACTGTGGATGCGCTCGCAGAAGGCAGGTTCTCGGTTGCAATCTCCACCAGTAATTTCTACTCCGACGAAGCGGGTGGCCATATCTACATCAGCGACTCCGTTGTCAAGGCCATAGCCCGCTATGCCGAGACCGGCGGCGACGGCCCCGACCACTACAGTGGAGACCAAAACGACGAAATCATCCCTGAGTCCGAGGGCCTGAACATCGGCATCTTCGCGCAGACCGAGAAGGGCATCACGCCCGCGACCATCTCGATCGTCCGCAGCAAGGTCACGGCCGAGGGAGACACGGCGGCTATCTTCGCCCTTGCCATGAGCGCGGACGGCAAGGCGATCGGCACCATCGAAATCAAGGACGCCATCATCCAGACGCCTGCAGGCGGCAAAGTCATTGACTATCGCAACAAGGAAGAGCTCAGCGACGGCATCGTCTACGAGGCGGGGCAGACCATCGGCACGGGCGATGCCACGATTGACTCCCCCTACGATGCAGCTGTCGCCAAGAGCACGGTCATCGTGCCTCCCGAGGAGATCAAACCCGAGGAGAAGCCAGGCGAGACCAAGCCCGAGGGCTCCAAGTCCGAGGGCACGAAGACGACCAAGACCGTTGCGGCTGCAACCGCGGGAGCCAAAACCACCGGCATCCTCGCCGCAACCGGCGACACCTCGAGCGCGGCCATCATAGCGACCGCCCTTGTAGGAACGGCCGCTATCGTCACAGGCGCCCTGGCGAGTCGCAAACGCTCGTAAACACTTTTTCGCACAGGACGGGTGGATCACGGCCCTTGCCTTCCTCGTCTACTTCTTCGAAGCGTGAGGGCAAGGCTGCAAAAGCTGAACAATAAAGCGCGGAGTCGCCATGCGGCCCCGCGCTTTTCTTTTAGCGCCGATCCCTGCGCCGGCGTGCGGCCTATTTCTCCCCCATTTTGGCCATTTTGCCCTCCAAACGGCACTACCGCCGGCAACATCCAGCAGATACGCTGAATCTAGTCGTATAGGCCCTATGAGAACGGGAGCAACCATGGCAGCCTTGTTCACGACCCCCAAACGCAATGACACTACCGCCGGAACCCATGTTGCCGAACCCGACGTTCGCCGTCGCATAAGACTCGCGCACGGCAGCTGGCGCCGCGTGACGCGCCGCATCGTCGTGGGAGCCGTATGCGCGCTCACGGTGAGCTCGCTGCTCATGCCGAGCGTCTCGCTCGCAGCGGAATGGGTCAAGGTCGGCGGCAACAAGTACAACACCGCGGCGAGCGACGAAGCCGGTACCTGGTCGTGGGACGGCGCCGACGACTTGAAGCTCAACAACTATAACGGCGGCGAGATCCAGGCCGCAGGCAAGCTCAACGTGAATTACTCAGGAACCAACATCGTCACTGCCGAATGGATCGAAAGCATCAACGTTTCTCATGGCACTAACGAGAATGCCGAGCTCAATATCCAAGGCGACGCGGGCAGCACGCTCAGCGTGACATCTACTGAGGACGCTATCCTCTCCACGGGTAATATCAACATCGACGGAGCCGGATCCGTCAACGCCACGAGCACTGGGTTTGATGCCATCAATGCCGGGGGTGATCTCGCTATCAAAGGTTCGGGCAACGTCAACGCCACGGGTGCATCGGATGGCATCAGGGCAAACGGCAATATCACGATTGACGACAGCGGAGCCGTCACCGCCAGGGCTACCGAGGACAAGGGTATTGGAACCGACAAGAACCTCACCATCAAGGGTGGCGGGACGGTCGAGGCAAGCTCAGCTGATGGTGAGGCCCTTTGGAGCGGCGGCAATATCAACATCTCAGACGGCAGCCAGGTCAAGGCAAGCTCCGAGAAAGACGCTGCCGTCGAGGCCAAGGGCAGCCTCGCAGCCACAAACGCCTCCCTCAACGTAAACGGTGTTGAATATGGCGTCTATGCCCACAAGGGCATCACCCTCGATCATGCAAACGTGACGGTCCGTGCAGGTAAAGGCAGATACGGTGGCGCCATCGCCCTCTTCACCTACCAGGACGACATCGTCGTCAAGAACGGCTCCACCGTGGACGCGTCTGCGGAAGGCGAGGTTTCGGCTGCATTCTCCACCAGAAACGATCGACCCAACGAGAAGGGTGGCCACATCTACATCAGCGACTCCGTTGTCAAGGCCATAGCCCGCTATGTCGAGAACGGCGACGGCCCCATCCCCTACAGCGAAAACCAAGATGGCGAGACGAGGCGCGAACCCCAAGGCGAGAACATCGGCATCATCGCCCAGACCAGCGAGGGCGTCACACCCGCAGTCATCTCGATCACCCGCAGCAAGGTAACGGCCGAAGGATATACAGCGGCAATCTTTGCCCGTGCCATGAGCGCTGACGGCAAGACAATCGGCACCATCAAGATTGAGAACGCCGCCATCCAGACGCCCGAAGGCGGCAAGGTCATTGACTATCACAAGCTCCGTGACGGCATCTACGAGGCAGGCCAAGCCATCGGCACGGGCGACGCCACGGTCGACTCCCTCTATATCAAAGCAGTCGCCAAAAGCACGACCATCGCACCTCCCGAGGTAGCCAAGCCGGAAGACCCCAAGCCCGACGAGACCAAGCAAAACCCCAAGCCTGAGGGCTCAAAGCCGACCAAGGCCGTTGCGGCTTCAACCACGAAAGCCAAGACTACCGGCGTGCTCGCGGCAACCGGCGACACCTCGGGTGCGGCCATCGTGGCAACCGTCCTTGCGGGAACAGCCGCTATCGCCGCAGGCACCATGGCGAGCCGTAAGCGCTCTTAGACGCCTCTGCGCACATGGCAGCTCCCGCGAAGGCCCCGAGCCCCAGCACCGTTTAACAACGCCACCGCCGAGCTCCCCTCCGGCGGTGGCGTTTTCCATATGTGTCCGCAGGGTATGCACGAGATTGTCTTTGGTCTAGCCCAACCTGCATGAGCCGGCGTGCGACAATGGGGGCCGTCGATATCACAACGCCGAGAGAAGCCCGTCATGGAAGCGCATCAAAAGCAGATAACCGTTCATGCACAGCATGCCGAAAGCGCACCAGTCATCTATCTTCCCGTGGTCATGGGCGACGGCACGGAGGTTTATGAACGCTGCCGAGAGCTCAACTGCCCGCCCTTCACGCTTGTCGGCATTGGCAGCCTCAACTGGAATCGCGAGCTGAGCCCCTGGGGATGCGACGGAACCGTGCGCGATGCCGAGCCCTTTGGCGGCCAGGCATCCGGATTTCTCGATGAGCTGTTGAACTGGATAATCCCAGAGGCCGAGTCGTCGCTTCCTCAGCCGCCCACCTGGCGCGGCATTGCCGGCTACTCGCTCGCGGGCCTCTTCGCGCTCTGGTCCCTCTGGCAAACCGACGCCTTTAGCCGCGCCGCAAGCGCATCGGGGTCGTTGTGGTTTCCCGACTTTGTCGATCGCGCCAGCACGGCCCCTTTTGCCGGCAACCCGCAGGCCGTCTATCTGTCGCTCGGCAAAAAGGAAACCAAGACGCCCAACCGCATGATGCGGCACGTACTTGACGACACGCGCGCAATGGAAACGTTGCTCGTTGAGCGCGGCATCCTCACAACGCTGGAACTCAACCCCGGCAACCACTTTGCCCAAACCGACCTGCGCATGGCGCGTGGCATCCACTGGGTTCTTGCGCACTAAAAAGCCGGCCATGCGCATCGGACGCATGGCCGGCTTTTTAGCTGAGTTGGACACAGCTGCTATTCGGCAGACCCTTCGAGTTCCGAGACATCAAACTCAAAGTCGTTACCCGGTAGGATGGCATTGAGCACAATGCCCACCAGCGATCCCACGGCAAGGCCCGAGAGCGAAATGGTCACGCCGCCCAGCTCCAACACGATAGCTCCGGCAGTGCTGTACGCGATGCCGAGCGAAAGCACCAGCACCAGAGCGGCCACCAGCACGTTGCGGTTGTTCTGGAAATCGACCTGGTTCTCGATGAGGTTGCGAACGCCCACGGCGCTGATCATGCCATAGAGCACGAGCGACACGCCGCCGATTACACACGCCGGCATGGCCGCAATGACAGCAGCGAACTTGGGGCAGAACGAAAGCACGATGGCGCAGCACGCGGCAATGCGAATCACTCGCGGGTCGAACACACGCGTAAGCGCAAGCACGCCGGTGTTCTCGCCATACGTCGTATTGGCAGGAGCGCCAAAGAGCGATGCCAAGATAGTCGCCAGGCCATCGCCGAGCAGGGTACGGTGCAGGCCGGGATCGGCAATGTAGTTGCGCTCACAAGTCGATCCGATGGCGGAGATATCGCCAATGTGCTCAATCATGGTCGCAAAGGCCAGTGGCATGATGGTGATAATGGCCGTCGTGGCAAGACTGCTATCGAACTGCGGTCCAAAGAGCGCAAACACGGTGTTGTCCCACACGACGGGCAAGCCAACCCAGGGGGCGGCTGCGACGCCAGAGAAGTCGACCTCGCCCAGCGCGGCCGCAACGGCATAGCCCACCACAACGCCCAGCAAAATCGGCACGATCTTGACCATGCCGCGCCCCCAAATATTGCAGATGACGATCACGGCCACAGCGACAACGGCAACAAGCCAATTGGTCTGGCAGTTGGCGATAGCAGAGCTTGCCAAGATCAGGCCGATGGAAATGACGATGGGGCCGGTCACCACCGGCGGGAAGAAGCGCATGACGCGCTTGGCGCCAAATGCGCGGAACAGCGCTGCCAGCACCGGATAGAGCAGGCCGGCGCAGGCAACGCCCAGACAAGCGTAGGGCAAAAGCTCGGTCTCGCCGTTGGGCGCAATGGCGGCATAACCCGCGATAAAGGCAAACGACGAGCCCAGGAACGCGGGCACCTTACCGCGCGATAGAAAGTGGAACAGCAGCGTGCCGATGCCGGCGAACAGAAGCGTCGTCGAAACGGAAAGGCCGGTGAGCACGGGCACGAGCACCGTGGCTCCGAACATCGCAAACATGTGTTGCAAACCCAACACAAACATGCGCGGGCGGCCGAGCGACGATGCATCGTAAATGGCATCGGTGACGGCGGGCGTCGAGGATTGGGACATGGAAGTCCTTTCACGATGGAAGGGCGATCAGGCATATCGGATAACCTGCCCGAACGATACGATCCGAACCATTGCACGCGATACGCAATGCCTCGCACGCGCCGCCACCTGCAAACGGTATCGTTACTTCCAAACGCGCTCGGCAATGCGCTTGACCAGAGCGATCTTTGCCCATTGCTCATCCTCGGTCAGCTTGTTGCCAATCTCGCAGCTGGCAAAGCCGCACTGGGGCGACAGGTACAGGTTCTCGAGCGGCACGTACTTTGCGGCTTCGCGGATGCGCTCGACGATGGCGTCCTCGTTCTCGAGCTCTGCCGCCTTGGTGGTTACCAAGCCCAGCACGACCTTCTTGCCGGGAGCGACGTACTTGAGCGGCTCAAAGCCGCCGGCGCGCGGCGTGTCGAACTCCAGATAGAACGCATCGACATTCTCATGTGCGAACAGGTACGGCGCGATGGGATCGTAGCCGCCCTCAAAGGCATAGGTGGAGTGGTAGTTGCCGCGGCACACGTGCGTGTTGACAACCAGATCGTCGGGCTTGCCCTCGATGGCGGCGTTGTTGAGCGCCACGCCCAGCTCGCTTACCTTTTGCAGGTCGACCGGGCTCATGCCGGTTTTGGCGACAAAATCGGTATCGCAGTAGATGCCCCAGGTGCAGTCATCAAACTGGATGTTGCGGCAGCCTGCTGCGTACAGGTCGGCGATCACCGTACGATAAGCGGCTGCAATGGCGTCGGCAAGTTCCTCATCGGTCTTATAGACAGCGCGCAGGCTCTCCTGCTGGCCGTCGCAGCGATCGAGCGTGACCTCAGAGAACGTCTGGATCGGCGCCGGAATGGTCTGGCGTGCGACCTGGCCCTCCCCCTCAAGCGCCTTGACGAACTTAAAATGCTCGACGAACGGGTGGTTCTCGCCGCTGATGGGGCCGGTCACCACCGCGGTATCTGCCGTGGTCTCCTCATCGTGGAACATATAGCCCGTACGCGAAACGCGGCGCTCAATGCCGTTAAGGCCCCACATAAAATCGAGGTGCCAGTAGCTGCGGCGGTATTCGCCATCGGTAATTACCTGTAAGCCGGCTGCCTTCTGCTTGGCCACCAAATCGCAAATGGCCTCATCCTCGACGGCCTTAAGGCCGGCGGCGTCGAGCGTGCCCGCGGCATAGGCGGCACGTGCATCCTTAACAGCCTGGGGACGAAGAAAGCTGCCGACGATATCGGCGCGAAACGGCGCGTTCGGTTGAATCAAGGTGCTCATAGATATCTCCCTTTGCATTGGTTGCTTTACTGGGACAGAGTATGAGCGCTCATATGGCTATCGTAAAATATACGTTTATAACAGTTTGATATAGATGCTTCCTATATCAAATGAGACTGCCGCAAAGAGATTTGACCCGTGCAGAACGCAGCAATCTAGATGTGCTGACGGATCGCGTCGATATAGGCCTGCCCATAGCGCGTGAGCGTCGTATTTTTGCGCGTGATAATGCCGATCTCCATGTATTCGTCCACATCGAGCGGAATCGAGATGATACCGGGGCCGTTAAGTTCATGGCTGATCACGCCCGAACACACCGTGTAACCGTTAAGGCCCATAGCCAGGTTGAACAACGTCGCACGGTCACGCACGCGGATATTCTTGCGACGCTCAAAAGTCGAGGTCAGTTCCTCGGAATAGTAAAACGAGTTATAGCTGCCCTGCTCGTAGGACAGGAACGGGTAGTCTTCCAAGTCCTCAAGCGTCACGCTCGAGCGGCCCGCCAGCGGATGGTCTGCGCACACGAAGACATGCGGCGTGGCGCAGAAGAGCCCCTCGAATACGAGCTCGTTGGCGGCAAGCATGCGCTCGATAACCTCGCGGTTATGCTCGGATAAGTACAGGATGCCCAGTTCGCTTTTCATATGCGCGACATCCTCGATAATCTCGTGAGTCTGCTCCTCGCGCAGGGTGAAGTCGTAACGCGCGGCATCGAACTCGCGGATCACGTCAACAAACGCGTTAACGGCAAAGGAATAATGCTGGCAGCTCACGCTAAAGTGCGGCACCTGCTCGGATGTGCCCTTGTACTTGCCCTCGAGCAGGTCGGCCTGGTCGAGCACCTGGCGCGCGTAGCCCAAGAAGGTCTCGCCTTCCTCGGACACAATGACGCCCTTGTTGGTGCGCTCAAAGATATGCACACCCATCTCGTTTTCGAGATCGCGGATCGATGCGGTAATCGAAGGCTGCGACACAAAGAGCCGGCGCGAGGCCTCGGTAATGCTGCCGCATTCGGCAACTTTGACGACATATCTGAGCTGCTGGAGCTTCATGGCTGTCTCCTTAGCTGTTCGTGAGATTCGCGTCGGCAGTACCCGGCAGGCGCATAAACGACGGCATCTCCCCCGTCGCGGCGCAGGCGGCGATCTGATGTAGAGCCCCGGCGACCGCATCGTCTGCCGCAGTGCCGATATGCCAGCGCGCTGCCGCCGTGACGGCCTCGTTGGCATTGGCGACTGCAACGGAGTTGGGAACGGCATCGATCATGGGCAAATCATTATCAGAATCACCGAATACGGCCACCTCGTCGGGCGTCAAGCCCAAAGCACGCGCCAGCTCCAGCGCAGCGCAGCCCTTGTCCCAACCAGCCGGAAGGATGTCGAACAGACGCACTCGGTTGTTGGGAAACACAAGCGAGAGTTCCGGCACCTCAGCGGCAACGCGCTCGCGTAGCTCCGCGAGCTCCTCACGCGAACGGGCACTCCAGATATTCGCCTTAAACACCGGCGCGTCATCGACGACGGGACGGCACGGGGCCTCTTCGCCTTTGAGCCACGCGTTGCCGCCCGACTCCATGGCGCGACGAACGCGCTCAGGATTGCTCGTCACGCAATAGGCATCGTTGCCCCAAAAGTCATCGCCCAGGCTGTAGACTTTTAGAAATGTATCGTCGGTCTCTTGCTCGAGGTAATCGGCCAGACGCATCAGAGCATCGTTGTCGGTCGCACGCGAAGCGACTACTTCGCCGTCGACAAACATCACTTGGCCGTTGCAGAACGCACCGGTCGAAAAGCACTCGGAACGATTTTTAAACATCCAGCCCATCGCGGACGGCTGGCGACCCGAAACCGGGCCAAAGTGCAGACCCGCCGCCTGCATGGCATGAATACCCTCAATGGCGTAGTCACTGGCGCCGTCATGCCCGGCTGGAATCAGCGTATCGTCCATATCGGTCAGCACAAGTTTGATCATAGAGTCCCCCAGTCATTTTCACCGTAACCATTGTAACGACCTACCAATAAGGGACAGGTTTATTTTGGCAGGTTTTATCTGGGAAAACGCAGCGCCCCTGTTGCCACCTGCCAAAATAAATCTGTCCCTTTTTGGCAGGTGCGCTAGTATAGGGAACAACAGATTCGATGCGGGAGTGCCGGCGGTGCAAACCACAAGGCTGAGAGGGCATAGGGCCCAATCCTTTGAACCTGTCAGTTAATGCTGGCGTAGGGAGCATGCCGCCTTTACAGGGGCGCTGTCTATGCACAGCGCCCCTTTTCTATGCCAAGGAGGCATGTGCAGTGATTGATTCGGAACAGCTTAAGCAACATATGGTCAAGGCCGTGGAGGAGATTCGCGCCACCAATCCGATGGCCGGCTCCATCACCAACACGGTGACGATCGACTTTGTCGCCAACGCGCAGCTCGCCGTGGGCGGTTCGGCCGCCATGGTCTATCTGCCCGACGAGGGCGAGGCGCTCGTTGCCGGCGGCGGCGCCATCTATCTCAACATGGGCACGCTCTTCCCCATCTACGAACAGACGATTCCCCGCGCGGCCAAGGCGGCACACGACGCCGGCAAGCCCTGGGTGCTCGATCCGGTGGGTCTGGGCATCGGTAGCCTGCGCACCCAGCTGGTAAACGAACTCAAGCAGTACAAGCCCGCCATCGTGCGCGGCAACGCCTCCGAGATCATCGCGCTCGCCGGCCTGTGGGGTCTTGAGGGCGAGACAGCCGATCTGAGCCGCGTGCGCGGTGTCGATACCACCGACACGGTCGACGCCGCCCGCGATGCCGCTGTGGCGCTCGCTCGCTACACCGGCGGCGCCGTAGTGGTCTCGGGCGAAGTCGACCTGATCACCGACGGCACGACGGTAGCCAAGTCCTACGGCGGCAGCCCGCTCATGTCCAAGATCACCGGCTGCGGTTGTTCGCAGGGCGGTGTGCTGGCTGTGTACGCCTGCGCTGCCGATCCGTTTACGGCAGCCATCTGTGGCACCGCCGTCTACAACGTTGCCGGCACGCGTGCCGCCGCTGTCGCCGATGCCCCGGCAAGCTTTAAGGTCGCCTTTATCGACGAGCTCTATCGCGCAACCGCCCAGGACATCGCCGATAACCAACTCGAGCTCGAGGAGGCATAAGCCATGTCCGAGCCCGCAACCAATGCCGGCATGAACACGCTCGTCGCCGTGGCCATCGCCCCATGCGGCACCGGCGATGAGCTGTCCGCCGAGGTCGCCGAGGTCGTGCGCGTCATTCGCGAGAGCGGTCTTCCCAACCGCACCACCTCGATGTTCACCGAGATCGAAGGCGACTGGGACGAGGTCATGCAGGTCGTGCGCGACGCGACCTTTGTGTTGGCGAGCAAGGGCATCCGCACCGAAGTCGTGCTCAAAGCCGATATTCGACCCGGATTTACCGACACCATGACCGGCAAACTCGAGCGCATGGAAGCACAAATCAAAAAGCAGGAGGAAGCACGATGAGCATCCGCGACAACCTTGATATCTCGGCCTATCTGGTACTCGGCCCCGAAAACACCCTCGGGCGCCCCGTGGGCGATGTGGTGGCCCAGGCACTCGACGCCGGCTTTACCTGCATCCAGGTGCGCTCCAAGGTGGCAAGTGCCCGCGAGATCATCGCGCTGACCGGCGACGCCGCGCAGGCAATCGCACGGGCCGGCAAGACCGGTCAGGTCGCCTTGCTCATCGACGACCGTCTGGACTGCGTGCTTGCCGCGCGCGAGCAGGGTATTGCTGTCGACGGCGTGCACGTGGGTCAGAGCGATATTCCCGTCGAGGTCTGTCGCAAGCTGCTGGGCCCCGATGCCATCGTGGGCCTTTCGGCCCGCTGCAAGGAAATGCTCAAGTACGTCAAGACCGCCGACATGAGTCTGGTCGACTACCTGGGCATCGGCCCGCTCCACGAGACCGAGACCAAGCGCGACTGCGGACGCGCGGCAGATGGCTCTATCATCACCAAGAGCTTTGAGGACCTGGCCGCACTCCACGCGGCAAGCCCCGTGCCCATCGTGGTGGGCGGCGGCGTCAAGACGGCCGACCTACCGCAGCTCAAGGCCACTGGCGTCGACGGCTTTTTCGTAGTGAGCGCCGTCTGCAGCGCCGACGACCCCCACGCCGCAGCCAAGGAGCTCGTCGATACCTGGCAGCAGGCATAAGCATAAGTCGAGCAGCCGATTTGCAGCTTCATATCTTCAGCAATGGAAAGCGCATCCCAGTTTGGACACCCATTCTGGGATGCGCTTTCCATATAGAGACTTAACGGGAAACCGCATCCCAGTCTGAACGCATATTCCGGGACGAACTTTCCGAAACCCCACCGTTTGGGAAACTGTAGCCCGTTCTGAGCGCTCATTCTGGGACGCGCTTTCCGCCGAGTCCGCGGCAGCTTGTCCTACCCCGCCAGATACGTTTCCAGCGCGGACAAAGACGCCTCCGCATCGTGGCGGCCAATCTGATAGATACGCTCAAGCTCATCGGGCTCGCGGCACAGCGACGGCACCTTTACCGATTCGCTCGGCCGCACCACAAAGACCTCGCCGGCAGCCTCGCGACGTGCCAGGTCATCAAGCGTGGCATTGTAGGCCTCATGCCGATGCTCAAGCGCCGCCACAAACTCCGGGTAGTGACGGAACACGCGCCGCAGCATGGGCATCACGCTGTTGGGCTGCTTCACAAAGCCCGCCGGCTGCGTGAGTACCACAATATTGCGGTCATACCCCTGCGCAAACAGCCAAGCACTGGGAATGGAATCGGCCACGCCGCCATCCAGATATTTATGCCCCTCAATGGCGACAGGACGCGTTGCCACGGGAATAGCAGACGACGCCCGAATCCACTCGATATCGCGCTCGTCGCCATACGGCAGATCGTGATAGACGGCCTTGCCCGTCTCGATATCGGTACACACGCACGTAAACCGCATGGGGCAGGCACGATATGTCTCCAGGTCGATGGGATCGCGCTCGATGGGCACCTCGTGATAGGCAAAATCTGCATTGAACATATCGCCGGTTCGCAGCCAGCTTGCTACACCCGCATAGCGCTTATCGGCGCAATAGGCCTTGTTGTAGCGAATGGCACGACCAATCTGGCGCGATTTAAAGTTGTAGCCAAACGCCGCGCCCGCCGAGACGCCCACCATATGGTCACAGGTCAGGCCGCACTCCATCCATACGTCGAGCACGCCCGCCGTATACATACCGCGGTAGCCGCCTCCCTCGAGCGCAAGCCCCACCGTGGGCGTCGTATCTGGCTGTGCCATGCGACCATCTCCGTTCCTGCGTTTTAAAACGAAACAAGTATACCCGTCAACATATATCGCCTCAGTCGCATTTTCATCGAACATCGTCGCGTTACCGTTTGGCGAATAATGGCCGCCCGCAACATGGGCACCCCTGCATAATTCCATACACTTGTTTATACTACTCAGTAGTTATCAGCAACGAACGTCAGCCGACAAATAAACCCAACGACGCAGCAAGGCGGGGGCTTGGAAACACGCGAGGCGTTGAGCAACAACGCGTGTGCACAACGAGCTCGCCCGACGCAATCCGCCCCGACCCCAGAAAGCCGCCTACAGCATGGATACCCCCAGCAATTACACTGAAACGCTCGAAAAGACCGTCCGCGACCTTCTCAAGCGTCAGGAGGATCTGGTCAGGACCGCCTTTACCGACCAGCTTACCGGGCTTGGCAACCGCGGCGGCTTTGCCCGTTCCCTCGAGGAGCTCTGGGAGCAGGACACCCCCGTTACCATGGCGTACATCGATATCGACAATCTCAAGCACTGCAACGACGTCTTTGGCCATGACGAGGGCAACCGCTATATTTTGCAGGTAAGCCTCTATCTCAAGCTGTATATGGAGGTGGACGAAGCGGCGTTTCGTCTGGGAGGCGACGAGTTTGCCATCCTGTCTACGATTGCAACCGAGGACGACCTCGCCGAACGTCTGGAACGCTGCCGAACGGTCCTGCTCAAAAACAACGATGCCGAGATGCCTCACTCGTTTAGCTACGGAGTGGCACACGCCGACCCCGCCCTGGGCGAAGCCCCCAATCGCTTGACGAACGATGCCGACCATCGCATGTACGACTACAAGCTACGTCATGCCGTGCACCTTGATCGACGCAATATCGCACAAGCCCACACCGACGACTTCGAAATAAGCGATCGAATTTTCGACGCCCTTTCGATGCTCAACGAAGGCCGCTATTTCTTTATCGAGAACTTGGACAAACATCGAACCCTTTGGTCACAAGGCGCCTTGCGCGATCTTGGTCTTCCTTCGGAGCATATAGACAACTGTCACGATTATTGGAAAACGCGTGTCCATCCCGATGACCTTGAGGCCTATACCAACGACATCGACCAAATCTATGACGGCTCCAAACATCGTCACGTCATGCAGTACCGCGTGCGCAATGCCGCCGGCGATTACATCCTCGGCCGTGCTCGCGGGTTTCGTATCGACGGCGACGGAAATGTCCCCTCGCTCTATGTCGGCGAGCTCGTCAACCACTCGCTTGCCGAGACCGTCGACGCCGCCACGGGTCTCGGAACGCAGCGCACGCTGATCAACGCTATCGATGCCTGCCGTCGCGACCGTTGCGAGACGGGGCTTATAGCAGTGCGCGTTCGCGGCACGGCAAAGCTCAACGAGCTCTACGGGGCCGAGGCCGTCGACAACATGCTCGCCGAATACGCAGGCCGCATGCTGTCGATTACTCGCGGCAGGAGTCGCGTCTTCCGTTCACGCAACGCCCAGTTCGTCGTGCTTAGCAACAATTTGGATCACGAAGCATTCGAGCAACTGATCCAACATCTCAAAGAGGCCGTTTTCGCTCCCGTTCGAATCGCGGGCGACACTATTACCCCCGTCTGTCTTGTCGTTCCGGCCTTTTACGAGCACCTGACCAATCAAACGGCCGCCGTTTTAGGCGAACTCGACCGTCGCATTCGCACGGCCGGCGGGCTTGTTCCCAACGACAGCCTCCCCATACCCGAGGTGGAGCGCAAAAGCGCCATCGCCGAACGCATCGATCCGCTCACGGGTCTCTATCGACCCAGCGAGTTTATGCGCCGCGCCAACGAATTTCTCGAGACAAGGCGCAACGGCGCCTGGTGTATCACCACCGTCGATATGGGGCACATGCGACTGTTCAACGAATGGCACGGACAGGCCGAGGGCGACCGCGTACTCGCCGATGTGGGCACGGTTCTCAAGGACATCGAGAATGCCGCCATGGGCGTCGCAGGGTACTGGGGCCAAGACGATTTTTGCGTACTCATCCCCTTTGAACACGACACCGTCCATCAGATCTATAGCCGCATTCGCCAGGCCGTGGCCAAGCATGATGACGGCGTGGGCTTCTGGCCGTCCATGGGCGTCTACCCCATCGACTCCAACGAGGAAATCACCATCGATGCGCAGGCCAAGGCCATGTTTACCAATCGGCGCGCAAAAAACGACTTTAAGGAGCGCATTGCCATTTTCCGCCCCGAGGAATACGAACACGAAATCGCGTTCCACCGCACGCTGACCGAATTCCAGTATGCGCTCTCAAACGGCCGCATTACCTACTACTTGCAGCCCCAGGTCGACATGGAAACCGGCGAGATCGTTGGCGCCGAGGCGCTCACACGCTGGATTGACAAGGATGGCTCCCTCATTTCACCTACCACCTTTATCCCCGCTCTCGAGGAAAGCGGTTTTGTGGTGACGCTCGACAAATATGTTTGGCAGGGCGTCGCCTCGTGGCTGCGTGAGTGCATCGATCGAGGGCTGCGCGTAGTTCCGATCTCGCTCAATGTGTCGCGCGTGGATATCCTTGCCTGCGACGTCGCCGAGCATATGGGGGCGCTTGCCGCCCAATACAACCTACCGCCCGAGCTCATGCGCATTGAGATCACCGAGACGGCTTATACGGGAGAGTCCGAGGCCGTGGATAAGCTGACGGCCGACCTACACACTCGCGGTTTCTCGACCTACATGGACGATTTTGGCACCGGCCAGTCTACGCTCGCGATGCTCAAGAACGTCAACGTCGACGTCATCAAGCTTGATCGCACGTTTGTGCCCACCGACCGCGATCAAAGCCGTAGCGCGCAAATCGTTTCATCAATGCTCGAGATGGCGCAATCGCTCCATCTGCCCGTTGTAATCGAAGGCGTCGAGACAAACGAGCAGGCGAACATGTTGCGCCAAATGGGTGCCCGCTACGCACAAGGGTTCCTCTACCACCGTCCCATGCCGGTGGAGGATTTTGAGGCATTGCTCGATGGCGGCGCCGGCAACTGATACGCTCGCGCGCAAAACACCACCGTCTAGGGGAGCATTTGTCCCCATTGGCTAACTCATATCCCCAATTCAAACCGAATTGGGGATATGATACGGGGCGTCCTGTCACCCAAGGAGGTTATCCATCATGAACGAGTCGTATCGCCTGGGCGAGCAATCAATCATTACCCATCTTCAGCGACTCGCGAACGGGGCCTCAACCGCCGAGCTCGATGTCGCTGCGCTGCCCCCGGAGCTGCGTGCCATCGGCGAACAACTGCAGAAAACGCTCGCCATCCTGCAACAAGAACGCGAGCTGCTTGAGCACGGCGCCTATATCGACTCGCTCACCAATCTTGGCAACCGTGGCGGACTCGACCGCCATGTCGATCAGCTCTGGCGCAAAGGCACCCCCTTCACCTGTGCCTATATTGACATCGATCGCCTCAAGCATTGCAACGATAAGTTTGGCCACGCCGAGGGCAATCGCTACATTCTGAGCATCTGCCGCGCACTCACCGAGACAATGGAGCACGATGAGTTGCTGTTCCGTATCGGTGGAGACGAATTTGTACTTATATCCCCCACGACAGACGAAGCCGAGCTCGAGCAGCGCCTGGAGCGGACGCGTGCCAATCTTATCGAGGCAACATCAGGCGGCAAGGCGCCCATGATCGCCAGCTTTAGCTTTGGCTGCTCGCGCGTCGACCCACTTGCAGGCGATACGCGTCGCCAGATGACAAAGGACGC
Source organism: Collinsella sp. (assembly GCA_019414045.1). Classification (GTDB taxonomy): domain Bacteria; phylum Actinomycetota; class Coriobacteriia; order Coriobacteriales; family Coriobacteriaceae; genus Collinsella. The sequence continues at coordinate 13,359 of DXMW01000003.1, read as the reverse complement.
CGACCGCAAAATGTATCGCTACAAGCTCATGTACCGTGTGCAACAACCGGAAGAAGGCGATGCGCTGCAACGCCCGATCACCGAACAACCCCCCTGCAACGACCGAGTGTTTCAAGCGATCTCCATGAGCTCCGAGACACGCTATCCATTCATCATTAACCTCGACACCGGCGAATCGCAATGGTCGGTTAATGCCGTGCGCGATTTTGACCTACCCTCCCAGCATCCCTACAACTCGCTCGATATATGGCTTGCCCGTGTTCACCCCGAGGACCGCGACAACGTACGTGCCGAGCTCGATATGGTGGTAAACGGCACGTGGCACTTCCACTGCATGCAGTATCGCGTCATGAATACCGCCGGAAAATACGCGCTTTGCGACTGCACGGGTTACCGCCTGGACGGCACCGATACCGAGCCCAACATGTATGTGGGCATTGTCACCAACCGAAGCTTGGCAGATACGACCGATTCCGTGACCGGTCTGGGCGATATCCACGCCCTGGTCAACGCCATTGGCGAGATGCGTCGCGTGGCACGAAACGCGGGCTTAATCGCCATTAAAATCGACGAAATCGCACAGGTCAATGCCCGCTTTGGCTTTGATGCAGGCGACCGCGTTTTGGCAGAAAGCGCCGCCTGCCTCATGGATTGCTCGCGCGGCAAGGGTCGTCTGTTCCGCTCGACCGGACCGATGTTCGTGGCGCTCTTTGACGAGCTTGATCCCGAAGAGACCGACGCGGTTGCAGACGAAATCGAACGGTTCTTGGGATCGCCCGTGCTCCTTGGCTCATTTGAATATCAGCCGCCCCTTCGCGTGGCGACGCTTCATCTGGATGCCGTCGACCGACAGCCCGTTTCCATTTTGAACGAACTTAATGCGCTGATTAAAGAGGCGCCGCAGGTACCGGGCACCAAGCTGGACTAGCGTTATGGGGCGCATGATGGTTAATTTCCGATCTCAACCGAACACATTGGGCAAATAGGTCGTACCCGCAGTTAGCCGAACGTCCCCGCAGTCCCTCCCGGGGCCCGGGGGCACCGTTTCGATACTCTTAGTTTACTTTGCCTGATGCAAATAAGTGCTCAACAAGATAGAACCTATCCCCCGCCACGGATATGCCCTCGAGTAAATCTGTTAAGCCAAGCCTATCAAATTCTATTGACAATTGGCTGCATTGGTCCATTTTGTCGTCCAGCCACTTCCGCTGGCTATCGCCTCATAAACACAAACCTAACGAGCCGCACGAACGACAAAGAGGCCAAGCTGAACAGAAGTAGAACCAAAACTTCAAAAACGCTGGTATTCCAATCGCGTACCCAGTCCTCTACCGCCCACAAGAAAAACAGCAGCCCCATCCATAACGTCACAGAAGAAATCAGCTTTGCGTAAGGGCGTATATCAATCTCGCTCTCCCTTTTTGTGACATCATATCCAGCAATTGAGCAGAGCCATCTTCCTCTTCGGTATTGGATTGAAAGGACAATCAAGGCAATCGAAGTCATCAAGCAAACAGCATCCTCTGTTCCCATAGAGTTTCCTTTGCTTTCCATCCTAGTTACGCATTCACAATCGAATCAAACCAAGTATGAATTACTCGATAGCAACCGCCTTAGTATAAACCATAGCCGCCGCAGCAGCCCGCCTTCCAAGGCCTCAAAGCTCGCCATCGAGGGCGACCCGCCCAGACCCCTTACAATCTGCTCGCACGAGGCCCCGCACTCCAACATCCTCTGGACCGTATCCCGCTCGTACCTGGTGAGCGTGCCTGCCGTGGGCCCTCGGGGCCGACATCGTGCCCCACGCCATCTGCCCGCTCGTGCGATAATCCTCCGCAGAAGTCACCGACAGCAGAGGGAGTTTGTGATGAAGGTTCTTTTGGTCAATGGCAGCCCCAAGGCAAACGGCAACACCGCTCGCGCGCTCGCCGAAGTCGCCGAGCAACTTAAAGCCGAGGGCATCGACAGCGAGGTATTCCAACTGGGCGCCAAGCCCATCCGCGACTGCATCGGCTGCGGTCAGTGCGGCAAGCTTGGCGGTCGCTGCACCTTTGACGACGACGTGGTGAACGAGCTCATCGCTGCCGCCGAGCAGGCAGATGGCTTTGTCTTTGGCTCCCCCGTCTACTATGCGCATCCCAGCGGACGCATCCTCTCGGCTCTCGACCGCGCATTCTATGCTGGCAGCAAGGCCTTTGTGCACAAGCCGGGTGCCGCGGTCGCCGTCGCCCGTCGCGGCGGCACGTCGACCACCTTCGATGTACTCAACAAATACTTCACTATCAACCAGATGCCCGTGGTGGCCTCCACATACTGGAACAACGTCTTTGGTGCCATGCCGGGCGAGGCCGCCCAGGACGCCGAGGGCCTGGCCACCATGCGCAACATCGGCAAGAACATGGCTTGGCTCCTGCATTGTATCGAGGCAGGGCAGGCTGCCGGCATCGAAGCCGCCGAGGCCGATCGCGAGCGCACCAACTTCATTCGTTAGAACGGCGGAACATGAATATCCAGATTTTTGGCACCAAGAAGTCCTTCGATACCAAGAAGGCCCAGCGCTATTTTAAGGAGCGCCGCATCAAGGTGCAGTTTATCGACCTTAAGGAAAAGGAGATGAGCAAAGGAGAGCTCACGAGCGTGATGCAGGCGGTCGGCGGCATCGACAAGCTGCTCAACCCCAAGGCCAAGGACGAGGAGACGCTCGCGCTCATCCAGCACCTCACCCCTAGCCAGCGCTTCGACAAGTTGCTCGAGAACCAGCAGGTTCTAGCCGAGCCCATCGTGCGCAACGGCAAAAAGGCCACCGTCGGTTATTGCCCCGATGTATGGGGAGCCTGGGAGTAGCCTGTGTTATTTGCCGGCGCGTGGGTATAAGAGCAGGCGTTTGGCATAAGATTCAACTGTAAGCCATGTCTAACAAAGGAGGGCACATGCCCAACAAACCCGTGAAGATCATCATGCTTACCGGATACCTCGGTGCCGGCAAGACCACGCTGCTCAACCACATCCTCGCTAACGACGGCGGCATCCGCGCCGCCGTGATCGTCAACGATATCGGCGAGATCAACGTCGACGCCAGCCTCATCGCCGACGGCGGCCTTTCCGAGACCGACGACCTCATCCCGCTCACCAACGGCTGCATCTGTTGCACGCTTTCGGACGACCTTGCCAACCAGCTGCAGGGCATCGCTGATTCGGGCAAGTTCGACTACATCATCATCGAGGCCTCGGGCATTTGCGAGCCTATCCCCATCGCCTACACCATCTCGAGCTTCTGCGACGAGGCCAAGGTGGGCGGCGAGCCCAAGCTTGCGCTCGACAACATCGTGGCCGTGGTCGACTGCGCCCGCATGTACGACGAGTTCAACGGCGGTCGCGACCTACTGGCAGAGGATATCGACGAGGACGACATCGAGAGCCTGCTCATCCAGCAGATCGAGTTTTGCTCCACGCTGATCCTCAACAAGACCGATACCGTCACGCCTGAGCAGATTGCCGAGCTCAAGGCCATCGTGCGCAGTCTGCAGAAGGACGCCGTGATTGTCGAGGCCCAAAACGGCGAGGTCCCCATGGAGGAGCTGCTCGACACCGACCGCTTCGACTTTATGCGCGCCTACAACTCCGCCGCCTGGATCGAGGCCATGGAGCATCCCGAGGAGCACGACGACCCCGAGGTGCTCGAGTACGACATCGAGACCTTTGTGTACTCGCGCCGCAAACCGTTTGACCTGCAGAAGTTCACCGATTTTGTTGAGCAGGAGTGGCCTGACGAGGTCATCCGCGTCAAGGGTCCGCTGTGGCAGACCGGCGATCCGGACATGTGCTACATGTTCGAGCAGGCTGGCCACCAGATGCGCCTGATGGAGAACGGTCTGTTCGTTGACTCCGCGCCCGAGGGCGAGAAGCAGAAGATCATCGACGAGAACCCCGAGATCATGCAGATTTGGGACGACGAGACGGGCGACCGCATGACGAGCCTGTGCATCATCGGCCGTCACATGGACAAGGATGCGCTCATCGCCGACCTCGATGCCTGCCTGACCGACTGGCACCGCGCCTAGGTTTATCGAAGCGGGCATTTTTCCGCCCACGTAACCGCCAAAACCACCACGAAGGTGCCTGTCCCCTTCGTGGTGGTTTTTCGTTCTATGCCAAGGAGATTCATGTTCAATATCGTGCTGTACGCGCCCGAGATTCCGGCCAATACGGGCAACATCGGCCGTACCTGCGTGGTCACCGGCGCCCGCCTGCATCTGGTGGAGCCGTTGGGCTTTTCGCTCGACGACAAGACGGTGCGCCGCGCCGGCCTGGGCTACTGGCAAAACTTGGACGTGACAACGTATGCCGGCTGGGAGGATTTCCTGGCGCGCAACGATCTCTCCCCCGCCGACGAGCGCCTGCATCTGCTGACCAAAAAAGCGCGCCGCACCTATGCACAAAGCACCTACCGCGATGGCGACTTTTTGGTCTTTGGCAGCGAGAGCTCGGGCATTCCCGAGGAGCTGCTCGCTGTGGCGCCCACGCGCTGCGAGCGCATCCCCATGCTGCGCGATTGTGACTCACTCGACAACGCCGAGGCCTGGGAAGCCCACGAGGAATCGCTCGGGCATACCGAAGACAGCCACGAGGCCATCCTTCAACAGGATATCTGCGGCAATTTCGTCAATCCGGACGACTACCGCATCAGCGCACTCAACCTCTCCAACAGCGCCGCCATCGTCCTCTACGAGGCTCTGCGCCAAACAGGCTTTCCGGGAATGTGACAAAGAGACGGTCCCTTTGTCACATTCGGTTATAGGTAGCGGCCAGTGATGCTTGTGGAACATGCCACGATGTCGCCCGGCGTGCCGGCGCAGACGATTTGCCCGCCCGCGTCGCCGCCGCCCGGGCCCATGTCAATCACGTAATCGGCGTTACGGATAAGGTCGAGGTCGTGTTCGATCACGACAACTGTGGCGCCCTTGGCAACAAGGCCGTCAAACACGCTCAGCAACACCTGAACATCGAGCGGATGCAGGCCGATCGTGGGCTCGTCAAACACAAACACGGCATCATCCTGCACGCGGCCCATCTCGCTCGCGAGCTTAAGACGCTGCGCCTCGCCGCCCGAAAGCGCCGGTGTGGGCTCGCCAAGTGTGAGATAACCCAAGCCCAGGTCGTGCAAGGTCTGCAAGCGCGCCTGGACCTTCTTGAGCCCCACCGTGGCGTCGAGCGCTTCGTCCACACTCATGTCCATGAGCTGCGGCAACGTAAGCAGGCTCCCGTCCTTGCCCTCGCGATGGATATGCGAAGCCGCGTCTACATAACGTGAGCCGCGACATGCCGGGCAGACGATCTCGACGTCGGGCAAAAACTGCACGTCGAGCGATATCGAACCCGTGCCATCGCACGTAGGGCAGCGCAAAGCGCCAGTGTTGTAGCTAAATGCGCCTGCCTTGTAGCCGGCTGCCTTGGCCTCGGGCGTGCGGGCGAAGGCGCGACGCAGTTCATCATGGATGTCGGCATAAGTCGCTACCGTCGAACGCACGTTGGCACCGATGGGCGTGGCATCAATCAGGTTGGCACGTGCAATGCCCTCGGCATCGACCCAACGCACGTGTTTTGGCAGGCGCTCGCTGGCTGCCTGCGCCTTAAGTGCCGGGATGAGTGTATCGAGCACCAACGTCGTCTTACCCGAACCCGAAACGCCCGTCACCGCGACAAGGCGACCGCGCGGTATATCGACTTCGAGCGGTTTGACGGTATGGATGGCATCGGTCGCCATGCGGATATGGCCCCGGTCAAACATTTCGTCGTCAGGCACCTGCGGACGCAAGCGCTCAGGCTCCGAGCGCAAAAATGGGGCGATGCGGCTGCCCTGCGATTCTTCGACCTCGCCTACCGCGCCCGCGGCGATCACATTGCCGCCGCCTGCTCCGGCAACGGGGCCCATCTCGACCAGATAGTCGGCTTCCGCCAGTACGCGCGTGTCGTGGTCGACAACGACCACGGTGTTGCCGTCATCCACCAAATCGCGCATCACGCCTACCAGGCCGTCGACATTGGCAGGATGCAAGCCAATCGAGGGCTCGTCCAGCACATAGAGCACGCCCGTCGATCGGTTACGCACCACGCGGGCGAGCTGCACGCGCTGACGCTCGCCCGTGGAGAGCGTGGCACCGGCGCGGTCGAGTGAAAGGTAATCGAGGCCCAGATCGACCAGTCGACGGGCCGTGCTCAAAAACGAATCGCAGATATCCGTCGCCATGGGCTGCATCTCGGCCGGCAAGGATGCGGGCACCCCGCGCACCCACTCAATCGCCTCACCCAGCGTCATAGCCGCGGCCTGCGCCAGATTGATACCGCGCACCTGGGGATGGCGTGCGGCCTCGGAGAGACGCGTGCCGCCACAGTCACGGCATGGCCCCTCGCGCAAAAAGCGCGCCACGCGCTTGAGGCCCTTGTCGTCCTTAACCTTGGCGAGCGCATTCTCGACGGTATAGACAGCGTTGTAATAGGTAAAATCGAGCGGCGTGGCGCCCTCGCCGTTTTTGGGAACGTAGAGAATGTGCTTTTTAACCGCCGGACCGTGGAACACGATGTCGCGCTCTTGAGGCGTGAGCTGGTTAAACGGCACGTCGGTGCGCACGCCCATCTCGCCGGCTACCTGCTTCATCAGATCCCACATGAGCGTACCCCAGGGAAGCACCGCGCCTTCGTTGATGGTCTTTGACTCGTCGGGCACCAGGCTCGCTTCGTCCACCTCGCGCATGACACCGGTGCCGCCGCAGGTAGGGCACGCACCGCCGCTGTTAAAGGCAAGGTCCTCGGCACTCGGCGCGTAGAACTCGCGGCCGCATGCGGGGCACGTGAGCGACAGGCCCGCAGCCACGTTAAGGCTCGGCTCCACACGCACCCCGCAATGTGGGCACACGTGATGGGCACAGCGGCTAAAGAGCAAACGCAGACTGTTGTTGAGCTCGGTCATGGTACCAAAGGTCGAGCGCACGCCTGGCACACTGGGACGCTGATGCAACGCGAGTGCCGCCGGTACGTGCAATACCTCGTCCACCTGGGCGTGCTCGGCCTGCGTCAGGCGACGTCGAGTATAGGTGCTGAGCGCCTCCAGGTAACGGCGCGAGCCCTCGGCATAAAGAACTCCCAGCGCCAGCGAGCTCTTGCCCGAGCCCGACACGCCGGCAATGCCCACGAGCCTCCCCAGCGGAATATCGATATCGATGTCCTTGAGATTGTGGACACGTGCACCGCGCACCTCGATAGCCTGCGGGCTCATCTTCTGTTCCGTCACCTTTATCACCCTACTCATGCCATAAAACGCGGTCGCGGATATACTCGCCCAGCATGGGCACGGTAAACCGCACAAGGCCGTATCCGGCGGCCTCGATGACGCGCTCGCGAATCAGGCTTGCGCGATATTTACTCGCCCAGCTCTGGGTACGGTCGCAGCGCTCAATGATATCCGCCGTGCGCGTCGGCTTGTCCTCGTCAACCGCCATAGCCTCGATAAAGAGGCGCTGAGGGCTGCGCAGACCGTAATACAGAGGTGCGTCAACCGCTTCGTAGAACTCGGAGACGGCATCCGCATGGCCATTCTCGACATCGCGCCTTTCGATGACCTGCGAGCCACGCCGGACAGCAGACCGCCACATGTAATAGCCCACCAGCTGAACCATATAGGGATGCCCCATGCTCTTGCGCGCCGCAAGGTCCGCCGTCTCCGCGTCAACGTAAAGACCAGCGTCTTTGACCGTCTGGATATACGAATCGCGCACTTTGGGCAAAGATATTGCCCCCAACGTACGCTGCTGGGCACGCCGCAAAAACGTCACGCTCGGCTCTTCGAGCAGATCGTCAACCATACTGGGCAAGCCGGCGAACGCCAGCGCAAGACCGCGCTGGTCGCTATCGGGCAAGCCCGTGGCATCCTGGTCTCCGAGCACCTGCTGATAGAGGACGGCAAGAGCCGCCAGTTCCTCGATAGACACCGATTGTGCCTCGTCAATCGCAAACAAGACGCCCTTGCCCGGACCGAGCTTCTTGAGACGCTCGTTGACCAGCCCTCGCAATGTCTCGCCTTTTGCCCGCGCCGCCTCGACCGACATCCGGCCAAACGACGGCCCAAACTCCATTGACGTCACAACGGGTTTATTCGAGCGAAGCGCGTCGGCCAAGCGGTCGCACAAACCAAGCGAAGCGGAATCGGAGACAACCGCCCATCCGCGCTCGCTGGCTAGACGTTGCAGCTCCCGCAGGAGAACCGTTTTGCCACAGCCGCGGTTTCCCGTAATGAGCATGAGCCTGCCCGGCGCTCCGGCGCCGTTGTCGAGCCCTTCCTCAAAATCTTCGATGACCGACTCGCGACCGATGAGTATCGGAGGCCGCTTACCAGCTGTGGGCTTAAAGGGATTTGGATTCATATCGGCCTCCTCGGATTGGCAAACCCTGGTAACAGTTATACCAACTTATACTGAGTTATACCAATAGCATGTGACAAAGGGGCTGTCCCTTTGTCACATGTGGCCGAAAAACTCGGCGTCTGCTGCTCGCCAGGGACGGAAGGTGGCGGGATCGATCTTTACGTGCGCTGCGGCGGGCACGTCATACCATTTGACCGTGTAGCCGGCGCCGTGAGAGCAAAAGACCGAGTCGGGCGTGTTGGGCAGATCGGCCTCGGGCTCATAGGCGGCCGTCTCGATTACGCGCTCGGCATCATGACAAGCCGCATAACCGGCGAACTCCAGGTACAGATGACCGCGCCCGCTCGTGTAGGCAGCCACCTCCAGCGCGTAATCCTGCACCTCGGATGCCGGCACGCGACCCACAAGCTTCGCTCGGTCTCCCGCCATCGTCGGCGGCTCGTACTCGGCACCCATGCGTGTGGCATCTGACAACGCCCGGCCCACGCACTCCCCCGGCACCTCGAGCTCAAAGTGGTACCACGGCTCCAGCAACACGTCTGCGCCGACCTCGCGCGCCTGCATCAAACCCTGGCGAATCGCGCGATACGTGGCCTGGCGAAAATCGCCGCCCTCGGTGTGTTTGGTATGCGCGCGGCCGCCCGTGAGCGTAATGCGCACATCGGTGATGGGCGAGCCCGTCAGCACGCCCAGGTGGTCGCGCTCCATAGCGTTGGTGAGTGCCAAACGCTGCCAGTTAAGATCGAGCTCGTCGGTCGAGGTCACGGTGCCAAACTGCACACCCGAACCCGCCGGCAACGGCTCCAGGCGCAGATGCACCTCGGCATAGTGACGCAGCGGCTCAAAGTGGCCCACGCCCTCGACCGACCGCGAAATAGTCTCCTTATAGAGAATGCCGCCGGGCTCAAACGCAACCGAAAGGCCAAAGCGATCGGCCAACACCCGCTGCACGACCTCGAGTTGCACGGCGCCCATCAGCTGCAAATGGATCTGCTCAAGATGCGTATTCCAGCTTACGCCGAGCATGGGATCTTCGTCCGCCAACTCACTCAGCGCTTTAAACACCGCATGAACGTCGTGTTCACCCGGCAGCACCGTATAGGTGAGGACCGGAGCGATGACGGGCGCATCGCCCGCGGGCTCCGTGCCCAGGGCGTCCCCTGGGCGAACGTGCGCAAGACCCGTCACGGCGCAAATACCGCCAGCAGCAACTTCTTGGGCAAGCTCATACTTCTCGCCGTTATAGATGCGCACCTGATCGACCTTCTGTTCCCACGCCTCGGCACTGGAATGCCCGCTGATCATCTGTTTTGCGCGCAGCGTGCCGCCGGTCACTTTAACCCAAGCCAAGCGCTCGCCACGATCCCCGCGGCTGACACGATAGACGCGCGCGGCAAACTCCGGGAGCCACGCCTGCTCACGCATCAGCGCGCATATACCATCCAGTAGCTCGTCAACGCCTTGGTCCTTGAGCGCCGAGCCGGCAAAGCAGGGAAAGAGCTTGCGCTCGGCAACCATGCGCGACAGCGTTGCGACAGAAAGCTCACCCGCTTCAAGAAACTCCTCGAGCGCCGCTTCGTCCAACGCAGCAGCGTCCTCCTGAACGGCGCCGCCCGCCAGCAGCTCGTTGGCATCCAGGCAGCCCTCGGAAAGACGCTGCTCGAGTTGTGTCAGCAAAACATCGCGGCCGGGATTCTCCAAATCGATCTTGTTGATGAAGATGAACGTCGGGATGTCATAGCGTGCAAGCAGGCGCCACAGGGTTTCGGTGTGCCCCTGCACGCCATCGTTGGCGCCCACCACCAGAATCGCGTAGTCCAGGGCACGCAGTGTGCGCTCCGCCTCGGCAGAAAAATCGACATGGCCGGGAGCATCCACGAGCATGACGTGGGTATCGCCGTGGTCGAGCACGGCCTGCGACGAGAAAATCGTGATGCCGCGCTCGCGCTCGATCGTGTTAGTGTCCAGATGCGAATCGCCATCGTCCACGCGGCCACGCTTGCGAATGCGGCCCGCGTTGAACAGCATGGCCTCGGCCAACGTGGTCTTGCCGGCATCGACATGCGCCAAGATTCCAACGACCGCTTGCTTCGACATGGCTCTCCTCTTATTGCAAGCCCATCGCACGCGGCAACGGGCGTTCACGCTCCACACTGGATGATACAATTTACGGGCCGGTGGGCGAAGCGGGCCCTATCCCCCGACCGAGCTCATCGCCCCGCGTTGCCGCGCGGCGATTTTCGTAGGTTCGCGCCTTGCGAAAGCCGGCACCTCCCCTTTTTGTCTGCCCGGGTTCATCTGGGGCGGTAACAATGCGAGTCCCACAACGACGCGTTTTACCAAAAATGGCCCCACTCGGGGCCATTTTTTATTTGAGCTGGGTGATGATACGTGCCTTGGCTCCTACGCCTCGCGCAGCCAATCAAACGCGACACGCGCCGTGCCGTCGGACACATAGACGATACCGATACGCTCGAACCCCGCCTTGGCGATGGCGCCCTGCATGGGCAAGTTGTCCTCGTGCGTGTCAATACGCAGATGGTCGGCGCATTCCTTGACAAAGGCAAACATCGCCGCCGCGATACCGTGCACGGTGCCGTCGGATGCCACGCGATGCAGCACGGCATACGGAGTGTCGCTGCGCCATTGACCGTCCTCAATCACGTCATAGCACTCGTCCGGACCCGGTAAAAAGGCAAACGTCGCCACCACGCGGCCGTCGACTTCGCACACGTAACTGCCACCAGCGGCAATATCGGCAGCCAGCTGCTCGGCCGAAGGCGTGCCCTCGGGCCACTGCGTGGCGTTGCCATGCGCGCGCATAAAGGCGCGGGCCGCGTCATAGATAGCCATGACGGCGGGAATGTCGGTATCGAGGGTTTTTCTGATCATTACGCGACGACCTCACGTTTATTGGTATCACTTTGATTGAGCAATGATACCAACGTTTGGAGAGGAGCGCGAAGCAGATGGGGAGCAAAAAGCGAGCCGCCTGGTCAAAAGCCAAAAGCGAGTTTTTGGGCGCTGCCACCGGCGGCGATATGAGCGACCTGTTTGCACGCGAGGACGAGCGCCGCGACGCCCTGGACGCCGAGCGCGACGAGGCCTGGCGCTACAAGTCGTGCGAGCGCAAAAACCGTTACGACACACGCGCCGAAGCCGAGGCCGTTATGGCCGACTGCGAAAACCGCGGACGGCGTGGTTTGGCCTGCTACAAATGCGAATACTGCGGCGGCTGGCACCTGACGTCGCACCCTTGGAAATAGACCCCGCATCGGCACGGCGCTGGCGAAGCGCCAGCCATCGTGCACAAGCTACGGGCGCGGCGGCACCAAAACATCGTAACGAACGGCCTTGCCCGCAAGCTGATAGCTCGGCTTAACGCCGGCAAGCAGCGGCCCCTTCACCGGTCGCTTGATAACGACCTTGCGCGGGTGCACCGCAAGCGCAGCTTCGACCAGCGTCTCCTCGTCGGCGCACGGCTGCTCCAGATGGTGCAAGAGCTGAAACTTCTTTTTCACCGCCGCGCTCTTGGTGCGCTCGGGAAACATGGGGTCCAGATACACCACGTCGGGAGCCGCGAGCTCACCTTGCTTGATCAGCTCGGCCGTATGGCGAAGACCGGCAATGCTGTCCTCGCCCGCATGTAAGCGCATGCGCGCCACAGCAGCCGCAAGCGCCGGATCATCTGCCGCGCGATCCAAGGCGTCCTTGAGGAGTGCCGCGATTACGCAATCCTGTTCATACAGATCGACGGTAAAGCCCGCGGCCGCCAGCAGCAGCGAATCCTCACCAAAGCCCGCCGTGGCATCAATCGCCCATGGGCGCTCGATGCCTTTTGTGCGCGCAACCTTTACCAGCAGCTCTTGCTGCAGGCGGCCCTGCTTGAGTCGTGGCAGCATGCGGCCAAAATCGGCGCGCAGTTCCATCGTGCCGTCGGTGAGCGTGAGGCCCTCGGACTTCCCGGTCAGCTCAAGCCCCGCGGCCCGAGCAACAGAAAAGGGATCGACGACGCCCATGGACACTCCTTAGCAAACAAAACGAATACGTGAGCGCCACCTCAGTTGGCACCCAACCGTCCGTTATTGTCCCACATGCGACATGGTCCACAGCATCCCAATGCAAAGCACCGCCATCAATCCCGTGCACACGGCAGCGATCACAGAATCACCCATGCGCCTTCCCAACGACCGCGGTTCACGCACTTGCTCTGGTCCGTACATCATGGCTCCTCCTTAGACTCACTTCTTATCACGGCCTCATCATCGCAGCGCCGCACATGAGCTGCCATCGATTTGACTTACGTCCAGCTTTCCTTTTTGAAAGGTTGAACCGTGCAGGCAAGAGACGCTTTCAGGCGCATGCATCGCCGCGTTGAACTACAATGTGCTTCACCATATGTGCAGCACATAGGGTGCGCCAGGTTGGCGTACTCGTATCGAAAGGACCAGCCATGAGCTTCACTCGCAAGACTCTCAAAATCCTTGCCCTGATTTATTTTGTTCTGGGCATCGCCAGTCTCGTCATTGGAATCGCCGGCATCGCGACCGGCAAGTTCGAGTCCACCTACGAATCGAACGCCATGCTCGCCGCGGCCGTGATTATCGCCAAGGGCCTCATCGATCTTGCCGCGGGCGTTGCGGGCATCAAGGGTGCCAACAAGCCTTCGCAGGTTGACGGCGCGTTTAAGCTCGGTATCGTTGCTGCAGTCGCCACGCTTGCCCAGGCGGTGCTCACGCTTCCCGCGTTTGGCGGCGACGCCATCAACTTTGGCGCCTTTGTCATCGTGGTGTACGACCTGTTCTTTGTTCAGCAGGCGCACGCCGTCAAGGCCGAGAACAAGGACCGCCTGTAAGCGCTCGCTTCTCATAACCTTTGTAGCCAAGCAATCAGAACCACCCTTAAAAAGGGTGGTTTGCTCTTAGGGTATAACCCACGGGCC